>NZ_CAKKMV010000002.1 GCF_918697865.1 Massilia sp. Bi118 | reverse complement strand
ACCCTGCGCTACCTGGCGGCCGACGTCGGCCCCACCACTGCCCGCTTCGAAGGCCAGTTCGTGCGCTGGGTCGGCGGCCTCAAGGGCAGCAATTACGGCTGGGACTGGGATTCCGCGCTGCTGTTCTCGCACAACCACGTCTACACCACCAACCGCGGCTTCCTGCAGCGCGACGTCGCCCGCGCCCTGCTCGACCCGAGCCCGGAAAACGTGGCGGCGGCAACGGCCAACAGCCCGGCCTATGCGGCGCTGCCGCCGGGTACGGTCTGGCGCATCGGCGAGAACGCCGGCCTGAATTCGCCGGCCCTGTACGCGGCCCTGTCGCCGGCCATCGGCAACCCGGCCAACACCAAGATGGTCCAGTGGGACCTGAAAGCCACGCGCGAGTTCGCCGGCCTGCCCTTCCTGGCCGGTCCGCTGGGCCTGGCGGTCGGCACCGAATGGCGCCACGAAAAGACCGAGCTGCAGCCGACCATGGGCACCGAACGCGGCAACGTCATCGGCCTGGGCTACTCGGCCTATGCCGGCCAGCGCAATGTGTTCGCGCTGTACGGCGAGGCACTGGCGCCGCTGCCCTTCAACCTCGAAGCCTCGGCGGCGGTACGCTGGGACCACTTCACCGACGTCGGCGACTCCTACACCCCGAAAGCCGGCCTGAAATGGACGCCGACGCGCTCCTTCGCCTTGCGCGGCACCTTCGCACGGGGCTTCCGGGCGCCGAGCTTCGCCGAGAACGGACGCGGCGGCCTGGCTGCGTTCGCGACCGCCGAGGATCCGGTGCGCTGCGCCCTGGGTATTGCCAGCGCCTGCAACACGGCGGCGGTGGCAGTGATCACCTCGCCCAACCCGGCCCTGTCGCCGGAACGCTCGCGCAACTACAGCCTGGGCGTGATCTGGGACCCGCTGCCGCGCACCAGCATCTCGATCGACTACTGGAAGATCAAGCGCAAGAACGAGATCAACCAGGAGCAGATCGATTCCGCCATCGCCGCCGGCTCGGTGGCCCGCGATGCGACCAATGTAAGCGGCATTCCCGGCGACCCCGGCCCGATCACCGCGGTCCTGACCCGCTATATCAACTCGAACCAGACCAAGGTGCGCGGCATCGACGTCGATGCGCGCTATGCCCACAATCTGCCGAACAACTACGGAAAGGCGACCTTCGACGTCAAGTACACCCACTTCTTCGAATGGCTGCGTACCGAGCCGGACGGCACCTCGCGCGAATTCGCCGGCACCCACGGCAACTGCGACGTGACGAACTGCACGGGCACGCCCGACAACCGCGCCAACTTCCGCTTCGGCTGGGAGCGCAACGACTGGCGGGCTTCGCTAAACGCCAACTTCCGCGGCAAGATCGACAACACCCTGTTCCGCGGCGACGAATGCGCGATCACCTTCGACAACGGCGGCAACACGCCGAACGCCAGCTGCGAACTGCCCTCCTTCATCACCTGGGACCTGACGGCGCGCTGGAAGCCGGCGCCGCAGTGGGAAGTGTTCGGCTCGATCCAGAACCTGTTCGACAAGGTCGCGCCGCTCGATCCGACCACCTATGGCGCTACCTCGTTTAACCCGCTGGATTACGAGGGTGCGCGTGGGCGGCTGTTTAGCCTGGGCGCGCGTTATACCTTCTGAGTCAGCACTGGCTCAGCACTAGCGTCAACGAAAAATGCCTGCGTTTCCGCAGGCATTTTTCTCTTTTTTCGCAGGAGATGAAGGTTTAAGCCGTGCCGCCCACCGTCACCCCATCGATACGCAGGGTCGGCTGGCCCACGCCCACCGGCACGCTCTGGCCTTCCTTGCCGCACACGCCCACGCCCGAATCCAGGCGCATGTCGTTGCCGATCATGGAAATGCGGTTCATCACGTCAGGGCCGTTGCCGATCAGGGTTGCGCCCTTCACCGGATAGGTCACCTTGCCGTCCTCGATCATATAGGCCTCGCTGGCCGAGAACACGAACTTGCCGTTGGTGATGTCGACCTGGCCGCCGCCGAAGTTGACCGCGTAGATGCCGTTCTTGACCGAGGCCAGGATCTCCTGTGGGTCCTTGTCGCCGGCCAGCATGTAGGTGTTGGTCATGCGCGGCATCGGCAGGTGGGCGAAGGATTCGCGGCGCGCGTTGCCGGTAATCGGCATCTTCATCAGGCGCGCATTCATCGTGTCCTGGATATAGCCCTTCAGGATGCCGTCCTCGATCAGCGTGGTGCACTGGGTCGGGTTGCCTTCGTCGTCCATGTTCAGCGAGCCGCGGCGGTCCTGCAGGGTGCCGTCGTCGACCACGGTCACGCCCTTGGCGGCAACGCGCTGGCCAATCATGCCGGAGTAGGAGGACGAGCCTTTGCGGTTGAAGTCGCCTTCCAGGCCGTGGCCGACCGCCTCGTGCAGCAGCACGCCGGGCCAGCCCGGGCCGAGCACCACGGTCATCGGACCGGCCGGGGCCGGGCGCGCTTCCAGGTTCACCAGTGCCGACTGCACGGCTTCGCTGGCGTACTTGTCGAGCAGTTCGTCGCTGAAATAGCTGTAGTCGTAGCGGCCGCCGCCGCCGGACGAACCCACCTCGCGGCGGCCATCCTGTTCGGCGATCACGGTAACGGACACGCGCACCAGCGGACGGATGTCGGCCGCCAGCACGCCATCGCTGCGCACCACCAGCACGACGTCGTATTCGCCGGCCAGGCCGGCCATCACCTGCACCACGCGCGGGTCCTTGGCGCGCGCGATCTTCTCGACGCGCTCCAGCAGTTTCACCTTGGCGGTGGCGTCGAGCGAGTTCAGCGGATCGTGCGGCAGGTAGAGCGAGCGGCCGCCGCTCTGCTGGATGCTGGAGGCGACCTTGATGCGGCCGGCGCCGGCGCGCGCGATGGTGCGGGTGGCTGCGGCGGCGTCGAGCAGCGCGGCCTGCGAGATCTCGTCGGAATAGGAGAAGGCGGTCTTGTCGCCGGACACGGCGCGCACGCCGACACCCTGGTCGATCGAGAAGCTGCCGCTCTTGACGATGCCTTCTTCCAGGCTCCAGCCCTCACTCTTGGTGAACTGGAAATACAGGTCGGCATAGTCGACCTTGTGCGTGAACATCGTTCCGAGCGTGGTGATGAGCTTGCCTTCGTCGAGCCCGAACGGCGTCAACAGCACGTCGCGCGCGACTGCGAGGGAGGAAAGATTCGGTTCGAATGGCGTCATGTTCAGGTCTTTCTGATAGGGATAAGGCATTGTGCCATATCCAGTTTTTTTACAGTTTACGGTGCTTCAGCGCCGGCAAGCTCTGCCGTACCTCAGCCAGGAACCCGGTATCGATCTCGCCAATCACCACGCCCTCGCCTTCCGGCAACTGGCCGCGCACTTCGCCCCAGGGCCCGATCAGCATGCTGTGTCCGAAGGTGCGGCGGCCATTGCGGTGGGTGCCGCCCTGGGCCGAGGCCAGCACGTAGCACTGGTTTTCGATCGCGCGGGCGCGCAGCAGCACTTCCCAGTGGGCCATGCCGGTCGTGTGGGTGAAGGCGGCCGGCACCACGATCAGCGCACATTCGCCCATCGCCCGGTATAACTCCGGGAAGCGCAGGTCGTAGCAGACCGACAGGCCGACCCGCCCGAAGGGCGCTTCGAAGGTGCCGACGGCGGCGCCCGGCACGATGGTGCGCGCTTCGTCGTAGGATTCATCGCCCTTGGTGAAGCCGAACAGGTGGATCTTGTCGTAGCGGCTGACGGGCTGCCCTTCCGGGTCGTAGACCAGGGTGGTGTTCAGCACGCGGCCGCTGTCGCCGGATGCGATCGGCATGGTGCCGCCGATCAGCCAGATGCCGTGCTGGCGCGCCTGCGCCGCCATGAATTCCTGGATCAGGCCCTGGCCCGGCTGCTCGGCAAGGCCGACCTTGTCGGTGTCAAGCATACCCATGATGGGCCAGTATTCCGGCAGGGTGACCAGCTTCGCGCCGCCATCCGCCGCTTGCGCCAGCAGGCGGCGCGCGGTTTCCAGGTTCTCGTCCACGCTGGGCGAGGACACCATCTGCACTGCTGCGACTGTCGTCTTGCTCATCATTGCCCTTTCTTCTTCGCTGCCGCTTCGGCGGCGGCGGCGGTGGCCGCCGCATTCGCCGCCTGGCTGTCCAGCTTGATCACATTCGGCGACTTCCACGGTCCGGTCACCTGCATGTGGTAAGTGAGCGCCTTCATCACCGGCGCCCGCAGGAACAGCTGGGCCAGGTAGCTGCCCAGGCCGATGACCGGGTTCACCGCCAGCGCATACACCAGCGGGCCGGTGCCCAGGTTGAATTCCGGGATCACCACCACGTGCAGGTTGGTCGATTCGTTGGCGATGTCGGCGGTGCCGTCCATCAGCACGGTAGCCGCCACCCCATGCATTTTAAGGTTATCGGTGTGCACCACCCCGCGCGAGATCATGGCGTTGGCCGTAATGCCGTCGAAGGCGAGTCCCTCCGAGAACACGTCGTGGAAGTCGAGCTTGAGCATGCGCGGCAGCATCTGCAGGCTCAGCACGCCCAGCAGCTTGGCGGCGCCCGGGTCCTTCTTGAGGAACTGGCCGTCCTCGACGTTCATCTGCACCTGGCCGGACAGGCTGGGGATGTCCAGCGAATACGGCAGGCCGGACCAGGAGACGTCGCCGGACAGCGAGCCCTTGCCGCGGCGCAGGGTGCCCGGGAAGCCGAGGCGGTCCAGCAGGCGGCCGGCGTCGCTGATGTCGAGGTTGAAGTTCAGGGCGGTATTGCTCTTGCCGTCGCGCGTGAGCCAGCGCCCGTTGGCCTTCAGCTGGCCGTCCGGATTGGTGATGGCGAGGCGGTCGATGCGCCATTCGCGCCCGGCCAGGGCCTGGGCATTGCTGGCGACGAGCTCCAGGCGGCCGAACTGCTTGTCGAACAGCTCGAAGCGCTCGGCGACGATGTCCAGGCCCGGGATGCCGGCGCTGCCGGCCTTGTTCGATTCCAGCAGGTCCTTGACCTCGGCGGCCGAAGATTCCGGGATGTCGAGCGAGGCCAGGCGCGCCGTGACCTTGCCCATGCCCTGCCCATTCTGCGCCTCGTTCCAGGTCACATAGCCGGTCACCTGGCGCGAGTCGACACTGGCCTGCCACACGCCCGGCAGGTGCGACACGCCCAGCACCACCTCGTGCAGCGGGCGCTCGCCGATGACCAGTTCGCCGGCACGCGCGCCGATCAGGTCCGGCACCACGTATTGCGCCATGCCGCCGCCCTGTCCGGCCTCGGCCGCGCCTGCCGCCGCGGCCGCAGCCGGATTCGTGCCTTCGGACGATGCGGCGATCTCGTTCGCCGCGGCCAGCCAGCGGTCGACGTTCACCGTCTTCATGTTCACGTTGATCATCATGCCGCTGTCCGGCTCCGGCGCCGGCAGGTTCACGCCGATGCCGCCGCGCTTGACGATCCAGGGGCCGTGCGGCTGCCGTTCGCGCACGTAACGCGCGGCGATCGTGCTGCCGAGGCCGATGCGGATCTCGTCGTGGGCCACGCCGTTTTCGCCTAGCGGCTGGCCGTTCAGGACGAAGTGCAGCGGCAGCGCTTCGGCGGCCGGCTTGTTGAGCGGGGCCGGCAGCTCGACGCCGAGACCGGCCAGGTTCGAATCGAGCACGATCTGGGATTGATGGTCCTTCACCGTCACCGAGCCGCCGAAGCGCGCCCCGCCGGACAGCTTGCCGGCCAGGCGCTGCAGGGCCGGCAGGGAGCTGGTGGCGCGCATGCCCTCGGCGGTGGCGGTGCCGGCCATGCGGATCACGATGGCGCCGTCGCGCTGGGTGCCGCCCGACAGCTGCAGCGGGCCGCCCAGGAAGCTGGCGCCGATGCCGTTCAGGTTCACCCCGTGCTCGCTGAATTCGACCTTGCCCAGCGCGGCCTGGATGGGCGGCAGTTCCGGGAACAGGGTCACGTCGTTGCTCATCAGCTGCAGGGCGCCCTGGACCTTGGCCTCGTGCAGGTTCGCCAGCGGCAGGTGCAGCTTGAGCCCGAGGCGCGCGGCGCCCGTGCCTTTCGTGTCTTCCGTGAAGTGGCCGATCCATTCCAGCACCGGGCTGGTCGCCACGTAGCGCAGGAAGTCCTGCAACTGGCCGGCAGCGCTGCCGTCGATGTCCAGCATCGATTCGTGCGCGCCCAGTTCCGGGATCACGGCGCGCACATTGTTCAGGCTCAGGCCCAGGGTGCGCGCACTGTCGGCGTGGATGTCCATGCGCGCGCGGTCGAACACGATGCTGCCGTTGATGTTCTCCAGCAGCGGCCACAGGGGTTTACCCTCGGGGCTGCGGTGCGAGGGCGCATATTCGAGCTTGCCGTTGTCGATGCGGCCGCTGACGCGGAATTCGCCGCGCGCGCGTTCCGCCGGGGTGTCGCCGTGGAAGGGGAAGTGGGAAAGATCGCCGCGCAGGCGCACCCGCGCATCGCGCAGGGTACCGCCCTGCAGGGCCCCGGTCAGCCAGTCGCGCAGGTTGTCGTGGGTGGCCAGCGGCAGCCAGCGCCCGATGCTGGCAATGTCGAAGCCGTCCACGGTGCCGCTGAAGTCGGCATTGCCCGCGCCTTTACCCTGGCCCAGCGGCAGCACGTGGCGGCCCGACAGCGTGCCTTTCAGGCTGCCCTGGCTGAAATCGAAACCGTCGACCTCGACCAGCAGCTGCTCGTCCTGTGGATAGGACCAGCGCGCGCGCAGGCCCAGCTGGTCGAAGGCCATCTCGGGGTCGGCAAACCAGGCCGGCAGCGCCAGCGCCAGGCGTTCGGAAGCGATGTTCAGGCTGCCGCCGCGGTCGCTGGCGTCGATGCTGCCGCTCAGGTTACGTACGCCCGGCAGCGCCGCCCGCGCCGGCTGGGCCGGGGTCGCGCCCTCGGCCGCCTGGGCCGCGCGCGCCGCCAGCGGCGCTATCCCCAGGCCTTCGACCTGGCCGCGCACGCGCCAGGCGGTCACTTTGGGGAAATGCCCTTCCCATTCGACGTCGGCATCCAGCAGGCGGCCCTGCGGCGCCAGCTCGCCCAGCAGTTCGCGATGCCGGGGCGCCAGCGGCATCTGGGCCGCCAGGGTAGCGACGGCGCCGAGGTCGAGCCTGTCGGCGTGGACTTCGAAGCGCTCCGGCTTGCCGCGTGCGGCCGGGCGCCAGATCTCGGTCAGCGTGGCGGGCGGCAGCACCACGCCGTCGCGGGTCACGACCGAAAAATTCTCCAGGGCGATGCTGTGGCCGAGCGCGCCGAAGGTCGGCTTGCCCTCATCAAGGCCGGGCTTGATCTCCTCGCGCGCCGAGAGGCGCCCGGCCACGCGCGTGAGCAGCAGCGGCGGCGCATCCGGCGCCAGGCGCGCGCTGACGCCGGCCAGGCCGAGGTCGGCGGTGAAGCTGGCCAGGCGGGCCTGGTCGAAGCCCAGCCAGGCGCGCACCGAGCCGCGTCCGGCCTCGACATTGAAGGGATAGGTGATCCACTGCTTCCAGCTGGCCAGGTCGGTATTGCGCAGGTCCGCATACAGCTCGCCCTTCCAGCGGCTGGGGTCGGAGGCGCGGGCGCCGAAGGCCGGGTGGCTGAAGCGCGCGCGCACGTCGAGCGGATCGGACACGCCGCTGGGCGGCGTCGCGTGCAGGGCGAAGCGGTGTCCGGTCCAGCGGCTCTGCAGCACCATGGTGACGTCGGACAGCGCCAGCACCGGGGCCGCGCGCAGCTCATCGGTCCAGGACAGGCGGCCTTCGCGGATCACGATCTCGCGCTGGCGCAGCAGCCAGTCGGCGCCGCCGCCGCTGCTCGCCTCCTTGCGGTTCGGGTCGATGCGCACGCCGGCCACCCAGAACACGCCGTCGGGCGTGCGCCGCATGTCGAGTTCCGGGCGGTTGACTTCCAGGCTGTCGAAGCGCGGCTCGGCGGCCACCACCGACCACCAG
The DNA here is from genome assembly GCF_918697865.1 of Massilia sp. Bi118. Lineage (GTDB taxonomy): Bacteria > Pseudomonadota > Gammaproteobacteria > Burkholderiales > Burkholderiaceae_D > Telluria. The sequence goes on along the minus strand of NZ_CAKKMV010000002.1, from coordinate 478,841 downwards.
GAGAGCGTGGCCGACACCGAGGGCAGGAGGAGCAACTGGCGGCCCTGGCGGTCGCGCACGCTGACGTCGCCCAGATAGAGATTCGGATGCAGGCCGCGCCAGGAGGCGTACACGCGGGCGATCGTGACCTGGTTGCCGAGCGCGCGGCTGGCGGCGCGTTCGATGTCCGGCTTGTACATGTCGATGTTCGGCAGGACCGCCCAGCGCAGCGCCAGGAACAGCAGCATGAAGGTGAAATAGGCGAGCAGCACGGCCTTGACCGTGAAGCCGAGCACGTGATGCGAGGCCAGGTTGGCATAGCGGTAGGCCGCCTGCAGGCGGTGCCAGCGCTCGGACAGCGGCAGGTGCTCGTGGCCGCCGTGGGCGTCGGAAGCAGGCACGGGGGCGTCCTCGTGGGTGGACGCGACATGCGGGGCCTCAGCCGCGTGCCGGTCCTCATCCCCTCGTTCGGCCTGCTGTTCCGGGTTGTGCATCAGGGTGCTCAAATAAAGGCGTCGCCGTAAATAATCTATAAATAAGAGAAGCGCTTGCAAGGCTCGCGGCGTCTACCTTACCATCACGCTGACCCAGGGCAGCATGGCGGGCAATTTTACCGCATAGCACGCCTCCCGGAAGGTACAAACTCGTCTGGAACTGCCCCATGAATTCTGCTGCAAGCGCGTCCCGCTTTCTCCAACGCTGGCTCGGCGCCGACCCGGCGCGTGCCGGGCGCCTTGCCGCCCTGGCTGAATTATCGCTGTCCTCCCTCGATTTCGGCGCAGCACTGGAGCTCGAGTCCACCGCCTCCCATAGTGGGAGCAGGCTGCCGCTGGGCCGCGCCATGCGCCGACTTCGCAATCTTTTGATCTGCGCCATTATCGAGCGCGACCTCGCCGGCCGCGCCGATCTCGATGAGGTCGTCACGGCGATGAGCCGTTTCGCCGACTTCGCCGTGCAGTCCCATTTGCAAGAATTGATGGCGGAGATGACGGCCGCCCACGGCGTCCCGATCGGCCAGGACTCGGGCCGCCCCCAGCAGATGATGGTGCTGGCGATGGGCAAGCACGGCGGCGGCGAGCTCAACGTGTCGTCCGACATCGACCTCATCTTCGTCTACCCGGAAGACGGCGATACCCAGGCCGGCCCCGGCCAGCGTTCGCTGTCGAACCACGAATTCTTCATCCGCCTGGGCAAGAAGCTGATCGCCGCGATCGCGGAAATCACCGAGGACGGCTTCACCTTCCGGGTCGACATGGCGCTGCGCCCGAACGGCAAGTCGGGCCCGCTGGCCTGCAGCCTGAACATGGTCGAGGATTACCTGATCGTGCAGGGCCGCGAGTGGGAGCGCTACGCCTGGGTCAAGGCGCGGGCCGTGACCGGCGATCCGGCCGACATCGCCGCTTTGGACGCCATCGTGCGTCCCTTCGTGTTCCGGCGCTACCTCGACTTCGGCGTGATCGACGCGATCCGCACCATGCACGCCCAGATTCGCGCCGAGGTCAACCGCCAGGAGCGCCTGCATCCGGAGCGCAGCCACAACGTCAAGCTGGGGCGCGGCGGCATCCGCGAGATCGAATTCCTGGCCCAGGTGTTCCAGCTGATCCGCGGCGGGCGCGACCCGGCGCTGCGCGAACGCTCGACCCGCAAGACCCTGCGCCTGCTGGCCGAGCGCGAACTGCTGACGGCGGACACCGTCGACCGCCTGCAGGAAGCCTATACCTTCCTGCGGAATCTCGAACACCGCCTGCAATACCTGGAAGACGCCCAGACCCACACCCTGCCCGCCTCACCCGAGGACCGGCAGGCAGTGGCGCGGATGATGGGCCTGCCCCATGAAGCAGCCCTGCTGGCGCGCCTGGACGAGCAGCGCGTCTTCGTGGCCGCCCAGTTCGACGCCATCTTCGCCGACAAGACCGACAAGGCCGGCGGCGACCAGGTCGACCCGGCGGCCACCATGAGCGACCCCGAAAACAGCGAGGCCATCGCCCAGCAGCTGGCCAGCCTCGGCTTCGACCGGCCGCAGGAAGCCGCCGCGCGCCTGGTCGCGACCTGGCAGGCGCCGCGCCTGCAGACCCTGCCCGAAGCCAGCCGCAACCGGCTGGGGGCGCTGGTCAACACGGCCCTGGCGCAGATCGCCATGGTCGTGCGCGAAGCGGGCCTGGGCAGCCACGCCGCCACCCTCGGCCGCCTGCTCGACTTCTTCGAGGCCATCGCGCGCCGCTCGGCCTATTTGTCGCTGCTGACCGAGTACCCGCACACGCTGGAGCGGGTGATCCGCATGATCAATGCCAGCGGCTGGGCCGCCACCTTCCTGACCCAGCACCCGATCCTGCTCGACGAACTGCTGGACGACCGCGGCCGCGGCAACGGCGCCGACGAACTGGCTGCGCTGGCGGCCAGCCTGGCCGGCCAGCTGGACGCCGCCGCAGGCGACACCGAACGCCAGCTCGACATCCTGCGCGAAGCCCACCACGCCCGGCTGTTCCGCCTGCTGGCCCTGGACCTGGCCGGCGAGCTCTCGGTCGAGCGCCTGGCGGACCACCTGTCGGCGCTGGCCGACCTGATCGTCGCCGAAGTCGTGCAGCGCGCCTGGCTCACCATCGCCAGGCGTCACTGCGAGGTGCCGCGCTTTGCCGTGATCGCCTACGGCAAGCTGGGCGGCAAGGAGCTGGGCTATGTGTCCGACCTCGACGTGATCTTCCTGTTCGATGACGAAGACCAGGACGCGCCCGGCAACTATGCCAAGCTGGCCCAGCGCTTCATCACGTGGATGACCACGCACACGCCGGCCGGCATCCTGTTCGACATCGACACCGCCCTGCGCCCGGACGGCGCCAGCGGCATGCTGGTGTCGTCGGTCGGGGCCTTCGAGCGCTACCAGCGCAGCTCGGCCTGGATCTGGGAGCACCAGGCCCTGACACGGGCCCGCTTCTGCGCCGGCGACGCCGGCATCGGCGCGCGTTTCGAAGCCATCCGCGAGGAAGTGCTGCGCCAGGACAGGAGCGCGCGCGAAGCCGAACTGCGCGAAGAAGTGGTGAAAATGCGCAAGCGCATGCATGACGCCCACCCCGGCGATAGCGGCAGTTTCGACCTGAAGCACGACGATGGCGGCATGATCGACATCGAATTCATCGTCCAGTACCTGGTGCTGCGCCATTCCTTCGAACATCCGCAGCTGACCGCCAACAAGGGCAACATTACCCTGCTGCGCATGTTCGGCGAACTCGGCCTGATCGACCCGGCCCTGGCCCAGGGCGCTGCCGACGCCTACCGCCTGATGCGCAAGCTGCAGCACCAGGTGCGGCTGCAGGGTCAGGAACAGGCCAGGGTCGACCCGGCCCTGGTGGCCTCCCACGCCGGGGTGGTCGTGCGCCTCTGGCGCGCCTGTTTCGGCTGATCTTTCCCTTTCCCGCCTTTCCGCCTTCCCAACGGCCATGCCAAGTGCATGGCCGCATTCGTTTACCTTCTTAAAATTTCCACAAGATAAAAAATCAATGATGACCGTTGCGCAAAAGTGACAAGGCAATAAGAAAACATGTCGCGTGGGTGTATTTCTCCCGTGCTAGCTTTGCAAAGCGTAATGCCAATGACACACTGCACAGGCCGGTTTGCAAGGAATTTGAAACAATTCTCGTCTGCAATTTTTCAATCAGGACGCATGAATCGCCCGTTTCGTCAGGCAAGCCATAAGAACGTTTGTATGTACGCAAAATAGCAACAACATGTATTTATGCTACGGAAACGATTGACACCCCGACATTCCGAATGATTTTATTGCTGTTTAGGAATGTATGTACTTTTTGCATTGTTTCAAATAAGTCGCAATAGCGACGGCATTTTTCACGGTTGGCTTGATCAGTTCGCCGTGCCCTAACCCTAGGAGTTTTGCAAACATGATGGAAAAAGTCTTATCCCGGTCGATCCGCCTGATCTGCCTGGGTGGCGTTGCCTTCGGCGTCAGTACTGCCCATGCGCAGGAAATGCAGACCCAGAATGGCCAGAACCAGAGTGGCGCTGCCCAACAGCAGGCCGCCGCGGCCCAGCCGCAGGCCCAGGCGCCGGTTGCCATGCAGCGCGTCGAAGTGACCGGTTCGCGCATCGCTTCGCCGAATGCCGAATCGCCGTCGCCGCTGCAGGTGCTGTCGGCCGCCGACATTGCCGCCTCGGGCGCCACCAACCTGCAGCAGGTGCTGCTGGAAAACCCGACCATGGGCTCGCCGGCGATCAGCCGCACCAACTCGGCTTTCCAGACCGCCAGTGTGGGCGTCGCCACCGTCGACCTGCGTAACCTGGGCATCTCGCGTACCCTGGTGCTGGTCAACGGCCGCCGCTTCGTTTCCGGCATCCCTGGCGATTCCGCAGTCGACCTGAACGCCATCCCGACCGATTTCATCGAGCGCGTCGAACTCCTGACCGGCGGCGCTTCGGCAGCCTACGGCTCCGACGCCGTGGCCGGTGTGGTCAACATCATCACCAAGCGCAACTTCAACGGCGTGATGCTGGACGCCCAGGGCGGCCAGAGCGCCAAGTCCGACGACCTGAAGCGCAAGTTCTCGGCGACCTTCGGCGTCAGCAACGACGATGGCTACCTGATGGGCCACCTGGGCTTCTCGCGCCAGGGCCAGGTGTGGTCGCGCGACCGCGAAGCCTCGGCAGTCGACCAGTATTCGAAGATGGTGCTGCAGACCGGCGATCCGGCCGACGCCTTCACTGCCGTCAGGCCTTACTACTCGAGCTTTGCGCCGCAGGGCACCTTCTATCACGATACCGGCAGCTATACCTATGATGCCCAGGGCAATCCGATCCCGGTGAGCACCAACGGCGGCGCCGGCGGTGCAGGTGCGACCGGCTTCAACCGTTCCTTCTACCGTTCGATCGCGGTGCCGGTCGACCGCTACCTGTTCGCCACCAACGGCGAGCTGAAGATCAACGAGAAGCACCGCATCTTCATGGAAGGCACCTATGCCTCCAGCAAGGTGTCCTCGACCATCGAACCGTTCGCACTGGGGGCGGAAAACATCTTCCCGACCACCGGCCAGGTGCCGGCGGCAACGCTGGTCAACGGCGCGCTGGTGAAGAACCCGCTGGTGCCGCAGTACCTGTACGACCGCATCAGCGACACCGACGGCGACGGCATCCCGGATTACTACTTCACCCGCCGCCTGTCCGAAGTCGGTACCCGCAGCAGCACCGCGGACCGCGACACCTTCCGCTTCGTCACCGGCCTGAAGGGCGAATTCGACGCCTGGAAGACCTGGAACTACGAAGTGTACGGCGGCTACGGCCAGACCAAGGAAGCCCAGCAGTCGACCGGCCAGGTCAACGTCCTGAATTTCGCCAACGCCCTGCAGGCGGTTCCGGGCGAAAACGGCGGCCCCCCGGTCTGCGCCAGCGCAGACGCCCGCGCCCAGGGTTGCGTGCCGATCAATGTGTTCGGCTTTAACAGCATCTCGCCGGCCGCCCTGGCCTATGTGACCGCACCGGGCTCGCTGCTGACCCGCACCACCCAGAAACTGGTGGGCGGCCAGATCAACAGCGAAATCTGGGACCTGCCGGCTGGCCCGCTGGGCGTGGCTGCGGGCTTCGAATGGCGCAAGGAATACTCGGAAGCCGTTCCGGACGCGCTGACCCAGGCCGGCCTGAACGCCGGCAACGCGACCCCGCCGACCTTCGGCGACTTCAGCGTCAAGGAAGTCTTCGTCGAGACCCGCGTGCCGCTGCTGAAGGGCATGCCCTTTGTCAAGGAACTGAGCTTCCTGGGCGCCGTCCGCCACGGCGACTACTCGTCGGTGGGCAGCACCAACAGCTGGAACGCCGGCTTCGAGTGGTCGCTGGTCGACGACGTCAAACTGCGCGGCACCCGTTCGCTCTCGACCCGCGCGCCGAACATCAACGAACTGTACCAGGCGCCGAGCCAGGACTTCCCGTCCGGCCTGAACGACCCCTGCATCGGCGTGACCGCCACCTCGACCGGCGCGTATGACGCACTCTGCCGTGCAGCGCCGGGCGTGGCGGCGAACATCGCCGCCAACGGCAAGTTCACCCAGACCCAGGCCGACCTGCAGGGCATCAGCGGCTACAACCGCGGCAACCCGAACCTGTCGGCGGAAAAAGGCCGTTCGACCACCGTCGGCGTGGTCTGGACCCCGCGTTCGATCGCCCCGCTGAAGCGTTTCACCTTCACGGCTGACTACTTCAACATCAAGATCGCCGACGCGATCGTCAGCACCCCGCGTCAGTTCACGCTGGAAAGCTGCTACAACGGCACCAACCCGACCTTCTGCCAGTTCATCACCCGCCGTCCGGCGGCAGCCGGTTCGAACAGCGCCGGTTCGCTGCAGTACATCGACACCGCCGTGTCGAACAGCGGTGGCTTCGGCACCGAAGGCGTCGACCTGACCGCGGCCTGGAACGACCGTGTCGGCCCGGGCCGCCTGTCGACCAAGCTGGCCTACACGTATGTGAAGAAGGGGTACAACGTGCCGCTGCCGGGCGCCGACCAGGATCCGTTCGCCGGTGAAATCGGCGCGCCGAAGAGCAAGGCCCTGTTCGACATCGGCTACAAGTGGAACCAGTTCAGCGTGAGCGCGACCATGACCTACATCGGCCGCTCCTCGCTGGACGACCAGTTCCTGGCCGGTTTCGACCTGCCGGCCAACTCGATCAAGATCGGTTCGCGCACCTACACCGACCTGCAGGCGTCCTACCAGCTGATGAAGGGAACCGAGCTGTACTTCGGCATGAACAACGCGTTCAATACCAAGGCGCCGCCGATCATCACCGGCCTGCCGGGTGACGACACCGGTACCGAAACCGAAGCGGGCACCTACGACCCGATCGGCCGCCGCTGGTACGCAGGTATCCGCGTGAAGCTCTGATCCTTTCCCTTCAGGGACCTGAAAGCGCCGGGCATGCCCGGCGCTTTTTTTATTCCGGTTATCATAGCGGCATGCCGGCGCCTGGCCCGGCCATCACACTAATATATACATGGTCATCAAACTCAAGAACGACAAGGACATCGCCAAGATGCGCGTGGCCGGCCGCCTGGCCGCCGAGGTGCTGGAGATGATCGCCGAACACGTCAAGCCCGGCGTCTCGACCGAGGAACTGGACAAGCGCTGCAACGAATACATCCGCAAGGTGCAGAAGGCGACCCCGGCCAACGTCGGCTACCACGGCTTCCCCAAGACCCTGTGCACCTCGGTGAACGGCGTGGTCTGCCACGGCATCCCCAGCGAAAAGGAAGTGCTGAAGGACGGCGACATCATCAACATCGACGTCACCGTCATCAAGGACGGCTGGCACGGCGACACCAGCCGCATGTACTTTGCCGGCACGCCCTCCCCCGAAGCGAAGCGCCTGGTCGAGGTCACCTTCGACGCCATGATGGCCGGCATCCGCACCGTGAAGCCGGGCGCGCGCCTGGGCGACGTCGGCAATGCAATCCAGGTCCTGGCCGAGAAGAACGGCTATTCGGTGGTGCGCGAATACTGCGGCCACGGCATCGGCCGCGTCTACCACGAAGACCCGCAGGTGCTGCACTACGGCCGCCCGAACACCGGCCTGCTGCTGAAGGAAGGCATGACCTTCACCGTCGAGCCGATGCTGAACATGGGCGAGCCGGATGTCGAGCAGCTCGACGATGGCTGGACCGTGGTCACGGCCGACAAGTCCTTGTCGGCGCAATGGGAGCACATGATCGCGGTGACCAGGGACGGTTTCGAGATCCTGACGCCCTGGCCAAAACAGCGCTGATCCGCCCGGCTTACCCCGTGCCTATGTAACGTAAAGCAACTCAAAGTAACGCAAAATAATTTTCGTTGCTGTATTGCTGTGTAAAAACAACAACGAATATTGTTGTGCTTGTTTCTACGCAAGTTTTCTTTGATGCAAGACGTATTTCTGCGAGACTTGTTATTCCATCCACACAATGGATGGGTAAAACAAGAACTGCTTAGTCCAGCATTACGGAGAAAACTTGAAACAAGCATTTGCCCTCAAACAGAGCGTCATCGCAGTCGCCATGACCATCGCCGCCGGCTCGAGCCTCGTCCCGGCTTTCGTTTATGCACAGGAAGCGCCGGTCTCGGCCGCGAATCCGAACACCGTCACCGATGCCGATGGCAAGCCCGTCGCCCGTGTGTACGTGACCGGCTCGAATATCCGCCGGATCAATGCAGAAACCGCCTCCCCGGTCCAGGTCATTACCCGTGACGAAATGGTCCGCGGCGGCGCCACCTCGCTGACCGAAGTTCTGAAGACGATTTCGGCCAACGTCGGCGGCATCAGCGAAGACCGCACCAACGGCTTCTCGGCCGGCGCGTCCAGCCTGAACCTGCGCGGCATCGGCAGCCAGGCCACCCTGATGCTCATCAACGGCCGCCGCCTGGCGCCGTATGCGCAGCCGGAATTCCAGACCACCTTCGTCGACCTGAACTCGATCCCGATCGGCGCCGTCGAGCGCATCGAAGTGCTGAAGGACGGCGCCTCGGCGATCTACGGTTCGGAAGCGATTGCCGGCGTGGTCAACATCATCATGCGCGACAGCTTCCAGGGCGTGGAAATCGGCGGCTCGGCGGGCCAATCCTCGCGCCGCGACGGCCGCCAGCTGCGCAGCACCCTGAGCGCCGGCTTCGGCAGCCTGGTCGACAACCACTACAACGTGTACGCGACCCTGGACGTGCGCCAGCGCAAGCCGATGTTCCTGAGCAAGCGCGACGACTACATCAGCACCCAGAACTGGACCCAGTGGGGCTACAAGGACAACCGCAGCCTGTACACCTACCCGGGCAACATCTACTGGACCGACAAGAAGACCGGCAAGTTCGTGGCCCGCTCGCTGGACGGCAACTGCCCGGCCAGCCGCCAGGTTCCGGCCAGCGTCCAGTTCGGCGCCGGCACCGAAGGCACCGTCTGCGTGTTCGACGACCTGGCCGACGGCGACTTCAACTCGGGCGGCAAGACCGACCGTATCGGCCTGACCAGCCGCGGCACCTGGCAGATCAATTCGACCACGACCGCCTTCAGCGAAGTGATCGCGCACCAGAACAAGGCGCGCGTCACCGGCCTGTACCACTGGGTCGCCGGCCAGAACGGCCAGCCGACCGGCGCACTGCCGATCAACTCGCCGCAGTACCCGCAAGACCTGATCGGTCCGGATGGCAAGACCCTCGCCGGCGGCAACGGCAGCGTGCGCGTGCGCGCCAGCCTGAAGGACCTGCCGGGCCAGGGCCAGGACAACACCACCGACTTCGCCCGCTACCTCGCCGGCGTCAAAGGCAGCTTCGGCAACTGGGACTGGGAAACCGCCGCCATGGCGAGCACCAGCAAAGTCGAGTCGCACAACACCAGCGGCCTGCTGTACACCCCCTTCACCGAGGCTTACAACAGCGGCAAGTTCATCTTCGGCAACGCCGCCGGCAACAGCAACCTGCTGAGCTCGATCATGCACGACTCGGTCGACGGCTTCAAATCGTCGCTGTACCAGATCGACGGCAAGGTGTCCGGTGAACTGTTCAAGCTGCCGGCGGGCGCCGTCGGCGTCGCCGCCGGCGTCGAAGCGCGCCGCGAAAAGCTGACGACCAACCCGGATCCGCTCTCGGTCGAAGGCGAGCTGTATCACCAGGCCCAGAGCCCGGCGGGCTACACCAACAGCCGCACCATCAAATCGGTCTACGCCGAAATGACGGTGCCGGTCCTGAAGAGCGTGGAAGCGCAACTGGCCCTGCGCCACGACCGTTACTCCGACTACGGCACCTCGACCACGCCGAAGATCGGCATGAAGTGGACCGTCTCGCCACGCCTGGTCGTGCGCGGCACCTATGCCGAAGGCTTCCGCGCCCCGACCCTGGTGGAAAACTCGAGCGACGTGCGTCACGCCTTCCTGAACGGCTTCCGCGACCCGGCACGCTGCAACGCCAGCTTCAAGGATGGCTGCAGCTGGAGCAGCGCCTACGACAGCGGCGCCAACCCGGCGCTGGCGCCTGAAACGGCCAAGAGCTACACCCTGGGCCTGGCGATGGAGCCGACCAGCTGGCTGGTGGCCACCGTCGACGCGTGGCGCATCCGCCGCGACAACGAGATCGGTACCTACGACCTGACCCGCGTGCTCGAAGATCCGACCCGTTACGCCAACAACCCGGCGGCAGTGATCGTGCGCGATCCGCTGACCGACGCCGACAAGGCGCTGGGTGCGACCGCCGGCGAAATCTCGCTGGTCAAGCTGCTGCTGACCAACGTGGCGGTAACCGACGTGCGCGGTATCGACGTCGACCTGCGCGGCAAGTTCAACTTCGGCGAATGGGGCCGCCTGGAGCCGCGCCTGCAGGTTCAGTACATGAGCTCGTACAAGAACGCACCGTCGCCGGACGACGAGCAGATCGAGTACATCGGCACCCGCGGCACCCCGCGCGTCCAGGCCACTTTCGGCGTGGCATGGAAGAAAGCGGCATGGCAGCTGTCGGCTGACGCGGTCATGGTCGGCCACATGGCGCCGGTCGGCGACTACACCGTCGACTGCGTGTACGAAACCGAAGGCTACGGCGACCTGTGCAAGCGCGACATTCCGTCGTTCACCGTCGTCAACCTGGGCGGCAGCTACAAGGGCCTGTTGGGCATGAAGGACCTGAAGCTGGGCTTCGCGATCCAGAACGCCTTCGACCGCAAGCCGCCGTTCAACCCGTCGAGCGGCCTGGGCTTCTACCAGGCCCTGCACAACCCGATGGGCCGCTACTTCCAGGTCAGCGCGGATTACAGCTTCAAGTAATCCAACCGGCTTGATCAGCTGAATGAAGTACGAGAAGCGCCGCAACCTTCCGGGTTACGGCGCTTCTTTTTTCGACCGTGCAAGCACTTTACGAGAACGCATTTTGAAAAAGAAACTCATCCCCGCGCTGCTTGCCGCAGCCCTGCTCGGCGCCGGCCTGCAGGCCACGGCGATTGCTGCCGACGGCCCGGTCCCGACCGTGAACGTGAACGCCGACCGCCAGATCCCGGTCGCCGATTTCTTCAAGAAGCCCCAGTTCGGCGGCCAGCCCATCCTGTCGCCCGACGGCAAGAACATGGCCGTGCTAACCCCGCGCAACGGCCGCTTCGTGCTGGCCGTGATCGACCTCGCCACGCGCCAGCCCAAGGTGGTCGCGTCCGACCCGGACTGGAACATCAGCGCGCCCAACTGGGTCAATAACAAGCGCCTGGTGTTCGGCATCACCAAAGGCAGCGACGAGACGCTGGAGAAGAACGACGGCGGTGGCGGCCTGTACGCGGTCGACCGCGACGGCAGCAACTTCCGCAAGCTGAGCGCCAGCATCCAGGAAGCACGCAACAGCAATGTGCCATTCAAGCCGGTCACCGTGCTCAAGCGCGCAGGCGGCGACAGCAACGACCTGTTCGTGGTCGACAATGCGCGCGGCCGCGACGCCGCGCTCGGCGCCAGCGACGTGTTCCGCCTCGACACCACCACCGGCCGCCGCACCCTGCTCACCTTCGACAATCCGGGCAAGGTGAACGGCTGGCTGCTGGACCACGCCAACGTGGTGCGCGTCGGCTCCTCGATGGAGGTCGAAGCGGGCACCAAGCGCATCATCCAGACCGTGTACTACCGCGACGATGAAAAATCGCCCTGGAAAGCGATCTATTCGGCCTACATCGACGAAGGCAAGGACATGGATCCGCTGGGCTTCGATTTCGACAACAAGACCCTGCTGGTGGCCGGCCGTTTCAACGGGCGCGACAAGGCGGCGGTGTACGTCTGGGACTTCGCCAGCAACAAGCCGGGCGAGATGATCGCCGAGCATCCGCAGGCCGACATCAACGGCACCCTGCTCTTCGACGAGCCGCGCCGGAAGCTCATCGGCGTCGCCTTCCAGAGCATGGTCGACGAGTTGTACTACTTCGACGAGGACTACGCGAAGATGCAGGCCACGCTCGACGCCAGCCTGCCCGGCCAGCAGGTCAGCTTCTCCTGGCGCGGCGATCACGTGGTGGCGGTGGCGCACAGCGCGACCAACCCTGGCCAGATCTACTTCTTCGATACCGCGAAAAAAGTGCTGGAGCCGGTGTTCAGCATGCGTCCCCAGTTCGACAACAGGAAACTGGCGCCCCAGACCGTGATCAACTACGCGGCGCGCGACGGGCTCAACATCCCGGCCTACCTGACCTTGCCGGTCGACCGGCCGGCCAAAGGGCTGCCGCTGGTGGCCTACATCCATGGCGGTCCGCACGCGCGCGACCTCCCGGGCTATGAACCGCTGGCGCAGATGCTGGCCTCGCGCGGCTATGCGGTGCTGCAGCCGCAGTTCCGCATGTCGACCGGCTTCGGCTGGAAGCACCACACGGCGGGCTGGAAACAGTGGGGCATGGCGATGCAGGACGACATCACCGATGGCGTGGCGGCCCTGGTCAAGCAGGGCATCGTCGATCCGAAGCGCGTCTGCATCATGGGCGCCAGCTACGGCGGCTATGCCACCATGTACGGCCTGGCGAAGGATCCCGACCTGTACAAATGCGGCGTGAACTTTGTCGGCGTCACCGACATCAACCTGCTGTTCTCGGTGAGCTGGTCGGACACCAGCAACAGCCCGATCATGGATGACCTGGGCGTGCGCATGCACGGCGATCCCAAGACCGACCAGGCGTACATGAAAGCCAGGTCGGCACTGGAAAACGTCAGCAAGATCAAGGCGCCGGTGCTGATGGCCTACGGCAGCGAAGACGTGCGCGTGCCGCTGATCCACGGCGAACGCATGCGCGACCTGCTGCTCAAGCAGGGCAACAGCGTCGAGTGGATGGTCATGACCGGCGAAGGCCACGGCTGGACCAAGGAAAGCAACAACATCAAGTGGGGCGAGGCGGTCATGAACTTCATCGACCGCAATATCGGTTCCGCTGCGAAGTGAGGCAGGAAACGTAAAAAGCCCGCCGGTTCACACCGGCGGGCTTTTTTGCATGCAAATCCAGCACCGCCCGGCTAACCGGGCGGGCAAGGCAGCAACACTTAGAAAGTGTAGCGTGCGCTGAAGTTGAAGTAACGGCCGTACGGGTTGTGCAGGTCTTCGTTGAAGCCGCCCGCGGTGTAGTTAGGATCGTACGGGGCCTTGGTGTCGAACAGGTTCTGGATGTTGCCGCTCAGGGTCCAGTGCTTGAAGCCGGTGTAGGTGTAGCCCAGGCCGAAGGTCACCCATTCCTTGACCGAGCACTTCGGATAGAAGGTCTCGTACAGCGGGTTCGAGGTGTCGCGGTCCGGTGCTGCATCGGTCGGCTTGCGGGTACCGAAGTGGCAGAACGGCTGTGCGTACTTGGTGTCGCCATCGTAGCGGCGCAGCAGCGAGACCGGGCCCACGTAGTTGACCGAAGCGGTCACGTTATGGTCGCCACGGTTCCAGTTGGTGGTCCAGCTGCTCTTCCAGCGCGGCATCGCGGTGCCGGCCGACAGCAGCCAGTCGCTCAGGCCCGGGATGGTGCCTGCCACGTTGTTCATCGGGTCACCCGCGAACTGCTGGATCTTGTAGGTCTGGACGTAGGTCGCACGCAGGGTGTTCGTCACGTTGCCATACTCGCCCAGACGCATGCGGTAATGGCCTTCGATGTCGATGCCGCCTTCTTCGGTCATGCCCTGGTTTTCCCACGGCGTGGCGACCATCAGCAGCTGGCCGGTGCCAGGGATCGGATTGCCGGATGCATCCACCAGCAGGCCGGTGGTGCTACGGGTCACGTTGCCCGGGAAGCGGTCTTCGTTCTTCAGCGCTTCGCTGGACGTGCCCAGCACGATCTCGTTGGTACGCTTGATGTGGAAGTAATCCAGCGTCACATCGAAGCTGCTGGTCGGCGAGAAGATAAGACCGATGTTCCAAGTCTTCGATTCTTCCGGCTTCAGGTCCGGGTTGAAGCCGCCGGTGCCCGCAATGTTGATCGCGCAGTCGGTGACGGTGCCGCCGCCCGCGATCGGGGTCTGGTGGTCAGGACCGCAACGCTTCGGATCCCAGACGCCGTTTAGGAAGTACTGGGCGCCGCCCGGCACGATCTGGCTCAGCGACGGAGCGCGGAAACCTTCGGCATAGGTGCCGCGCAGAGCGACTGCATCGGTGATCGTCCACTTGGCGCCAATCTTCGGCACGAAATTGCTCTTCAGGTCAGGGTATTTGTCGACCCGGCCGGCAATGTCGATTTCCACGTTCTTCAACACCGGCAGGCGGGTTTCTGCGAACGCGGACTTGATCGTACGGCCGCTGTGCAGGATGGTGTTGGCAAGGCCGTAGATCTGGCCGGAAGCGACCATCGGATCCGGGTTCAGGTCGGTGCTCTCGCGGCGGACTTCAACGCCGGCTGCGACGCCGATCGCGCCACCAGCCAGATGGCCGAACTCACGCGAGACCTTCAGGTCCCACTGGCTGATCTGGGAGGTGTTCTTCGACACCGCATCGTGGCCGATATTCGGGTCGGCGTTCACGGACGCCAGCGAACGGTTCTGGGTCATGATGGTGTTCAGGGTCGCAAGAACCAGGCGTCCGTAGTAGACGTCGTCGCGGTTCGAACGGTTCCACAGCAGCGCGCTTTCCCAATCCCAGCCGAAGTTGGTGCCGCGCAGGCCAGCCAGGGCACGGTAGCCCTCGGTCAGCGATGCCGAGCCGCCGCGCAGGCTGGTGAAGCGATAAGACGCCGACGCGCGGTCCGTGGCAAACGGATTGTCCGGGTGGCCGACCGGCAGGATCAGCTGGAACGGCGAACCCACACCGTTGGCGGTGAAGCTGCCGACGCTGGTCGTACCGACGGTGATCGGTGCAGCGGTGTATTGGCGGTCGTTGCGGTTGTAGCTGAGATCGGCAAAGCCGACGACGTTACTGCCCAGCTTAAGCTCACCATGCGACAGCACGCTGATATCCTTGCCCCAGCCCTGGGCTTCGTCGTAGATGGTCGCGTCGTAGTTACAGACGGTACGGTTCAGGATGGTGCTGGTGGCCGGGTTCAGGCCGTCCTTTTCGCCGAGAGTGATCTTTTCGGAATCCGGGCAGGCCGAGCTGAAGACGATGTTGTTCGGTGCGGTCGCGCGAGTCACGCCGAAGTTCTTGCTGCCCGACTTGGTTTCCCTGAAGATGGTCGGGTACTGGGACACATAAGTCGAGTAGTTCGACTTGTAGCGGCCGTTCATGATCTGGTACTGCTCGTACTCGATATCGGTGGCGTCCTTGCGCTTGGTGCGATCGCGCTGGCTGATATCGCCGGTGATCATGAAGGTATAGCCGTCGTTGTCCAGGTCGCCCTTGCCGAAGATGACGTTGGCGCCCTTCTTGGCAAAGTTGCGGTCATCGTTGGCGCCGTAGCGCGCTGCGATTTCCGCACCCTGGTAGCTCTTCTTCAGGATGAAGTTGATGACGCCGGCGATGGCGTCGGAACCGTACACGGCCGAGGCGCCGTCCTGCAGGACTTCGACGCGCTCGATGGCCGAGATCGGGATGCTGTTCAGGTCATAGATGACCGAGTTGCCGGTGTTCGGGTCGGCGTAAGGCGCCGGGTTCATGCGGCGGCCATTCAACAGGATCAGGGTCGAGGACGAGCCAAAACCGCGCAGCGAGGCGGTAGCGGCGCCCTTGGCGAAACCGCCGCCGCTGACAAAGTCCTGGTTGCCGTCCGAGCCCATCGACGGGACGTATTTAATCAAGTCGGCAACGGTGGTCGCGCCGGTGGCCTTGATATCGGCCGCGGTCATGACGCTGACCGGTGCGGTGCCTTCCTTGTCGGTACGCTTGATGTTCGAGCCCGTGACGACCACGCGCTGGATCGTGTTGTCTCCATTACCGCTGTTGTTAACAGTGCTGCCACTACCACTTACGGTTTGGGCGAACGTGATCGACGTGCCTCCCAGTGCGATCGCAACGGCGATAACGCTACGCTTGAGTATGAGTTGCTTGTTCAAGTTAATTCCCTCGGCTTCTAGTTGTTATGTGCACGGCATGTATGCACCTCTAGAGTGTCGCCGAGGGAAAAAATTTTTTGTGAGAATTTGTAGCTTTTTGATACACAAAACACCAATACGTTGTATTTTCGTAACATCTTCATACCAATATAGTACTGACGTAAAGCATAAAAACAACGCCCCCGGACCAGTTTCCCAGTCCGGGGGCGTTGTTTTAAGGCTCAGCTAAGACGCGTGCCGATTATTTGGCGTTCATCAGCGCCACGGTGGTGTCCAGCATGCGGTTGCTGAAGCCCCACTCGTTGTCGTACCAGGACGAGACCTTCACCAGGCGGCCCGAGACCTTGGTCAGGGTCGCGTCGAAATTCGACGATGCCGGGTTGTGGTTGAAGTCGACCGACACCAGCGGCTCGGTGTTGTAGGTCAGGATGCCCTTCAACGCGCCTTCCGAGGCGTCCTTCATGATCTTGTTGATCTCTTCGACCGTCGTGTCGCGCTTGGCGATGAAGGACAGGTCGACGATCGAGACGTTGATCGTCGGGACGCGGATCGCATAGCCATCCAGCTTGCCGTTCAGCTCCGGCAGCACCAGGCCGACCGCGGCGGCGGCGCCGGTCTTGGTCGGGATCATCGACTGGGTGGCCGAACGGGCGCGGCGCAGGTCTTCGTGCATCACGTCGGTCAGCACCTGGTCGTTGGTGTAGGCGTGCACGGTGGTCATCAGGCCGGTTTCCAGGCCGATTGCATCGTGCAGCGGCTTGACCAGCGGGGCCAGGCAGTTGGTGGTGCAGGAGGCGTTCGAGATCACGGTGTCCGATGCCTTCAGCACGTCCTGGTTGACGCCGAAGACGATGGTGGCGTCGACGTCCTTGCCGCCCGGCGCCGAGATGATGACCTTCTTGGCGCCGCCCTTCAGGTGGGCCGAAGCCTTTTCCTTGGTGGTGAAGAAGCCGGTGCACTCCAGCACCACGTCCACTTTCATCTCGCCCCACGGGATTTCGGCCGGGTTACGCTGCGCGAACACGCGGATGCTGTCGCCGTTGACGATCATGGTGTCGCCTTCGACCACGACGGTGCCCGGGAACTTGCCGTGGGTGGTGTCGTAGCGGGTCAGGTGGGCGTTGTGCTCGGCGTTGCCGAGATCGTTGATCGCCACGATCTGGATGTCCTGCTTCTTGCCGCCTTCATAGAAAGCACGCAGCACGTTGCGGCCGATGCGGCCATAGCCATTGATTGCTACTTTGATCGTCATTGTCTACTCCTGATTGAAAAAAAATCTTTTAATTCAAATCGTCAGACCAGCACGGATTTCACTTTTCCCACGACGTTGTCCACGGTGAAGCCGAAGTGCTTGAACAGCACCGGCGCCGGGGCCGATTCGCCGAAAGTGTCGATGCCGACCACGGCGCCTTCCAGGCCGACGTACTTGTACCAGAAGTCGGTCACG
The DNA here is from genome assembly GCF_918697865.1 of Massilia sp. Bi118. Classification (GTDB taxonomy): domain Bacteria; phylum Pseudomonadota; class Gammaproteobacteria; order Burkholderiales; family Burkholderiaceae_D; genus Telluria. Next base: position 461,505 of record NZ_CAKKMV010000002.1, on the reverse strand, counting down.
CCGGCTTCGATCGCCACACGAGGGATTCCCTTGCCCAGTACCTGCTGCTTGTAGGCGGCGTCCTGGCGGTCGAACACGTCGGTCGACGGCATCGAGACCACGCGCACGGCGATACCCTGGCCGGCCAGGGTGGCGGCGGCGTTCACGGCCAGTTCGACTTCCGAACCGGTGGCGATCAGCACGGCGCGCGGATTGTCGGCGTCGCGCAGGATGTAGCCGCCCTTGGCGATGCAGGCGACGGTCGAAGCGTCACGCTCCATGTACGGCAGGTTCTGGCGCGAGAAGATCAGGGTCGCCGGACCATCGGTGCGCTTCAGGGCTTCGCCCCATGCCACCATCGATTCGGTGGTGTCGCACGGACGCCAGTTGTCCAGGTTCGGGATCAGGCGCAGCGAGGACACGTGTTCGACCGACTGGTGGGTCGGGCCGTCTTCGCCCAGGCCGATCGAGTCGTGGGTGAACACGAACAGCGAGCGGATCTTCATCAGCGCGGCCATGCGCAGCGCGTTGCGGCTATAGTCCGAGAAGGTCAGGAAGGTGGCGCCGAACGGGATATAGCCGCCGTGCAGGGCGATGCCGTTCATCATGGCGGCCATGCCGAATTCGCGCACGCCGTAGTTGATGTGGTTGCCCGGGACGCCCGAGCGCACCGCGATCGATTCCTTCCAGTTGGTCAGGTTCGAGCCGGTCAGGTCGGCCGAGCCGCCCAGGAATTCCGGCAGCACTGGCGCCAGGGCCTGGATCGCGTTCTGGCTGGCCTTGCGGGTGGCGATGGTTTCTTTCTTCTCGACGGTCGCGGCGATGGCGGCGGCCAGGGTCTCTTCGAACTTGCCCGGCAGCTCACCCTTCATGCGGCGCTCGAATTCCGAGGCCAGTTCCGGGAACTGCGCACGGTAGCCGTCGAACAGCTTGTTCCACTGGCCTTCGGCCTCAAGACCCTTCTGCTTGTGGTCCCACGCTTCGTAGATCGGGGCCGGGATGTCGAAGGGGATCGCATCCCAGATCAGGTGTTCGCGCACTGCGGCGACTTCCTTCTCGCCCAGCGCGGCGCCGTGCACCTTGTCGCCGCCCTGCAGGTTCGGCGAGCCCTTGCCGATGATGGTCTTGCAGCAGATCAGGGTCGGGCGGTCCGAGGTCTTGGCCTGGGCGATCGCCGCATCGACGGCTTCGACGCTGTGGCCGTCGACGTCCGGGATCACGTTCCAGCCGTAGGCGGCGAAACGCTGCGGGGTGTTGTCGGTGAACCAGCCTTCGACCTTACCGTCGATGGAGATGCCGTTGTCGTCGTACAGCCAGATCAGCTTGTTCAGGCGCAGGGTGCCGGCCAGCGAGGCCACTTCGTGCGAGATGCCTTCCATCAGGCAGCCATCGCCCAGGAAGGCGTAGGTGTGGTGGTCGACGATGTCGAAGCCCGGACGGTTGAATTCCTTCGCCAGCAGCCATTCGGCCAGCGCCATGCCCACCGAGTTGGCGATGCCCTGGCCCAGCGGGCCGGTGGTGGTTTCCACGCCCGGCGTGATGTGCACTTCCGGGTGGCCCGGGGTCTTCGAGTGCATCTGGCGGAAGCTGCGCAGGTCGTCCATCGACAGGTCGTAGCCCGACAGGTGCAGCAGCGAGTAATGCAGCATCGAGCCGTGGCCGTTCGAGAGCAGGAAGCGGTCGCGGTTCATCCAGCCCGGATTGGCCGGATTGTGGCGATAGTGGCCATCCCACAGCGCGACGGCGATCTCGGCCATGCCCATCGGCATGCCCGGGTGGCCGGAATTGGCTTTCTGGACAGCGTCCATCGCCAGCGCGCGGATCGCGTTGGCCATCAGGGTGGTGGTTTGAACTGGTTTCATGGATGTGGTGAGTCAGAGGATAGAAAAGCGGTGGCGCTGTGCGTCATTACTGCTGGCCTTAACCGGGTATTCTACCAGACCGGTGCGCCGGCGCTTTAAAATGCCGCTTTCTCCATATAGATCGCTTGCCGTCCATGCCACGCTTTTACTGCCCCCAGCCCCTGATTCCCGGCGCCATCGTCGATCTGCCGGAAGCCGTCGCCCACCACTTGCACGTCGTGCGCCAGCAACCGGGGGACGAGGTGGTGCTGTTCAACGGCGGAGGCGGCCAGGCGCGCGCGCGCCTGCGCGAGATCGGCAAACGCCGGGCCAGCGCCGATGTCGTCGCCTTCGAAGACGTCGAGGCCGAACTCCCCTACCCCGTCACCCTGGCCCAGGGCCTGCCCGAGGGAAGCAAGATGGACTGGATTATCGAGAAAGCGGTGGAACTGGGCGTGGCCGCGGTCCAGCCGCTGGCGGCGGCGCGTTCGGTGGTCAAATTGTCGGGCGAGCGCGCGGAGAAGCGCCAGGCGCACTGGGAAGGCGTGATCGTGGCGGCGTCCGAGCAGAGCGGGCGCAACCGGCTGGCCCTTCTTTTGCCGCTGCAGGATTTCGGACGCTACATCGCGCAGCCGTCGGACCAGCCGCGGATTTTATTATCGCCGCGCGCGGTGCAATCGCTGGCCGGCTGGGCGCGCGATACCAAGCCGCAGGCGGTGACCCTGCTGATCGGGCCGGAGGGCGGCTTCAGCGCGCAGGAAGAGGATGCGGCGCTGGCCCAGGGCGCGCTGGCGCTGTCCATGGGGCCGCGGGTGCTGCGCACCGAGACCGCCGGGCTGGCGGCGCTGGCGACGCTGAACGCCGTCTGGTCCGGGGAATGAAAAAGGCCCACGGCGAACCGTGGGCCTTGCCTGATCGGTCTTGATCAGCCGGGATCGGAGCCCATCCGGATGAACCGGGCTCCGACCCCAAACACTACAAATTAATTACTTGAACTTGTAGTTGTACTCGGCGCTGAACTTGATCGAGCGCGGTGCGGTGAAGTAGGACGGCATTTCGTACGTAGCAACGCGTGCGCTGTCGCTGTTGTAGGTCTCGTCCACTTTCGCAACCGTCTGGCTGTTGAACGCGTTGAAGACGTCCACGCGCAGGCCCAGGCCTTGCAGGAACTTCGGCTTGTAGACCAGGTTCAGGTCGACAGTCTTTTCCCACGGCAGGCGGCCGAGGTTGGCACGCGGCGAGTACACGTTTTCCTCGGCGACAGCGCCGAAGCAGTAGTGTGCAGCGCTGCTGTAGTCGCCGCCGCGGTGCAGCGGGTCGGTACCGAAGCACGAACGGGGACGGCCCGATGCCAGCAGCAGGTTGCCGCCGACGGTCACTTCAGGCGTGAGGTCGTAGAAACCGAAGGCTTTGATCTGGTGCGTGCGGTCGTTCGGCAGCAGGCCGTCGGCGCCGATCATCTGCTCCGGATAGTCCCAGGTCTGGGTGCCGGCTACCTCAGCCTGTGCGGTGGCGGTATCCGACAGGGTCTGGCCTTCGGTATTACCCTTGCTGCGCGACAGGGTATAGGTGAGCTTTGCCCACCAGCCGTTGCGGTACGGGTGCTCGAAGCTGAAGTCCAGCGCCGCGTAGTTACGCGTCGGCTTCTCGAAGCCCAGATCGGCCTTGCTCAGGTGTACCTGGGTGTAGTTCTTGTTGCCGGCATAGTCGACCAGGAAGTTGTTGTCTTCGCCCGGATTGAAGGTCGCGCAACCGAAGCCGGCGTAGTTCGAGGTGTCGATGTTGTGCGCCACGGCATAGGCATCGAACGGACGCGAATCGCAGGTGTCGTCCAGGGTCGATTGCAGCTTGCGGAAGGTGAACTTCGCGCCAACGACGAAGTCCGGGGTCAGCTGGCGGTCCATGCCCAGCGTGATCTCGTCCTGGTAGGCCGGCTTCATGTCCTGCGCAGCGACGGTCTTCGGATCCTTGGCCTGGCCGTACTCGTTGTTGTTCGACACCGGCTGCAGGATGCGGTTGGTGCCGGTCGGCAGGCCGTTCGCATCGGTACCGGTATAGGTGAAGTACTCGAAGGTGTAGGTCGAACCGTTGGCGCCGCGCAGTGCCACCGAGCTCGGGATCGGCACCGTGTAGCGGCCGGCGCTGCCGTAGACCTTGAACGTGCTGTCGCCGTTCACGTCCCACGCCACGTTCAAGCGCGGCAGCCACTGGTTCTTCATCTCGATGTACTTGTCGCCGTTCTGGTTGGCGTTGTAGAAGCCTTCACGGCGCACGCCGGCGGTCAGCAGCACATCCTTGGTCACCTGCCAGCGGTCTTCCAGGTACTGGGCGTCCTGGCCGGCAAACGCGTTCGAGTAGGTCTTGTAGACGATGTTACGGACGTAGTAGCCCTGGGCAGCGATGCCGCCATAGGTGTTCAGCGCGGCCGGCAGGACGCCGCCCGACACCACCAGAGGCGTGGTCACGTTGGTCGTCTTCTGATACTGCCAGAGGCTGCCGCCGGCATAGCCAACGCCGGCGGACTGGGTCACGATCTTGTTGTTGTCCACGCCGCCGCGGATGGTGTGGGAGCCCAGCTTGTACTCGAGGTCCAGACGCTTCGACTGGACTTCGTCGCTCGAGCCGCTCAGCGGCACGGTGCCGCTGACCTTCTGGCCGCTGGTGTAGTTAAAGCCAGGATAGCGGTTGGCCGTCGCTGCCGACACCTGCGCCAGGGTCGGATCGTAGCCGTTCGGCTCGTAGATGTGTTCCGACTTCATCTTGCCGTACAGGGCATTGATGGTCAGGTTTTCGGTGATGTTGCCGATGTAGCGCAGGCTGTTGAACTTGCCGCCGTTGTACTGGTCCGGACCGAATTGCTGATGGTTCGATGAGGTGACGGTCGAGCCGATGGCGCCGGTCGCGTAGTCGTACCCGCGCAAGGAAGCATCCGATTCCGGCAGGTCGCCGATGGACGTGAATTCCAGGCGGTGGTTGTCGTTGATGTTCCAGTCCAGCTTGCCCATGTAGCGGCGGTTCTTGGTCTGGGTGTCACGCCAGCCCGAGGTAGCCAGGTTGGTGGCGCTGGAGACGCCGGCAACCGCACCCTGATCGCTGCGGGTCTGCTCGAGGGCGACGAAGCCGAACAGGGTGTCCTGGATCAGCGGGCCGCCGACGTAGGCCGACAACTGCTTCTGCTCCAGTTCGTTCTGCGAGCGGCGCACGTACAGTTTGCCGTCAGTTTCCGGGAAGGCGCCGGTGTTCGCGTAGTAGCGGTCCTTGTACTTGGCGCGGGTCGAGGCCGGGGTGATCGACGCGTAGGCGCCGGCTTCCCAGGTGTTGGTACCGGATTTGGTGGTGATGTTGACCACGCCGCCGATCGAACGGCCGAATTCGACGCCGTAGCCGCCGGTCAGGACCGATGCCTGGGCAATCGCGCCGAACGGCAGTTCCATCGCGCCCAGGCCGCTCAGCGGGTTGGTCACGGTCATGCCGTTGATGTAGTAAGCGTTCTCGGTGGCCGCGCCGCCGCCGAAGCTGGCGCCGGCGCCATAGCTCGGGTCGCTGCGGGTGGTGTTCGGGGCCAGCTGGATGATGGCGTCGACGTTGCGGCCGATCGGCAGCTTGTCCAGTTCACGGGCCGTAAAGGTAGCGCCGTTGACCGAGTTGGTCACGTCGATACGGGTGCGGCGGCCGGTCACCTGCACGGTCTGCACGCCGGCGGTGGCGAAGCTTGCTTCGACGCCCTGGCCAGCGATCACGTCGACCTGGGTGGTGCCGGCGACGTTGCCGCCCTTGGACAGGGTGACGGTATAGGTGCCGATCGGAAGGCTGGTAACGCGGAAGCTGCCGCTTGCGTCGACAGTGGCCGTACGGGTCGCGTTCGTGTCATTGCTCTTCAGGACGACGGTGTCGCCGCTGCCTGCGGCAACCTTGCCGAACACCGAACCTGAAGCGTTCGACTGCGCCATGGCCGGCTCGACCACACCAACGGTCAAAGCTACTCCCCCAAAAGCCAGTGCAAGCGCGTGAACTAATACTGATTTCTTCAACATTGTGATTCCCTTATTTTCGATTCGGACCGTTTTGTGGACTGCCCATTTTTAAATCACCACCTAGACCCGTATTGTATTGACAGGTGTATTTATATCTATCAAAATTGGATGCCCGAACTGCATGCCACCAAAGTTAATGTTTTGCAATAAAAGCATATGTATTCTTTGGGTGTCAATTTGGTTTATGTATCAACAAGACCTTTGCTGCGCCTCTGAACGGTGCGCCGTTCTGCTGCATCGGGCATTCCAAAGTATGCTGCGCCGCAATATGCTTGCCGCATAAACGCGTTTCACCGAACAAAATTTTTGCCGGTTCAGGTACTTTTCGCAGAACTTAGCAAAAGTTAAAGAACTTCTCTTCCGTCTCCCTGCCTTCTTCGGCGTGTAATAAATTGGTGCGGCGCATTGCGCCGGCCGCTGCATTTCTGCGCGCGTAAGTACACCAATGCATAGGCCGGTATATACAATTCATGCGGATATCATGTTGGAGTCGTACAACAAATTGCTCAGGCGCAAAAAAAAACGCCCCGGCGAACCGGGGCGTTTCAATCGGCTGACTTAAGCGACGATCAGAACTTCTTGTCGTAGGACACCGACAGACGGACCGAACGCGGCGCCGTGTAGCTGATCGGCAGTTCGTAGGTCGAGCTCTTCGCGCTGCCGTTGTTGTAGGCTTCGGTCACGTTCTCCACGGTCTGGGTGTTGAACACGTTGAAGACGTCGACGCGCGCCTGCAGGCCCGGCACCATGTTCGGACGATAAGCGACGTTCAGGTCCAGACGCTTGTCCCATGGCAGCTCGCCGACGGTACCACGCGGGGTCAGAACGTTCTGTGCACGGGTTGCACCGAAGCAGTAGAAGTTCTGGTTCGAGTAGTTCGGCGAATCGCCCGGCACCGGCAGGCTGCCGATGCAGCTGCGCGGACGGCCCGAAGCCAGCAGCACGTTACCACCCAGCATCACTTCCTTGGTCACTTCATAGTAGCCGAAGGCCTTGATCTGGTGCTTGCGGTCGTTCGGCAGGCGGCCATAGGCACCCTTCATCGCTTCCGGGTAATCCCAGGTCGAGGTTGCGGAGACGTCGGTCTGGCCGTTGTCGGACTTCACCTGGCCTTCGGTATTACCCTTGTTGCGCGACAGGGTGTAGAACAGCTTGCCATACCAGCCGTTGCGGAACGGATGCTCTGCGAACAGGTCCAGGGCCGCATAGGTACGGCTCGGCTTGTCGAAGCCCTGCTCGGCAGCGGTCAGGTGCACCTTGGTGAGTTTGCTCGGATCGCCGGCGAAGTCCACCATGAAGGTGTTGTCCTGGCCCGGGTTGAACGTCTGGCAGGAAGCGCCCCAGAAGATGTTGGTGATGGCGATGTTGTTCGCGGCAGCATAGCGCTCGAACGGACGCACGTCGCAGAAGTCGTCGATGGTCTGACGCAGCTTGCGATAGGTGACCTTGCCGCCGAAGTTCAGGGTCGGCGACCAGGCGCGTTCGAAGCCCAGCGAGATCTCATCCTGGTAGGCCGGCTTCATGTCCAGCGCAGCCAGGGTTGCGATGACCTTGTCCTGGCCGTACTCGTTGTTGTTCGAGAGCGGCGGGCTCAGCTGGACCAGGCCGGTCGGGTTGCCCTTCGCATCGACGCCGGTGTAGGTGTAGTACTGGGCGGTGAAGGTCGAACGGCCGGCGCCACGCACCGAGATGTGGGTCGGGATCGGCACCGAGTAGCGGCCGGCGGTACCGAAGACCTTCAGGCTGGCGTCGCCGTTCACGTCCCAGGCGGCGGCGAGACGCGGCTGGATCTGGTTCTTCATGTCCAGGAAGGTCTGCTTTTGACCGTTCTGGTTCTTGAAGGATTCGCTACGCAGGCCCACGGTCAGCAGGAAGTCCTTGTGGAGCTGCCACTTGTCTTCCAGGTAGAACGCGCTCTGTTCGGCGTAGGAGTCGGTCACCGTGTTGAACAGGTCCTTGGTGACGTAGTAGCCCTGGGTACCGTAGCCGCCGCCGCTGGCCGGCGACGGGATCACGAAGCCGCCGACGGTGTCGATCGAGGTGTTCGGGTTGGCCTGCTTGTAGTAGGTCCAGCGGCCGCCGCCGCCACGGAATTCACCCGCGGCCAGCGACTGCACCTTGGTCTGATCCAGGCCGCCGCGCAGCGTGTGTGCGCCGAGGCGGTATTCCAGGTCGAGACGGCCAGACTTGACGATGTCCTTGGAACCGTCGGCCAAGACAGTGCCCGTGATCGACTGCGGGTTGGTGTAGCTCAGGCCCGGCACCTGCACGTCCGGCGAGAAGGTCTTCGAGAACTCGTTCGGATCGTAGCCCTCGAAGCTGTTGACGCGCTTGATTTCCGATTTGCCATACAGCGCGGTCAGCGTGAAGTCCTGGGTCAGGTTGCCCGTGTACTTCAGCATATTGCTCTTGCCGCCGACGAAGCCTTGGGACTCCACGTTCTCGTAGTGCGCGCGGGCGGTGACGATGCCGTTGCGGCTGCGGTCGGCATAGTTGAAGCCGCTGTCGGCGATGTCGATCTTCGGCGTGTCGCCCAGGGCGGTGAATTCGAGACGATGGTCTTCGTTGATGTTCCAGTCGATCTTGCCCATGTAGCGCTGGGTCTTGATCTGGCGGTCGCGCCAGCCGAAGGCCGTGTTCGATGCCGCCGACGCCACGCGGGTGCCGTTGGTGTAGCCGTCGTCGCGGTCGGTCATCTCGGCAGCGGCAAAGAAGAACAGCTTGTCCTGGATGATCGGACCACCTGCGTACAGGCTGTAGCTCTTCTGCTCGCGCTCGTTCTGGGCACGGGCCAGGCGCAGGGTATTGTCGGTGGCCGGGTTGGCGCCGGTATTCGCGTAATAGATGTCGCGGAACTTCGAACGCCATTGCTTCGGCTCATAAGTGATCAGGCCGCCGGCTTCGAAGGTGTTGGTACCGCTCTTGGTGATGATGTTGACCACGCCGCCGACGGAACGGCCGAATTCGGCGCCGAAACCACCGGTCAGGACCTGCGCTTCGGCGATGGCGCCGAAGGGCAGCTGGGCAGCGCCCAGGCCGGTCAGCGGGTTGGTGACCGGGAAGCCGTTGATGTAGTACGAGTTTTCGGAAGCTGCACCGCCGCCGATCGAGGCGCCGCCGGCGAAGCGGGAGTCGGCGCGGGTGGTGTTCGGTGCGAGCTGGATGATCGCGTCGACGTTGCGGGCGATCGGCAGTGCCGCCAGCTGGCGCGCATTGAAGGTTGCGCCGCTGTTGGTGCTGGTGACGTCGATGGTGCGACGCTGGCCGGTCACCTGGACGGTCTGGATGCCCGATGCCGGAGCGAAATCGGCTGCGGCGCTCTGGCTGATGCTGACGTCGACATTCATCGAGCCGGCAGCGGCCTGGCCACGCATTTGGGTGACTTTGTAGGTGCCCGGCGGCAGAGCGGTCACGCGGAAGCGGCCTTGCGCATCCGGGGTGACGGAACGGCGGAGGCCGGTGGCTTCGTTCTCGATGACGACCGACACATCGGAGCCCGGCGCGACGCTACCGTAGATGTTACCGGTGGCGTTCGACTGCGCCATGGCGGTGTCCATCGTGGCAACGGTCAACGCAGCGCTGCCGAATGCGAGCATCAATGCGTGAACTAATACGGTTTTCTTGAGCATGTGATTTCCTATTTTTGGGTAAGACGTTTCAATCACCAACTACTGCAAAACAAACTAATTTTTCTCTCTAACTCAGCCAAAGGCGAAGCCCTATCCTTATTTCGGTAAGGATATGTACGCACATAGGAACATAACGTTTCTACAAGTGTCAATTGCTCCAGGACATCATTCCGAAGCCAGGAAAGACCGGCTATGCATGCACCATGAAGATGCACGGCAATATGCACAATTGTGTGGCGCAGCAATACAAATGTGACAAGCTGCTCAAAAAAACATCATGTCCAGAAAAAACTCAATGAAATCAAGTCAATACATATCGCACTATATTGACGCCATGCTTTTTGTATTTATTGCACTGCGTCATATGTATATACATCCTGCTTATATCGGGAAATAATGCACAGTTATGGTGCAACGAAGATTTTTGTCATTAATTTGTCAAACGTTGGGTCTGTGCAACGTCAAACCCTATGCGGCGGACATAAGTTCCTCCCTCTGCGGCCGCCCCGGCGGACAATGCGGACAGGCTAAGTGTCCGGTGGGCGGACATTCCCGGCATGGCCGCCTTGCCGCCTGCCGCGCCGGGTTACAATAGAAGGTTGAACCGACCAAGCGTTTGCTAGCCACGCCCCCTACCATGCTGAGAATTGCCGAATTAAAACTTCCCCTCGACCATCCCGAACCCGCATTGCGCCAGGCGGTGCTGAGCCGCCTCGGCATCGCTGAAGATGAGCTGATCGACTTCACGGTGTTCAAGCGCAGCTACGACGCCCGCAAGCGCAGCGCCATCGTGCTGATCTATGCACTGGACGTGCAGGTGAAGAACGAGGCGGAGGTATTGAAGCGGCTGCAGCAGGACCGCCAGATCGGGCCGGCGCCCGATACCGGCTACAAATTCGTGACCGCTGCGCGCCCGGCGCCCGGCGCCCCGCGCCCGGTGGTGGTCGGCATGGGTCCGTGCGGCCTGTTCGTCGCCCTGATCCTGGCCCAGATGGGTTTCAATCCCATCGTGTTGGAGCGCGGCAAAGTCGTGCGCGAGCGTACCGTCGACACCTTCGGCTTCTGGCGCAAGCGCAAGCTGAACACCGAGTCGAACGTGCAGTTCGGCGAAGGCGGCGCCGGCACCTTCTCGGACGGCAAGCTGTACAGCCAGGTCAAGGATCCGAAGCACTACGGCCGCAAAGTGCTGTCCGAGTTCGTGAAATCGGGCGCGCCGGAAGAGATCATGTACGTCAGCAAGCCGCACATCGGTACCTTCCGCCTGGTCAAGATGGTCGAGCAGATGCGCGCCGAGATCCTGTCGCTGGGCGGCGAGATCCGTTTCGAGACCCGCCTGGAAGACGTGCTGGTCGAAGGCGAAGGCAACAGCCGCCAGGTGGTGGGCGTGCGCCTGGCCTCGGGCGAGGAAATCCCGACCAGGCACCTGGTGATGGCGATCGGCCACAGCGCGCGCGACACCTTCCAGATGCTGTACGACCGCGGTGTCTATATAGAAGCGAAGCCGTTCTCGATCGGTTTCCGGGTCGAGCACCCGCAATCGCTGATCGACGCCTGCCGCTTCGGCCCGAATGCCGGCAACGAGATCCTCGGCGCGGCCGACTACAAGATCGTGCACCACGCCTCCAACGGCCGCAGCGTGTACAGCTTCTGCATGTGCCCGGGCGGCACCGTGGTCGCCGCCTCGAGCGAAGAAGGCCGGGTGGTTACCAACGGCATGAGCCAGTATTCGCGCAACGAGCGCAACGCCAACAGCGCGATCGTGGTCGGCATCACGCCGCAGGACTATCCCGGCCACCCGCTGGCCGGCATCGCCTTCCAGAGGGAACTCGAATCGCGCGCCTTCGTCCTCGGCGGCAGCAACTACGACGCCCCGGGCCAGCTGATGGGTGACTTCGTGCGCGGTGTGGCCTCGACCGAATTCGGCGCGGTGATCCCGTCCTTCAAGCCGGCCGTGCACCTGACCGACCTCGCCCCTTCCCTGCCGGAATACGCGATCGTCGCCATGCGCGAAGCCTTCGTCGCCTTCGACAAGCAGATCAAGGGCTACTATAAAGAGGATGCGGTGCTGACCGGCGTCGAAACCCGCACCTCCTCGCCGATCCGCATCAAGCGCCACGACGACAACCTGCAAAGCCTGAACACCCGCGGCCTGTACCCGGCCGGCGAAGGCGCCGGCTATGCGGGCGGCATCATGTCGGCCGCGATCGACGGTATCCGCGTGGCGGAAGCGGTCGCGCTGTCCATGGTCGGCTGAACGTGACGAGCCAGGCCCAGGTCCAGGTCCAGCCGGGCGCCGCCCTGCCGGTGCTGGCGATCGCCGGCGCGATGGTGTCGACTTACGCCGGCGCGGCCTTCGCCAAGCAGTTGTTCCCGCTGGTCGGGGCCGAAGGCGTGGTCGCGCTGCGCGTCGGCCTGTCGGCCCTGCTGCTGGCGGCCTTCACCCGGCCCTGGCGCACCCTGCCCTCGCGCGCCGACCTGCCCTGGCTGCTGCTCTACGGCCTGGCGCTGGGCAGCATGAACCTGCTGATCTATCGCGCCTTCGCGCGCATCCCGATCGGCATCGCGGTATCGATCGAGGTCATGGGACCGCTGGCCGTGGTGCTGCTGTCCTCGCGCCGCGCGCGCGACTTCGTGTGGGTGGCCTGCGCGGCTTTTGGCCTGTGGCTGCTGCTGCCGCTCAAATCCGGGACCGGCGCGCTCGACCCGCTGGGTGTCGCCTGCGCCGCCGGCGCCGCCCTGTGCTGGGCGCTGTACATCGTGTTCGGCAAGCGCGCATCGACGGCGGCGGGTTCCGGCACCGTGGCCTGGGGCATGCTGGCGGCCAGCGTCTTCATCGTGCCGATCGGCGCCCGCTACGCCGGCGGCGCCCTGCTCTCGCCCGCCGTGCTGGCGGCCGGCCTGGCGGTGGCCATCCTGTCCTCGGCCGCGCCCTACACGCTGGAGATGATCGCCCTGCGCAAGCTGCCGCGGCGGGTGTTCGGCATCCTGGTCAGCGCCTCGCCGGCAGTGGCGGCCCTGGCCGGCTTCATGGTGCTGGGCGAACGTCTGTCAGGGGTGCAGTGGCTGGGGATCGCGCTGGTGATCCTGGCCTGCGGGGCGACCGCGGCGAGCGCCGGAAGCGCGGAATAAAAGCGCAGAATAAAAAAAACGCCGCCCGAGGGCGGCGTTCTCATTTCACACAGTACGCGATCAGAACTCGTAACGGGCCGTGAAGCGCACCGAACGCGGGGTCTGGAAGCCGGTCGGCTTCTGGTAGTTCGCGTTCAGGGTACCTTCGGAAACGGTGTCACGCGAATAGTCGCGCTGCTCGTTCCACTCCGTGACTTGCTGGCGGTTGAACACGTTGAACACGTCGGCCTGGAGCGTCAGCTTGCCGCGGGCGATCTTCGGGATGTAGGCCACCTGCAGGTCCAGCGAGTGGGTCCACGGCGTGCGGCCGGCGGTGCCGCGGTTGTGCAGTTCCGACTGGCCCTTGTCGTTCAGGCAGTAGAACGCCGATGCCGTGGTGTAGTTGGCGGCGTCGGACGCGTCCTTGGCCCAGTCCGGCACAAAGCCGATGCAGCTGGTCGGGCGGCCAGATGCCAGGATGCCATTGAAGCCGAGGCGCCATTCGTCGGTCAGGGCGTAATTACCGTACAGCTTGAACACATGGCGGCGGTCGTTCGACAGGTAGCCGTCGTTACCGTCGGTCAGCGCGGCGAAGTCGAAGTCCTGGGTAACGCCTGCGTCTTCCTGGTTGATCACCGAGTTGACGTAGCCTTCGCCGGTGCCCTTCAGCGCCGACAGGACGTAGGATGCGCTCAGGCCCCATTTGCCGTCCCATGGACGGTCGAGGGTGAACTCGAGCGCCTTGTAGGTGCGGGTGTACTTGCTCAGGCCCAGGTAGCTGTTCGGAACGGTGGCTTTCTGGAGGGTGCCGTCATTATTCAGATCCATCATCAGCGTGATGTCGTTGCCCGGGTTGAGCAGCATGCAGCCCGCCATCGTGCTGGAATCGAAGTTCGGGTGATTGTTGTCGGCTGCCCAGCGCTCGAACGCGAGGTGCGAGCAGTAGTCGTCCATGCCGTTGTTGAGCTTGCGGTAGGTCGCCTTCATTCCCACGGTCCAGCGCGATGCCAGCGCCTTCTGGAAGCCGAGGATGACTTCATCCTGCGACATCGGCTTGAGATTCATGTCCGAGATCGTCGCCGGATTCGCCAGGCTGCCGTCGCTGACGATCTGCGGCGTGCCGATGTCCTTGGCGGACAGACCGAGCGGGCCCTGAGTGCGCGGATCGCGGCCGGTGAAGGTAAAGAAGCGCTGCTCGTAGAGTTCGCCCTGGGTGGCGCGGATATTGGTATTCGACGCCACCGGGATGTAGTAGCGGCCGACGTTGGCGAAGGCCTTGAGCGAGGAGTCGCCCATCACGTCCCACGACACGCCCAGGCGCGGCGCGACCAGGTTGTCGGCCTTGACGAAGCTGACGCCGTCGCCATTGCGGTTGTCGAAGGATTCCGAACGCAGGCCCGCGTACAGCAGCACGTTCTTGACGATCTTCCAGTTGTCTTCGATGTAGTAGGCCTTGTTCTCGACTTCGAAAGCGCCGCCGGTCGAGGTCGTTTCGCGCCGGCGGACGTACTGGCCGCCCGGCGCCACCGCATTCGGCACGCCGTTCACGGTGCCGGTCGGGCTGATGAAATAGCGATAGTAGTAGCCGCCCGAGTAGCTCGAGCTGCCGGCCTGCACCGAAGTGAACTTCTGGTTGTCCATACCGCCGCGCAGCGTGTGGCTGCCCAGCACATAGTCGATGTCGAAACGGTAGGCTTTGCGCTTGTCCTCGTCATCCGGCGCGTTCAGCGCACGCACGGAAGGTCCAGGGAAAGGCTTGGCCCAGCAGCCGATTTCGCTCGCACCATCGGTTTCGAGGACGACCGGGCAATCGAGGCCTGCCTGGCGCGCGCCTTCGGTCCTCGTCAGCTTGTCGCTCACCTTGCCGGCCAGGGCCGACAAGGTCAGGCTGTCGGTCACGTAGGCGGTGTACTTACCGATCAGCACATTGCCGCCCGAGGTCTGGGTGCTGTAGGCCGGGCTGCCCTTGTGCCAGGTCAGGTTCTTGTCTTCCGGATGCACGGACAGATCCTGGGTCCAGTCGGTGATCTCCGTTTCCTGTCGATTGTCGATCGCCGTGAACTCGAGGCGATGCATGTCGCTCGGCGTGAAGTCGACCTTGATCATGCCGTTCGGCTTGCGCGAGCGGGTGCGGACGCTGCCGGCTTCCGAGAAGCTGTCGACGGTGTCGTGGCGGCCTTCTAGGATACCGAACACGAACAGCTTGTCCTGGATGATCGGGCCGCCGGCGAACACGTCGTAGGACAGGTCGCTCGACTTGCGCGGCGCGTTGAACACGGTGTAGTTGCCGGTCGGTTTGCCGTCCACCAGGTTCAGGTCGGCCACGTTCTTGCCGGTCGAACGCAGCGACTGCGGTTCGTAGAACATCGCGCCGCCCGCCTTCCAGGTATTGGTGCCGCGCTTGGTCGCGATACTGATCACGCCGCCGAGCGAGCGGCCGTATTCGGCGCCGTAGCCGCCGCTCTTCATCTGCTGCGCGCCGATGGCGTCGAAGGGCAGGTTCGCGTACGACAGGAAGTTACGGATGTTGGTGACGTCGAAGCCGTTGATGTAGTAACCGTTCTCGGCCACCGACGCGCCGCTGAAGGACGGCAGGTTGCCGGAGCCCAGATCGGGGTCGCCGCGCACGACGCCCGGCGCCAGCTGGGCGACCATGTTGATGTCGCGCGCCACCGGCAGCGCAGCCATCTGGTCGGCGGTAAACACCGTGCTCGACTCGACGCTGGCGACGTCGATGGTGGAACGTGCGCCGCGGACGACCACGCGTGCCGTGTCCTGGACCAGGTCGACGGTACTGCCGGAACCGATGGCGACGCTCACGTCGTGCCTGACGCCGGCCGATTCGACCGTATAGGCGCCCGGCGGCAGCTTGTTGGCGGTGTACTCGCCACGCGAATCGACCGTGACCTGGCGGCTCGAGCCGTTTTCGGTGCTGGTGATGGTGACCTTCTCGCCCGGTTTGCCACGGCCGTGGATCGAACCTTCGGAACTTTGCGCATAAGCGAATGACGCGATCAGCATGCCAATCGCCGCAGTGGCGGCACGGCGCTGGAAGCGCGCGGACTGCAATTTCATACTTCCCCCTGTCGATATCGATTTGTTGTGAGGTCGTCATTGCAATTTAGCAATTCGACGGCGTACACTGGAACATATGCATATTCGGGGTGTCAATATATATTTACATCAAACCAATTGTTTATTAGTAATTGTTGCAAATTGGCCATGACAGGGACGGGTGCGCAAAATAAAAAACCCGCCGCGTTTGTACGCAGCGGGTTTTGGCGTTTACGCGCTTACCGGTATCAGAACTGGTAGCTCGCGCTCACGTAGCCGGTCTGGCCGCGCGGGTCGTACCAGGTCGGATCGTAGCCCGTCTGGAAGTAGGAACCGCCGGTGATGACTTCGGTCGGCTTGCGGTTGAACAGGTTCTTGACGCCCGCGGTCAGGGTCAGGTTCTTGAAGCCGCTGTAGGTGCCCTGCAGGTCCCAGGTCGAGAAGGCGCCGACGTGCTGGGCGATCGGCTCTTCCGCATCCGCGCGGTAGGCATCCCAATAGCCCGACTGGAAGTTGTTGGTCAGCGAGGCGCCGAACTTCTTGTACTTCCAGTCCAGGGTCAGCTGATCCTTCCAGCGGAAGATGATGCCGCCGTTGGAGACCGCGCTCAGCACGTTGCCGTCCTTGTCGATGGTCGCGGCGACGCTGCGCTGCACCGTGCCGTCGGCCAGGGTCAGGTCATACTTCGAGGTGTAGGTACCGTTCAGGCGCAGGTTGAAGTTGCCGTAGGTCGGCGACTTCAGCAGGGCCCAGCGCACGTCCAGGTCCACGCCTTCGGTCTTCACGCTGCCGGCATTGATGTTGGTGCCGACGATGTTGGTGATGTTGCCTGCCGAATCGCGGGTCACCAGGCCGGTATAGGCCGGGTTGCCGGCGGCTGCCTGGCCCAGGGTGAACGACGGCGACAGCGTGGTTACCAGGTTGTTCACGTTGATCTTCCACCAGTCGACGGCGATCGACAGGCCCTTGACCGGATCGACCACCAGGCCCAGGGAGGACTGTTCCGACTTCTCCGGCTGCAGGTTCGGGTTGCCGCCGTAGGTCTGGTTGAACTGGCCGAACTGGCCGGTGACCGGGTCGGTCAGGTTGGCGCTGGTGCCAATGGTCTGCTGGTTCATCAGCTCAGGCAGCGAAGGCTCGCGGAAGCCCTTGCCGTAGGAGCCGCGCAGCAGCACCTGCGAAACCGGCTGCCAGCGCAGGCTGACCTTCGGGTTGGTGGCGCTGGCGTTCGGGTAGCGGTCGTGACGGACGGCCAGGTCGGCTTCCAGGTGCTTCACGATCGGCACGATGGCTTCGGCGAACACCGCCGACGAATTGCGCGAGGCCGACAGCGGCAGCTGGGCGCCGCCGTAGCCGGATACGTCGCCGCTCTGGTAGGCCGCGCTCGGGTTGACCGACAGGTTCTCGTCGCTCATCGAGGCGCCGACGGCGAACTTCACCATGCCGGCCGGCAGCTGGTACAGGTCGCCCGAGATGCGTGCGTTGATGGCGTCGTTGCGCAGCACCGCGTTCATGACCGGACCGACGTAGTTGGTGCCGTAGATCTGGCGCGCCAGATCGGCCGACTGGTACTGGGCCAGCGGGTTGAAGGCGTTGTTGTTGCTCAGCAGTTTGACCAGCGCGGTCTGGTTCTGGTAACCCTGGATCGCGCGCTCGGTGACGTCGCTCGAGTTGTGGGTGTAGGCGACGTCGTAGTCATAACCCTTGACGGTGCCGCGGAAGCCCAGCGCCAGGTGCGATGCGATCGCGGTGTCCCTGGCGATGCGGTCGCCGCCGTCGAAGGCGCGGTAGCTGACGGTCAGCGGCTGGCCGGCCACGCCGTTGGCGGCTGCCAGGGCGGTCGGGTAGTAAGGGCTGGTCGGGGAAACGACGATGGCCGGGTACAGGTTCTGGGTGGCGAAGGCCGGGTCGGTCGACAGGAAGGACGCGCTGTACGGCGAAGCCTGCGCGTGCTGGGTGGTCTCGTTGCGCGAGACGAAGCCTTCCATGAACAGCTCGGTGCTGTCGTTCAGCTTGAAGCGGAAGCTGCCGCCCACGTTGGCGCGCTTGGCTTCCGGCACCAGGTTGACGTAGGGCGAGCTGTCGAAGCGGCAGGTACCCAGGTTGGCGTCCCATGCGCTGCCGTTGGCGGCGCAGTTGGCTTGCGTCAGGCCGTTGCCGATGCCGGTGCCGATCGAGTTCAGCGCATTCGGGATCACGCCGCCGGCGTTGGCGGTGGTGACCGGGTCGAAGGTGCTGTAGTTGCCGCTCGGGGTCGCGCTCGAATCGCGGAAGCCGTTGTTGTTCCAGCCGTTCTTCGCGTAGTCGCGCTGGCGGCCGAAGATGGCCTTGTCCTTGCTGACGTCGGCCGACAGCGTGATGTTGTAGCGGTCCGCATCGAAATCGCCCCAGCCGGCCAGGATGCTGGCCTTGTTGGCCTGGCCGCCGCCGCCGCGGCTGACGCTGGTGTAGCCGTTCAGTTCCACGCCCTGGTAGTTCTGGCGGGTGATGAAGTTGATGACGCCGCCGATCGCATCGGAGCCGTACACGCCGGAGGCGCCGTCCTTCAGCACTTCCACGTGGTCGATCGAAGCCAGCGGGATCGAGTTGACGTCGACGGCGGTGCCGTCGGTGGCGTAGTTGCCGAGGCGGCGGCCGTTGACCAGCACCAGGGTCTTGCTCGAGCCCAGGCCGCGCAGGCTGGCGCTGGACAGGCCATAGGTCGACAGGCCCGCGCCTTCAGCCTGGTTGCTGGCGCCGGCCATGGCGTTCGCGGTCAGGGTGGTCAGCAGTTCGGCGGTGTTGGTGGCGCCGCTGCGCTTGATGTCCGCGGCGCTGACCATCTGCACCGGCAGTGCGCCTTCGATGTCGGCGCGCTTGATCGAGGAGCCGGTCACTTCGACGCGGGCAATCGGCTTGTCCGATTCCTGCGCCAGGGCCTGGCCCATCAGGCCGACGCCCACGGCGCCGGCGAACATGACGCGCACGGCGCGCGACAAGGTTTTTTCTTTGAACATGAATTTTCCCAAACGATAATGTTGTCGCTGGCTTGGGAAGATCGGGTCGCCCAAGTCGGCGGGCTGAATAATGATCGCCGGGTTGAGCATTGGTCAATATTTACACCGTGAAAATCTCGTTTACGCAACATAACATTTCGTAACAAATCATAATTTGCTGAACAAGCGACGGCGCGATCTATTTGCTGCAATGCAATATAAAAAAAGCACGCCAAAGCGTGCTTTGTCTATGAAGAGGACGCCGTCTACAGCCAGCCGGCCTTGCGGAATTTCCGATACAAATAGAAACACACTGCAAACATGGCGCCAATGGCCATCGGATAGCCCCACTTCCAGTCCAGCTCCGGCATGTACTTGAAGTTCATGCCCCACACCCCGGCGAAGGCAGTGAACACGGCGAAGATCGCGGCCCAGGCGGCCAGCTGCTTGTTCACTTCGCTCTCGTCGATCGAGACCATCGCCAGGTTCACCTGGATCGCGGTGGCGATGGTGTCGCGGATGGTATCGAGGCGGCCGCCGATGCGGATCAGGTGGTCGTGCACGTCGCGAAAATAGTCCTGCACCCCGGTCGCCATGGTCGGCGCGCGGCCGCCCAGCAGGCGCCCGACGGCGTCCATCAGCGGAATCACCGCGTGGCGCAGCTCTAGGCCCTTGCGCTTGAGCTGGTACAGGCGCTCGACGTTCTGGCGCTGGGCGCCGTGGGTGAAGATGCGGTCCTCGATGGTTTCCAGCTCGGATTCGAGCTTGTCGACGATGGGGAAATAGCGGTCGACCACGGCGTCCATCAGCGCGTACATCACGAAGGACGAGCCCATGCTGAGCAGGTGCGGCTCGCGCTCGGCGCGGGCGCGCACGCCCAGGAAACCCTTGGCGGCATCGCGCCGCACCGACAGCACGTAATTGGGGCCGGCAAAGATCGCGAGTTCGCCGGTGGCCAGCGCATCGCCTTCGAGATCGACGGTGTGCACGACGGTGAACAGGCAGTCGCCGTATTCCTCGATCTTCGGCCGCTGGTGGCCGCGCGCGGCATCCTCGACCGCCAGTTCGTGCAGGTTGAACTCTTCCTGCATCTGGCGCATCTCGGCATCGGTGGCATCGCGCAGCGCGACCCAGACGAAGCAGCCGGGACGTTCGAGATAGTCGCTGATGTCCTCGACGGGGATGTCGGAGAGTTTTTTACCTTCCTGGTAGGCGACGCAGTTGATTAGCATGGCGAAAGTCTACACTACCGCGTCATCCCCGCGCACGCGGGAATCCATGCTGAGCGTTGGGACTCGGAAAGTACGCTGAAACGCTGACCCGACTGACTTCGGCACTTCAGCATGGGTTCCCGCTTTCGCGGGAACGACGGGGTGTGGCGGGAACGACGGGGTGCGGCGGGAACGACGTGGCGCTTATTCGTCCTTTGCTCCGTCGATTCCCAATTCCGCAATCTTCCGCGTAATCGTATTCCGCCCTATCCCCAGCCTGATCGCCGCATCGTTCTTGCGCCCATGCGTATGCTTGAGCGCCGTGCGGATCAGGGCCGTTTCGAACTGCTTGCCCAGCACGTCCATCACCTCGACCTGGCCGTCCGACAGCATGCGCGCGGCCTGCAGTTCGAGCAGGCCGATCCAGCCGTCGGCGCCCGTCGGCACGGCCGCGCTCATAGCCGGCAGCGCGCCGGCGGCGTCGAGACCGCCCTGCAGCGGTCCGGCGGCCGGCGCCGGCATCGCCACCGGCGCGGTGACGGGCGGGGCGGCGAAGGCGAACGCGGGCTGGGCCTGGGTCAGCTCGCGCGGCAGGTCCTTGACCTCGACGGTCTGGCCCGGCGCCATTACGGTGATCCAGTTGCACAGGTTTTCCAGCTGGCGCACATTGCCCGGCAGGTCGAGGGCCGCAAGGCAGCGCTGCGCCTCCTCGCTCAGCCGCTTGGGCTCGACGCCCAACTGGCGTGCGCTCTGCACCAGGAAGTGGCGCACCAGGAGGGGGATGTCCTCGCGCCGCTCGCGCAAGGAAGGCAGGCGCAGCCGGATCACGTTCAGGCGGTGATACAGGTCTTCGCGGAACAGGCCGTCGCGCACGCGCTGTTCCAGGTTCTGGTGGGTGGCGGCGATCACGCGCACATTGGCCTTCACGGGCTGGTGCCCGCCCACGCGGTAGAAGTGGCCGTCGGACAGCACCCGCAGCAACCTCGTCTGCAAGTCGAACGGCATGTCGCCGATCTCGTCGAGGAAGAGCGTGCCGTTCTCGGCCTGCTCGAAGCGGCCGCGCCGCATCGCCTGGGCGCCGGTGAAGGCGCCGCGCTCGTGGCCGAACAGTTCGGATTCCAGCAGGTCCTTCGGGATCGCCGCCGTGTTCAGCGCGATGAAAGGCTGCGCGGCGCGCGGGCTGTGCTTGTGCAGGGCGCGCGCCACCAACTCCTTGCCGGTGCCGCTCTCCCCCGTGATCAGGACCGTCACATTGGATTGCGACAGGCGGCCGATGGCGCGGAAGACTTCCTGCATGGCCGGCGCCTGGCCCAGGATCTCGGGCGCTTCAAGGGGGGCGGTCTCGACGCTGGCCTCGCGCAGGCTCTCTTCCAGCGCGCGCCGGATCAGCGCCACCGCCTTGTCGATGTCGAAGGGCTTGGCCAGGTATTCGAAGGCGCCGCCCTGGAAGGAGGCGACGGCCGAATCGAGGTCGGAGAAGGCGGTGATGACGATGACCGGCAGGCCGGGATGCTTTTCCTTGACGGCCGCCAGCAGGTCCAGGCCGGACTCGCCCGGCATGCGGATGTCCGAGACCAGCACCTGCGGGCTGTCGTTCTCGAAGGCGGCCAGCGCCTCGCGTCCGCTGGCGAAGCTCCGGGTTGCCAGGTTCTCGCGCGCCAGGGCCTTTTCCAGCACCCAGCGGATCGATGCATCGTCGTCGACAATCCAGATTGGTTTCATTAGTTCAGTGCTTCCCGCGATGGTTCAATGTTTGGACCGCGGCCGCACCGTCCCGGCGCTTATGGCAGCGGGATCAGGATGCGGAAATCCGTCAGTCCAGGCCGGCTTTCGCACTCGATCAGCCCCAGGTGCTGCTGCACGAAGGTCTGCGCCAGCGTCAGCCCGAGTCCGCTGCCGCCCTCCCGTCCGGAGACGAGCGGATAGAAGATGCGGTCGCGGATATCGGGGGCGATGCCCGGTCCATTGTCGATGATATGCAAGTCTAATGCCAGCCCGTAACGCACCTTGGCCAGGGTGACCTGGCGCGCCACCCGGGTGCGCAGGACGATCTCGGCTTCGCCCGCGGCAATGCGCGCGCGCAGGGCCTGGGCGGCATTGTGGACGATGTTCAGCACGGCCTGGATCAGCTGTTCCTTGTCGCCGCGGAATTCGGGAATCGAGGCGTCGTAGTCGCGTTTGATGCGCAAGCCGGACGGGAATTCGGCCAGCACCAGGCTGCGCACGCGCTCGCAGACTTCGTGGATGTTGACGTCGCCGACAATGTGCGGGCGGCGGTGCGGCGCCAGCAGGCGGTCGACCAGGGTCTGCAGGCGGTCGGCTTCCTTGATGATCACCTGGGTGTACTCGCGCAGGGACGCATCCGGCAGCTCGAGCTCCAGCAGCTGCGCCGCGCCGCGGATGCCGCCCAGCGGGTTCTTGATTTCGTGCGCCAGGTTGCGGACCAGCTCCTTGTTGGCCTGGCTCTGGTCGAGGATGCGCTCCTCGCGATCCAGCTTCAACTGCTGCACGTTCTCGCGCAGCTCGACTACCACCTCGTCCTCGCCGGCCGCGCTGACCATGACGTGCACGTGCAGCGGCTCGCGGCCCGGGCGCTGCAGGGTCAGGTCCTGGCGCAGGTCGGCATAGCGGTGCGCCAGCGCCTGCGCGCACAGGGCGCCCAGCTCCTCGCCGTTGGCGAACAGGCCGGCCAGCTTCTGGCGCGACAGCGACTTGACCGACACCTCGAGCAGGTGCTCGGCGGCCGGATTCGCATAGCGCACCAGGCCGGCGGCATCGGCCACCAGCACGCTGGCGGCCAGCAGGTCCAGGCCGGCAAAGCGCTCGCGGGGCAGGCTCTCGGTTGGGATCATGTCAGCGGATATTCGCGATCTCGCGCTTGAGCGCTTCGACGTTCTTCTCGGCGCGGCCGATGTCCTCGCGGCTGCCGGCGTCGCGCCGCAGGTCGGCCAGCTTCTTCTCTTCGGCGCGCAGTTCCTCGTCGAGGATGGCGCGGCGGTCGTCGTCGCGGGCGCGCTGGGCGGCGCCGTCCACGCGCGGGAAACTGGCGGGGCTGGGCACCGGGCTGGCGGCCGGACGCGCCCCGCCCTGGCGCATGCTGACGGCAGGCCGGCGGCTGGAGGCAGGCGGCGCCGAGATGGCGCCGGAATTGCCCGCATCGATCATCTTGCAGTTGCCCGCGTTCGTATCGGTGTAGAGCACGCGGCCTTCCTTGTCCACGCAGCGGTAGACGGCCTGGGCGGAAGCCGGCGCGGCCAGCGCGACAGCCACGGACATGGCGGCCAGGTGCAAAGCGGTGCTTGTCATTCGCATCAGCTTGGTCGGCACGATGTGCCTGGTTGGGGAATCCAAGGAATATACCCCATCCGAATTCGAAAAAAGAAAAACGCGGGGCAGCCGGCTGGCTTTCCCCGCGTTTTGTTACCGCACGGCTACACTTACGACGAATAGTACATGTCGAATTCGGCCGGGTGCGGGGTCATGCGCAGACGCTGCACTTCACCCATCTTCAGCTCGATGTAGGCGTCGATCATGCTGTCGCTGAACACGCCGCCGCGGGTCAGGAAGTCGCGGTCCTTGTTCAGGGCTTCCAGCGCTTCTTCCAGCGATGCGCACACCGTCGGAATCAGTTTGTCTTCTTCCGGCGGCAGGTGGTACAGGTCCTTGGTCGCGGCTTCGCCCGGGTGGATCTTGTTCTGGATGCCGTCCAGGCCGGCCATCAGCAGCGCGGCAAAGCACAGGTAGACGTTGGCCAGCGGATCCGGGAAGCGGGTCTCGATGCGGCGGCCTTTCGGGTTCGCCACGTGCGGGATGCGGATCGATGCCGAACGGTTCTTGGCCGAGTAGGCCAGCTTGACCGGGGCTTCGTAGCCCGGCACCAGGCGCTTGTACGAGTTGGTGCCCGGGTTGGTGATCGCGTTCAGGGCCTTGGCGTGCTTGATGATGCCGCCGATGTAGTACAGGGCGGTTTCCGACAGGCCGGCATAGCCGTCGCCGGCGAACAGGTTCTTGCCATCCTTCCAGATCGACTGGTGCACGTGCATGCCCGAGCCGTTGTCGCCGTTCATCGGCTTCGGCATGAAGGTCGCGGTCTTGCCGTAGCTGTGGGCGACATTCCAGATCACGTACTTCATGTTCTGGGTCCAGTCGGCGCGCTCGACCAGGGTCGAGAACTTGGTGCCGATTTCGTTCTGGCCGGCGCCGGCCACTTCATGGTGGTGCACTTCGACCGGGATGCCCAGGGCTTCGAGGATCAGGCACATTTCCGAACGCATGTCCTGGAAGCTGTCGACCGGCGGGACCGGGAAGTAGCCGCCCTTGACGGTCGGACGGTGGCCGCTGTTGCCGCCTTCGAATTCCTTGTCGGTCGACCAGGAAGCTTCTTCCGAGCTGATCTTGACCATCGAGCCGGACATGTCGATTTTCCAGTGGACCGAGTCGAAGATGAAGAATTCCGGCTCCGGGCCGAAGAAGGCGGTGTCGCCGATGCCCGAGGATTTCAGGTAGGCTTCGGCGCGCTTGGCGATCGAGCGCGGGTCGCGGTCATAGCCCTTGCCGTCCGACGGTTCGATCACGTCGCACTGCATGAACATGGTGGTCTCTTCCATGAACGGGTCGATGTTCGCGGTGTTCGGGTCCGGGATCAGCAGCATGTCGGATGCTTCGATGCCTTTCCAGCCGGCGATCGAGGAGCCGTCGAAGGCGTGGCCGGATTCGAACTTGTCTTCGTCAAAGTGCGAGATAGGAACGGTCACGTGCTGCTCTTTGCCGCGGGTATCGGCGAAACGCAAATCGACGAACTTGACTTCGTTATCCTTCAGCAACTGCATCACATCTGCGGCGGTCCTTGCCATTCGAATTCTCCTGAGTGAAAAAAATGCACACTTCACTTAAAGCAGAAACTGTGCCAGCACTTGACTATGAGCAAATAAACAATCTGTCCTTGGAGTGCTTGCCTTCTGCCCCTTAAAATCGGTCACACGGTGCGGTGCACAAGTTTGATGCATGCCTGGCGCGAGCTCAGCCATACGCACCAGCTTGGTGCAAGTGCGGCAGTATGCACCAACTTGAGGCGGGTTGCACTATTTAGGAGAACAGCATGACCACCACCGACGAAATCCTGAACAAGGCCCGCGAGCGCGCCCCCGGCCAGCCCTATGCCGGCGCCGTCACGCCGCAGGAAGCCTATGCCCTGCTCCAGTCCGACCCGCGCGTGAAGCTGGTCGACGTGCGCACGAATGCGGAGCGCGACTGGATCGGCCGCCCCGCCATTCCCGAGGCCCAGCACGGTGCGGTGCAGTGGACCCTGTATCCGGGCGGTGCGCCGAACCCGGACTTTGCGACCCAGTTGCAGCAAACCGCGGACAAGGAAGACGTGCTGCTGTTCCTGTGCCGCTCCGGCGTGCGCTCGCGCCATGCCGCGCGCGTGGCAACCGAGCTCGGCTACGCGGATGCCTTCGACATCCTGGAAGGTTTCGAAGGCGACCGCGACGCCGAAGGCCACCGCAAGACGGTGGGCGGCTGGTGCAAGGCCGGCCTGCCCTGGACGGGGGCCTGAGCGCCTGGTGCGGCCCTTCAGCGGGCGTGCTAGCATGCCGAAAACACAATAATCGGAGGCCGCCATGTCGACAAAAATAGCACGATCGTTCGCAGCGGGTTTGCTGGCAACGCTGCTGGCGGCCCTGTGCGCTGCCTGCGGCGGCGGTGGCGGCAGCGCGGGCACGACCGGCCCCGGCGCAGCCAGCCCGTCCCCGCGCGTGGCCACCCTGGCGCTGGTGGCCGGCAGCGCCATGGAAGCCGGCAACATCGACGCCAGCGGCGCCGCGGCGCGCTTCGGCCATCCGGCCGGGATCGCGGCGGACAGCGCCGGCAACCTTTACCTGGCCGACCGCGACAACTGCAGCATCCGCAAGATCGCCGCCTCGGGCGCCGTCAGCACCATCGCCGGCTCGCCCCTGCGCTGCCAGAGCATCGATGGTGCTGCCGGGGTCGCGGGCTTCGGCTTCCTGACCGCCATCGCCGCCTCGTCCGACGGCAGGCTGTACGCCACCGATGGCTTGTCCGTGCGTGAAATCGACCCGGCGGGCAATGTGCGCACCATCGCCACGCTGGACACCGCCACCGTCGTCGGCGTCAGCGACATTCCTTATTTCTACGGCAGCGGCATTGCGGTGGACGGCTTCGCCAATGTGGTCGTGGCCAACGCGGTCGGCATCCGCAAGATCTCGGCCACCGGCGCCATCACCATGCTGGACGGCGTGGCGAGGCTGGACAATATCGCCACCGTGCTGGGCAGCCACGCCTTCCAGCAGCGCGGCCTGGCCGCCGCGAAGGACGGCACGGTCTACGCGGGCGAATTCGCCAGCACGGTCAGCCGCGTCGAGCCGTCCGGCACGAAGATCGCGCTGGCCGGCCTGTCGGGCGGCGCCGGCTACGCCGACGGCCTCGCGGGCGCGGCCCGCTTCGACCACGTCATCGCGCTGACGCTCGACGCCGGCGGCAACCTGTATGCCGTCGACGCCGGGAACAACCTGATACGGAAAATCACGCCGGACCGGGTGGTATCGACGGTGGCCGGCACGATAGGCGCGGCGGCGCTGCAGCTGGGGAACGGGCCCGGCGCCCTGCCCGCGCTGGGCGGGCTGACGGGCGACGGCAAGGGAACGCTGTACGCGATTTCCGGCAATGCGATCGTGAAGATCACCCTGCCGTAGGATTTTTCAGGGTGCCGCGCACGCGCTGGCGCACGAAGTTGATATGGCTGCGCAAGCCGTACAGCGCGTCGGCATAGGACAGCGGGATCGAGATGTGGTTCACGCGCGTCTCGATGTCGTCGAGACGGCGCAGCAGCTCGGCGCGCACCTCGTCGCAGTTGGCCGGATCGGCATTCTCCAGCGCCTGCTCGACCGCGCGCAGCTGGCCGTACCAGCGGTAGACGCGCGAGCGGATACGCCACACGTACAGCGGCGGCACGATCTTCGACAGCGGAATCACCAGCGCCGCCAGCGCCACCACCACGACCCACAGGCGGTCGAACAGATTGGCCAGCCAGAACGACAGGTAGCGCTGCAGGAAAGGCGGGCCGTCGCGGTAGTACTTGGCGGCTTCGCGCGAGACCGGGATCTCGGTGTACTTCGGCGACGGGAACTGGCCCTGCTGCGAGAACCAGCCGGCGCCGCCGTGGATCTCGGTGGCGGACTTCACGAACTCGTCGACCAGGGCCGGATGCAGGCCTTCGCGCGCGACCAGGGTGGCGGTCGGCGCGATCAAATGGAAATCCTGGGCCGGGATGTCGCGCCCGAGGTCGACGATCCCGCGCGGCAGGACGACGTGGGTCAGGAAAGGCAGGCGCCGCGTATAGGCTTCGGCCTGGCGGAAGTCGAACAGGCGGATGCCCGGGGTCTGCAGCAGCATCTGGATCAGCGGCGCTTCGGGCGCGGAGCTGAACACCAGGCCGTCGATATGGCCGGCCAGCAGCTCGACCGTGGCCGGCGTGTTCTCCAGCGAGGAAATGGTCAATTGGCTCGGCTCGACGCCGTTGACCGCCAGCACCTGCCGGAACAGTTTGGGAACGCCCGTGCCTTCCGGGCCGAGGTTGATGCGCAAACCTTTTAATTGGGTCAGGCTGTGGATGTCGAGCTTGCGGCGCTTGTCGCCTTCGCGCAGGAACAGCCACACCGGCTCGGTGAACAGGCTGCCCAGCGACATCAGCTCGCCGCGCTCGGCCTGGGCTTCGCTGGTCGAGCCGCTCTGGACAAAGGCGATGTCGGCCTTGCCGGCCAGGAGGCGCTGCAGGTTGTCTTCGGAGCCGAGGGAGCGCTGCAGCTCGACCTTGATGCCGTCGCGCGCCAGCAGGGCCGCGTACTTGCGGCCGAATTCCTCGTAGGCGCTGTTTTCCTGGCCGGTGGCCAGGATGACGTGGCGCGGCGGGGCCGGGTCGACCACCACATAGGCCACCACGCAGGCGGCCAGCACCAGCAGGATGGTGGGCAGCGACGCGACCAGCAGGTCGCGCAGCGACACCAGGCTGAACTTGCCGAGCTTGGGCCGCTTCACGCGGCCCTCGTGCAGTCAGGCGTGCCGCTCAATGCAGCACTTCCTCCACCGCGGCCGGCTTCGAGCGTACCGGCTTTGGCTTCGGCTCATCCGAAGGCTCGGCGCGGGGCTTGACCGGCTTCACGGGCTTCGCGCGGAGTGCGTCGACCGCTTTCGGATGGCTGCCCTCGGCCGCCGCTTTGGCGCGGGCAGCGTCGGTGGCGGGTTTCGGATGCGGCGTGTCGGCGGATTTCACGGCGGCCGGCTTGTGGTGCGGTGCTTCGTCGCCGGCCGCTTTGGCGTGCGCCGGTGCTGCCGGCGTCACCGGCCTGGCGGCTGCCGGCTTGGCCGGCGGCGCCTCCACCTCTTCCGCCCCGGTGTCGTCCGGCGCCGGCTTCACGGTGGCGACGTCGTCGTTGACCGGGCCGGCGGCAGCCGCGGCGGCGGCGGCTTTCTCGGCCGGCGTCACCACGTGCAGGCCCGGCACGATGACGGTGTCCTGCTTCTCGATCATCGGCATCAGGCTCGGCGCCAGCGTCACCAGCAGCTGCACCGGCAGCGCGCTGGTGAAGTCGTAGTGGGCCGAGTCCGGACCGTGCACATAGGCGGTCATGCTGCCGAAGAAGCGTTCGCCGATGTTGAACACAAACGTGGCCGAGCGGTTCACGTAGCGCGACTCGATCAGGCGGTGGCCGGCGCCGTAGACGTCGAAGCGCTGGTCGCCGGTGCCGGTCTTGCCGCCCATCGCGATCACGCTGCCATCCTGCTTGTAGAAGGCCTGCTTGACGCGCTTGGCGGTGCCTTCCATCGCGACGCCGTGGATGGCGTTCGCCACCGCGCGCGCCACCTGCGGGTTCAGCACCTGCTCGCCCTTGCCTTCCTGGCTGCGCTTGACCAGGGTTTCGTACGGCGTGTCCTTGGCAAAGTGCAGCGAGTCGATGCGCTGGGTCGGCTTGCGCACGCCGCCGTTGATGATGATGCCCATCAGCTCGGCCAGCGCGATCGGACGGTCGGCCGAGGCGCCCAGCGTGGTCGCATACGAGGGCACCAGCGAATCGAAGGGATAGCCCATCTTCTTCCACTGCGCGTGGATCTTCAGGAAGGCTTCGACCTCGATCAGGCCGGCGATGCGCTTGTCCTGGGCGTGCTTGCGGTGGGTCTTGAACAGCCAGGAATAGACTTCCTGGCGCTCCTTCACCGAAGCATTGGTCACCTCGTCCCAGCCCGCTTTCGGGTGGGTGCGCAGGTAGCCGGCCAGCCACAGCTCGAGCGGGTGCACCGAGGCCACGTAGCCGCGGTCGGCCAGCGACATGTTCGCCGTCGAGTACTGGTCGTACATCCTGGCGATGCGCTCCTCGTCCACTTCGCGGTCGTCCGGCAGGTGGGTATGAATGAACTTGCTGAACTCGGCCAGCGAGGCATCCGGCATGATGGTGCGGTGGACCGCCGCCAGCTTCGACGCGGCCGGGCGCACGCCCTGCATTAGCGCGGCCTCGACTTCGGGCCACTCCATGCCGCGGTACTTGTTCCAGAAGCGCGCCAGGAAATCCTTGCCTTCGCGGTCGGCGAAGCGCGACAGGTATTCGGCGCGGCGCGGATCGTCGGCGTCGGCCAGCAGCTGGGCCGAGGAACCCGGCAGCTGGAACATGTAGTAGCGCACCACGTCGCGCATCAGGCGCACGAACACCAGGTTGGTCGAGTTCTGCAGCGCCTGCTGGACGGTGAGGATGCGGCTGTCATCCAGCTTGCTGAAGTTGCCGAAGGTGTGCAGGCCGCCGCCGGTGAAGAAGGCTTCGCCCGGGTTGCCCGAATACTTGCGCTCCATGGCCGCGGCCAGCATCGGCTGCAGTCCGCGGTCGGCGCCGGCCGGCAGGGTCATGAAGTACTCGACGCCCCACTGGCTCAGGCGGTCCTTCGGATCGACCTTGACCGCCGCCAGTTCGGCTTTGCTCATCGGCTCGTAGCGCTGGTGCAGCTGGTCGACGATGTCCATGTAGGTGACCAGGGTGCGCAGCTTGGCGGTCGAGCCCAGGTCCAGCTTCGCGCCTTCGTTGATGTCCAGCGGCTGGTCGTAGTTGTCGGTCTGGACGCGCAGGTAGTTGACCTTGTCGCCGCGCTCCATCAGCGTGAAGCTGTACACGACCTTGGACGGGTCGCCGTTGCCGAGCATGCCCTTGCCGGTCAGGCCGGCGGCTGCCGCCGCTTCGTTGTCGGTCAGGCGGCGCAGCGCCGCGGTGACGGCCTTCTGCGCTTCCGAATTCAGGGTCGTCACCACCGACAGGTCGAGGCGGTCGAGGTTGTACAGGCGCGAATCGCCCAGCAGGTTGGCCAGGTGGTTGCGCACCGCGTTGGCGGCCTTGCGGGTGACGAAGGTGTTGGCCGGTGGCGGCGCCACGCCGGAGCCGAGCGCCGGATGCAGGGTCGTGCCGATCGCCGCGTCGCGCAGCTGCGGCGAGATCACGCCGGCCTGCGCCAGCACGCGCAGGTGGCTGTTGGTCAGCAGTTCGAGGTCCTTCTCGCCGGCGCCCAGGTAATAGGCGGGGCGGCGCTGCGCGATCATCAGCGACAGCGCTTCCTTGTAGACGAGTGCGAAGTCGGGCGTGATGGTCTTGCTGGACAGGATGCGGTTGACTTCCGCGAAATCGCGGCCGTACCAGACCCACATGCCGTCGCCGATGCCGTTCACTTCGCCGTAGCCCAGCTTGGCCGACAGCGGCACGGTGTTCAGGTATTCGAGCACGATGCGGCGCCGGGTGGCGCTGGTATCCTCGCCGTCCTGGTAGGAGCGCAGCATGGCCGACGCCATCTGGCGCAGCTTGTCGCCCAGCGAGGCGGTGCGGCCTTCCGGCGAATGGCGGTACTTCTCGATCTGGGTCGCCAGCGTGGAGCCGCCGGCCACGCGGCCGCCGCCGCCCAGGCCCACCGCATGCAGGGACTTGTCGAATACCGCTTTCGAGAAGCGGTCCCACTCGACTGCCGGGTTGCGCTTCGGGTAGGTGGTGTCGAGCAGTTCGCGGTTCTCGATAAACAGCAGGCTTTGCACCATCAGCGAAGGCGCGGCGTCGAACTGCTCGTACAGGCGCTCCGGGAAGCGCGCCGAGAACAGCGGCACGCCGCTGTAGTCGAGGATGTCGAGGCCGGCGCGGGTCTTCTCGTGATAGGTTGCGAACAGGCCTTTGTCCGCCAGTTCCACCATCTTCGGCGACATGCGCGCCTGCGCTTCGACCACGTAGTCGCGCGTCTTCAGCTTGGCCAGGTAGTTCGGCAGGTTCGAGTAGCCGAGGCGTTCGTCGTAGGGGCTGGCGGCCGGGAAGCGGATCGCGTCGCTCGGGCCTTTCTCGACCCGGTAGCTGATCTTCTTTGCCAGGCCGGCGAAGAACTTGGCCTGCATGCTTGACGTGCGGCTTTCGTAGACCGCGAACGCGGATCCGGCGGCCACCGCGATCAGCAGCAGCACCAGGAAGGCGCGTTTGACCATGCGCCAGCGGCGCCTGGGTTTCGCAGGCGGCGCGGATGGCGGCTCGGCGCCCATGCCGGCGCCGGCGTCGGTATCGAGGTCGACCTCATGGGCCGGCGGTACGGCCGAGGTGTCGAGCACGGGTTCGAGGCGCGACGGCGTGTCGCGCAAGGGGATGTCCTGCACAGCGGCCATGGCCGGCACGCCGGCGATTGCCGCCTGGCCCGGCAATACGAGCTTGCGGATTCGGCGCAGCATGCGGGCGGGGATGTTACGTTCCATATGGTTCAACCGGTTCTAATGTCCTGCATTTCCCGTCAACCGGCGCGCCCATTACTGCAAGGTCGGAGCGAGTGATCCAGTTTGTCGAGAAGTTCACAATTCAGGCGCGACCTCACTCCAGATCGCACTGCCTACAGACATCATTCCACCACATCAATGTGACACACAGGAACCGCTCACGCAGATTTTTGACTTCACCCGACTATTTTCGCAAAAAAACAACGGCTCAGTTTGCGGGACCGTACCAGCGTTGCAACGGCCAGGCGAAATGCTAGTTCTGCACTTGATATTCGGCGGCCATGCGTGTCAGTTCCACGCACATCTCGTCGAAGGCGGCATCGACCTGGAGCGGGTCGCCTTTCACGCCCAACTCGATATGACGGCGGGTCCTGCTATCACCAACGCTGGGCAGGCTGAACACGTTGACACCCGGGTGCGCAGCCTCCAGGCGTTCCATCAACGGCGTCAGCACGGCTTCCGCCTGCCCGTACACCAGCAGCGCGCGCTCGGCGCGGGCCTCGCGGTGGAACAGCTCGCGGTAATGGGTGTCGAGCACCCAGGCGATCATCGGCCAGGCCATGACCGGAAAGCCGGGCACGAAGTGATGGCGGGCGACGGTAAAGCCGGGGACGCGGTTGTAGGGATTGGGGATCAGCGTGGCGCCCTGCGGGAATTCGGCCAGCTTGAGGCGCTGCAGGTTCTCGGGCGCGTCGAGGTCCGCCTCGGCGCCGCGCATTTTTCCTTCCTGGCGTGCGGACTCGCGGATGCGCTCCTGGACCAGCAGCTTGCCCTCCGGGTGCAGTGCGAGCGGCACGCCGAGGGCCGCCGCCGCGCACTGGCGCGTGTGGTCGTCCGGGGTCGCGCCGATGCCGCCGCAGGAGAACACGATGTCCGGCCCGGCGAAGGAACGTTCGAGCAGCGCGGTGATGCGCGACCGGTCGTCGCCGACGATCTCCGCCCAGGCCAGCTGCAGCCCGCGCTCGGCCAGCAGCTCGATCACCTTGGGGAGGTGCTTGTCGCTGCGTTTGCCGGACAGGATTTCGTCGCCGATGATGATCAGGCCGAATGCCATCGCCTGCTGCTCCAGGTTGTTCGGATGGCTACAGTGTGCCATGAACGGCGAAACGGTCGCGCGCCGCTGCGCAACGCTACATTTGCCGACAAGCCGCCGACAATCTCCCGACAATCCCACGCAAGACCGCCGCCCTGCCGCGCCCTAGAATCGGCGCGGTATCCCTAGTGAGGAATAGGAATCCCATGATCCAACATCGTTCAGGCGCGGCCTTTGCCGCCGCTTCCCTTTTGCTCGCCGGTTGCGGCGCCGGCTCCATCGAGTCCGCGCCGGCGAACCCGGTAACGAAGATCGAGGTGCTGGCCACCAGCACGCGCGGCATCGGCAATGTGGTCTACAAGGACGGCGCGGCCTGGGCCACGCTGTCGAATTCGGCGCAGGACGGCAGCGCCGTGATGAAAACCCCGCTGCCGCTGCAGGCCGCGTCGCGCTGGTCCGACGTGCCGCTCGGCGCCTGCGCCCTGCCGAAGCATGAAGCCGGCGGCATGGCGCGCACGCCGATGCTGCGCGCCCTCGGATCGAACCTGTGGCTGTTCCAGCAGGCCCAGGAAACCCAGAAAGGCAAGCTTGGCGAGCATAGTCTGTGCACGCTCGAAGCCTCTGGCACGTTTGCCGGCCGCGACCAGCCGCTCGAGAGCTGCATCGGCGAATGGTGCGCGCCGCTGGCGATGGACGAGCTGAAGCTGGTCGGGAACCGCCTCTACACGAATGCCGGCGGCGGCCAGAACCTGTTCGTCTCGGATAATGCGGCGGCCAACTGGCGCGTGGTACTGGGTCAGTTCGATTCGATGATCTGCACCCACCAGGCCTTCCAGGTGGTCGGCGACCGCCTGCTGGTGGGCGGCGAATGCCCGCTCGATGCGGCTTACGTGCGCGCCTGGCGCCTCGGCGCCGATGGCCGCCTGGCCGCCGACGCCGAGCTGCCGGTATCCCTGCCGACGCTGGAAAACCGCAACGTGCAGTTCATCGAGCAGGTGGCGAATACCCAGCGCGTGTTCGCCGGCGTCGAAGGCGGCCTGCTGCGCAGCGAGGATGGCGGCCAGTCCTTCAAGTTCGTCATCCAGCAGCCGGTCGAAGGCGGCAAGACCTATCCCTACGTCCGCTCCTTCCTGGCGCTGTCGGGCAAGCCGGACACCATGGTCGTGGGCGGCTTCGACAAGGCGAACGCCCTTCCTTATCTGGCATGGTCGGCGGACGGCGGAACGACGTGGACCGATATTTCGTCCCTGCTGCCGGGCTATGCGCGCGCCGCGGGCGATACCGCGTATGCGGAAGTGACGTCGCTGAGCCAGGATCCACAGGGCCGCGTCATCGTTACGATGAATCTGAAGAGTGGGACCGAAGGCCGGGTGCTGCTGCTTACGCTGGGCCGACCGAGCGTCTAACAAACCCGCAGGGCAAGGCGCATCGCCGCAGTGGCGGACCACGAAGACAGTACGCTAGTACGGCGAGACGATGCAACGCCGCCATGTGGGCTTTGTTAGGCGCTCGGGGCGCGCAGGTCGGCCAGGGCCTGCAGGCAGTAGTACTGGAACCACAGCCCGGTGAAGATGAAGATGATCAGGTAAAGCCAGATCGACAGCACCGCCAGCACCGGGAACAGCACCACCGACAGTAGCGCGCCGCCGATCCAGGCCACGCCGGGCAAGGCGCCCAGCAGGCCGGAGACGGTGCCGATCAGGAGCAGCTGGCGGCGGCGGGTGGCGACGATGATGCGGCGCTCTTCCAGGCTGGCGTGGATGGACAGCGCGTCGTAGCTCATCACGCGCGCCGTCAGCCAGCCCCACAGCACGGCCTGTACCAGCAGCGCGATCGGCGCCAGCGCGTACAAAGGCAGGGTCACGATCCACAGCAGCGCAAACACCACGATGCCGGACAGGTTCACGCCCAGGCTGCCGAGGAAGCTGCCGCCCTCCTTCCGTTCCAGATCGGGAAACTGCACGCGGCTGACATGGCGCGCGATGGCCGGCATGGCCCCGACGCCGATGAACAGCAGCGAGGTGATGATCATCAGCGGCAGCAGCGCCAGCATGGCCGCGAGCGGCACGACCAGGGTCTTGAGGAAGCCCAGGCCCAGCGTGGAGAGGATGCTGCCGCTGGTCTCGAACAATCCATACTCACGGAAGCTATCCTGCAGCCAGTCGTACAGCGGCTGCATGCCGGCGTACAGCAGGCTCCCCCACAGCGCCAGCGACAGCAGCAGCGGCACCACCGACAACAGCAGCATGCGGCTCGAGAACTGCGAGCGCAGCGCGCGGCCGTAGGCGATCGCGATCGGGCGCACCATCAGGCCGTGCCTCTTGGCCGGCGCGAGATCGATTCAGCCAGGCGCACGATGCCCAGCCACTGCTGGCGCCAGAAGCCGCGGCCGTAGTCGCGCGCCGGCTTCAGGCTGCCGTCGGCGTCCACGCGCTCGAACTGGTCGCGCACCCCGGTGCCGCGGAAGCCGGTGGCGAAGTTGGCGGTCCTGAACAGCAGATCCCAGACCGGCAGCAGCACGCCGAAATTGCAGCCGCCCAGCTCGCGGCCCTTCGACTCGTGGCCGATGCCGACCGCATGGTGGGTGCGGTGGAAGCGCGGCGACACCAGCAGGCGCTCGCCGAGCCAGCCGAAGTGCAGGCGCACGTTCGCATGCTGCAGCGATTGCAGGGCGCGCGAGACCGACACCAGCAGCACGTACTGCGAAGGCGCCACGCCGATCGCCAGCGCGATGAACGCGAGGTAGACGTCGCGCAGCAGGTCGTCCAGCAAGTGGTTGCGGTCGTCGCTCCACAGGTTCATGTTCTGCTGGCTGTGGTGCAGGCTGTGCAGGGCCCACCACCAGCGGAACTTGTGCTGGCCCCGGTGGAACCAGTAATCGAAGAAGTCCAGCACCACCAGGTAGACCAGGAAGCTGGCCAGCGGGCTCATGCCGGTCACCAGCGATTCCAGGTTGAACGGGTGCACGCCCTCCATGCGCAGCGCGCCGGCCACGTGGTCCATGATGGGGTCGAGGGTGAAGAATACCGCCATCGTGAAGAAACCCAGGCGGTGGATCAGGGTGTAGACGAAGTCGTTCCAGCGCGCGTGGCGGTCGCTCATCTTCTGCGCCGGGATCAGGGATTCCAGCGGCCGCAGGACCAGGAACAGGGCCGCCACCTCGCAGGCCCCGGCCAGGAACCACTCGACGCCCTCGAAGGCGTCCTCGGCGTATTCACCGAAGCCGGTATAGAACAGCAGGGGCTCGACCACGGACTCGAACAGCCAGCCCTGGAGGAATGCGAACCAATCGACGAAGTGCTGAATCATTTTTTGAAGTGGGAAGCGTAATCCGGGTGCTCACGCAGTGTAGCGAAACAGAAGCCTTTCTGCTCGAGACCTGCGATCAAAGGTTCCAGGTTGGCCGGCGCCCATGGGTCCTTGCGCGACCAGATGCCCATATGGGCCATGAAGATGTCGCCGTCCTTCAGATTGTCCAGCGCGCGCTTGAGCAGCAGCGCGTTGGGGAAAACCTCGCTGGAGGTCTCGTCGCCCGAGAAGCCGGCCCTGGCCCAGCCGACGTGGCTGTAGCCGCAGCTTCTGGCGGCAGCCAGCAGGTTCGGCGAGGTATGGCCGCCCGGCGCGCGGAAGATCGGGTCCAGGCCGCGTCCAGTCAGCTCGCGGAAGCGCGCGTCGACGCGGCGCAGTTCGCCGCAATACTGCTCGGCGGTCCAGGTCTGCTGCTTGCCGGCGTGGGCGCCGAACTGGGGCTTGACGGCGATCCGTCCGCCCGCTTCATCGCGCTTCCAGTAGACGTGGTCGAAGGTGTGGCTGCCGAAGGCATGGCCTTCCGCCACCCTCGCCTTCCAGTAGGCGGCCCAGCTGGGGTCCAGCGACCAGTCGCCGCGCACCGTCTTCTCGTTGGCGAGGAAGAAGGTGGCCTTGATGTGGTGCCTGTTGAGCGTGTCGGCGATCAGCCCGGCCTGCGACTGGCTGCCGGTGTCGAAGGTGAGGTAAATCCTGCCCTTGCAAGCGTCCGCGGCGGATGCCGCTTGCATCGCGGGGAGAATGGTGGCCGCCAGCAGCAGCGCCGCGGCGGCCCTGGATGGCCGCCCGTGCATTACATCCTCGGCGCCGAATTGGCGAAGAACACGCCGTGCGGC
Source organism: Massilia sp. Bi118 (assembly GCF_918697865.1). Lineage (GTDB taxonomy): Bacteria > Pseudomonadota > Gammaproteobacteria > Burkholderiales > Burkholderiaceae_D > Telluria. Next base: position 424,708 of record NZ_CAKKMV010000002.1, on the reverse strand, counting down.
GAACGGCCGACCGGAATCATCTTGATCACCTTGCGGCTGGCGACGTCGATCACCGCCACCTTCTTGATCCAGCGCTGGGTCACCCACAGGGTCTTGCCGTCGGCGGACAGCTCCATGCAGTCCGGGCCGCCCGGCACCGGGATCATGCCGACGTTCTCCAGCGTGACCTGGTCGATGATGTTGATCGAGTTCTGCACGCGGTTCGAGACGAACACGTGGCGCTTGTCGCCGACCGCGCGGAAGTTGTGGGCGCCGTTGCCGGTCTTGATGCGCTTGACCGACTTCGCCGTGCGCCAGTCGATCACCTCGACGTAGTCGCTGCCCATGATCCCGACCAGCAGGTACTTGTCGTCCGGGGTCATGGTAATGCCGGCCGGGAGCTTGCCGACCGCGAGGGTCCACTTGACGACGCCGGTCTTCAGGTCGATCGCGCTGACCTGGTCGCTGCCCTGGCGCGTGATGAAGGCCGTGGTGCTGGCGGCATCGAAGGCGATGTGGCTGGGCATGCGCGGCAGCGGCACGCGGCGGCTCAGCACGAAGTTACCGTTCACGTACTGGTAGATGTCCACGCGGTCCAGGCGCAGCGCGGTCGAGACGAACCACTTCTGGTCCGGCGAGAAGCCGATCTGGTAGGGGTCGAGCACGTCGGTCACGCGGCGCTGCACCTTGCCGTTGATCGGGTCCAGGAAGATCAGCTCGTTGCCCACCGAGCTGGCGACGATCACGGACTTGTTGTCCGGCGTGGCCATCAGGTGGTGCGGTTCCTTGCCCACGGCGAAGGTGCCGTTGTCGGCGCCGGTTTTCTGGTCGAGCAGCTGGACCGTGGCGTCACGCGAATTCAGGACGACGACGACGTTCGCCTGAGCGGCCTGGACGGCGCTCAACAGGCAAAGGCCAGTGACAAAAAGCTTACGGAGACGACGCAGCATGGGAGGACGACAGCCCGGAGGTGGAAGAAGTTCTTATTCTACGGGGAAACGTCTGTATTCGAAGGGCGGTTGACAGGTTTCGTGAAGAATTCGGCGCGCCCTCGCAACACAGTGGAAAAGGCGTCAACAGAAGCGCCGTAGCAGATCGACAGGTACATGGACTACAATCGTGATTTACACCTGAACAAGAGGACAAGACCATGCCCATCACCACCACGAATTCCGGCCTGCAATACGAAGACACCGTCGTCGGCGACGGCCCGGAAGCCACGGCCGGCCAGTACGTGACCGTGCACTACACCGGCTGGCTGCGCAACGACGACGGCAGCCAGGGCGCCAAGTTCGACTCCAGCAAGGACCGCAACGACCCCTTCCAGTTCCCGCTGGGCGCCGGCCATGTGATCAAGGGCTGGGACGAAGGCGTGCAGGGCATGAAGGTAGGCGGTGCGCGCCGCCTGACCATCCCGGCCGCGCTGGGCTATGGCGCGCGCGGCGCCGGCGGCGTGATTCCGCCGAACGCGACCCTGATTTTCGACGTCGAACTGCTGGGCGTGTAATTGATTCGTAGGGTGGGGTCATTGAGGCCGGGGCCTCAATGACGTGCCCACCTGAGCAATTCCTCTAAAATCGTTAAAGATCAACAGTGATTCCGCACGCGATGCGCTAAGATGGCCGAAGTATTGCCATTTTATTCAAGGAGTCACCATGAGTTTGCAAGAACAGTTCGCCCAGGCACAAATCGATTCGAAGAACCTGCCCGAGCGTCCGGACAACATGACCCTGCTGAAGATCTACGCCCTGTACAAGCAGGGCTCGAGCGGCGACGCCCTGGGTGAGCGCCCGGGCTTCACCGACATGATCGGCCGCGCCAAGTTCGACGCCTGGGCCGCCCTGCAGGGCACCTCGCAGGACGACGCGATGCAGCAATACGTCGACCTGATCGAAGACCTCAAGGCTTAAGCAAACACCTTGCGCATGCTTTCCGCCACCTTCGCCTCGATGGTGGAGCGGAAAGCGCCCATCAGCATGCCCAGCCTGATGCGCAGCGCGGCCTGGCTCTCGCCCAGCGCCAGCGTGCCTTCCACGCCGCTGCGTTCGAAACGCAACACGTCGCCCTCCCACCTGCATTGCAGGCCGTATTCCCCCGCCAGCTTGTCCGCCACCTTCTGGGCCGCCGCGCGCGCCGCGTCCGCGCTGAGCTGATGTTGCTGGGTGATGCTGATATCCGCCATCCTGGCCATCCTTCCTGAATCGAAAACAACAGAGCCCGTTATGATGCCAGCTGAGCTCGGCATTGACCACTATCAATATCCGATTCGAAGGCCGGGCGACCATTTCCTTTGCAGTCTGCCTGTCGCAGCCTGCTCCACCGGAGGAAGTGATCATGACGTCAAGAGACAGCCTGCCCGACCCTGCCCAGCCCCCGATCGGCTACGTGCCGATGCCGACCGCGCCCTATCGCCAGCACCGCAAGGCCGCCCAGCTGCTCGACCAGCCCGGCCGTCCGCGCCCGCTGGGTGGTACGGCATCCCAGGGGCCGGGCCCCGGAACGCCGGGCCGCGCCGGCGCCGCTGAAAACGGCGGACAGGAAGACGTCCCCCTGCCCTACGCCTTCGGCGCGCGCGTGCTGATGTGGAAGCAGGATCCCTCGGTGGCCGAGATCGGCACCCGCAAGGTGTTCCTGCCGGGCGTGGTGCTGGCCGGCCCGCGCGACGCCCGCATCGCCATCGCCGCCGACGGCGATCTCCCGGCGGTCGAGCCGAACGCCTTCGGCGACTTCGTCACCATGCCCGACACCCCGCAGTTCGACGCCGTCCACACCTACGCCGTGGTGCGCCAGACGCTCACCATGTACCAGCGCGCCCTGTCCAGCGCCGGCGCCGCCATGCCCCTGCCCTGGCAATGGAACAGCAGCGTCGACACCTCGCCGCTCCAGGTCCACCCCTACGGCCTGCCGAACGTGATGAACGCCTATTACAGCCGGACCCAGTCCTGCCTGAAGTTCGGCGACTTCGTCCCGCCCGGCGAGACCGCGCGCCTGTACACCTGCCGCTCCTTCGACATCGTCTCGCACGAGACCGGCCACGCAGTGCTGGACGGCCTCAAGCCGCAATGGCTGATGGCGGACAACCCGCCGCAGACCGGCGGCCTGCACGAATCCTTCGGCGACCTGACCGCGATCTTCCTGGCCTTGTCCCAGCTCGACCAGTGCGAGGCGGTGGTGGCCCAGACCAAGGCGCACCTGCATGACAAGACTTTCCTGGCCGACATCGCCGAGCAGTTCGGCCTCGCGCTGGGCAGCACCAATGGCCTGCGCAATGCCGACAACGACCTGACCCTGAGCGAAGCCGGCACCGAAGTCCACGCCATCTCCCAAGTGTTCACCGGCGCGGTGTACGACATCCTGGCCGACATCTTCGCCTTCGAGCGCAATCCGGAGCTGGAGGATTGCGCCAGCGTGCTGCACCGGGTCGCCGCCTGGCTGCGCGGACTGCTGCTGCGCGCCCTGATCGCCGCGCCCGACATGGCCGCCACCTATGCCGACGTCGCCAACGAAATGCTGCGCCTCACCCTCGAAGACGGCAAACCGGCCGACTACACCACATTCATCCGCAACCGCTTCGCCCAGCGCGAAGTGGTCGACGTGCCGGCCACCCTCACCGGTCCGCATCCGGCCGGGCTGCGCCTGGCGGCCTGCGTGCAGGATGCGCCCGGCGCCAAGCAGGACCGGCGCGCCTGCTGCGGCACCATGAACCTGGCCGAGTACTACAACGTGGAGCGCATCCTCGATGCCGAGGCCCAGGCGCTGGCGCGCTGGTGCGCGGAGCACGGCCGCTTCGGCCCGGCCGGCGAAGAGCAGGCGGCGACCGAAGCCGAGGCCGCGGTGGCGGCGGTCAGGGTCGGCGCGGACGGGGTGACGGCGGTGAGAGTGCTCGAGACGCAGCGATGAAAATCACGGCCCGCGCCAGCGGCGGCTTTGCAGGCCGCGACGAGCGCTTCGAGCTCGACACCGGCTGTCACCGCGACGGCCGGGCGATCGAATCCCTGGTCGACAGCCTCGACTTCTTCCACGCCGCCCCCGGTTCGCCGCTGGGCGCGGACCTGATTCATTGGGAAATCACGGCCGACGACGGCAGCCGCTGCCGCACCGTAACCCTGTTCGACGATGGCAGTGCTGCGCCAGGCTGGCAGGCCCTCATTGAACACTTGCGTGGGAGCCGTTGATTATTCGGCAATTTCCCCGGCAAGAAGAACATTTGCTTATGTGTATTGTGTATAAGCCTGATTTGTCGTAAAGGCCGAATTGCCCTAAAATACAGTGCTTTGCCGCGTCCGGCGAGCTCCCCTGTATCCAACACGCCGCCGCTTCCACTGATTAAGGACTGTTATGACCCACGTTGTCACCGAATCGTGCATCCAATGTCGCTATACCGACTGCGTGGATGTATGCCCGGTAGATTGTTTCCGGGAAGGCCCGAACTTCCTCGCCATTGACCCGGACGAGTGCATCGACTGCGCCGTGTGCGTGGCGGAATGCCCGGTCAACGCGATCTACGCGGAAGAAGACGTGCCGTCGGACCAGCAGCAATTCATCAAGATCAACGCCGACCTGTCGCGCCACTGGCCGTCGATCACCAAGACCAAGCCCGCCTTGCCCGACGCGGACAAGTGGAAGGACGTCAAGGAAAAGCTGGACCAACTGGCCCGCTAAGACGCGTCCGCCGAACCACATCAACAGGATATACGCATGACTATCAGTGCTGCCCCGGAAGTGGGCACCATCGCTCCCAACAGCTCTTTTGCCGGCGCCATCGAAGCCGATGCCGTGATCATCGGCGCGGGCCCGGTCGGCCTGTTCCAGGTGTTCGAACTGGGCCTGCTGGAGATCAAAGCCCACGTGATCGATTCGCTGCCGGCCGTCGGCGGCCAGTGCGTGGAACTGTACCCGGACAAGCCGATCTACGACATCCCTGCCGTGCCCGTCTGCACCGGCCAGGAACTGACCGACAACCTGCTCAAGCAGATCGAGCCCTTCGACCCGACCTTCCACCTGGGCCAGGAAGTCACCACCGTCCAGCGCCGTGAAGACCAGCGCTTCAACGTCGAGACTTCGACCGGCACCCGCTTCATCACCAAGACCATCTTCATCGCTGCCGGTGTCGGTTCCTTCCAGGCGCGCACGATCAAGGTCGACGGCATCGAGAAGTTCGAAGGCACCCAGCTGCACTACCGCGTCAAGGATCCGAGCCTGTTCGAAGGCAAGAACCTGGTCATCTGCGGCGGCGGCGACTCCGCCCTGGACTGGGCCCTGAACTTTGTCGGCAAGGCCGAGTCGGTCGTGCTGGTGCACCGCCGCGAAGACTTCCGCGCCGCCCCGGCCTCGGTCGCCAAGATGAAGCAGCTGTGCGACGAGTATGAGATGCAGCTGATCACCGGCCAGGTCACCGGCTTCGACGAAAAGGACGGCCAGCTGTCTGAAGTCAAAGTCACCGGCGCCGACGGCGTTACCCGCCGCGTCCCGCTGGACATGCTGATGGTGTTCTTCGGCCTGTCGCCGAAGCTGGGCCCGATCGCCGAATGGGGCCTGGACATCGAGCGCAAGCAGCTGAAGGTGATGGACACCGAGAAGTTCGAAACCAATGTGCCGGGCATCTTCGCCGTGGGTGACATCAACACCTACCCGGGCAAGAAGAAGCTGATCCTGTCGGGCTTCCACGAAGCCGCGCTGGCCGCCTTCGGCGCCGCGCCGTACATCTTCCCGGACAAGAAGATCCACATGCAGTACACGACGACCTCGCCGAAACTGCACAAGATCCTCGGCGTCGAGACCCCGGTATTCGACTAAACGTTCCGTTACCGACGCACGACAAAAAATGCCCCGCCTTTGCGGGGCATTTTTCTTATGTAGGGCACCTAACCGAAGGCACCGGGGGAACTGTGATACTAATGTTGCATTGCACTATTTTTTAAATGGCGGTCATTATCCCATGTTGCCCCACGCCAAACTAATTGGCCTATAATTGATGAATCTGCTGCGCAACCATTCTGTAAGCAGAGCAATGTGAAGGAAATAACATGCTTTACCAACTGCACGAGATGCAACGATCCTTCCTGAACCCGCTGATGCAGTGGGCCGATGCCTCTGCCAAACTGTTCTCGAACCCCGTTTCGCCATTCGCCCACACCCCGTTCTCCCAGCGTATCGCCGCGGGCTATGAACTGATGTACCGCCTGGGCAAGGACTACGAGAAGCCAGGCTTCGACCTGAACTCGACCACGATCGACGGCCAGACCGTCGGTATCATGGAACGCACCGCGGTCTGCAAGCCCTTCTGCAAGCTGTTGCATTTCAAGAAAGACATGCCAGACGCGCAATTCGCCGCGCTCAAGCAGCCCACCGTGCTGGTGGTCGCTCCATTGTCGGGGCACCACGCCACGCTGCTGCGCGATACCGTGCGCGCCCTGCTGCCGAACCAGGACGTCTTCATTACCGACTGGGTCGACGCCCGCATGGTGCCGATGGCGGACGGCCCGTTCCACCTCGACGACTATATCTATTACGTGCAGGACTTCATCCGCCATCTCGGCCCGGACGTGCACGTGATCTCGGTCTGCCAGCCGACCGTGCCGGTGCTGGCCGCGATCTCGCTGATGGCCACCAACAAGGACCCGAAACTGCCGAAATCGATGGTCATGATGGGCGGCCCGATCGACCCGCGCAAGTCGCCGACCGCGGTCAACGACCTGGCCACCGAAAAGCCCTTCTCGTGGTTCGAAAACACCGTGATCTACGCTGTGCCGGGCAATTACCCGGGCTTCGGCCGCAAGGTCTATCCGGGCTTCCTGCAGCACGCCGGCTTCATCGCCATGAACCCGGGCCGCCACGCCCAGAGCCACCGCGAGTTCTACCAGCACCTGGTGCGCGGCGACGACGACTCGGCGGAAGCCCACCGCAAGTTCTACGACGAGTACAACGCCGTGCTGGACATGCCGGCCGAGTACTACCTCGAGACCATCAAGACCGTGTTCCAGGACTTCGCCCTGCCGAAAGGCACCTGGAAAGTCGGCGGCCAGCTGGTGCGTCCGCAGGACATCGAAAGCGTGGCGCTGTTCACCATCGAAGGCGAGCTGGACGACATCTCCGGCGCCGGCCAGACCCAGGCCGCGCATGAGCTGTGCACCGGCATCCCGCTCGAGAAGCACCAGCACTTCACGGCGCCGAAATGCGGCCACTACGGCATCTTCTCGGGCCGCCGCTGGCGCGAGATCATCTGTCCGATGATTGGGGAGTTCATTCGCAAGAATGCCTGATCGTTCAGGCGGGCCCATGAAAAATGCCGCGGAATTCCGCGGCATTTTTTATTGCTGACGCCGTTCGCTCAACTGATCAGGCGCCGGCCGGCTTCGATCGTCCAGTGCAGGCCGAAGCGGTCGACCACCGTGGCGTACTGCTCGACCCAGGTCGTCGCGCGCAGCGGGAACTTGATGCTGCCGCCTTCGGCCAGGGTCTCGAGCAGGCGCCGCGCCTGGTCGTGGTCGCCGCAGACCAGCGCCAGCGAAAAGCCCTGGAAAGCCGGGCCATCGGCGCCATGGCCATCGGCCAGGTGAAAAACGCTGCCGCCGATGCGCAGCCCTGCCCGCATGATCCTCTCGCCCGTGCCGGGCTTGATGGATTGCGGATCGACCACATCGCTTACTTTGAAGCGGAACAGCAGCTCGGCGCCAAGCGCGTCGCAGTAATAGGAAAGGGCTTCGTCACAATTGCCCTGGAAGTGAATGGTTGGTATCGCTTGCATGCGAGTCGCCTTTGAAAGGTGGAATGCTCGGGTGAAGTGAGAAAAACACGGACTCCTCCTTTCCAGACGTTGATGAGATGGCCAGTCTAGCCTACTTCTGCGCGGCCCGATAGCGGGCCAGCTCGCCGTTCAGCCATTGCGCGCTGGTGATCGGCTGCGCATTGCCGCAACGGACCTGGTAGGCCTTGTGGCTGAAGCTGCTTTCCGAGGCCGCGCGTTCGATGAAGGCCTGGGTAGTCGGCACCAGACTGCGGCGCTGCAGGTACTCGTATTTGTCCTGCAAATGGTCGCGCGCCGCCTTGCTGTCGTGCCAGCTGCCGTTGCGGTTGAACTGGCAGCCGGACTGGGCAACGAAGTCCAGCAGATGCGCGATTTCCTGGCGTGCGTGCGGGTCCTGCTGGGCCCATGCCGGCGTGCTCGCGCACAGGGCGGCGACAGTGGACAAGACGATCAGTGGCCGGTGCATTCATCCTCCTCACAACAAATTGCCGCAGTACCATGGCGTGCATGGCAATGCGGCTTCTGGATCACCTACCGGGGCCGCCCCATCGGGCAGCCCTCGGGGTCAGTGATTGATGATCAGGTCTGCGATGATGCCGGTGGCAATCGCCGCCAGCACGTAGTCGCCGCCTGTCTGCACCCAGTGGTAACCCCGCGGCGGTGGCCGCAGATGGTGTTCCCGATAGTTGTTCACAACGTACTGGTGGTTGCGGTAGCGCTCAGGCAGCCGCTGGCCGCGGCGGAAGCTGTGATCCGGGCCCGCGCCGTCCCAGCGGCGCTGCTCGCCCCAGCCTTCGTTGCCGGCGCGGCCGCCGCCGCGTGCCTGGTAGCCGTCGCGGCGATCGTCGCGGCGGTCGTCATGACGGTCGTAGTTGCGGTTGTTGTCGCGGTCGCGCTGGCTGTAGCGGGAGCCGTCGTTACGGTCGCTGCGGTCGCGGTCGCCGTGATAGCGGTCCTGGGCGAAACTCGGGGCGCTGGCGCCCATCAGTGCGGCAACCAGTGCCGGAATAATGAGGTGCTTCTTTTCCATAAGACCCTCCTGTCGGTTTATTGCCTGGGTCCAGTAGACCACCAGGCGACCTCTGCACTCCGTACGTTGCATCACCTAAGGATGTAGGACTCCGCCGCTTCAGCCCATTTAGCGGATAATGATGGTTTAGCGAATCGCCAAGTTTATTTACATATCGCTCGACCCATCGTGACAAAAACCCTCGCCGACCAAATCGAAGACCTGTTGCCGCAGACGCAGTGTACGAAGTGCGGCTATCCCGCCTGCCGCCCGTACGCGGAAGCGATCGCCAGCGGCGAGGCCGACATCAACCGCTGCCCGCCAGGCGGCATGGAGGGCGTCGCGCGGCTGTCCAGCGTCACCGGCCGCCCCGTCATCCCGATCAATCCGGCCAATGGCCTGGAACGCCCGCGCCCGGTCGCCTTCATCGACGAAAGCCTGTGCATCGGCTGCACCCTGTGCATCCAGGCCTGCCCGGTCGACGCCATCCTCGGCGCGCCCAAGCAGATGCACACCATCCTGCCCAGCCTGTGCACCGGCTGCGACCTGTGCGTGGCGCCCTGCCCGGTCGACTGCATCAGCATGGTCCCGGTGACAGGAGAACGTACCGGCTGGGACGCGTGGTCCTCGGCGCAGGCCGACGCCGCCCGCGCACGCCATGATTTCCGCAGCGAGCGCCTGAAGCGCGAGAAAGAAGAGAACGATGCGCGCCTGGCCGCCAAGGCCCTGGAAAAAATGCGCGCGGTGACGGCCGAAGAAACCAATACCGCCGAAGAGCTGGCGGAGAAGGAGCGCAAGCGCGCGATCATCGCCGCCGCCATCGAGCGCGCACGCCAGAAGGCCGCAGGAAAGCCCGAATGAATCCCGCCAAACGCTACGAGATCTTCACGCGCTTCCGCGAAGCGAATCCCCATCCGACCACCGAACTCGAATACAGCACGCCGTTCGAGCTGCTGATCGCGGTGCTGCTGTCGGCGCAGTCGACCGACGTCGGCGTCAACAAGGCCACGCGCCGGCTCTACCCGGTGGCGAATACGCCGCAAGCCATCCTCGACCTCGGCCTGGATGAACTGAAGACCTATATCTCGACCATCGGCCTGTACAACAACAAGGCCAGGAACGTCATCGCTACCTGCGAGATCCTGGTGAACCAGTACGGCGGCGAAGTGCCGCGCGAGCGCGAGGCGCTGGAATCCCTGCCGGGCGTGGGGCGCAAGACCGCCAACGTGGTGCTCAACACGGCCTTCGGCGAAGCGGCGATGGCGGTCGACACCCACATCTTCCGGGTCTCGAACCGCACCAGGATCGCACCGGGCAAGAACGTCGACGTGGTCGAGCAGAAGCTGCTGAAATTCGTGCCGAAGGAATTCCTGCAGGACGCCCACCACTGGCTGATCCTGCACGGCCGCTACACCTGCGTGGCGCGCACGCCCAAGTGCTGGAACTGCATCATCGCCGACCTGTGCGAGTACAAGGACAAGACGCCGGCGCCGAAGAAGGTCTTGCCGCCGTCCGTGCCTTCGCTTACGGATTAAGTAGCGTCATCGCCCCCGGCGCGAACGAAGCGCGCCGGATGCGTCCATCGATCACCTCATAAATGCACAGCATCTCGAGCGTGCCCACGCCTTCCGGGAAGTTGCGGGTGATGAGTTCGAGGTCGGTCACGAAATTTCCCATCACGGTGCGAGACAGCAGGCGCGCGTGCAGGTCCGGCTCCGTGAAGCGCGCCACATAGCGCGGGCGGATCTCGCCTTCCCCTTTGGCCAGGCGCTCGCCGTGCAGTGCGAACTGCTCGGCATCCGGTGCGTAGGCGCGCATCAGCGCATCGATATCCCTGGCGTTGAAGGCGTCGAGCTGGGCCTGGACGACGGCGAGGGGCGAGGTGGTTTCCATTCTGGTGCTGGTCCTTTCGGGTTCGGGGGTTTCATTCTAATCACTTCGTCAGCACCAGCGAAAAAAACAGGGAGCCCAATCCGTTCGACAGCTTGAAGAACAGCTTGTTGCGGCCCTGCCTCAAGTGCACGACACGCTTGCCTTCGCTGAAGTTGTAATCGCGGCCATGGGGATTGTCCGTGGCCTTGACCTCGCTGTAGAACGGCCCCTTGGCCACATTCCTGCCGCGCCAGACCAGCCTGTCGTTGAGCCACAGCTGCGCGTCGTCGTTGGCGCCGACCCAGATCGTCAGGTCCTGTTCCTTGTCGACCATCAGCTCGGTATAGCCGTAATACACGGCCTCTTCGGCGGGCTGGGGCGGAACCAGGGGATAGTTTGACGAGTCGACGTATTCCCACTTGAGCAGGCGGCCGTCCTTGCCGCGATAGGCGGCATCCAGTACCACGGCCTGCTCGGGCGGATCGGGCAAAAGCCACGCCTCGCCGTGCTTGCGCTCGAAGGGGCCGATCAGGTACCAGCGATTGACGTAGACGCGGTCGGCATAAGGCCCGCCGGGTGCGATGATGCGCCCCGTGCCCTTGACCCTGGCGCCGGCGGGGACCTCCGGAATGCGCACGATGGTTCGATCGACGTCGTCGTGATTGCCCGCCACGATATTGCCTTCAATGCCACGGCCCGCCCGGTCGGCATTCATGAATGTATCGATCGTCCGGAACACCGACGACATGGACAGGCCGCCGGGGCTTCCCGTGCCCGGCGAGCTGCCGCCAACTTGCGCGCCTGGCCCGCCCTGCCGCGCAGCGTTGCCGCTGCGTAATTCGCCTGCCGCCATGCGCGTGCCGTCCTGCTGTTGCTCCCGTTGCAGGCCACGCCGGGCCAGAGCGTCGCGTGCCTTTGCCTCGAGCTGCTCGATCTTCGCTGCGGCATCGGCCGGCTTGCCGGGCTCGGCGGCGGCCGGCTCTTCCGGCTTGCGCGTCTGCGCGACCTTTTCCAGCGCTTTTTGCCTCGGGATGTGGAGCAGCTTCGCCAGTTGTGCGGCGCGCTCGTCACGCTCGATCTCGTCGATCTTGCGCGACAGCTCCCTGGCTTCCTTGAGCAGTTCTTCCGGCGTCCTGGGCCGCGCGCTGAACTGCACCTCGTCGTCCTTGTCAGCTGCCCCCGATTCGAGGTGCGACTTGATCCGCGCCATGTCACGCACGCGCTTCTCCAGGCGCGCCCGTTCCATCAGCTGCTTGCCGGCGTCGACCAATGACTGTTCCCGGCTGCGCTGGATGCGCTGCTGGTCGGGTTCGACGCGATAAAGCACACCGAGCAGCGCTGCATGCGCCACAAGCGACAACAGCAGGAATGGGTATCGGCGGAGCTGGATCACTTTGACAGCACCACCGAATAAAACATCAGGTCCACGCCGTTGTACAACTTGAGCAGGATGCTGTTGCGTCCCTTGTTGAAGTGCAGCCGGCGCTGGCCTTCGTTTAGGTTCAGGGTTTGCACCTCGGGCAGCGTCATGAAAGGCTGGCGGTACCAGGGCTTGTCGACGTTATCGCCGCTGAGCCAGACCAGGCGGTCGTTGAGCCACATCTTGGTGTCGTCGTCGCCGCCGATCCACAGCCACAGGTCCATGTCGCGGTCGACCTCGACCTCGGTCCAGGCGTAATACACGGCGTTCTCGGCGCGCGGCAGCGGGATCGATGGGTAGTGCGCGTTCTGCTGGAAGGTCCAGCGCACCGGCAGGTCGTTCTTGCCGTAATAGACCGCGTCGAGGTCGACGCCGCGCTCGGGTGGATAGACCGCGTTCTGGCTGTCGTGGCCGGCGCCTTCGAAGGGACCGATCACATACCAGGTATCGAGGAAGATGCGGTTGGCGTAGGCGCCGCCGGCGCCGATCGTGCGGCCGCGGCCGGTGCGCATGCTTGCGGCGTCGACCGGCGGCGCTTCCAGGAACGCGCCGAAGCTGCGGGAGTCGCTGAAGGCATTGCTCGACATGTCGATGCTGCTGCCAGTGATCGCGCCGGGCGCTCCCAGCGCCAGGCCGCTGGCCAGGGCCTCGACCCTGCTGTCGCGCCTGGCCGGGTTCTGCGCGATGCCGCTCCCGCCTGGCCGTCCACCCTGGCCGCCCTGGCCGCTCGTCTGGCCCTTGCCTTGTCCCTGCCCACCCTGGCCGGCCGACTTGCCGCTGCCCGGTCCCTGGCCGGCTTTGCCCCCTTGCGGCCGGCCTGGCTTCAGCTCGCCGGCCTCCGGCTTGATGGCGACGCCCTGCTGCTCCGCCAGCACTTGCGCGCGGCGCTGCACCAGGGCGGCCCTGGCCTGTTGCGCCAACTGGGCTACCTGGACTTCCGGCGATGCGTGCTTCGGTGGCGCGGGCCTGGGTTTGCGCGCCTCGTCGCGCTGCACGCGCTTGAGGGCCTCGGCCTCGGGGATGCGCAACACGCGCGCCAACTCGGTGGCGCGGATCTTCTGCTGCACCTGTTCGATCTGCCGGGCCAGTTCACGCGCCCGCGCGGCGGGGTCTGGCGACCTGGCGGCGTCCTTGCCGCCCTTGCCCTCGCTGCCGGCTTCGCCCGCGCTTTCCGCCAGCGCATCGCGGATCTCCTCCATCGTGCGCAGCTCGCGCCGCATCTGGCGCTGCCCGGTATGCTGCAGCGACTGCGCGACCTGCGCGCGCAAGCCGTCGTCGCGCTTGACGGCGACGTGCACCGGGCCGGCCGTGTACAGGCCGGCCGCCAGCACGCCGTGCGCCGCCAGCGATGCGATCAGCCAGGGATGGCGGCGCCACGGCTCGGCCATGCTCGAGCCGTCCAGCCGGAAAGTCGCGTCAGCATTCATTTACTGCCGGCGCGCGCGCATCGCGATATTGGTCAGGCCTTCGAACTGGCACAGGTCGAGCACATGGACGATGGACTGGTAAGAAGCGTTGCCATCGCCCTCGATACGCACCGGCCGGCCCGGATGCGCACGGGCCTCGCCCGACAGGCGTTCGTGCAGGGCCTCGATCGACAGCTTGTCGTCGCCGATCGCCACCTGGCCCGCGCGGTCGACACGGATCACCAGCGGATCGGGCGCGGCATCAAGCAGGTCGAGCGTGGCGGAAGAGCGCGGCAGCGTGATCGGGATGGCCTTGTCCTTCTGCTGCGTCTCCTTCTGCTTGAACGAGGTCGCGACCATGAAGAACATCAGCAGGAAGAAGATGCAGTCGATCAGCGCGATCAGGCCGATCTCGGGCTGTTCGTCGTCGCCGAGCTCAATACGCATGGCTGCGCTCCTGCTCATGTTTCCGCGCGTGTTCACGCGACCGGCTTTCGTCCAGCAGCCGTCCCAGCTGGCGCTCCAGCGTGATGCCGATGTTGACCATGCGGTTGCGGAAGAAGTGGTGCATGGCCAGCGAGGGCAGCGCCACCGACAGGCCGGCCGCCGTGTTCACCAGCGCCTTCGAGATGCCGCCCGCCAGCAGGGTCGGATCGCCCATGCCGTTGAAGGCGATCACGTGGAAGGCTTCGATCATGCCGACCACGGTGCCCAGCAGGCCGACGATGGGCGCGATGGTGGCGACCACGTTCAGTGCATAGGCCTTCTGCTGCTGCAGGCGCAGCTCCGTCGATGCGATCTCGGCCGCGCGCGCCGACAGGGTCTCGATGGGCAGGCGCGGATGGCCGGCCAGGAATTCCAGCACGCGCGCCAGGCTGCTGCGGTCTTCCCCGGCGCGCGCGGCGAGGGCTTGGTAATCGCCGGCCCGCCACAGGCCGAGCGCCTCGTCGGCAAGGGCCTGGGGCGCCACCCTGCTCGTCCGGAAGTTGGCCAGGCGCTCGAAGGACACGGCAAGCGCCAGCACCGACAGTGCGCCGATCACGACGACGCCCGTGCCGCCCTCCATCAGCTGGGAGGCAAGGTTGAGTTCCTGCATGACGGTCCTTTCGATGAATGTTCGTGATTTCCAGTTAATGTAGCACGAATCATCACATCATGCGCAACTGTGATTTCCATTTGCTAGCAATTTAATTGCACGCAGAACGCAGACATGAACACCAAAGGCTGCCGGACGTGCAACAATCCGCGCACATTCGGCACATCGAAACTGTTAGTCTTGTCGCATGTTTTCCATGAGTGAAGTGAATGATGACCATGAACGATTTATCCCGCTCCGCCCTGCTGCTTGCCTGCCTGAGCCTGGCCTGCCCCTGGAGCAAGGCGGATCCCGGGCAAGACGCCGCCCGTAACATCGAAAACGCCCGCCGCGACGCCGAAACCGTACAACGTACGCTGGCCAAGCTGTCCCCCGCGTGCATCGTCGGGACCGCCGCACAGGTGCGGGGTAAATGGCTGGTTGCGCCCAAGGCTGCTCCCGAGCCTGGCCAGCCTTACACGATGGTCCAGCAGTTCGATTCGGCGGCCATGACCGGCGCCGTGCGCGCGGGCCTCAACCGCGCTGCGGTGCGTGCCCTCGACAAGGTCGAGATCCGCGATGCGCAGGGCAAGTGGACGGACGCCGGGCCGGTGACCGTGCACGAGACGCCGCGCGGCTGCGACTACGTGTGGCTGCAGCAGGACCTGGGCGGCCTGCGGCAGGTCGGGGCGCTGCGCTATACCTTCCGCCGCAGCGACGATCCGGTGACCCTGGCCAACGGCGCCGTATTCCAATCCAATTGACGAGAACACCATGCCCGCATCGACCCTGAACCGCCTGCACGCCGCCTTCACGCTGGCGCTGATCAGTCTCTCCTGCACCGCCGCGGCACAGGACACTCCCGGCGGCATCAGCTACGGCAGCGCGCCCGTGCTGGACTGCAGGGAGGTCAGCAAGATTGCGGCGCGGGGCAACTGGGCGGAAGCGAACGGCGTCGGCACCGAATTCGGCGCAGTGCGCCGGGCCAATCTGCGCTTCAGCGATCCAATCGCTACCGACACCTTCCATGCGACGATGAACGGCGCCGGCGCGCGCGCACTGGCGCTGGTCGAGATCCAGGATACGAAGGGAGCGTGGCACAAGGCCTGGGAGGGCAAGATGCAGCCGCCGGCGCCCGGCTTCGAACAGACCTGTTTCGAGCAGAAGCTGCCGCAGAAGCAGGTGGTGCAGGGACTGCGCTTCACCTTCCGTTCAGCGCCGGGCCAGGTCGAGATCAACCACGCGGCGCTGCTGCGCCGCTGACGGCCGCCTGGAACCTGCTTAGAGCAGGACCAGGTTATCCCGGTGCACCAGCTCCGGGCCTTCGACGTAGCCGAGGATGGCTTCGATCTCGTTGGAAGAATGACGCATGATGCGCTTGACCTCGGACGCGGTGTAGTTGGTCAGGCCGCGCGCGATTTCGCGGCCGTCTTCCGCCACGCAGGACACCAGCGCGCCGCGCCCGAACTCGCCGCGCGTAGCCAGCACGCCGATCGGCAGCAGCGACTTACCCTCTTTCGCCAGTTTCTGCACGGCGCCGGCATCGAGCACCAGCTCGCCCGCCGTGTGCAGGTGGTCGACCATCCACTGGCGGCGCGCGGTCAGGCGCGCGGTCGGCGCCAGCAGCTGGGTGCCGATCGCTTCGCCGCCGGCCAGGCGCACCAGCACATTGTCTTCCCTGCCCCAGGCGATCACGGTATGCGCGCCCGAGCGTGCGGCGCGCTTGGCGGCCAGCACCTTGGTCAGCATGCCGCCGCTGCCGATATTGCTGCCGGCGCCGCCGGCCATGGCCTCGAGCGAGGTATCGCCGGCTTCGGCTTCGGCGATCAGACGCGCCGACGGATCCTTGCGCGGATCGGCCGAGTACAGGCCCTTCTGGTCGGTCAGGATCACCAGCGCATCGGCTTCGATCAGGTTCGCCACAAGGGCGCCGAGGGTGTCGTTGTCGCCGAACTTGATTTCATCGGTGACCACGGTGTCGTTCTCGTTGATGATGGGGACCACGCCCAGGCGCAGCAAAGTGGTCAGCGTCGAGCGCGCGTTCAGGTAGCGTTCGCGGTCGGCCAGGTCGGCGTGGGTCAGCAGCACCTGGGCGGTTTTCACGCCATGGGTGGCGAAGCTGGTTTCGTAGATCTGGGCCAGGCCCATCTGGCCGCAGGCAGCGCAGGCCTGCAGTTCGTGGATGTCGGTCGGACGGCTGGTGAAGCCGAGGCGCAGCATGCCTTCGGCGATCGCGCCGGAAGACACCAGCACGACTTCCTTGCCGAGCGTGCGCAGGGACGCGATCTGGGCGGCCCAGCGCGCGATGGCGGCGTGATCGAGGCCGCGGCCTTCATTGGTGACGAGCGAGGAGCCGACCTTGACGATGATGCGGCTGGATTGCTGGATGACGGAGGAGGCGGAGTTCATGATTCGGGCTGTGGCGAAAAGAGCGGTCCCCGCGGGCGAAGCAGCAGCAGCGCCAGGCCGGCCAGCAGTTCGATCCCGCTAACGACGAACAATAAACCCTGGGGCAGGCCGATCGCAAACGAAGCGACGATGCGGCCGAGCGGCTGCGCCAGGAGGAATAGTGCTGCGAGGTCGCCGAGGATGGGCTGGTCGCCCTGCCTGGCCGCCAACAGAGCCAGCCCCGCGGTGGCGAGGCGCACTCCGACATAGATGGCGTAGAACTGGCTGTAGCCGTTCACGCCGACGAGAAACAGTCCCATCGCGGCCGCCGTGCGGTCGGGATCCAGCATGGCCGACAGCGCGGCCAGCGAATTGACCGTGGCGATCGCCTGCAGCAGCTGGCTGCGCAGGCCTTGGCGGCGCGATGGGGATAGAGCCAAATCAGTCTTCGAGGATCTTGAAACGGGGGTCGTCCGGATCGATCGAGGAGATGCCGCGCGCTTCCTCGGTCATCTGCGTTTCTTCCGAGCGCTGCTCGGCATGGCGCTTCTCTTCCAGGTACTTGTAGATCGCGTGGACCAGGTCTTCGCAGCCTTCGCGGTTCAGCGCGGAGATCTCGAAGACCGGGCCCTTCCAGGCCATCTTCTTGACGAAGTCCTTGACGACTTTCTTGCGCTCGTCTTCCGGCACCACGTCCAGCTTGTTCAATACCAGCCAGCGCGGCTTGTTGAGCAGTTCCTCGTCGTACTTCTCGAGTTCCTTGACCAGGGCCTTGGCTTCCTTGACCGGATCGGTCTTGTCGTCCATCGGCGCGACGTCGACGATGTGCAGCAGCAGGCCGGTGCGGCTCAGGTGGCGCAGGAACTGGTGGCCCAGGCCGGCGCCTTCCGCCGCGCCTTCGATCAGGCCCGGGATGTCGGCGATCACGAAGCTCTTCTCGTGCGAGACGCGCACCACACCCAGGTTCGGATGCAGGGTCGTGAACGGATAGTCGGCGACCTTCGGACGCGCGTTCGAGATGGCCGTGACGAAGGTCGACTTGCCGGCGTTCGGCATGCCCAGCAGGCCGACGTCGGCCAGCACCTTCAGCTCCAGGCGCAGCGCGCGGCGCTCGCCTTCCTTGCCTTCGGTCTTCTGGCGCGGCGCGCGGTTGGTCGAGGTCTTGAAGTGGATGTTGCCCCAGCCGCCTTCGCCGCCGCGTGCCAGCAGTTCGGTCTGGCCGTGCTCGGTCAGGTCGGCAATGATCTCGCCATTGTTGTCATCGATGATGATGGTGCCGACCGGCATGCGCATGGTGACGTCTTCGGCGCCCTTGCCGTAGCAGTCGGAGCCGCGGCCCGGTTCGCCGTTCTTCGCCGTGTGCACCTTGGAGAAGCGGAAGTCGACCAGCGTGTTGATATTGCGGTCGGCCACGACCCAGATCGAGCCGCCGCGGCCGCCGTCGCCGCCGTCAGGGCCGCCGAAGGGGCGGAACTTCTCGCGGCGGAACGAGGCGCAGCCGTTGCCGCCGTCGCCGGCGATGACTTCGATTCTTGCTTCGTCGATAAACTTCATGATGGACCACCAAAACTGAGGGCTATGTCACTGTTAAATGTGCCACAAGATGGGCCCATGGATACGCACTTAACGGTGACAGCGCCGGAAATTAAAAAGGCCCTACCTATGGGCAGAGCCTATCGATTCGCGGAACCCGCCGAAGCAGGGTTCCGCTGCACTGCTTATGAATTAAGCAGCGACTGCTTCAGCAGCAACGACGGTCACGTACTGCTTCGAACCGACGCCTTGCTTGACGAACTTGACGTTGCCGTCGACCAGCGCGAACAGGGTGTGATCCTTGCCCATGCCGACGTTGGTGCCCGGACGCACGGTGGTGCCGCGCTGACGCACGATGATGCCGCCTGCGTTGATAGACTGGCCGCCGTAGACTTTCACGCCAAGGCGTTTGCTTTCTGAGTCACGGCCGTTGCGGGTAGTACCGCCGCCTTTTTTGTGTGCCATTTAGATGCTCCTTGATGACTGTTGAGGACGCGCGGCAATTAGCCGTTGATCGCAACCACTTGGATTTCGGTGTAGTTCTGGCGATGGCCCTGACGCTTCTGGTAGTGCTTACGACGACGCATCTTGAAGATACGCACTTTGTCGTGGCGACCCTGCGAAATAACAGTCACGCGAACCGAAGCACCTTCCACCAGCGGAGCACCAAACTTGATGCTCTCGCCCTCGCCTACTGCGAGAACCTGATCGATAGTGAGTTCGGAACCAATGTCTGCCGGTATCTGTTCGATTTTGAGTTTTTCGCCAGCGACAACTTTATACTGCTTGCCACCGGTTTTTATGACCGCGTACATGATTTGAAACCTCATTGTGTGTTTGAAGAAATTCCGACGAATCCGGCGGTACAGCATGCTCGGGATTCGGGGAACAGAGGATTATACATAAATTGGTGCAGGGCGTCAAAGCTATCCCTGCTCATGTGAAAAAGCGCGAGTTTTGCTTGCTTATCGTATAATCGCGCCACTTAACACATCCACATCGCTCTCAACGTAAGCAGGTCCGCCTTGTCCGCCGCCACCAACACCGCACAACAGAACCCCCTCACCCGAACGATCGCCACCGACATGGAGGCCGTCAACGGCGTGATCCGACAGCGGCTGCAATCGGACGTCGCGCTGGTGAACCAGATCGCCGAATACATCATCGGCGCCGGCGGCAAGCGGATCCGCCCGGTGCTGGTGCTGCTGCTGGCGAACGCCTACGGCTACAAGGGCGCCGGCCACCACGAACTGGCGGCCGTCGTCGAGTTCATCCACACCGCCACCCTGCTGCACGACGACGTGGTCGACGAATCCTCGATGCGCCGCGGCCGCCAGACCGCCAACGCGATGTTCGGCAACGCGGCCTCGGTGCTGGTCGGCGACTACCTGTACTCGCGCGCCTTCGAGATGATGACCAGCCTGGACAACATGCGCGTGATGGAAATCCTGTCGCGCGCCACCACCGTCATCGCCGAGGGCGAAGTCCTGCAGCTGCTGAACATGCACGATCCGGACGTCACCCAGGAAAGCTACCTGACCGTGATCCGCTCGAAGACCGCCAAGCTGTTCGAAGCCGCCGCCCAGCTCGGCGCGCTGGTGGCCGGCGCGAACGACGCCCAGATCGACGCCGCCGGCGAATACGGCCGCTCGCTGGGCACCGCGTTCCAGCTGATCGACGACGTGCTCGACTATGCCGGCGACGCCAGCGAGATCGGCAAGAACGTCGGCGACGACCTGCGCGAAGGCAAGCCCACCCTGCCCCTGATCTACGTGATGGAAAACGGCAGTCCCGAGCAGCGCGAACTGATCCGCAGCTGCATCGAACAGGGCGACGAGACCCATTTCGACGCCGTGCTGTCGGCCGTCACCACCAGCGGCGCGCTCGACTTTACGCGCCGCGAAGCCGAGGCGGCAGCCCGTCGCGCGGCCGGCGCCATCGCCGACCTGCCGGAGAGCGAATACAAGCAAAGCCTGCTCCAGCTGTGCAGCTTCGCAGTTGACAGGAACCACTGAGGCAACTATAGTAACGGCTTCCCGAGATTCGGCAACGAGTCTCAAACCAGTCGGGGTGTAGCTTAGCCCGGTAGAGCGCTACGTTCGGGACGTAGAGGCCGGAGGTTCGAATCCTCTCACCCCGACCATCTGTTTTTCTCCCTCAGCAGTACCAATACCAGTCGGGGTGTAGCTTAGCCCGGTAGAGCGCTACGTTCGGGACGTAGAGGCCGGAGGTTCGAATCCTCTCACCCCGACCACCTTCATTTCCTCACGTTTTCCTGTAATTTTCGTCTCGTTTTCGTCGATTGACGCGTCCGTCCGCGCGGCAGCATCATGTAAATACCTTTACTGATCCGCACGGAGCATGTCATGCCCCATTCGATCGGCACACCCGGCCTCTACGCATCTTTCACGGTGCTCGTCATCGTTCTGCTGGCCGTCGATTTCTTCATGCTCAAGAAGGAAGGCGCGCACACGGTCAGCACCGGCGAAGCCGCCGGCTGGTCGCTGGTGTGGGTCACGATCGCACTCAGCTTCGGCGCGCTGTTCTGGTGGTACCTCGACGGCACCATCGGCGAAGACGCCGCCCGCGCCAGGGCGCTCGAATACTTCACCGGCTACCTGATCGAGAAGTCGCTGGCGGTCGACAACGTCTTCGTCTGGATCACCCTGTTTCAGTACTTCGCGGTGCCGGCCGCGCTGCAGAAGCGCGTGCTGCTGTACGGCGTGCTGGGCGCGATCCTCATGCGCGCCGTCCTGATCTACCTTGGCGCCATCCTGCTGGCGCACTTCCACTGGATCCTCTACCTGTTCGGCCTCCTGCTGCTGGCGACGGGCGTGAAGATGCTGCTGTTCGCCGGCCACGAACCCGCTCTCGCGAAGAACCCCGTGCTGCGCTGGATGCGCGGCCACCTGCGCGTGTCCGAGCACTACCACGGCGAGCGCTTCTTCGTGGTGCTGGAGGGCCTGCGCCATGCGACGCCGCTGTTCCTGGTGCTGGTGCTGGTCGAGGTCACGGACCTGATCTTCGCGGTGGATTCGATCCCGGCCATCTTCGCCGTCACTGGCGATCCCTTCATCGTGTTCACCTCGAACATCTTCGCCATCCTCGGCCTGCGCGCGATGTACTTCCTGCTGGCCGACATGGCGCAGCGCTTCCACCTGCTGAAGTACGGGCTGGCCGGCATCCTCATCTTCATCGGCGCGAAGATGCTGCTGCTGGATGTCTACAAGATCCCGGTCGGCGTGGCGCTGGGGGTGGTGGGGCTGATCCTGGCGGTGGCGGTGGCGGCGAGCCTGCTCACTTCGAAGCCGGCGCGCAGGCCCTGATTGCCGGCTGGGCCATTCGCGGGTAGTCTCATGCCATCGACCAGGGAGGACCTTCCATGACCATCACCATCACCGCCTTCGAACGCTCGCCCGACGGCGGCAAGGGCCTGGCGCGCGACACGCGGGTACGCTGGGCGCTCGAGGAAGCCAGCCTGCCTTACGAAGTGCGCCTGGTGTCCTTCGGCGCGATGAAGGAAGCGCCGCACCTGGCGCTGCATCCCTTCGGCCAGATCCCGACCTATGAAGAAGGCGACCTTGTCCTGTTCGAGACCGGCGCCATCATCCTGCACATCGCCCAGAGCCATCCCGGCCTGCTGCAGCCTGACGCGAATGCCCGGGCGCGTGCCGTTGCATGGATGTTCGCCGCGGTGAATACGATGGAGCCGCCCATCCTCGATATCGTCGTGGCCAGGTTCTTCGAGGCCGACAAGCCCTGGGCCGCGGAGCGCCTGCCGCTGGTCCTGGACCGCGTGCGGGCCCGCTTCCGCCAGCTGTCGGCCCGCCTGGGCGAGGCCGCATGGCTGGACGGCGAATTCAGTGCGGGCGACCTGATGATGGTGCACGTGCTGCTCCGGGCAAGACCCTCGGGCATCCTGGACGAGTTCCCGAACCTGGCCGCCTATGTGGCGCGCGGCGAGGCGCGGCCGGCCTACCAGCGGGCCTTCGCCGCGCAACTGGCCGTCAACGCCCCTGCGGCCTGATTACTTCGCGTTCAAGCGCACCAGCAACGCGCAGCCCGAGGCGACGGTCGCCAGCAGCACCACGCCGGTCCAGCCCCAGCTTGCGAGGGCCTGGGCGCCGAGCAGGCCGCCCAGCGCCATGCCGATGAACATGCAGGTCATCAGGACCGCGTTCAGGCGGCTGCGCGCTTCCGGCGCGATGCCGAAGACGATGGTCTGGTGCGAGATCAGGCTGGATTGCACGCCCAGGTCGAAGCCGAGGGTGGCGAGAGCGAGCAGCGCCAGCTGGCCCTGCACCGCTAGCCACGGCATCAGCAGCATCGACGCAAAGGACACCGCGGCGACGCCGCAGGAAATACGCAGCACCCAGGCCGGGCCATGGCGGTCCGCCAGGCGGCCGGCGTAGGGCGCGGCCAGCGCACCGGCGGCGCCGGCCAGGCCGAAGGCGCCGGCGGCGGCCGAGCCCAGATGGAAAGGCGCTTCGTGCAGCATCACGGCGAGGGTCGACCAGAAGGCCGAGAAGCCGAGCGCCAGCAGGCCCTGGGCCAGCGCGGCCTGGCGCAGCTTCGGATACTCGACCCACAGGTGCAGCAGCGATTTCAGGAGCTGCGGATACGGCTGGCTGGTGGTCGGCGCAAAGCGCGGCAGGCCGCGCGACAGCACCACCGCCAGTACGGCGACGCTGGCGGCGGCCGCGACGAACACCGAGCGCCAGCCGAAGTTTTCGGCGACGAAGCCGCTCACCACCCGCGACAGCAGGATGCCCATCAACAGGCCGGTCATCACCGTGCCGACCGCCTTGCCGCGCTCATGGGCCGGCGCCAGCGTGGCCGCGGCGGGAACGATGTCCTGGGCCACGGTGGCGAACAGGCCGACCAGCAGGCTCGCCACCAGCAGCACGCCCAGGCCCGGCGCGAAGCCGGTCAGCAGCAGCGCCGCGCACAGGATCGCCGCCTTCAGCAGGATGATGTTGCGGCGGTCGAAGCGGTCGCCGAGAGGCGCGAGCAGAAGCAGGCCGAGCGCGTAGCCGAGCTGGGTGAGCGTCGGAATCCAGCCGATCTGGCGCGAGCTGGCGTGGAGGTCGCCGGCCAGCACGCCGAGGGTCGGCTGGCTGTAATAGAGCGCGGCGACCGTGAGGCCGGTGCCGCCGGCGAGCAGGAAGGTCAGCGATGTCGATAAATGGGGCTGGGCGGGTTTCACGCTTGTCGATGCGGTGTTCATGGCAGTGTTGGCTGGATTGACGATGATGCCATTATCTTTGCTACGCTCCACGTATGGTAGACGCGCGGAACGTCGAACTGTTATACGATGAGCGTATGAACCTCGACCTCAATGGCGTTGTTTCCACCGCCGACCGTATGATGCTTGTGGAGACTTTTGTGCGCATCGTCGATGCCGGCAGCCTGTCGGCGGCGGCGCGCCTGCTGGAGACGACGCAGCCGACCATCAGCCGGCGCCTGAAGACCCTGGAGAAATCGCTGGGCGTGCGCCTGCTGCAGCGCTCGACCCACGCGATGAAGCTGACCGACGACGGCATGCGCTGCTACACGCGCGCGAAGGAGCTGCTCGCCGGCTGGCAGGAATTCGAGAGCGAGATCCGCGGCGCCGGCGAGGAGCCGGTCGGGCTGCTGCGCGTGATCGCGCCGCACGCCTTCGGCCAGCAGCAGCTGGTGGCGCCGCTGGCCGAATACCTGGCGCGCTATCCGAAAATGGCGGTCGACTGGACCCTGCACGACCGCACCCCGGACTTCATCGCCGAGGGCATCGACTGCGCGCTGCGGGTCGGCGACATTCCCGATCCGTCGGTGGTGGCGATCCGCCTGGGCGAAGTGCCGCGCATCGTGGTCTGCGCGCCCGCCGTGCTGGCAGGCCGCGAGCCGCCCACGCATCCGGAGCAGCTGGCCGCCCTGCCGTGGATCGCGGTGTCGAGCTTCTACCGCAACGAGGTCGCGCTGACCCACCGCCAGAGCGGCGAGACGCTACGCTTTGCCATCCAGCCGCGCATGTACACCGACAACCTGTACGCGATGCGCAGCGCTGCCCTGCTGGGCGTGGGCGCGGCAATCGGCTCGTCCTGGGCCGTGCGCGAGGAGCTCGACGCCGGGCGCCTGGTGCAGCTGATGCCGGACTGGGAAGCGGCGCCGCTGCCCATCCAGCTGATCTATCCGCCGGCGCGCTTCTATCCTGCGCGGCTGCGGCGCTTCATCGACATCATGAAGGTGGCGGTGCCGCAGGCTTTCGGTATCCTGCCACCGCCTTGAAAAACCTTATTCGCCGGCGTCTACCGAGCCGATGCCGGAAGCCTTCTTGTTGACCGTGCGCGGCTTGCCGTAATAGGTCAGGCTGCCCATGCCCTGCACCACGGCGTCGAGCCGGTTCCTGGCGTAGACGCTGACGTCGCCGACGCCGCGGAAGCGGATGTCCACGTCGTTCGCGAGCAGGCGCTTGGCATCGACTTCGCCCACGCCTTCGGCCTTCATGCTGAAGGTCTTCACTTCGCCGTTGATATCCATCTTGCCCGCGCCCCGATAGGTGACGTCGAGGCGCTCGCCGCGGATGCGATTGAGGTTGATCTCGCCCGCGCCTTCGAC
This sequence comes from Massilia sp. Bi118, assembly GCF_918697865.1. GTDB lineage: Bacteria > Pseudomonadota > Gammaproteobacteria > Burkholderiales > Burkholderiaceae_D > Telluria. The sequence goes on along the minus strand of NZ_CAKKMV010000002.1, from coordinate 399,682 downwards.
CTCGAGCGCGCGCAGCGCCGGCATGCCGATGACGACCAGCGGGTCGCCCTTCCAGGACTTGTGGCTGTAATCCTTGTCACGCAGGCGCAGACGCAATTCGCCGTCCACCACTTCACTGGTCAGCTCCTTGATGAAGCGCGGGTCGCCGCGCACGGTCAGCGACTGCGCCTTGCCCGCATCCACGGTGACGCTGAAAGGACCCTGTACGCTGATCGCCGTGAAGGCCGGCGCGTTGCGGACCTGCTCGTCCGCGTGGGCGGCGCCGGCAAGGGAAAGGGTGGCGGCAAGGGCAAGGGTGATCGGGCGCATCGCAGTCTCTCGGTTGATTGATGATGAAACCATTCTAGGCAGGGAATGCCCGCCGGGCCGAGAATTTGAGACGAACTGCAAAAATCGCCGGATGGCCTGCGCTTATTGCGCCTTGATGGAGGCCTCGCCGAGCAGCGCGCGTATCTCCGGCACGCAGGAACCGCAATTACCGCCCGCCTTGACGCAAGCCGTGACCGCGGCCGCATCCGTCAAGCCGTGCTTCTCGATGGCGATCCGGATCGTGTTGCGGCCGACGCCGAAGCAGGAGCAGACGGTCGGTCCCGGATCGGCCCCTTGCTCGCGCGCGCGGCCGGACAGCAGGCCGATGCGGTCCTGCGGGCTCAGGCTCTCCTGGCCGAACATCTGCGCCAGCCAGGCCCGCGCCGGCAGATCCTGGCGCTGGGAGACGAACAGGCAGGCCTCGATGCGGCCGTCGACCAGGTGGGCGGCGCGGTAGATGCCGCCGTTGCGGTCCTCGAGCTCGATCCAGTCGGCGTCTTCATCTTCGACCTGCAACAGCTTGCGCGCCCAGCCGGCGGCATCGGCAAAAGGCTTGCGTCCCGCCAGCTCGTAGCGCACGACATCCCTGCCCTGGATGCGGGTCCAGTTGGCCGCTTCCTGCAGCGGCAGCGCCGCGCGGCTGAGTATGAAGCCATACCAGTGCACGCCGAAAGGCTCGACGCGCACCGGCGTGTGCTTGAATTCCGGCTCGCCCGAGACCGGGTCCACCGCCGGGTTCACCATCGCGCCCACGCACGCATCGGAGGCCGTCTGGCCGCTCCAGTGGATGGGTATGAACACGCTGCCGCGCGCGATGCCGCCGCCGTGCTGGACGCGCGCCACCACCGCGCCCCAGCTGCTGCTCACGCGCGCCAGTTCGCCGGCCTTCACGCCGCACAGCAGCGCATCCTGCGGGTGCAGGTCGACGAAGGGTTCCGGCAGGTGCTCGGCCAGCTTGACCGAGCGGCCGGTGCGCGTCATCGTGTGCCACTGGTCGCGCACGCGGCCGGTGTTCAGTACTAGCGGAAATTCAGCGTCGGGCAGATGCGCGGGCAGGCGCGCGCGGGTGGCAACGAAGCGCGCCTTGCCGTCCGGGTAAGCGAACTGGCCGTCGCCGAACAGGCGTTGCGTGGCCTCGCCCTGGCGGCGGACCGGCCACTGCACCGGTTCCAGCGCATCGTATTCGGCGCGGCTGAGACCAGCGAGGCCGCCGATATCGAACACGCGGCGGCGCTGGCTGCCGGCGCCGTTCTGCCAGCTGGACAGGCGCGCATGCTCGTCGAAGATCTGCTGGGGCGCCGTGAAATCGAAACCGCTGAAACCCATGCGGCGCGCGACCTCGCAGACGATCTCCCAGTCCGGCCTCGCCTGGCCCGGCCTTGATAAAAAGGCGCGCTGGCGCGAGATGCAACGCTCGGAATTCGTGACAGTGCCATCCTTCTCGCCCCAGCCCAGGGCCGGCAGCAGCACGTGGGCCAGCTGGTTGGTGTCGGTGCCCAGCACGATGTCCGAGGCCACCACCAGCTCGCACTTTTCCAGCGCCCGCCGCGCCTGGTCCGCATCCGGCAGGCTGACCAGCGGATTGGTGGCCATGATCCACACCGCCTTGACCTTGCCCTCCTCGATCGCGCGGAACAGCTCGACCGCTTTCAGGCCCGCCTTGTCCGTCATCCGCGGCGCATCCCAGAAGGCCCGCAGGGCGGCGCGCTGGGACGGATCGTCCAGCTCCATGTGCGCCGCCAGCATGTTCGCCAGCCCACCCACTTCACGCCCGCCCATCGCGTTCGGCTGGCCGGTCAGCGAGAACGGTCCCATGCCGGGACGGCCGATACGGCCGGTGGCGAGATGGCAGTTGATGATGGCGTTGACCTTGTCGGCGCCGCTGGACGACTGGTTCACGCCCATGGTGAAGGCGGTGACGGTTTTTTCGGTGTCCGCAAACAGCTCGTAGAAGGCCAGCAGCTGCTGCGGGTCGAGCCGGCAGGCCTTGGCCACGTCCAGCAGGCTGCCCGCTTCGCCCGCCGCGTCCAGCGCCTCGCCCAGGCCGGCGGTATGGGCCTGTACCCAGGCGCTGTCCAGCGCGCCCTGGGTGGCCAGGTAGCCCAGCAGGCCGTTGAACAGCCAGACGTCGCTGCCGATTTTAAGCGGCAGGTGCAGGTCGGCCAGGTCGCAGGTGGCGGTGCGGCGCGGGTCGATCACCACGACCTTCATCTGCGGGCGCGCTTCCTTCGCGCGGACGATGCGCTGGTACAGGGTCGGGTGGCACCAGGCCGCGTTCGAGCCCACCAGCACCACCAGGTCGGCCAGCTCGAAGTCTTCGTAGCAGCCGGGCACGAGATCTTCGCCGAAGGCCCGCTTGTGTCCCGCCACGGCGGAGGACATGCACAGGCGCGAGTTGGTGTCGATGTTCGCGCTGCCGACATAGCCCTTCATGAACTTGTTGGCGACGTAGTAGTCCTCGGTCAGCAGCTGGCCGGAGACGTAGAGGGCCACTGCATCCGGGCCGTGCTCGGCGATGATCTTCCGGAATCCGCCTGCTAGCTTATCCAGCGCCTCGGCCCACGAGGCTTCGCGCAGGCCCTCGTCGTCGCGCAGCATCGGCGCCAGCAGGCGGCCCTCGAGGCCGACGGTTTCGCCCAGCGCCGAGCCCTTTACGCACAGGCGGCCCTGGCTGGCGGGATGGGCCTCGTCGCCGGCGATGGCGATCGAGCCGTCCAGGCTCCTTTGGGCGCGCACGCCGCAGCCGACGCCGCAATAAGGACAGGTGGTACGAATCATGAAATCCCGAACAGAAGCTGGTTGCGAAGAGCGGAGATATCGGTGCGGTTCTGGATCAGGTCGAAGTACCAGGGGCCGTCGGCGACGTCGCCGTACAGCACCGCGCCGGTGAGATGACGGCCGCTGACCACCAGGCGCTTGTACACGCCGCCGCGGCGGTCGCGCAGCACCAGGTCTTCGCTCCCGTCCCCGCCGAGGATGTCGCCGGCCGAGTACAGGTCCACGCCGGTCACCTTCAGCCTGGTGGCGGTGGCCTGCTGCACGTAGCAGCGGTGGCCGCTGCCCGCCAGGTGGGCCGCACAGACCCGCGCCTGGTCCCAGATCGGCGCCACCAGGCCGAAGGTGGCGCGGCGATGCTGCACGCATTCGCCGACGGCGTAGACGCGCGGATCGTAGGTCTGCAGGGTGTCGTCGACAACGATGGCGCGCTCCACGTGCAGGCCGGCTCCTTGAGCCAGCGCGACATTGGGCCGCACGCCGGCCGCCATCACGACCAGGTCTGCCGGGATCGTCTCGCCATCCTCGAAGCGCAAGGCCTGCACGCGGCCCTCTCCCTCGATGGCGGCAGTCTGGCGGCTCAGGAGGATGCGCAGGCCGCGCCGCTCCAGCGAGGCGCGCAGCAGTTCGGCGGCGGCAGCGTCCAGCTGCTGGTTCATCAGGCTGGCCGTCACGTGCACCACCGTCACGTCCATCCCCTGGCGCAGCAGGCCGTTGGCCGCTTCCAGCCCGAGCAGGCCGCCGCCGATCACCACCGCGCGGCCGCCGGAACGTGCGGCCGCCAGCATCGCATCGACGTCGTGCAGGTCGCGGAAACCTATCACGCCCGGCAGCGCGTGGCCTGGCACCGGCACGATGAAGGGTTTCGAGCCGGTGGCGATCAGCAGGCGGTCGTAGGACACGTTCAGTCCGGACGCTGCATGGACGATGCGGCGCTGGCGGTCGATGCGCACAGCCGGGTCGCCGGCATGCAGGGTAATGCCATTCGCCGCATACCACTCGCGCGTATGGAGCATGATGTCGGCCACGGTCTTCTCGCCCGCCAGCACCGGCGAGAGCAGGATCCGGTTGTAGTTCCCGTGCGGCTCGGCGCCGAACACGGTGATGCGGTACATGTCGGGCGCCAGCTTGAGCAGCTCCTCGACCGTGCGCATGCCGGCCATGCCGTTGCCGATCACGACCAGCGCTGGCTTGTCCATGCTAGGCCCCTACCCAGACCTGGCCGTCCTGGACCCGCACCGGATAGCTGGACACCGAGTTGTGCGGCGCCTCCAGGCACTCGCCGGTGCGCAGGTCGAAGTGCTGCTTGTAGATGGGCGAGGCCACCACCACGCGCTCGCCGATGCTGCCGACCAGCCCGCGCGACAGGACAGCCGCATGCGAATTCGGGTCGTAGTTATCGATGGCGAACAGGTCGGGGGATTCGGCGCCGAGGCGGAACACGGCCACCTGGCGGCCATTCAGCAGCGCGCAGACGCCGGTATCCGGCACGATGCGGTCGAGGGGGCAGATGACGTTCCATTGGTTGAGCTGAATATCGCGGTGCATGTCGTTCTCCTGAAAATGTATCAAGCGCTGCGGGTGATGGGAATGACGCGGCGCTCGTCCAGCCTGGCCGGCCTCAGCTGGCCGCGTTCCGGCATGAAGACCACGTTGTCGTCGACGCTCTCGCTGTTGACGAAGCTGCGGAAGCGCGCACGCACGGCCGGGTCCTCGACCGCGTTCTTCCACTCGTCGGCATAGCTGTCGACCACGCGCTGCATGTCGGCTTCCAGTTCGGCGCCGATGCCGAGGCTGTCCTCGACCACCACCTGCTTCAGGTAGTCCAGGCCACCCTCAAGACTTTCGCGCCAGGTGCTGGTGCGCTGCAGGCGGTCGCCGGTGCGCACGTAGAACATCAGGAAGCGGTCGACCAGCTTGACGACCGTCTCTTCGTCCAGGTTCGACGCCAGCAGCTCGGCATGGCGCGGCTTCATGCCGCCGTTGCCGCACACGTAGAGGTTCCAGCCTTTATCGGTGGCGATCAGGCCGACGTCCTTGCCCTGGGCTTCGGCGCACTCGCGGGTGCAGCCGGACACGCCGAACTTGATCTTGTGCGGCGCGCGCAGGCCCTTGTAGCGCTTTTCCAGCCGGACGCCAAAGCCGATGCTGTCGCCGACGCCGTAGCGGCACCAGGTCGAGCCGACGCAGGACTTCACGGTGCGCAGCGACTTGCCGTAGGCGTGGCCGGATTCGAAGCCGGCCGCAATCAGCTCTTCCCAGATCGCCGGCAGCTGATCCACGCGGGCGCCGAACATGTCGACCCGCGCGCCGCCCGTGATCTTGGTGTACAGGCCGTATTTCTTGGCCACCTGCCCCACCGCGATCAAGCCGTCCGGCGTGACTTCGCCGCCCGGCATGCGCGGCACCACGGAATAGGTGCCGTCCTTCTGGATATTCCCGAGGAAGTAATCGTTCGAATCCTGCAGGCTGGCGTGTTCGGGCTTCAGCACGAAATCGTTCCAGGTCGAGGCCAGGATATTGGCGGCGACCGGCTTGCAGATGTCGCAGCCCAGGCCCTTGCCGTGCTTGCCGAGCAGCTCGCCGAAGCTCCTGATCTGGCCGATGCGCACCAGGTGGTGCAGCTCCTGGCGCGAATAAGGGAAGTGCTCGCACAGGTGATTGCTGACGGCCAGCCCGGCCTTCACCATCTCCGCCTTCATGATCTGGTTCACCAGCGGCACGCAGCCGCCGCAGGAAGTGCCGGCCGTGGTGCAGGCCTTGACGGCAGCGATATCGCAGGCGCCGCCCGCCACCGCGTCAAGGATGGCGCCCTTGCTGACGGCATTGCAGGAGCAGACCTGGGCCGTGGCCGGCAAGGCATCCACGCCGATGGCCGGCGCCATACCCCCTTCGCTCTGCGGCAGGATCAGGAACTCAGGCGCGCCTGGGAGCTTCAGGCCGTTCAGCATGGTCTGCAGCAGATTGCCGTATTCCCCGGCATCGCCGACCAGCACCGCACCCAGCAGGCGCTTGCCGCAATCGGAAACCACGATTTTCTTGTACACGCGCTTGCGCTCGTCGCTGAACTGGAAGCTGCGGCTTCCTTCAGTATGGCCGTGCGCGTCGCCGATCGAGGCGACATCGACGCCCATCAGTTTCAGCTTGGTGCTCATATCTGCGCCGGCGAAGGTCCCTTCCTTGCCGAGCAGCGCACGCGCCACGGTGCGCGCCATGTCGTAGCCCGGGGCCACCAGGCCGAAGGTCTGGCCCTGCCAGGCCGCACACTCGCCGATCGCGTAGACGTGCCGGTCGGATGCCAGGCAGGCGTCGTCGATGGCGATGCCGCCGCGCGGGCCGAGTTCCAGTCCGCAGGCGCGCGCCAGCTCGTCGCGCGGACGGATGCCGGCCGAGAACACGATCATGTCGGTCTCGAGGAAGCTGCCGTCGGCGAATTCCATGCGGTGGGCGGCGCCTTCGCCGTCGACGATGCGCAGGGTGTTCTTCTGCGTGTGGACCGTCACGCCCAGTTCCTCGATGCGGCCGCGCAGCATGCGCCCACCCAGCTCATCGACCTGCACCGCCATCAGGCGCGGCGCGAATTCGACCACGTGGGTGTCGAGCTGCATGTCGCGCAGGGCCTTGGCGCATTCGAGGCCCAGCAGGCCGCCGCCGATCACGACGCCGGAACGCGCCTTGGCGCCGCTTTCGCGGACGACCCAGGCCAGCATCGCTTCCAGGTCTTCGATGGTGCGGTAGACGAAGCAGCCGGCGCGCTCGCGGCCCGGCACTGGCGGCACGAAGGGCGAGGAACCGGTGGCGAACACCAGTTTGTCGTAGCCGAGGACTTCGCCGCTGGCCAGGGTGACGGTTTTTGCCAGGCGGTCCACCGCCGTCACCTTCGCGTTCAGCTTCAAGCTCAGGCCCGGGCGTTCGAAAAAGCCCGGCGCCACCAGCGACAAGTCGTCGGCGCTGCGGCCGGCAAAGAATTCCGACAGGTGCACGCGGTCGTAGGCGGGACGCGGTTCTTCACACAGCACGGTGACATCGAAGGCCGACGCGCTGGCATCGCCGTACAGGGTTTCGAGGAATTTGTGGCCCACCATGCCGTGGCCGATGACGATCAGTTTCATGATTCAAGAGTCCTTATGCAGCGGCAGGCGCCGGGGTTTCAGCCGCGGCGGCGCCGAAGCGCACGCCGATGGCGCACACGCTGGCCACCAGCACCACGCCGCCGAGGATGAGCAGGGTCTGGCGCACGTCGCCCGTGCCTTTCATGAGGAAGCCGGCCAGCACCGCGCCGACGTTGCCGCCGGCGCCGACGATGCCTGCCACGCCGCCCAGCGCCTTGCGGTTTACAAAGGGCACCAGCGCATAGGTGGCGCCACAAGCCATGTGGGTGCACATGCCGAAGGCCAGCATCGCCACGATGGCCAGCGACACGCTGGCGATCTGCGAGAACCAAAGCAGGCCCAGGCCCTCGCCCACCATCAGGATGAAGAGCAGGTTGACGCGGCTGTTCAGGCTCCCTTTCGCGGCCGCCTTGTCGGACAGCCAGCCGCCGAGGGCGCGGGCGAACAGGGCCAGCAGGCCGAAGCTGCCGGCCGCCATCCCCGCTTCCTTCAGGGAGAGCTTGAAGTGGTCGACGTAATAGACCGCGGCGACGTTGTGGATGAACAGTTCGATGCCGAAGCAGGCGCCGTAGGTGACGAACAGCAGCCACGCGCGGTAGTTGCGGCAGGCCTCGATGAAGCTCGCCATGCCGCCCTTGCCGCTGGCTTCGAAAAGGATGTCGGCTGCGCGCAGCTCGGCGTAATTCCCTTCCGGGCAGTCCTGGGTGAACTTCCAGTAGACCACCGCCATCGCCAGCATCAGCACGCCCGGCACCAGCAGCGCCACGCGCCAGCCCATGGTCTCGCTCACGCCCAGCATGATCACGGCGCCCATCAATAAAGGCATGCTGGCCTGGGCGACGCCGCCGCCGCTGTTGCCCCAGCCGGCCGCCGCCGCATTGGCGGTGCCGACCACGCGCGGGCCGAACATCACCGAGGTGTGGTACTGGGTGATCACGAAGCTGGCGCCGACCGCGCCGATCCCGAGCCGGAACAGCAGGAAGCTTTCGTAGCTCTGGGCCATGGCCACGCCCAGCACCGGAATCGCGCCGATGGCCAGCAGGCCGGTATAGGTCTTGCGCGGACCGAAGCGGTCGCACAGCGGGCCGACCAGCAGGCGCACGAGGATGGTGATGGCGACCGCCGCGATGTTGATGTCGGCGATCTGCGAGATCGACAGGTGGAACTCGCCTTTGATGACCGGCATCAGCGGCGCGCAGGCGAACCAGGCGAAGAAGCAGACGAAGAAGGCCACCCAGGTCAGGTGGAAGGCACGCATCTGCGGCGTATTGAAGGAGAACAGCTTGATGTTATTCGCTTTGGCCATGAATCGCTCCCGAAAAAAGAAAGGCGCCCGCTGCCTGGCCGAGCACGTGATGCGTGTTCGGGTGCAGCGGACGCCGTTGTCCTGTGCGCCGGTCCTTCGTTGGACCGGCTGGTGTTCATGGGGATCGCCGTTGATCCTCGATGGGAGTGTTTGCAAGAGCCGTGCCAGAAGCGCTTCCCTCAGGCGCGGGCGGCAATCCTCAGTGCATGCGCTTCATTGCGGTGCACCATGCGCGAAAAGGGGGCGCGGGGCTGCACCGTCAAAGGCAGAGATATAAGCGCGTGGGTCGCAGCCATTCCAGACCCGGCCGTCCATCAGTACGGAAGAACGCAGGAGGCCCGCAGGCGCCGCCACGCCCGCCAGCTCGGCGGCTTCGCGGTACAGGCCGACCCGGTTCACGCGGGCGGCGACGGCCAGGTAATCCGGGTCTTCGCGCAGCAGGCCCCAGCGCCGGTGCTGGGTCATGAACCACATGCCGTCGGACAGCCAGGGGAAGTTGGCCTCGCCATGCGCGTGGAAGTGCAGCGGATCGGGGTCGAGCCAGCCCCGTCCCAGGCCGTCTTCGTAGCGGCCCTGCAGGCGCCCGGCGATCAGCTCGCGGCCGGCGTTGACCCAGGCCGGGCTGGCGAGGATCTCGGCGGTGGCGTCGCGGTGCCCGGGCGAGGCGTCGATCCAGCGCCCCGCTTCCAGCAGCGCCCCCACCAGCGCGCGACAGGCTTGCGGATTGGCGTCGGCGAAAGCGGCGGTGGCGCCCAGCGCCTTGCCGGGATGGTCGGGCCAGATGTCCTGGCTGGCCGCCACCGTGACGCCGCAGCCGTCCTGCACCGCCCGCGCGCCCCAGGGTTCGCCGGCGCAGAAGCCGTCGATATGACCGGCCGCCAGGCTGGCCGCCATCTGCCCCGGCGGCACGGTGGCGGACTGGATGTCGCGCAGCGGATCGATGCCGGCCGCGGCCAGCCAGTAATACAGGAACATCGCGTGGTTCCCGGTCGGGAAGGTGTGCGCGAACGTGAATTTGCGGCGGTTGCGGCGCATGTGGGCCGCCAACGATGGGCCGTCGAACACGCCCTGCTCCGCCAGCGCGCGCGACAGGGTGATGGCCTGGCCGTTGCGCGACAAATTCATCAGCACCGCCATTGGCACGGCGCGCGAGCCGATGCCCATCTCGACGCCATATATGAGCCCATACAGCACGTGCGCGGCGTCCAGGCTGCCTGCGATCAGGCGGTCGCGCATGCCTGACCAGGAGTGCTCGCGGCTGAGAACCAGCTTGATGCCATGTCTTTCGTCGAGGCCAAGCACGGAAGCCATCACCAGCGGGGCGCAGTCGGTGAGCGGCATGAAGCCGGCGCGGATGGGGGTGAATGATGAGGTCATATTAGTTTCCCACCGTCGTTCCCGCGAAAGCGGGAACCCATACTGAGCCGAACGAAGACGCTCTGCATGGATTCCCGCTTCCGCGGGAATGACGTATTAATGTTTACAGTAGGTCTTCCACATCCAGCACGCGCTGCGCCACTTCCCCCAGCCTCAGCTTCCGGTTCATCGCCATGCTGCGCAGCCGCTGGTAAGCCTGCTCCTCGCTCAGGCCGCTGCGCGCCATCAGCACGCCCTTGGCTTTTTCCACTAACCTGCGCTCGGCCAGCTGGCGCCGCGTGTCGGACAACTCATCCAGCAGCTTGCGCTCGCGCCGGAAGCGCGCCAGGGCCACGTCCAGCACGGGCTTCACGCGCTCGGCCTGCAGCCCGGCCACGATATAGGCCGAGACGCCGGCATGCAGTGCGGCGTCCATGCTGGACGGGTCCTGGTCGTCGGTGAACAGCACGATCGGGCGCGGCTCGTCGCGGGTGGCGATCACGATGTGCTCGAGCACGTCCCTGGCGTCGGATTCGCTGTCGATGATGATCATGTCCGGCTGGATCTGGGCGATCCGCTCGGGCAGGAAGATATCGGCCGGCAGCGAGGCGACAATGTCGTAACCGGATTCCAGCAGTCCGATGCGCAGCGCGGTATTGCGTTGCGCCTGGGCCGCCATGGCCTGTTCGCCAGCGCCGGGCGCGGTGTTGACCACGAGGATGCGCAGGGTGGGCCGGACGGTAGGTGGCGATTTCATGCCAATGGGATATGCAATTTTCGGGCCAGACCCCTACGCGACTATCCGCCGAGATATTTCTGAAACGAATATCAGAGCCAAAGACGGACCACAGTTTTCTTTCAGAAAACATTCATGAAACTAATGAAGAACATCACAAACTAAAAGTTCCCTTATGTCTGAAGTCTACCTATACTGCACCGCAACAACACAGTATTTATCGGAGAACTTCATGAGCACCGCAACGATCACCCAGGCGCAGGACAAGGGACTGCGCCACCAGTTTGCAGAGACCGCCCGCACCATCCGCGCCTTCGCGATCGAACTCTATGTCGCCCACGGCGGCTGGTTCTCGCACGACGCCAAGCGCGCCGAGCAAACTTCGCGCCGCCAGCTGTTGTCGCTGGCCGCCGCTGCCGAATCCCATAGCCCGGCCCTGTCGGCCGAACTGCGCAACTTCGCTTCCAAATAACAAGGACACCATCATGACTCCAGTCGAATACGTCACCGTCGCCATCTCGGCCCTGGCCATCGTTACCCGCATCGTGTTCTTCATCCGCAACCCGTCCGTGACCACCCCGGCCGAACTGTGGATTGCCGATCACCCCCAGCTGAAGGAACTCGGCTAAGCATTACCTGGTCGTACCGCTCGCTTCTCCGCGCCCGGCATTGGCCGGGCGTTGTCGTTTACGGGCGTACGTACGCAGGCATGCGACGCATGCATACCTAATTCCCACCCTGCATCAATGTCGGCTGAGCTAGAATGTTTTTTTGCAATTTCTACTCCGACAACCGACGATGCGCCTTCCTCTCTCCGCTTCCGCTCTCACCGTCCTGGCCGCGCTGCTGGCCACCCCTGCAACAGCCGCGACGCCGGTAACGCTCGACCAGGCCATGGCCCATCCCGACTGGATCGGCACGCCCGTGGAAGCCGCCTGGTGGAGCTGGGACGGCAAGCAGGTCCTGTACAAGCAGAAGCGCACCGGCTCGCCGCTGCGCGACATCTGGCAGACCGGCGCCACCGCCGGCATCAACAAGGCACGCCTGGTCGGCGACGCCGAGCTGTCGAAAATCGACAGCCCCGACGTGGCCTACAACCGCGAGCGCACCCGCGCCATCCTGCTGCGTAACGGCGACCTGTTCGAGCGCGACCTGAAGACCGGCGAGCTGGCGCAGATCACGCGCGCCAGCGGCGTGGCCATCGGCGGCGTGCAGTATTCCGCCGACGGCCGCAGCGTGCAGTTCCGCGTCGGCGACGACTGGGCCAGCTGGGACCGCGCCAGCCGCCTGATCGCGCCGCTGGCGGTGCTGCGCGCGGCCAAGGATCCGAATGCGGCGCCGGAAGCGGACGCGCTGCGCGACATGCAGCTGCGCCTGATCGCCACCCTCAAGCGCCAGAAGGATGAGCGCGAAGCCCAGCGCAACCGCGCGGAAGAAGAACGCCGCGCCGACCCGACCCGCGCCCCCGCCCCGATCTACCTCGGCGACAAGCTGGCGATCGTGACTTCGCACCTGTCGCCGGATGGGCGCTGGGCACTGGTGGTGACCGGTCCGAAGGACGCCGACAAGGGCCGCGTCGGCAAAATGCCGCGCTACGTGACGGAATCCGGCTACGAAGAGACCTCGGACGAGCGCACCCGCGTCGGCCGCAAGGATCCGCGCCCGCATGGCCTGAAGCTCGTCAACCTGCAGACGCGCGAAGTGAAGGACCTGTCCTTCGACGTCCTGCCCGGCATCAAGGACGATCCGCTGGCCGCCTTGCGCGCCGAGCACAAGCTCGACGCGCTCAAGGGCAACCGCCCGGTGAAGGTCGGCTTCGGCGGCGAAACGGTGGTCTGGAGCCCGAACGGCGCGAATGCGGCGGTGATGCTGCGCTCGGTCGACAACAAGGACCGCTGGATCGCCACCGTCGATCTGCCGCGCGCCGCGCTCAAGCCTGTGCACCGCCTGACCGACCAGGCCTGGGTCAACTTCGACAACAGCGAATTCGGCTGGCTGCCGGACAACGGCACCCTGTGGTATCTGTCCGAGGAAAGCGGCTACTCGCACCTGTACACGCTGGACGCAAGCGGCCGCACCCGCGCCCTCACGGCCGGCAAATGGGAAGCTTCGGATGTAGCCTGGTCGCGCGACGGCGACACCGCCTGGGTCATCTGCAACCGCAAGGACCCGGGCACCTACGAGGTCTGCGCCGTCAACGCCAGGGATGGCGCCACCCGCGAAGTCAGCAGCCTGGATGGCGGCGTCGAGGACTTCCGCCTGTCGCCGGACCAGCGCAAGCTGCTGGTGCATTACTCCGGGCCCTACCTGCCGCCGCAGATCGCCACCCTGCCTTCGAACGGCGGCGAGGCGGTCAAGCTGACCGACACCCGCACGGCCGAATTCAAGTCCCACGACTGGATCCAGCCGCAGTTCGTGACCGTCCCCTCGACCCACGGCGCGGATGCGATCTGGTCGAAACTCTACCGGCCAGCCCGGCTGGAAGCGGGCAAAAAATACCCGGTGGTGATGTTCGTGCACGGCGCCGGCTACCTGCAGAACGTCTCGCACCGCTACACGCCCTACTTCCGCGAGCAGATGTTCCACAACCTGCTGGTACAGAAGGGCTACGTGGTACTGGACATGGACTACCGCGCCTCGAAGGGCTATGGCGCCAAGTGGCGCAACGCGATCTACCGCCAGATGGGCCATCCGGAGCTGGACGACTACCTGGACGGCGTCAACTGGATGGTCGCGAACCAGCAGGGCGATGCGAAGAATGTCGGCGTCTACGGCGGCAGCTACGGCGGTTTCATGACCTTCATGGCGCTGCTGCGCGCACCGGAGGTGTTCAAGTCCGGCGCCGCGCTGCGCCCGGTCACCGACTGGACCACCTACAACCACGAGTACACCGCCAACATCCTGAATACGCCGGACGTCGATCCGGAAGCGTATAAAGTGTCCTCGCCGATCGAGTACGCGCAGAACCTGAAGGGCAACCTCCTGATCGCGCACGGCATGGTCGACGACAACGTGTTCTTCCAGGACTCGGTGCGCATGGCCCAGCGCCTGATCGAACTGAAGAAGGACAACTGGGAACTGGCGCCCTACCCGATGGAACGCCATTCCTTCGTGCAGCCGGAGAGCTGGTACGACGAGTACCGCCGCATCTACCAGCTGTTCGAGCGCACGCTCAAACAGCCGTCATCCACGCAATAACGGTATCATCGGGGCGCCTTCGGGCGCCCTTTTCAATTCAGCTGCCGATATCCCATGCCCGCATCCCGACTGTCCTTCGCCTTCTCGAGCGCCGCCCTGCTGTCCGCCACCGCCGTCCTGGCCCAGAGCCTGCCCGAGACCGGCAAGCTTGACGACAGCAAGGTAACGCAAGCGCGCTACGGCAGCGCAGCGGCGCCGGCCGCCGGCCTGCCGCCAGGCGCGAAGGCGGCGCCACAGGCGAACGCCTCCTCGGCGCCGGCGACCTTCCAGACCACGCCGGACTGGGGCGACGCGATCACGGGCGTGGTCGTGGAAGCGGAGGACGCCGGCGGCAAGGCTTCGATTCCCGTCACCTTTGGCCAGGTGTTCGCGCCGGGCGACCTGAAACGCGGCGATGTTCTGCATGGCCGTTTGGCGGATGGCCGCGCGCTGCCGCTGCAGGTCGACGTCAAGGCCACGCACCCGGACGGCTCGGTGCGGCATGCGGTGATCAGCGCCGTGCTGCCGGGCGCCGGCAAAGCCGGATCGCAGGCGCTGGCGCTGGTGAAAGGCAAGGAGAGCGCCGCCAAGCCCGCCGCGCCGGCCTCCGTACAAGCCTTGCTCGACGCCGGCTTCAGCGCCACGGCCAGCGCCAGCATCGGCGGCCAGGCCTGGACCGCCTCGGCCGACAAGCTGCTGCGCCAGAAGCCCGAGGTATGGCTGGACGGTCCGCTGGTGACCGAATGGCTGGTCTCGGCCCCGCTCAGGAACGAGAAAGGCGTCGAGCATCCGCGCCTGAGCGCGCGCTTCGCGGTGCGCTGGTACCGTGCGCTGGGCAAGGCGCGCGTCGACGTCAGCATCGAGAACGCCTGGGCCTTCCAGCCGGCGCCGCGCAACGAAACCTACGACGCCAGCATCCAGGTGGGCGGCAAGGAGGTGTATGCGAAACAGGACCTGGTCCACTACAACCAGGCGCGCTGGCGCAAGACCTTCTGGTGGGGCGAGGTGCCGGCGGTGCACCTGCGCCACGACAGCGCCTACCTGATGGCCTCGCGCGCATTGCCGAACTACGACCGCTCGGTGCACGTGGCCGACCGCGCGCTGGCCGAGCTGAAGTCGAAATGGAGCGGCGAGAGGACGGAACCGATGGGCATCGGCCTGGCGGTGCCCTACATGCCGACCACCGGTGGGCGCAACGACATCGGCCTGCTGCCCGGCTGGGCCGCGATGTACCTGCTCAGCATGGACAAGCGCGCCGCCGAAGCCACGCTCGGCACGGCGGACCTGGCGGGAAGCTGGTCGGTGCACTACCGCGACCGGAAAACCGGCCGCCCCGTCAGCCTGATCGACTATCCCTACATGGGCATATTCGGTACCGAAGCCGACAAGCGCAACCCGAAGACCGGCAAATCCGAGGCCTTCCCGCCCTGCCCCAAGGACGCCTGCAAGACGCCTTACCACGCGGACGTCTCGCACCAGCCCAGCTTCGCCTACCTGCCGTATCTGCTGACCGGCGACTATTACTACCTGGAAGAGCTTGAATTCTGGGGAATGTACGACGTGTTCGAGTCGGTCCCAGGCTACCGCGATTTCGCCAAGGGACTGGTCAAGCAGGACCAGGTCCGCGGCCAGGCCTGGGCCTTGCGAACCTTGGGCGAAGCTGCCTACATCGTGCCTGACAAGGATCCGCTGAAGGCACATTTCAGAAGCATCGTGAAGAGCAATATGGACTGGTTCAACGCCGCCTATACGGATAATCCGGCCGCCAACAAGTTGGGCTTCATCGCCAACGGCCATGCGATCGAATACAAGAACGGTACCGGTATCGCGCCCTGGATGGACGACTTCTTTACCGCCGCGGTCGGGCATCTCACCGAGCTCGGCGCCGAGGGCGCCGGCCGCCTGCTGGCGTGGAAGGCGACATTCCCGATCCAGCGCATGACGGCGCCGGGTGCATGCTGGACCGGTGCATCGATCTATGCGCTGATCGTGCGCGATTCGTCCAGCGCACCCTTCTACCCGACCATGGCCCAGGCCTGGCGGGCCAGCCAAGCGCCAGGCATCGGCGAACTGGAATGCGGCAGCCCCGCACTGGCGCAGGCCCTCAAGCTCAAGTCCGGCGAGATGATCGGCTATGCTTCCAGCAACACCGGCTTTCCCGCCAACCTGCAGCCGGCGCTGGCCTATGCCGCGGATGCCGGCGGCAAGGCCGGGCAGGAAGCATGGCGCAAGTTCATGGCGCGCAGCGTCAAGCCGGATTACGGGATGGCGCCGCAGTTTGCGATCGTTCCGCGCGGCGCGCAGCCCTGAGCCTCAGATCTCTACCTCTCAGGTCTCTACCGCGACAGGGGCGGCAGCCGGGACCGGTCCAGCAGGAGAAACGGCAGGGGGAAGAACGGCGGCGCGGATCGCAATCGCCGGCGGCTTCTGGCGCGACTGGAACCGGACCGTCCTGTAGCCGCCCTGCTCCAGGCGCCCATCGCGCACCTTGTCCTTCACTTTCGAATGGGTGCGGTCGTCCAGCTCGACCACGGCGACGACTTCGCAGCGCTTGTTGCATACCACGTAGTCGATCCGCTGCTGCGCGATGCGCTGGCGGTCGCCGAAGGCCTGCTTGCGGTCCGTGCTGGCGGATTCGATCAGGGCCGACATGGCGACCTGGGGGAAGATGTAATGCTCAGGCAGGGCCGCCACCAGCCTGCCGAAAAACTCCATCTCGTTCTCCGTCATGATGGGGCGGCGCCTGTATTTCGCCGCGGGCCCGCGCTTGCTTGCCTGGCCCAGTACGAAGCGCATGAGCAGAATGAGCGCCAGCAGCACCGGCATGAGGTAGAAGAGATTGTTCATGACCGGCAGGATAGCAAGTAAGCATGCCCTGAAAATCCTCGCTTTGTCACCGCGCCGGCCGGCGCCTTCACGCTCCCAGCATATCGAGCAGCGTCAGCGCCACCACCTTGGTCGCCTTGCGCAAGTCCTCCAGGTCCAGCTTCTCGTCCGCCTTCTTGGCATTCGATTCGGGTACCGTGCGCGGGCCGGCGCCGTACAGCACGGCCGGGATACCGCGCTCGCCGTACAGGCGCGCATCCGCGTACAGCGGCGTGCCCCTGGCTTGCGGCGCTTCCCCCATCACGGCCTGGCCGTTGCGCTGCAGGCTCTCGACCAGCCGCTGGCCGCCCGGCAGCGGGCGCAGCGCGTGCGAGAGCAGCAGGCGGCGGATCTCCAGGCGGATGCCGGGGCAGTCCTTCACCGCATCCTCGATCAGCGCGCGCACCTGGGCCTCGACCGCCACCGGGTCCTCTTCCGGAATCATGCGGCGGTCCATCTTCATCACCACCTTGCCCGGCACGACGTTGGTGTTGGTGCCGCCGTCGATGCGGCCGACCAGCATGGTCGGCGAATCGATGCCGGGGACTTGCGACTTGATCTTCTTGAGCTCGGGCAGCTGGCCGTAGATGGCGTTCAGGATGCGCGTCGCGGCCTGCAGGGCGTCGACCGCCGTCTCCGGCATCGCGCCGTGGCCGGCCTTGCCGTGCACCGTGATCTCCAGCTGCAGGCAGGCGTTGTGGGCGGTGACGATGTCGTAGGCGAAGCCGGCGGCGATCACGAAGTCGGGCTTCGTCAGTTCCTGCTCGAGCAGCCAGCCGGGGCCGAGCAGGCCGCCGAATTCCTCGTCGTAGGTAAAGTGCAGCTCCAGCGCGCCCTTCAAGGGTGCGCCCAGCGCCTCGAGTGCGCGGGTGGCGAAGATGAAGGTGGCGAAGTCGCTCTTCGACACCGCCGCCGCGCGGCCGTAGATGAAGCCATCCTCGATCACGCCGCCATACGGAGGCTTGGTCCAGCCCTCGCCCGGCGGCACCACGTCGCCGTGGGCGTTCAGGGCCACGGTCGGTCCACCCTCGGCATAGGGCCGGCGCACGATCAGGTTGGTGATGCTCTGCATGCCGTAGTCGCGCACGCGGCCTTCGGGTACGGCGTGCTTTTCGGCCTGCCAGCCCCAGGCCGCCACCTTCCCGGCCACCGCGTCCGCGTGCGGCGCGTTGTTGCCGGGCGGGGTGTCGGTCGGGATGCGGATCATCTCCTGCAGGAAGGCCACCTGTTCATCGAAGTGGGCGTCGATCCACTGCAGCAGTTTTTCTTGTGTCGGTTTCATCAGTTCATTCCCGCTCATTCAGTTCGTTCTTGCACCGCCCTCGAACCAGGCAGCAAGCTGTGCGCGTTCGGCGTCCGTCATGTTCGTCATGTTCGCCAGCGGCATGGCCTTCAGCTGTACTGCCTGCTGGTAGATGCGCTGGGCGTTCTGCGCGATCCCGTGCGGGTCGTCCAGCATCACGCCGGCCGGCGCGGTGGCGAAGCCCGGCTGTGTCGGATGCGCCGCATGGCAGGATACGCAGCGTTGCTGGATGATGCCCTGGACTTGCGCAAACTGTGCGCCCGCGTCAACGCCTGCCGCCGCGGCCGATGCAGCCGGCGGTTTCGGCGCAATCGCAATCGCCACCGCCAGCAGCAGCACCACGCCCACCGCCGGGTACTGCCATTCGACACGGCCCTTGTGGCGCAGGTTGAAGAAGTGGCGGATGAAGACGCCGGCCAGCATGATCCCGGCCAGCACCGCCCAGGCATGCTCGTGGCGATAGGTCATCGCGAAGTGGTTGCTGATCATGATGAACAGCACCGGCAGCGTGAAGTAGTTGTTATGGACGCTGCGCTGCTTGCCGCGGATGCCGTAGATCGGGTCGGGCTTGTCGCCGGCGATCATCGCATTCACCATCTTGCGCTGGCCAGGAATGATCACCATCGCCACGTTGGCAACCATGATGGTGCCGATCATCGCGCCGACGTGGATGTAGGCCGCGCGCCCGCTCAGCCAGTGCGTGAGCACCCAGGTTGCGCCGACCAGCAGGGCGAAGATGACGGCGCCGAAGGCCAGGTCGTGCTTGCCCAGTTTCGAGCGGCACAGCAGGTCGTAGACCACCCAGCCCGCCACCAGGCTGCCGAGGCCGATGCCGACCGCCTGCCAGCTCGACAGGTCGGCCACGCTCCGGTCGACCATCATGGCCTGGGCGTTGAACCAGTAAACGATGATTAAAAGGGCAAATCCCGACAGCCAGGTCGAATAGGCTTCCCACTTGAACCAGTGCAGGTCGGCCGGCAGTTCGGCGGGCGCGACCAGGTATTTTTGCGGGTTGTAGAAACCGCCGCCGTGGACCGCCCACAGCTCGCCGGCGACGCCCTTCTTCGCCAGTTCGCCGCCGGGCGCCGGCGGGCGCAGCGAGTTGTCGAGCCAGACGAAATAGAAGGAAGCGCCGATCCAGGCGATGCCGGTAATGATGTGCAGCCAGCGAACCAGCAAATTCATCCATTCGAGGCCGTACGGAAGCAGGTAGTCCATGAACATCCTTCTGTTGAAACGGATTGCGCGCGATTACCACAAGATAAACCGGTTTCCATTTATTCAACATGAAAAATACCGTATATTCGACATAAGCACACGCATATACGAATCATCACATGAGCAGCCTCCCCCAGCACCTCGACCTGCACCTGATCCGCATCCTCTACCTGCTGCTGGTGGAGAAGAACGTGTCGCGCGTGGCCCTGAAACTGAACCAGCCGCAGCCCTCGATCTCGGCCTCGCTGCGCAAGCTGCGCGAGCTGACCGGCGATCCGCTGCTGGTGCGCGGCGCACGCGGCATGGTGCCGACCCAGCACGGCGAAAGCCTGCTCAAGCCGGCCAAGCGCATCCTCGACGAGACCGAGAGCCTGTTCATCAAGAAGTCGCCCTTCGTGCCCGAGGAGGCGGCGCGCACCTTCCACATCGCCGCGCCCGACTACCTGGACACCCAGTTCCTGCCCAGCGTGGTGGCCTCGATCCGCCGCGGTGCGCCGAACAGCAAGGTGTCCATCCACCACCTGGGCGCGGGCACGGACTACCTGCGCATGCTGTCCGACGGCGAGATCGACCTGGTGATCGCCAACTGGGACGAGCCGCCGGCGCACCTGCACATCTCGAAGCTGTTCGAAGACCCGATCATCTGCACCATGCGCGCCGACAGCGCCTACGCCAGGCGCACCGCCTCTGATGCGATGACGCTCGAGGACTACCTCAGCCTTCCGCACGTGGCGCCCTCGCCCATGCTGCCGGGCTACCACGGCGTCATCGACACCTTCCTGGAGCGCGAAGGCCTGCAGCGCAAGGTGGCGGTCGAGTCGCCCTACTTCGGCCTGATTCCCTACATGCTGACCCAGACCGACCTGGTGCTGACCACCGGCCGCCAGTTCATCCGCTTCTACGAGCGCACGCTGCCGCTGAAGAATTTCACGGTGCCGATCAAGTTCCCGCCGATGCGCTTCTACCAGCTTTGGCACCAGCGGGTGCATCAGTCACCGGAGCACAAGTGGTTGCGGGATCAGGTGACGGCGGCGGCAAAAGCATTGATCAAGCCGTAGGGTGGGCGGCCCCGGCCCACGCGGACGCGCCAACATATATCCATGATCAGGCTTGGCATATGACCGCGACACTTGCAGGATTTATCATCCCATCATGATGACACTCGACCACCTGAACAGCTGCGACCCCGCCACCTTCGCCGACACCCTGCGCGGCATCTACGAGCACTCGCCCTGGATCCCTGGGCGCGCCGCGGCCCAACGCCCCTTCGCCAGCCTGGCCGCCCTCAAGCTGGCGCTGCAGGAAGCCGTCACGCAAGCCACCGAAGACGAGCAGCTGTCCCTGCTGCGCGCCCACCCCGAGCTGGCCGGCAAGGCGGCGATCGCGGGCGAGCTGACGGCGGAATCGACCGGCGAGCAGGCCGCCTCCGGCCTGGACCGCTGCAGCCCCGGGGAGTTCGCGAGCCTGCACCGCCTGAACGCCGCCTACAACGGCAAATTCGGCTTCCCCTTCATCCTCGCGGTGAAAGGCCCGACCGGCAAAGGTCTGACGCGCCAGGCCATCATCGCCACCTTCGAGCGCCGCCTCAAGCACCGCCGCCAGGACGAGCTGCAGGAAGCGCTGCGCCAGGTGCACCGCATCGCCGAGATCCGCCTGAACACGCTGCTGGGTGTCGAACTGGCCTACGGCCCGGCCATCATGCAATGGGCCGAAGAGATCGGCGCCATCTCCGACGACGAGCAGTGCCTGACCTGCGCCTACATGACGCCCGGCCACCGCCAGACCGCGGAAAAGCTGGCGGACTGGATGCGACAGGCCGGCATGGGCGTCCACATCGACGCCGCCGGCAACGTGGTGGGCCGCTACACCGCCATCGATCCGGCCGCGAAAACGCTGATCACCGGCTCGCACTACGACACCGTGCGCAACGGCGGCAAGTACGACGGCCGCCTCGGCATCCTGCTGCCCATCGCGATCGTGCGTGAACTGCACCAGCGCGGCGAACGCCTGCCCTATCACCTCGAAGTCATCGGCTTCGCAGAAGAGGAAGGCGTGCGCTTCCGCTCCACCTTCCTCGGCAGCCATGCGATTACCGGGCATTTCGACCTGTCCCTGCTCGAGCGCCAGGATCTTGAAGGCGTCACCATGCGCGAAGCCCTGCAGCAGGCCGGCCACGACCCGCAGCAGATCCCGGCCATCGCGCGCAACCCCGCCAGCCTGCTCGGCTACGTCGAAGTCCACATCGAACAGGGACCGGTGCTGCTGGAGAAGGGCCTGCCGCTGGGCGTGGTCACGGCCATTGCCGGCAGCTCGCGCTACCTGGTCGAGCTGGAAGGTCTGGCCAGCCACGCCGGCACCACGCCGATGACGATGCGGCGCGATGCCGCCGCGGCGGCCGCCGAGATCGTGCTGCTGGTCGAGCGGCGCTGCTCGGGGCAAGCCTCGCTGGTCGGCACCGTCGGCCAGTTGCAGGTGCCGGACGGTTCGGTCAACGTGGTGCCGGGCCGCTGCCGCCTGTCGCTCGACATCCGCTCGGCTTTTGACGCCGAGCGCATCGCCGCCGTCAGGGATGTCATGGACGGTATCGCGGCCGTCTGCGCACGGCGCGGCATCGAATTCACGGTCGAGCAGCTGGTCGAGGCCCAGGCCGCGCCCTGCGCGCCGCGCCTGATGGACCAGCTGGGCGATGCGGTGCAGCGCGCCGGCCTGCCGCGCTTCGACCTGCTGTCGGGCGCCGGCCACGATGCGATGGCGATGGCGGCCATTACCGAGGTTGCGATGCTGTTCACGCGCTGCGGCAACGGCGGCATCAGCCATAATCCGCTGGAGACCATGACGGCCGACGATGCCGACATCGCGGCCCAGGTATTACTCGACTTTTTACGCCGCTACCGCTGATCGGCGCTGCATCGACCTCCAATAAGCCCATTTTGGCGCACGCGCGCACCGCGGCGGTGCGCGCGCACCCGGGCGGGGCAGCTCGCCCCGCCTGCGCAGCGGCAGTGCATCCTGGCGTCCCCCTTTCACCAAATTGGAACGCTTATTGCTATCAAGAAGTGCTCTAGCAAGCGAACTGCACTTTTTTGGAAATCATGCATGGATGCCTATAAAACCGGGGCCGACGCGCTCTTCATCCTGCTCGGCGGGATCATGATCCTGGCGATGCACGCCGGCTTCGCCTTCCTCGAACTGGGCACGGTACGCCGCAAGAACCAGGTGAACGCGCTGGTGAAGATCCTGATCGACTTCGCCGTCTCGACCATCGCCTACTTCTTCATCGGCTATGGCATCGCCTATGGCGTGCACTTCTTCGGCAGCACGGAGACGCTGACGGCGAAGAACGGCTACGAACTCGTGAAGTTCTTCTTCCTGCTGACCTTCGCAGCGGCGATCCCGGCCATCATCTCCGGCGGCATCGCCGAGCGCGCCAAATTCCATCCGCAGATGGCCGCCACCTTCATCCTGGTCGGCTTCATTTATCCTTTCTTCGAGGGGATCGCCTGGAACAACCGCTTCGGCTTCCAGCACTGGCTGCAGGCCCGCTTCGGCGCGCCCTTCCACGACTTCGCCGGTTCGGTGGTGGTGCATGCGGTGGGCGGCTGGGCCGCGCTGCCCGCGGTGCTGCTGCTGGGCGCGCGGCGCGGGCGCTACGCGAAGGACGGCCGCATCGCCGCCCACCCGCCCTCGAACATCCCCTTCCTGGCGCTGGGCGCCTGGATCCTGACCGTGGGCTGGTTCGGCTTCAATGTGATGAGCGCGCAGACCCTGGACAAGATGAACGGCCTGGTCGCCGTGAACTCGCTGATGGCGCTGACCGGCGGCACCCTGACCGCGTTCGTCATGGGCCGCAACGACCCCGGCTTCGTCTACAACGGCCCGCTGGCGGGCCTGGTGGCGGTGTGCGCGGGCTCGGACCTGATGCATCCGCTCGGCGCGCTGGTGACCGGCGCGGTAGCCGGCGCGATCTTCGTGTCGCTGTTCACGCTGGCGCAGAACCGCTGGCGCATCGACGACGTGCTGGGCGTGTGGCCGCTGCATGGCCTGTGCGGGGCCTGGGGCGGCATCGCGGCCGGCATCTTCGGCAGCCATGCGCTGGGCGGCCTGGGCGGCGTGTCGCTGGTGTCGCAGCTGTTCGGCACCCTGCTCGGCATCCTCATTTCGGGACTGGGCAGCTGGATCGTGTACGGCGTGCTGAAGAAGATGGTGGGCCTGCGCCTCGACCCCGAGCAGGAATTCGACGGCGCCGACCTGTCCATCCACCGCATCAGCGCCACGCCGGAGCGCGAGACCACCTTCCTGTAGCCGGCCGCAGCCTCAGTACAGGAACTCGGCGCCGAACATGGCCAGCACCGCGAGCGCCATCACGCCGGTGCACAGCCAGCCGAGCGCGCGCAGGAGGCCCCTGATTTTCAGGGCGCCCATGATCCGGGTGCTGGAGGCCACCGCCATCATGATCACCATGACCGGCACCGCGATCACGCCGTTCAGCACCGCGCTCCAGTACAGCGCCTTGATCGGATCGATGGGGACGAAGTTGATGCCGACGCCGGCCAGGGTAGCGACGATGATGATGGCGTAGAA
This sequence comes from Massilia sp. Bi118, assembly GCF_918697865.1. Classification (GTDB taxonomy): domain Bacteria; phylum Pseudomonadota; class Gammaproteobacteria; order Burkholderiales; family Burkholderiaceae_D; genus Telluria. The sequence continues at coordinate 375,944 of NZ_CAKKMV010000002.1, read as the reverse complement.
CTTGCGCGCCGCCGAGAATGTGCTATCCAGGCTGCTCTTCCAGTGGAAGGTGCCGGCCATCGCATAGGCCGCCGAGCCGGCCAGCACCGGAATCGCCAGCAGCCCGGTGCCGACGATGCCGGCCGCGAACAGCACGAAGGCCAGTTCGCCGGCCACCGGCTTCAGCGCCGACGCCGCCTGGGCCGAGGACTGCAGGTCCACCGCGCCGTGCGCATGCAGGGTCGTCGCCGTGGTCAGCATGATGAAAAAAGCGACCAGGTTCGAGACCGCCATGCCGACCAGGGTGTCGAAACGGATGCGCCGGAACTGGGACTTGACCTGTTCCGGCGCGCGCCGCAGCGGCTGGGCGTCGGCGTCGGCGCGCAGCTCCTCGACTTCCTGGGCGGCCTGCCAGAAGAACAGGTAGGGACTGATGGTGGTGCCGAACACGGCGACGATCGTGGTCAGGTATTCCTTGTGCCACGCCGGCTGCGGCCATACCGTCGAACGCAGCACCCCGGCCCAGGGCACGCGCACCACGAACACGGTGGCGACGTAGGCCAGCAGCACCAGGGTCAGCCACTTCAGCAGGTTGACGTAGCGCTGGTAAGGGACGAACACCTGCAGCAGCACCGACAGCAGGCCGAAACCGACCGCATAGTAGTGGGGCTTGCCGGGCGCGACGAGCACCATGGCGTCGCCCATGGCCGCGATGTCGGCCGCGATATTGATGACGTTCGCGATCAGCAGCAGGCCGACGATCAGCCAGACCAGCTGGCACGGCGCGAAGCGCTGCAGGTTGGTGGCCAGCCCGCGTCCCGTGACCCGGCCGATGTGCGCGCTGATCACCTGGATCGCCACCATCAGCGGATACGTGAGCAGCAGGGTCCACAGCAGGTTGAAGCCGAAGCGGGCGCCGGCCTGGGAATAGGTCGCGATGCCGCTCGGGTCGTCGTCGGCGGCGCCGGTGATCAGTCCCGGCCCCAGCCTCGACAGCCATGCGGAGACTTCCGGCGATGGCTTGTCGCCGGAGGCGTCAACGGCAGGTTCGGCATCTCGGGAGTTCATGCGTGCACTATGCCGGACGGCGCCGGGGCCGTCCGTACGTACGCGCACGCAACACCGCTATTGCGCGTCCGCGCTCTAGCCGCCCAGCGCCTGAAGGAGCTTGCTGTCGACCGGCGAACCCCAGCCGGTGCAGGCGTCCCAGCCCGGTGCCGCCGCATAGGCGCCGTTGTTCCCGGCGCCGATGTCGTGGAAGGCACCCTGGCCCGCCACCGGCCCGTAGAGCAGCGGATTGAGCCAGCCGACCGGCGTTTCCAGGCGCTGGTTGAAGCGCGCCACCAGGCCGGCCCACAGCGGCGAGACCGCGCTGGTGCCGCCCACCACGAAGTTCAGGAAGTCCACGCGCACGCGGTAGCCGGTGGATGGCGAGGCATTCCCGGCGACGTCGGGCAGGCCGCGGCCGATGCGCCCGCCCTGGTTCGCGGAGCGCGGCACGTTCGCACCATCCTGCCAGGCCGGCAGCGCGAACACGTCGCTGACGCCACCGCCGGTGGCGCTGGTCTGCTCATCGTCGTTCCACACTGTCTCGCTGGCGATGCTACCGCTGCTGGCGACCAGGCGGGTGCCGCCGCAGGCCAGCACGTAAGGGCTGGAGGCCGGGAAGTCGGCGTGCGCCAGGCCGTCCGGCGTGCCGTTTTGCGGATTCTGGTCGCTGGAGCCGGCGTCGCCGGAAGCGCAGCACACCGTCACGCCCAGGGCGGCGGCGGCCTGGAAGGCCTGGTCCATGGCCTGCAGGCCCTGCTCCGTCCAGTCCTTCTCGGGAGCGCCCCAGCTGATCGAAATCACCGAGGGTTTATTGACGCTGTCGTGCACTGCCGCGCCGATGGCATCGACGAAACCCTGCTCGCTGTTCGGCGCAAAGTAGACGGCGATCGACGCGCCCGGCGCCACCGCGCCGGCGATCTCGATGTCGAGCATCACCTCGGCATCCGCGCTCCACGGCAGCGAGGGGCTGTTGCGGCCGCCGTCCACCGACACCGCCGTTACCTTCGGCGTCGGCAGGCTCAGGCTGCGGAAGTAGGCGTTCAGGTCCGAGCTCCGGTAGCCGCCGCCCAGCTCGATGATGGCGATGCACTGGCCGCTGCCGTCCAGCCCTGCGGGAAGTCGTAGAGCGTGGCGATGTCGGGCGGGGTGAAAGCCGCCGTCGCGGCGCGCTCCTCGGCGGCCTGCATCGCCGGCGTCGAAAAGCGGTAGTAGGGCCGGGCGATGGGCGTGTCCTCGATCCCGAACACGCCTTCGACGATATCGCCCAGTTCCGGCGGCAGGTGGATGGGCGCGGTGCGGCGGCGCGAGATGCCGGCCGCATGCTCGACCCGCTCGATGCCGGTCTGGAAGGCCGCGCCCACCTGCGCCGCGGTGCCGGACAGGACGATGCTGCGCGCGGCCGGCCGGCGCTCGATCACGGCCATGCCGGCCTTGCGGGCAAAGGCTTCGACGGCGTCCATGTCCTCGCCGCTGGCGCCGTGACTGGCCGCGTATTGTTCGCGCGTCAGGTAGCGGCGGCGCGCAAGCTCGGCCTGCACCGCATGCAGCGGCAGGTCCGCGCGCGGGCGCAGCATCACGGTGATCTGGAATCGTTCGTCGGCCGGCACCGGGCCGATCGACTGCGCATCGGCCACGGGAGCCGGCATGCTGCCTGGAAGTTTGACCATATAGACCTCGCTCAAAATAACCAGTGTGCGCGCCACTTACAGCGAGGTTATTGATCGACGCTAAGTCCTACCACCTGTGCGATATGGGCCACCAGCGAACCCGGTTCGACCGGCTTGGCGAGATAGTCGTTGAAGCCGGCCTGCATCGCCCGGTTGCGGTCGTCCTGGCGTGTGAAGGCGGTCAGGGCGATCGCCGGGATGGCGCCGCCGGCGCCGGCCGAACGGCGGCGGATGCGGCGGATCAGCTCGAAGCCGTCGACGTCGGGCATGCCAATGTCGCTGACGATCACGTCGGGCCGCTCGATCTCCAGCAAGGCCAGGGCCTTGCCGGCGCTGGACGCGGCCATGATGGTGGCGCCGCTGTGCTGGAGGATCTGCTGCAGCACGTCGAGGGTGTCGGTGGCGTCGTCCACCAGCAGCACCTTGACCCCGGCCAGGTCGCCCTGCACCTGCGCGCGCGGCGCGGCGGCGGGCTGCGGCGGGGGCGCTACCTCGGCTTCGGCCAGCGGCAGGCGCACGGTAAAGGTGGTGCCGGCATGCGTGCCCGGGCTGGAGACGGCGATGGTCCCGCCGTGCAGCTCGATCAGCTGGCGCGCGATCGACAGGCCCAGTCCCAGGCCGCCGTGCTTGCGGGTGATGGAGGCATCCTGCTGGCGGAAGCGGTCGAACACATAGGGCAGAAAATCGGGCTCGATGCCGATGCCGGAATCGGCCACGCGGATCACCACGTCCTGGCCGTCGCGGCCCAGCATCACCTGCACCATGCCGCCGTTGGGCGTGAACTTGACCGCGTTCGACAACAGGTTCCACATCACCTGCTGCAGCCGGTTCGGGTCGCCCAGCACGGTGCCTAGGCCACGGGCGACGTCCACGCGCAAGTCGATGCGCTTGGCCACCGCCGCCGGGTGCACGGTGCCGAGGGCCGCCTCGACCACCTTGTCCGGCTCGATCAGCTGCACGTCCAGGCGCAGGTTGCCGGAAATGATGCGGCTCATGTCGAGCAGGTCGTCGATCAGCTGGCCCTGGGCGCGCGCGTTGCGCTCGATGGTTTCCAGGCCCCGCTTGACGGTCTCGTCATCCTTCCCGCCGCGCTGGAGCATGCTGGCCCAGCCCAGGATGGCGTTGAGCGGGGTGCGCAGCTCGTGCGAGAGGGTGGCCAGGAATTCGTCCTTCAGGGCGCTCAGGCGCTCGGCCTCGTCGCGCGCGGCGCGCTCGCGCATGAGCAGGTCCTCGCGCTCGGCGGCCGTGGCCTGCGAGATCTCGAGTACGCGCGCATTGGCTTCCAGGCGTGCATCGAACAAGGAGGCCAGCATGGCGAAGCCCAGCACGCCGAAGGTCGCGATCACCACCAGGGTCGCCAGGCCGTCATGATTGACGCCGCCGCGCGCGGCCATGCAGATGCTGTCGAGCGGGAAGCTGGCGGCGGCCATGCCGGTGTAATGCATGCCGACGATGGCGGCGCCCATCACCACCGCCGCGCCCACGCGCGGCAGCCAGACGTGCGGCACGTTATGGCGCAGGCGGAAGGCGATCCACAGCGCCAGGCCGGAGGCGGCGATGGCGATCGCCACCGACAGCGCGAACAGCCATGGGTCGTAGACGATGCCCGGCTCCATGCGCATGGCGGCCATGCCTGTGTAGTGCATGGCATTGATGCCGATCCCCATCAGGACCGCGCTGACGGCCAGGCGCGTCGGCCCCAGCTCGGCACGGCTGACCTGCCACAGGGCCAGGCAGGATGCGGCGATCGGGAGCAGCAGCGAGGCCAGGGTCAGCGTCAGGTCGAAGGCGATCGGGATCGGCAGGCGGAAGGCCAGCATGCCGACGAAGTGCATGGCCCAGATGCCCGAGCCCATGGCGATGGCGCCGCCGAAGACCCAGGCGACGACGGCGCGCCCACGCGATTCGCTCACGCGGCCGGCCAGGCTGAGCGCGGCATAGGACGCCGCGATCGCGACCAGGATGGAAATCAGGACCAGCGGTGTTTCGTAATGTCCAGTCAGCATCGTCAAACACCCGTCGGGGACTGAGAATCGGAGTAGCAACTTTGAACAGTATGCTACGACTTCCTCAGCTTCGGAGAGAAAGAAACATCCGAAGCGAAATTGTTACTACTTTGCAACAATTCCGCCCTCTGCGCCGCACGATTGTGTGCTAGCCCGTCGCGCGCCCTGCCCGTTCCAGCATCGCGTGAAGCAGCACGTTGCAGCCGGCTTCCAGGTGGTCCGGGCGGGCGTCTTCGATCTCGTTGTGGCTGATGCCGTCCTTGCAGGGCACGAAGATCATCCCGGCCGGCGCCAGGCGCGCTACGTAGATGGCGTCGTGGCCGGCGCCCGAGACCACGTCCATGGTCGAGTACCCGAGGGTTGCGGCGGCCTTGCGCACCGCGCCCACGCAATCCGGGTGGAAGGGACAAGGCGGATAGTAGGAGACGCGCTCCAGCTGGATCTTCAGCCCGGTCTCGCTGACCGTGCGCTGGATGAAGGCTGTCATCTCCTCGTGCATGGTATTCAGGAGTTCGTCGTTCACGTTGCGCAGGTCGATGCTGAACTTGACCCGGCCCGGAATCACGTTGCGGCTGTTGGGGAAGACCTGCACCATGCCGACCGTACCGCGGCCATAGGGCGGGTAGCGGTTGGCGATCGCCACCGTCTCCTGCATGATGGTGGTGGCCACCTGCAGCGCGTCGCGGCGCAGGTGCATCGGGGTCGGACCGGCATGCGCCTCCATGCCCTCGACCGTGCAGTCGTACCAGGACAGGCCCATCACGGCCGGCACCACGCCGATCACCTTGTCCTCGTCTTCCAGCACCGGGCCCTGCTCGATGTGGGTCTCGAAATAGGCGCCGATCGGATGCTCGCCCGGGGTCTGCTCGCCCTGGTAGCCGATTCTCGCGAGTTCTTCGCCGACGCTCTTGCCGTCGACGTCGCGCGCGGCATACGCGGTCTCCAGGCTGAAGGCGCCGCAGAACACGCCCGAGCCCATCATCACCGGCACGAAGCGCGAGCCTTCCTCGTTGGTCCAGAAAGCGACTTCGATCGGGGCTTCGGTTTTGATGTTCAGGTCGTTCAGGGTGCGCACCACCTCGAGACCGGCCAGCACGCCGTAGTTGCCGTCGAACTTGCCGCCGGTCGGCTGGGTGTCGATGTGGCTGCCGGTGACGATGGGCGGCAGCGATGGGTTCCTGCCCTCTCGGCGCATGAAGACGTTGCCGATCTTGTCCACCGTGATGCTCAGGCCTGCTTCCTGCGCCCACTGCACGACCAGGTCGCGGCCCTGGCGGTCGAGGTCCGTGAGGGCGAGGCGTTTCACGCCGCCCTTGTCGGTGGCGCCGATTTGGGCGAGGTCCATCAGGGAGGTCCAGAGGCGGGAGCCGTTGATGCGGAGTTCGGTCATGGTGCTTCCTTTATTGTTAGCAGCAAAACCGTCATTCCCGCGCAGGCGGGAATCCAAGTTGGACGAGCAGACGCAAGGCATGCAGCACTTGGATTCCCGCCTTCGCGGGAATGACGTTCAGAGTGCGGTGGCGCTATTCGCGGTCGCTTTGGCACTAGTCGCAGTAAACGCCGGCCGCTCCACATACCGCCCAGCCCCCTCCTCCGCCCGCAAATCCCCATCCGCATACGCCACGCGCCCGGCAGCCACCGTATGCGTCGGCACCCCACGCACCGTCCTGCCCTCGAACACATTGAACCCGCCCTTCGAATGCTGGGTCGCGGCGGACAAGGTCCGCGTCGCTTCCGGATCCCACACCACGATGTCGGCATCGGCGCCCGCCTGGATGATGCCCTTGCGCGGATAGATGTTGAAGATCTGGGCCGCGTTGGTCGAGGTCACCTTCACGAACTCGGAGGGCGTCAGGCGGCCGGTGTTGACGCCGGCGTCCCAGACCACGGCCATGCGCTCCTCGACGCCGCCGCAGCCGTTCGGGATGCGCGTGAAATCGTCGGCGCCGGCCGCCTTCTGCTCGGCGCAGAAGGTGCAGTGGTCGGTGGCGGTGGTGTGCAGGTTCCCGCCCTGCAGGCCCTGCCACAGCGCGGTCTGGTGGTGGCTGGAGCGGAACGGGGGACTCATCACGAAGGCGCGGGCATAAGCCGGGTCGGGGTTGGTATAGACGCTGTCGTCGATCACCAGGTGGCCGGCCAGGGCTTCGCCGTACACGCGCTGGCCGTGCGCGCGGGCGCGAGCGATGGCTTCCAGCGATTCGGCGCAGGACACGTGCACGATGTAGACCGGGGTGCCGAGCACGCCGGCAATCGCAATGGCGCGATTCGCGGCTTCGGCTTCCACCGCCGGTGGGCGCGACAGCGGATGCGCTTCCGGTCCGCGGATACCCTTGGCCAGCAGTTCGCGCTGCAGCTGGTAGACCAGTTCGCCGTTCTCGGCATGCACGGTCGGGATCGCGCCCAGCTCGAGGGCGCGGCGGAAGCTCTTCACGAGGGTCTCGTCGTCGGCCATGATCGCGTTTTTATAGGCCATGAAGTGCTTGAAGCTGTTCACGCCATGTTCCCTCACCAGGGTCCCCATGTCCGCGTGCACCGACTCGTCCCACCAGGTGACGGCCACGTGGAAGGTGTAGTCGGCGGCCGCCTTTTTCGCCCAGCCGCGCCAGGTGTGGAAGGCCTCCATCAGCGGCTGCTTCGGATCGGGGATCACGAAGTCCATGATGGTGGTGGTGCCGCCGGCCAGCGCGGCCGCGGTGCCGCTATAGAAATCGTCGGCGGTGACCGTGCCCATGAAGGGCAGCTGCATGTGGGTGTGGGTGTCGATCCCGCCGGGCATCACGTACTGCCCGCCGGCGTCGACCACCGTGCTGCCTGCCGGCGCTTCCAGGTTCTCGCCGACGGCGACGATCTTGTCGCCGCTGCACAGCACATCGGCACGGAACGCGCGGTCGGCGTTCACGACGGTACCACCGCGAATCAATACACTCATGAATAGCTCCTGGTGTCATGGTGGGCACCCCGTGCCCACGGTCGTCAATCGAGCGGGCGCGCGGCGGCCATCGCCGGCACCGCCCTGCCCTTCATCATCAGGCCGTACACCACCGCGGCGATCGCGATGCCGACGAACCATGCATAGGTATATAAGGTCTTGAATGCGGCGCCGACGTCCGGGAAGGATTCTGGAAAGGCTGCGTTCAGGAAGCCGGGAATGTTCGGCAGCACGCCGGCCACGAAGGCGACGATGGCGGCCATGTTCCAGCCGCTCCTGTATGAATAGATGCCGTCCTCGCGGTACAGCTGCTCGACCGCCAGTTCGGTCTTGCGGATGAAGTAGTAGTCGATGATCAGCACCCCGGCGATGGGCCCGAGCAGCGCCGAGTAGCCGATCAGCCAGGTGAAGATATAGCCCTGGGTCGATTCCAGGATCTTCCAGGGCATCATGGCCAGCGCGATCCCGGCCGTGAGGTAGCCGCCCGTGCGGTAGGAGATCTTGCGCGGCGCCAGCGCGGAGAAGTCGTAGGCCGGACCGACCAGGTTGGCGGCCAGGTTGACGCTGACGGTATCGACCAGCAGCACGATCAGCGCGATCAGCACGGCGGCGCCGGTCATGCGGCTGGCCAGGTCGACCGGGTCCCACAGCGCCTTGCCGTACAGGACCACGGTGGCCGAGGTGACGATCACGGCCAGCGCCGCCAGCAGGCCCATGGGCACCGGCAGGCCGATGGTCTGGCCCACCACCTGGTCGCGCTGGGTGCGGGCGAAGCGCGTGAAATCCGGGATGTTCAGCGCCAGCGTGGCCCAGAAGCCGACCATGGCCGTCAGCGAAGGCCAGAAGGTGGGCCAGAACTGCCCAGCCTTCTTGCCGCCTTCGACAAAGGCCGAGGGTTGATCGAGCAAGGGGCCGAAGCCGCCGGCCTTCTGGTAGACCCAGCCGAGCAGCACGAAGCAGATCGCGATCTTCAGCGGCGCCGTATAGGTCTCCAGCTTGCGGATCGCGTTCATGCCGTGGACGATGAAGTAGAACTGGATCGCCCAGAAGGCCAAAAAACACCCCAGCTGGGCGCCGTTGATGCCCAGGCCGGCGATCTTCGCTCCACCGATCTCGTGCCCGGCCATCACGCCCAGCAGCGTGTAGATCATACTGCCGCCGAACCAGGTCTGGATGCCGTACCAGCCGCAGGCGACGATGGCGCGCATCAGCGCCGGTAGCCGCGCCCCGCGCGTGCCGAAGGAAGCGCGCGCCAGCACCGCGTAGGGAATCCCGTACTTGGTGCCGGCATGCCCGATCAGCAGCATCGGCAGCAGCACGATGGCATTCGCCAGGAAGACCGTGATCACGGCCTGGTAGGCCGACATGCCGGCCTCGATCAGGCTGGCGGACAGCGTGTAGGCCGGAATGCACATCACCATCCCGACCCACAGGGCGGCGAAGTGATACCAGCGCCAGGTGCGCTGGGCGGCGTTGGTGGGGGCCAGGTCTTCGTTCCAGAGGTCGGTGTGTGCGGCTGGGTCCATGCTCATCGGGTCAGGTCTCCATCGTCAGGAACAGTTCCGTAGGGTGGGCACGCCGTGCCCACGCGGATGCCGGCGAAATGCACACGTCCGCGTGGGCGGGGGCCGCCCACCCTACGTTACCACCTCTGCGCGAGGATTTCGAGGATCCTGCGTCCAGTTCATGGCCGGCAGGCCGGTCGGCTGCGGCACCATCGTGATGCAGCTCTCGACCGGGCAGGTGATTTCGCACAGGTTGCAGCCCACGCAGTCGGCCGGCTTGACCTCGTAGCGGCGCGCGTTGCCGTCCACCAGCCGGGCGATCGCCTGGTGCGAGGTGTCCTCGCAGGCGACGTAGCACTTGCCGCACTGGATGCACTTCTCCTGGTCGATGCTGGCGATGACCTGGTAGTTCATGTCCAGGTATTTCCAGTCGGTGGTGTTGGGCACGGCCTTGCGCGAGAATGCGGCGATGTTCTCGTAGCCCTTGCGGTCCATCCAGCGCGACAGCCCATCCTTCATCTCTTCGACGATGCGGAAACCGTGCAGCATCGCCGCGGTGCAGACCTGCACCGAGCCGGCACCCAGCGCGATGAACTCGGCTGCGTCGGTCCAGCTGCCGATGCCGCCGATGCCGGAGATCGGCAGATTGCGGGTCATGGGATCGCGCGCGATCTCGGCCACCATGTTGAGCGCAATCGGCTTCACCGCCGAGCCGCAATAGCCGCCGTGGGTGCTGGCGCCGCCGACCACCGGATAGGCCACCATCCGGTCCAGGTCGAGGTGGGTGATGGAGTTGACGGTGTTGATCAGCGAGACCGCATCGGCCCCGCCGGCCAGTGCCGCCCGTGCCGGCGCGCGCACGTCGGTGATGTTGGGTGTCAGCTTCACGATCACCGGCAGCTTCGTATAGGTCTTGCACCAGCGCGTGACCAGCTCGATCAGGTCGGGCTGCTGGCCCACGGCCGCGCCCATGCCGCGCTCCGGCATGCCGTGCGGGCAGCCGAAGTTCAGCTCGATGCCGTCGGCGCCGGTGGCTTCGACCAGCGGCAGGATCTCGCGCCACGGCGCTTCTTCGCAGGGCAGCATCAGCGACACGATCATCGCCCGGTCCGGCCATGCCTTCTTGACCGCCGTGATCTCTTCCAGGTTCAGCGCCAGGCTGCGGTCCGTGATCAGCTCGATGTTGTTGAAGCCGATGACTTCCCGGTTCTTGCCGTGCAGGGCCGAGTAGCGCGAAGAGACATTGACGGCCGGCGGGTCCTCGCCCAGGGTCTTCCAGACCACGCCGCCCCAGCCGGCTTCGAAAGCCCGCACCACGTTGTAGGCTTTATCCGTCGGCGGCGCCGAGGCCAGCCAGAACGGGTTCGGCGACTTGATGCCGCAAAAATCGATGCTCAGGTCGGCCATGCTGCCTCCGCTTTGGACTGGATGTCGTGATGGATGGCCAGCGCGGCCAGCTTGCCGTGCTGGACCGCCTGCACCGTCAGGTCCTGCCCCGGCGCGACGCAGTCGCCGCCCGCGTAGACGCCCGGCAGCGCGGTGCGCAGGCAGGCGTCCACGACGATCTTGTCGGTGCGTTCGATTTCCCGGGCCAGCGGGTCGACCAGCGCCGCCAGTCCCATGCCCTGGCCGATGGCCTTGAACACGGCGTCGGCGGCGATCTCGATGATGCCGCCGGTCGCCACCAGGCGGCCGTCCTGCATGCGGGTCTCCTCGAAGCGCATGCCGCGCACCCGGCCGGCATCGTCGAGCAGCACTTCGAGCGGCGCGGCCCAGGTGCGCATGCGCACGAAGTGGGCCTTGGCGATGTCGATCTCGTGGCCGGTCGCGCTCATGGCTTCGAAGCCGCGGCGGTAGACCAGCGTGACTTCCTCGGCGCCCAGGCGTTTCAATTGCACCGCCATGTCGATCGCGGTATTGCCGGCGCCGATGACGATGGCGCGGCGCGGCACCGGCAGCGCGGACAGGTCGTCGGACTGGCGCAAGGTGGCGATGTAGTCGACCGCCGCCATCAGGCCGGGCGCGTTCTCCCCTAGCAGGCCCAGCTCGCGGCTGGCGGCCAGGCCGAGGCCGAGGAAGACGGCGTCGTAGCGCGCGTGCAGTTCGGCCAGCTGCAGATTGTGGCCGAGGGCGTAGCCGTGCCGGATCTCGATGCCGCCGATGGAGAGCAGGAATTCGACTTCCCGCTGGGCGAAGTCGCCGGGCAGCTTGTACTTGGCGATGCCGTATTCATTCAGGCCGCCGGATTTCTCGCGCGCCTCGAACACGACCACGTCATGGCCCAGCATCGCCAGCCGGTGCGCGCAGGACAGGCCGGCCGGGCCGGCGCCGACCACGGCGATGGTCTTGCCGGTGGAAGGCGCGCGCTTGAACGGATGGCCGTCGAACTGCGCGTTGTCGATGGCATGGCGCTGCAGCAGGCCGATCTTGACCGGCTGGCCTTCGGCGTCGTGGTTGCGCACGCAGGCGTCTTCGCACAGGATCTCGGTCGGGCACACGCGCGCGCAGCTGCCGCCGAAGATGTTGGCCTGCAGGATGGTGGTGGCGGCGCCGTCGACGTTATGGTCGTGGATGTTGCGGATGAAGCTGGCGACGTCGATCCCGGTCGGACAGGCGCGCGTGCAGGGCGCGTCATAGCAGTAGAGGCAGCGGGCGCTTTCGATGGCGGCCTGGCGGGCCGTGAGCGGCGGCGCCAGGTCGGTGAAGCGTTCGGACAATGCGTCGTGCGTGCTGCCTGCTTGTGGCAGGTAGTGGAGTGACTCGATCATTTGTGCATCCCTTTGCTTATGTTTTATGTCGTGGTGCGGGAAATGCTGTGGTGCTGGATACGGCTACTACGCCGTCGTTCCCGCGAAAGCGGGAACCCATGCTGAGGCTCCGAAAGCTGTACCAGATAATCCGTCGTCATCAGTATCGACATACTCAGCATGAATTCCCGCCTTCGCGGGAATGACGGGCTAACGGTGCTTATTTCATCTGCGGGAATGCAAACTCCACCCCCGAACTCGCCGTATTCGGCCACCGCTGCATCACCGCCTTGTGCCGCGTATAAAACCGGACCCCCTCCGGCCCATACGCATGGTGATCCCCGAACAAACTCTTTTTCCAGCCGCCGAAGCTGTTGAACGCCATCGGCACCGGCAGCGGCACGTTCACGCCCACCATGCCCACCTGCACCTGGCGCACGAATTCGCGGGCCACGCCGCCGTCGCGGGTGAATACCGCGACGCCGTTGCCGTATTCGTTCCTGTTGATCAGCTCCAGTGCGCTGCCGACGTCCGGCATGCGCACCACGCACAGCACCGGGCCGAAGATCTCTTCCTGGTAGATGCTCATCTCGGGCTGCACGTGGTCGAACAGTGTGCCGCCGACGAAAAAGCCTTCCTCGAAGCCGGCCACGCGGTGGCCGCGCCCGTCCACCACCAGGGTCGCGCCCTGCTCCACGCCTTCGCCGATCAGCTTTTCGATGCGCTGCTTGGCCGCCTGCGTGACCACCGGGCCCATCTCCGCGCCCTGGCTCATGCCCTCGCCGATCTTCAGCGCCTTCGTGCGTTCGGCCAGGCGCTCGACCAGCCTGTCGCCGGCGTCGCCGATCGCCACCGCCACCGAGATCGCCATGCAGCGCTCGCCCGCCGAGCCGTAGGCCGCGCCGATCAGGGCGTCGACCGCCATGTCCATGTCGGCATCCGGCATCACCACCATGTGGTTCTTGGCGCCGCCCAGCGCCTGCACCCGCTTGCCGGAGGCGCTGCCGCGGGCGTAGATGTATTCCGCGATCGGGGTCGAGCCGACGAAGCTGAGTGCCTGCACGTCCGGATGGTCGAGCAGCGCGTCGACCGCGGCTTTATCGCCCTGGACCACGTTGAACACGCCGTCCGGCAGCCCGGCTTCCTTGAGCAGGCGCGCATGCAGCAGCGATGCCGACGGGTCGCGCTCGGAAGGCTTCAGCACGAAGGTATTGCCGCAGGCGATGGCGACCGGGAACATCCACATCGGCACCATCACCGGGAAGTTGAAGGGCGTGATGCCTGCGACCACGCCGAGCGGCTGGCGCATCGACCAGGCGTCGATGCCGCGTGCGATCTGGTCGGTGAATTCGCCCTTCAGCAGCTGCGGGATGCCGACCGCGAACTCGACCACCTCGATGCCGCGCGCCACCTCGCCCTGCGCATCGGCGAAGGTCTTGCCGTGCTCGCGCGTGACCATGGCCGCGAATTCGTCGGTGTGCTGCTGGCACAGCTGCAGATATTTGAAGAGCACGCGCGCCCGCGCCAGCGGCGGGGTCGCGGCCCAGGCCGGGAAGGCCTTGTGGGCGGCGGCGACAGCGGCATTCACGTCCTCGGGCGAAGCCAGCGCCACGCGGGCGCAAGGCTGGCCCAGCGCCGGGTTATACACGTCGGCATGGCGTCCGGATGCGCCCTCGACCTCGCGGCCGCCTATGAAATGTTGGATCGTCTCGTTCATGATGTTCTTTATTCAGTCCAGGTTGCGGAGTACGTCGGCCAACTTGCCGAACAGCTCGTCGATGTGTTTTTTCTCGAGAATCAGCGGCGGCGACAACGCGATGATGTCGCCCGTGGTACGGATCAGGACACCGTCTGCGAAGGCTTTCTTGAATGCCGAGTAGGCGCGGGCGCCCGGCTTGCCGGCGATCGGCTCCAGCTCGATGCCGGCCACCAGGCCGATGGTGCGGATGTCGATCACGTGCGGCAGGCCGCGCAGCGCATGCACGGCGTCTTCCCAGTAGGGCTGGATCGCTTTCGCGTTTTCCAGCACGCCCTGCTCCTTGAACACCTCCAGCGTGGCGATCGAGGCCGCGCAGGCCAGCGGGTGGCCGGAATAGGTATAACCGTGGAACAGCTCGATACCCGGCGGCGCTTCCATGAAGGCGTCGTGGATGAATTTTTTCGAGAACACCGCGCCCATCGGCACCACGCCGTTGGTGAGCCCCTTCGCCGTGGTCATCATGTCCGGCTCGACGTCGAAATAGTCGACCGCGAACGGCGTGGTGAGCCTGCCGAAGCCGGTGATGACCTCATCGAAGATCAACAGGATCCCGTGCTTGGTGCAGATTTCGCGCAGGCGCTTCAGGTAGCCCTTGGGCGGCACCAGCACGCCGGTGGAACCCGATACCGGCTCGATGATCACAGCGGCGATGGTCGACGGGTCGTGCAGGGCGACGATGCGTTCCAGCTCGTCGGCCAGCTCAACGCCGAAATCCGGCTCGCCGCGCGAGAAGGCATTTTTCAGCAGGTTGTGCGTGTGCGGCAGGTGGTCGACCCCAGGCAGCAGCGGGCCAAAGCTCTTGCGATTGGGGCCGATGCCGCCCACCGACAGGCCGCCGAAGCCGACCCCATGGTAGCCGCGCTCGCGGCCGATCAGGCGGGTGCGGCCGCCCTCGCCGCGCGCCTTGTGGTAGGCCAGCGCCATCTTCAGGGCGGTGTCGACCGCCTCGGAACCGGAGTTGGTGTAGAACACGTGGCCGAACTTGTGGCCGGTGTATTCCATCAATTGTTCTGCTAAGTCGAACGCCGCCGGGTGGCCCATCTGGAAGGTCGGCGCAAAGTCGAGCTGGCCGACCATTTCGCTGACGGCGGCCACGATCCTCGGCTGCGCATGCCCGCAGGGCACGCACCACAGGCCGGCGGTACCGTCGAGGATGGCGTTGCCGTCCACGTCCTTGTAATACATGCCTTCCGCCGATACCAAGAGGCGCGGATTGGCCTTGAAGTCGCGGTTGTTCGTGAAGGGCATCCAGAACGACGACATCGATTGCGGCTTGGACTCATTCATATTTGTCTCTCTCCCTGGTGTCGGCCAAAAGATTTACCAAATGGCAAAATCATCGTGCAATAATAGTCAGCAAGACAAGGGCGGCACATATACACAACCGGCGAAATCGGCCAACCGTACTGGCAGCATAACCTGTACAGTTTCCGGCGTCGCACCGGAAGGAGTCGGCAATGGCTGTATCTGGGGAACACCAGCGCGAAGTCCTGAATGAGCAAGATCCTGCCGCCAAGGACGGGAAGGCAGACTCTGCCTGGCCGGTGCTGCCCATCGCCCGTCAGCGCCGCGGCAGCCTGGTCGACCAGATCGTTGCGGCGATCATCGGGATGGTAAATCGGCGCGAACTACGCGTCGGCACCAAAATGCCCTCGGTTCGACAATTCGCAAAGGTCAACGCCGTCAGCACCTTCACAGTGGTCGAATCCTATGACCGCCTGTTGCACCTGGGCGTGCTGTCCTCGCGCCGCGGTTCCGGATTCTTCGTCGCGCGCTGCGGTCCCGATGCGCCGCAGCAGGCCTGCGCGCCTTCCGCCGCCGCAGCCGTCGATGCCCTGACTCCCGACCTGTATTCCGGCCAGTCCGATGCGCTGCCGGTCGGCGCCGGCTGGCTGCCGCCCGAGTGGTATGGCGAATCGACGATCCTTGATGCGGTGCGCCACGCGATGAAGATCCCGGCCGGCCGCCTGCGCGGCTACGGCCATCCGCTCGGCTTTCCGTCGCTGCGCCAGCACCTGTCCGCGAGCCTTTCCGCCGAACTGTGCGCGGTCGAACCCGAACAGATCCTGCTGACCCACGGCGCCACCCACGCTTTCGACCTGGTGCTGCGCACCCTCACGCGCCCCGGCGACGTGGTGTTCGTCGAAGATCCGGGCTACAGCAACCTGCTGGCCCTGGTGCGCCACCACGGCTGCGTCCCGGTCGGCATTCCGCGCGGCGCGGCCGGCCTGGACATGGAGGCGCTGGCGAGGGAGGCGGCCGCCCATCACCCGAAGCTCATGTTCGTCAACACGGTGCTGCAGAATCCCCTCGGCACTTCGCTGTCGCAGGCCCAGGCGCATCGCCTGCTGGCGCTGGCCGAACAATACGATTTCTGGCTGGTCGAGGACGACATCTACCGCGAACTGGCCGCGCCCGGCGAAGCCTCGCTGGCGGCGATGGATGGCCTGCGCCGGGTGATCCGCATCGGCAGCTTTTCGAAGACCCTGTCCCCGGTGCTGCGGGTCGGCTCGATCTGCGCGTCCTGCTCGCTGATCCCGGAGCTGGTGCGCGTCAAGATGCTGACCGGGCTGACGACCTCGGAGGTCAACGAGCGCGCCGTGTTCGACGCCGTCAGCAGCCGCGTCTACCGGCGCCAGGTCGAGCGCCTGGCGCAGCAGCTGATCGACGCTGGCGCGCGCGCCCAGGAGCGCCTGCTGGAGGCCGGTCTGCAACCATTGGCGCGTCCGCGCGGCGGCATGTTCGTCAGCGCCGGCTGGACGGCGCCCGCCACGCCCGGACAGAACGCCCGCACGATCGCCGAACGGGCGCTGCGCGCCGGCATCCTGCTCGCGCCCGGCGACTTCTTCTGCCTGCACGCGCCGGCCACGCCCTGGTTTCGCTTCAACGTCGCCTACGCGGCCGAACCGCAACTCCTCGACTTCCTCCGCACCTGCCTCTGACGCCATCGCCATGACCATCACAATCAACGAGACCAGCACCGAACCTGCCAGCGCCGCCCTCCCCGGCAAGCGCGTCCAGCACCGCGAGGAAGTCGAGAGCACGATCCTGCGCGAAGCCGTGCGCCTGTTCGCCGAGCGCGGCTTCGAAGGCACGCCGATCGCGGAAGTGGCCGAGCGCGCCGGCCTGTCGAAGCAGAACCTGATGTACTATTTCCCGACCAAGCAGGCGCTGTACAAGCGCGTGCTGGACGATGTGCTGGACGACTGGCTGGCGCGCATGGCCAGCCTGGCCGACCCCGACCAGGACCCGGCCGACGTGCTGCGCGCGTATGTGGCGGCCAAGCTGCGCTTCTCGCGCGAGCAGCCGCTGGCCTCGCGCGTGTATGCGATGGAAGTGATCGGCGGCGCCACCATGTACGGCGAACAGATACGCCACCGCGTGGTGCCGCTGCTGCGCCAGGACATCGCCGTGTTCGAACGCTGGATCGCGGACGGCCGCATCGCGCCCGTGAATGCCACGCACCTGCTGTTCGCGGTGTGGGCGATGACCCAGTCGTATGCGGACTTTTCGGCGCAGATGGCGCTGGTGCTGGGACGCGCCGAGTTGACGGCGCAGGATTTCGAGGAAGCCGAACGCGTCATCACGGCGATGGTACTGTCACTCACCGATCAAGGAAACAAGCATGCCTGAACTGAAGCCTGTCATTCTCACCACCGAGCGTCTGCGCCTGCGCTGGATGACGGAAGCCGACATCCCGGCCCATTACGCCATCTTTTCCGACCACGACGTGGCGCGCTACTGGAGCCGCGAACCCTGGACCGACATCGCCCAGGCCGAGGAATCGATCAAGACCATCCTGGCCGCCCACGCGGACGGCAGCGAGGCGCGCTTCGGCATCGAACTGCTGTCCACCGGCGAATTGATCGGCAACGTGGGCCTGCACCACTTCTTCGAGCAGAACCGCCGCTGCGAGATCGGCTACGCGCTCGGTAGCCGCCACTGGGGCCAGGGCTATGCCACCGAGGCGCTGCGCGCCGCTATCCAGTACGGCTTCGACGCCCTGAACCTGAACCGTATCGAAGCCGACATCGACCCGCGCAACGTCGGCTCGGGCCGGGTACTGGAAAAGGTCGGCTTCCGCAAAGAGGGCTTCATGCCCGAGCGCTGGTTCGTGTTCGGCGAGTTTGCCGACACGGTGAACTACGGGCTGTTGAAGCGTTACTGGGACGAGGCCTGAGGATAAAAATTTGCTCGCAACTTTCTTAAATCTGAACGATCTTCTTTAAATTGCGTGGTTTCATTTCCACTACCACCGCGCCGAATAAGGAAGGTCACCATTGCGTCCGAGCACAGAAAACTAAAACGGAACAATGACAGATATTTGGCTGTCGAAGGTGCACTATGTTCCTTGCGCATCGTATCCGACTCGACCCGAACAACGTGCAGGCGACCCACTTCGCGCGCGCAGCCGGCACTGCGCGCTTCGCCTATAACTGGGCACTGACCGAGTGGGAGCGACAGTATGAACTGTGCAAAGCCGATCCCTCGCTGCCGAAGCCGAACGAAGCAGCCCTACGACGCCAGCTTAATGGTATCAAGCGTGAAAAATTTTCGTGGATGTTGGAAGTGACGAAGAGCGCGCCTCAGATAGCCATCATGCAGCTGGGACGTGCGTTCGAAAACTTCTTTGCTAAGCGTGCTCGCTATCCAACGTTCCGGAGAAAGGGACGCGACGATCGCTTTGCTCTGAGCAACGACCAGTTTCGAGTTGAAGACCGCTACATCCGCGTTCCGAAGCTGGGTTGGGTCCGCATGCGCGAAGCGCTGCGGCTTACCGGGCGAATCCTTTCTGCCTCAATCTCGCGCTCAGCAAGCCACTGGTACGTAAGCATTACCGTTGACACCTCGGACCCATCTTTGCCTCCAACCGAAAATCAAGGTGTGGTAGGTGTGGATCTGGGGATCACTGCGCTAGCCACTTTATCGACGGGCGAGAAGTTCGCAGGTAGGAAGGCACTGCGCATTCTGCTTGGGCGACTCCGTCGCTTGTCACGAAATTTGTCACGCAAAGACAAAGGGTCTTGCAATCGAGCCAAGGCAAAGCTGAAACTGGCCAAACTGCATGTGAGGATCGCCAACATTCGCCGCGACAGTCTGCACCAGCTGAGTACAAGAATCACGCGGCGTTTTCATACAATCGTCATCGAGGATCTAAACGTCAAAGGGATGCTGACCAACGGTCGGCTTGCGCGCGCAATCGTCGACATGGGCTGGACCGAGCTGCGCAGGCAACTCGAGTACAAGTCGGCTTGGCGCAGTGGCCAAGTCGTTGTGGCGGATCGTTGGCATCCCAGCAGCAAGACTTGCTCGAGCTGCAGATACAAGATGGAGACGCTTGAGCTGAACATGCGACATTGGACGTGCCCGGGCTGCGGCGCGTTACACGACCGCGATGTCAACGCAGCCATCAACCTGAAAAACATGGCGGTCAGTTCGACCGTGTCTGCCTGTGGAGGGGAAGGCGCTGGTCTCGTGTCCAAGCACGAGGCGAAACCGTCCCCGATGAAGCAGGAATCCGACAGTAATCCTAGCTACGGCTAGCTTTGCGTAAGTTCGGAGGAACGGTTCATCCAGACCAGATTCCACAAATGGCCGTCGATGTCCTCGAATCCCTGGGTGACCATGAAGCCATGGTCTTCCAGCGGATGCGGGGTGCGGCCGCCGGCGGCGACGGCCTTCTCCACTAGGCTGGCCACTTCGTCGCGGTTGTCGAGCACCAGGCAGACGATGACTTCGTTGGCTTCCTTCGCCTGCACCACCGGCTTGTCGATCAGGGAGCGGAAGAAGTCCTCGGTCATCAGCATGGCGCTGATGCGGCCTTCCTCGATGATCACGTTGGCCGCGTGTTCGCCGGACATCTGCGGATTGAAACCGAAGCCCAGGCTGGCGAAGAAGGCCTTCGATTTTTCCAGGTCCTTGACCGGCAGGTTGAAAATGACTTGCTTGCTCATGACGTCTCCTCTTTTTAAGTGATCGAAAAAATCAGGCTTGCGGCGCCATCCACACGAGTTCCCATATGTGGCCGTCCAGGTCCTCGAAGGCGTGGGCGTACATGAAGCCGTGATCCTGCGACGGGCGCGGCGTGCGGCCGCCGGCGGCGACCGCCTTGGCCACCAGGCCGTCGACTTCCTCGCGGCTCTCGCAGCTCAGGCAGACCAGCACTTCGGTCGCTTCCTTCGCCTGCACGATGGGCTTGTCGATGAAGGTCTTGAAGAAGGGCTCCGTTAACAGCATCGCATAAATGCTGCCCTCGGCGATCACCATGCAGGCCCCGCTGTCGTTGGTGAACTGCGGGTTGAAGCTGTAGCCGAGGGCATTGAAGAAGGCCTTGGACTTGTCCAGGTCCTTGACCGGCAGGTTGACGAAGATTTGCTTGTTCATGACATCCCCATTGTTGAAAGCTGAGTTAAAAACCGCTGCTACATGCTGACGACGAGCGATAATGGGGGAAATCGACAAGCTTGTGAAAATATTTTTTTACCAGACCGCTTATTTACCAGACCGATTCCGTATTGCTCCAGGCCGGCAGCGCTTGCACCCGCTCGAACCAGGCCAGCAGGTGCGGATAGTCGTCCAGCGGCAGGCGCGCCCGCTCGCGGACCATCAGCGAGGCCGCCACCGCATAGTCGGCCAGGGTCACACCATCCCACACCAGCCAGCGGCGGCGCGCCAGGTGCTTGTCCAGCACCGCGGCCGCCTGGGCCAGGTCGGCGGCGCCGCGGGCCAGCTCGTTGACGTCGGCATCCTGTCCGGTCACCATCTTCTTCCACACGTTTTCCCAGGCGATCACGCCGATCGCCGGTGCAAAGTGCTGGCAGGCCCAGAACATCCAGCGGTTGACGTCGGCGCGGCCCAGCGGATCGGTCGGATACACCGTCTGGCCCGGCTTGCTGTCGGCGAGGTACTGCATGATCGCGCAGGATTCCCATAGTACGAAGCCGTCGTCGATCAGCACCGGGATCTTGTTGTTGTCGTTGATTTCCATGAGGCGCCGGCGGTCGGCCTCGCTCATCAGGTTGCACTCGACCAGATCCAGCTGGATGCCGAGGTGGTCGGCGGCCATCAGGACGCGGCGGGCGTTGGACGAATACGGGTGATAGTAGAGCTGCATTGCCATTCTCCTTCAGGTTGAGAGTCTGGCAATGTTAGGCAAAAGCCATGACAGATCCTGTCAGGAGTGGTCTGGGATATCGTGCAGCGCCCGCCACTGCTTCAGCAGCGCATGGCGCGGCGTCGGGTAGCGCTCAAAGCCCAGTTCGGCGTCGACGATGCGGTCGATGCGGAAGTGGCGGATCGCGTCGCGCAGCTCGCACCACGCCGCCATCACGCGGCGCTCCTGGAAGAAGGCCAGCGCGAAGGGCCAGACCACCCGTTCCGAAGCAGCGTCCTTTTCGTCGCGGTAGGCGATGCGCAGTTTGCACTGGCGGCGGATCGCTTCGCGCGCCGGCTGCACGAAGGGCTCGGGCGCCGCCGGCTGCGGCCCGGCCGGCACCCACAGGCTCATCTCCGCCATGTGGTCACGCAGGTCGCGCGGGGTGGCGGTGGCGATCTTGGCCAGCGCCTTGTCCGCCGCCGCGCTCAGGGCCGCATCGCCCTGGTGACGCACCCAGCGCGCGCCCAGCACCAGCGCCTCCAGCTCGTCGGCGTCGAACATCAGCGGCGGCAGGAAGAAGCCGGTGCGCAGCATGTAGCCGACGCCCGCCGAACCGTCGACGGGCGCCCCCAGCTGGGCCAGGGCCTGGATGTCGCGATAGATGGTGCGCTCGGAAACGCCGAGCTTTTCCGCCAGCTGGGCGGCGGTGACCGGGCGGCGGTTGCCGCGCAGGGCGTCCATTAGTTGGAAGAGGCGGCTGGTGCGGGTCATGGCGCGTCCGGTAGCAGCAGCACCAGGTCAGTCGCGCCGATATCGATGCTCAGCTGCGAAAATAGCGTGCTGGCCTGGCCGCGGTGATGCGTCTGGTGATTGAAAACGTGCAGGAGCACGTCGCCCAGGACTTTCCGGCCTTTGAAGCCATTCCTTGAGCTCCATTCGAGCGTTTCGCCCAATTGGGAAGAATCGACTTCCGCGCAGAAGGCGATGATCGCCTCGTCCAGCGTGGCCCTGAGTGCGCCCAGCCCGGCCAGGTTTCCGCACAGCGGCGTGGCCGGGAAGGCAGGCTGCGGCAACTGGTCCATGCAATGCAGCGACGCCAGGCCCGGCAGAAGGCTCGAAATGCGCTTGAACCAGAGGATGTCGCCGATCGCGATGTGGTTGAGCGTGCCGAAGACCGAGCCGAAAAACGCGCCCCGGTTCCGATGCAATTCCTCCTCGGACAGCCCGCTCGCCGCCTCGTACAGCTTCCGGTTCATCCATTGGTTGTACGAAGCCAGGTGAGCGAAGGTGGCGTTGGTGTGCATGGTGTGAAAGAATATTGGCGGTTTGCAATATTACAATAGCTGTCCATTTATCTGTCTGTATGACCGGTCATCCCATGTTTCCGGCATTTTGTCGGACACCGGTAGAAGCTTGCGGATTGCGCGATTACAGTAACTCCATCGAACATCACCACAGGAGTAGCACCTCATGAAAAGCGCAAACTTCAAAACCTTCTGCGACAGCATGGAAGACGTCGCCCGCGACATCGTGCGCGCCTGCCGCAAGGGCGTGCGCAGCATCGCCGCGATGCCGCTGCCGGCCATGATCGCCTGCTGCATCCTGCTGGCTTTCGTGATCAGCATCCTGCCGCTGGCCCTGTTCCTGTTCATCCTCTTCATGGGCGTGAAGGTGGTGGCCGGCGCCTTCGTCATCGACCGCCGCCGCACTGTGCGCGAGCAATAAGGAGTCCGTATCATGCGTGCCAGCGAGATCAATTCCGGGCTCGACTTCCTGCGCGACGCCTTCCGCGAAGCCAGCGTGCTGTGGTGGCGCTTCTTCGACTGGCTGGCGGTGGTCGAGTGGCGCCAGCTGGCCCTGACCTGGTTCCTCGCGCTGATGGTCTGCGTGCCGCTGAACGTGCCCGAGCCGGCGGTCTGGTATGTGATCGTCTCCTTCGGCGTCAAGGTGCTGGCCGGCGGCAAGCGCAAGGCCGAGCTGGTGGCCAAGGAAGCGACCATGCAGGCGAATGTCGCCACGCTGGAGCGGCGCCTGATGGAAGCGCAGATGGCGGCCCTGCAGGCTCAGGTCGAGCCGCACTTCCTGTTCAACACCCTGGCCCTGATCGGCCAGCTGATCGAAACCGATCCGCCTGAAGCGGCGCGCGTGCACGCCCACCTGATCGAATACCTGCGCTCGACCCTGCCGCAGATGCGCGCCCGTGACGGCGGCACGCTGGGCAAGCAGGTCGAACTGTCGAAGGCCTACCTGGCGATCATGCAGGCGCGGATGAAGGAGCGCCTCAACGTGCGCTTCGAGGTGCCGGACTTCCTCGGCAGCGCGCCCTTCCCGCCGATGATGCTGCAGACCCTGATCGAGAACTCGATCAAGCACGGCCTGGAGCCGAAGATCGCCGGCGGCACCGTCACCGTGCGCGCCTACGTCGACGGCTTCACCCTGCACGTCGAGGTCTGCGACGACGGCATCGGCATCGACCCGCACGCCGACGACGGCATCGGCCTGGCGAACATCCGCGAACGCCTGCAGCTGCTGTATGGCGCGAACGCCGAGCTGGTGATCCACACCCCGCCCGCCGGCGGCGCCTGCGCCCTGATCAAACTGCCCTACAAGATGATGGAGACCGCATGATGAACGACGGCGCACTCACCGCCATGATCGCCGACGACGAAGCGCCGATGCGCGACCTGCTGCGCGCCCGCCTGGCCGCGGTCTGGCCGGAACTGCGCATCGTCGCCGAGGCCGCGAACGGCGTCGAAGCCGTGGCGCTGGGCGAGCAGCACAAGCCGGACATCGCCTTCCTCGACATCCGCATGCCGGGTCTGAACGGCATCGAGGCGGCGCGCCAGCTGTACCAGCGCTCGCACATTGTGTTCGCCACCGCCTACGACCAGTACGCGCTGGACGCCTTCGAACAGGGCGCGCTCGACTACCTGCTGAAGCCGGTGAGCGCGGAGCGCCTGGCCACCACCTGCGCGCGCCTGCGCAGCCGCATCCAGGCGCACTCGCCGGTGCAGCCGGACATCGGCCAGCAGCTGGCGAAGCTGACCTCGCTGTTGGAACACAAGGGCACCGAAAAGCCGAAGGCCGGCTACCTGCGCTGGATCCAGGCCCAGGTCGGCGCTAGCCTGCGCATGGTGAGCACGCGCGAGGTCCTGTTCTTCCAGTCCGACGAAAAGTACACACGGGTGCAGACGGCCAGCGCCGAATTCCTGATCCGCAAGACGCTGAAGGAGCTGGCCGAAGAGCTCGACCCGGACGAGTTCTGGCGCATCCACCGCTCGACCCTGGTGCGCGTGGACGCCATCGGCGAAGTCGCGCGCGACCTGCGCGGACGCCATATGCTCAGGCTGCGCGGCCATCCCTTCGAACTCGAAGTGAGCCGCAATCACACCTATCTGTTCCAGCAGATGTGAATCGCCCTGCTCCGCTGGTAGGATGAGCGCATCATCCTACCGAGGAGTTGCCATGCCATCCGTAGCCATTCCCTGCATGCGTTACCGCGACGCGCCCGCCGCCATCGACTGGCTGTGCCAGGCCTTCGGCTTCGAATGCCAGATGATAGTGCCGGGCAGCGGCGACGCCATCGCCCACGCCCAGCTGACGCTGAACGGCGGCATGATCATGCTCGGCTCGGTCAGCAACGACAACGAATACGGCAAGCTGCTGGTGCAGCCGGACCAGATCAACGGCCGCCAGACCCAGACCGTCTACCTGCACGTGGAGGATGCGGACCGGATCTGCGAGCGCGCGCGCACCGTCGGCGCCCTCATCCTGCAGGAGCCGGCCGATGCCGCATACGGCAGCCGCGAGTTCATGTGCCGCGACCCCGAAGGCCACATCTGGAACGTGGGGACCTACGATCCCTGGAAGCCCGCGACAGATAATTAGCCGAACAGGCCCTCGTCGGAACCATCGCCATCGAAGAAGCCGCCCGTGCTGTCAAGCGTGCCGCTATCGTCCAGGCCACTGTCGAACAAGCCTTCCGAGGCGACGTCGCCTGAGCCGCTGTCCAGCAGATGGTTGCCGGAGCCGCCGCCGATGTCGCCCAGGCCGGCCTGGTCGGCCAGCGCACTGCCCGACTGGTCGCTGAACAGGTTGTTGCCCGGGTCGTCGCCGTTCAGCAGGTGGTTGCCGCCGCCCTGATCATGGTGGTGGAACATGTTGTCCAGGCCATGGAACAGGAAGTTGCCTGCGGCCACGCCGGCGGCCGTCGCCGCGATCGAGCCCAGCAGGCCGCCGCCACCGCCCAGGAAGCCGCCGGAACGGGAGCCGAACATGCCGCCCATCATCGACGGTTGCTGGTATTGCGGCTGGTATTGCTGTGGCGGGTAATCGCGCGGGTCGCGATAGTATTCGCGCCGCTCCTGCTGCATCGGTGCACTTGCGGGACGCGAACCGCCGCTATTCCCCCAGGCATTCGCATCCAGGAAGCGCCTGTCGCCCTGCTGGACGTTCTGCAGCTGATTTTGCAGCTGTGCAATCTGCTCTTTCGCATTGTTCAGCGCCTGCTCCTGCAGCAGCGAGCGCTGCACCAGCAGGTAGGCGGCGTCGGGCTGCTGGGCGACCGCGCGCTGGATCAGCGCATCGGCTTCCGGGTCTTTCTGGATACCGCGCGCCTGGATCAGCTGGCTCAGGAAATCGTGCAACATCTGTGAATCTTGCGGGCTCATGACTTTGCCTCCTTAATATGATTCCGGATAGGCCTTCATGTTGAGGGCGTGATCAGGATTTCAAGTCGCCGCAGCCACTTTACGCGCTTGCCGCGCCGGCTGCGGATTCGGGTTCGGGTTCAGGTTCGGGTTCGGGTTGCCGGCGCCGGCGCGCGCCCCGGCGGCCGGCGCATCGAATGCAAACGCGCCAGCCTCATGCACCTCCCACGCGCCCTCGCCCGTCAGGTGCAGCACGTGGGTGTGGTGGCGCAGCACGGCGGGCCGGTGGGCGATGCTGATCAGAGTCGTACCGCTGTCGCGCAGGCGCGCGTAGAGCGAGGTTTCGTTGGCGCTGTCGAGCGCGCTGGTCGCTTCATCGAGGATGACGATGCCCGGCGCATGCACCAGCACGCGGCCGAAGGCCAGGCGCTGCTGCTCGCCCACCGACAGCAGCTTTTCCCAGTCCTCCACCGCATCCAGGCCGCCCACGCGCTCGGCCAGGCGCGGCAGGTGGACCAGCTCCAGGATCTCCAGCAACTGCTCGTCACTGAGGTCCGTATCTGCGCTGGGATAGATCAGCTGGCTGCGCAGCGTGCCCGCCTGCAGGTAGGGCTGCTGGGGCAGGAAGAAACAGTCTTCGATGGGCGGATGGTGGATCGCGCCGCTACCGGTGTGCCACAGGCCCGCGATCGCCCGCAGCAGCGAGCTCTTGCCGCAACCGCTGTCGCCGGTGATCAGGAGCGCATCGCCGGGCTTCAGCACCAGGTTCAGTTCCTTGATCAGCACGCGCTCCGATTGCGGCGGATGCAGCGTCAGGGCTTCCAGCGTCAGGTGCCGGGCCGGGTGGCGCTGGATGCGCGGGTGCGCGCCCTCGTCGGGGTACTCCTCGGCCACGCCGGGCAGCACCAGCTCGGACAAAGCCTGCAGGCGGCCGATGCCGGCCACGAAGCGGCTCAGGCTCTCGAAATTGTCGACGATGACGCCCACCGCGCCCAGCACCGCGGTGAAGGCGCCGGCGGCCTGGATCGCCCGCCCCACTTCCAGCTCTCCCGACAGCACGCCGTCGGCCAGGATCACGCCCGGCAGCACCAGGGTCAGCTGGCTGAAGGTGCGCTGGAAAAAGTTGAGGTTGCGCTGCTTCCGGATCAGGCGGGCGAAGTTGTTGATCACCTTGTCCAGCTTGCTGTCGATGTGGGCCCGCTCCTGCGCTTCGCCGCGGTAGAAGGCGATCGATTCGGCATTCTCGCGCACACGCATCAGGCTGAAGCGGAAGTCCGCCTCGCGCCGCAGCTGCCAGAAATTCAGGTGGATCAGCGGCGTGCCGAAGACCCACAGGGCGATCGCGGTGCCGACCGTCGCATACACCGCCAGCACGCCGACCAGCAGGTGCGAGATCGACCACAGCACGGCGCTGAAGGCGACCAGCTGCATGATGGAACCCAGGAAGATCAGCAGGAAGTTGATCGACCTGCCCGTAAAGGTGTTGATGTCCTCGCTGATGCGCTGGTCGGGGTTGTCGATGCCGCTGTCGGACCCGAGCTCATAGTATTTGCGGCCTTTCAGGTAGCCGTCGAGGAAGCGGCCGGTGAGCCAGCGCCGCCACTGGTTCGCGAACAGGTCGCGCATGTAGTAATAGAAGGCATAGACCGGCACCGCAAAGGCCAGCACGAACAGGCACATCCGCACCGATTTCCAGAAGCGGGGGCCCTCTTTGGCGGCCAGCGCCGAGGTCATTTCGCCGGACTGGTCGTTCAGCATGACCGCCAGCTTGGTCTCGACCAGCATCAGCACGATCAGGAGCAGCAGCAGAACCCAGGCTTTCTTCTTTTGCTCGCCCAGCCAGTACGGTTTCGCCACGCTGAGGAATTGCTTCCACGCGTCAACAGACAAGGGAGCGGCGCGGCGGCGCTTGGGGGCCGGACCTTCATCGGTCTCGGCTTCGGTGAATGCAGAAGATAGCTTGCTCATGGTGGCGCCGCCGTGTTTGCATGTTTACGCCCCCAGCATAGGAGCAGGCATGAGCTCGTTCAGTGCGGAAACAGACATAGCAGGCGTGTGTGGCAGCGCGCGTTCGCCATTCCAAGTGTCAAGTTTGAGCTTGGCCATAAGGCTTTAACAAGCAAAAACATTGACACAAATTAATGTCGGTTTTTTTTACACAATATTTACGAAACACATTTAACAAACGTAAATACAATTTAAATCAGATATTTAAATTGCAGGCACGATAGTTGCTTAATAAAACCTAGCTCTTCAGTATGTCTACCAATCCGGATAAAAGAGATAGAAGAAAGGTCCAAAATGTCACTTAAGCCGCTCACCGCAGTTGTTTCGAGCTATATCGCACTTCTAGCCGTGTCGACCAGTGCACATGCTGGCGTCGTCACGTCGAGCCAGGGTTTCACGGCGACCGTATCGGCGCCTTCTTTGAGCGGCGCCGGGAAGACGAGCCAGAAAACGTCGGTGATGACGAGCTTCAACCAGTTCGATGCCAGCCAAGGTGTTCTGACCGGCGTGAACGTCGGCACGAAGACCGCTGCGACCAGCGTGCAGAACACCAGCGTCGATTTCAGCTACAACAGGAATACGCCAAACGGCACGACCACCGGCACCGTGCAGAGCACGATCGGCTTCAACGCTGCAGGCGCAAGCGATAGCGCAGCGTCAACGCCAAGCAAAACGACAGTGAATTGCACACGTACGGTGGCGGCGCCCAACACGGCGGCAAAGTGCGGAAGCGGTCCTGTAGTGAACACCAACAACACCGTTGCAACGGCATCGGGCAAGTCTTCCGGCGCCATATCCGATGACCTCTCCAAAACGGTCGACAACGCCTACCTGAACGATTATGTGGGCGCTGGCAAGGTCGATGTCACCGAGTCGCTCGAAGTCAGCTCCAGCAATTCAGGTGCCATCAGCGGCGCCACTGTGACGACCAAAGCGAACGCCACCTGGAACGGCACGACGACGCTGAGCTATATCTACCAGGACCATGCAAGCGCCGGCTTCGGCGGTATCGCCGGCAATACGCTGGACCTGGATTTCGGTTCGTACAATTTGGGCGACAAGGTCGGCAGCCTCAATTTTTCGCTGGCCAATCTGCTCGGCGACCGCGTCGCATTGAGCCTGATCGGTATCAGCCAGACTGGCGACACCGCCAATCAGTTTTTGACAAACCTTGCAACGTTCGACGACTTGATCGCGGGCGATAGCACCCTGTTCCAGGCTGACTTCTCGGCAAGCGCGGTGGGCATGCACTACGCCACCTACCTTCTGACCTTCGGCGACTACGCACCGGACGCAGCGTCGAACAGCCTGTACTCGGGATCGACCTTGACCCTGAATCTGTACGGTGCAGTCATGGCGCCGACGAACCAGCACGTCGACGTGCCAGAACCGGCGTCGATCATGCTGCTGGGCCTGGGCGCTGCAGCCTTCGGCTTGAGCCGCAAGCGCCGTCGTTGAGTCGTCAGTGCGCCGCGGCGGCGGTCTTGCCCTGCCGCGCCGCCAGTTCCTGCTCGAGCGTCGCGTCGCGGCCGTAGATATCGGCGACGAACATCGGGCTGCCCTCGTTGTCGACGATGGCGGTGGCGTAGAGAATCGCGACCGGCACCGCGTGGACCAGGTCGACGTGCCGCGTCGGCCCCGGCTGCAGCGCGTCCTGGATGGCGTCGGCGCTCCACTTGCGCTGCCCGCCCAGCACGAACTGGGCCAGTGCGGCCGGATGCTCGACGCGGATGCAGCCATGCGACAGGTCGCGCCGGCTGCGCTCGAACAGCTCGCGCGCCGGCGTCGAATGCAGGTAGATGTCCATCGGATTCGGCATCGCGAACTTGATCGCGCCCAGCGAATTCTTCGGACCCGGGCGCTGGCGCACGCGCGCCTTTCCTGCCTTGAGCTCGGCCACGCTCGCTCCCTGGGGCACCGTCTCCATGTCGTGCTGCTTCAAATAGGCAGGGTTGCGCTCGAGCCTGGGCAGGATCTCCCTGTCGAGAATGCTGCGCGGGACGTTCCAGTAAGGGTTGAATTCGAGGTAGCGCATCTGTCCCACGAACAGCGGCGTCTCGGTCTTCACCGCGGCGCCGACCACCACCCGCATCTCGAGCGGCGGCTCGGCGCTGCCGTTCTGGAAGGCCCACAAGCGGTACATCGGCAAATCGACGACGATCAGCGGGCCGGGGCCGAAATCCGGCAACCAGCGCAGGCGCTCGAGGCTCAGTTCGAGCTGGCGCACACGGCGCGCGGGCGGCACATTGAGCGCGGCGACGGTGCCGCGGCCCAGCACGCCGTCATCGAGCAGTCCATGGCGGGCCTGGAAGCGCCGGACACCCTCTTCCAGCTGCTCGCTGTAGATGCCCTCCGCCGGCGGCGGCGTATTGGCCGGCAGGTCGCCCAGCAGCACCAGGCGCTCGAACAGCGCCTGCGCGGCCGGATAGACGCCGCCGGAAGTGAGCTTGCCGCCCGGCGCCGGCAATGCCGGATACGGCTTCCTGGCCAGCGCGCGGTATTGCGCCAGCGCCGCCTTGACCTGCCCGTACTGGCGGATCTGCGGCTCGGCCGCCTTCACCGCGGCCTGCAGCTTGCCGCCGGCGAGGCCGGTACGCAGGCGCTCGACCGGGTCGTACTGCTTCAGGCGCGGATCGGGAAGACGGGTATGGTATTCGGAACGCACGCGGCCGACGCGCAGGTCGGCCAGGTAGTGCAGCATCGCCGAGGTGAGCGCGACGTCGAACTTTGCGGCATCGGCGCCGCCTGCGCTCAGCTGCTTCTGCAGCGCGTCGGCGCCGTAGTCGCGCGGATCGAGGCCCTGCAGCGCGGCCTGGCGCAGCACCCACAAGGCTGCGGCAGCGGTCGACGGATTCCAGGCGGGCGTGTATTTGCGCGGCGCGTAGAAGCGCTCGAGCCAGCCGCGTTCGTCGTAGGGTCCCGTGGGCGTTACAGGGCTTCGTGTAGCCTGGACAGCCAGGTCATGGATGACGGCGGGGATAGGTTGTGCGTAGGTGCTACAGGGTGCAAGCGCCGCAACTGCGCAAAACGCGAGCGCGGCGCCGATTTTCTGGCTGAATTTCATCGGTACATCCGGACATCGGCAACCGGGCGTTGCCGACGTCCATCATACCAGTTACTTGTTCAGATCCCAGCCACCGAAGGCGTTCGGGAGCTGGCCGGCCGCGGTGGTCTCCATCAGGTCGCCCTTCAGGTTGGCCAGCACCACAGGCAGCTCGTTACCGCCCAGCTCCAGGGTCACCTGGCGGCAGGCGCCGCAGGGGGCAATCGGGCCGTCGGTGTCGCCGATCACGGCCAGGGCCGTGAAATCGCCAGGCTTGTAGCCGCTGGCGATGGCCGAGAAAAAGGCCGTGCGCTCGGCGCAGTTGCACAGGCCGTAGGAGGCGTTTTCCACGTTACAGCCGCGGAAAATACGCCCGTCCCTGCATTCCAGCGCGGCGCCGACCTTGAACTTCGAGTACGGGGTGTAGGCCAGTTCGCGGGCGGCGCGGGCTTCTTCGATCAGTTTTTCGTATTTCATGAGCTTACCTTTTGCCGTCATCCCCGCGAAAGCGAGGATCCATACTGAGTAAATCGATCGGCTCAGCATGGATTCCCGCTTTCGCGGGAATGACGGGGGTTTATTTACGGACGAATCGTTTTATAGATCATCGGCTGCGCAGCCGGTGCTTCGGCCGCGATGCGATAAGCCGCCTGCACCTGGCGCACCGCCTGCTCTGCCGCCTCCTGGGTACGCGCATGCACCAGCGCGATCGGCTGGCCGGCGTCGACCTTGTTGCCCAGTTCGATCAGGTCGGTCAGGCCGACGGCGAAGTCGATCGGGTCCTGCGGACGGATACGGCCGCCGCCCAGCGCCACCACCGCCAGGCCCAGGCCGCGGCAGTCGGTCGCGTATGCGTAACCCGATTCCAGCGCCGGCACCGGCACCACGATCGGGGCCTTGGCCAGGTGCGCATCCGGCTTGTCCATCAGGTCGGCCGGGCCGCCCAGGGCGGTCACCATGCGCGCGAAACGCTCGGCGGCTTCGCCCGAATCCAGCGCGTGCTGGAGCTTGGCGTTGGCTTCTTCGTGATTTGCAGCGAGGCCCGAGATGACCAGCATCTCGGCGCATAGCGCCATCGTCACTTCATGCAGGCGCGCCGGGCGCGATTTGCCGGTCAGGTAGTCGATCGCGACGCGCACTTCGACCGCATTGCCGGCGGCCGGGCACAGCGACTCGTTCATGCCGGTCAGGATCGCCGAGGTCTTCGTGCCGGCGCCGTTGCCGACCTTGACGATGGACTCGGCCAGTTCCACCGATTTCTCGTAGGTCGGCATGAAGGCGCCGCTGCCCGCCTTGACGTCCATGACCAGCGCGTCCAGGCCCGCCGCCAGCTTCTTCGACAGGATCGAACCGGTGATCATCGCCACCGATTCCACGGTCGCCGTGGTGTCGCGGATGCTGTAGAAGCGCTTGTCGGCCGGCGCCAGCTGGGCGGTCTGGCCGATGATGGCCACGCCGACTTCCTTCACCACCTTCTTGAAGAGTTCCGGATCGGGGACGGTCGAGTAGCCGGGGATCGAATCGAACTTGTCCAGCGTGCCGCCGGTGTGGCCCAGGCCACGGCCCGAGATCATCGGCACATAGCCGCCGCAGGCCGCGATCATCGGGCCCAGCATCAGCGAGACGACGTCGCCGACGCCGCCGGTCGAGTGCTTGTCGACCACCGGACCCGGCAGGTTCAGCGACTTCCACTCCATGACCTGGCCGGAATCGCGCATCGCCAGCGTGAAGGCGACGCGTTCGTCCATGTTCATGTCGTTGAAGTAGACGGCCATCGCCAGGGCCGCGATCTGGCCTTCGGTGACTTCACCGTTGGGGATGCCGCGCACGAAGAACTGGATTTCTTCCTTGCTCAGGATGCCGCCGTCGCGCTTTTTGCGGATGATTTCTTGGGGGAGGAACATGAGATGCTTCCTTAAGTGTTAGCTCGTAAACGTCGTTCCCGCGGAGGCGGGAACCCAAGTTTGTTCGCGTTACGCTAGCTGAACTTGGGTTCCCGCCTACGCGGGAACGACGGTTTTGCGGTTCCGTGTCGTGATTAAACGCCGTAAGGAATCCACACGTTTTTGACCTGCGAAGCATGCTGCAGCACCGTCTTGCCGCAAGCCTGCTTCGCATCGAACCAGTCACGCCCTTTCGCGCCGCCGGTCCAGGTGCGCTTCAGCGACTCAGCCGACAAACGCTCGACTTCAGCGCAGCCCTCGGCCGAACCGTCGTGGCGCCACACGGCGTCCACGTCGAAGTGCGAAGCCAGGGTGCGTGCCAGTTCGTCGGCGGAGCCGGTGACGATGTTCAGCGCGCCGCCCGGCAGGTCGGAGGTGTCCAGCACCTGGTACAGGTCCAGCGCCGACAGCGGATGCGCTTCCGACGGCACGGCGATCACGCGGTTGCCCAGCGCGAGGGCCGGGGCGACCAGCGAGATGAAGCCCAGCAGCGGGTTCTCGTTCGGGCAGATGATGCCGATCACGCCGACCGGCTCGTTCAGCGCCACGGTGATGCCGTGCATCGGCGGCTGGTGCGCCAGGCCGTCGTACTTGTCGGCCCAGGCAGCCCAGTAGAACAGGCGCTCGATCGAGGCCTGGACTTCCGCGGCCGCGTTCTTCGAACCGGTCTGCTGGGCGATGCGCGACGCGAATTCGTCGGCGCGCACGGCCAGGTTCTCGGCGATGTAGTACAGGACTTGCGCGCGGTTGTGCGCGGTGGCCTTGGACCAGCCGGCGGCCTTGTGCGCGGCTTCGACGGCGTTGCGGATGTCCTTGCGGTTGCCTTCGCCGATGTCGGCAAGGAAGGCGCCGTTCGCGCCGTTGATCGCGCGGCTGTAGGCGCCGTCAGGGCGTGCCTGCTTGCCGCCGATGTAGAGCTTGGCGGTGCGGTCGACGGCGAACGGGACGCCCTCTTCCACCGGCTTCACTTTGCCCTTTTCAGGCGCGAGCGGCGCGGCCGGGCGGCGGTCTTCCGCCAGCGGGGTCAGGTACTCGTACATGCCCTCTTTGCCGCCTTCGCGGCCGAAGCCCGATTCCTTGTAGCCGCCGAAGCCGCAGGCTGCGTCGAACTGGTTGGCGGTGTTGATCCACACCACGCCGGCCTTGATGGCGGGCGCCACGTCCAGCGCCAGGCTGATCGACTCGGTCCACACGCAGGCGGCCAGGCCGTAGACGGTGTTGTTGGCCAGCTGGACCGCTTCACCCGGGGTACGGAAGCTCATCGCCACCAGCACCGGGCCGAAGATTTCAGTCTGGGCCACGGCGGCCGAGGTCGAGGCGCCGGTGATTAGGGTCGGCAGGAACCACGAGCCGCCGACCGGCATCTCGCAGGACGGCTGCCAGATTTCGCAGCCCTCTAGACGGGCCGATTCGACCAGGCCATTGATGCGCTGCTGCTGCACCGGATCGACCAGGGCGCCGATATCGTTCGACTTGTCCAGCGGCGAGCCGACGCGCAGGTTCTGCATGCGCGCCTTGACCTTGGCGATGAAGCGCGGGTACACGGACTCCTGCACCATCAGGCGCGAGCCGGCGCAGCAGACCTGGCCCTGGTTGAACCAGATCGAATCCACCAGGCCTTCGACGGCGGCGTCCAGGTCCGCATCTTCGAAGACGATGAAGGGCGACTTGCCGCCCAGTTCCAGCGACAGCTTCTTGCCGGTGCCGGCGGTGGCCTTGCGGATGATGCGGCCGACTTCGGTCGAGCCGGTGAAGGCCAGCTTGTCGATGCCCGGATGATTGACGATGGCTTCGCCCACGCGGCCGTCGCCGGTGACGATGTTGACCACGCCGGCCGGCACGCCTGCCTGTACGCAGATTTCAGCAAATAACAGCGCCGTCAGCGAGGTGAACTCGGCCGGCTTGAAGACGATGGTGTTACCGGCGGCCAGGGCCGGGGCGATTTTCCATGCCAGCATCAGCAGCGGGAAGTTCCACGGCACGATCTGGCCGACCACGCCGACGGCGCGGTAGTCGGCGAATTCTTCCGACTGCAGCTGGGCCCAGCCTGCGTGATGGTAGAAGTGGCGTGCGGCCAGCGGCAGGTCGGCATCGCGGGTTTCGCGGATGGTCTTGCCGTTGTCCAGGGTCTCGAGCACGGCGAACAGGCGCGAGTGCTTTTGCAGCAGGCGGGCCAGCGCGTACAGCACCTTGGCGCGGCCGTGGCCGCCCATGGCGACCCAGCCCGGCTGGGCGCGGCGTGCGGCCGCAACGGCGCGCTCTACGTCCTCGAGCGTGGCCTGGCTGACTTGCGCCAGCTCGCTGCCGTCGGCCGGGTTGAAGGAGCCGAAGGTCTCGCTGGCTTCAGTCCAGGCGTTGTCGATGAACAGGCCGAAACGGCGGCCGTGCTGGTCCAGCCACGCTTGCGCTTCCTTGGTGCTTTCGGGTGCGGGACCGTAATCCATAGTCTGAAGAATCTCTTTAATAGTAGGCATGACGAATCCGTGAGTCTTAAGGTTGCGCGTGGCGGTGGGCGGCCGAGTAGAAGCCCGTGACATGGTGCTCGAGCTGACGCTCGATGTCGGTCAGGAGGCTGGAGGCGCCGATGCGGAACAGGTGCGGTTCCAGCCACTCGTTGCCCAGCTCTTCCTTCATCACGGTCAGGTACTGCAGCGCGGACTTGGCGGTGCTGACGCCGCCGGCCGGCTTGTAGCCGACCTTGAAGCCGGTCTGCTCGTAGTATTCGCGGATCGCGCGCACCATCACCAGCGACACCGGGATCGTCGCGTTGACGCCTTCCTTGCCGGTCGAGGTCTTGATGAAATCGGCGCCCGCCATCATGCAGACCCACGAAGCCTTGGCCACGTTTTCCAGGGTGACCAGGTCGCCGGTCGCCAGGATCGCCTTCACGTGCGCTTCGCCGCAAGCCTGGCGGTAGGCCAGCATTTCGTTGTACAGCGCCTGCCAGTTGCCGGTCAGGACGTGCTGGCGGGTGATCACGATGTCGATCTCGGTCGCGCCCGCGGCCACCGACAGTTCGATCTCGCGCAGCTTGGTTTCCATGCTCGACAGGCCGGCCGGGAAAGCGGTCGACACGGCGGCGATCGGCATGCGGCCCTGCAGCACCTGCACCGCCGGGGCGATCATCTCGTGGTACACGCAGACGGCGCCGGTCTGCAGGCTGTCCAGGCCCAGTGCCTGCATCAGGTCGGTGCGCAGCGGGCGCATCGCCTTCATGCACAGGCGCTCGACGCGGCCCGGGGTGTCGTCGCCGGACAGCGTGGTCAGGTCGATGCACTGGATGGCTTTCACCAGCCAGGCAGCCTGGTAGTCCTTCTTGACCGTGCGGCGGTTCGCCAGGCTGGCGGCGCGGCGGTCGGCGGCGTTGCGGTTGACCTTGAGGTGGTTGATCCAGCCCAGGTCGAGGCCGATGGCCGTGTTGCGCGCATTGATCACTTTAGAATCGAGGTTCGGGCTCATAAAAGGGCAGTTCCGTTCGAGAGAGGTTTGACGCCGAGGTGTTTGGCGAGCGTTGCGCCGATATCGGAGAAGGTGTCGGCCACCGGCAGCTCCTGTGCGGGCGCGGCCGGGCCGAAGAACAGCATCGGGATGTGTTCGCGGGTGTGGTCCGAGCCGGGCCAGGTCGGGTCGCAACCGTGGTCGGCGGTGATCACGGCCAGGTCGCCTTCCTTCAGTTTGGCGATGAACTCGGGCAGGCGCGCATCCAGCTCGTGCAGCGCGTTCGCATAGCCGGCCACGTCGCGGCGGTGGCCGAAGTGCATGTCGAAGTCGACGAAGTTCACGAAGGTGAGCGACTTGTCGCCAGCGGTGTCAAGCACTTCCAGCAGGCGGTCGAACAGGGCCATGTTGTCGGCGCCCTTGATCAGTTGCGTAACGCCCTGGCCGGCGAAGATGTCGCTGATTTTACCGAGGGCGATGACTTCGCCGCCGGCGTCCTTGACGTGGTCCAGCAGGGTCGGCGCGACCGGCGGCACGGCGTAGTCGTGGCGGTTGCTGGTGCGCTTGTAGCTGCCATTGCTGCCGACGAAGGGACGCGCGATCACGCGGCCGATGTTGTAGGGCTTGACCAGCTCGTAGGCGGCTTCGCAGACTTCGTACAGGCGCTCCAGGCCGAAAGACTCTTCGTGCGCGGCGATCTGCAGCACCGAGTCGGCCGAGGTATACAGGATCGGCTTGCCGCTCGCGACATGCTCGTCGCCCAGCTCCGTGATGATGGTGGTGCCGGAGGCGTGGCAGTTGCCCAGCCAGCCCGGCACGCCGGTCAGCTCCTGCAGCTTGTCGGTCAGCTCCTTCGGGAAGCTCGGCACGGTTTTCGGGAAGTAGCCCCAGTCGAACAGCACCGGCACACCGGCGATTTCCCAGTGGCCGCTCTGCGTGTCCTTGCCGGTCGACTGCTCGCGGGCGACGCTCCAGGCGCCGGTAAAACCTTCGCGTTTATCGAAGCCGGCCGGCCATGCGCCGCTGGCTTTATGGGCGGCGGCGCCGAGGCCGATGCTTTCCAGGGCCGGCAGCGACATTGGCTTGCCCTCTTTAGCGGCCCACTCGGCGATGTGGCCGAGGGTGTTGGCGCCAGTGTCGCCGTACTTGTCGGCGTCAGGCAGCGCGCCGAGGCCGAAGGAGTCAAGCAGGAGGATGAATGCGCGTGACATATAGTTATCTCATATAGAAATTACTAGCTCGTCGCCCCCGCGAAGGCGGGGGTCCAAGTTTGCCTGCGTTTCGGCTGCTCGACAAACTTGGGTTCCCGCCTTCGCGGGAACGACGGTTTAAGCGTTAGCGGTCGTACCCAGACGTTCAATAAACGCATGCATCAAGGCCACCAGGTCCTTGGCCGCAACGGCAGCATACTTCAGGGTCTGCTCGTGCGACAGCGGGAACGGCGTCAGGCCTTCGGCCAGGTTGGTGATGGCCGAGACGCCGGCGACCTTCAGGCCGCAGTGGCGCGCGGCGATCACTTCCGGGACCACCGACATGCCGACCACGTCGGCGCCCATGGTGCGGAAGGCGCGAATTTCCGCTGCCGTCTCGAAGTGCGGGCCCGGGGTCGACAGGTAGACGCCTTCGTGCAGGGTGATGCCCTTCTCCGCCGCCACGGCCTTCACCATGTCGCGGGTCTCGGCATCGTAGGCATTGGCCATGCTGAAGAAGCGCGGGCCGAAGCGGTCGTCGTTCGGGCCGGCCATCGGGCTGCCCGGCAGCAGGTTGATGTGGTCGGCCAGCACGACGATGCTGCCGGCGTCGACTTCAGGACGCAGCGAGCCGGCGGCGTTGGTCACGAACAGCAGTTCGCAGCCGATCAGTTTCAGGGTACGGACAGCGGACGTCATCACGCTGGCGCCATAGCCTTCGTAGAAGTGGCCGCGGCCCTTCATGCAGGCGACCGGCACGCCGGCCAGGGTGCCCAGCACCAGTTCGCCGGCGTGGCCGTGCACGGTGCTGATCGGGAAGCCAGGCAGGTCGGCGTAGCTGATCGCCACCGCGTCCGTCATCTGCTCGGCCAGCACGCCGAGACCGGAGCCGAGGATGAGCGCCACGCGCGGCGTAAATCCGGGCTTGCGGGCGCGGATGACGTCGGCGGCTTCGAATGGGGTGTTGCTGAGCATGGATGGCTTCCTTGTGATATCGCTGGATTGGAGTGTATTGCTGAGTGACCGGAGAGGCTGTTACTGCAGGTGTTGCACTTAAAGCGGGAGCCCGGTGCACCAAATTAATCGAACTATGCATTATCGTGGATTGGTATGGCAAATACCAAATTTCTGCTCGATTTATATGAACAGGGTATAAATGAGCTATCCTACATATTCGCTGGCGCATACATGGTATTGCCGAGCGCAAATAGCGATAGAAACATCGCGCATTGACGCTCGACAAACAAGTGTTTAACATCACAAACAATTGTTTACAGTCGTTTCGAAGCCCTCTACCGTGACCGAGCACTCAAAAAAACAACAGTTGTTCGAGCTGATCCGCGCGAATCCCTTCATTTCGCAGCAGGAGCTGGCCGACAGCCTGGGCCTTTCGCGCTCGGCCGTGGCCGGCCATATCGCCGGCCTGATCCGTGAGCGCAAGCTGCTCGGCCGCGCCTACGTGCTGCCGGACCGCCGCCCCGTCACTTGCATCGGCGCGGCCAACCTCGACCGCAAGCTGCGCTCGCTGGCCGGCATCGCCCTGCACACCTCGAACCCCGCCAGCCAGAGCGAATCCTTCGGTGGCGTCGCCCGCAACATCGCTGAGAACCTCGCGCGCCTGGGCACGCCGGTTGCCTTATTGACTGCGACCGGCAAGGACAGCTCGGGCGCCGCCCTGCTCGCCCATGCGCAGGCCCTCGGCATCGATACCGGCGGCACCCTGCAGATCGAGGGCGCGGCCAGCGGCACCTACACGGCGGTGCTGGACCAGGATGGCGAGATGGTCGTCGCGCTGGCCGACATGGCCTTGTACGAGCGCCTCGACCCGGCCTTCGTCGACTCCTGCCAGACCCGGATCGCGACCAGCGCGCTGGTGGTGGCCGACCTCAACCTGCCGCTGGAAAGCGTGGATACCGTGATCGCCCAGGCCCGCCGCGCGGAAGTGCCGCTGGTGCTGGTGGCGGTGTCCGAGCCGAAGATGGCGCGCCTGCCCAAGGATTTATCCGGCGTGCGCCTGCTGATCCTGAACCGCGGCGAACTCGCGGCGCGGGTCGGACGCGAGCTCGCCGGCGAAACGGACTTCGACGCCGCGGTGACTGAGGTGCGGGCCCAGGGCGCGCGCGACCTGATCGTCACGCGCGGCGCCGAGGGCGTGATGTATACCCGCGGCGGCGACATCGTGCGTTTGTATGCGCACGGCGCCGAGGTGGTCGACGTCACCGGCGCCGGCGATGCCTTCGCGGCTGCCGTCTGCTGGTCGCTGATCCAGGACGGCGACGATCTGGAACTCGCCTGCCGCCGCGGCCTGAAGCTGTCCGCACTCACCCTCGGCGTGGCCGAGACGGTGCATCCGCGGCTCGGCCCCGACACTCTCATGAACACGAACCACCAGGATTGAACATGCACGCCTTCCTCCAGTTTTCCCCTGAAGTACAAGCCGCCCGCGCCGCGGGCAAGCCCGTCGTCGCCCTCGAATCGACCATCATCTCGCACGGCATGCCCTACCCGCAGAACGTGCAGACCGCGCGCGAAGTCGAGCAGGTGATCCGCGACGCCGGCGCCGTCCCCGCCACCATCGCCATCATCGACGGCCGTATCTGCATTGGCCTGGCCGACGAGCAGCTCGAGCTGCTGGGCCAGTCGAAGGACGCGATCAAGGTCAGCCGCCGCGACCTGGCCTACGTGCTGTCGCAAAAGAAGCTCGGCGCCACCACGGTCGCCGCCACCATGATCTGCGCAAAGCTGGCCGGCATCGAAGTCTTCGTCACCGGCGGCATCGGCGGCGTGCACCGCGGCGCCGAGACCAGCTTCGACATCTCGGCCGACCTGCAGGAACTGGCGCAGACCGGCGTCGCCGTCGTCTGCGCGGGCGTGAAGTCCATCCTTGACATCGGCCTGACCCTCGAATACCTCGAGACCCACGGCGTGCCGGTGGTGAGCGTCGGCCAGGCCGCCTTCCCCGCCTTCTTCACGCGCGACAGCGGCTTCAGGGCCGACTTCCAGCTCGACACGCCGGAAGACCAGGCGCGCTTCATCCGCACCAAGTGGCAGCTCGGCCTGGAGGGCGGCGTCGTCGTCAGCAATCCGGTACCGGAAGTCTCCGCCATGAAGAACGAAGAGATCGACGCCATCATCGCCCAGGCGCTGCGCGAAGCGGACGAACAAGGCGTGAAGGGCAAGCTGGTGACGCCTTTCCTGCTGGCGCGCATCAAGGAACTGACCGGCGGCCGCAGCCTCGTGACGAATATCGCCCTGGTCAAGAACAATGCCCTGGTCGGCGCGCAGCTGGCCGTGGCGCTGGCGCACCTGGCTCACTAACTCGCGGACCAATATGTCGATCGACCTGAAGCAGCTGAAATACTTCCTCGCCGTGGCCGAAGAAAAAAGCTTCAGCCGCGCCGCCGAGCGCCTGCACATCTCGCAGCCGCCGCTCTCGCAGCAGATCATGAAGCTGGAAAGCGAGTTGGGCGTGCGCCTGTTCGCGCGCACCACCCGCAGCTTCGAGCTGACGGTGGCCGGCAAGGCCCTGATGCAGGAAGCCTCGGATCTGCTGGGGCGGATGCGGATGGCGGTCGACACCATCCGCCAGATCGACCGCGGCGAAGTCGGGCGCCTGCGCGTCGGCATCGTCGGCTCGGCGATGTGGGGACCAATCCCCGGCCTGCTCGAGCAGTTCCAGAGCCAGTTCCCGCGCGTGACCTGGACCATCCACGAACTCGGCCCGGACGAGCAGTGGGACGCCCTGCGCGGCAAGCA
Source organism: Massilia sp. Bi118 (assembly GCF_918697865.1). Lineage (GTDB taxonomy): Bacteria > Pseudomonadota > Gammaproteobacteria > Burkholderiales > Burkholderiaceae_D > Telluria. The sequence continues at coordinate 335,180 of NZ_CAKKMV010000002.1, read as the reverse complement.
GATCGACGTCGGGTTCTGGCGCGAACCGAAGCGCGACGAGGACGAGCTGAAACACGCCAACCTGCGCCAGGACCTGTGCTTCCAGGAGAACTACTGCGTGGCGGTGAACGCCCAGCATCCGCTGTCGCGCAAGGACAGCATCGATCTGACCGACATCGCCGGCGAGCCGCTGCTGACCCTGCACCTCGACCAGTCGGCCGAGCCGCGCTACCTGGTCCAGTGCTGCGTGAACGCCGGCTTCCAGCCGACCATCTTCCAGGAAGCGGCCGAGCCGCAGACCCTGCTGGCCATGGTCGGCGCGGGCCTGGGCGTGGCGCTGATGCCGGAAACCACCGCGCGCATCGGCTGGCCGGGCGTGCGCTTCCTGCCGATCAAGCGCAATCCGCCGTCGGCGAATCTGTACATCACTTATCCGATCCAGGACGATGCGCCGGTGGTGCGGGCGTTCCTGAAGATCGTCAATCCGGCTGGAGAGTAGGCATCGCGGTTAGAATTCGCTCTCGATAACCTGTGGGAGCAATACCATGAAACGAACCGACCTGGCCAAGGCCGATGCCAAGAAACTGCTGAACCAGGCGGGCCCACGGGCGCTCCCCTCCGGCGCAGCCGGAACGCCGCAGCCCGACCGCCGCGAACAGCGCGAGCGCGACCGGGCCCTCGGACTGGTGCCCTTTGCGGTCAAGCTCAATGGCGACCTGGTCAAGCAGCTGCAGGCCCTGGCGCAGGAACGCGGCGTCGATATGAACGTGCTGGTGGCCGAGGTCCTGCAGAAAGGCCTGGCCGCCTAGGCGCAGTCAGCCTGGCAGCCTTTTGTCGATCAATGTCCGCACCTTGTTGGCAAACGCACTGATCTCGAATGGCTTGGTCATCACTTCCATTCCGGGGTCGAAGCGGCCATTGCCGACCGCTGCCGCGTCGGCGTAGCCGGTGATGAACAGCACCTTGAGGCCGGGGCGTGCGCCCCTTGCCGCATCGGCCACCTGGCGGCCATTCAGCCCGCCGGGCAGGCCAACGTCCGTGACCAGCAAGTCCACACGCGTGTCCGAGTTCAGGATCTGCAGGCCGATCGAGCCATCCTGCGCCGACAGCACCCGATAGCCGGCATCGCGCAGGACCTCTTCGACGATCTCGCGCAACGCGTGTTCATCCTCGATGAGCAGCACGGTTTCGCCCTGTCCCGATTCGATGGGCAGCGTCTTGGCCGGCTCCTCATGCTGCACGGCGCCCGCATGGCGGGGCAGATACAGGCACATGGTCGTGCCGGCGCCGACCTCCGACCGCACGCGGACCTGGCCACCCGATTGGCGCACAAAGCCGTACACCATGGACAGTCCCAGGCCCGTGCCCTCGCCCAGTGGCTTGGTGGTGTAGAACGGATCGAAGATGCGCGCGACCACCTCCGGAGGCATGCCGGTGCCGGTGTCCGACACGCACAGTGAAATGTACTGACCCGGCGGCATGCCCCATTCTTTTGCGGTGGGTTCATCGATCCACTTGTTGGCTGTAACGAGCGTCAGTCTCCCGCCTCCGGGCATCATCGCGTCGCGCGCATTGATGCACAGGTTGAGCAGCGCATTTTCGAGCTGGGACGGATCGACCTTCGTCAGCCAGAGGTCGTCCGCTTTCACCGCCTCGAGTTCGACCATCGGGCCGGCCGAGCGGCGGACCAGTTCTTCCATCTCGTCGATGAGGCGGTTGACGTCGGTGGCTTTGGGATCGAGTGTCTGCCGGCGCGAAAAGGCCAGCAGCCGCTGCGTCAGCGCGGCGGCGCGCCGCACGGAAGATTCGCCCAGGTCGAGATAACGTTCCAGGCCTGCGTACTGGCCACGCTGCATTTTCAGTTTCAGCACCTGCAGGGCGCCGCTGATGGATGCCAGCAAATTGTTGAAGTCGTGCGCCAGGCCGCCGGTGAGCTGGCCGACCGCCTCCATTTTTTGCGACTGGCGCAAGGCATCATGCGCCTGCTCGAGTTCGGCCTCGCGGGCCTTGTTGCGGCTGACATCGCGCCCGACCGCGACGAAATTCTCGCCATCGAGTTCAGGCGTGACGGTCCACTCGATGTGCTTCCAGCCGCCGTCACGGGTGGCGATGCGGTTCTCGAACCGTGCCGGGGCGTGCGTCCCGGCCATTTGGCCAATCGCCTCCAGCGTTCCCGGCATGTCTTCCGGATGCATGAAGCTGGCGTAGGGGCGGGTCAGCAGCTCGGCCTCGCTCCAGCCCAGGACCTGTGTCCACGCGGGGCTGACAGCGGACATGGTGCCCTCGTAGTTGGCGCGGGCGAGCATGTCCTGCGACAGGTTCCAGAGACGATCGCGCTCGGCGGTGCGCCTCGCCAGTTCCGCGTCGCGCGCCTTCTCGGCGGTGATATCGCGGCCGGTGGCGTAGGTCATGTCGCCAGCAGGCGCCGCCACCCAGGAGATCCAGCGGATCGACCCGTCCTTGTGGCGGTAGCGGTTCTCGATCGCCGGCCGGCCGCCCGATGCTGCCCTCTCGTAGGCGTCGACCGTCGAGCCATGGTCGTCGGGAAGCACGAACTCGTTGACGTGCCGGCCGACGAGTTCCCCGGGCGCGTAACCGAGCAGCGCCGTCCAGGCCGGATTCACGCGACGGAAGTACCCATCGAAGTCGATGACCAGCATGAGGTCGGGCGAGATCTCCCACATGCGGTCGCGCTCGGCCGTACGCTCGGCAACCTGGCTCTCCAGTGTTTCGTTCAGCTCCCGAAGCTGCCGCTCCGCCCGCTTGCGGGCGCTCACGTCCTGGAACAGGATCGCCACCTGGCGCCTGGCAGCCGGTTCGATGCGCGAGCACGCCACCTCCAGGTAGCGGTCGGTCGCTTCCAGCTCGCGCTCGAAGCGCACCGGCTCGCCTGTCTCCAGGACGCGGCGGAAAATCGCCACCCACGCGTCCGCCTCGCTGGGCGTCAACTCGCCGCGACCCGTTTTGCCGACGACATTGGAGATGCCCGCATGGCGCAGGTAGGCCTGGTTCGCTTCCAGGTGCACGTAGTCGGACAGCGGGCCATGCGGGCCGTCGATGAACTCGACGACGCAGAAGCCTTCATCGATGGAATCGAACAGGTTGCGATAGCGCGCCTCGCTTTCGCGCAGCGCGGCTTCGGTCCGCTTTCTGTCGTGGATGTCGACGGACGCGCCAAACCATCGGACAATCGCACCCGTCCCTGGATCGCGGTAAGGTTCGGCGCGTGCCAGGAACCAGCGGTCCATGCCGGCAGCCGAGCGGATGCGGTGCTCGATATCGAACGGCTTGCCGGTCTCCAGCGCCGCTTCGAAGGCCGCGACAACCTTCGGTCCATCGTCGGGATGGATGAAGTTCGCCGCCATCTCGGCGGGCGCCCAGTCCTTGCCGGCTGCCCCGGTGTAGTCGGCGAACTGCTTGTTCAGGAATTCCATCCGGCCGTGACGGTCGGTGATCCACACGATCTGCGGCACCGCGTCCGCCATCAGCCGGAATCGCTGCTCGCTGTCGCTCAGCCTTTCTTCCGCCTGCCGCCTGTCGGTCACGTCGATCGACACGCCCATCATCCTGGAAGGCGCGCCCGTGCCGGTATCGACAGGCTGTCCTCGGATGGCGATCCAGCGGACTTCCCCGGACGGCGTCAGGATCCGGTATTCGATGTCGTAATCGGTCCCGGAGACGACACTGCGTTCGACGGCTTCGGCCATCCGCAACCTGTCTTCCGGGTGGACGGCTTCGCGCAGTTCCGCATAACTGAAGGGCAGGTTCGGATCGCGCCCGAAATTGAGCCGGCAGATCTCCGACGTCGTCAGCTCGCCGGTCGCCGGGTCGAAGCTCCAGGTGCCAAGGCGTCCGGCCTTGACCGCAAAGCGCAGTTCGCGCTCGCTCGCCGCGAGTGCCGCGCCTGGCGCCAGGTTGGACGCCGAGGTTTCAGATTCAGTACGCATCGCGTTCTCTCTCAATGCGTCGCCCCGCCAGCCAGCACCGCGTCGCGCTCGACCACCAGCGCCACCTCGACCGCCACGCGCAATCCCGCCACGATCTCCTCCAGCGTCATCGCCGGCGTCGGCTGCACCGGATACGCCGCCGCCTGCTCCGGCAGGAAAGGCACGTGGATGAAGCCTGCCTTCACGCCCTGCCCGCGCAGGTGGTGCATCAGCGCATAGAACACGTGATTGCAGACGAAGGTGCCGGCGGTCTGCGACACGCCGGCCTTGATGTCCTGCTCGCGGATCGCCGCCGCCATGGCCTTGATCGGCAGGGTCGTGAAATACGCGGCCGGGCCGTCCGCCACGATGGGAATGTCGATCGGCTGCTGGCCGGCGTTGTCGGGAAAGCGGGCGTCGTCGACGTTGATGGCGATGCGCTCGATCGAGATCTCGGGCCGTCCGCCGGCAAGGCCCACCGCGATCGCGATGTCGGGGCGGAGCGCGTCGACGAAGCCGAGCAGCGCCTCGGCGGCGGCGCCGAACACGCAGGGCAGCAGGCGCACCTCCACCTTGAAACCGTCGCCGGACCAGCCGTCCAGCAGGCGCACGGCTTCCCACGAAGGATTGATGGCGGCGCCACCGAAGGGTTCGAATCCGGTCAGCAGGACAGTTTTCATAAATTTATCGGTACATCAGGAAGTACAGCAGGACGATATTCGCCAGCAGCAGCGGCAGCGCCGTTGGAAGCTGGGCCTTGATCACGGCGTTCTTGTCGTGCAGCTCGAGCAGGGCCGCGGGCACGATGTTGAAGTTGGCGGCCATCGGCGTCATCAGGGTGCCGCAGTAGGCGCTGAACATGCCGATTGCCGCCATCACGGCCGGATTCGCATGATACACCCCGACCAGCACCGGAATCCCGATGCCGCCCGCGATCACGGGGAAGGCCGCGAAGCCGTTGCCCATCACGACCGTGAACAGCGCCATGCCGATGCAGAAGGCCGCGCAGGCCACCAGGCGCGAATCCATGTCGATGTAGGAGGTGGTGATGTGGGCCACGGCCTTGCCGACGCCGGCCTCGGAGAACAGCAGCCCGAGCACGGCCAGCATGTGCGGCAGCACCACCGCCCAGCTCATCGCGTCGATCAGGCGGCGCGCCTCGCGCACGCCCTGCAGCGGTGTGGCGCGCGTAAACCAGCAGGCCAGCGCCAGCGCAATCATCGAGGCGCAGCCCATGCTCACCAGGGTCAGGTTCTTCGGATCGAGCAGCGGGGTCGCATCGATGCGTACATCTTTCAGCAGCGTCGAGCCGATCATGGTCACCACCGGAATCGCCAGCGCCGGCACCAGCAGCTTGTGGCCCAGGCGTGCAGCACTGGCGCGGCGCGTTTCTTCGGGCGGCAGATGCGCCTTGCCGCCCTTGACCAGGCCGAAGCCCGCCACCAGCGCCATCGCAATCATCAGCAGGCCCGTGGCCGCGGGCGGCAGGCGGCTGCCGGCCAGGTAGAGCAGCGCGTACAGGCCCAAGAACAGCGCGGTGGTAAAGCGGCGCGGGTTGGTCCGGTCGCGCAGGTTCATGATGGCCGTGGCCGCGAACAGCAGGCCGACCAGGATGTAGAAATCGTCGAGCGCGAGGATCACTTCGGCACTCCCATCGTCGCCGCCTTCAGGATATGGGCGTCGAGCCGGCGCAAATTCCAGGCGTGGATGAGGAAGGCCGTCACCGCGGTCGGTATGCCCCACAGCGCCATGTGCAGCGGATCGACCTCCAGCCCTTCGGCGCGCAGGATGGTCTGCATCAGCACGATGGCGCCGAAGGCCACGAACACGTCCTCGCCGAAGAACAGGCCGACATTGTCGGTGGCGGCGCTCATCGCACGGATGCGCTGGCGCATGGCTTCGTCGAGCTTGCGATTGTTCTCGCGATAGCGCGCTTCGGCGGCCGCCTCGGCCATCGGCGCCACCAGCGGCCGCACCATATTCGGATGGCCGCCCAGGCTCGTCAGACCGAAGGCCGCGGCCAGCTCGCGCACCAGCAGATAGACGGTCAGCAGGCGCCCGGTGGTGGCGGAGCGGATCCTGGCGATGCTGGCCTGGGCATGCTCCTTCAGTCCGGCGCGCTCGAGCAGGCCGATCGCTGCCAGCGGCAGCAGCAGGATCAAGGGCAGGTTGCGCGTCTTGACGAAGGCCGTGCCGAGCGATTCCAGCAGGTGTGTCACGGACAGGCCGCCGGCGATGCCGGTCACGCCGCAGGCGGCGATCACGACCAGCACCGGATTCGCGCGCAGCAGGAAGCCGGCGACGACGACGGCGATGCCGAGAAGCGGCCACAGGTTGACGACGGTGTGCATAAGTCTCCAGCTCGTTTTTGTTTGCGCGAAGATATTACCTCAGCATGCACACGCATCCGCGAATGGATGAGAACCGCCGCCACGATCCGCACCGCCGTCGCTTTTACGCCGGAAAGCCGGCCACTGCACGAATGCGTAGTTTTTGCTTTGCGTGCGCGCATGCCGGTCTCGCGCCCGCCCGCTATCCTTGATGGGTCATCAAGAGGAGCGATGTTCATGAGACCGCTATTGCGCTGCGCGGCATTGCTGGCCGCGCTCGGGCTCGCCAGCTGCGGCGCCGACGTCGGCATCGGCATCGGCGTCGTCTGGCACGACGACCATCCCTGGCCCAACCATCCGGACTGGCCCAGCTGGCCCGACCGTCCTCAGGGCGCCACCGGCCTCTTCCCCATCGCCGGGGATGTCTGCGGCGTCTGCACCGGCTCGGCGGACGGCGCCGGCTCGGCGGCGCGCTTCAATGCGCCGGAAGGCATCGCCGCGGATGCGCTCGGCAACCTGTACGTGGCGGAGCCGGCCAGCGCCACCATCCGCAAGGTCACGCCGCAGGGCGCGGTCACGACCCTGGCCGGCGCCCGCGGCGCGGTCGGCTATGCGGACGGCGACGGCAATGCCGCGCGCTTCAACCTTCCCTCCCGGCTCAGCGCGGATGCACAGGGCAACGTCTACCTGACCGACACCGGCAACTCGGTGGTCCGCAAGATCACACCCGCGGGTTCGGTCGGCACGGTGGCCGGCAACGGCACCTGCGGCAGCGTGGACGGGCGCATGACCAGCGCCCAGTTCTGCAATCCGAAAGGCATCGCTCTGGACCGCCGCGGCAACCTGTGGATCGCCGACACCGGCAACCACACGGTGCGCCGCATCGACTCCGCCGGGAATGTCACCACGGTGGCAGGCTCGCCGGGCGTGTGCGGCAGCGCCGACGGACGCGGCGGCACGGCGCGCTTCTGCAATCCGCAGGACGTGGGCGTGGACGAATGGGACAACGTGTACGTGGTCGATACCGGCAATTCGACGGTCCGGATGATCAAGCCGAGTGGCGAGGTGTCGACCCTGGCCGGCCAGGCTGGCCAGTGCGGGGCAACGGACGGCAGCACCACCGTGTCGCGGCTGTGCGCGCCCAGCGGCATTGCGGTCGAGGGCAACGATCTGTATATCGCGGACACCGGCAACGCCACCATCCGCAGGATCAACCTCGATAACGTGACCAGCACAGTGGCGGGCGTGGCCGGCCGCCAGGGCATCGCGCTGGGCGCCCTGCCCGGCGGCCTGGACCGCCCGGCCGGGGTGGCGCGTGCGCCGGACGGCTCGTTCGCGCTCACGACCCACAACCTGGTCGTGAAGCTGCTGCCGGCGAAGTGAAATGTTAGAGCGTCTGACAAGCTCGCACGGCAAGGCGCATGGTCGAAGACAGTACGCTAGTACGGCGAGACCATGCAACGCCGCCATGCGAGCTTTTCAGGCGCTCTCGGATTACTCCGGGCGAACTGGGGTAGCAGCGTCCTTGCCGACGACAGTCGTCCACGGACGCACGATCCAGGACTGCACCAGGCCTTCGGTCACGTAAGGATCGGCCTTGGCGAAGCGCTCGGCCACTTCCGGCGAGTCGCCGGTGAACAGCAGGACGGCGTAGTCGGCCGGGTCGGCCAGGGCGCCGGCGATCACGATCTCGCCGCGCTGTTCGGCTTCCCAGGCCAGTTTCAGGTGTTCGTTGCGGAATTCGCCGCGGCGCGCCAGGTAGTCGGGGGCCAGTTCATACATCAGCAGGTAGTGCACAGCATCTCCAATAGGTCAGAAGGAATCAGCATGACTGTCCATCTTAACCGATCGGGAACAAGGCCGGACCCGATGGGGATGGCACCATGGAATCATGAAACGCCATCTCATCACCCTGGGCGCCCGCACGACCGCCGACGGCGTCGTTACCTCGGCCTCGAGCACGATCTCGATCAACGGCGCCCGCGTCGCCCTCGAAGGCGATGAAGTCAGCTGCCATGCCTGCGGCGCCACCGGCATCATCCACTGCATTGGGCCGCGCACGCCGGAGCGCTTCGACGGCAGGCTGGCCGCCTTGGAGAACGATGAGTGCGTCTGCAATTGCCCGACGCCGCCCAAGCTGATACCGAGTCAGTACCTGCGCTATCAGACGGTCGACGACGCGACTGCTTCGTAAGCATGCCCTCCTCTGCAGCTTCCCGCCAGGCATGGTATTGTTGTGTTATGGCAACGCATTTGTGGATGTGTCGTGCGTCATGAGGCTTTGTCCCCGAACGCACAGACCGTTTCAAGATGGCAGAGGTAGACTGGTAGCATGGACACTCGGAAAAAAGTAGCGGCGGGAATGGCTGGCTTTGCCAGCATGCTGTGGCTGGGCCTCACGGCCGCAGTCGCGGCCAACCAGCGCCGCCTGGTGTTCAATCCCACCGTCGAGCGCGAAGTGCAAAGCCCGCGCAGCAGCGGCCACCGCACTCGTCCCGTGGTCTTGCGCGCCGCCGACGGTACCCGTCTCTGCGGCTGGCTGATGACGCCCAAGATTCCGGGCCCGCACCCGGCCGTGGTCTATTTCGGCGGACGCTCCGAGGAAGTCTCCTGGGTGGTGCGCGATGCCGGCAAGCTCTTCCCCAATATGGCCGTGCTGGCCGTGAATTACCGCGGCTATGGCGAATCGCATGGCGTGCCGGCCGAGATCCAGATGGTCGAGGATGGCTGCATGCTGTTCGACTGGATGGCCGCGCGCGTCCATGTGGATGCGCGCCGCATCGCCGTGGTCGGCCGCAGCCTGGGTTCCGGGGTGGCGGTGCAGGTGGCGAAGGAGCGCCCTGCGCATTCGGTGGTCCTGATCACGCCCTACGATTCGATCCTGGCGATTGCCAAGCGCAAGTTCCGCGTGATGCCGATCGAGTACATGCTGCGCCACCGCTTCGAGTCGATCAAGTATGCGCCGGCCCTGAAGGCGCCGACCTATGTGCTGCGCGCGGCCAGCGACGACGTGGTGCCGCATTCGCATACCGATCAATTGGTGGCCAAGCTGGCCCAGTTGTGCGGCGACGACATCGTGCCCGAGTCGGACCACATGAACATCCCCTACCTGGAAGGCACGCAGAGCCGCATCGCGAATTTCCTGACGTCCCAGTTCGGCAAGCCGCTCAGCGAAGCCGCGGCAGCCGGCAGCCCGGGCGCCGACTCGATCCAGATGCCGGCCGAAGTCCAGCCCATCGCCGTTTCGGCCGGCATCATTCCCGCTCCTGCCATCGCGGCCGCCGCCATCGACGCGGCGCCTGTCCCCCTGCCGCCGCCCGGGGCGGCGATTCCCGCACCTGCCATCGCAGTGGCCACCGAGGCGGCGCCGATCGCCGTTTCCGGCCTGGCCGTGCTGCCGCTGGCGGCGGTCACGGCCGAACTTCCTCTCTCAGGCAAGTAAGTCGTTTTCCGGCTTTGTTGTCATTACGCACACGCCAAGACGTGTGGTTTTCTGTAAGAAACACCTGAAAAATAGCACTATTTATATTTCAACTAAATAAATTGCGAAGTAAAATCGTATTTGCCACGAATAAACGTGCTGATGCATAGTTGGCAAAGCTGAAGGTCTCCGGACTGCAATTAAGCGCCCGGCCTCGACCGCGATACAAATCGTAACTACAAGATAGAACGAGATTTGACACAATCCGCTGGCAGAGCGCCGCGGACGGCTGGTCCTTGCTTTGCCGCCTCCCATCGCAGCCGTTGCGCCGGGTACAATATCAGGATTCCAGGAGCCATTTACATGAAATTCAAGCAACTCAGTATGACGATCGCGGCGCTGTGCGTCGCCGGCAGTGCGGCCGCAGCGGGCGCGCCGAAGCTGGGCATCGTCTACGACGCCGGCGGCAAGTTCGACAAGTCGTTCAACCAGTCGGCAGCCGAAGGCATTGAGCGCTTCAAGAAGCAGAACGGCATCAACGTCTTCGAAGCCCAGGCCAGCAGCGACACCCAGGCCGAGCAGGTGCTGCGCGGCCTCGCGCGCAAGAAGCTGGACCTGATCGTGTCGGTCGGTTTCTCGCAGACCCAGGCCGTGCAGAAGATCGCCGCCGAATTCCCGGCCGTGCACTTCGTGATCATCGACGGCAACGCCACCGGCAAGAACGTCAACTCGATCCTGTTCAAGGAACAGGAAGGCTCCTACCTGGTCGGCGTCGCCGCCGCGATGGCTGCCAAGTCGGGCAAGATCGGCTTCGTCGGCGGCATGGACATCCCGCTGATCCGCGCCTTCGAATGCGGCTACGCGCAGGGCGCGAAGGCCGTCAATCCGAAGATCGACGTGCAGCAGAACATGGTCGGCACCACCGCCGCGGCCTGGAACGATCCGGCCAAGGGCGGCGAGCTGGCGCGTGCGCAATTCGACCGCGGCGCCGATGTCGTGTTCGCCGTGGCCGGCGGTTCGGGCCTGGGCGTGATCCAGATGGCCAAGACCAAGGGCAAGCTGGCGATCGGCGTCGACTCCAACCAGAACGACATCCAGCCGGGTTCCGTGCTGACCTCGATGGTCAAGAACGTCGGCAACGCCACCTACGATGCGCTGATGCAGGCCAAGGCCGGCCAGTTCGCCTCGGGCGTGACCTACAAGGGCCTGAAGGAAGGCGGCGTCGACTGGGCACTGGACAAGAACAACCGCGCCATCGTCTCCGCGGCAATGGAAAAGCGCGTGAACCAGGCCAAGGCCGACATCATCAGCGGCAAGATCAAGGTGGTCGACTACCGCGCCGCCGGTTCCTGCCCGCAGTAAGCACAACCTGAGTTAAACCAAGCGCGCCGCGCCGGAATAAAAAACCGGCGCGGCGCGTTTTTGAATAATGCATCCCGTCTTTACTTACTCTGACTACAGATCGCTATGCAGCCAGCCGTAGAATTTCGCAACATTAGCAAAGCCTTCGGGGCGGTGCAGGCGAATGCCGACGTCAGCTTCTCGATCGCCAAAGGCTCGATCCATGGCGTGATCGGTGAAAATGGCGCCGGCAAGTCGACCCTGATGAGCATCCTGTACGGCTACTACAACGCCGACAGCGGCCAGGTCCTGATCGATGGCCAGGCACAGGATATCCGCAGCAGCTTTGAGGCCATCGCGCTCGGCATCGGCATGGTACACCAGCACTTCATGCTGGTCGAGAACATGACCGTGCTCGACAACGTCATGCTGGGCAACGAGGGCGGCTTCAAGCTGGCCGCCAAGCGCGGCGCCGTGGAAGCCAAGCTGCGCGAGATCTGCGACCGCTACCGCCTCGACGTCGATCCGCTCGCGACCATCCACGACCTGTCCGTGGGCGCCCAGCAGCGCGTCGAGATCCTCAAGCAGATCTACCGCAGCGCCAACATCCTGATCCTGGACGAGCCGACCGCCGTCCTGACGGCCCAGGAAACCGCGTCGCTGTTCGAGATTCTTCGCCTGTTCAAGGAACAGGGCAAGACCATCATCCTGATCACCCACAAGCTGCAGGAAATCATGGACATCACCGACGAGGTGACGGTCATGCGCGCCGGCCGCGTGGTGGGCGCCGTGAAGACCGCGGAGACCTCGAAGGAGCAGCTGGCCAACATGATGGTCGGCCGCCCGATCCAGAGCGAACTGCCGCGCGCGCCTTTCAATCCGGGCGCCGACGTGCTGAAGGTCTCGAAGGTCCAGCTGAAGGACGCCAACGGCGTCGCCCTCCTTTCGGACATCGACTTCACCCTGCGCGCGGGCGAAGTGGTGGCGATCGCCGGCGTGTCCGGCAACGGCCAGAGCGAGCTGCTCGAGATCCTGTCCGGCATGCGCCTGCCGACCGCTGGCCGCGTCGAATTCCTCGGCAAGGAACTGCCCTACGCCGGCCGCGCGAACGCCGACGGCCTGCCGGCCACCTTCCGCGAGCTGGGCATCGGCCACGTGCCGGAAGACCGCCTGCGCGACGGCGTGATCAAGGATTTCTCGGTCATGCACAACACCGTGTTCGGCTACCAGGACCACGTGAAGAACCGCTGGGGCCTGTTCGACTTCAAGAAGATCGCCCAGCGCTGTTCTAGCCTGATGCAGGCCTTCGACGTCCGTCCGAACAATCCGGACCTGCGTATCGGCCTGCTCTCCGGCGGCAACCAGCAGAAGGTCGTGATCGCGCGCGAAGTCGCGGCCAGGCCGAAGATGATGCTGGTTGGCCAGCCGACCCGCGGCGTCGACATCGGCACCATCGAGAGCATCCACACCCAGCTGCTGCGCCTGCGCGACGAGGGCGTGGCGATCCTGCTCTCCTCCGTGGAGCTGGAAGAAGTGCGCGCGCTGGCCGACCGCATCCTCGTGATGTCGGGCGGGCGCATCACCGGCATTCTCCCGATCGACGAATTCGACACCACCCGCATCGGCCTGCTGATGGGCGGCATGCACAAGTCGTGATTGCACTGAGCTGACATGAAAACTGAACTTCCACGCTGGGCCACGGGTTTCGTCCTGCCCATCCTGAACCTGCTGTCGGCGCTGCTGGTGGCGGCGCTGGTGATCCATCTGCTGGGCGAGAGCCCGCTGGAATCGATGCAGATCCTGATCAACAGCGCCATCGTCAATCCGGAAGGCCTGGCCTACACGCTGTTCTACGCCTCGACCTTCATCTTCACCGGCCTGGCCGTGTCGATCGCCATGCAGGCGGGCCTCTTCAACATCGGCGCCGAAGGCCAGATGTACATCGGCGGCCTTGGCCTCACCCTGGTCATGCTGGCCTTCGACGCCAGCCTGCCCGCCTGGGTGCTGATCCCGGCCGGCATGCTGGGCGCGGCCCTGTTCGGCGGCCTGTGGGCCTTCCTGCCGGGCTTCCTGCAGGCCAGGCGCGGCAGCCACGTGGTGGTCACGACCATCATGTTCAACTTCATCGCCGCCAACCTGATGAACTTCCTGATCGTGCGCTACATGATCCCCCAGGGCCAGCAGAACCCGGCCTCGCGCACCTTCTCGGAAGCCGCCACCATGCCGCAGCTGCAGAACTGGTTCATGCGGGCCGACGGCACCTCGCTGCTGGGCGACACCCCGCTCAACATCAGCTTCCTGATCGCGATCGCGGCGCTGGTGATCTACGGCGTGGCCGTGTGGCGCTCCTCCTGGGGCTACAAGCTGCGCGCGACCGGCTTGAACCAGCACGCCGCGCACTATGCCGGCGTGAAGATCAGCCGCACCATCGTCGTCACCATGCTGGTGTCGGGCGCGCTGGCCGGCCTGGCCGCCGTCAACTCGGTGATGGGCTCGACCCACTACCTGTCGCTGAACTTCCCGGCCGGCGCCGGCTTCGTCGGCATCGCGATCGCGCTGATGGGCCGCCAGCATCCGGTCGGCATCTTCCTGTCGTCGGTGCTGTTCGGCGCGCTGATCCAGGGCGGCTTCGACCTCTCGCTGGAAAAACCGAACATCCCGCAAGAGACCTTCATCTTCATCCAGGGCCTGATCATCCTGTTCTGCGGCGCGATGGAATACCTGTACGGTCCGGCGCTGCTGAAACTGATCAATCTTCGCAAGGGTAAGAAATAAGGAAACTAAGATGGAAGATCTTCATCTCGCAAGTATAGTAGTCTCGACGATCCGCAATGCGCCGGTGCTGATGTTCGCCGCGATGGCCGGCCTGTTCGCCGAACGCAGCGGCGTGGTCGACATCGGCCTGGAAGGCAAGATCCTGGCCTCGGCCTTCGTCTCCGCCGCGGTGGCGTACACGACCCAGAACCCGTGGTACGGCATCCTCGCCGGCATCGCCGTGTCCGCGGCCCTGGCCATGATCCAGGCCTTCGTCGCCATCACGCAGAAGGGCAACCAGCTGGTGTGCGGCATCGCCATCAACATCGCGATGAGCGGCCTGACCTTCGTGCTGGCCCAGTTCTTCTTCCAGCAGGGCGGCCGCACGCCGGACCTCGGCGGCGCGCGCCTGACCGACGTGGTCCTGCCCGGCACCGCGGCCCTGGACGGCATCCCCTTCATCGGCTGGCTGTACGGCCACGTGATCGGCGGCCAGTCGGTGCTGGTCTACCTGGCGTTCCTGTTACTCCCGGTGGTGCATTGGGTGATCTACCACAGCCGCTTCGGCCTGCGCCTGCGCGCCTGCGGCGAGAACCCGCACGCGGCCGACGCCGCCGGCGTCTCGGTCGAGCGCACCCGCTACCTGGCGATGCTGGTGGCCGGCGTGCTGTGCTCCTTCTCGGGCGCCTATCTCGCCATCGTCCAGAGCGGCTTCTTCCTGCGCGACATGTCGGCCGGCGCCGGCTACCTGGCCCTGACCGCCCTGGTGTTCGGCAACTGGCGTCCGCTGCACACCGTGCTGGGCTGCCTGATGTTCGGCCTGTTCGGCGCGATCCAGATCCAGCTCGAAGGCGTCGACCTGCCGGTCGTGGGCCGCATCCCGGGCTCGCTGATCCAGATGATTCCGTATGTCGTGACCGTGGTGGTGCTGGCCGGCCTGATGGCCAAGTCGGTGGCGCCGAAGGCGATCGGCAAGCCGTTCGTCAAATCCCGTTAAAAGCATCGTGGGCACGGGGTGCCCACCCTACATCGCGTGGGGTGGGCTCTCCGAGCCCACGCATCGCATTCACTCTGCCCCGCGCGCTCGCGCTTCCGAGCGCGCAAAAGTCCACACCAGTCCCACGAAGGCCGACACGCCGCTCGATTTGCGCATCAGCGGACTGTCCTTGTTGGCCGCGCCCGAATACAGCTCGTAACGCAATGCACTGAACAGGCGCAGGTCCGGGTTCAGGCGCAGGCTGCCGCCGATGCCGGTGCGCACCAGCATCAGGCCGGCGTCGGCGTGGTAGGCGGGGCGCGACGCCGTCGCGTACTGCGGTTCGACTTCGTAGAAATAATGGTTGACGCGGCGGTCGCCGAACACCGCGCCCAGCTGGGCGTCCATGGTCCAGCGCGCGCCTTCGCCGCGCTGCTCCCACACCAGGCGCGGCTCCATGGTCCAGCCCTGGCGGCGCAGCCCTCCCCTGGCTTCGATCACGGCGCGCAGCGGCAGGTCGATGCGCAGTTTCCCGTGCTCGCCCAGGTCGGCGAACTTGTATTTCACGCGCGGTCCGAATTCCAGCAAGGTGCCGAGGTCCGGCATGCCGCGCCGCGCCTCGACGTCGTCGGAATGCGCCGGCAGCGAACCCGAAAAACCGATGTCGAATTCGACTTTATCCGTGTTGAGCAGGCGCGCGCCGACGCCGTTCTGGTCGGCGCGGAAGACCTTGCCGCGATAGATCAGGAAAGGCAGTACCAGGCCGCGGTTCGAGCGGTCGTCGGCGCCGGGATAGGCCGGCGTGCTGAAGCCGGCGGCGCCGATGCCGGCTTCCCACAGCGGCAGGTTGCGGTCGACGGGTTCGACGCGTTCGGCCTGGGCGGCAGCGAAAGTGGGCAGGAAAACGGCGCCGGCAAGGGCAAGATAGGGAAGTATGCGCATGATGGCAGGAAGGTTAATGTTGGCGACATTGTAAATGCACGTGCAAAAAAAACGCCGCACACCCTGCGGCGTGCGGCGTTCCATGATTGCTGCGTGGGCACGGTGTGCCCACCCTACGGTTTATTGGTAGATCGCCTGCAGCAGCTGCGCCAGATGATACCCACCCTTGATCAGCTGGGTCTTGGCGATCTGCGAACTCGGCACCGGGTAGTTCTGCGGCACTTCCAGGCTCCAGGTGTAGTAGGTCTCGCCCTTCTTGCTCACCTGCGGCGTGATCTTGCCGACAGTGACGCCGTCGAAGGCCTGCTTGGACACGGCCAGCGCGTCGTCCGCCCACTGGTACGGCCAGGTCGCGAGGTCGCCGGTGGCCGAAGCGATCGCCGGCTTGCCGTCGATCGCGGCCTGCGCGAACTTTTCCGGGGTCCTGGTCTGGATGCGGCGGAAGGCGTAGTTGACGGTGGTGCTGTCCCAGTAGGAGTGGAAGGGCTTGGTCAGCGCCTTCGGCACGCCTTCCTTGAGCGGCTTGGCTTCTTCCGGCGGGATGACGTCGGACAGGCTCGCGACCAGGCTGGTGAGCTTGGCGTCGTCCATCAGGAAGTTGTTGCCGCCGCGCGAATCGAAGACCGCGGTCTCGTCGATCTCGGCCTTGGTCTTCGGAACCACGAACTTGCCGTCCTTGCTGACGAAAGCGGCGCCCACGTGCAGCGGCTGGTGGATGTCGCCGGTCATGTGGGTGATCAGGATCAGGGCCTGGCGCCTGGTGAACTTGTGCGGGTTGGTGGCCGGAGTGTCCTTGCCCTGCAGGACGGCGATCGCCTGCTTCAGGGTCTGCACGATGTCGTCGTCGGCGGTGCCGGCGGCGCCGTCATGATAATGATCCAGCTGGAACGGCACGTCGGTGTAGTGGTACTCGCTGTGCTTCGGGTTGGCGTTCACGTAGTCGATCATGTCCTGGCTCTGCGGGCCGCAGTAGGTGCCCTTCACGCAGTCCGGCCAGGTGGAAACCGATTCCAGGGTTTCGCCCGGCAGCAGGATGGACTTGATCTGCTGTTCGGCCTTGCTGCCCTTGAGCAGCTTGTCGGCGATGGCGCCGACCGCGCGGTGGCCGTCGGTGCCCCAGGCGAGCGCATTGGTCGAAGCGAAAGCGCCTGCCAGCGCGAGTACACAAGCGAGTTTTTTCATGAGTGATTCCTTGGGTTGAACCTGTCTATTATCCGGCAATGCGCTTCTCAGCGCACCTTCTGAATGCGGGCCTGTGGCGCCGCCATCGATGCCGCGCCAAACTCCGGATGCTGCTTCATGTAGGCGATCAGGGCGTCGAGGTCGCGCATCTGCGTGTCCGAGCGGTTGACGCCCTTGGCCAGGGCCGGGAAGTTGTCGCCGCCGTCGGCCAGGAAGTTATTCGCCGCCACGCGGTAGGTCTTGGCGTCGTCGACCGGCACGCCGTTCACCTTCAGGCTGCCCGGCACCAGGCGCTGGCCGACCGGGCGCGTGCTGTCCCAGGCATAGGACAGGCTGTGCGAGACCTGCAGCATGTAGTGGCCGCCGCCCGGGCGGTCCCACTGCTGCTCCAGCGTGGCGCGCAGATTGGCGCCGCTCAGGTCCATCACGACCAGGGTATTCCCGAAGGGGAGCACGGCCTGGGCCTGGCCGAAGCTGACCACGCCCTTGTCGCCCACTTCCAGGTCCTTGCGGATGCCGCCCGGGTTCATGAAGGCCACCTGCACGCCCTGCTCGCGGGTGGCGGCCAGCGCGGCGTCGGCGATCAGGTCGCCCAGCGGCGATTCGCCGGCTTCGCTTTCCTTGCGCTGCACCGGGGCCGTGGCGCCGATGGTCGCCACCGGCTTGGCCAGTTCGGCGGTGCTGCGCGCGCGGACGCCCTGCAGGTAGGCCGCCAGCGCCGGATCGGGAGCGTAAGCGCCCGGCGCCATCACGACGTTGCGCACGTCGATGTCGCGCACGGCGCCGCTGGCCGGGTCGACCTGCATGCGGATGCGCGACAGCACGTGGCCGGCGTAGTCGGCCTGAGTCACGACGCGGCCGTCGACCTTGCACAGGTAACCCTTGTGCGAGTGGCCGGTGATGACCAGGCGGATCGCCGGATCGAGTTTCTTCACGATGCCGACGATCGGGCCTTCGAGGCCGTCGCAATACGTCTTGTCGAAAGGCTCGCCGGTATGGCCGCCCTCGTGGATCAGGACCACGAACACCTGCGCGCCCTGCGCGCGCATCGCCGGCAGGACCTTGTTGATCGAGTCGGCTTCGTCCAGGAAGGACAGGCCCTTGATGGCCGAGGCCACCGCCACCGACGGCGTGTCCTTCAGCACTGCGCCGATCAGGCCGACCTTGACGCCCTTGACATCGACGATGCGCCAGCCCGGCACCAGGTTCTTGCCGGTGGCCTGCTCGACGACGTTGGTGGCCAGGTAGCTGAAGCCGGCGCCCTTGAAGCCCGGCGCGAGCTGGCATGCCTTACTTGGCCGCGGCGAATCGCAGCCGCCGTGCTGCTGGCGCAGCAGTTCCTTGCTGCCCTGGTCGAATTCATGGTTGCCGAGCGAGCTCGCAACCAGGCCCATGCGGTTCATCGCTTCGATGCTCGGCTCGTCCGCCCACATCGAGGACAGCGCCGGGCTGGCGCCGACCAGGTCGCCGGCGGCGACGAACAGCAGGTCCTTGTCTTCCTTGCGGAAGGCGGCCATTGCCCCGCCCAGCACGTCGATGCCGCCGGCCTGGATGGTCTGTTTCTGGGCGCTGCCAGCCGGCGCATAGCTGTACTTGCTCGGTTCGAGGTTGCCGTGGAAGTCGTTCAGGGCCACCAGGTTGATGTCGACGCTGCGGGCGGCCGGTTGGTGGGAAGTGGCGCAGCCGGCTGCCGTGAAGGCGAACGCGAGGGCCAGGGCGGCAGTAGAGAGACGAAGGGCCATGTAAGTGTCAATACGAATGCAGGGATCAAAAAAAACAGGCCCGAAGGCCTGTTTTCATTTTACGGCATCAGCCTGTGATCAGATATCGACCGACAGGGTGACCGATGCGAAGCGCGGCGCGCCCAGGTAGTAACGCACAGTATTGCTGAAGATGCCCGGGTAGGCCAGCGCGTTGGTGACGTTGGTCGACGACGGGTTGCGGTACTGCTTGTTGGTGATGTTGCTGAGGTTCCACTGCAGCTTCGGGTTCTTCAGCAGGCCGTAGTTCGCGAACTTGTAGCCGCCGTCCAGCGAGAACGTGGTGTAGCCCGGTGCGGTCTCGTCGTTCAGCATGGTGGCTTGCTGTTCGCTGGTCGAACGTGCCTTGAGGCGGGCGTAGAAGCCACCGGTCGAGTACTCGAGCGACAGACCGGCCTTCCAGCGCGGGGTGTTCGGCATTTCCTTGCCGGACAGCGGCAGGGTAGCGGTCGAGCTGATGCGCAGGTCGTTCTTGATCTCGCTCTTCTGGTAACCCAGCGAGCCGTACAGCGACCAGCCGTTGATCGGCATGTTGTTCGCTTCGATCTCGAAACCGCGGTTACGCACGTCGCCGACGTTGGTGTAGCTGCTGGCCTGCGAGAACTCATCGAACGCAGTTGCCTGGCGGTTCTTGAAGTTCACGTCGAACACGGTCAGGGTGGCGATGTACTTGTTGTCCTGGTGGCGGTAGCCGATGTCGGTGTTCCACGAGGTTTCCGACTTCACGTCGCCCTTCAGGGTCGCAACGCCGTTGACGAACTGGACGTTGGTGCCGGCGTTACCGTAGACGAAGTTCGGCGGCGCCTTCATGTTCTTGGCAAGCGACGCGAAGATCTGGTCGTCGTTGGTGATGCGGTAGCGGGCGCCCAGCTGCGGCAGGACCGAGCTGTAGGTCTTGGCGATACGGTAGGTACCGTAGGTGTTGCCTTCGCTCACGTTGTTGGTGACGTCACGCTTCAGGTGCGGGGTACGCACGCCGAAGTTGAAGGTCGCCTTGTCGTCGAACATGACGACGGTGTCTTGCAGGAATGCCTGCCAGCCGATGGACTTGGTCACCCAGTCGCGGAAGTTGTACGCGGTGCCATTCGGGCGGTCGATCGCATTGTCCTGCAGCCACGGATCGAAGCCGCCGTTGTTGTCCACCAGGACCATCGGGCTGGTCTGGCGGTGCTTGGCGTTCTCGTACCAGAAGCCGCCCAGGATGGTGTGGTCGCCCACGGTGTGGGTGACCGAGGCGGTCACGCCAGGACGGTTGGTGCGGGTCACGCTGGCATTGGCAATGACCACGGTGTCCAGGGTGTCGCCGTCACCGTTCAGGTCGACGCCGCCGTTGGTGTTGTAGCGGCCGTTGCTGCCGATGGTGTCGGTCAGGAAGCTGGTTTCCTTCTGGGCGCGCTGCTGGATGCCGCCGTTGCCGAAGCCGTACCAGTAGTAAGGTACGATCTTCAGGTCGGTATCGGCGCCCAGGCGGAACTTGGCGACTGCCGAAGCGATGGCGTTCTTGAAGGGGTTGCGCGACAGGCCGTAGTACGGCGGGGTTGCGACCGGGTCGGAACCTGCCTTGCCCGGGGTCGGGGCGGCGTGGCCAGGGAAGACCGCGGTGGTGTCGTACTCGTAGCCGTTCTTCTGCAGTTCGGCCAGGGTGATGTTGTTGATGTTGTTATTGTTCGCGTTGTTCCACAGGATGGTGGCGTGGATGTAGTTGAAGCGATCCCAGTCGTAGTTGAAGCCGCCGTCGATGTGCTCGCGATTGGCGCCGCCTTCACCCTTCCACTTCTTGGAATGGGCTTTCGAGTACGAGATGAATGCCTTCGAGTGGCCGTCCGGGAACAGGCCGGTGTCGTAGCGCACGAAGGTCTTGGACAGGTGCAGCTGACCCAGGGTCTGCATCACGCGAACGCGCTGCTTGTTTTCCGGGTTGCAGGTGATGATGCCGAAGTTACCGCCGGTGGCGCCGACTTGCGGCGAATCCACGTCGGTCGAACCCTGGGTCACGAATTCCGAGCAGGTGTTTTCCTGGTCGACGTATTCTTGCGGGTAGACCGAGAACGAACCCGAGTCATTGACCGGCACGCCGTTGATGGTGGCGCCGATCTGGTCGCTGTTGAAACCGCGCAGGGTCAGGCCGCCGCCGAACAGGCCGGTTGCGTCCATGTTGTAGCTGTTCACCGACGGCAGCATCTCGAGTGCTTCATAGGCGTTGCCGGTCGGGCGCTGCTTTTCCAGTTCCTCTGCCGTGATGGTCGAACGTGCCTTCGGCGCGTCTTCGGTAACCATCAGACCCATACCAATCTTCTTGCCGGTGATGACGACTTCGCGCATCTGGCCAGCGTCGGCGTCAGTCTTCTGCGTCGTCGAAGTTTGGGCGTTGGCCGCGGCCGCGAAGCATGCCAGCTGGCATGCCACAGCGATCAGGCTGAGGCGCAACTTGGGTTGTTGATGAAAAGCGGATTGCATTAAGGTACTCCCTAGAGTGTTATTGTAAAAACGACAACAGCAGTTTTGACCCTGCGAAAATCTATGGGGAGGGACGACCCTCCGGCTTTGAAGCACGGCAGTATAGGAAGCGGATATGTCAGATTGATGACATGACGACAATCTGCGGAAACTTGCAAATTTATCTAGCCGCGCCACCCGATCATGCATGAGCCCACCATGCGTGACAAATATGATTTCCGTCGGCAATTTATATGTTGACCATATAAATAAGGAGCGAAAATCATGTTTTTCTGGGTTTTTCCCCTGCAAACATGCATAAGCACTGTCGGCGGGATTATAAGGGAGGCATGCTTATGAGAAATCACAAACCGCGAAATTCTCAAATTCTGTCCTTTTGGCAAAAGATTTTTGTCGTTTAGGCGAGACAGATTTGAATTTTTGGCAAGATTTTACCCATCCGGTGAGTATGCCGGATGGGTAAAACAGATTACTTGGCGGCGCGCGCCTTGCGGTCCAGGGCGACCACGCCGGCCTCGAATCTGGCGAAACGCTCGTCCAGCTGGCGGGTCAGGCGGGACTTGTCGGCCGCCGGCAGGAAGGAATAACGGATGCTGTTGTAGGACGCTTTCTTGACTTCCGCATAGCTCGGCTTGTAGCGGCTGGCGAACAGCACGTACTCGTTGGCCAGGTTGTGGCGGGTCACGCCGGCGTCGTCGGTCGAGATCACATAGGGCACGCCGTACTTGCGGTACAAGGTGACCGGGTGGTTCTCCCCTTTCACACCGTTGATGAAGCCATTCGAGGTCAGGTTGATCTCGACCGGGATGTCCTTATCGCGCATGCGCTGCATGATGGCGGCGGCGTTGGTCTCGTGCGCGAGGTCGATGCCGTGGCCGATGCGGTCGGCGCCGGCCAGGTTCAGGGCTTCGTCGATGTGGTACTGCAGGTCTTCCGGCGGCACGTCGCCGAGCGCCAGTTCGCCGGCGTGCAGGGCCACCTTGACGTCCGGGTAGACCGACTTCAGGAAGCGGAACATCTTCATGTGCAGCGTGTAGTCGCGCATCGAGACCATCTGGCTTTCCTGGCCGACGATGTTGACGCCCACGATCTTGCTGTCCTTCCTGGCCGCCTTGAAGCCGGCCAGCATCGAGGAAAACACCTGGGACGGGTTCAGCAGGCGCAGCACATAGGTCTGGTAGCGCATGGTGAAGCGCTCGTCGTCGATGCCGGCGGCGGCTTCGTCGATCTTTTTCACGAAGTCGTCGATCGACTGGCTGAACTTCTGGTCACCGTCCAGCTGCGCCATCCAGGCGCGCATCTGCGCTTCGAAGGCTTTATCGTCCTTCGCGTTCTGCCAGGCCTGGGCGTCGAATTCTTTATTGACGACGAACGGCGACATCTTGAACATCGTCTCGATGTAGCCGACGTTCTCGCGGATGGCGCGCTCCTTGATCTCGACCAGGCCTTCGTGGAAGTTGGCGTTCGAGACCGGGCCGAAGTAGCCGAAGGTCTGGAAGAACTGGCGGTCCGGCGGCGCCTGCAGGGCGCCGTGGTTATAAAAATCCTTGCTCGACCAGCGCTGCAGCAGCTCGCGGTAGGTGAAGTCGTCGGCGTAGACGTCGGCGCTGCCGAGGCAGTTGCGTTCCTTCGGCTGCTTGTTGCGCTCGGCCTCGACCACCGCCGGTTTGGTCTCGATCTTGTAGGTCTGCTTGTCGACGCAATAGCCCTGCTTGTCGAGGAAGTCGACATAGGTCTCGGCGTAGATCGCGCCCGAGTAGTGGTGGTGCAGGTCCCCGCCCTTGGGCATCTGGGTGAAGAACATGGTCAGCTCGGCCGTCTTCGGCTCGCCGGCGATCAGGGCCGCGTAGTGGCGCGCGGTGGCGGCCTCGTTGGCGTTGGCGGCGTTCGGGCGCGCATCGGCGGTGGCGGCGAGGGCCAGGCTCAGAGCCGCGGCGAGGAGAATCTTCTGCATATGTGCTTTCGGTCGGTCCAGGGGAAACCTCAGGGCAGCGTCCTGTCGTGCACCAGACTGCCGGACGCATAAGTGGCGCGGACGGCGCGGTCGTCGCCCAGCAGGGCCAGCGCAAACAGGGTCTCCTCGAGCGTATTGCTGTGCGCGGTGCGGCGCGCCAGCAGCGGCGTGGCTTTCGGGTCGAGCACGATGAAATCGGCCTCGACGCCGGGGGCGAAATTCCCGATCGTGCCCTCGAGCTGCATGCTGCGTGCGGCGCCCAGCGTGGCGAGGTAGAACATGCGCAGGGCCGGGAGGTAGCTGCCTTTCAGTCGCGCAACTTTATACGCTTCATTCATGGTTTGCAACATCGAGAAGGAGGTACCCGCCCCCACGTCCGTGCCCAGCGAGACCAGCGCACCGGCCTTGTCGGCGCGCGCGATGTCGAACAGGCCGCTGCCCAGGAACAGGTTCGAGGTCGGGCAGTGGGAAATGGCCGCGCCGGTTTCCCCCATGCGTGCGAAGTCGGCGTCGTCCAGCCAGATGCAGTGGCCGTACATGGCGCGCGGACGCATCAGGCCATAGTGGTCGTAGACGTCCAGGTAGCTGCGGCGCTGCGGGAACAGCTCGCCGACCCACTTGCACTCGTCCTGGTTTTCCGAGACGTGGGTCTGGATGAAGGTGTCCGGATAGGCGCGCGCCAGTTCGCCGGTGGCGGCCAGCTGGGCCTCGGTCGATGTCGGGGCGAAACGCGGGGTAATAGCGTACATCGCCCTCCCCTTGTTGTGCCAGCGCTTGATCAGCTCTTCGCTCTCGCGCAGGTCGGCGGTGTCCTGCAAAAAGTCCGGGCAGTGGCGGTCCATCAGCACCTTGCCGCCGCCCATGCGCAGATTGCGGGCGGTGGTCGCCTCGAACAGCGCGTCCACCGATTCCTTGTGCACGGTGCAGTAGACCAGGGCCGTGGTGGTGCCGTTCCTCAGCAGCTCGTCGAGGAAGAAGTCGGCGGTGGCGCGGCCGTGCGCCGGATCGCCGAACTGGCGCTCGGTCGGGAAGGTGAAATTCTCCAGCCAGGGCAGCAGGCCCGGGGCCGGCGAGGCGATCATGTCGGTCTGCGGGAAGTGCAGGTGCGTGTCGATGAAGCCGGGCACGATGATCTTGCCGCGGTAGTCGATTACCTCGACGCCTTGCGGCAGGCTGGCTTGCAGCTGCGCGTAGTCGCCGGCCGCCTTGACATGGCCGTTCTCGACGATCAGCAGGCCATCCGCATGCCAGGCGTAGGCATCCTCGGCAAAGGCCGGATCGGCGTGAAAATGCAGCAGGCTCGCTCGGTAGGCCTGCAGGTTCCGGGTGTCCATGGACATATTAAAGTATTCCTGTTGAAGCTTTGGTAGCGGTGCGGGTTTCCCACACCATCAGCAACTGCGCGGCCACGGCGACGGCGATCACGGCGGGCTGCTTGCCTTCGATGCCGGGCACGCCGATCGGGCAGACCATGGCATCCAGGCGCGCCTGAGTGATGCCGCGGTCGCGCAGGCGGTGCTCGAACTGCTTGCGTTTGGTTTGCGATCCGATCAATCCGAACCAGTCCTGATCGAAGGACGGGCGCTTCAGGATCGCGTCGGCCAGGCGCTGGTCGAGCGCATGGCTGTGCGTCATGACGAGGAAGCTGGCGCCCGGTGGGGCCTGCTCCGCCAGCGCTTCCGGGGTATCGGTCGCTTCGATTGTGACGTTGGCCGGGACCTGCGCGGGGAACAGGTCCTCGCGCTCGTCGACCCAGGTCACGCGGCAGGGCAAATCGGCCAGGGCGCGCACGATGGCCGCGCCCACGTGGCCGGCGCCGAACAGCATCAGGTGCTCGTGCGGCGCTTCGACCTTGTCGACCAGCCAGCGGCGCCCGTCGGGACCGCGCATTATATGCGTAAAATTCGGGGCGCCTTGCGTGCCTGTAAAGGCCGGAGCCGGTTCACCGTGGATTTGTTGTCTGCTTGCGTCGAACAGGGCCCGGTCGGGGGCGCCGTCAATTGCTACGAGACGCCAGCTGTCTTCATGCGGGCGTTCGGCCAGCACTTTTGCGTGGCCGGCATCGAGCAGCTCGAAAGCCAGTTGCACCACCCCGCCGCAGCACTGCCCCAGGCTGGGGCCGAGCGGGAAGCGTTCCAGGCGGCGGGCCTCAAAGCTCGCCAGCATGGCGCGCGCGGTCTCGCAGCCACGCAGCTCCAGGTGGCCGCCGCCGACCGTGCCCCACTGGCGCGTCGCGTCGACCAGCATCCTGGCGCCGGGTTCGCGCGGCACCGAGCCTTCGACCGCGGCCACCGTCACCAGCACAGCATGGAGCCCGGCATCCGATGCCGCAGCTTGCAGCCAGTCTTCCATCTCAGGCGCTCGCCTCTACCGCGGCAACGGCCTTGAGGATAGCTTCACAGGTCGCCGGCGCGTTCAAGGGTGGATTCACCTTGTGCTGGCCCACGCTGGAAATAGCGTCGCGGATCGCGAAGAACACCGAGAAAGGCAGCAGCAGCGGCGGCTCGCCCACGGCCTTCGAGCGGTGGATCGAATCCTCGACGTTGCGGTTCTCGAACAGGCGCACGCGGAAGTCTTCCGGGCAGTCCGAAATCGCCGGGATTTTATAAGTGGACGGCGCGTGCGTCATGAGCTTGCCGCCATCGTTCCACCACAGCTCCTCGGTGGTCAGCCAGCCCATGCCCTGGATGAAGGCGCCTTCGACCTGGCCGATATCGATGGCCGGATTCAGCGATTTACCGGCGTCGTAGAGCGCATCGGCGCGCAGCAGCTTCCATTCCCCGGTGAGGGTATCGACGACCACTTCCGAGACCGCGGCGCCGTAGGCGAAATAGGAGAAGGGACGGCCGGTCATGGTCTTCGGGTCCCAGGACAGGCCGGGGGTGGCGTAGTAGCCGTCCGACCACAGCTGGGTGCGCGCCAGGTAGGCTTTCGCCACCAGCTCGCCGAAGGGAATCTCATGGCCATTCACGAACACGGTATCGGCCGCAAAGCGCACTTCGTCCACCGCGCCGCCGTACAGCTTGACCGCAAAGGCGGCCAGGCGTTCGCGGATCTGGCGCGCAGCATCCTGGGCCGCCTTGCCGTTCAGGTCCGCGCCGGTGGAAGCCGCGGTGGCCGAGGTGTTGGCGACCTTGCTGGTATTGGTGGCGGTGATGCGCACCCGGGACATAGCCACGCCCAGTTCGTGCGCCACCACCTGCATCACCTTGGTGTTGACGCCCTGCCCCATCTCGGTGCCGCCGTGGTTGACCAGGATGGAGCCGTCCACGTACACATGCACCAGCGCGCCGGCCTGGTTCAGGTGGGTGACGTTGAAGGCGATGCCGAATTTGACGGGCGTGAGCGCCAGGCCCTTCTTCAGCACCGGGCTGCTTGCGTTGAAGGCCTCGATGTCTTCGCGGCGTTTGCGGTATTCGGAGGTCGATTCCAGCTCGTCCACCAGCTCATGGATCACGTTGTCGACGATGACCTGGCCGTAAGGCGTGACGTTGCGCTCGTCCTTGCCGTAGAAATTCAGCTTGCGGATGTCGAGCGCATCGCGGCCGAGATTGCGGGCGATCTCGTCGAGCACGTACTCCATCGCGATCGCGCCCTGCGGGCCGCCGAAGCCGCGGAAGGCGGTGTTCGACTGGGTGTTGGTCTTGCCGCAGGCGGCGCGGATGTCGACGTCGGACAAATAATAAGTATTGTCGAAGTGGCAGACGGCGCGCGTGGCGACAGGGCCGGACAGGTCGGCCGAATAGCCGGCGCGCGAGACCATGTCGACCTTCGCCGCGACGATGCGGCCCTCGCCGTCGTAGCCGACTTCGTATTCGTAGTGGAAGCAATGGCGCTTGCCGGTGACCAGCATGTCGTCGTCGCGGTCGGCGCGCAATTTGACGGCGCGGCCCGTCAGCCTGGCCGAGATGGCGGCCGCCGCGGCCCACAGCGCCGACTGCGATTCCTTGCCGCCGAAGCCGCCGCCCATGCGCCGGCACTCGACCACCACGTGGTGCGAATGCAGGCCGAGGGCGTGCGCGACCACGTGCTGCATCTCGCTCGGGTGCTGGGTCGAGCACTGCACCAGCATGCCCTCGTTTTCCTGCGGGATGGCGTAGGCGATCTGGCCTTCGAGGTAGAACTGTTCCTGGCCGCCGACGTGCAGCTCGCCTTTGACGGTGTGCGGCGCTGCTTCGTACGCTGCCTGCGCATCGCCACGGGCGAGGTGCATGGGCGGGAGCACATAGGACTGCGCCTTGCGTGCGGCCTGCGGGGTCAGGATGGCCGGCAGTTCTTCATACCTCACGACGCCCTTCTTCGCGGCGCGCCGCGCATTGTCGTGCGTGTCCGCGACCACGATGAAGACCGGCTGGCCCACATACTGCACCAGGCCATCGGCCAGGATGGGGTCGTCGTGGATGATGGGGCCGCAATCGTTGGTGCCGGGGATGTCTTGCGCGGTGTAGACGGCGGCCACGCCGCGGCTGGCGCGGACTAGCGCCAGATCCATTGCGATGATCTTCGCGTGCGCCTTGCTGGACAGGCCCAGCGCCGCATGCAGGGTGCCGCGGACCTCGGCGATATCGTCCGTGTAGTCGGCCTGGCCGAGCACGTGCAGGCGCGCCGATTCGTGGGCCTTCGAGACGCCGACCGCGCTCCACGCCGCCGTCTTCTTTCCTTCCGGTGCGCTCATGTCGTTCATGGTCGGATCTCCTCAGGCGCTCAGTTGCGCAAACACGTTCAATGCTTCGGCGGGCAGCGGGTTGTCCAGCCGCGTTTCGAGCCAGAAGCGGCGCAGGAGGTTCTGCGCGCCCTGCATGCGGTAGTTGTTCGAGGCGCGCATGTCGCTCAGCGGGGCGTAATCCTTGGCCAGTGCGGCCATCGCCTCCTTCATCGCTGTCTCGTCCCAGGCGCGGCCGTTCAATGCGGCTTCGGCCAGCGCCGCGCGTTTCGGGGTTGCGGCCATGCCGCCGAAGGCGATGCGGGCTTCCTTGACGATACCGCCGTCCAGCTCGACGGCAAACGCGGCGCACACGGCCGAGATGTCCTGGTCGAAGCGCTTCGCCAGTTTATAGGTGCGGAAGGCGATGTTCGCGCGCGGCAGCGGGATGCGCAGCGCCTGCACGAATTCGCCCGGCTGCAAATCCTTCTGCTGGTAGCCGAGATAAAAGTCTTCCAGCGCCAGTTCGCGTTCGCCGTTCGGGCCGCGCAGCACGATGGAGGCACCAAGCGCGATCAGCCAGGGCATGGAATCGCCGATCGGCGAGCCGTTGGCGACATTGCCGCCCAGGGTGCCGGCGTTGCGGATGGGGAGCGAGGCGAAGCGCTGCCACAGTTCGCTGAGCTCCGGATAGCGCGCGCAGATGGCGGCGTAGGCGTCGTTCAGCGTGACGCCGGCGCCGATCTCGAGCATGTCATCTTGTTGACGCACGCTTTTCAGTTCTTCGACGTGGCCGAGGTAGATGATGTCTGTGAGTTCGCGCATCTGCTTGGTGACCCACAGGCCGACGTCGGTCGAACCGGCCAGCAGCACCGCTTGCGGATGGGCGGCGCGCGCCGCTACCAGCTCGTCGACGGTGCGCGGGGCGTGGAAGGTCTGGCCCTGGGCGATGTAGACGGTGCCCGCTTCATGCTGCAGGCCGCGCAGGGTATTCGCCAGCGCTTCGCGGTCGAAGTCCACGCGCGGCAGTTCCGTCATGCGGCGGGCGGCATCGATGATAGGACGGTAGCCGGTGCAGCGGCACAGGTTGCCGGACAGGGTGTCGTCGATCTCGCGGCGCGAGGGGCATTCGGACGAGCCCTGCTCGTCCTTTTTCAGGTACATCCCCCACAGCGACATCGCGAAACCCGGCGTGCAGAAGCCGCACTGCGAGCCGTGGCATTCGACCAGCGCCTGCTGCACGGGATGCAGCTGGCTGCCCTGCGCCAGGTCTTCGACCGTGAACAAGGCCTTGCCGTCCAGGGTCGGCGTGAACTGGATGCAGGAATTCACCGCCTTCATCTCGAGCTGGCCGTTCTCCAGCGAGCCGATCACCACGGTGCAGGCGCCGCAATCGCCCTCGGCACAGCCTTCCTTGGTGCCGGTGCAATGCAGGTCTTCCCGCAGGTGCTGCAGGACGGTCTGCGTGGGGGAGACGTTGCTGACTTCCTGAACGGCTCCGCGGTAGAAGAATCGGATCGGTGTTGACATTGTTGCCTCGGATTTAACCCAGCTTGCGAGATTAACACCGGAGGGGGCGCTACTTATAAGTATTAGATGATTTTGGATATCATCAAAACTACATATAACCACTTCCGCTCGCATCGTCGCCCCCGCGAAGGCGGGGCCCAAGTTCTGCGTGCTCCGCGTTAACTCAACAAACTTGGGTCCCCGCCTTCGCGGGGACGACGTGGCGACTATTTAACGAAAGGGTGAACCGATTCCCAGTGCCGCGCAATATCAATCCGCCGCGTGATCCACACATGCTGATGCGTCAGCACATAATCCAGAAACCGCGCCAGCGCCGCCGCCCTTGCCGGCCGTCCAACCAGCCTGCAGTGCAAGCCAATCGACAGCATCTTCGGCTGGTTCAGCCCCTTCGGATCCCCTTCCGCATACAGCACATCGAAGGCATCCTTCAGATAGTCGAAGAACTGGGTCCCGGAATTAAAGCCCTGCATGGCCGCGAAGCGCATGTCGTTCGTATCCAGGGTGTAAGGCACCACCAGGTGCGGCCGCACCGCATGCCAGCCGTTTGCATCCGTGAACGGCACCTCGGTCCAGAACGGCAGATCGTCGCCGTAATGGTCGGCGTCGTAAACGAATCCGCCGTGCTCAAGCACCAGGCGCCGGGTGTTGGGCGAGTCGCGGCCGGTGTACCAGCCGAGCGGCGCTTCACCGGTGAGCTCGCGAATGATGTCGACCGCTTCCTTCATGTGGGCGCGCTCGGTGGCTTCGTCGACGTTCTGGTAGGAGATCCAGCGCAGGCCGTGGCAGGCGATTTCGTGGCCCAGCTCGCGGAAGGCCGCCACCGCTTCCGGGTTGCGCTTGAGCGCCATCGCCACCCCGAACACCGTCAGCGGCAGCTTGCGCTCCTCGAAGATGCGCAGCACCCGCCACAGGCCGGCCCGCGAGCCGTATTCGTAGAGCGATTCCATGCTCATGTGGCGCATGGGGAAAGCTTGCGCACCTATGATTTCGGAGAGAAAGGTCTCCGAATTCGCATCGCCATGCAGCACATTGTTCTCGCCGCCCTCTTCGTAGTTGAGCACGAACTGCAGGGCGACCCGGGCCTGGCCCGGCCATTGCGGATGGGGAGGCGTGCGGCCGTAGCCGATCAGGTCGCGCGGGTAATTGTCGTATGTGCTCATGGGGACTCGCAGGATGGAAGCTCAGGATGGAGAATATATTCCTCATCTTATATTGCAAGAAGCACAAAGGTATATCATCCCCCGCATAGCCGAGTTCAGGCCTCACATATAGGAAGAACCATGGGAAAACTCAGCACCCACGTGCTCGACACCACGCAGGGCAAGCCGGGCGCCGGCGTGAAGCTGGAGCTGTATGCGGTCGAGGGCGGCCAGCGCAGCCTCGTCAAGCAAGAGGTAACCAATAGCGACGGCCGCTGCAACGCGCCGCTGCTGGAGGGGGAGCAGCTCAAGGCCGGCCAGTACGAGCTGGTGTTCGCGGCCGGCGATTATTTCGCGGCCCAGGGCGTCGCCCTGCCCTCCCCGCGCTTCATCGACCGCGTGACGATCGCCTTCGGCGTGGCCGACCCGAGCCAGAATTACCATGTGCCGCTGGTGGTCACGCCCTGGTCCTATTCCACCTACCGGGGCAGCTGAACAAGGCGAAATCGCAAAACTTGCTATGCTTGAAGCGACTCAAAGGAGATAGCACGCATGGCTTTGCACGTCGTCCATTTCATCGGCCCCATCAACGCCACTTCTGCCTGCACGGTGCGCAACCTGTGCCTGCAGGCCCTGCAGAGTGGCGCCACTGAAATCGAACTGCACATGTCGACCGAAGGCGGCAATATGACGGCCGGCTTCGCCCTGTACTACTTCCTCAAGTCCCTGCCCCTGCCCCTCACCACCTGGAACGTCGGCAGCGTCGAATCGGTGGGCGTCGCCATCTTCCTGGCCGGCCACAAGCGCTACGCCTGTCCCGGCACCCGCTTCCTGATCCACCCGCTGCACTGGGGCTTCGGCAACCTGGTGGCGGCGGATCACGCCCGTATCTCGGAATGGCGCGACTGCCTCGACTTCGATGCCGAGCGCTATGCCGCCATCTTCGAAGAGGCCACGCGCGGCGCCAGATCACCGCACGACATCCGCGGCTACCTCACCGGCAGCTCCCGCATCTACACGGCCGACCAGGCCGTCGACGCCGGCATCGTCCACGCCGCCCGCCAGGCCCGTCTGCCGGAAGCCGGCACCACCTCCCACTGGTGGAACTGACATCCTTTCCGCGCCTGCATCGTTCAATATCTTTGAATCAATCAGACACCGCTTCCTGTCTGTTTAGCACAACAAAAAACACGCCAAATCCAGGGTGATTATTGGTGATTATTTATTTTCCTTGCGGCAAAAAAATACTGCCTGCTTACAATTAATTACAGGAAACCCACCGTGGCCCAATTCCCGCCACCGACTGCGTCCTAGAACAAGAACTCTCCCCGTCCGAAGTACGAAATTTGCAGGCTAATCCCATGAATAAACGCATTATTGCGGCGACTCTGCTCGCCCTGCCTCTGGCCGTCTCGACCGCTTACGCCCAGGATAGCGCCGGCGTGCGCATCAGCGGCTTCGGCACCGGCGCCCTGACCTGGACCAACAGCGACCAGGCCGAGTTCAGCCGTCCGAACCAGGCCAGCGGCGCCAGGAAAAACGTCACCACCGGCATCGATTCCAACCTCGGCCTGCAGGCCGACTACGCCGTCAACAGCTGGCTGTCCGTCACCGGCCAGGGCCTGGTGCGCAAGGATGCCGAAGACGACTTCGGCGCCGAACTGTCGTGGGCCTTCGCCAAGGCCAGGATCAATGACGAGCTGAGCGTGCGCGTCGGCCGCATCGGCCTGCCGGTCTTCATGATTTCCGACTACCGCAACGTCGGCTACGCCAACACCTTCCTGCGTCCGCCGAGCGAGCTGTACTCCCAGGTTCCCTTCAGCAGCATCGACGGCGCCGACGTCACCTGGCAGCACGGTTTCGGCGACACCACCGTCACCGCACAAGTTGCGTATGGCAACCGTGAAGGCCAACTGGTCGGTAACACTGTCGAGGCGCACCACGTGAGCGCCGTGAACCTGGTGGCCGAACGCGGTCCGCTGACGCTGCGCCTCGGCCGCGCCGACGCCAAGATGACCATCAATACCTCCGCTTCGCTGAACGGCCTGCTGGCTGGGCTGCGCAGCGCCGGCACTGGCTACCACTTCGCGCAGCTGAACCAGCTCGCCGACGACCTGCAGCTGAACAAGAAGAAGGCCTCCTTCACCTCGGCCGGCCTGGGCCTGGACTGGAACAACATCGTGGTCCAGACCGAGTACGCCAAGCGCAAGACCGACAGCTACGTCAACGACACCAGCGCCTGGTACGCGATGGCCGGCTACCGCTTCGGCAAGGTCCTGCCCTACTACATCCACTCGGAACTGAAGATCGACAGCGTCCCGGCCAACACCGTCCCGGCAAGCTGCCCGGCCGGCTACCCGGCGGCCTGCACCCCGACCATGGCGGTCCTGCGCGGCGGCGTCAACACCCTGAAGAATAACGGCATCGGCCAGGGCGAACAGACCACCGACACCATCGGCGTGCGCTGGGACTTCTACCGTTCGGTGGCCCTGAAGGCCCAGATCGACCGCGTCCGCCCGCAAAACGGCACCGGCCTGTTCCTGGCGCCGCAGCCCGGCTTCAAGGGCCCGGTCACCGTCGGCGCCGTCGCCCTCGACTTCGTGTTCTAAGGTTTGAGAAAGACACAGATGAAAGCACTAATCAAAACAAGCATCGCAGCAGCCGCCCTGGCGCTGGCCCTGCCGGCCATGGCCGAAGTGGTCGTCGTCGTCAACCCGAAGGCCTCCGAGTCCAGCATGACCAAGGACCAGGTCGCCGCTTTCTTCCTCGGTAAATCCTCGGCCATGACCCCGGTCGACCAGCCGGAAAGCGCCGCTATCCGCGCCGAGTTCTACAAGAAGGTGACGGACAAGGACGCTTCCCAGGTCAAGTCCCTGTGGTCCAAGCTGGTCTTCACCGGCAAGGCCACGATGCCGAAGGAAGCCGCCGACAGCGCCGCCGTCAAGAAGGCGGTGGCAAGCGATCCGAAGGCCATCGGCTACATCGAGAAGAGCGCAGTCGACGGCTCCGTCAAGGTGATCTACAGCGCCCAATAAGGCCTTACTTCATGCCCGCGCCCCGATCTTTTCCGGGCGCGGGTTGTTCATTTTCAGGAGACACGGCAGCATGAGCATCAAGCGCAGAATTTGGGCACTACCGGTTATCTCGACCATCATCTTCGGCCTGGGCGTGGCCGTCAGCGCGAGCATCGCGACCGGCGCCCTGAACTCCATCCACATGACCGAAAGCGTCGACTTCCCGGCCCTGGGCGCATCCAAGGCGCTGGCCGCCGAAATCGAAGCGGTCACCAACGGCCTGCGCGACGCCGTCAGCGAAGGCGACAAGGCGCGTGTCCCGCAGATCAACGAACTGGCCGGCAAGGTCCGCGGCCGCCTGGGCGAGATCGGCAAGATCGAAGGCCAGCAAGCCAGCGCCAAGCGCTTGAGCAAGGAATTCGAGGACTACTATGCCCCGGCGCTGTCCTCCGCCAGGATCATGCTCGAACTCGAGCAGGGCGACGCCCAGGCCACCGTCGGCAAGATGCAGGCCGCGCTGACTACCCTGAACGCGGACGTCGCCAAGTTTAACGAATCGGCCCAGCAGCAGTTCAAGGCCGGCATCGAACGCAGCGCCTCGAAGGTGCGCAGCGTCGTGACCTCCATCGTCATCACCGCGCTGATCGTGATCCTGGCCCTGGCCGTGGTCTCGTGGTTCGTGGTGCGCACCATCTGGCAGCAACTGGGCGGCGAACCGGCCTATGCGCGCGAGATCGCGCAGGGCGTGGCCGCCGGCGACCTGTCGATGGAAATCCGCACCGAGCCGGGCGACACCGGCAGCCTGCTGGTGGCGCTGAAGGAAATGCGCGCGCGCCTGGCCACCATGGTCGCCGAGATCAAGACCTCGGCCGAGACCATCTCGATGGCCAGCGCGGAAATCGCCAGCGGCAACGCCGACCTGGCCAGCCGCACCGAGTCGCAGGCCTCGAGCCTGGGCAACACGACTCGCGCGATGGAATCCCTCACCGACACCGTGCGCGCCAACGCCGCCAACGCCAACCAGGCGAACGAGCTGGTGGTCTCGGCCACCAGCATCGCCACCCGCGGCGGCGAAGTGGTGGGCAACGTGGTGCAGACCATGGGCTCGATCAGCGAATCGTCGAAGAAGATCGTGGACATCATCTCGGTCATCGACGGCATCGCCTTCCAGACCAATATCCTGGCGCTGAACGCGGCCGTCGAAGCGGCGCGCGCCGGTGAACAGGGCCGCGGCTTCGCGGTCGTCGCCGGCGAAGTGCGGACCCTGGCCCAGCGCTCGGCCGCCGCCGCCAAGGAAATCAAGGAACTGATCACCGCCTCGGTGTCGAAAGTCACGGCCGGCACTGCGCTGGTCGACGAAGCCGGCGCCACCATGGACCAGATCGTCAACTCGGTGCGCAAGGTGCACGACATCATGGCCGAGATCAGCGAAGCCGGCCAGCGCCAGAGCCAGGGCATCGAACAGATCGGCCGCGCCATCGACGACATGGACCAGACCACGCAGCAGAATGCGGCGCTGGTCGAGGAAGCCTCGGCGGCGGCGGAGTCGCTGAGCGACCAGACCGTGCAGCTGTCGAATGCGCTGGCGGTGTTCAAGCTGGATGACAGCCCGGTGCTGGCGGCGCCGGTTGCCGGGAAGCGTTTGGCGCTTCGCTAATAGATACCGTCGTTCCCGCGCAGGCGGGAACCCAAGTTTGCGTGCGTTACGTTAGTTCAAACAGAACTTGGGTTCCCGCCTTCGCGGGAACGACGTGTCAAACTGTACATACTAGCCAAACTTGCAGCCCCCACCCCATACCTTTAGAATCAGCCTTCCTTAGCTGCTTCTTCACGGTCAACCTTGGAAACCGTACCCCTTTGGGCGCTCGTCCTTGCCCTGGTCCTCCTGATTCTTTGCTCGGCCTTTTTCGCGATGGCGGAAACGGCCCTGATGGCGGCGAATAAATATCGCCTGCGCCACCTGGCCAAGCGCGGCCACCGCGGCGCCATCACTACCCTGTGGCTGCTGGAACGCACCGACAAGCTGCTGTCGCTGGTCCTGATTGCCAATACCCTGATCAATGCGATGGCCACCGCCCTGGTGACGGCGATCGCGATCCTGTCCTTCGGCCACGAGGAAGGCGTGATCACGATCGCCACCGCCAGCGTGGCCTTCCTGCTGATCGTGTTTGCCGAAATCGCGCCCAAGGTGATCGGCGCCACCTATCCGGAAAAGATCTCGCTGGGCACCAGCCTGGTGCTGCGGCCGCTGATGAAGCTGGCCAAGCCGGCGATCTGGTTCGTCAACCTGTTCGTCTCCGCCATCCTGCGCCCGCTGGGCATCCGCGCGAACGCCGACGCCCACCAGCAGCGCCTGTCGGCCGAGGAATTGCGCACCGTCGTGCTGGAAGGCGGCAATTTCATGCCGCAAAAGCACAAGAGCATCCTGCTCAACCTGTTCGACCTGGAAAAGATCTCGGTCGAGGACATCATGACGCCACGCCCCCAGATCGAAGCCCTGAACCTGGCCCGCCCGATCGAGGAAATCAAGGCCGAGCTGATCACCTGCTACCACCGCAAGCTGCCGGTCTACGAGGGAGAAATCAACCGCATCGTCGGCATCCTGCCGGTGCGCAAGACGGTCGGCCTGCTGAGCCAGTCCGATGAACCGACGGTCGAGGATTTCCGCGCCCTCCTGACCGAGCCCTACTTCATCCCGCAGGACACCGACGTCTTCACCCAGCTCCAGTATTTCCAGGAAAACAAGGAAAGGCTGGGCATCATCGTCGACGAATACGGCGAGGTGCAGGGTCTGGTGACGCTCGAGGACATCATCGAGGAAATGATCGGCGACTACACCACCTCGACCCCGGCCACCGCACGCGCCGACGCCATGGCCTGGAACGCGAAAGGCGAATGCCTGCTGGAAGGCAGCACGCCCCTGCGCGACATCAACAAGAAGCTGGCCCTGGACCTGCCGCTGGACGGCCCGAAGACGGTCAACGGCCTGCTGCTCGAACAGCTGCAGGAAATTCCCGAGTTCCCGATTGCGCTGAAGGTGGGTGGGGTCGTGATTGAAGTGGTGCAGGTGCAGAATCAGTCAATCAGAGTGGTGAAACTGTTAAGGCCGGTTGTTATCAAACGGTGGCTGGTAGCTTAAACCCGGCCCGCAACCTGTCAACGTCGTCCCCGCGAAGGCGGGGACCCAAGTTCTGCATGAGTTAACGAGACGCTGCAAACTTGGGTTCCCGCCTGCGCGGGAACGACGGTCGAGGGATGCAGGCCCTTTTCAGGAGCCCCCAATGTCACCACTTCCATGCTTGTCACCTCAGCAATACCATTTCGTCTACGTGGTATGCACGCCTCTCTCCCTACGTCAATCGCTTTACAAATCTGATGCCTACGGGCATCATCCAAAGCAGCCACCGGGCATGACCGTCCAGCCCGGCTCCTTGTCGCCACTCCGTCCCTGATCCTATGGCAGCAGTCCTCCCCAACACGACCGCAGGCACCGCATTGCCCGGGTTGGCGCGCGCCCTGGTCCAGGCTGGGCGCCTGAGTATGCCGCAGGCGGACGGCCTGCAGAAGAAGGCGGCGGCGGACAAGACCGGCTTCATCGACACCCTGCTGGGCGCCGGCCTCATCGACGCGCGCAGCCTGGCCGTGTTCTGCGCCGAGACCTTCGGCTACCCGCTGCTCGACCTCTCCACCTTCAGCGTGGATTCGCTGCCGGCCAACGCCATCGACGCCCGTCTGATGCAGGCCCAGCGCGTGATCGCGCTGGCCAAGCGCGGCAACAAGCTGTCGGTGGCGCTGTCCGATCCGACCAATTCCCAGGCCCTGGACCAGATCAAGTTCCAGAGCGAAGCCTCGGTCGAGCCGGTGATCGTGCCCCACGACACCCTGCTGGCCCTGCTGTCCACGCTGACCAAGAACGCCGAACAGAGCATCAGCGAACTGGTGGGCGACGACGCCGAGATCGAATTCGCGGAGGACGAGCCGCAAACGAGCCAGGCCGATGCGGCCGCCGCCACCGAAGTCGAGGACGCGCCCATCGTCCGCTTCCTGAACAAGGTGCTGATGGACGCGATCACGCTGGGCGCGTCCGACATCCACTTCGAGCCCTATGAAAAGCAGTACCGGATCCGCCTGCGCGTGGACGGCGTGCTGCGCGACCACCTGGCGCCGCCGCTGTCGATCCGCGACAAGCTGGTCTCGCGCATCAAGGTGCTGGCCAAGCTCGACATCTCCGAAAAGCGCGTGCCGCAGGACGGCCGCATGCGCCTGGTGCTGTCGGCAACCAAGACCATCGACTTCCGCGTCAGCACCCTGCCGACCCTGTTCGGCGAGAAGACGGTCATGCGTATCCTCGACGCCACCCAGGCGCAGATGGGCATCGACGCGCTCGGCTACGACCCGGACCAGAAAGCGCTGCTGATCGACGCCATCACCCGCCCCTACGGCATGGTGCTGGTGACGGGACCGACCGGTTCCGGTAAAACGGTCTCGCTGTACAGCTGCCTGAATCTGCTGAACAAACCGGGCATCAACATCTCGACCGCGGAAGACCCGGCCGAGATCAACCTGCCCGGCGTGAACCAGGTCAACGTCAACGAGAAGGCCGGCCTGACCTTCCCGGTCGCGCTGAAGGCCTTCCTGCGCCAGGATCCCGACATCATCATGGTCGGCGAGATCCGCGACCTCGAAACCGCGGACATCGCCATCAAGGCCGCCCAGACCGGCCACATGGTGTTCTCGACCCTGCACACGAACGACGCGCCGTCGACGCTGACGCGTTTGATGAACATGGGCGTCGCGCCCTTCAACATCGCCTCCTCCGTCATCCTGATCACCGCCCAGCGCCTGGCGCGCCGCCTGTGCACCTGCAAGCAGCCGCTCGAGGCCGAGCGCGAGGTGCTGAAGGCGGCCGGCTTCCGCGACGCCGACCTGGATGGCGACTGGAAGCCCTACGGCCCGGTGGGCTGCGAGCGCTGCCTGGGCTCGGGCTACAAGGGCCGGGTCGGCATCTACCAGATCATGCCGATTTCGCCGGCGATCGAGGCCCTGATCCTCGCCAACGGCAACGCGATGGAGATCGCCGCGGTAGCGGAAAGCGAAGGCGTGAACTCGCTGCGCCGCTCCGGCCTGATGAAGGTGAAACAGGGGCTGACCAGCCTCGAAGAAGTGCTCGGCTGTACCAACGAATAGTTTTAGAAACGGGACCACACATGGCAACTTCGGCCTCAGCGCGCAGCGGCGGCAGCGCCCAGATCAAGGAATTCGTCTACGCCTGGGAAGGCAAGGACAAGACCGGCAAGACCGTGCGCGGCGAGATGCGCGCCGGCGGCGAAACCATCGTCAACGTGACGCTGCGCCGCCAGGGCATCATGGTCACCAAGGTCAAGAAGAAGGCCTACCGCAGCGGCAAGAAGATCGTCGACAAGGACCTGACCCTGTTCACCCGCCAGCTGGCCACCATGATGAAGGCCGGCGTGCCGCTGCTGCAGTCCTTCGACATCGTCGGCAAGGGCCATTCGAACCCGTCGATGTCCAAGCTGATCATGGACCTGCGCGCCGACATCGAGACCGGCACCAGCCTGAACAACGCCTTCCGCAAATACCCGCTCTACTTCGACCCGCTGTTCTGCAACCTGGTGGGCGCCGGCGAGCAGGCCGGCATCCTCGAAGACTTGTTGACGCGCCTGGCCGTCTACAAGGAAAAGACCCTGGCCCTGAAGGCCAAGATCAAGTCGGCCCTGACCTACCCGATCGCGATCCTGGCGATCGCCTTCATCGTCACCGCCGTGATCATGATCTGGGTCGTGCCCGCATTCAAGGAGGTGTTCAGCAGCTTCGGCGCCGACCTCCCGACCCCGACCCTGGTCGTGATGGCGATGTCGGACTTCGTGGTGAAGTGGTGGTACATCATCTTCGGCTCG
Organism: Massilia sp. Bi118; assembly: GCF_918697865.1. Lineage (GTDB taxonomy): Bacteria > Pseudomonadota > Gammaproteobacteria > Burkholderiales > Burkholderiaceae_D > Telluria. The sequence goes on along the minus strand of NZ_CAKKMV010000002.1, from coordinate 295,915 downwards.
CTGTTCGGCGCCATCTACTTCTTCTTCCAGTCCTGGCGCCGCTCGCTCAAGATGCAGCAGGCCATGGACCGCCTGATGCTGCGCCTGCCGGTGTTCGGCGAAGTGATCCGCAAGGCGACCATCGCGCGCTGGACCCGCACCCTGGCCACCATGTTCGCGGCCGGCGTGCCGCTGGTCGAAGCCCTCGACTCCGTCGGCGGCGCCGCCGGCAACGCGGTCTACCTGGAAGCGACCAGGAAGATCCAGACCGAAGTCAGCACCGGCACCAGCCTCACGGCCGCCATGCAGAACGCCAACGTGTTCCCGAACATGGTGACGCAGATGGTCGCCATCGGCGAAGAATCCGGCGCGCTGGACGGCATGCTGGGCAAGGTGGCGGACTTCTATGAAGAGGAAGTCGATGAGGCGGTCAGTGCGCTGTCTTCGCTGATGGAGCCGATGATCATGGTGATTCTGGGGGTGCTGATTGGTGGCCTCGTCGTCGCGATGTATCTGCCGATCTTCAAGCTGGGGGCGGTGGTCTAAGAGCTGTTCTTAACCCGTCAACGGACCTGCCGGCTACGCGCCGCCAGGTCCGTTTTCTTTTGCGCAATCCAATCGAAAGATCAAAAAGCCGAATTTCACTCAAACGAAACTTAATAAGGCGATATTCATCGAATAAATCCATTTTATTTATCTTTTTGTTGACGATACTTTCCTTTGTTCGTAGATTACCTAGGCATACATAACAAAAAAGAAAGATTTTTAAACATTATCTTTCGTTTTATGTTGCATGGGTTTTCATCCCCGCTGCCGGGGCTTACGTCAAACACAAGGAGATAGGAATGGAACACAGGATCATGCTGTTGAAGGCAGCCGCCCTCGCCGCCGCCATGGCCGCCGCGCCGCTGTCGGCCCAGGCCGGCGATGCCGTCGTCGCGCTGGCCGGGAACGCCTTCATCACCAGCGCCGCGTCCAACGCCGCGGAAATCATCACCTCGAACGGCCTCGCCAACTGGACCAGCGCCGGCACGGTCACCAGCACCTACTTTCGAGTGGCCGCATCGCCGAACTGCTCGCGCAGCTGCCCGGCCACGGTGACGGTATCGCTCAATGCGCGCCTGGCGGGAAGCACGAAGAGCACCGTGCGCGTCAGCGTCAACGGCGTGCCCTTCGATGTGAAACTGTCCGGGAACGCCACCAAAAACTATGCAGTGGGCTCCCTGATCGTCCCCGCCGGCTACGTCAAGGTCGACCTGCAGGGCGTCAGCAAGGACGGCGGCTATTTCGGCGACGTGTCCTCGATCGGTGTCTCGACCGACGCCACGCTCAACTACGCGAACGATCCTGCGAATTACTACTGGTCCCGCCGTGGTCCCTCGGTGCATCTGGGCTTTACGGTGCCGGCGCAAACCGAGTACTTCTACAACGAGGTCACGGTGCCCCATGGCCAGGACAAGATCGGCTCCTATTTCATGGCCAACGGCTTCAACGGCGGCTACTTCGGCATGCAGGTGAAATCGCCGAGCGAGCGCTGGATGCTGTTCTCGGTCTGGGACGCGGACAGTGGCGCGAAGACGACCCTGGTCGGCAAGGGCGGCGGCGTGGTCGACAACGGCTTCGGCGGCGAAGGCACGGGCGGCCAGTCCTACCTGCGCTTTCCCTGGGTGGCCGGGAATACCTACCGTTTCATCACACGCGCGCACGCGGACGGCGCCGGCGGCACCGATTACTCGGCCTGGTTCTTCGCCCCCGAGACCGGTGTCTGGAAGTACATCGCCACCTGGAAGCGCCCGGCGACCGCCAACAGCTACCTGACCGGCGTCTACTCCTTCCTCGAGAACTTCATCGACACCAACGGCTACATGGAGCGCTCGGCCGACTACGGCAACCAGTGGGCGCGCACGGCTGCCGGCAACTGGAGCGAGATCACGACGGCCCGCTTCACCGGCGACGCCACCGCCGCCAACGCCCAGCGCATGGATTACGCCGGCGGCCTGCGCAACAGCCGCTTCTACCTGCGCAACGGCGGCTTCTTCAGCACCTACGTGCCGATCAACCAGAACTTCACGCGCCCGGCCACCGGCACGCCGCCTGCCGTCGACCTCAACGCCCTGCCGCTGCAGTGATCACAATCGTCCAGGAGACCCTCATGCTCAAACCACGGTTCAAACCATTCGCCTGCGCCCTCCTCCTCGCCTGCGCCGGCGCCGCCCAGGCCAACATCATCGAAAGCTTCGACGACGTCGCCGGCCTGGCCGCCAAAGGCTTCATCCTGCGCAATGCCAGCACGCCTGCCGGGACCAACGCTTTCTTCCAGGGGAACACCCGGGTGTTCGACGCGTATGACGGCGCGCCCAACGCCTACCTCGGCGCCAACTACAACAGCGCGGCCGCGGGCGGCAGCATCGACGACTGGCTGATCAGCCCCGAGTTCTCGACCACGTCCCGCGGCACCGTCTCCTTTTATGTGCGCGCTGGGGCGGATCCGGGTTATCTCGACAGCTTCCAGTTCGGCCTGAGCACGGGCGGCACCGGCGCCGCCGATTTCGTGCTCGGCGCGCTGACGGCGGCGCCCACCGGCGACTGGACCCGCTACACCCTGGACTTCGCCGGCACCGGCATCGCCGACAGCATCGGCCGCTTCGCGATCCGCTACACCGGCCCGGCCGACGACGCCAACTACATCGGCATCGACAGCCTGTCCGTGCAGTTGCCCGAGCCCTCGGCCTTCGCGCTGCTGGGCCTGGGCCTTGCGGGGCTTGGCGTGAGCCGCCGCCGCATCATCAAGCGCGTATAAAGTAAAAAGCCCGGCTGCTTCGACAAAGCAGCCGGGCTTTTCAAGCCGAAGCGGATTACCAGAACTTGTAGGCCGCCGACAGCGCGAACTGGCGTCCGAACAGGTTCTGGGCGTGGTTATAGCCCTCCCAGCCGTTCGGATCGTAGTAGGGACGCTTGTCCAGCAGGTTCTTGATGTTCAGCCCCAGGTCCAGGTTCTTCATCGGCTTCCACGTGAAGCCCAGGTTGACCGTGGTGTACGAAGGCGCGCCGTCGCAGGAGGTCTCCGGCAGCGAGACCCCGGCCGCGGTGCAGTTCTCCGGCGCGTTGTCGGTGTCGTAGGGACCGTAGGCCCACTTGGTGCGGCCCGTGAAGTTCACGAACAGGCTGGTCACGAAGTTCCGGTAGCTCCAGTCGGCGTTGACCGTCGCGCGCAGGCGCGGCGAATCGTAGTAGCCCACGTAGTTGCCCGAGAAGCCGCTGCCGTCCTCGTAGTTGTAGGTCTCGCGGCGACGGATGGTGGCTGCCACGCCCGTCCCCAGCTTGCCCCATGCGCCCAGCGAGAAGCGGGCGCGCGCGTCGATGTCGACGCCGTCGACCAGGGTGCGGCCGCGGTTCAGGTAGGAGTTGATCAGGCCGCCCAAGTTCCCGACCGAGTAGCCCGGCACGCCGGCGGCGCAGGCCGCGGCATTCGCCGGATTCGCGCACATGCCCTGCGCGGCCGCCATGTTGGCGCGGTCGGCGTCGGTAAGCGCGTTGCGGATCGCATGATCGGTGCCGGCCAGGGTCGGGCCGTACTGGTCGACCAGGTCGGTGAACAGCTGGTTGAAGTCCTGGCGCACGATCTCGTTGCGGCGGTTGATAAACCAGTAGTCGAGCGAGATGCTGACGTTCGACACCGGCTGCAGCACCACGCCGAAGGTTGCGATCTTCGCCTTCTCCGGCTGCAGGTCCTGGTTCGGCGGGGTCAGGCCGCCCACCGTGGTCGAGCAGTTCGAGTTCAGCAGGTTCTTGCCGAGATCGACGTCGGTGGCGGTGACGGATTTCATCAGCAGGCGCGCGATCGCATTGGTCTCGTCGCAGCGCACCGTGTCGCGGATGCCACCGACCTGGGCGAACACGCCGCCCTCGCCCGACTCGGCCAGGTTGGGCGCGCGGAAGCCTTCCGAATAGGTGCCGCGCACCAGCAGCTCTGGGCGGGCGCGCCACTGCACGCCGACCTTCGGCGCCAGGTTGGCGGCAAAGTGCGGGTATTTATCGAGGCGCGCGGCTGCGTTCAGTTCGAGCTTGTCGGTGAGCGGCACCACCACTTCGCCGAACACGGCGCCGATGGTGCGCTTGCCGTCGAACCAGGAGCCGCCCTGCTGGGTGATCAGGCCGTCCGCGGCGTCGGCGTTGCCGGGGGTGTCGAAGCTCTCGCGCATCAGGCTGGTGCCGACGGCGGCGCGCACTTCGCGCTCGCCGATCCTGGCGATGGTGCCCTCGATCTTGGCATCCCAGGTGATCAAGCGGGTCCAGGACTGGATGTCGAAGGTCGGGAAGGCTTCGCGCAGCAGGGCCGCATTGGCCTCGCTGATCTCGCCGAATTTGTAGGCCGGATTATCGGCAATGTACGGACGCTTGGTGACCGGATCGATGGTAGTCGGCCCGAAGGCCTTCTCGAATCCCTTGGTGTTGATGTTGGTGGTCTGGTACAGGGTCGAATGGCTGCCGGCGATGGCCAGCGCGGTTTCGAAGTCCCAGTCGCCGAACACGGTGCCGCGCAGGCCGGCCAGGGCGCGGTAGCTGTCGTCGATGTTGGTCTGGCCGAAGTGGCCGGGCGCGTCCTGCAGGATGTAGTTCAGGCCCGCCGCGCCGCCCATCTGCGCCGCCATGTCCGGATCCAGCCTGCCCTTCAGGTAGACGTTGTTCGGTCCCAGGTAGGGATTGACGAAGGTATTCAGCGTGGTGCCGGTATTGCGCGCGAACCAGTTGCTGGTGCTGCCGCTGTTGAAGCTGCGCGGGCCGTTCTCGCCGCGCATGCGGATGTGCGTATAGGCGCCTTCCGCGAAGCCTTCCCAGCCGTCGGACAGGCGCAGGCGGCCGGCCACATAGCCGGTGGCGCGCTTCGAGGACGGTCCGGTGTCCAGCGCATACGGCAGGTTGTTCCAGACGCAGCGCGTGCCCGAGGCCTCCGTCACGTAGGACGGGCAGCCGTTCACCGCGCGCTGGATACGGGCATTGTTCTTCGTGGGATCGAACACGAACAGGGTGCCCGGATTCATGGTGCCCGGCTCGCTGCCGGTGCCGATGCGGAAATTCGGGATGAAGCTCGGGTTGTTGACGTAGAAGTACTCGGGCCGCTTGTCGTAGGTGTCTGCCAGGGCGATGCGGTCGCGCTGGTACAGGTTCAGGGAACCGTAGACGTTGTAGCCGTCGTTGCCGATATCGCCCTTGCCGAACAGGATGCTGCCCTGGCGCTCGCCGTAGGACGAGACCCGCTGCGACGAGTCATTGCTGGCGCGGACTTCGAGGCCCTGGTAGTTCTTCTTGGTGATCACGTTGATCACGCCCGCCACCGCATCCGAGCCGTACACGGCCGAGGCGCCGTCGGTCAGCACTTCCATGCGCTCGATGGCCGCGGCCGGTATCGCGTCGATGTTGACGAACATGGTCTGGAAGCCGGACGGCGCGCCGTAGAAGGACAGGCGGCGTCCGTTCAGCAGCACCAGCGTGCCCTGGGCGCCGAGGCCGCGCAGGTTGGCCTGCGAACCGCCGTCCGAGCCGGTGAACATCGAACGGAAATCCTGCTGGGCCGGACGCGCTGCAGGCAGGTTGTCGAGCACCTGCAGCAGCGTGCGCGCGCCCATGTTCTCGATCTGCTTGGCGTCGATCACCTGCACCGGCGAGGCGGTTTCGGCGTTGATGCGCTTCAGGCTGGAGCCGGTCACCTCGACCCGCGCCATCTTGTCCGCTTTGACGGCGTCCTTGGCCTGGCCTTCCTGGGCGCCCTGCTCTTCCACCTGGCCGGCCGCGTACGCGCCCGAGGCCAATCCCGCCGCGGCCAGGGCCGCCAGCATTGTCGTCAACTTCATGTTCTCCTCCTTGTTTTCGTTTTATGGTGTTCAGCTTGTGTGCAGCAGCAGCGCGGAGCCCGCGGGCAGCGTCAGTTCGATCCGGCCGTCCTGCGCAACCGGCGGCAGATCGCGGTAGCGCAAGGTCCAGGCGGCGCCCGGCAGCAGCGTGCCTTCGTCCTCGCCGAAGGCAAGCGCATGGCGCGCGTCCAGGCTGGGCGCCCGCAGCGGCGCGGCGCGCACGCGGGCGCGCGGGCGCAGGCCTTCGAGGGCGAGCACGCGCGGCGTGTCCGCGCTGGTGTTGATGGCGACGATGCGCAAGCCGTCGCCGTGCGCGGTCGCGTACATGCGCAGGTTCGGCTGCGGCTCGGCATGTTCGAGTTCGTAGAATCGCCCGCCGGCCAGCAACTGGGCGCACAGCAGGCCGTAGTACAGGGGACGCGGCGCGAAGCCGGTCTCCAGGTCGCCGCCGATGGGCGAGTAGTTCGAGGCTGCCGCCTCGATGCGGGCGATGAGACCTTCGTCCCTGTCGGCGCCGCGGCCGCCGGTGTCGTGTCCTTCCAGCGAGCTTTCGATGCTGCGCCGCGGCCCGCCCTGGAAGCACACGCCGGTGGCGCCGTGCCAGGCAGCCGACAGCGTGAAGTCCAGTCCCCACAGCGCCGAGGCAAAGGCATTGCTGACGCCAACGCGCCCGCCGCGGTAATAGGAATTGGTCTCGGTCAGCCAGAAGCCCTGCGGATGGCGGCGCGCGGCCTTGGCCAGCGTGGCGATCTCGCGGTCGAAGTCCGCATCGTGCTGCAGGATGTCGGCCAGCGACCCACGCTCGGCCGCCTCGCGGTAATAGTGACGGCTCAGCAGCACCGATTCCGGCACTTCCCGGCCGAAGCGCTGTACCCAGTCGGTGTTGGCGCCGCTGTCCGGCCCGGCGATGCCCGTACGGCCGAGCGGCGCGACTATGCGGTCCCACGCCGCCTTGTAATCCTCGTAGGTTTTGAAGTAGTTGTTCGCCTCATTGCCGAGCTGGATCGCGAGCAAACGGGAGCCCAGCCGCGCGCGTACCATGCGCGCATACTGCGCCGCCAGTTCAGGGCTGTCGGCGCGCATGTTGATGCCGAAGATGAGCTTCCAGCCGGTGGCGTCGAGGAAGCCGGCCAGCGCATCGAGCGCTTCCGGCGTCACATCGTAGTAGGGCTGGATCCGTTCGCGGTTGCGGTAGAGCGGATGCAGCACCGGCAGCGGCCCCTCGAAGCCGGCCGGGCGCGCCAGGTCGCTGGTATTTCCGCCCAGGCGCAGCACGCCCTGCGGGTTCAGGCGCCGGAAGGCCTCGACCAGGCCGGTGTTCGAGGCCGAGAAGAAGCGCGGATCGCGCAGGTTGTCGGTTTCGTAGCTGAGACCGACGATGGTCTGCGGGACCACGCTGCCGGTGGCCCGCGCCGGCAGGCGAACCCGCGCGGCCGGCGCGGCCTGGGCGGTGGAGACCAGCGGCAGCGCCATCGCCGCCATGCCCTGGATGAAGCAGCGTCGCTTGAGCATGGGATCAGTAGCGGTCGTCGAAGGCAAAGATCGGCTTGCGCTTGTTCCAGGCGCCGCGCGTGAAGTCCGGGAAGTCCAGGGTCTGGAAGCCCTGCTTGATCGACTGTTCGGACAGCGGCGTGATGGCGCTCCAGGTGACGGCGTCGTAGACGTCGATCGGCATCGGCGCCTCGGCCTTCAAGGCTTCGATGAAGGCGTGGATCACGAAGAAGTCCATGCCGCCATGGCCGGCGCCGGCTGCGCGCTCGCCGTAGCGGCGCCACAGCGGGTGGTCGTACTTGTCCTGCCACACCTGGAACGGGTCCCAGCTGTGCGGCTTGCTGACGCCTTCCACGTGCACGCCCTGGTTCACGTCCATCCACAGGCCCTTGGTGCCCTGCACGCGGAAGCCCAGCGAGTACGGGCGCGGCAGCGAGGTGTCGTGCTGCAGGATGATGGTCTCGCCGTTGGCCGTGGCCAGGGTGGTGGTGACCACGTCGCCCAGGCTGAACTTCACCCTGGCGTTCGGATGGTCCGGCGCCTGGCTGGCGATGTAGTCGTGCAGGCCGCGCGCCTTGGTGGCGAAGCTGTTGATGCGGGTGAAGCGGTTGCCGCGGTTGATGTTGGTGTACATCGCGCAGGGGCCGATGCCGTGGCTCGGATACAGCTCGCCGTTGCGCCGCACCGAGTGCTCGGTGCGCCAGCGCGCTTCGGACCAGCCCTTGCTGCCGAATTCGACGCCGCCGCCATAGGTGTGCGCCGCATCGCCGCCGTTCAGCTTCACGGCGCGCAAATCGTGCTGGTAGCCGCCCTGCAGGTGCTCGATCTCGCCGAACACGCCGGCGCGCACCATCTGCAGCACCGCCATCACGTCGCGCCGGAAGCACACGTTCTCCAGCAGCATATAGGGCGTGCCGGTCTTGATCTGGGTGTCCAGCACGTCCCAATGGTCCTGCAGGGTGATGCCGGCCACGACCTCGCAGCCGACCGGCACCCTGGCGCGCATGGCGTCGATCGCCATCGGCGCATGCCATTCCCAGGGCGTGGCGATGATCACGCCGTCGAGCTGGCGCGCATCCAGCATGCGCCGGTAGGCACGGCTGTCGCGGTCCTCGCCATACACTTGCGGACGCGGCTTGCCGGCCTTTTCCACCTGGGCCAGGGCCTGGCCGAGCATCACCGGTTCGATGTCGCACAGGGCGACGACGTCGACGTCGTCGCGGCGCAGCAGTTCTTTCAGCAGCACCTGGCCGCGCATGCCGGTGCCGATCATGCCGAGGCGCAGGCGCTCGCGGGCGGCGCCGAAGACCGGGCCGGCCAGGCCGGCGGCCAGCGCGGCGCCGCCGGCCTTCGCACTGTTTAACAGGAACTCGCGTCGTTTCATCTTTTCTCCTTTGGTGCTCAGAAGTTGTATTCGGCGCTCACGCGCACCGAGCGCGGCGCGGTGCGGCTCGCGATCTGCAGGTAGCTGCGCGAAATGTCGCCGCCGCCGTCCTCGCGGGTTTCGTTGTAGCGGGTCACGGTCTGGCGGTTGAGGACGTTGAACACGTCCAGCTTCAGGCTCAGGCCCTTGGCGAAGGCCGGGTTCCAGGCCGCGTTCAGGTCGAGCTGCATCTGCCAGGGCGTGCGTCCGCGGCTGCCGCGCGGCGAGGGTTTGCCTTCGCAGAAGAAGTAGGCCGCGCCGTAGTCGTCGTCGAAGTGCAGCTCGGCCGGCAGCTCACCGATGCAATTGCGCGGCGAGCCGGAGATCAGCGCCAGGTTGGCGCCCACCGTCACCTGCGGCATCACCTGCACGAAGCCATAGGCCTTGATCTGGTGGCGGTGGTCGCCCGGCAGGTAGCCGTAGGCGTTGTACATCAGCTCCTTGTGGTCGTCGCTGACGGTCAGGGCGACGTCGCCGCCGCCGATGGTGTCGGTCTGGCCTTCCATGTTGCCCTTCAGCGCAGACAGGGCATAGGTCAGCTTGCCGTACCAGCCGTCCGCGAACGGATGCTCGGCGAACACGGTCAGCGCCTTGTAGGTGCGCTTGGGCAGCGGGTTGCCCCACTCGGCGGCCGAGATGTCGACCCGGCGCAGGCCCTTGCCGTCGGCGAAGTCGATGTACAGGTTGTTGTCGCGGCCCGGGTTCATGATCGCGCACTGGAAACCGCCCCAGTTGCCGGTGTCGACATTGTTGCGCACGGCCCAGGCCTCGATCGGGCGGGCGTCGCAGGTGTCGTCGTTGGTGTCGTTCAGGCGGCGGTACAGCACGCTGGCGCCGGCCACCAGACGCTTGTTGAAGGCGCGCTCGAAGCCCAGCGAGACCTCGTCCTGCGACAGCGGTTTCAAGCCGATCGCCGTCACCTCGCGCGCATCGCGGCCCTTGCCGTAGGCATTGTTAGCGGAGTACGGCTCGCTGATCGCATGCAGGCCGGTCGGCGCGCCGGTGGCCGGGTCGACCCCGGTGTAGGTGTAGAACTGGCTGGTGCGCAGCAGCGGCGCGGCCATGTTGCTGGACAGGTTCGATGGCACCGGCAGGTGGTAGCGGCCGGCGTTGGCAAACACGCGTAGCGAGCTGTCGCCCTTCACGTCCCAGGTGGCGCCGAAGCGCGGCGCGATCATGTTGCGCTGGGAGATGAAGGCCTCGCCGCTGCTGGTGAAGTTGGTGAACTGCTCGCGGCGCAGGCCGAGGTCGAGCAGCACGCGTTCGCTCACCTGCCAGTGATCCTGCAGGTACTGGGCCGATTGCACGCTGGTCGGCTTGGCCAGGTTGGTGTCGAGATCCTTGCTGACGTAATAGCCCTGCACGCCGTAGCCGCCGCCCTGGGCCGGGGTCTCGAAGGCGCCGTTGATCGGACGGGTCGGATTCGCGGTCTTGCGGTAGGTCCAGCGATAGCCGCCGGCCAGCACGTTGCCGACCAGGGATTCGACCTCGATGCGGTCGATACCGCCGCGCAGCGCGTGGGCGCCCAGCTTGTATTCGAGGTCCAGGCGCAGGCCCTTCTGGCGGTCTTGCGTGGCCGGATCGGGCAGGCTGCCGGTCACTTTCTGCGGGTTGTTGTAGACCAGGCCCGGCACCTGGGTCGTGATGCTGGACGAGGTCTGGGCCAGGGTCGGATCGTAGTTGGTCGGGATGCGCTGGTGGATCGAACGGGTGTCGCCGTAGAGCGCGGTGGCGGTCAGCTTGTCGCTCAGGTAGCCGGTGTACTTGAGGATGCTGGCGTCGGCGCCCGGCGCGGAACCGCCGCCGCAGCAGTTGATCGTGGTCGGGTTGACCGTGGTGACCGTGCTGCCCTTGGTGAAGGTGGCGTAGTCGTAGCCGTAGGCGCTGCTGTTGCCGGTGCTGCGGTCGTACAGGCGGGTGAACTCGACGTGATGGTCGTCGGTGATGTTCCAGTCCAGCTTGGCCAGGTAGCGGTTGGTGACGCTGTGCGTGCTGCTCCAGCCGGAGCTCGCCTTGGCGGCGGGGCTGGAATCGGTGGATGCGGCTACCGCTTCGCCGTCGCTGACGGTGCGCTCCAGGGCGACGAAGGCGAACAGTTTGTTGCGCAGGATCGGGCCGCTGCCGTACAGGCCGGCGATGCGGCTGCGCGAGCTGTTGTCGCGGTTCCAGTACAGCAGCTTGCCGTCGGTGTCCGGATGGGCGCCGGTCTGCGGCCAGTAGATGTTTTCCGGGGCCGAGCGCAGGCGCGCCGGCAGGAACTGCAGCTTGCCGCCGAACTCGAACTTGTTGCCGCCGCTGCGGGTCGTGACGTTGATCACGCCGCCGGTCGAGCGCCCGAACTCGGCGCCGTAGCCGCCCGACAGCACCTGCATGTTGGAGATCGCGCCGAAGGGCAGTTCGGAGGCGCCGACCTGGGTCAGGATGTTCGTGACCGGGAAGCCGTTCACGTAGAACGCGTTTTCCGACTGGCCGGAGCCCGAGATCGAAGGCGCGTTGCCGTACTGGCCGTTGGTGCCGCGGTTGGCGCCCGGGGTCAGCTGCACCACCGAGGCGATGTCGTTCGCCACCGGCAGCGAGCGCAGTTCGCGCGCCGTGAAGACCACGCCGTTGTTCGTGTTGGAGACGTCGATCACCTGGCGCGTCGCGCTCACCAGCACGGTCTGGGTGGCGCCGGCGGCGGCATCGCCACCCGCGCCGAAGCTGGCTTCCACGCCCGAGCCGACCACCGCCTCGACCTCGCGGCTGGCTTCCACCGCGCCGCTGCGCAGCACCTTGACCGCGTAGCGTCCCGGCGGCATCGAGCTGGCCACGTAGCGGCCGGTGGCGTCCGGGGTCAGGCTGCGCTGCGCGCCGGTGGCCAGGTTCTGGATTACCACCGTGGCGCCGGCCGGCGTACGGACTTCGCCGAAGATGGTGGTGGTGGCATTCGACTGGGCCCAGGCCTGGCTGCTGCCGCCGGCGGCGAGTGCGATCAGGATGGCGGCGGCGCGGCGGATGGCATCGTCGCGGAGTGTGAGACGCTTCGTTTTCATGCACTTCTCCCTTGGTGAAGGATGCAGGCTCCCCTCCCTGTTCGGGACAGGGGCCTGGCTTTGTCGTAGTGGATTAAATCAGCGAGGGGTGACGGTGGCGCCTTCGCTTCCCGTCAGTTGGGCATTCGCCCAGTTGGCGCAGACCCGGCCCGGACTCGGACCTTGCGCGCCGAGGGTCCGCAGGCTCAGCTCGCGCAGGCCGCGGATGTCGATTTCCGGCTTGACCACGCCCGGTGCTTTCACCAGGCCGCTGTCGTACAGGAGCTTGCTGCCGCTCCAGACCTGGAACTGCAGGCCGCCGGCCGTGCGGCAGCTGTCGTCGACGCCGAGGTCGGCGCGCAGCAGCGTCCAGTCGCCGCTCAATGCCAGGTCGATGCGGCTGTTCGGGCCGACGCCCAGGCCCTTGCGGAAGCGCAGGCCGTTCATGCGCATCTCAGGCGCCTTGCTGGCCGGCCGGTCGCGCGCCACCGTCTTCGGCAGCGGCAGCTCGGACAGGTAGCGCTGGATTTCCGGGCACTCCGGCGTGCGGTGTTCGAGCACGTGGAACTCGGACAGCGCGATCGGCGGCACATCGGCCGGCAGCGCGGCATCGTAGGCGCGGGCCGGGGCCTTGCCTTCGGCGGCGCTCACCATCGGATCGAGCGCGCTGGCGCCGTCGCCGTCCGGGTTGTGCACGCTCAGCACGCGGAAGCGCAGCAGGCGGCCGGCGCTGGCCGGGAAGGCGATCGTCTGCATGCCCTCGGCCAGCTTGAGGCGGCCGCGCGCCACCGGCGTGCCCCAGTCGCCATTGCTGTCGGCGACGTAGACTTCGTAGTCGCGCACCTGGCCGCTCTTCCAGTGCTTGTCGTTGCGCGGCGCGAGTTCGATGCCGTCCAGCAGGCGGCGCTCGCTGAAGCCCAGCACCCATTCGTGCGGTCCGCTGCGCACCGCCTGGCTGCGCACGGTGCGGAACCAGGTCTCCGGCTTGCCATCGAAGGCGCGCTCCAGGCCCTGGCCCGGTTCTTCGGCCGGACGGTTGATGACGGTGATCGCATCCGCTGGAATCGCGCGGCCCGCGTCCGGCGCGGCCGGGAAGGCATCGTCGGCGCGGGCGGCCAGCACGCCGCGCACGCCGATCGCCAGCGGCTGGCGGATGTCCTGCGGCGCGGTCTTCACGTGCAGGGTGCCGCCGCGCTCCGCGGCGTCGAAGAACCAGCCCTCGGCGCTGGTCTGCAGCACGGCGGCGCTCTGCAGAGCCGGCAGGCTGCGGCCGCCGGCCAGCACGGAAGCCGGTGCGTGCGCGGCCGGCATGCGCAACCCGTAGCCGCGGCGCGCTTCCTGGCCGGCATAGCTGCCGTCGACAGCGCCCGCTTCCAGCTGCAGGTCGGCGCCTTCGGCATGCATGCGGATGCGCTGGCGGCTGGATTCGCCGTCGCGGTAGCGGCGGGTGTTGCCGTCGTCTTCGTACAGGACGAATTCGGAGCTGCCCTGCGCCGCCGGGTAGACGTCGAAGGTGACCCGGTCCTTCGGCTTCTGGCCGTCGAACAGCGTTTCGGGGTACATCGGCAGGATGGCGCCGGCGCGCACGAACACCGGCAGCTTGTCCAGCGTGACCTGCATGTCGAGGTCGCGCCCTTCCGCGCCGGCGGTGGCCTGGCGGCCGTCCCAGTAGTCGTACCAGGTGCCCTGCGGCAGGTGAATGCCCTTGCGCCAGCCGCCGCTGGCGGCCTGGCTGCGGTAGACCGGCGCCACCAGCAGGTCGCGGCCCAGCAGGAACTGGTATTTATAGCGTTCGGTCAGGGCCGCCGGGTCCTGCGGGTAGTCCCACATCAGGCCGCGCACCAGCGGCGCGCCGCTGTCCTCGGCTTCGCGCGCCAGCGTGTACATGTAGGGCGTGAGGCGCAGCTTGAGCTTCAGGTAGCGCCGGTTGATGCTGCGGTAAGGCTCTTCGAACCACCACGGATGCTTGCGCTCGGCGGCGGACCAGCCGGACATCCCCATCAGCACCGGCGTGAAGCTCTTCCACTGCAGGTCGCGGGTATAGGTTTCCGGGCTGCCGCCGAAGATGGCGTCGACGTCGCCGCTGGCATAGGCCTGGCCGGACAGGCCGGAGCCGACCAGGGTCGGGACGTGCCAGCGGATGTAGTCCCAGCTGGCGCTCTGGTCGCCGGTCCAGGCCACCGCGTAGCGCTGGGTGCCGGCCCAGCCCATCACGGTCCAGATGAAGGGGCGGCTGTCGGAGTTGTCGAGGATGCCGTCGTAGGCGGCCTTGTTGGCGTCCAGCGAGAACTGGTAGCCCTTGCCGGTCCAGGCCACGTCCAGCTTCTGCACGCGGGTGCCGGCCTGGCCGACTTCCCAGGCGATCTTGTCGACGCCGTTTTCGGTCCACAGGCCGGTGCGGAAGCCGTAGCCGGCCAGGCCGCGCACGGTTTCCGGCAGGCTGGTGTAGCCGCAGCCGTAGCCGTCGTTCGGCAGGATCCAGCCGCCCGGCATGTCGTGTTCGCGGTAGCGCCTGGCCACGCTGTCGACCACGTCCGGCGTCTTGCCGGTCGGGCCGTCGGTCCAGCCTTGCGGCACGGTGCCCGGCTTCTTGACGTTGTCGCCGTCGTTGTAGCAGTCGGCGTCGCCGTATTCCAGGGCCCAGCGCGGCAGCAGGCGCGCGCGCCCGGTCCATGCCGTGTACAGGCCGAGCGCGCCGCGCAGGTCCTTGCCGACAAAGTAGTAGGCATCGAAGCGGTTCTCCGCATGCTGCAGCACCGACTGCTCCGGGTTGCGCAGGTCGTAGCTGCCGTCGCTCCAGGTATTGCGCAGCATGCCCCAGCCTTTGGAGCTGAGCAGGAAGGGCGCCGGGTTGGGGCGGTCGCCCTCTTCCCAGCCGCCCGAATACGACACCGGCAGCTCGCGGCCCTTGAATTCGAAGCGTCCGTTCTGCTGGCCGCCGCCGAAGAAGCGTTCGTTGGCGTCGCTGGACAGCACCTGCACCGCCTGCTTCCCTGCGATGTCGATCGGCTGCAGCTCGCGCCACAATGGCGTCTCTTCACCGGCGCGGTAGAGCGTGAAGCGCAGCGGCTTGCGCTCGATGCGCAGGGTCAGGGCCGCGGTCTTGATCGCGATATAAGAAGGCGTTTCCTCGACGGTGTGCGCGACCTCGGCGGCCGGCGTGCCGACCACGATGGCCGCCGCCTTGTCGCCGGGGCCGGTGAGGGTCTCGCCCGGCGCCGCCCAGATGCGCAGCACGGCGGCGCCGGCCAGGCTGACCTGTACATGGGCGCCGCTGTCGGTGCGCAGGTCCCAGGAATGGCCGTCGGCGCCGGGCTTGACGCTGCGCAGCTGGCCCAGGGGGGCGGCCTGGGCCGGCAGCGCAAGGGTGGCACAGGCGGCGAGGACGCAGCCGGCGAGGGAACGAAAACGGAATGGGCTCTTGGTCATCTGGTGTCTCGAAATTACGTTTTGTTTCGCATAATGTAGAAACAAAAATAAATTAGGTCAACAAAAACAGCGAAAAACGCGCAAATTGGCGTTCAAAACGCTAAATTCACGGCTCCAAACCTTTCGTTTTACGTTTATTTCGGAATTTTCCTTTCATTTAGTTGGGAATTTGCCACATACGAAGGTCTTCAATACAGCATGAATGGCGCATATCGCGTTGAATTCGAAGAATTTACGACGATTTTCTTTCGAAATATCTTTCGTGTTTGACTTTTCGAAAATACCTATTTATGATTTTTCCATCCGATACTTTCGCATGCAAACAACAATGACCATTCTTCTCGACCGCGACGCGACCACCTGGCAGGACATCGGTGGCTTATATACTGCCGAGGAAATCGCGCAGCAGCCCGCGGTCTGGCGCGCCCTGTCGGCCAGCCTGCGCGCCAACCAGGCCAGAGTCGCCGCCTTTCTCGGCCAGCGCCTGCACGACCCGCGCCAGCGCGTGATCCTGACCGGCGCCGGCAGCTCGGCCTACGCCGGCCAGATCGTCGCCGACGAGTTGAATGCGCGCTGCGCCGCCCAGGTGCGCGCGATCGCCACCACCAGCCTGCTCACCCATCCGGAGCTCTACCTCGAACCGTCCGCGCCGACCCTGCTGGTGTCCTTCGCGCGCAGCGGCGACAGCCCGGAAAGCCTGGCGGCGGTCGAACTGGTGCGCGGTGCGGTGCCCGACGCGCGCTTCCTGCATATCACCTGCAACGATGCGGGTGCGCTGGCGGTCCGCGGCGCCAACGACGATGCCGCCTGCGTGCTGCTGATGCCGGCCGCCAGCTGCGACCGCGGCTTCGCGATGACCAGCAGTTTTACCAGCATGCTGCTGGCGACCCTGTGCGTGCTGGGCGGCGATGCCGACCTGGCGGCGCGTCCGGCGCGCCTGGCCGATGCGGCCGAACAGGCGCTGGCGCAATGGGCGCCGGCGGCGGCCACGCTGGCATCGCACCCGGTCGAACGCGTGGCCTACCTCGGCAGCGGTCCGCTGGAAGCGCTGGCGCGCGAATCGGCGCTCAAGCTGCTGGAACTGACCGGCGGCCGCGTGCTGGGCATGGCCGACACCCCGCTCGGCTTCCGCCACGGCCCGAAGTCGGCCCTGAACGATGCCTCGCTGGTGGTGCTCTTCTATAGCGGCAAGCCGCTGGCGCGCCGCTACGAAACCGATCTGCTGGACGAATTGCGCCGCGACGGCATCGCCGCGCGCGTGCTGACGGTGGGCGTGGGCGGCGATTTCAGCGCCGATGCACCCGACTGGAGCGACGCCTGGCTGGCCCCATTATGGCTGCTGATGGCGCAGCAGTACGCGCTGCACCAGTCGGCCCGCCTGGCCCTGCGTCCCGACAATCCCTTTGCCAGCGGCACCGTCAACCGTGTCGTGCAAGGCGTCACCATTTATGAGCACGAGCATGGCTGATTACGCGGGCTTCCACGGCATCGACATCGGCGGCACCAAGATCGAGCTGGCGACCTATGACGCCGGCTTGCGCGAGGTCTACCGGGAAAGAGTCGCCACCCCGACCGAGGACATCGCCGCGTTCACCGACGCGATCCGCGGCCTGGTCCTGCGCGCCGACGCCGCCCTGGGCAGCGCCGCGCCGGTGGGCATCGGCCTGCCCGGCGTCACCGACAGCCAGAGCGGGCGCCAGCTCAGTTCCAATGTGCCGGCCCTGAACGGGCGGCAGGTCTGCACGATGCTGCAGGAAGCGCTGGCGCGGCCGGTCGCGATCGGCAACGACTGCCAGTGCTTCGCCCTGTCCGAAGCCGAAGGCGGCGCGGCCGACGGCCTGCCCACCATGTTCGGCGCCATCCTCGGCACCGGCGCCGGGGCCGGCTACTGCGCCGGCGGACGCCTGCAGCGCGGCCGCAACGGCATCGCCGGCGAATGGGGCCACTGGCCGCTGCCGGCCACCCTGGCCGGGCTGTACGGACTCGAATTGATCCCCTGCCCCTGCGGCAGGACCGGCTGCCTGGAACGCTATGTGTCCGGCCCCGGCATGTCGCGCCTGCACCGCCACTTCGGCGGCGACGGCGCCGAGCCGCTGGCCATCGCCGCGCGCGCGAACGCCGGCGACCAAGTGGCGCAGCGCACGCTCGCCGTCCACCTCGACCTGCTGGCGCACGGCCTGGCCTGCGTGGTGCTGGGCCTGGACCCGCACGCAATCGTGCTCGGCGGCGGCCTGTCGAACCTGCCCCACCTGTACCGTGACCTGCCCGAGGCGCTGCGCCGGCACCTGTTTGCCGGCGCCCATCCGCCGCCCATCCTGCCGCCCCGCTTCGGCGACGCCGGCGGCGTGCGCGGCGCGGCGCTGCTGATCCGCCAACAACTGAAGGACAAGGCCACACCATGAACCCGACTTCCCCCGTCCAGGAGATCGTCAAGGCGCACCGGCGCGGCGAGCCGCAAGGCCTGTACAGCGTCTGCTGCAGCCATCCGATGGTGCTGGCCGCCGCCATGCGCGTCGCGCTCGAGCACGATACGCCGCTGCTGGTTGAAGCCACCTCGAACCAGGTCGACCAGTTCGGCGGCTACACCGGCATGACGCCGGCGATGTACCGCGACTATGTGCTGGCGCTGGCCCGCGAACGCGGCTTTCCGGCGGAACGCCTGGTGCTGGGCGGCGACCATCTCGGGCCCAACGCCTGGCAGAACCAGGATGCGGCCACCGCCATGCTGCACGCCGAGACCCTGGTGGCGAACTACGCCGCCGCCGGCTTCCACAAGATCCACCTCGACTGCAGCATGCGCTGCGCCGACGACCCGGAACGCCTGCCCGACGAAATCGTGGCCGAGCGCTCGGCGCGCCTGGCCCGCATCGCCGATGCCGCGGCAAGCGACGCCGGCCATGCACCGCCGGTGTATGTGATCGGCACCGAGGTCCCGGTTCCCGGCGGCGAAGCCAGCCTGCACGAGGCCGGCGCGCCGACCACGCCGGATGCCGCACGCCGCACCCTGTCCGTGCATTGCCACGCCTTCCTCGACGCCGGCCTGCATGGCGCCTGGAAGCGCGTGATCGCGATGGTGGTGCAGCCGGGCGTCGACTTCGACCACAGCAGCGTGCAGCACTACGACCCGGCGCCGGCGGCGGCGCTGTCCGGCTTCATCGCCGGCCAGCCCGGCCTGGTGTTCGAAGCCCACTCGACCGACTACCAGCGCGAGATCGCCCTGCACCAGATGGTGCGCGACCACTTCGCGATCCTGAAGGTGGGACCGGCCGCCACCTTCGCCATGCGCGAGGGCCTGCTGGCGCTGTGCAGCATCGAGGACGAGCTGGTATCGGCGCCGGAAGTTTCGCATCTGATGCAGGTGCTCGACCAGGTCATGCTCGACAAGCCGGACCACTGGCGCAAGCACTACCACGGCAGCAGCGAGGAGCAGCGCCTGCTGCGCCGCTATGCGCTCAGCGACCGTTGCCGCTACTACTGGGGCGAGCCCCCGGTGCAGGCGGCGCTGGAGCGCCTGTTCGCCAACCTGCGCCGGCGCGGAATCCCGCTGCCCCTGCTCAGCCAGTACCTGCCGGACCAGTACCTGGAAGTGCTGCAGGGCCGCCTGCAGAACGACCCGCAAGCGCTGGTGGAACACCGCATCGGCCTGGTGCTGGCCCAGTACGCGCGCGCCTGCAGCCGCAACATGGCGGCAGTCGGCAAGCACGTCGCTATCTGTTAAGCTCGGCACTTTTCCAACGCCGACGAGCCGAGACCGAGACCATGCGAAATACCAGCCAGCGCCGCGAAACGATCCTGCAACTGCTTGCCCGCCAGGGCGCCGTCCAGGTGACCGAACTGGTCGACCAGCTCGGGGTCTCGGCGGTGACCATCCGCCACGACCTGTCCGCGCTGGGCAGCCAGGGCCTGGTCACGCGCAGCCACGGCGGCGCGGTGCTGACGCGGGTGCCGCCGCCCGAGCAGACCATGCGCCAGAAGGACGCCCTCTACCACGAGCAGAAGGAGCGCATCGGCGCCTTCGCGGCCTCGCTGGTGGAAGCCGGCGACAACATCGTGATCGATTCCGGCACCACCACCATTTTCCTGGCGCGTAACCTGTCCGACGCCAGCGGCGTCACGGTCGCCACGAATGGCCTGAACATCGCCTGGGAACTGGCCGACGCGCCCGGCGTGGACCTGATCCTGACCGGCGGCCTGCTGCGCAAGCAGTCGCTGTCTTTCCAGGGCAGCCAGGCCGAAGCCTGCCTCCAGGTCTACAACTTCGACAAGCTGTTCCTGGGCGTCGACGGCCTCGACCTGCAGTTCGGCGTCACCACCCATCATGAAGCGGAGGCGAGCCTGAACCGCATGATGGTCGAGCGCGCCAAGCGCATCATCGTCCTGACCGACAGTTCCAAGTTCGGCCGGGTCAGCCTGCACCGCATCGCGCAGCTGGACCGGATCCATACCATCATCACCGATGCCGGCATCAGCCCCGAGTACCGCGAAGGGCTGCTCAAGCTGGGCATCGACTTACATATCGCGGAATAGAGAGTGCTCCACGGCAGAATCCTCACACCCGACGGCTGGATCGCAGGCAGTATCCGATTCGGCGAACGCATCGAAGCCATCAGCGAGGACTCTGCCGCCGCAGCGGGCGGCCCATGGATCCTGCCCGGCTTCATCGACCTGCACGTGCACGGCGCCGGCGGCGTCGACATCATGCAGGGCGGCGAGGCCGGCGCCACGGTCGCGCGCCACCATGCACGCCACGGCACCACCGCCATGCTGGGCACCACGATGACGGCGCGCGAGAGCGCGATCCGCCACGCGCTGCAAGGCCTGGCCGGCACGATCGCCGCGCGCCCCGCCGGCAGCGCGCGCATGCTGGGCGTGCACCTGGAAGGCCCCTTCATCAATCCGGCGCGCCTGGGCGCCCAGCCGCCCGACGTCATGCGCGCCAGCCTGGACCTGGTGCGCGCGCTGCATGCGATCGCGCCGATTCGCGTACTGACCCTGGCGCCCGAAATCGAAGGCCACCTCGCACTGATTCCGCAGCTGGCGGCGATGGGCATCCGGGTCCAGCTGGGCCACAGCGCCGGCACCTATGAGGATGGACGCGCGGCCCTGCAGGCCGGCGCGACCGGCTTCACCCACCTGTTCAACGGCATGAGCGCCCTGCACCACCGCGAACCCGGCATGGCCGGCGCAGCCTTGGCACATGCGGAGTACGCCGAAGTCATCCCCGACCTGCAGCACGTTGCCCCCGGCGCCCTGCGCGCGGCCGTGCGCGCGATTCCGCGCCTGTACGGCGTGACCGACGCCACCTCGGCCACCGGCATGCCGGACGGCGAGTACGCCCTCGGCAGCCAGCGCGTGTTCAAGTGCCAGGGCTGCGTGCGCCTGGGCAGCGGCTCGCTGGCCGGCAGCGCCCTGACCATGGACCAGGCGCTGCGCAATTTCGTCGCCATCGGCCTCGACCTGCCTGACGCCAGCGACCGGCTCTCGCGCTTCCCGGCCGACTACCTGGGCGAACACGAACGCGGCCGCCTGGCGCCCGGCGCCTGGGCCGACCTCGTCGTCCTCGATGCATCCCTGCAGCCGCTGGCCGTCTTCGTCGAAGGCGAGGCCATCGATCTTTCTTGACGGAGCCATGATGACCTCCCTGCTTTCCGCTTCTCCCTCCCGCTCGACCGCCTATCTGCTGTTCATCGCCGGCATGGGCGGCCTGCTGTACGGGATCGACGTCGGCATCATCGCCGGCGCCCTGCCCTACCTGGAATCGACCGCTTCGCTGGCCTGGAAGCTCGGCGCGCAAGAGCTGAGCTTCATCGTGGCCGCGGTGCTGCTCGGCTCAGTGCTGTCCTCGCTGTTCGCCGGCGCACTGGCCGACCTGATAGGACGGCGCGCCGCCATGGCCTTGTCCGGCGTGCTGTTCGTGATCAGCATTCCGATGATCGCGCTGGCCGACGGCTACGTGCCGCTGCTGCTGGGGCGCCTGCTGCAGGGCGTGAGCGGCGGCTTGATCGGCGTGATCGTGCCGCTCTACCTGGCCGAATGCCTGCATGCGCGCCAGCGCGGGCGCGGCGCCGCCCTGTTCCAGCTGCTGCTGACGGTGGGCCTGGTGGCCGCCGCCGTGATCGGCCTGGTGCAGGCGCGCAGCGTGGAGACGGCGGCCCAGGCCGCGGCCGCGCTGCCCGAACAGCTGCGCGCGGCGGCGGTGCTGGCCGCCAAAGACCACGCCTGGCGCGCGATCTTCTGGATGTGCCTCGCGCCCGGCGTGGTGTTCACCGCCGGCTGCCTGCTGCTGGCCGAATCGCCGCGCTGGCTGGCCCGGCGCGGCCGCCAAGTCGAGGCCCGCGCGGCCCTGCTGCGCACCCGCAATCCGGCCGAGGCGGAACAGGAACTGGCCGACATGCAGCGCGTGCCGGTGGCGCGCAGCGCGTCCGACTCCCTGCTGTCGCGCCGCTACGTCTTCCCCTTCCTGCTGGCCTGCCTGATCCTGGCCTGCACGCAGGCCACCGGCATCAATTCGATCCTGGCCTACGTGGTCAACATCCTGGACCGCGCCGGCCTGCCCGGCGCCACCGCGAATGCGGCCGACGTCATGCTCAAGCTGATCAACGCCCTGATGACGATGCTGGCCGTGTTCCTGGTGGACCGCCTGGGCAGGAAATCGCTGCTGATGCTGGGCAGCGCCGGCATCGTGATCGCCTCGCTGGCGGCCGGCCTGCTGTTCCACGACACCGAATCGCGCCAGCGCGACGTCGGCGCGGCGGTGGCCAGCATGGCGGCGGGCGACAGCCTGGCCCTGCGCCTGGATGCGGCCACCCTGCAGCGCCTCGGCGCGGCGCCCGGCGCCGGCACCCAGGTGCTCACCGTCGCCTATGCCTACGGTCCCTTCACCAATGTGCAGACCCTGCGCAGCGACGACCCCGCCCTGCCCCTGCTGCAGGCGAAACGCGCAGACGCGGTGCAGCCCGACAGCGTGCTGGGCAAGGCCTTCCGCCGCGTGCACCTGAATCCCTTCCCCGATCCGGCTGCAGCAAGCGGCGCGCCGCTGGTCATCGAAAGCGCCCGCCTCGGCGCCCTGCCGCCGCCCGAACGCGGCTGGCAGGTGGCGCTGGCGATCGCCGTGTTCGTCGCCAGCTTCGCGGTGGGCCCGGGCGTGTGCGTTTGGCTGGCCCTGTCCGAACTGATGCCGACCCGGATCCGCTCGAACGGCATGAGCATCGCGCTGCTGGTCAACCAGTTCGTCTCGACGGCGTTTGCAGCCCTGTTCCTGCCCATCGTCGGCCGTCACGGCTATTCGGCGGTGTTCTTCTTCGGCGCGGCCTGCTCGGTGGTCTACTTCCTGGCCGCGGCCTTCCTGCTGCCTGAAACGCGCGGCAAGACGCTGGAGGAGATCGAAGCGCACTTTGCGGGGGCGAAGGCAGGTTGAACTTGTGCTGGCGACCCTGATAGATGAAAATAGGAAATAATTAATGCTTTAATAATGTCATCTTGAAGATCGCAACACCGGCTTCGCCAGCCGCGCCCCTCGCCAGGCGCGCGGCCACCACCCATATCCCCTACCGCCCGGACATCGACGGCCTGCGCGCCGTCGCCGTCCTGGCAGTGGTCCTGTTCCACGCCTTCCCGGCGCTGCTGCCCGGCGGTTTCATCGGCGTCGACGTCTTCTTCGTCATTTCCGGCTACCTGATTTCCAGCATCCTGCTGCGCGAACTCCAGCAACGCCAGTTCAGCATCGCCGGCTTCTACGCGCGCCGCGTGAAACGCATCTTCCCCTCGCTGCTGGCGGTGATGCTGGCCTGCCTCGCGTTCGGCTGGTACGCGCTGTTCCCCGACGAGTACGGCCAGCTGGGCAAGCACGTGGGCGGCGGCGCCAGCTTCGCCGCCAACCTCTTCTACTGGGCCCAGGTCGGCTACTTCGACACCAGCGCCGACACCAAGCCCCTGCTGCATCTGTGGTCACTGGGGATCGAGGAGCAGTTCTACATCGTGTGGCCGGCCGTGCTGGCGCTGGCCTGGCGCCGGCGCGCCAACCTGCTGCTGGTGACGGCGGTGCTGGCCCTGCTGTCCTTCGCGCTGAACGCGGCCGGCATCGTCCACCACGCCACCGCCACCTTCTACTCGCCGCTCAGCCGCGCCTGGGAACTGCTGGGCGGCGTGCTGCTGGCTTGCGCGGCCCACGGCCGGCCGGCCACGGCCAGTACCGGCGGCAAAGCCAACCTCGCCGCCGGCGCCGCCGTGCTGCTGCTTGCTCTCGGCCTGGCCTTCACCACGCCGGAACGCTTCCCCGGCTGGCGCGCGCTCACGCCGGTCGTCGCGGCGATGCTGCTGATCGGCGCCGGCCCGGGCGCCTGGTTCAACCGGGCGGTGCTGGGCAGCCGGCCCATGGTCGCGATTGGCCTGATCAGCTACCCGCTCTACCTGTGGCACTGGCCGCTGCTGTCCTTTGCCCAGATCGTCGAAGGCCACCTGCCGGCGCCGCGCATCCGCGTGTTTGCGGTGCTGGCGGCGGTGGTGCTGGCCTGGCTGTCTTACCAGATGCTGGAGCGCCCGCTGCGCCGCATGAAAGGGCGCCGCGCGCGCCTGCAGGTGGGGCTGCTGTGCGTGCTGATGGCTGCTACCTGCCTGGCCGGCGGCTGGCTGTACCAGAACGAAGGGCTGCCGCAACGCGCGCCGATTCGGGACAACCTGGCCAACCAGAAGGCGCTCATCATCGTCGAGGACAAGGCCAACGCCGCCGCCTGCAAGCAGCGCTACGGCTTCGCTTCCGACTACGAGTACTGCCTGATCACCTGGCCGGAGCGCGACCCGGACGTGGTGCTGCTCGGCGACAGCCATGCCTTCCACGTCGTGGCCGGCCTGACGGATTACTACAAGAGCAGGGGCGAGAACCTGCTCTTCCTCGGTACCCGCCATCCTTACTGGGGCCTGCCGGGGCGCGAGGATCCCTACCAGAAGGCGACCCAGCCGATGCTGGAGCTGGCCCTGAACACGCCTTCGGTGAAGACGGTCGTGTTCTCGGCCCACCTGAAGCTCAACACCGGCGCGGACGCGAAAATCTACGTCGACGCCGCGCGCGAGACCTACCGCCGCTTCCTGGCCGCCGGCAAGCGCGTGATCGTGATGGAAGACGTGCCGCTTCTATCCTTCGACCCGCGCACCTGCATCAAGCGCGCCGGCGTCGCCTCCTCCGCCACCACCACGCCCTGCGCCATCCCGCGCGCCGCCTGGGACAAGGAGATCGCCGAGCACGAGGTGGTGCGCAAGCAGTTCGAGCGCGAGTTCCCGGCCATCGAATGGTTCCGCTCTTCGGATGCGCTGTGCGACGAGCGCGAATGCCGCGCCATGGTCGACGGCCGCCTGATGTACCGCGATAACAACCATCTGAGCTACGACGGCGACCTGCGGGTGGGCGAATACTTCAGGCGCTGGGCCCAGCAGCGCCAGCACTGAGCCAGGCGCGGCGCAGTGCGGCCGCCAGCGCATGCGCGCCATCGCCCAGCAGCGCGTGAATCAGGGATGCCGCGATCAGGAAGGCCGGATATTCCCAGCCGCCGCCGCTGGCCGTGAACACCCAGCCGTTGGCGAGGTGGACGGAGGCGGCGCCGAGCAGCACCGGCAGCAGGGCCAGCGACACCAGCCGGCCGCGCAGGCCCAGCAGGATCAGCGTGCCGCCGGCCAGCTCCAGCAGCACCACCGGCCAGGCCAGCAGCGCCGGCATGCCCTGCGCCGCGAGGAAGGCGGCAAAGCCGGGGACGGTGAAGACGAGCAGCTTGAGCAGGCCGTGAGCCAGCCACATCGTGCCCAGGGACAGGCGCAGAAGCAGCGCTGCATAGGCGGTATAACGGTCGTTCATGGTGAAACTCCTTTCGGTATGAGGGGGACGACCGTGCTACTCTAGCTATGCACCCCGACAATGAAAATACGCGCGGATGAAAGCATCGATTGCAGACTTGCATAGGAAGGACCCGAGCGGGCTGGGCGCCGCCGAACTGGAACTGGTGCTGGCCCTGATCCGCGGCCGCACCCTGCACGGCGCCGCCGAACGGCTGGGCGTGGACGCCTCGACCGTGTTCCGCGCAATCCGGCGCCTCGAAAAGGCGCTGGGCGAGACCCTGTTCGACCGCGGCCGCCATGGCTATGTGCCGACCCCGCTGGCGCTGGAACTGGGCGGCCATGCCGAACGCATCGAGTCGCAGCTGCAGGAAGCCCGCGCGGCCGTGAGCGGCGGCAGCGGAGAACCGGGCGGCGTGCTGCGCGTGACGACCACCGACACCATCCTGCACCGCCTGCTGCTGCCGCTGGCGGCGCGCTTCGCGGAGCGCTATCCCGGCATCGAACTGGAACTGGTCGCCACCAACCAGCTGGCCAACCTGAGCCGGCGCGAAGCGGACGTCGCCATCCGCGCCACGCGCAAGCCGCCGGAACATCTCACGGGCGTGAAACTGGGCCTGCTGCGCGCCGCGGTCTTCGCCAGCAAGGCCTACCTGGCGCAGGGCAAGCCCTATCCCGAGGGCGTCGACTGGATCGTCCTCGACGACAGCCTGCCCGACCATCCTTCGCAAGCCTGGCGCCGCCGGCGCTTTCCGAAGCTGCCGGCGCGCCACCGCGTCAACAGCGTGCTGTCGGTGGCGGGCGCGGTGATGGCCGGGATGGGCGTCGGCGTGGCGCCGCTGTTCATGTTCGAGGGCGAGCCGCAGGTGGCGATCGTGGAAGGTCCGCTGGACGAGCTGGACACCGAGCTGTGGTGCCTGGCGCATCCGGATGCGCGCGAGCTGCAGCGGGTGAAACTGTGGTTTGCCTTCCTGCGCGAGCATGTTCAGCTGCCCAAAGCCTGAAAAACCCCATAGAATAGGTTGATCTACGGAATCACTTCAAACCTTGCCACATCAGCCATGCATCCGGACACCCTCTTATTCGCCGCCCCCGCCAGCCTGATTCCGGCCATCGCCGCCGCCATCTTCGGCCTCCTGATCGGCAGCTTCCTGAACGTGGTCGTGCACCGCCTGCCGATCATGCGCCAGCGCGAAATCGACAACTACATCGCGGACAAGGATGGCAAGCCGCTGCCCCACCCGGACCGCTACAACCTGATGGTGCCGCGTTCCGCCTGTCCGCACTGCGGCCACCAGATCACGGCGCTGGAAAACATCCCGATCGTCAGCTGGCTGGCCCTGCGCGGCAAGTGCAGCGCGTGCAAGGCGCCGATCTCGGCCCGCTACCCGATCGTCGAAGCGGTGAGCGGCATCCTGTCCGGGCTGCTGATCTGGCACTTCGGCAGCGGCTGGGCGGGACTGGCGACGCTGGTCTTCACCTATCTCCTGATCGCGATGACCCTGATCGACGTCGACCACAAGGAACTGCCGGACGACCTCACCTACCCGCTGCTGTGGCTGGGCCTCCTGATCAACCTGGACGGCAACTTCGTGCCGCTGCGCGAAGCGGTGCTCGGCGCCGCCGCCGGCTACCTGTTCCTGTGGGCCGTCGCGCGCACCTATGAACTGGTGCGCGGGCAGATCGGCATGGGCGACGGCGACTTCAAGCTGCTGGCCGCCCTCGGCGCCTGGTTCGGCTGGAAGATGCTGCCGACCATCATCATCCTGTCCTCCTTCGTCGGCGCGGCCATCGGCATCACCATGATCGTGATCGGCCGCACCAAGAAGGGCCAGCACATCCCCTTCGGCCCCTACCTGGCCGGCGCTGGTATGATCGCCCTCTTCTACGGACCGGAACTGACCCGCCTGGCGATCGGCATCGCCCAGCCTTGAATGGATAAACAGATCTTCAGCGTCGGCCTGACCGGCGGCATCGGCTGCGGCAAGACCACCGTGGCCGACCTGTTCGCCGCGCGCGGCGCCGCGGTCATCGACACCGACCAGATCGCCCACGCGCTCACCGCGCCGGGCGGTGCCGCCATGCCGGACCTGGTCCAGGAATTCGGCGCGGACTATGCCACCCCGGACGGCGCCATGGACCGCGCGAAGATGCGCGCCCTGGTGTTTGCCGACCCCGGCGCGCGCGCCCGCCTCGAAGCCATCCTGCACCCGAAGATCCGCGAAGCGACGGCGGCGGCAGCCTTGCTGGCGACCGGTCCCTATGTGATGTTCGTGGTGCCGCTGCTGATCGAGTCCGGCACCTGGCGCGAACGGGTGGCGCGGGTGCTGGCCATCGATTGTCCGGAAGAAGTGCAGGTCGCGCGTGTGATGGCGCGGAACAATCTGCCGGAAGCCCAGGTGCGCGCCATCATGGCGGCCCAGGTCACGCGCGCCCAGCGCCAGGCTGCGGCGGACGACCTGATCCTCAACGACGACGGCCTCGACGCCCTCCTGCCCCAGGTGGAACGCCTGCACGCCTTTTATCTTGACGAAGCGGCAAGATTAGCGAGCCTGCCGAACGAGCGTTTGTAATTTTGCCCACGATGGTTCAGAATCACGTGGTCGCGCCAGCCTACGCCGAGAGGAATGCCACTTTGATCGTCTACGAATACCCATTCAACGAGCGGATTCGCACGTTGTTGCGGCTCGAGGACCTGTACGAGAAATTCAAGTTCTTTGTAAACCAGGAGCATCCTCTGCAGCACCACGTCGCCCTCGCGACGATCTTCGACATGCTGGAAGTGGCAGGCCGCGCAGACCTCAAGTCCGACCTGCTGCAGGAACTCGAACGCCAGAAGCAAAGCCTGCTGAGCTACCGCAGCAATCCCGCCGTCGCCGCCGAGGCGCTCGACGCCGTGCTGGCCGAGCTCGATACCGTCAGCAATAACCTCGCCAAGGCCCAGGGCAAGACCGGCCAGAACGTGCGCGACAACGAATGGCTGATGAGCATCCGCGGCCGCACCGTGATGCCGGGCGGCGCCTGCGAATTCGACCTGCCCTCCTACTACGCCTGGCAGCAGCGTCCCGCCGACCAGCGCCATGCCGACATCTCGGCCTGGTTCGCGCCGCTGGCGCCGCTGTTCGACGCCCTTTCCCTGGTGCTGCGCCTGCTGCGCGACTCCGGCGGCCCGGTCAAGATGATCGCCGCGGCCGGCAGCTACCAGCAGATGCTGCAGGGGAAGGTCTACCAGATGCTGCGCCTGTCCATCGACGAGAACCTGGGCGCGATCCCGGAAATCTCGGCCAACAAATACATGCTGTGGGTGCGCTTCACGAGCCAGGGCGGGGACCTGAAACCCAAGCCGCTCGAAGACGATGTACCATTCGAGCTCACCCTCTGTAACTTCTGAATTCAAGTCATGACTGTCGTTGCCTGCCCCACCTGCGGCAAAAAAGTCGAATGGACGCCCGCGAACAAGTTCCGGCCATTCTGCTCCGAACGCTGCAAGCAAATCGACCTCGGCGCCTGGGCCGAGGAAAAGTACACGATCCCGGGCGCCACGCCCGAAGACAACCAGGACGATCCGCTGGCCGACCAGTAAGCCTTTATTGAAGGGGATTCAGCAATGCCGCTTGTCACCCTTACCGTCCGCAAACCGAAAAGCCCTGAGTTCAAGGGCAAGGTACTCGACGCCGTGCACGCCTCCCTGGTCTCGACCGGCGTGCCCGACACCGACAAGTTCCAGCGCGTGCTGGAACTCGACGCCGACGATTTCCGCTTCGATTCTTCCTATCCCGACGTGGCCGGTGGCCGTACCGATGACTTCGTGCTGATCGAGATCCTGTGGTCGGTCGGCCGCAGCGTGAAGGTCAAGAAGAAGCTGCTGGCCGAGCTGATGGAGCGCCTGCGCGCGGCCGGACTGGATCCGGAAAACGTGATGGTGGTGTTCAAGGAAACCAGCTGGGAAAACTGGGCGTTCGCGGGCGGCCGCATCCTGCATACATGAGGGACGGGCCGGCGTTACGGCTGGCGCTGGCCGCAATCCGCGGCTACCAGCGCTGGATCTCGCCGTACAAAGGCTATCGTTGCGCCCTGTGCGCCGTGACGGGCGGCGAAAGCTGCTCCAACTACGGCTTCCGCGTCATCGAACGCTTCGGGCTGCGGCGCGGACTGGGCCTGCTGGACCGGCGCTTCGAATTGTGCGGGCATGTGCACCGACGCCTTGCGGTGGCCGCGCAGGCCCCGTCCCGGCCGCATCCACGGTCTCCTGTACGCAATCCTTGGCGCCATAAGGAACAGGGCGTCTGCGACCTGCCCTGCGATGCGCCCGGCTGCGACCTGCCCGATCTCCATTGCCATGGTGGCCGGGCCTGCGGCGGCGCCGGCGATCTGCTCGATCTGGCCAGCTGCGGCTGCGACATCGCCGATTGCGGCCGTTCGAGCCGCGACCGCTCGCGCCGCTGCCGGGACAGGTGCGGTCCAGGCAGTTCACGGCATCGCGACCCTGCCCACCTCGATGCGCTGGCGCGCCGGATCGAGGAACGAAGGAGACGCCCGCCATCGTGAGTGGACTGCTATAGTCGCCGTTCACCTTCTCAGGAGCGCGCGATGCAGAAACGACGATTAGGAAAGCTCGAAGTCTCGGCCCTCGGCCTCGGCTGCATGGGCATGACCCACGCCTACGGCCAGGCGCCGGACAAGCAGGCCATGATTGCCCTGCTGCGCACGGCGGTCGAACGCGGCGTCAGCTTCTTCGATACGGCCGAGGTCTACGGCCCCTTCAACAATGAAGAATTGGTCGGCGAAGCGCTGGCGCCGCTGCGCGACCAGGTCGCGATCGCCACCAAGTTCGGCTTCGCGCCGGATCCGAACGGCGGCTCCCGCTGGTCCGGCCTGGACAGCCGCCCGGAACACATCCGCGCCGTCACCGAGGCCTCGCTCAAGCGCCTGAAGCTTGAGATCATCGACCTGCTCTACCAGCACCGCGTCGATCCGAACGTGCCGATCGAGGACGTGGCCGGTACCGTCGGCGAGCTGATCAAGGAAGGCAAAGTGAAGCACTTCGGCCTGTCCGAAGCCGGCGCCGACACGATCCGCCGCGCCCACGCCGTGCAGCCGGTGACCGCCCTGCAGAGCGAGTACTCGCTGTGGACGCGCGAACCGGAAGCCGAGATCCTGCCGCTGCTGGAAGAACTCGGCATCGGCTTCGTGCCTTTCAGCCCGCTAGGGCGCGGCTTCCTGACCGGGAAGATGGACGAGACCACGCAGTTCGACAGCAATGACTTCCGCATGAGCCTCCCGCGCTTCACGCCCGAGGCGCGCAAGGCCAACCAGGCGCTGGTGGAGCTGCTGGGCCAGGTCGCGCAGCAAAAGGGCGCGACGCCGGCCCAGGTGGCGCTGGCCTGGCTGCTGGCGCAAAAGCCCTGGATCGTGCCGATTCCAGGCACGACCAAGCTGCACCGGCTGGACGAAAACATCGGCGCGACGACGCTCCAGCTGACGCCCGAGGACCTTGCCGGCATCGATCAAGCCGCCTCGCAGATCACCGTGCAAGGTGCGCGTTATCCGGAACATCTGGCGCGCCAGGCCAAAGGCTAAACAAACTAGCGCTTGAGTGAGATCAAGGCCGCGTCAGCCCTTGCCTTTATTCTGGTTTCCCCGCAGCAACTATTGGAGAAACCAGTGCAAACCCACTCACGCTTGTCCCACGTCCTGCTGGCCGCCCTGGCCAGCCTGCCCCTGCTCGCCCAGGCGGGGCCGAACAAGCCCTACCAGCCAGTCGCGCTGATTCCCTTCACGGCGGGGCAAGGCGCCGGCGTGGCGATGGCGATCAACAACCAGGGCGTGATCTGCGGCTTCTGGACCGGCGCCACCGGCGCTTTCTGCTGGCGCGACGGCCAGGTGACCGAGCTGCAGCCGCTGCCCGGCGACGACAATGTCTTCGTCGAAGGCATCAACGAGCGCGGCCAGGCGGTCGGCATGTCGCAATCGACGGTGACGTTCCGGCGCCGCGCCGCGATCTTCGTCGGCGGTGTGGCCCGGGAAGTGCCGATCCCGCAGGCGACGAACGCCACCGCGTCCGGCATCAACAATGCCGGCGACATCGTCGGCACCTACACCGGCCGCGATGGCCTGGGCATGGCCTTCCTGTATCGCCACGGCGCCCTGTCCGACCTGGGAACGCTCGGACAAACGGTCCGCAACAGCGGCGCCGCCGACATCAACAATCGCGGGCAGATCGTCGGCAACTCGTTCATCGACACGCCGACCGGGAACGGCAGCTTCGAGACGCGTGCCTTCCTGTACCAGCACGGCACCATGACGGCCCTGCCGACGCGCCCCGGCTACAGCAGCATTGCCGCCCGGTTGAACGAGCGAGGCCAGGTCGCCGGCAGGATCGAAAGCCTCGACGGCAGCGGCGATTACCGCGCGGCCTTGTGGGACAAGGGCCAGTTGAAGGTGCTGGTGGAGCAGCCGTCCGACGCGCGCGGCATCAACAATCGCGGCCAGGTGGTGGGCGCCGTGCTGACCGGCAGCGGCGGCTTCTTCTACGAGCCGGGCAAGGGCGTGCGCAGCCTGAACGACCTGATCGACACCTCGACGGGCTGGAACATCGTGTATGCGCAGGCGATCAACGAGCGCGGCCAGATCGTGGGCTTTGGCTGCAAGGGGGATTTGTGCGGGCCGGTGTTAATGAACCCGACCGGGCATTGAAGGCCAGGAAGCGGCGCCCGTTTAGTCAGCGAAAAATAAACTGACCCCAAAATGTGAAACTTCGTTGAGCTCAATACCTTCCTTTGTATAGATTGCCTGTAGTCCACCCGCAATGGAAGAGGCCATGAGCACAACTCTCGCACACCTTCGCTGTCGTGTCATTCTGGCCGCCATCGCGGCATTCGCCGGCCCCGGCGCCGCCCATGCGCAAAAGGCCGTCGATCTCGCCAATCCCCTGGTCGGCAGCGCGCCCCTCGATCAGCCGGTCCTGATCGGCAACGCGCCGCCGGCCGGCGAGCTGCTGTATTCGGGCCTCACCTCGCCCGGCGCGCGTCTCCCGCAAAGCAAGACCGAGGCTGCGCCGGTCAACCTCAACGTCGAGCTCAGCTATCCGATGGGCGTCGACACCAACTACGCCTATGCCAACCCGACCATGATCGGCTTTACCGGCGGCGGCTCGGCCTATGGGGCGCAAGCCGCGCCCATCATCATGCCTGTGGTAGGCGACTGGACCGTGCCGCCAAGCTATACCGAGGCTTACTACGACAAGAAGAGCGAAAAAGCCTCGCCCGGTTATTACAAGGTCGACCTGACCAGCTTCCGCACCAGGGTGGAACTGACGGTAACGCGCTCGACCAGCCTGATGCGCTTCACCTTTCCCGCCACCCAGCGCGCCAACGTCATCATCGACCTGCGGCGCGCCGGCGGCAATATCGAGGTGGTCGGCGACCGCAAGATCGTTGGTTTGTCGGCGAAAAAGGACAAGGACGCGGCCGCGGACGGTCCCTGGTTCGTCGCCGAGTTCTCGCGTCCCTTTACGGGCTTCGGCACCTTCCGCGCGGTCCACGACAACCAGTGGAACACGCTCGGCGACAAGGACGTCCAGGCCGGCCGCCGCACGATCTCCGGCGGCAATGCCGGCGCCTATGCCAGCTTCGCCACCAAAGCCGGCGAACAGGTGCTGATGCGGATCGCCCACGGCTACAGCGCCGCCGAAGCCGAGCAGCGCCTGCGCGCCGAGTCGCCGGATTGGGATTTCGAGCGCATGCATGCGCAGGCGCGCGCCGCCTGGTCGCAGCTGTTCGACCGCGTCGAAGTCCGCGGCGGCACGCCCAAGCAGCGCATGCTGTTTTACTCGACCCTGTACCACTCCTTTGCCAGCCCATGGTTGGTGGCGCGCAAGGGCGAGCCCTTCACCGGCGCCGACGGCCATACCGTCACGGCCGAATACGACCACTACGGGCCGGTGCCGTTCTGGGACACCGGCCGCAACCAGATCGCGCTGCTGATGCTGCTCGAGCCGGAGGTCGTGCGCGACATCATGCATTCCGAACTCGACATGGCCCGCGAACGCGGCTACATGAACACCTCCTTCCACGGCGACCACGCGGTGCTCCTCTACGACGGCGCCATGCGGCGCGGGATCTCCTTCGACTACGCCGCCGCGTACGACTACCTGCGCAAGAACGCGATGGATCCCAAGGGGCCGCGCGGCTACCTGGCCGAGTACATGCAGAACGGCTGGATCTCGGACATCATCCCGCCGGGTAATCCCAGCCCGCCCTACGCCGGCGGCAAGGCGGGCGTCGCCAAGACCCTGGAATACGCCTGGGATGACTACGCGCTGTCCGATATGGCGCGCCGGCTCGGCAAGCTGGACGATGCGGCGATGTTCCTGCGCCGCGCCGCCAACTACCGCAAGGTGTTCGATGGGTCGGTGGGCTTCATGCGCGGCCGCACCGAAGACGGCAAGTGGATTTCGCCCTTCGACCCCGGCGAGCCCTATTACAACTTCATGATGAAGGAAGCCTCCGGCTGGTCCACGCTGTGGCTGGTGCCGCAGGACGTGCACGGTTTGATCGGCCTGCTCGGCGGACCCGCCGCCTTCAACGCCAAGCTCGACGCCTTCTTCTCCACGCCTTACAAGCCCAAGGGCATCTGCCGCGACTGCACCGGCATGATCGGCCAATACGTGCAGGGCAACCAGCCGGACCAGCAGGCGCCCTACCTGTATGCCTGGAGTGGCCAGCCCTGGAAAACGCAGGCGCTGGTGCGCCGTATTCTCGACCGCCTGTACGGCAGCGATGCCAGCGGCTACGCCTATCCCGGCATGGACGACCAGGGCTCGACCTCGTCCTGGTATGTTATGAGCGCGATGGGCTTCTACCCGGTCGATCCTTCGACCTCCGACTTCATCCTGGGCAGCCCGGTCTTCGACCAGGTTCGCCTCCGCCTGGGCAATGGCAAGGTGTTCGAGATCGTCGCGCGCAACAACTCGGCCCGCAACATGTACATCCAGTCGGCCACCTTCAACGGCAAGCCCTGGACCAAACCGTGGTTCAGCCAGGCCGACATCGCGAACGGCGGCACCTTTGTTTTCACCATGGGGCCGGAACCGAACAAGACATGGGGCGCGGATCCGCGGCAGGCGCCGCCGTCGATGTCGTGGAACGGGGCCGGACAGTGATGCGAGAGCGCGAGTGTAATTTTGATAATTTCTTGTTATTATTAATTATCAAAATGTCCTTTGGCGATCATGGCACTCGTTACGCAAACCGACCGACGCTCGGGAGACCGACGTACCGATAGCGTCACCGCAAAAGTTCTGCGCACCATGTTCGCCATGCGGCGCGGTTTCGGCAACGCCGCAGCGAAAAATCTCCTCTTGCGCAATGGGCTTGAGGAAGATTTGGTCGAGCGTGTGCTGGCGATTCCCGAAGAACGCCGCGCCCAGCGACGCCGTCTCCATGAAGCGCCTTCTGCATTCGTGGACCAGCATCGATCATCGGCTGACGACGACGGGCCTGTCACGCTCGACGCGGCCGGGATGGCAATCCTGCACCGTCTCCGCTTCGAAGCGGACACCGGCATGCACCGGATGACGATTGCCGAGTGCCCCGTCGAATTGCAACGGTTCGCCCTGATTCAACTGGATGACGATGGCAAACGTGTCATTACTTTGAAAGGCCGGCAAGCGCTAAGGCATTTTGCCTGCGTACGTGCGCTCAACAGCATCCAATCCGGTATGAATGCGCTCATGATGAGCGACGAAATCCGGCTCTGGCTGGAATCGAACCTGTTTTTGCAGCGTATCGATAACGCGTACAAGGTCACCGAACTTGGTAGTGGCTGGCTCGAGTTCAACCGGTCGATTTCGCAGAATCGTGCGCTGGTCTAGGACACCAGGCTCAGCCTGGATAGCGCACCCGGTCCAGCCACTCCAGTAAAGGAATCGTCGCCGGCAGCAGCGGACTCACCGAATAC
Source organism: Massilia sp. Bi118 (assembly GCF_918697865.1). Taxonomy (GTDB): domain Bacteria; phylum Pseudomonadota; class Gammaproteobacteria; order Burkholderiales; family Burkholderiaceae_D; genus Telluria. The sequence goes on along the minus strand of NZ_CAKKMV010000002.1, from coordinate 260,948 downwards.
CCGCCCTGCCACGCGAACGCCTGGCCTTCCAGGCTTTGCGGCGCGCCCGTCCACTCGCGGCTGATGTAGAAATAGAGCCGCACGTGGGCGTGCTCGTAGACGTGTTCGACGCAGCACCAAGGTTCGGCGCTGACCACCTGCACGCCCAGCTCCTCGACGAATTCACGCTGCAGGGCGTGGAAGATGTCCTCGCCCTGCTCCACTTTCCCGCCCGGGAATTCCCAGTAGCCGGCATAGGGCTTGCCTTCGGGGCGCTGGCCCAGCAGGACGTCGCCGTTCTCGCGCATCAAGATGCCGACCGCGACGTCGATCGGCTTTTTGACTTCAGACATCCACTTGCTCCTGCACCGGTGCGGGCGGCAGCTTGCCCGCGTAATCCTTGGCGAACTGCCAGGCCACGCGGCCCGAACGCGAGCCGCGCTGCAAGGCCCAGCGCAGGGCGTCCGCGCGCGCCGCCTCGATCTGCGCCGGCGAGCAGCCGAAGCTGTGCAGCCAGTGCGCGACGATGTCGAGGTAGTCGTCCTGCTTGAACGGATAAAAGGACAGCCACAGTCCGAAGCGCTCGGACAGCGAGATCTTTTCCTCGACGGTTTCGCCGGGATGCAGGTCGCCGTCGTCGCCGTGGCTGTAGCCGGCATTATCCGACATCTTTTCCGGCATCAGGTGACGCCGGTTCGAGGTCGCGTAGATCAGCACATTGTCCGACTGCGCCGCCACGCTGCCGTCCAGCGCCACCTTCAGCGCCTTGTAGCCGGCTTCGCCCTCTTCGAAACTGAGGTCGTCGCAGAAGATCACGAAGCGCTCCGGGCGCCCCGCCACCAGGTCGACGATGTCCGGCAGGTCGGCCAGATCGGCCTTGTCGACTTCGATCAGGCGCAGGCCCTGGCTGGCAAAGCCGTTCAGGCAGGCTTTGATGAGCGAGGATTTGCCGGTGCCGCGCGCGCCCGTCAGCAGCACGTTATTGGCCGGACGGCGCTGCACGAACTGGCGGGTGTTCTGCTCGATCTCGTCCTTCTGGCGGCCGACGTGCTGCAGGTCGTCGAGCCTGATGTCCGATGCGTGCAGCACCGGCTGCAGGTACTTGCCGGCGTTGGCGCCGCCGCCCGGACGTTTACGCCAGCGGAAGGCGAAGCTGCGCCCCCATTCGGTCTCGCGCGGCACGGCGGGCGGCAGCATCGCTTCGACCCTGGCCAGCAGGCTTTCGGCGCGATGCAGGAATTGCTCCAGCTGATTCATACGGACGAATTACGAACGATAGTCGGCGTTGATCGAGACGTAGTCGTGCGACAGGTCGCAGGTCCAGACGGTGCTGTTCGCATCGCCGCGTCCCAGTTCGACGCGCACCAGGATCTCGGCCTTCTTCATCACGCGCTGGCCGTCTTCTTCCTTGTAGTCCGGATTGCGGCCGCCGGCCTTCGCCACCAGCACGTCGTCCAGGTAGAGGTCGAGCTTGGAGGTATCGAGGTCGTCGACGCCGGCATAGCCGATCGCTGCCAGGATGCGGCCCAGGTTCGGGTCCGATGCGAAGAAGGCGGTCTTCACCAGCGGCGAGTGGGCGATGGAATACGCGATCTTGCGGCACTCTTCCATGTCGCGGCCCTGCTCCACCGAGATGGTGATGAACTTGGTGGCGCCTTCGCCGTCGCGGATGATCTGCTGGGCCAGGTGGGTCGAGATGCCGGTAACGGCGTCGCGCAGGGCGATGTAGTCCGGGCTGTCGACCGAATCGATGACCAGCGAACCGGCGCCCGTCGCCACCAGGATGAAGGAATCGTTGGTCGAGGTGTCGCCGTCGATGGTGATGCAGTTGAAGGAGCGGTCGGCGGCGTAGCGCACCAGTTCGTCCATCACCGGCTGCGCGACCTTGGCGTCGAAGGCCAGGTAGCCCAGCATGGTCGCCATGTTCGGCTTGATCATGCCGGCGCCCTTGCTGATGCCGGTCATCGTGACCGTGTGGCTGCCGATGGTGGCGGTCAGCGAGGCCGCTTTCGGCTGGGTGTCGGTGGTCATGACGGCTTCCGCCGCATTGAACCAGTTGTCCTGCTTCAGGTTCGAGACGGCGGCCGGCAGCGCGGCGACGATCTTCTGTACCGGCAGCTGTTCCAGGATCACGCCGGTGGAGAACGGCAGCACCTGCTGGGCGTCGATGCCGAGCAGGCGCGCGACTTCCTCGCAGGTGGTGCGCGCGCTTTGCAAGCCCTGCTCGCCGGTGGCGGCATTGGCGTTGCCGGTGTTGACCACCAGCGCGCGGATCGGCTTGCCGCCATTCGAGACGGCCGCCAGGTTGGCCTTGCTCACCTGGACCGGCGCGGCGCAGAAGCGGTTCTTGGTGAACACGCCAGCGACGGTGGCGCCCTCGGCGAGTGTCATCAGCAGGACGTCCTTGCGGTTCGGCTTCTTGATGCCGGCTTCGGCAAAGCCGATGTCGATGCCGTTCACGGGCTTCAGCTCACTGGCGACGGGCAGGGGGGAATTGACGGCCATGGTGTTCTCTTCGCTAAAAGGAAATCTAGAGGGAAAATCAACGAATCCGTTATTGTACCGCCAGCGGCATGCAGGGCGCGCCACCCCGGCCGTTAATGACTTTTTAAGCCGGCTCGTTAATAATTAGAAACATTACAACAAGCGGACCCGTCCCCGTGAAAACTGCGCTTACCACTTCGCTGCTGGCGGCTTCGCTGCTAGTGCTTCCCGCTGCTGCGGACGAGGTCAAACCCGCCACCCGGCCAGCCCCCGGCCCGGTCATGGACGCCATGCAGTCCGCTGCGCGTGAACTGCAGCTGGCCCAGGACCCGCGCCTGCCCCTGCCCGTCCAGCTGGATAATCTGGCGGCGCTGCGCTACAGCCCGGAGACCGCCGCCAAGCTGAGCGCCATCTTCGGCAACGACCGGCCGCTGAGCTTCGAAAGGCAGCAGCCCAGACCGGGCCGCCTGGCCTGGCGCATGCGCCTGCAGCCGCTGCACTACGAAGGCCCGGACAAATCGCGCGTGGACTGGGACGAAGCGCTGGTCGAATTCGACATGGACAAGGCCGGCAAGGCGGTCGATTTCAAGGGTCACTGGAACACGCTGGCGGCCGAAGACCCGGCCATGCGCCTGAGCGCAGAGGGCATGACCTTGAGCGGGCGCCAGCGGCAAGCCGCGGACAAGCTCTGGTTCGGCAACGGCCAGCTGCGCATCGCCCGCGTGCACGGCGAAACCCCGGCCACGCCGAATGCCGGCAAAGACTTCACGATGGACGACCTGCGCATGGACTGGCGCACGGTGGAGCGCCCGAAGACCGTCGACATGCAGTTCCAGCAGCGCATCGGCAGCATCGCCGCCGCCGGCGAGAAGGTCGAGGACGTCCGCTTCGACATGCGCATCGTGAACATCGACCGCGCTTCGATGGTGGCAATGCAGGCCGCCGGCGAGCGCCAGCGCGCGCAGCTGAAGACGATGACGCCCGAGCAGCGGCTGGCCGCCATGAAGCCGCTGCTGCAGACCTTCGGCAAGGCCGCCATCCTGCGCGGTTCAAGCATCGAGATCGACGAGATCAGCGCCCGCTTCCACGGCAACAAGGCCAGCATCCGGGGCCGCATCGGCCTGGCCGGCGCCGTCGAGGCCGACCTGCGGGACCTGCCGGCGCTGATCAGGAAGATCGTGGCCCGCTTCGAGATCCGCGTGCCGGTGGCGATCGTGCGCGACGTCAGCGCCATCGTCGCCGTGCGCCAGGGGCAGCCGCCCGCCGCGGGGCAGACCATCACCGATGTCGTGGTCGGCAAACTGCTTGGCGGCGGCTTCGCGAAGCTGGAAAACGACGTGCTGGTGTCGAACCTGGAATTCCGCAACGGGAAGCTGACTGCCAACGGCAAGGAGATCGCCCTGCCGAAAACCGCACCGGCGGCCCGCAGCTCGACCGGCCAGGCACCGGCCGTGGTGCAGCGCTCGAACCTGCCGCCGGGCGCGCTGCAGGCCCGACGCATCGAGGACAGCTGCCGCCTGCCCGACTACCCTGCGGAGGTGGTGCGCCAGGACCAGCCGCTGCGCGCCAGCTTCGCCTACCGCGTCGACGCCGAAGGCAAGGTGCACGAGGTACGCGTGGCGCAGGCCAGCGGCTACCCGGACTGGGACCAGGCCGCGCTCGAGGCGCTCGGCCAGTGCCGCTACATCCCTGCCCTGCAGGACGGCAAGCCGATCGAATTGCAGATGCGCTGGAGCCTGGTGCGCGAAGCCGGCAGCAAGCGCCCGCGCGACCCCGATCCTGCTCCCTGAGCGGCGCCCTGAATGGAGATGCCATGACCGAGAACCAACGCAGCACCCTGAGCGCCTGCTTTTCGCTGGCGATCATCCTGGCCGCCCTGTTCGTGACCCAGCGCTTCGTGCTGCCGCTGCTGTGGGCCGCGATCCTGTGCATCGCCACCTGGCCGCTCTACCTGCGCGCGCTGCGCCTGCTGGGCGGGCGCGGGATCCTGGCCGCGGCCCTGGTGACGCTCCTGGCGGCGCTGGCCTTCATCACGCCGCTGGTGCTGGGCGTCACCCAGGCCGCGCACCAGGCGCCGGCCCTGGCCCAGCTGGTTGCCGACGCCAACACCGAAGGCTGGGCGGCGCCGGCATGGCTGCTGCGGATCCCGATGGCCGGCGATGCCATCTACAACTGGTGGCAGGCCACGCTGGGCCAGCCGCACGGCCTCGGGCATCTTCTGCAGGACAGCTCGGTGGGCCATATGCAATCCGCCAGCGAGGTGCTCAAGCGGGTCGGTAGCGGCACCCTGCACCGCCTGATCGACATCGGCTTCGCCTTCCTCTGCCTGTTCTTCTTCTACAAGGACGGCCACGCGCTGCAGGGCCAGACCAACGCCCTGGGCGCCCACCTGATCGGCGCCGAGCGCTGGAGCCTGTACGCGCTGAAGGTGCCGACCGCGGTGCGCGCCACCGTCAACGGCCTGGTGCTGGTCGGCCTGGCCGAGGGCGTCCTGCTGGGCATCGGCTACCAGTTCGCCGGCGTGCCCTCGGCCGTGCTGTGGGCGGCCGCCACCGGCGTGCTGGCCATCATTCCTTTCGGTGCGCCGCTGGCCTTCGGCGCGGTGGCTGCCCTGCTGCTCTACCAGGGCAATGCGGCAGCCGCCGCAGCCGTCGCCGCCTGGGGTTTCGTCGTGCTGTTCGTGGCCGACCACTTCGTGCGTCCGGCCATCATCGGCAACGCCACCAAGCTTCCCTTCCTGGCGGTGTTGCTGGGCATCCTGGGCGGGGTCGAGACGCTGGGGCTGATCGGCTTGTTCGTCGGGCCGGTGGTGATGACCTTGTTCGTCACCTTGTGGCATGAGGAGAAGCGCTTTCGTCACGCCCCGCCTCAATCCCCTTGACCCTCACGCCACGTGAGGCTCCAGACTGGGTCCACGCTGAACAAAGGAGCTGAACGATGCTGAAAGTGGGAGAACTCGCCGCGCTGGCCGGGCTGACGGTCCGCACGCTGCACCATTACGACAGCATCGGGCTGCTCCAGCCTTCGGCGCGTTCCGATGCCGGCTACCGGCTCTACGACCGCGACGACGTGGCGCGCCTGCACCAGATCCAGGCCCTGCGTTCCTTCGGCATGAGCCTGGCCGACATCGGCCTTTACCTGGACAGTCCGGCGGGCAGTCCGCTGGCCGTGGTCGAGCGGCAGCTTGCCGCGCTCGACCGCCAGATCCGTGAAGCGGCGCGGGTGCGCGAGCAGTTGCAGCGCCTGCACGACGAACTGGCGGCAGGCGGCCAGCCGGACCTGTCCACCTGGCTGGACTCACTGGAGCAGATGAGCATGTACGAAAAATACTTTACGCAGGATGAACTGGCGCGGATTCCGATGTATCACGACGAGACGATCAAGGCGCAATTCAAGGCATTGGTCGACGAGGCCATGGACATGATCCGTACCAGGGTGGCGCCGGATTCGGACACGGCCAAGGCCTTCGCGCGGCGCTGGCTGGACACCTTCGGACGCGGCACCGGCGGCGACGCCGAATTCGCCGCCCGCATCAATCTCATGGTCCAGCGCGAAAAGGAAGCGGGCGCGGTTTCGCCCGAGCTGATGGACTACGTGATGGCCGCGATCGGCGCCGTGAAAAACGAAGCCTGGGCAAAGTACCTGCCGCCGGAGGTGCTCGCCCGCATGCGCCACCACTGGACCAGCCGGGGCCACGAATGGACGGTCCTGATCGGGCAAGTGCGCGAACAGATGCGCCTCGATCCGGACGCCGCGCAGCCGGCCTCGCAGGCGCTGGGGCGCCAGTGGATGGCACTGTTCCATGACATGGTCGGCACCGACCCGCAGGTGGTGGCGGCCTTCCGCCGCGCGACCGAAGAAGAACCGGTGCTGCGCAAGGGGTCGGGGATCAGCGAGGAGGCGCTTGCCTGGTTACGGAAGGGGTTGAGCGCGCCACAATAATCGTTGGCCCAAAAAACGTCGTCCCCGCGAAGGCGGGGACCCAAGTTTGTATGCGTTTCGATAGCGCACGCAAAACTTGGGTCCCCGCCTTCGCGGGGACGACGGTGTTTTTTCGGCTTACGCCAGCTTGCCGTGGCAAGCCTTGAACTTCTTCCCGCTGCCGCAAGGGCAAGGGTCGTTGCGGCCGACCTTCATGCCCATGTAGGTGGTGGCCGGGTCATCGCTCACCGCGGTGGTGCCAGCGGTGGCTGCCTGGGGCGCCATCAGTTCTTCCGGCGCCGCCGTCGGATCGAAATCGGCGTGCTGGTAGTTGACGTTTTCCAGGTGCGCAGCGGCCGCCTGCATGGCCGCTTCCGCCGCTTCGACTTCCTCGCGGGTCTGGATGCGGACCGTCATGACGGTACGGATCACTTCGTTCTTGATCTGGTCCAGCATGGCGCCGAACAGCTCGAAGGCTTCGCGCTTGTATTCCTGCTTCGGGTTCTTCTGGGCGTAGCCGCGCAGGTGGATACCCTGGCGCAGGTGGTCCAGCGCCGCCAGGTGCTCGCGCCAGTGGGTGTCGATATTCTGCAGCATGACGTTGCGCTCGAAGCCGCCGAACGCGTCCTTGCCGACGATCGCGACCTTGCTGTTGTACGACTCGTCGGCGGCGGCCAGCACGCGCTCGAGAATGTCGTCGTCGTTCAGGTTCGGCTCGTCTTCCAGCATCTGCGCCAGCGGCACCTCGAGCGACCACTCGTCGTTCAGCACGCGGCTCAAGCCAGGGATGTCCCACTGCTCTTCGACCGATTCGGCCGGCACGTAGGTGCGCACCACGTCGGTGAACACGCCGGTGCGCAGCGAGGCGATCAGCTCGGAGATGTCGACCGATTCCAGCAGCTCGTTACGCTGGGTGTAGATCACCTTGCGCTGGTCGTTGGCGACGTCGTCGTATTCGAGCAGCTGCTTGCGGATGTCGAAGTTGCGGGCCTCGACCTTGCGCTGCGCCGACTCGATCGAGCGGCTCACGATGCCGGCCTCGATCGGTTCGCCTTCCGGCATCTTCAGGCGGTCCATGATCGCGCGCACGCGGTCGCCGGCGAAGATGCGCAGGAGCGGATCGTCCAGCGACAGGTAGAAGCGCGAGGAGCCCGGATCGCCCTGGCGGCCCGAACGGCCGCGCAGCTGGTTGTCGACGCGGCGGGATTCGTGGCGCTCGGTACCGATGATGTGCAGGCCGCCCTGCGCCACCACGTGGTCGTGCAGCGACTGCCATTCGTCGCGCAGCTTCTGCGACTGTTCCTGCTTCTGCTCGGGCGACAGCGCCTCGTCGGCCTCGATGATCTGGATCTGCTTCTCGACCATGCCGCCGAGGACGATGTCGGTACCGCGGCCCGCCATGTTGGTGGCGATGGTGATCATCTGCGGACGGCCGGCCTGGGCGATGATTTCCGCTTCGCGGGCGTGCTGCTTCGCGTTCAGCACGTTGTGCGGCAGGTTGGCCTTGGACAGGATACCGGACAGCAGTTCCGAGTTCTCGATCGAGGTGGTGCCGACCAGCACCGGCTGGCCGCGCTCGTAGCAGTCGCGGATGTCGTTCAGCATCGCGCCGTATTTTTCCTCGGCCGACTTGTACACCTGGTCCTGGCGGTCCTTGCGCTGCGACGGACGGTTCGGCGGGATCACCACGGTCTCGAGGCCGTAGATCTCCTGGAATTCGTAGGCTTCCGTGTCGGCGGTACCGGTCATGCCGGACAGCTTGGTGAACATGCGGAAGTAGTTCTGGAAGGTGATCGAGGCCAGGGTCTGGTTCTCGTTCTGGATGCGCACGCCTTCCTTGGCTTCCACGGCCTGGTGCAGGCCGTCGGACCAGCGGCGGCCCGTCATCAGGCGGCCGGTGAATTCGTCGACGATCACCACTTCATTGTTCTGCACCACGTAGTGCTGGTCCTTGTGGTACAGGACGTGGGCGCGCAGGGCGGCGTACAGGTGGTGGATCAGGGTGATGTTGGCGGCGTCGTACAGCGAGGCGCCTTCCGGCAGCAGGCCCATCTTGGTCAGGATGGCTTCGGCCTTCTCGTGGCCGGCCTCGGTCAGCAGCACGGTGTGCGCCTTCTCGTCCTTGGTGTAGTCGCCCGGGACTTCGACCTGGCCCTTGCCGTCCGGCGTCTCTTCGCCGATCTGCAGGGTCAGCAGCGGCGGGACTTCATTGATCTTGTGGTACAGGTCCGTATGGTTCTCGGCCTGGCCGGAGATGATCAGCGGGGTGCGGGCCTCGTCGATCAGGATCGAGTCCACCTCGTCGACCACGGCGAAGTTCAGGCCGCGCTGCACGCGCTCCTTCGCATCGTAGACCATGTTGTCGCGCAGGTAGTCGAAGCCGTATTCGTTGTTGGTGCCGTAGGTGATGTCGGAACCGTAGGCCTGCTGCTTGCTGTCGTGATCCATCTGCGACAGGTTCACGCCGGTGGTGAGGCCGAGCCAGCCGTACAGGCGGCCCATCTGGTCGGCGTCGCGCTGCGCCAGGTAATCGTTGACGGTCACCACGTGCACGCCCTTGCCGGACAGCGCGTTCAGGTAGACCGGCAGGGTCGCCATCAGGGTTTTACCTTCGCCGGTGCCCATCTCGGCGATCTTGCCGTAGTGGAGGACCATGCCGCCAATCAGCTGCACGTCGAAGTGACGCATCTTCATGACGCGCTTGGCGGCTTCGCGGCAGACCGCAAAGGCCTCGGGCAGGATGTCGTCGAGCGTCGCGCCGCCGGCGATCCTTTCCTTGAATTCGGGAGTTTTTGCCTGGAGCTCGGCGTCCGACAGCTTTTCCATCTGCTGCTCGAGCGCGTTGATGTCGCGCACGGTTTTTTGGTATTGCTTGAGCAGACGCTGGTTACGGCTGCCGAAAATCTTGGTCAGGAATGACATGCTGTGTTCTTAAAAAGTACGCCGCGAAAAAGCCATGGATGATATCAAAATAATATCCGCCGAAGACCGCCTATGGCAAAAAGCCACCGATTTTATCATGCGATCCGGCCACACTTGGGGGTGAAGGGGCGTATCACAAGTGCAAGCGGACAAAGAATGTTATCAAATTGCACTCGAAAGGGCGTTTACTGTAGCTTTCTTTATGCGCCGGGCTGGCTGTGGTATGTTCCGCCCATGCAGTCACCCAAGCCTCCCTATCATATCTACGGCACCAAGGTCCGCCGCACGTCGATCGAGGCGACCGACTTTCTACGCCGTAACCACCGCCTGGCCAGCCTGCTGCCGGCGGCGACGCGCATGGCCAGCCTGCAAAAGGACGTGCGCCTGATCCTGCCGCCTATGTATGCCAACTGCGAGACCCTGTCCATCCAGGAAGGCGTGCTGACCCTGGCCGTGCCCTCCTCGGCCGTCGCGGCCAAGCTCAAGCAGCAGGCGCCCAAGCTGCAGGCGGCGCTGCAGAAAAAGGGCTGGCAGGTGGATTCGGTGCGGATCAAGATCCAGGTGGGGCGGGCCATGCCTGTGCAGGACGACATCATGAAGCCGTCCTCGCTGGAATTGCCGCCGACGGCGGTGCAGGCGTTCGAGGAGCTGGGGGATGCGCTGCCGGCTTCGCCGCAGAATGCGGAACTGATTGCGGCGATCAGGCGGCTGGCGGAGAAAAGGAAGAACCGTTAACTCGTCGTTCCCGACCTAGCCGGCCGCCTTGGCGGGAACCCAAGTTTGCGTGCAACGAGGTAGCTTGGAACTTTGGTGGATCGCGCCGAACTTGGGTCCCCGCCTTCGCGGGGACGACGTTTTGAGGCCGCGTGAACGTGCGAGCGCTTAGGTCAGCGCCCACTCCCGCTCCATCTGCGCCCCATACGACTCCGGCGCCCGCGCCTGTTCACTAAAACTCACGATCTCGTACGCCTCCGGATGCGCCAGCAGTTCGCGCAGCAGCAGGTTGTTCAGGCCGTGGCCGGACTTGTGCGCTTCGTAGCTGGCCAGCAGCGGATGGCCGACCAGATAAAGGTCGCCGATCGCATCGAGGATCTTGTGGCGCACGAACTCGTCTTCGTAGCGCAGGCCGTCCGCGTTCAGGATGCGGTACTCGTCCATCACGATCGCGTTTTCGAGCGAACCGCCTCTGGCCAGGCCCATGCCGCGCAGGCTTTCGACGTCCTGCATGAAGCCGAAGGTGCGGGCGCGCGCGACGTCGTGCACGTAGGAGACCTTGCCGAAGTCGACTTCAGCGCGCTGCATGGTGCCGTCGACAGCCGGGTGGTTGAACTCGATGAAGAAGTCGAGCTTGAAGCCGTCGAACGGGCTCAAGCGGGCCCACTTCTCGTTGTTGCCGCTGCCCTGGCGCACTTCGACCGGTTTCAGCACGCGGATGAATTTCTTGGCGGCGCCCTGCTCCTGCACGCCGGCCTGCTGCAGCAGGAAGACGAAGGACGAGGCCGAGCCGTCCATGATCGGAATCTCTTCGGCGGTGACGTCCACATACAGGTTGTCGATGCCGAGGCCGGCGCAGGCCGACATCAGGTGCTCGACGGTCGAGACGCGCGCATTGTCCTTGCTGAGGACCGAAGCCATGCGGGTGTCGCCGACGATTTCCGCGTTCGACGGGAACTCGACAATGGGGTCGAGATCGACGCGGCGGAACACGATGCCGGTGTCCGGATCCGCCGGGCGCAGGGTCAGCTCGACCTTGGTGCCCGAGTGCAAACCGACACCTGTCGTACGCACCAGCTGTTTGATTGTTCTTTGTTTGAGCATCCTGCGATTATATAGGAGGCCCATTTTGTTCGCCCGAGGCCCCGGGGTGCCGGTGGCAGGAACACCACGTTTTCAGGGATGTTCGGCCTCGGCGTGGGAGGTTTCGTGGCGAATCAGGTACAGGCCGCTGCCGATGATGATGGCGGCGCCGATCAGCGTGTATTTGTCGGGCAAGGTGTGCCAGAACACCCAGTCGATCGCAATGCCGCAGGCCAGGGCCGTGTACTCGAAGGGCGCGACCACCGAGGCTTCGCCGTGGCTGAAGGCTTCGGTCAGGGCCAGCTGGGCCAGGAAGCCGCTCAGGGCCAGGCCGCCCAGCAGCGGCAGGTGGCGTGTCTCGACCCGGGTCCAGTCAGGCAGGGCGAGCACGGTCGCGCCAAGCGCCATCATCAGCATCAGCCAGAACACCATCTGCTCGCTGGAATCGGTGCGCGCCAGTACCCGCCCGGTCACGGCCGACACCGCGTAGCACACGGCTGCCACCAGGATCGCCAGGCCGCCCAGGGTCATGAAGCCGTCGCCGCTGGGGCGCAGCACCACCAGCACGCCGGCCATGCCGATCGCGATCGCCAGCCAGCGCGCGCGGTTCACGCGCTCCTTCAGCACGAACACGGACAGCGCCGTGATCAGGATCGGACCGATGAAGAAGATCGTATAGGCCTCGGCCAGCGACAGGCCGCGCACGCCGTAGGCGAACAGGGCCAGCATGGCGATGCCGATGACCGCGCGCAGCAGGTGCAGGGGCCAGCGTACCTGCATGATAGCCCTGAAGCCGCCGCGCCAGGCCACGTAGACGCAAACCAGCGGCAGCGACGAGAGCGAACGCAGCGCCGCCACCTGCATCGCCGGGAATTCGGCGGACAGCAGCTTCATGATCGTGTCCATGATCGAGAACATCAGCACCGCGGCCAGCATCGCCTGGATGCTGCGGATGTTCCCGCTCATGCCGCTCAAGCCTGCCTTCGTTTTCACAAGCGCTTCTCCATGAACACCGACAGCGGATCGTCCTTGTAGTCGCCGAAGGGGCCGCAGCGCGCGAAGCCGGAGCCTTCGTACAGGCCGATGGCTTCCGGCTGGTGGATGCCGGTTTCCAGCTTCAGTTCGCGCAGGCCGCACATGCGGGCGAAGATGACGATGTGCTCGAGCAGCTGGCGGCCGGCGCCAAGGCCGCGCCGGTTCTCGTCGACGAACATGCGTTTCACTTCGCCATATCCATCGCGATTGACCAGGGCCGCGCAGCCGACCGCGCTGCCGTCGACGTCGCGCGCGACCAGGAACAGCACGTCGCCCTGCGTCAGCGAGTCGATATCCATCAGATGATTGCTGTCGGCCGGGTACAGCGCCGCGCAGTAAGCGTCGAGGCGTTCGAGCATGGACCGTACTTCAGGCTGGTCGGGCGATTCGGTATTGATGATCATGGCGATAAAAAACGGCGCCGCAGCGCCGTTCGTGTGCGTTGCGTAAAGATTAGCCCAGCTGTTCCAGCAGCTTTTCTGCCGAGGATACCTCGAAGCCGGCGGTTTCGACATTCAGCTGCTTGACCACGCCGTCGACGACCAGCATCGAGTAGCGCTTGCTGCGGGTGCCCATGCCGTGCTTCGAGAAGTCGGCGTCCAGGCCCAGGGCCTTGCTGAAGGCGGCGTTACCGTCGGCCATCATGCGGACGATGCCGGTGGCTTTCTGGTCGCGGCCCCAGGCGCCCATCACGAAGGCGTCGTTGACCGATACGCACCAGATCTCATCGACGCCCTTGGCCTTCAGCTGGTCGGCCAGCTGGATGTAGCCCGGCAGGTGCTGGGCCGAGCAGGTCGGGGTGTAAGCGCCCGGCAGGCCGAAGATGGCGATGGTCTTGCCCTTGACCAGGTCGGCCGTGTTGAACGTGTTCGGGCCGAGCGAGCAGCCTTCGGTTTCGGTCTCGATGAACTCGGACAGGGTGGACTCTGGCAGGCGGTCGCCGATCTGGATGGTCATGGTGGGTACTCCTTGTTGTAATGATCAGAACCCGCAAGTATGCCCGATCTGGAGAAATTCGGGGTCAGAGCACTTTTTTCTGATAAGTCGGGGTCAGAGCACTTTTTTGAACAATGTTCCAGTGGCTAGTTTATTGAGACCTCACGGCCTCTCCGCCCAGCGCTGACGCTCGTCAAGCTGCAGCCGGCCCGCTTCCTGGCAAGGAAAGCAATTTCCCTAAAAAGTGGTCTGACCCCGAATTTCTGTCGGAATGTGCTCTGACCCCGAATTTGCGAATTTGACCCCGAATTTGCTGGCGCAAACAAAAAGCCCGTACTGCTTGGACAGTACGGGCTTTCGCATCATGGAGCGCCGGTGGTCAGCCGGCTGGAGTTTGCTCTAGCTTAGTCGGCTTGCTTGCGCAGGAAGGCCGGGATGTCGTAGGTTTCGACGCCGTTGTTCTGCATCGCGCGGACCTGCTCGGAGGCCTGCTCGCGGCGCCACACGGCCGGCTGCTTCATGCCTGCATCGGCGCCGCCGGTGCTGATCGAGCCCATGCGCACGTTGCCTGCGGAAACAGTAGCGGCGGCGCCCGCCATCATCGGCGAACCGTAGGTGCCGGTATGCAGCATCTGCTGCGGCTGCACCAGCGAGATGTTGGTCTTGTTCTTGCCCAGGCCGGTCGCGACCACGGTCACGCGCAGTTCGTCGCCCATCTCGTCGTCGTAGGCGATACCTTGTGCGATCGCGGCGTCCGGTGCGGCGAAGGCGCGCACGGCGGCCATGACTTCCTTGATTTCCTTACCCTTCAGGCTGCGCGATGCGGTGACGTTCACCAGCACGCCCTTGGCGCCCGACAGGTCGATACCGTCCAGCAGCGGCGATGCCACTGCCTGTTCGGCGGCGATGCGCGCGCGGTCCACGCCCGAAGCGGTCGCGGTGCCCATCATGGCCTTGCCCTGCTCGCTCATGATGGTCTTGACGTCGTTGAAGTCGACGTTGATATGGCCCGGCACGTTGATGATCTCGGCGATACCGGCGACGGCGTTGTTCAGCACGTCGTCGGCATGCTTCATCCAGTCCAGCATGGATTCGTCTTCGTAGATGTCTTCCAGCTTTTCGTTCAGGATGACGATCAGGGAGTCGACATGCTTGGTCAGCTCGGCCAGGCCGGTCTCGGCCACGTCCATGCACTTCTGGCCTTCGTACGAGAACGGCTTCGACACGACAGCGACGGTCAGCGCGCCCAGGCTCTTGGCGACTTCGGCCACGATCGGCGCGGCGCCGGTGCCGGTGCCGCCGCCCATGCCGGCAGCGATGAAGACCATGTGCGCGCCGCGCAGCGCGTCTTCGATGCGTGCACGCGACTGCTCGGCCAGCTGGCGGCCGACTTCCGGACGCATGCCGGCGCCCAGGCCGGACTCGCCGATCTGGATGACGTTGTGCGCGCTCGACACGGCGAGTGCCTGCGCGTCGGTATTAGCGGCGATGAACTGCACACCGGCGACACCTTTATTGATCATGTGCTGGACAGCGTTACCACCCGCGCCGCCAACCCCGACGACCTTGATGACCGTACCCAGTGATGCGTTATCGACCATATCGAACTCCATGATGAACTCCTAATCTCAATGTGCCGTTCCCAAGCTGCAGACCTCATCGATCGCGATCAAACCTGCAGATTGGAAACGCGCTTGTATTGTAAAAATATTTGCGTGCGTTGACCAACAAAAAAGTAACTTCTTGTAGCTGAAATTCTTAAAAGTTCCCTAAAAACCACTCCTTCATGCGCTGCCACACCGCTTTCACCGATCCATCCTGGCGCGTGACGATGTGGCCGCGCAAATACTGCTTCTTCGCTTCCAGCAAAAGGCCGAGAACGGTCGCGTAGCGCGGACTGCGCACCACGTCGGCCAGCTGGCCGCGATACTCCGGCGTGCCGAGGCGCGCCGGTTTCAAAAAGATGTCTTCGGCCATCTCGATCATGCCCGGCATGATCGACGAACCGCCGGTCAGCACGATGCCCGACGAGAGCACGCCCTCATAGCCGGATTCGCGCACCACCTGGTGCACCATCGCGAACAGTTCCTCGACGCGCGGCTCGATCACGGCCGCCAGCGCCTGGCGCGACAGCGAGCGCGGACCGCGGTCGCCCAGGCCCGGCACTTCCAGGGTTTCGCCCGGATCGGCCAGCACCTGCTTGGCCACGCCGTAGCGGATCTTGATTTCTTCCGCTTCGCCGGTCGGGGTGCGCAGGGCCATCGCGATGTCGCTGGTGATCTGGTCGCCGGCGATCGGGATCACGGCCGTGTGGCGGATCGCGCCGTCGCTGAACACGGCGATGTCGGTGGTGCCGCCGCCGATGTCGATCAGGACCACGCCGAGTTCTTTCTCGTCGCCGGTCAGCACGGAATCGGCGGACGCCATCGGCTGCAGGATCAGGTCCGAGACCTCGAGCCCGCAACGGCGCACGCACTTTACAATATTCTGCACGGCGGACACCGCACCTGTAACAATGTGCACGCGCACTTCCAGGCGGATGCCGCTCATGCCGATCGGTTCGCGCACGTCTTCCTGGTTATCGACGATGAATTCCTGCGGCACCGTGTGCAGCAGCTGCTGGTCGGTCGGGATGTTGACCGCCTTCGCGGTCTCGATCACGCGCGCCACGTCGGTGGCCGTCACTTCCTTGTCCTTGATCGCCACCATGCCGCTCGAGTTGAACGAACGGATATGGCTGCCGGCGATGCCCGCATACACATTGCGGATCTTGCAGTCGGCCATCAGCTCGGCTTCTTCGAGCGCGCGCTGGATCGATTCGACGGTCGCTTCGATGTTGACGACAACGCCCTTCTTCAAACCTTTCGACTCGTGCTGGCCGAGTCCAATTACTTCATGGCGCCCATCGGCCATCACCTCGGCCACCACCGCCACCACCTTCGAGGTGCCGATGTCGAGGCCGACGATCAGGTTCTTTGCGTCTTTAGTCATTTCTTGTCGCCTGCTTGATTAAGTGTGCTTTGTTGTTTTGGTAGGTGCTTTTTTCTTTGCCGCCTTGACCGGCTTGGTGGCGTCCGCCGGAATGCTCAAGGCCGACGACGACAGTGCCAACCCGTTCGGATAGCGCATGTCGATGGTGTCGATATGCCCTTCCTGCAGGCGCGCCACCAGCTGGGGATAGATGCTCACCAGCCGCTGCACGCGCGCCTTCATGCTGTCCTTGCCCTGGTCGCGCTCGCGGCCCAGCTCCACGCTCATGCCGTTGTCCAGACGGACCGTCCAGGCATAGCGCTTCGACAGGCTGAGCGAGGTCGGCACCAGGCGGATCGGCGCGAACAGGCCGCGCAGTTCGGCAAAGCGCGCCAGCACTTCCTTCTCGCTGCCGGCGGGACCGTCGAAAGCAGGCAGCTCATGGTCCTCGTCGGCTTCGGCCAGGTTGGCGGTGAAGCTGTCGCCCTTGACCGACAGCAGGCGCCCATCCTCGCCCCAGGTGCCGAGCGCTTCGTGTTCCTCGACCTGGACGATCAACTGGTTCGGCCATTCGCGGCGCACGCTGGCCTTGCGGACCCAGGGCACGGCCTCGAAGGTGCCGCGCACCTGCTCCAGGTCGGTGGTAAAGAAATTCCCCTTGATCTTGCCGAGCACGCCGTTGCGCACCGTGAGTTCGTTCACGTGCTGCAGGTCCAGGCCGTACATGCTCTCGACGCGCACCGCGCGCAGGGTGAACATCGGACGCTGCGATATCCACCATACGCCCGACGCGATACAGGCGAGCGCCACCAGCGCGGTGATCGCGCCGGATGTTGCGTTCAGTGCTCGCGCGTCATGCCACATCGTCTTACGCCTTTTCCTTCTTGGCCTGGCCAATCTTCAGGGACGCCGAGCGCAGGATCTCGACGCACAGGTCTTCATAGCTCGTGCCCTCGGCCCGCGCGGCCATCGGCACCAGCGAGTGCGTGGTCATGCCCGGCGAGGTGTTCACCTCCAGCAGGAAGAACTGCCGGTCGGATTCGCGCAGCAGCACGTCGATGCGGCTCCAGCCTTCGCAGCCGAGCGCGCGGTAGGCCTTCTCCACCTCGCGCTGGATCGCCTCGGTGGTAGCAGCATCCAGCGGCGCCGGGCAGTGGTACTTGGTGTCGTCCGTGAAGTACTTGTTCTGGTAGTCGTACTTGCCTTCCGGAGCGACGATCTCGATGATCGGCAGCGCGCGCGCGGTCGGGCCGGTGCCCAGCAGCGGCACCGAAAATTCGCGGCCTTCGATGAACTGCTCGGCCAGCACGCGCGCATCGTACTTGCGGGACAGCTCGACGGCCGCCTGCAGCTCTTCGCGGCGGGTCACTTTGGTGATGCCGATGCTCGAACCTTCCAGCGGCGCCTTGACGATCAGCGGCAGGCCCAGCTCCGCCACCACCTTATCGAGGTCGGCGCCATCATCGATCACGGCATACTTCGGCGTCGAGACGCCATTCGCCAGCCAGACGATCTTGGTGGTGATCTTGTCCATGCCGACGCTCGAAGCCATCACGCCGCTGCCGGTGTAGGGAATGCCGAGCTGCTCGAGGGCGCCCTGCAGGCTGCCGTCTTCGCCGTAGCGGCCGTGCAGCGCGATGAACGCGCGGTCGAATTTTTCGGCGGCCAGCTCGCCCAGCGAACGCTCGGCCGGGTCGAAGGCATGGGCGTCGACGCCCTTCGATTGCAGGGCCTGCAGCACGCCGGTGCCGGACAGGATCGAGATCTCGCGCTCGGCCGAGCGGCCGCCGAACAGGACGGCGACCTTGCCGAGTTCCTTGATTTCAGATTGGGTGAGAGTAGTTGCGCTCATGATATGGCTCTTACTGCGCTACCTTTTGAAGCATTGTTAATTGATGCGGAACGCCGCCGATCGAGCCGGCGCCCATGGTCAGCACGACGTCGCCGTCGCGCGCCACCTTCAGGATCGTCGCCGGCATGTCGGCGATGGATTCCACGAAGATCGGTTCGATCTGGGTGCCGGCGCGCAGCGCGCGCGACAGCGCACGGCCGTCGGCAGCCACGATCGGGGTTTCGCCGGCCGCGTATACCTCGGCCAGCAGCAGCACGTCCGGTGCGGCCAGCACCTTGACGAAGTCTTCGAACAGGTCGCGGGTGCGGGTATAGCGGTGCGGCTGGAAGGCCAGCAGCAGGCGCCGGCCCGGGTAGGCCGCGCGCGCCGCGGCGACGGTCACCTGGGCTTCGACCGGATGGTGGCCGTAGTCGTCCACCAGGGTGAAGCTACCGCCGGATTCCAGCGGGATCTCGCCATAGCGGGTGAAGCGGCGGCCGACGCCGCGGAACTCGGCAAGCCCAATGGCCGTGGCTTCGTCCGGGATGCCGATCTCGCGCGCGATCGCAATCGCCGAGCAGGCGTTCAGCACGTTGTGCATGCCCGGCTGGTTCAGCACGAAGCTGGTGTCCGGATAGCCTTCCTGGCGCACGATGAAGCGCATGCGGGTGCCGTCGGCGCGGGCTTCCATGGCGCGCACTTCGGCGTCCTCGGAAAAGCCGTAGGTCGTCACCGGCTTGGTCACCTGCGGCAGGATGGCGCGCACGTTGGCGTCGTCGATGCACATCATCGCGCGGCCGTAGAACGGCAGGCGGTGGGTGAAGTTCACGAACGCCGCCTTCAGCTTCTCGAAGTCGTGCTCGTAGGTGTCCATGTGGTCGGCGTCGATGTTGGTGATCACCTCGATCATCGGCGACAGGTTCAGGAAAGACGCATCCGACTCGTCGGCCTCGGCCACGATATAGTCGCCGGTGCCCAGCTTGGCGTTGGCGCCGGCCGCGGTCAGGCGGCCGCCGATCACGAAGGTCGGGTCCAGGCCGCCCTCGGCCAGCACCGAGGCCACCAGGCTGGTGGTGGTGGTCTTGCCGTGGGTGCCGGCGATGGCGATGCCGCGCTTCAGGCGCATCAGTTCGCCCAGCATGATCGCGCGCGGCACCACCGGGATCTTGGCGGCGCGGGCGGCCACCACTTCCGGATTCGCTTCGTTGACGGCGGTCGAGGTCACCACGGCGTTGGCGCCGCGGATGTGTTCTTCGGCGTGGCCGATGCAGACCGTCGCGCCCAGTTCGGCCAGGCGCTGGCTGGCGGCGTTCGAGGCCAGGTCCGAGCCCGACACTTTATAGCCGAGGTTCAGCAGCACCTCGGCGATGCCGCTCATGCCGCTGCCGCCGATACCGACGAAGTGAATATGCTTGATCTTGTGTTTCACGCAGCTGTCCTCTTTCCCGCCAATTCTTCCAAAACGTTTGCAATCGCCGCATTGGCGTCGCGCCGGCCGACCGCCTGCGCCGCTTCCGCCATCTTCAGGCAGGCGTCACGGTCGGTCGCTTGCAGCAGCTTCGCCAACTGCTGCGGATTCAGTTCGCCCTGCGGCAGGTGGACTGCCGCTTTCTGCTTGTCCATCCAGATCGCGTTGTCGCGCTGGTGGCTGGTGGTGCTGGCGACGAAAGGCACCAGCACGCTGGCCACGCCGGCCGCCGTCAGTTCCGACACCGTGATCGCGCCGGCGCGGCAGATCACCAGGTCGGCGTTCGCATATTCCGCCGCCATGTCGTCGATGAAGTCGACCACGTTGGCCTGCACGCCGGCCTGCGCGTACGCCGCGCGCAGCGCTTCGATATTCTTCTTGCCCGACTGGTGGGTGACGATCGGACGCAGGCCTTCCGGAATCAGGGCCAGGGCCGCGGGCACGCTGTCGTTCAGGACCCTGGCGCCCAGGCTGCCGCCCACCACCAGGATGTTCAGCGGGCCGCTGCGGTTGGCGAAGCGGTGGCCCGGCGACGGCATCTCCAGGATCTCCTTGCGCACCGGGTTGCCGGTGACGACCGCTTTATTCGCCGCCTTGCCGAAGTCCGCCGGGAAGCCGAACAACACGCGCTGGGCGACCGGGGTCAGGGTTTTATTCGACAGCAGCAGCGCCGCATCGGCATTCACCAGCGCCAGCGGCACGCCGCGCGAGCGCGCCATCATCCCGCCCGGCACGGTCACATAGCCGCCCATGCCCAGCACCACGTCCGGCTTGCGCGCGGCGATGAAGCGGCGGCAGGCGGCAAACGCGCCCAGCATCTTGAAGGCGCCGGTGATGGTGTGGCCCAGGCCCTTGCCGCGCAGGCCGGCGAAGTCGATGCTGTCCATCGCGATGCCGTGCTTCGGCACGATGTCGCATTCCATGCCGTGGGCGGTGCCCAGCCAGCTCACTTCCCAGCCGCGCTCACGCATCGTCTGGGCGATGGCGATGCCGGGGAAGATGTGGCCGCCGGTGCCGGCTGCCATGATCATCAGGCGCTTGCTCATTTGGCGATCCCCTGGCGGCCGCCGCGCATGCGCATGCGGTTTTCGTAATCGATGCGCAGCAGGATGGCGAGGCCGACGCAGTTGAACAGCACGCCCGAACCGCCGTAGCTCATCAGCGGCAGGGTCAGGCCCTTGGTCGGCAGCAGGCCCAGGTTCACGCCCATGTTGATGAAGACCTGCACGCCCAGCCAGATGCCGATGCCCTTCGCGGCCAGGCCGGCGAAGTGTTGCTCCAGCGCGATCGCCTGGCGGCCGATGTCGAAGGCGCGTTTCACGAGCCAGTAGAACAGGCCGACCACGACCAGCACGCCGACCAGGCCGAGCTCTTCGCCGATCACGGCCATGATGAAGTCGGTGTGCGCTTCCGGCAGGTAGTGCAGCTTTTCGACGCTGCCGCCCAGGCCGACGCCGAAGATCTCGCCGCGGCCGAAGGCGATCAGCGAATGCGTCAGCTGGTACGACTTGTCCAGCGCATTGCCGTCTTCCCACGGCCGCATGTAGGCGAACATGCGGGCGCGGCGGAAGGGCGAGAGCGCGATGATGGTCGAGAACACCATCACCAGGATCGCGCCGATGCCGGTGAACCAGATCATGTTGAAGCCGCCCAGGAACAGGATACCCATCGAGATGCAGACGATCACGCCGAAGGCGCCGAGGTCGGGCTCGAGCAGCAGCAGCACGCCGACCAGCGCCATCGCGGCGGCCATCGGCATGAAGCCCTTGGTCAGCTTGTGCATGTACTGCTGCTTGCGCACCGTGAAGTCGGCCGCGTACAGCACCGCCACCACCTTCATGATCTCGGACGGCTGGCCGATGCGCATCGGCAGCCAGCGGCGCGCGCCGTTGACCGAAATGCCGACGCCCGGCACCAGCACCAAAGCAAGCAGGATCAGGGTGACGACGAACATCAGCGGCGCCAGGCGCTGCCAGGTCGCGACCGGCACGCGGAACACGAACAGGCCGGCCACCAGCGAAATCGCGATGAACATCGCCTGGCGCAGCAAGAAGTAGTTGTTCTTGCCGCCCAGGTAGGCGAACTTGGGCGAGTCCGGCAGCGCGATCGAGGCCGAATACACCATCACCATCCCGAACAGCATCAGCAGGATCACGACCCAGACCAGCGGCTGGTCATACTCCATCATGCGCGACGGCCGTGCGCCCGCGGCGACGCTCGCATCGCTGGCGCTGCCGCCGAACTTGAAGGGAATCTGGAAAGCCATCAGATCTCCTGCCCCTTCTCGAGCGCGATCTCGCGCACCGCATCCACGAACACCTGGGCGCGGTGGGCGTAATTGGTAAACATGTCCAGGCTCGCGCAGGCCGGCGACAGCAGGACCACGTCACCGGATTTCGCCAGGCCGTAGCCGCGGCGCACCGCTTGCGGCAGGTCGCCCAGGTCGAAGCACGGTACGCCGCTCGGTTCGATCGCAGCCTTCAGCGCCGGCGCGTCGCGGCCGATCAGCAGCACCGCCTTCACATAGCGCGAGCATGGCGCGGCCAGCGGCGCGAAGTCCTGGCCCTTGCCCTCGCCGCCGGCAATCAAGAGGATCTGGCGCCCGGTCTCGCCAAAGGTCTGGCCCAGGCCTTCCAGCGCGGCGACGGTGGCGCCGACATTGGTGCCCTTGCTGTCGTCGTAATAGTCGACGTTGTCGATGCTGGCGACCAGCTCCACGCGGTGCGGCTCGCCCTGGTAGTCGCGCAGGCCGTGCAGCAGCGGCGCCAGCGGCAGGCCGCAGGCGCGGCACAGGGCCAGCGCGGCCAGCGCATTGGAAGCATTGTGGATGCCGCGGATGCGCAGCGCGTCAGCCGGCATCAGGCGGTTGATCGTCAGCTCGACCGGCTCTTCCGGCTCGTTCATGGAGGGAGAACGGCGGCGCTTCTTTTCCGGCTCTTCCGCCGGATTCGCATTCGCCAGCCACAGCACGCCGCGCTCGTTGACCAGGCCAAAGCTGCCCGGCGCGTCCGGTTCGCCGGTGCCGAAGGTGGTCATCTGCGCTTCCGGATTCGCCATGCGCATCACGGTGGCGTCGTCGCGGTTCAGCACGCGGACCGTATCCTTGCCGAAGATGCGCGCCTTGTCGAAGGCATAGGCGGTCATGCTGCCGTGCCAGTCCAGGTGGTCCTGGGTCACGTTCAGGACGGTGGCGGCGTCCGGGTTCAGGCTGAAAGTGGTGTGCAGCTGGAAGCTGGACAGTTCCAGCACCCAGGCCTGCGGCAGATCGTCCTTGTCGAGGACTTCGCGCAGCACGTCCAGCGCGGCCGGGCTGATGTTGCCGGCTACGCGGGTCGTGAAACCGGCGCGGCGGCACAGCAGGCCGGTCAGGCTGGTCACCGTGGTCTTGCCGTTGGTGCCGGTGATGGCGATGACTTTCGGGGCATAGCCCCGAGTGGACTTCAGGTCCGACAGGGCCTGGGCGAACAGTTCGATCTCGCCCCACACCGGGATGCTGCGGGCGGCGGCGCCCGGGCCGATGTCGGCCAGCTCGCGCTCCGGCATCAGGCCCGGGCTGACGGCGACGAAGTCGACACCTTCCAGCAGTTGCGCATCGAAGGCGCCGCCCACGAACTCGGCGGTCGGCACGGCTGCGCGCAGCGCGAACAGGCGCTGCGGCTCGGTACGCGTGTCCGCGACGCGCACGCGCGCGCCGCAGCGCGCGAGCCATTGCGCCATCGCGAGGCCCGATTCGCCGAGCCCGAGTACCAGTGCGGTTTTGCCTTCGTAGTTCATCGTTCTTTTATCGCAGTTTCAACGCAGTTTGAGCGTGGAGATGCCGATCAGGACCAAAACGATGGTCACGATCCAGAAGCGCGCCACGACCTTGGTTTCCTTCCAGCCCTTCTGTTCGAAATGGTGGTGCAGCGGCGCCATCAGGAACACGCGCCGCCCGGCGCCGTAGCGCTTCTTGGTGTACTTGAACCAGCTCACCTGGATGATCACGGACAGGGTCTCGGCCACGAACACGCCGCCCATGATGAACAGGACGATTTCCTGGCGCACGATGACGGCGATGGTGCCGAGCGCGCCGCCCAGCGCCAGCGCGCCGACGTCGCCCATGAACATCTGCGCCGGGTGCGCGTTGTACCAGAGGAAGGCCAGGCCCGCGCCCGCCATCGCGCCGCAGAAGATCAGCAGTTCGCCGGCGCCCGGGATGTGCGGGATGAACAGGTATTTCGAATAGGTCGCATTACCAGTCAGGTAGGCGAACAGGCCCAGCGCGCCGCCCACCATCACGGTCGGCATGATGGCCAGGCCATCGAGACCGTCGGTGAAGTTGACGGCGTTCGAGGCGCCCACGATCACGCAATAGGTCAACGCGATGAAGCCCCACACGCCCAGCGGGTAGCTGATGGTCTTGAAGAAGGGGACGATCAGGTCGGCCTTGGGCGGCAGGTTCATCGAGAAGCCCGACTGCACCCAGGCGAAGAACAGCTGCCCCACTTCCCATGGGGTCGCGGCCGAGACCGAGAACGCCAGGTAGAGCGAGGATGCGATGCCGATCAGGGACATCCAGAAGTATTTTTCGCCCGAGCGCATGCCTTCCGGGTCCTTGTAGACCACCTTGCGGTAGTCGTCGACCCAGCCGACCGCGCCGAAGCCGAGGGTCACCACCAGCACCGGCCAGATCAGGCGGTTCGACAGGTCGCACCACAGCAGGGTCGAGAAGCCGATCGCGATCAGGACCAGCACGCCGCCCATGGTCGGGGTGCCGTGCTTGGCCAGGTGGGTTTGCGGGCCGTAGGTGCGCACCGCCTGGCCGACCTTCAGCGCGGTCAGCTTGCGGATCACCGCCGGGCCGCACAGCAGGCCGATGGCGATCGCGGTAATGGTCGCGAACACCGCGCGGAAGGTGATGTAGTTAAAAATCCGCATCGGACCGATATAGTCCTGGAAGTATTGTGCAAGCCAGAGAAGCATTTAGTGAGAATCCTTGCCGGTGTTTTGTGATTGAACGAGATGTTGGACCACGCGTTCCATTTTCATGAAGCGCGAGCCCTTCACCAACACAGTTGCGTCGGATTTGCTGCCCAGTTGCCGCATTTGCTTATCCAGTGCTGCCAATAAATCGTCGAACTGCTCAAAGTGTTGCGCGCCCGTGCCTTTGCCTGCCACGTGGCGCGCCAGGGCGCCGGTGACGAGCACGGACTCGATGCCGCGGCTTGCCGCGTAAGCACCGATTTCTTCGTGAAACTCGGGTCCCTGCGTGCCGACTTCGCCCATGTCGCCCAGCACCAGGATGCGCGGCGCGGCGCTTTGGGCGAGCACGTCGATGGCGGCGCGCACCGAATCCGGGTTGGCGTTGTAGGAGTCGTCGATCACGGTGGCGCCGTTCACGGCCTGCTTGCGCTGCAGGCGGCCGCTGACGGGCGCGAAAGCTTCCAGGCCCCGCACGATGGCGTCGACCGGGATGCCGGCGGCCAGTGCGCAGGCGCAGGCGGCCAGGGCATTTCTTACGTTGTGCTCACCCGCGGCGGAAAGTTTGATGGTGAACGTTTGCACGTCATTCCCGCTCGCTTCTCCGTCATTCCCGCGAAGGCGGGAATCCAAGTTTTTATGCGCGTCTGCGGCGCCAAACTTGGATTCCCGCCTGCGCGGGAATGACGGGGTTACGCTAACGACCAGGTCAGCGCCGAAACTGTTTACGGTATACGTTGCACGCACATCGCACGTTTCGGTCAGCCCGAAGGTCAGCACATCCTTGCCAGCAGCCAGCTCGCGCCACAGCGCGGTGTACTCATCGTCGCCAGGGAACACCGCCACGCCATCCGCCGGCAAGGCCGCCAGCACCGAGCCATTCTCGCGCGCCACCGCTTCCACGGTGTGCATGAACTCCTGGTGCTCGCGCTGCGCATTGTTCACCAGCGCGACGGTCGGCGCCGCGATCGCGGCCAGGCGGGCGATCTCGCCAGGATGGTTCATGCCCAGCTCGACCACCGCGGCCTTGTGCGCGGCGCTCAGGCGCATCACGGTCAGCGGCACGCCGATCTCGTTGTTCAGGTTGCCCTGGGTGGCCAGGCGCGCGTCCTCGCCCACATGCGCGGCGAGAATCGAGGCGATCATTTCCTTGACCGTGGTCTTGCCGTTGCTGCCGGTGACGCCGATGACGGGCATCGCGAACTGGCTGCGCCAGGCATTGCCGATGCGGCCCAGGGCAACGAGCGTATCCGGCACCACCAGCGCCGGCAGCGGGAAGTTCTCCGGCAGCTTTTCGACCACCACGGCGGCCACATTCCTGGCCGCGACCTGGTCGAGGAAGTCGTGCGCATCGAAGGTTTCGCCGCGCAGCGCAACGAACAGCGCGCCGGCCGGGGCCGAGCGGCTGTCGGTCGACACGCCTTCGAAAGCGGCGTCACGCGTCATGCGGGCGCCGGCAATCGAAGCGGTCAGCTGTTGAAGCGATCCTTGCATTAATTCGTCCTCATCATCGTCAGCCGCGCAGTCAAGGCCAGCGCGGCATGGTCGGCATCGGAAAACGGCATTTTCCGGCCCTTGATTTCCTGGTAGGGCTCGTGCCCCTTCCCGGCCAGCAGGATCACGTCCGGCTTGCCGGCGTGCTTCACCGCCGACAGGATGGCGGCGGCGCGGTCTTCGATCGCCTGGTAGTTCGAGCTCGGGTGGTGCGGGTCCATGCCGGCCACGATCTGTTCGATGATCGCGCGCGGCTCTTCGCTGCGCGGGTTATCGCTGGTGACCAGCACGTGCTCTGCCATCTGGGCAATGGCGCCCATCTGCGGGCGCTTGCCCGGATCGCGATCGCCGCCGCAGCCGAACACGCACCACAGCTGGCCGCCGCGCTCGTGCGCCACCTGGCGCAGCGCGCCCAGCGCCTTTTCCAGCGCGTCCGGCGTGTGCGCGTAATCGATCACGATCAGCGGTGCGTCGGCGCCGCCGATCTGCTGCATGCGGCCCGGCGCCGGTTCGAGCGTTTCGATCGCGTCCAGCGCGGCGCGCAGCGGCGCGCCCTTGGCCAGCAGCACGCCCAGCACCGCCAGCGCATTGCTGACGTTGAAGTGGCCGACCAGGCGGGTACGCGCCAGCGCGCTGCCCGCGGGCGTATCGACGGTGAACTCGGTGCCGGCCGGGCGCGAACGGAGCTGGCTGGCACGCAGGATGGCCACGCCTTCGGGCGCGGGCTGCTCGTCTTCGCCGCGCGTGGTGTAGCCGGTGACCGCCACTTCCGGACGCTGCGCGCGCAGGTGCGCGGCGATGCGGCTGCCCGCCGGGTCGTCCAGGTTCAGCACCGCGTGCTTCAGCCCCGGCCACTCGAACAGCTTGCGCTTGGCCGCTTCGTAGCTGGCCATGTCGCCGTGGTAGTCCAGGTGGTCGCGGGTCAGGTTGGTGAACACGGCGACGTCGAAATGCATGCCGGCAGTACGTTCCTCGACCAGGCCGATCGACGAGACTTCGATCGCCAGCGCGCCGGCGCCGGCATCGCGCAGGCTGGCCAGGCGGGTCGCCAGCAGCACCGCGTCCGGCGTGGTGTAGCCGGTGGCGTCGAATTCGGCTTCGACGCGGGCGCGCACCAGGCCGACGCCAAGCGTGCCGATGACGCCCACGCCTTCACCCACGCTGGCCAGGCGGGCCAGCGCCTGCGCGGTCCACAGCGCGATCGAGGTCTTGCCGTTGGTGCCGGTCACGCCGACGGTGAACATGCCGGCGTCCGGCTGGCCGTACCAGGCGTGGGCGATGGCGCCGGCGTTCTTTTTCAGGTTCTCGACGGCCAGGTGCGGCACATCGGCGCTTTCACGCCAGGCGAAATCGCGTGCTTCATACACCACCGCGGCGGCGCCCTTCTCCAGCGCAGACGCGATGTAGTTGCGGCCGTCCGCCGCGCCTTCGCCTGGATAGGCAAAGAACACGTCGCCGCGCTTGAGGCGGCGCGAGTCGGAAACGAGACGGCCGCCTGGTGCGGCGGCTCGTATCCACTGGCAGATCTCGCTCAGGTTCATCAGTTGCTCTCCTCGAATGGGTGTTCGGGGATGATGATGTCCGTGACCGTTGAATCAGGCGGCACGTTCGCCGCCCTTAATGCATTCGCCGCCAGCGTCGCGAAGGTCGGCGCCGCCACCGCGCCGCCGGTATGGTAGAGCCCGCTCACGTCGTCGATCATCACCGCGATGATGAAGCGCGGATTCGACATCGGCACCATGCCGGCGAAGTTGCCGACGTAGTGGGTCTGCGAGTAGCGGCCGTCGATGACCTTCTGCGCGGTGCCGGTCTTGCCGCCCACGCGGTAGCCGGCGATCTGTGCCTGCGGCGCCGTGCCTTCCGGGCTCACCACGGATTCGAGCATGACGCGCATCTGGGCTGCGGTCTTCGGCGAGATGATCTGCTGGCCGACCGGCTTCTCGGTGATCTTCTGGAAGGACAGCGGGATCATGTCGCCGTCGCGCGCGAAGATCATGTAGGCACGCGCCAGCTGCAGCAGCGACATCGAGATGCCCTGGCCGAAGGACATGTTGGCCTGCTCCACCGGGCGCCAGGATTTGTACGGACGCACGCGGCCGGCCACGGCGCCCGGGAAGCCGAAGCGCGGCGCCTGGCCCAGGCCGACCTTGGTGAACATCTCCCACATCTCCTGGGCCGACATCATCTGCGAAATCTTCGTGGTGCCGATATTGGACGACTTCTGGATGATGGTGCCGATGTCGATCACGCCGTGCGGATGGGTGTCGCGGATCACCTTGCCGGTCACCATGAAGCGGCCGTTGCCGGTGTCGATCATGGTCTTCGGCGTGATCAGGCCCTTGTCGAGGCCCAGCGCCACGGTGAAGGGCTTGAAGGTCGAACCCGGCTCGAAGGTGTCGGTGATGACGCGGTTGCGCAGCTGCTCGCCGGTCAGGTGGGCGCGGTTGTTGGGGTTGTAGGTCGGCCAGTTGGCCAGCGCCAGCACCTCGCCGGTGTGTACGTCCAACACCACTGCGGCGCCGGCCTTGGCATGGAATTTCTCGACCGCGTTCTTGATGCTGTTGAAAGCGATGTACTGCAGCTTGCTGTCGACCGACAGGGTCAGGTCCTTGCCGTCGTGCGGCTCGTGCGACATGCCGACGTCCTCGACGATGCGGCCCAGGCGGTCCTTGATCACGCGCCGGCTGCCCGGCTGGCCCGCGAGAGACTTCTGCTGCGCCAGTTCCATCGCTTCCTGGCCGACGTCCTCGACGTTGGTGAAGCCGACCATGTGCGCCATCACCTCGCCCTGCGGGTAGAAGCGCTTGTATTCCTTGCGGGTGTCGATGCCGTCGATGTCGAGCTTCTCGATCTGGGCAACGACGTCCATCTCGACCTGGCGTTTCAGGTAGACGTAGCTGCGGTTCGAGTTCAGCTTCTTCTGCAGCTCGGCTTCCGGCATCTCCAGCAGGCGCGCCAGCTCGCGCACCTTTTCCGGCGAGGCCGGGTTGGCCTTGTAGTCTTCGGTGAAGATCGACACCGACTTCACCGGCAGCGAGGAGGCCAGCACCATGCCGTTGCGGTCGAAGATCTTGCCGCGCGTGGCCGGCAGCTCCTGGGTGCGCATGTAACGGTTGGCGCCCTGCTCCTGCAGGAATTTATTGTCCGCGACCTGCACCCACACCGCGCGGCCGGCCAGCGCCGCGAAGGCGGCGAACAGGACGAACAGCACGACGCGCGAGCGCCAGTCCGGCAGGCGCACGGCCAGCACCGGGCTCTTCGAGAAAGCCACGCCCTTGGAGGCGGCGACGCGGGAATTGGAGCGGGACGAGCTGGCGGTCGACCTCATTTGCTGCCTTCCGTCAGGTACTGGGTGCGCGCCGGGCTGAGGGGCGCCATGTTCAGGTTGACGCGCGCGATCTGCTCGATGCGTTCGTTCTTGCCGAGGGTGGACTGGTCGAGCTGGAGCTGGGCCCAGTCGATGTCGAGCTGGCGCTGCTGGGTCGACAGTTTTTCGATGTCGTTGACGAGGTGGTTGCGCTGGTAGCGGGCGTTGACGACCGACAGCGCGCAGCCGACCAGCAGGCCGGCCAGCACCACGTTGATCTTGCCGGTCATGCGCGACTCCCTTCGGCAGTCGCTCCCAGGCGCTCGGCCACGCGCAGCACCGCCGAACGGGCGCGCGGATTGGCCTCGACCTCGGGGCCGGACGGCTTGGTCTTGCTGATCAGCTTCATCAAGGGCTGAGGCAGATCGACAGCGCGGATCGGCAGCCGGCGGTCCGGTTGCTCGACCTTCGCCTTCGAGGCCAGGAACTGCTTGACCATGCGGTCTTCCAGCGAATGGAAGCTGATGACCGACATGCGCGCGGCGGGCGCGAGCAGTTCGTAGGCCGCGTTCAGACCTGCTTCAAGGTCCTCAAGCTCTTTATTGATGAAAATCCGGACAGCTTGAAAGGTGCGGGTTGCCGGGTCCTTGCCTTTCTCCCGGGTTTTGACCGCGTTTGCCACGATTGCGGCAAGCTGTCGTGTGCTTGAAATTGGCTCGACTGACCGGCGAGCAGCAATCGCCTTTGCAATCTGAAAAGCAAACCGTTCTTCCCCATAATCCCGAATCACCTTTTCCAGTTGTTGTTCCGGCACCGTCGCCAGCCACTCGGCGGCGGAAATGCCCCGTGTCGTGTCCATCCGCATGTCCAGCGGACCGTCATTGCGGAAGCTAAAACCGCGGCTGGCGTCGTCCACCTGCGGCGACGAAATGCCGAGATCCAGCAGAATCCCGTCGACCTGCGTGACGCCGCGCTCGGCCAGCGCCTCGACCATCGTCGCAAAGCTGTCGTGCACGATCGAAAAACGCGGATCGCCAATCTGCTCGGCAGTGGCGATCGCCTGGGGATCCTTGTCGAAAGCGATCAGGCGGCCATCCGGCGCCAGCTTCGACAGGATCAGCCGGCTATGACCGCCGCGGCCGAAGGTGCCATCTATATATGTACCGGATGCGCGCGCGCCTTCGAGGCCGAGCGCATCGACTGCTTCATCCAGCAGCACCGTACGATGCTGCAATTCAGGCACCGGAATAGCGTTCATGCGGTGCCTTAGAAGGAGAAATTGGAAAGGACATCGGGCATGCCGCCAGCGACGGCCAGGGCCTCGTCTGCGGCCAGTTTCACGGCGTCCCAGATCTCGAAATGGGTGCCCATCCCGAGCATCATCACTTCCTTCTCCAAACCAACCGCATTGC
Source organism: Massilia sp. Bi118 (assembly GCF_918697865.1). Lineage (GTDB taxonomy): Bacteria > Pseudomonadota > Gammaproteobacteria > Burkholderiales > Burkholderiaceae_D > Telluria. The sequence continues at coordinate 230,433 of NZ_CAKKMV010000002.1, read as the reverse complement.
GCAATTCGGGCGAAATCAGCACCCGGCCCGACCCGTCCAACTCGACATCGCAGGCGTTACCCAGGAAAATGCGTTGCCACGACCGGGCCGACATCGGCCAGGCGGCGATCTGTTCGCGGTGCTCTTCCCACACCGGGCGCGGGAAGAACAACAGGCAACCCTGCGGATGTTTCGTGAGCGTCATACGGCCTTCGCACTGCTGCAACAAGGCGTCACGGTGCTTGGACGGTATTGACATCCGTCCCTTTGCATCGAGATTGATCGCAGACGCGCCCTGAAACACGTATTTACCTAGTTTTGGAGAATTATCAGTTTGTTAGTTTTAGGCGCCGGGGAGATCGCATTTGCCACTTCGCTTCTCCCACAAAACTGCACTTTTTGCCACCGTTTCCCACTTTAGAGGAAGCATTGTCACTGGTCAAGCGAATTCACCTTTTGAAAACCGCGAAATTGCTAATGAAACCAATGACTTAGCGCACTTCCCTGAAGCTACCTCAAGTAAAAATGTTGAGCAAAATTAGGGACTTAGCTTAGAGAGTGCATGTGTCAGCTCATGTATACACATGGGTTTCACGTTTGATCAGCCGCAACTTTTTACTGGCAGTAGACCCATTCGCTCCATGCAGCGCGGATGATACGGTTCGGTGGAATTGCAGATTCATGCGGGGCGGGTTAGGATGAATTCAAGCGATCACCCAGCAGCACGCAAGGTGTGAGTGAGCATGTACTAACTCGCAGGCGCAGCCTGCGCAGGAGGACCGCCGTGAGCATTACAATCGCCCGGACCCGCGCCGTTTACGACCTCCACGAGGTGCAGGGCGCCCTCGACCGCAGCCGCGGACGCTCGCCTGAGCTCGACGCGTTCTACGAACGCATGCTCGAGACCGGCGCCGAACGCTTCGTCACCACCCCCTCTTCCATCGCCGCGCTCGATCCGCTGTTCGAGGAATGCCCCAACTTCGACGAAGTGCTGGACGACCTGGCGCGCTATTTGCGCCTGGCCCACGCCGGCAAGGGAGGAGAAATTCGAGGGTTCAACGTCATGCCCATCCTTCTATTAGGCGGCCCGGGCGTCGGCAAGACCCACTTCGCCAAGCGCCTGGCCAGGGTCATGCAGACCGACTGCGAACTGATCAGCATGAACGCCCTCTCGGCCGGCTTCGTCATTACCGGCAGCTCGGCCAGCTGGCGCGGCGCCAAATGCGGCAAAGTGGCCGAGCGCCTGGTGCGCGGGCAGTTCGCCAATCCGGTGATCGTGCTGGACGAGGTCGAGAAGGCAACCGGGTCCTCGCAGTCCGATCCGCTGGCGGCGCTGTATCAATTACTGGAGCCGGAGACCGCGTGTGCTTTTCGCGACGAGTTCATCGACGTGGACATCGATGCCTCGCAGATCTTCTGGGTGCTGACGGCGAATTCGATCGAGGGGATTCCGCATCCCCTGCTGAACCGGATGGCGGTGTACGAGGTGCCGGCGCCGACGCCCGAGCAGGCGGCTGGGATTGCGCAGCGGATGTATGCGGGGCTGCTGCGTGAATTGAATCTGGGTGGCTTCGATCCACTACTGGGCGATGTGGTGCTGGACAAGCTGGCGGGGGTGTCGCCGCGGGATTTGCGCAAGGCTTTACTGGATGGGCTGGGGTATGCGGTGGCGGATGGGCGGGAGCATGTGCTTGCGGGAGATATTCGGGTCAAGCAAACGCCTTGGAAGGGGCGGATCGGGTTTTGATTTTAGATCTGCGTGGGGAGACAGATAGCCTGCCCGTATCGACTACGTAGCACGTTCAGCTGACCACCTTGCCCGCCTCATCGGTGCGCGCCACGGGCTGCCCTGGCCATCGGTATGGATGTAGGCGAACTCATGCCCAGACATGCCGCGACCTCAGTAGCCAAGTGGCCGCGCTCCGTGAAGCGCGAGGTTAAAAATCCAAGGGTGTTTACTCTATTGCAATATACAGAAGGCCCCCCACTTGCCGGACACCACTGATCAATATGGAATCGACATGTTCGGCACCGGCCACCCCCAGCCCCCTTACCGCAAGGAGGTGGCCATGCAGATCGTCCAGCAGGAACAGAAAACCTTTGCCAGTACCGAACTGACGATCGACTCGCCGCCCTCCGGCGATGCCGCGCCGCCGCCGGATGCGCCGGCTATTCGCTTCAGCGTCTCGTACACGCTGGCCGAATACATGAGCATCCTGCGCGCCCACCTCGGCTTCATCATGCGTCACACGCCGAAGGCGAAGCGCTTGCGCCAGACCTGGATACCGCTGGAATTCAGCGTGTTCGCCTTTCTTACCGCATGGATGCTGGACCCGGGCTGGGCCAGGAATACATTCGCCGCCTTCGGCGCCCTGTCCTTCCTCTCGCTGCCGATCACGCTGGACCTCTGGGTCGCGCTGATCGCCCCGCCGGTCTTCTTCCTGAAAAAGCGCCGCATGCCGGTTTGCGAATTCCGTATCGATGGCGAAGGCATCGCGCGTACGTCACGGCTCGGCAGCTTTGAACGGCGCTGGAATGAGGTGCAGATGGTGCGCCGCTACGAGCGCGGCTACCTGCTGATGTTCGCCACAGGGGGCATCCCGATTCCCTTCCGCTGCCTGGACCAGCGCCAGCAGGAGCAGCTACGGGGCTATACCGCCGGGCGCGGTCCCGCCAACGGGGCTTGAGAGCGCCTTACTTCCCCTGTGCGCGTGCCGCCACGCTCTGCGACGGCTTTGGCACATGCACCCAGCGGCCATTGACCTGGCGGAAGTCGAGCGTATCGAAGTAGTGGGCGATGCCGCCATATTCCATGGTGACCTGGGCGGTGTCGCCGTTCAGGCGGGCGCCGGCGAAGCGGCTGTGCGGTTCGCCGTTGGTGCTGACGCAGCCGGCGGCGAAGGCGCCGCCGCGGTCGGCGACGTCGGGACCGATGACGGTGCGGATGTCGTGCGGCAGATCGGCCAGCGAGCCGATCTCGCCCGGCTGCAGCGGTGCGGCCTGCTCGGCGGCAGTGGCTGGAACACCGGCGCTGCCGGCAATCACGAAGATGAGAGGCATGATCAGGTTCCGGTGGCGCATCGCAGTTCCTTTGAGGGTCTTGCGGAACATATTAACTCTTCTCTTCGAGTTTGACATCCTCGCTTTTCGCCTCTTCCATCGCCTCCGGTTCCAATAGCTCGGCTTCCTTGTTGAAGCGGATGAACAGCCCCCAGCCCGCCAGCAGGAAGCCGGCCGCGACCAGCACCGAGGCCGCGTGCGGCAGCAGTTCCGGCACTTCGTGCAGGGCTTTGAAGGTACCGACCAGGCCCTCGATCGACAGCGCCACCACCACCACGACCATGAAGCGCGACAGATAGCGGCGCACGCGCGTCGGCGCGCTGATGTGGGCGTCGCGGATGACTTCCTCTTCGGCGATGGTCTGCGAGATCTGCAGCGAGACCACGGCGATGGCCAGCAGGCCGATCGCCTCGATCGCATGTTCGGCGCCTTCGGACAGCTCGGCCCCCACGGCTTTCCAACCGGTCAGCGCCGCCATCACCATCAACAGGAAGGAGATGGCGATGAAGAGCACGGCCATGACGGCGTGGACGGCGGAGAAGAAGGCTTTCAAAGCGGCTCCTGCGGGATTGGTTTGCTGCGATTGTGCCCTATCCGCCCGCAGCGGCTCGCACGGCTCGGCTACCCCAACCTATAATCGCGGCATGACCCAGATGACTACCGGCCGCTTCCTGCTTCGTCCCTTCACTGCGGCGGACGCGCCCGCGTTCGCGGAAGCGGTGCGCGAATCGATGGCCAGCCTCGGCCTGTGGATGAACTGGGGCCATGCCGCTTATAGCGAGGACGAAGCCCTGTCCTGGTTCGCGTACTGCGATGCGGCCCGCGCCAACGGCAGCGCCCACGAATTCGGCATCTTCCTCGATGACGGCGAGACCCTCGCCGGCGGTGCGGGACTGAACCAGTTCAATACCGTGAACGGCTTCTGCAACCTGGGCTACTGGGTGCGGGCGTCGCAGCAGCGCCAGGGAGCGGCGCTGGCCGCAGTGCACGCGCTGGCAAGGTACGCCTTCGAGGAATGGAAGCTGTCGCGCGTGGAGATCGTCATCGCGGACGGGAACCTGCCCAGCATCGCAGTGGCGCGCAAGGCGGGCGCCGTGCACGAGTGCCTTGCCCGCAAGCGCCTGCAGCTGCGTGGCAGGGCGGTCGATGCCCACATGTTCTCGCTGGTATCGGCGCTAGATTAGGGCCCAGCCCTTCGCATGCGCCACCGCCTTCGCCCAGCGCGCCATCGACTCCTCGCGGCGCGCCGCCGGCATCCGCGGCTCGAAACGGCGCTCGGCCTGCCACTGTGCCGCAATCTCTTCAACTGAAGACCAGAAGCCGGTCGCCAGGCCGGCCAGGTAGGCCGCGCCCAGCGCCGTCGTCTCCGTAACGCGCGGGCGGATCACCGGCACGCCCAGCAGGTCGGCCTGGAACTGCATCAGCATGTCATTGCGCGCCGCGCCGCCGTCCGCGCGCACTTCGTGCACGGCGCAAGCGGCGTCCTTCTGCATCGCGGCCAGCAGCTCGGCGCTCTGGTAGGCGATGCTTTCCACCGCGGCGCGCGCGATGTGGGCGCCAGTCGTCCCGCGCGTCATGCCGACGATGGTGCCGCGCGCATAGGCGTCCCAGTGCGGCGCGCCGAGGCCGACGAAGGCCGGCACCAGCATCACGCCACCGCTGTCCGGCACCGATAAAGCCAGCGCCTCGACGTCCGCGGACTGCTTGATGATGCCGAGGCCATCGCGCAGCCACTGCACGGTGGCGCCGCCCATGAAGACGCTGCCTTCCAATAGATAATCGGTGTGCTTGTCGATGGTCCAGCCGACCGTGGACAGCAGGCGATTGTGCGAGACGGGCGGCGCATCGCCCGCGTGCATCAGCATGAAACAGCCGGTGCCATAAGTGTTCTTGACCATGCCGCGGCGGTGGCAGGCCTGCCCAAAAGTCGCGGCCTGCTGGTCGCCGGCAATGCCCGCCAGCGGGATCGCGCGGCCGAACCATTTTTCATCGGTGACGCCAACCTGCCCGCTGCTGGCCACCACCTCAGGCAGCATCGACGCCGGCACGCCGAACAGCGCCAGCAACTCCTCGTCCCAGCGCAGGCTGTTGATATTGAAGAGCATGGTGCGAGAAGCGTTGCTGACGTCCGTGACGTGGCGGCCCGTCAGTTTATACGCGAGCCAGCTGTCGACGGTGCCGAAGGCGAGTTCCCCACGCTCCGCGCGGGTGCGCGCGCCGGGGACGTGGGTCAGGAGCCATTGCAGCTTGGTGGCGGAAAAATAGGCGTCGAGTTCGAGGCCCGTCTTGCGCTGGATGAGGGGCGCGTGGCCGTCGGCGCGCAGGGCGTCGCAGAGCTCCGCGGTGCGCCGGTCCTGCCAGACGATGGCGTGGCACAGCGGCTCGCCTGTGCGGCGGTCCCAGACCACCGTGGTTTCGCGCTGGTTGGCGATGCCGATCGCGGCCACCTGGCCGGCGTCGATGCCGCTCGTTTGCAGCACCTCGCGCGCGCAGGCGAGCTGGCTGTTCCAGATATCGAGCGGATCGTGCTCGACCCAGCCGGGCTGGGGGAAATGCTGGGGATATTCGTGCTGGGCGCTAGCCGCCACCTGGCCCTGGCGGTCGAACAGGATGGCGCGCGAGCTGGTGGTGCCCTGGTCGAGGGCGAGGATGTAGTCCATCGTCGTGACCGAGAATTAAATGTAAAGCAGGCCGATAGGCCGGATTCTGTGTAGTGGTCTCCCTTGCGGGACGCCTCTATGACAGCCATTCCTCTAGGCGCCGAATTACTCCGGCGCTCAAGCTTCCTACCCGCACGCTCCGCGAGCAACATCAACGCGTGCCTATTTGGAATTGCTCCAGGTGGAGGTTACCGCGTTTCACCGTAACTTAATACGCTCGTCTCTGTGGCCCTATTCCTCGCCTTATACCGGCTTGCGCCGGCTTTCGGCGGACGGCCGTTAACCGTCACCCCGCTCTGTGGAGTCCGGACCTTCCTCCCGCCAGTACCTTGCGGTACCGGCCAGCGGCTGTCTGGCCTGCTTCACAGCCCGAATTGTACCCGATGCGCGTCCCCACCGGCTGTAATCGCTGCGTTTTCTGTAAGTTTGTGTCGCCATTTCAAAAGCCACCTGCCCCAAGCTTGCCTAGAATGTCCGGATAGCAAAATCTACAAGGACGACGCACCATGACCCACCCCTCCCGCAGCGGCGGCCAGATCCTGGTCGATGCACTCCAGGTCCACGGCGTGGACACCGCCTTCGGCGTGCCCGGCGAAAGCTACCTCGACGTGCTCGATGCCCTGCACGACTCGAACATCCGCTTCGTGATCAACCGCCAGGAGGGCGGCGCGGCGTTCATGGCCGAGGCCTACGGCAAGCTGACCGGCAAGCCCGGCATCTGCTTCGTCACCCGCGGCCCGGGCGCGACCAATGCCTCGATCGGCGTGCACACGGCCTATCAGGATTCCACGCCGATGATCCTGTTCATCGGCCAGGTCGGCACCGACTTCATGGATCGTGAAGCGTTCCAGGAAATCGACTACCGCCGCATGTACGGGCAGATGGCCAAGTGGGTGGCGCAGATCGACCGCGCCGACCGCATCCCCGAATACATGGCGCGCGCCTTCCAGGTCGCGACCAGCGGCCGTCCGGGTCCGGTGGTGCTGGCGCTGCCGGAAGACATGCTGATCGCACAAGCCGAAGTGGCCGACACGCGCCGCTACCAGCCGGTGCAGGCTTCGCCTTCGTCCGCGCAAATCTCTCAGCTGCGAACGATGCTGACCGAAGCGAAAAAGCCGCTGCTGCTGCTGGGCGGCGGCACCTGGACCGATGCAGCCTGCGCCGACGTGCAGAAGTTCGCCGAAGCGAACGGCCTGCCGGTGGCCTGCGCCTTCCGCTTCCAGGACCTGCTGGACAACGATCACCCGCATTACGTCGGCGACGTCGGCATCGGCATCAATCCGAAGCTGGCTGCGCGCGTGAAGGAAGCCGACCTGCTGATCGCCTTCGGTCCGCGCCTGGGCGAGATGACGACCAGCGGCTACTCGCTGCTGGCGTCGCCGGTGCCGAAGCAGCGCCTGGTGCACATCCATCCGGACCCGCAAGAATTGGGCAGCGTGTATCAGGCCGAGCTGATGATCGCCGGCGGCGCGCCGGAAACCGCGCATATGCTGGCGGCGATGGAACCGGTGGATCCGGCCGCCTGGCGTCACACCGTCGAGGAAGCCAAGGCCGAGCTGCGCGCCTGGCAGGAACAGCCGCCGATCTTCAAGGATGGCAGCGCACCCTTGGACCTGTGGCAGCTGGTGCAGGACATGCAGGCCGCCCTGCCGCACGACACCATCATCACCAACGGCGCCGGCAACTACGCGACCTGGGCGCACCGCTTCTGGCGCTACGGCGCGATGCGCACCCAGCTGGCCCCGACCAGCGGCGCGATGGGCTATGGCGTGCCGGCCGGTGTGGCGGCAAAGATCGTCGATCCGCAGCGCACCGTGGTCACCTTTGCCGGCGACGGCGAATTCATGATGACCGGCCAGGAACTGGCGACCGCCGTGCAGTACCGCGCCGGCCTGATCCTGATCGTCTTCAACAACAATATGTTCGGCACCATCCGCATGCACCAGGAGCGCGAGTACCCGGGCCGCGTCTCGGGCACCGAGCTGCACAACCCGGACTTCGCAGCGCTGGCGCAAGCTTATGGCGGCCAGGGAGAGGTCGTGGAAAAGACCGCCGATTTCGCGGCGGCCCTGCAGCGCGCGGTGGCCTTCACGAACGAACAGAAGCTGCCGGCGGTGATCGAGTTGCGCTACGACGGCAACCTGATCACGCCGGGCGCGACACTGGAGACGATCCGCAAGAACGCCGAGGCGGCCAAGTCAAGCTGAGCCCACGCTACCTTTTGTCTTGCCTCAAACCGGGGTCAGACCCCGGATTTTGGAAATTGCCCAGGGGCTCATGACAAATTTCGGGGTCTGACCCCGGTTTGAGGAAACGCAAGCTAATGGCCGGCTGGCCGTTGACGATTCAATAGCCGAGATTGCTGTCGAGTCCCAGCTCAGCCGGCCAGGGCACCGGCGTGTCATTACTTCGCGGATCGCTCGAAGGGTGGGTCAGGAATGCGGCGACCAGCGCGATGAACAGCCAGACGACGATATTGCGCAGCGAGGCCGCGTTACCGCCTGTCACTTCGTCTCCGGAAATGAGTCGCTTGAGGTACCTGGACAGAATCTTCACGATAAGCCCTTGAGGGAAGACGCTTTTTTTCTAGAAGCTCACAATTTATATCAGTCGCCGCCGGTTTTCCAGCAAACGTATTGATATAAGAACTGATGAGCAGCATTCTAGCGACAATATGGATGAGCTGTCGCACGTCATGCCCTTGCATTCCCGCGTATGCAGGCTTGCCTGGCAGCCATGTCCGGACGGGGCTTAGTCGCAGCGCTCTGGTAGAATACCGCGATCGTTGACATGCCCGACGAAATCGGGCATATGCATGCAGTCCTCCTCCCCGACACCATCCATGTTTAGTTTCTTCAAAAAGAAAAAACCTGAAGCCGAGACGTCCGTCCAGGCCGAGTCCGCCGCAGCCGCGCCTGCCGCCGAAGCGCCTGCGGAAGCGCCCGCCCAGCCGGGCTTCCTGCGCCGCCTGTTCGGCGCCAGCGACGATACCTTCGTACCCGCGCCCGAGACCGCCGGGCAGGCGCCCGAGCCGGAAGAGCCGGCCGCGCGCGAGGCCGAGGTGCCCGATCCGGTCGCCACGAAAATCGCCGAGGAAGCCGCCGTCCTCTCGAATGCCTACGAAGGCCAGCTCTTCCCCGAGACCGCCGAGCGTCCGGGCAGCGAGCTCGAGAAAAAGAAATCCTGGATGGCGCGCCTGAAGGCCGGCCTGTCCAAGACCTCGAACAACCTGTCCCTGCTGTTCGTCGGCGCGCGCATCGACGAAGACCTGTACGAAGAGCTGGAATCGGCCCTGCTGATGTCGGACGCCGGCATGGACGCCACCCAGTATCTGCTGGATAACCTGCGCCGCAAGGTCAAGGAAGAGAAGCTGCTCGACGCCGCCGCCGTCAAGGCCGCGCTGAAGTCGCTGCTGGTGGATATGCTGCGCCCGCTGGAAAAACCGCTGGAACTGGGCCGCCACGAGCCGCTGGTGATGATGATCGCGGGCGTCAACGGCGCCGGCAAGACCACGACGATCGGCAAGCTGGCCAAGCACATGCAGCGCTTCGAGCAGTCGGTGCTGCTGGCCGCCGGCGACACCTTCCGCGCCGCCGCCCGCGAGCAGCTGATGGTCTGGGGCCAGCGCAATAACGTTACCGTGATCTCGCAAGCGTCCGGCGACCCGGCCGCGGTCGCCTTCGACGCGGTGCAGTCGGGCCGCGCGCGCGGCGTCGACGTGGTCATGGTCGATACCGCCGGCCGCCTGCCGACCCAGCTGCACCTGATGGAAGAGCTCAAGAAGATCAAACGCGTGATCGGCAAGGGCATGGAGTCCGCGCCGCACGAAGTGCTGCTGGTCATCGACGGCAACACCGGCCAGAACGCGCTGGCGCAAGTCAAAGCCTTCGACGACGCCCTGCAGCTGACCGGCCTGGTGATCACCAAGCTGGACGGCACGGCCAAGGGCGGCATCCTGGCTGCCATCGCGCGCACCCGCCCGGTGCCGGTGTACTTCATCGGCGTCGGCGAAAAGCTGGAGGACCTGCAACCCTTCAGCGCCGACGAGTTCGCCGAGGCGCTGCTGGGATAAGGCCAGATGATCGAATTCCAGTCCGTCTCCAAAAAATATTCCGCCGACGCACTTGCCCTGCGCGATGTGTCGTTCAGCATCGCCAAGGGCGAGCTGGTCTACCTGGCCGGTCCGTCCGGCGCCGGCAAGTCGACGCTGCTGAAGATGATCGCCGCCGTCGAGCGTCCGACCAGCGGCCGCGTCATCGTCAGCGGCCACGACATCGGCAAACTGAAGAAGGCCGGCGTGCCCTTCCTGCGGCGTAACCTGGGCCTGATCTTCCAGCAGCAGCGCCTGCTGAACGACCGGACCATCCTGGCGAACACCATGCTGCCGCTGATCGTTACCGGCGCCTCGTCCGCGCAGGCCGAGCAGCGGGCACGAGCCGCGCTCGACAAGGTCGGCCTGCTCGACCGCGCCAAAGCGATGCCGCTGGAACTGTCGGGTGGCGAGCAGCAGCGCGTGGCCATCGCCCGCGCCATCGTCAACCGTCCGCAGATCATCCTGGCCGACGAGCCGACCGCGAACCTCGACCGCGCCGCGGCCGACCGCGTGATCGACGCCCTGCACGCCTTCCACTCGGCCGGCGTGACCTGCGTGATTTCCAGCCACGACGAGCAGATCCTGGACGCCGCCGCGCGTGTGATCCGCCTCGAACATGGCGAACTGGTGGAGGCCGCGGCCGGGGGTGCGTCATGAATATCTGGTTCCGCCAACACCGCTTTGCCCTCGGCGCGGCCTTCGGCCAGGTGCGCAAGACGCCGGGCAGCTTCCTGTTCAACGTGCTGGTCGTGGCGGTGGCGCTGGCCCTGCCCTTTGCCGGCGTGACCCTGCTCGACAACGTGCGCCCGATGTCGGAACAGCTCTCGGTCGATCCCGAGATCAGCCTGTTCATGAAGACCGATGCCCCGCGCGAGCAGGCGCAGGCGCTGGCGCCGCAGCTGCGGCAGATCCTGAACGGCAGCCACGCCAAGATCGTTTTCGTGCCGCGCGAGCAGGCGCTGGAAAACCTGAAGGCCAAGAGCGGCCTGACCGACGTCATCGAGACCCTGGGCGACAACCCCTTGCCGGACAGCTATGTGATGAAGCTGGAAGGCTTCACCAGCCGTACGGCCGAGGCTGCCCGCGTCGAGGGCATCGCCGAGCAGATGAAAACGCTGCCGGGCGTGGACTCCGTGCAGGTCGACTCGGCCTGGGTCAAGCGCCTGGCTGCCCTGCTGGGCGTGCTGCGCCTGGTGCTGCTGCTGCTGGCGATCACTTTAGGCGTGGTCGTGATCGCGGTGGTGTTCAACACCATCCGCCTGCAGGTGCTGACCCAGCGTGACGAGATCGCCGTCTCCAAGCTGCTGGGCGCGACCGACAACTTTATCCATCGCCCCTTCTATTACACGGGCGCCCTGCTCGGCCTGTGTGCCGGCGCCGTGGCCCTGGGTGCGGTGTCCCTGGCCCTGCACCCGCTAAATGCGGCCATCGCCGAATTCGCGCGCCTGTATGCCTCGGAATTCCAGCTGTCGGCGCTGCCGCCGCTGGGCCTGGCCGGGCTGCTGGCCATCAGCGCCGGGCTCGGGCTGGTGGGGGCGATGCTGTCGGTGCAGCGGCATCTGGCGCGCTTGAACTAGTTAAATTTTTGTTATCCCATCCGCCGTTGGCCAGAAAAATCCACGGCGGAGACGGGATATACGCCTACAAATGTAAGTGCGCCACTTCACAGACCTCCCACCACAGCGCGCTTAACCTGTCTTCTACCGAATTCAAATAATACGAGCGTCACGATTGACCCGTATCAACGGTAACGCTCACATCTGCTCTACAGTTGAATCGAGACAAAAAATCGATTCCCAGAAGCAATACTTTGGCAGGACTTAAGGACGTCGTCGGGGATATGGAGGCTGCTAGCACTCACCTCAAGAGAGTGCTAATATTACGTCTAACCACTGTCTCGCATCCCGTAACAAGCCGTAAGAATTGCGCCTTCGGGGCACTCTTTCGGGCACATTGACGATGCAGCACAGAATACTCTACGAGGGAATATGACTATGTCCGCACAATCCGCATTGGTTCCCGCTGGCACCCGTGCTCTGGGACTGGGTTTCACCGGCAATCTCGGCAATATCGACGCCTATATCTCGGCCGTCAACCGTCTGCCGATGCTGTCCCACGAGGAAGAGGTCTCGCTGGCAAAGAGCTTGCGGGATAAGAACGACCTGGACGCCGCGCAGAAGCTGGTGATGTCGCACCTGCGCCTGGTGGTCTCGATCGCGCGCGGCTACCTCGGCTACGGCCTGCCGCACGCCGACCTGATCCAGGAAGGCAATATCGGCCTGATGAAGGCAGTCAAGCGTTTCGATCCGAACCAGGGCGTCCGCCTGGTCTCGTACGCCATGCACTGGATCAAGGCCGAGATGCACGAATACATCCTGAAGAACTGGCGTCTGGTGAAGGTCGCGACGACCAAGGCCCAGCGCAAGCTGTTCTTCAACCTGCGCAGCAACAAAGTGGGCCTGGACGCCATGTCGCCGCAGCAGGTCGCCGATATGGCGCAGATGCTTGGCGTAAAACGCGAAGAAGTCGTCGAGATGGAAACCCGCCTGTCGGGCCGCGACATCGCCCTGGAAGCGCCGACCGACGACGAAGACGACAAGTTCTCGCCAATCGCTTACCTGTCCTCGGATCAGCAGGAGCCGACCAAGGTGCTGGAAGCCAACGACGTGGTGCGCCTGCAATCGGAAGGCATCGAAACGGCGCTGGGCAAGCTGGATCCGCGTTCGCGCCGCATCGTGGAAGCACGCTGGCTGGCCAACGACGACGGCTCGGGCGCGACCCTGCACACGCTGGCCGAAGAGTTCGGCGTGTCGGCCGAGCGCATCCGCCAGATCGAAACGGCAGCGCTGAAGAAGATGAAAACGGCACTGGCCGCCTACGTCTAAGCGATCCACTCTCCAAAAGCAAAGGCACCCTCGGGTGCCTTTTGTTTTGCCTCAAATCGGGGTCAGAGCACTTTTTTTGGCAAGATGCGCAGGGATATATCCATAAAAAGTGCTCTGACCCCGAATTAATTTAGCCCAGCTTTTCCTTGAAGAAGGCCACCGTACGGCCCCATGCCAGCTTGGCTGCGGTTTCGTCGTAGCGCGGCGTGGTGTCGTTGTTGAAGCCGTGCTCGGCGCCGGCGTAGACGAAGTGCTGGTAGTTCACCTTGTTGGCCTGCAGCGCGGCCTCGTAGGCGGGCCAGCCGGCCAGGATGCGTTCGTCCTTGCCGGCGTCGTGGATCATCAACGGCGCGCGGATCTTCGCCGCCTCGGCCGGGCTCGGCTGGGAGCCGTAGAAAGGCACGGCCGCGGCCAGCTCGGGCAGCTGGGTGGCCAGGTAGTTGGCGATGCCGCCGCCGTAGCAGAAGCCGACCACGCCCACCTTGCCCGTCGCCTGCGGCAGCGCGGCCAGCGCGTGGAAGGCCGCGATGAAGTCGGCGCGGGTCTTGCCCTGGTCGAGCTTGGGGAACAGCGCGCGCGCCTTGTCCTCGTCGCCGGGATAGCCGCCGAGCGGGAACAGCGCGTCCGGCGCGTAGGCGATGAAGCCTTCCAGCGCCAGGCGGCGGGCGATGTCCTCGATGTGCGGATTCAGGCCGCGGTTTTCGTGCACTACCAGGATCACCGGCAGCTTGCCCCTGGCGTTGGCCGGGATCGCCAGGTAGCCGCGCACCGTCCCGTAGCCCTGCGGCGAAGGAAACTCCTGGTAGCTGGTCTTCAGGCGCGCGTCGCTTGCCGCCACCATGGGCGCGGCGAAGGATGGCGACAGCTGGGCCAGCAAGGTGGCCGCAGTGGCGCCGCCGACCGCGTAGCGTCCCGCGCGCGCGAGGAAGTCGCGGCGCGACAGGCGTCCGTGGACATAGCCGTCGAACAGCTTCAGCACTTCAGGATCGAAATCGGTGGCGGTCAGACGCGGCATCGTTGCACCCTCTCATGATGGTTGAATTGACAAGCATACGCCAACTCGGGTTAGAGTGGCCATCCCTCCGTCCGAACCCTGAAGAAAGCGCCCCCGCCCGGCCGATCCCATGGCCGCGCTGGATGTGCGCTTCCTCGACCGCTTCTTCGACCTGCATGTCATGTCGCCCGTCCAGCATGCCGTCGCCGGCGCCCTGAGCGGCGATGCCGCCAAGCGCAGCGAGGGCCTTGCGCACGCCACGGAAAAGCTGGCCTGGGCCTACGCCTGGCTTGAACAGCGGCTCATCGGCAAGAACTGGGCTGCCGGCGAGGACTTCAGCCTGGCCGACTGCGCCGCCGCGCCCTCGCTGTTCTATGCGGACTGGGTCCACCCGATGACGGCAGACTTTCCCGTGCTGCGCGCTTACCGTGCACGGCTGCTGGCCCGTCCGTCCTTCGCCCGCGCGGTGGACGAGGCGCGCCCGTTCCGGCACCTGTTCCCCATGGACGCGCCAAACCGGGATTAATCGAATAAAGGTGACAAAGCGCGGATTTTCCCCTGGGCAAGACGGGATATCCTTATGTTTTCCCAGCAAGGAGGCAGCGTGACCATTTCCATTCCGCCCATCGGCTCGATCCGCATCGACGGTACGCCCTTCGACGACAGCCTGAAGGGCACCCCGGCCAACGAAGACATCCACGGCGGCGCCGGCGACGACGACATCGTCGGCAATGGCGGCACCGACCTGCTCGATGGCGGCGCCGGCGACGACTACCTGCAAGGCGACAGCGGCAACGACACCCTGCTGGGCGGCGATGGCGACGACTTCCTGCTGGGCGAGGGCGGCAACGACAGCCTCGACGGCGGCAGCGGACTGAACGCCCTGGTCGGCGGCGAGGGCGACGACCATTACGAGATCCATAGCCCCACCGACCTGATCTTCGATTCCGGCGGCCACGACAGCGGCACGATCCGGGTGGACTGGTACAAGACCGACCCGACGATCGAGGACTGGACCTGGGCGCCGGGCGTCAAGAAGCTGCCTTACTGGATCGATGCCCTGGTCTTCGACGGCGTGCCCTTCGTCGCCGCGACGCTCGGGCCGGCGCACACGATCGGCTATGCCTTCGCGCAGACGCCGCCGAGCTTCTTCAGCGCCGACGACGGGAGCGGCTTCAAGCCCTTCAACGCCACCCAGATCACTTATACGAAGGCGGTGCTGGCCTACATCGAGACCGTGCTGAACGTGCACTTCGTCGAGACCACCGATACCGAGGGCGACGGCACCATCGTCTTCGCCAACAACAAGCAGGAAGACTCGGCCGGCTGGGGCTATGCGCTGCAGCCGGCCGGCGCGGGCAGCCGGGTACTGATCGCCACCTCCCCGCTCGCGCTCTCGCCCGCGCTTGACAATGGCCATGAATTCATGCGCGTCGTCACCCACGAGATCGGCCATGCGCTCGGCCTGAAGCACCCTTTCGCCGCCGACGATTCGCTCGGCCACCCGGACCTCGGCCCCTTCCTGCCCAAGGCGGACGACAACGTGCTGTATTCGATCATGAGCTACACCGGCATCGAGCGCAATCCGGGCACCTTCAGCCCTCTCGACATCGCGGCCCTGCAGTACGTCTACGGCGCGGCGAGCGGCTACCATGGCGACGATACGCGCTACACGATCGGCCGCGACTACCTCATGATCGGCGACGGCGGCGGCAACGACACCATCGACGGCGCGGCGCAGACCCAGGACCTGACCCTGTCGCTGGAACAGGGTGACTGGAGCCATGTGGGCGCCAAGGCAGAGACGATCACCGCGCAGGGCCAGATCACGATCGACATCGGCACCGTGATCGAAAACGCGATCGGCGGCTCGGGCAACGATCTTATCCTCGGCAATGCCGTCGCCAACAGCATCGGCGGCGGCGCCGGCAACGACCTGCTGCGCGGCGGCGGCGGCGACGACCGCCTGGATGGGGGCGCCGGACGCGATACGGCCGCCTATGAAGGGGCGCGGGCCGGCTACACGATCGCGCAGGCGGGCGCCGGCCTGCTGGTCACCGACAAGGCCGGCCTCGAAGGCAGCGACACCCTGGCCGGCATCGAGCGCCTGCTGTTTGCCGACGGCGCACTGGCGCTCGACATCGACGGCACCGCCGGCAAGGCCTACCAGCTGTACGCGGCCGCCTTCGACCGCGTGCCCGACGTCGGTGGCCTGGGCTTCTGGCTGTCCGCGCTGGACCGCGGCACTTCGCTGGTCGACGTGGCGACGGAATTCACCAGGGCGCCCGAATTCGTCAAGATGTACGGCGCCACGCGCAGCGCGGAGGATTTCCTGGTCAAGGTGTACGAGCACATGCTGCACCGCGCGCCCGACCCGGGCGGCTACGCCTACTGGCTCGAGGTGATGCAGAAGGGCGCGACCGAAGGCCAGGTGCTGGCGGCGATCAGCGAGAGCCCGGAGCTGCACGATCTGCTGGTCGGCCAGATGCGCGACGGGATCGTCTACCAGCCCTACCTCGCCTGAGCCCTGGCGGGCGGGTGCTCAGTCCTTGTCCTTGCGCCGCAGCAGGGACAGGATCGCGAACGCGAACACGGCGCTGACCACCGCCGTGGTCTCCCGGCCCATCCCGGCCGCCACCCCGACGGCCGCGGTCAGCCACACGCTGGCGGCCGTGGTCAGGCCCTTGATGTCGTTGCGGTCGCGCAGCTTGAGGATGGCGCCGGCGCCGAGAAAGCCAATGCCCGCCGTCACGCCCTGCAGCACGCGCGACAGGTCCTCGATCTTCATGCCGGCCTGCAGCGGGATCAGGACGAAGATCGCCGAGCCGAGCGCCACCAGCATGTGGGTGCGCTGCCCCGCCGGCGCGCCGATCGACTCGCGCTCATAGCCCAGCAGGCCGCCCAGTGCCACGGCGACGATCAGGCGCACCACCACGCGTGTGATGTCGTGGGCGTCGCCCAGGTCCGAGAATTCCTGCTGTATCGTGATCCAGCTTTGCTCCCACCACATCTTCCATTGCTCCCAAGGGTAATGGGGGCAATAATGCCAGTCGTTGCTCGTCCGTGGCGCGCAGGCGCGCTGCACGCGTCTCACTCAACTCAGGAACACACGATGTCCCGGCTCGAAAAAAAGTGGTGGTTCATTCTGGTGGTCAGCTTCATGACCGCTTTCACGACGCGTTATCTGCTCGACGCAGCCGGCCTGCCCCCGCTGCGCAGCTTCCAGCCTGCCCAGTTTGCCGTCTACCTGTTCTGCTTTTTCGGTGTCTGGCGCGGGTTCTCTTTCCTGGGCTGGCTGATCGCCCTGGTCCTCTCGCCATCGCTCGTCAGTGCAGCCGGACCGACGCCACCGTCACCTCATCCTTGACCTCGATGGCCGCGTCGTCGAAGCCCGGCGGCCCGAACTTGCCGCGTGCATCGCGGCTGAAACCGTAATTCTCCTTCGGGATGCCGATCAGGTTGCGGTCCAGCTCAGCGTTGCCGTTCTCGTCCTGGTAGACCAGCACGGCCCAGCTGCCCTTCGGCACATTCGGCACGGCGATCACGTTCTCGCCCTCGCGCGCGGGGCTCGATGCCGTGTAGGCGCACTGCTTGAGGAAGCGTTCCCTGTCGCAGACGGCGACCCTGAGCGTGCCCTTGCCGCCCTCCACCGCCGTAACGCGGACTTCGACGGTGGCGGCCGAGGCGCAGGCAGCGGCGGCCAGGAGCAGAACGCCAGTGAATAGCTGAATGAATCGGGTCATGCGTGTCCTTTTAAACGATTATGGTAGGCTGCTTTCCATGCTGCTCAACGCCCTCATCCTCATCGCTACCGTGGTCCTGATGGAAGTGTTTTCCATCGTCGCGCACAAGTACGTGATGCACGGCTTCGGCTGGGCGTGGCACCGCTCGCACCACGAGCCGCGCACGGGATGGTTCGAGAAGAACGATTTGTACGCCATCGTGTTCGCGGGCGTGGCGATCGCCCTGATCTACGCCGGCGCCACCCTGGGCCGGCATCCGCTGGAGTGGATCGGCGCCGGCATGACGGCCTATGGTTTCCTCTACTTCGTCGCCCACGATGGCCTGGTGCACCAGCGCTGGCCTTTCCGCTACGTGCCGCGCAGCGGCTACCTGAAGCGCCTCTACCAGGCCCACCGCATGCACCATGCGGTGGCCGGCAAGGACGGCGCGGTGTCCTTCGGCTTCCTCTACGCGCCGCCCGTGGACGTCCTCAAGCGGGAGTTGCATGCGCTGCACCGGGGACCGCTTCGCCAGCGGCGCCCGGACGCTGCCACAGGCCGGGCGGACGCGGCCTCCGCGCCTTCACAAGACGCGAACTGAGCGCCTGTACACCCCCTTCCATCAACAGGCGCAGCTTGGCCGCCTTCGAGGTGCCTGCGCGCTCATCCCAGGCCTGCGCGCCGCGCTGCTTCACCACGACGCCGATCTGGCGGTAGACCTTGCGCGCGGCAGCGATCGCCCAGGCGGAGCGCAGCGGCAGGTCCGCGATGCCGGCCAGGGCCGAGTCGTAATACGGCTCCGCGGCATCGACCAGGCGCGCCGCCACCGCCGCCAGCTTGATCCGGTGCTTGGGCAGCGCGATCTCGTCGAGCGGGATGCCCGCCTCGCGCAGCCACTGGACCGGCACATAGCAGCGTCCAACTTGCGCATCCTCGACGATGTCGCGCGCGATGTTCGTCAGCTGGAACGCCAGGCCCAGGTCGCAGGCGCGGTCCAGGACGCGCGGGTCGCTCACGCCCATGATGGCCGCCATCATCAGGCCAACCACGCCGGCCACGTGGTAGCAGTAGCGCAGCGTGTCGGCGATGGTTTCGTAGCGCGCGCCCTCGACGTCCATCGCAAAACCATCCAGGTGGTCGAAGGCGAAGCGCGGCGCGATCCGCGGCACCCCGGCGTGACGCAGCGCGACTTCCTGGAAGGCGGCAAAGGCGGGATCCCGCATGCGTTCGCCCGCGTAGGCGCGGCGGGTCTGCTCGCGCAGCGCGGCCAGCTTGTCCGCCGCGTCGTGCTGCTCGCGCTGCGCGGCATGGAAACCCAGCTCCTGGCCGTCGACCACGTCGTCGCAGTGGCGGCACCAGGCATAGAGCATCAGCACCTTGCGCCGGGTGTCCGGGTCGAACAGCCTGGCGGCGGCGGCGAAGCTTTTCGAGCCGACCGCGATGGTGTTTTCGGCATGGTCAAGAAGATCCTGGCTCATGCACGCACTCCTTCCTGCAGCGCCTGCAGCATCAATCCGGCGGTCGCCTTGGCCGAGCCGATTACGCCGGGCACGCCGGCGCCAGGATGAGTGCCGGCGCCGACCAGGTAGAGATTGGCCAGCTCGGCATCGCGATTGTGCGGGCGGAACCAGGCGCTCTGGGTCAGCAGCGGCTCCAGCGAGAAGGCCGAGCCATGATGGGCATTCAGCTGATCGCGGAAGTCCAGCGGCGTGAAGATGCGGCTGGTGACCAGCTGGCTGCGCAGGCCCGGCATGTAGCGCTGTTCGAGGTAGTCGAAGATGCGCTCGCGGTACTTCGGCCCCTCCTCTTCCCAGTCGATCGCCGCGTTGCCGAGGTGGGGCACGGGCGCCAGCACGTAGTGGCTGCCGCAGCCGGGCGGCGCCAGCGAGGGATCGGTGACGCAGGGGGCGTGCAGGTAGAGCGAGAAATCCTCGGCCAGGGTCTCGCCCTTGAAGATGTCCCGGATCAGCTCGCGGTAGCGCGGCCCGAAGCAGACCGTGTGGTGGCGCAGCTGGCTGTGGTGTTTGTCGAGACCGAAGTAGAGCACGAACAGGGAATTGGAAAACTTCTTCTTCGCCAGCGACTCGCCTTGCGCGAGGCCGCGCGGATGCTGGTTCATCAGCCTGGCGTAGGTATGGACCACGTCGGCGTTCGACGCCACCGCGTCCGCCGCGAAAGCGCGTCCGTCCGCCAGCCGCACGCCGGTGGTACGCATGCCGCTGACCTCGATCTGCGCCACGTCCGCGTTCAGCGCGATGCGCCCGCCAAGATCCTCGAACAGGCGTACCAATCCGCGCACCAGGGCGCCGGTGCCGCCGCGCGGGAACCACACGCCCCACTCGCGTTCGAGCGCGTGGATCAGCGTGTAGATCGAGGAGGTGGCGAAGGGATTCCCGCCCACCAGCAGCGAATGGAAGGAGAAAGCCTGGCGCAGCTGCTCGTCCTGGATGAAGCGCGACACGATGCCGTACACGCTGCGCCAGGCCTGCAGGCGCGCCAGTTGCGGGCCGGCGGCGATCATGTCGCGGAAGGACAGGAAAGGCACGGCGCCCAGTTTCAGGTAGCCCTCCGCGAACACCGCCTTCGAATAGGCCAGGAAGCGGCGGTAGCCTTCGACGTCGCGTGGGTTGCGCGCGTGGATCTGGCGGTCCAGCGCTTCCTGGTCGTTGGCGTAGTCGAAGTGGCTGCCGTCTTCCCAGCACAAGCGGTAGAAGGGCGACACCGGCAGCATCTCGACGTAATCCGCCATGCGCTTGCCGGCCAGCGTGAACAGCTCTTCGATGCAGGAGGGATCGGTGATGACGGTGGGGCCGGCGTCGAAGGTAAAACCCTGCTCTTCGTACACGTAGGCGCGACCGCCCGGCTTGTCGCGCTTTTCGAGCAGCGTGGTCTGTATGCCGCGGGCCTGCAGGCGGATGGCCAGGGCCAGCCCGCCGAAGCCGGCGCCGATGACCACCGCGCGGCGCGTGTCGATATTCCGTGCGTTCATTCTGCGTTTCCGATCTGGTGAGGGTGGATCTTGCAGGCGGCGATGAAAGCCTGGCCCACGGGCACCGGCGGCTTGCCGGACAGGAGGCGCGCCTTGTCCTGCAAACTGAGGCGGCCGGCATAGAAATGCCGGATCAGGGAGGCCGGCAGGCGGTAGAAGCGCTGCATCACGCGCCAGCGGCGGTCCGGGCTGCCCGCCAAAAACAGCATGCGGTTCAACAGGCGGAAGAAGCGCTGGCGCCGCCATTCCTGCGCCGCCTCGTCGCGGATGGCGGCGAACAAGCTTGGCGCATCGAGCGCGCGCATGCTTGCGATGCGCTCGGCGAGGCGCACCGCGTGCGGCAGCGAGTAGCCGGTGGTCGAATGGAACAGGCCGGCGCGCAGGCCGGCGCTGGGCTGGCCGGCCAGGTCGTCCCAGTAGGCGTGAAAATCGCCGGCCAGCACGATCGGCAGCCGGCCCTCTTCCTCGCGCAGTACTTGGTCGATGCGCCAGCCGCGCGCCTGTGCATAGGCGGCGATGTTGGCGCGCAGGCGTTCGGGCTCCCAGGCGGCGCTGTCGACGTAGTGGGTGTCTTCGATCAGCAGGCGGTGCGTATCGAAGGGCAGCACGTAGACGAAGCGGTAGCCGCCCTGCTGCTCGACGCCGGCGTCCATGATGATGGGCGCGCCGAGGCCGTGCGGCGCGGCCAGTAACACTTCCTGGCCGAGGAAGGTTTGCCAGCCCAGCGCCAGCCGCGAACTGGCGCGCATGCCGCGACCGTCGATCACGGCGCGCGCCGCCAGCACTTCGCCGCCTTCGAGCACGACGCTGGTCGGGCTGACGCTGGCGATGCGCGCGCGCAGGCGCAGCGCCGGCCCCAGCGCCGCTTCGACGACGCGTGCAAAATCCTGCGAGGCGATGCTGGCATAGCCGCCCTCCAGGGTGCGCCGCAGCTGCGGAAACACCACCTCGTAGCCCGGCCAGCGGTGCGACAGCAGGGGCGCGATCCAGGCCAGCTGGCCGGCGTCGAGATCGCTGTCGTGGAAGGACCAGGTGTGGTTGCCGCCCAAACGGTCCCCCTGCTCCAGCAGCAGGATGCGCAGCTCGGGCCGGCGCTGCGCCAGGCGCCAGGCGATCAGGCCGTTCGCGAGGCCGCCGCCGGCCAGGATCAGGTCCCAGGGCTGATCGCTCATGCCGGCGCTCTTGTTCCGCTATGCTCGCGCGCCTTCCGGTCCTCGCTGCGGCGCAGGCGCAGGGCCGCCTCGACGATGTCGGCCGCGCGCGGCGTGCCGCCGGCCTGGGCCAGGTCCTGCGCCAGGACCTCGAGCCGTTCGCAGAACTCGCCTTCCCGGAACAGGCGCCGCAGCTGACGTTCGAGCGTGCCGGCTCCGGCCAGGCGCGGCGAGGCCCGCAGGCCGATCCCGGCATGCAGGATGCGCGCGGCGGTGCCCGGCTGGTCGAAGGTGAGCGGCAGCGCCAGGATCGGCGTGCGCGCCTCGACAGCGTCCATCACTGTATTGATGCCGGCATGCGACACCACGGCGTCGGCACGCGCCAGCGCTTCCCGTTGCGGCGCAAAGGCGCAGACCCAGGTGGCGCCCGCCCGGGTCAGGGCATCTTCCTGGTCCGTATCGAGACCGCCGCAATGGGCGACCAGCAGCTGGGCGTCGAGCCGGCGGCATGCCTTGGCCACGCGCTTGAAGATGCCGAAGCGGTGGCCCTGCAGGGTGCCGAGCGAAGCGAACACGAAGGGCCGCCCGGGATCGACCTCGGGCATGGGCATGGGCGCGGCGGCGCCGGCATCGGCGGGCGCCCGCAGTGGTCCGACGTGATGGAAATGCGGCGGCAGCGCACGGCGCGGGAAGTCGAAGGAGGCGATGGTCTGGCTGACCTGGGCCAGCGGCGACAGGCATTCGTGCAGGCCACTGCGCTTGCTTAAACCGAGCCGGCGCGCCTGCTCTGCGATCACCGCACCGTGCGGGCGCATCATCCAGTCGTAGACGCGGGTGCTGCCCTCCGCCACCTGGTAGGCCCGCTCGCTGTTCTCGTACGCGAACGGCATCACGGCCAGCGGAATGCCGGGCTCGCGGTTGACCGGCATCGCACAGGCCACCGAAACGAAAGGCAGGCCCATGGCCTCGCCGACAAGACCGCCCGCCGCTTCCATCTGGTCTGCGATCAGGGCGTCGATGCGCAGGGTCTGCAGCGCGGCCGGCAGTTCGCGGCACAGCATCCCGGTGCCGCGCGCCATGTCGAGGATCACCTGGCGCAGGCCCAGCGGGCCGCCGGGATTGGCCGCGCGCCGCAGCGAGGCCGCCAGCGATCCGGGCGGATGGGTGCCGGCGCCCAGCGCATGGAAGCCGATGCGTGGATCCTTCAAATAGATACGCGCGTCCGCCCGCTGCAGGAAAGTCACGCGGTGGCCGCGCGCAATCAGCTCGAGGCTGAGCGCGGCCAATGCGCTGAAGTGGCTGTAGAAGGCCGGTGCGACCACGCCGAAGTGGGCCATGCCGCTTCCTCCCTTATCAGTGGCGCGCCAGGCTCACCCTGGCGCCGGCCGCATGCAGATGCGCCGGCGTGCCCTGGGCGTTCGGCGCGAAGGCGGCGCTGTCCTTGCTGCGGGCGAACAGGCCGGCGACGAAGCGGCGGGTGTGGCCGGCGCCGCCCAGGGCCGCATGCAGGTGGCGCTCGGCATCCTCGAGGTGGCGGTCGAGCCGGCGCCGCGCCTCCTCATGGCCGAGGGTGTTGACGAAGGTTGGCTTGCCGAGATCCTTGCCGGTGTCCTTGCCCGTGTGGGCGCTGTCGTTGCCGGGACCGTCCTGGAAATCGTCGCGGATCTGGAAGGCCTGCCCGGCCGCCAGCGCAAACGCGCGCAGCGACTCGGCCACGCAGTCGTCGGATTCGGCAATGATGGCGGCCATGTCGACCGCCACGCCCAGCAGCACCCCGGTCTTGAGTTCGTTGGTGACGGCGATCTCGGCGGCGGTGCGGCGCTCGCCATGCAGGTCCAGGAACTGGCCCTTGACCAGGCCCTGGTCACCGACCGTTTCCGACAATTTCGAGACCAGGCGCGCGCGGATCGCCGCCGGAATCTCCTGGGCCGCGGCCAGGATGCCGAAGGCGCGGCTGAGCAGGCCGATGGCGGCGAGGATGGCGACGTCTTCGCCGAAGCGCACGTGGATGGTGGGCTCGCCGCGGCGCAGCATGGCGTTGTCCATGCAGGGCATGTCGTCGAGGATCAGCGAGGCCGCGTGCACCATCTCGACCGCGCAGGCGACGTCTACCAGGGCCTTCGAATCGCAGCCGAGGTCGCGCGCGACCAGCATCAGCAGCAGCGGCCGCATGCGCTTGCCGGCGCCGAGCGCGCCCGCGCGCATGGCCAGGGTCAGCAGATCCGCCTGCTCCGGGCTTTGCACCAGGTGCCCGGCGATGCGTTCTTCCAGTTGCTGGCGCAGTTGGTCGATGCCGAACCCGCCAAAACGCCTACTCTGTGTCGTCATGCGCCTCTCTCTCTGCCGGATCGAATTTGATGAAATTGAGCCCAATCATACCGTAACGTATTAAAAAATAGTCAATATCTCCAACTGTGCGCGGCGGTTCCCCACACGTGCGCAACACGGCCGTACCCTGCTCTGCCTGGCATCTTTGCTATGATTGGCTTTCCGCAAATAACCGGAAAGATGCAATGAGGTTGCTCGCTCCGCTTGTTCTGATTGGCTTGACCGGATGCGCCAGCGCGCCGCTCAAGGACGGCACCTATCCGCTGCAGCCGGGCCAGCGCGTGGCTCTCTCCGGCAACACCACCCTCAGCTACGACAGCTTCAGCGACAGCCGCTGCCCGGCCAACGCGCGCTGCGTCTGGGCGGGCAAGCTGAGCTTCCAGTTCGCGCTGGAAGGACCGGACGGCCGCGAAGAATTCGCGCTCGGACCCGACCAGCTGTCCGCCAGACCCAAGGCCCTGCACGGCGCCCGCGTGGCGCTCGATCCGGCCAGCATCCCGCCCGTACGCAACACCACTGCGACGCGCCCCGGCGACGTCATTCCCGTCACGCTCAACATCACCAGCCCATGACCACATCCGCGAAAGCGCTCGCCGGCGCACTGATCCTGTCCATCGTTCTCACGCCGCCGCTGGCGTTCGCCAGGACGCCGGTCGCCACCGGCACCGGCGGCGCGGTCGCCACCATCAGCGAAAAGGCCTCCGAGTCGGCCATCGCCATCCTGAACAAAGGCGGCAATGCGATCGACGCCGCCGTCGCCGCGGCCGCCACCCTGGGCGTGACAGACCCGTTCAGCTGCGGCATCGGCGGCGGCGGCTTCATGGTCATCTACCTGGCCAAGGACAAGCGCGTGATCACGATCGACCACCGCGAGACCGCGCCCAGCTCCTTCAGCCCGGCCGTGTTCCAGGAAAACGGCAAGCCGGTCGACTTCGACACCGCGGTCGCCAGCGGCGCCTCGGTGGGCGTGCCGGGCACGGTGCGCGGCTGGCACGAAGCCCTGCAGCGCTACGGCACCATGTCCTTCAAACAGGTGCTGGCGCCGGCCATCGCCGTGGCCACGAAGGGTTTTCCGGTCAGTGAAACTTTTCACAAATTGACGGCCGAAAATGAAAGAAAATTTCAGCAATTCACGAGCACCAGCCAGCTCTACCTGAGGAACGGCAAGGCGATTGCGGCCGGCAGCACCCTGAAGAATCCGGACATGGCCAAGGCTTATCGGGAGATCGCCGCCCGCGGCTACAAAGCCTTCTACGAGGGACCGATGGCGAAGGCGCTGGTCGATGCTGTGAACCGACCGCCGCTGGCGAACGGCGCGCAAGCCCGCCCCGGCACCATGTCGCTCGCCGACCTGGCCAACTACGAGGCGCGCATCCGCCAGCCGATCCGCTCGACCTACCGCGGCTACGACATCTACGGCATGCCCCTGCCCAGCAGCGGCGGCATCGCGGTGGCCGAGGCGCTCAACATCCTCGAGGGCTACGAGCTGAAAGGCATGCCGCGCCCGAACGTCGAGCACCTCTACCTGGAAGCCAGCCGCCTCGCCTTCGCCGACCGAAACGCCTACCTGGCCGACCCCGAATACGTGGACGCGCCGGTCGACGGCATCCTGTCGAAGCAGTTCGCGGCCCAGCGCCGCTCGCTGATCCGCGCCGACAAGGCGGCCGCCGTGGTCCCGGCCGGCGACGCCTTTTTATACGAGAACGACCAGAGCTTCCCGCTGCGCCCGCAGCAGAAGCTGATCCAGGAAGGCACGCACACGACCCACCTGACGGTCTCGGACAAGGAAGGGAATGTGGTCTCCTACACCTTCACCATCGAGTCCTGGGGCGGCAGCGGCATCGTGGTGCCGGGCTATGGCTTCCTGCTGAATAACGAGATGACGGACTTCGACTTCACCGGCCCGGCGCCGAACATCCCGGAAGCCGGCAAGCGCCCGCGTTCCAGCATGGCGCCGACCATCGTGCTGAAGGATGGCAAGCCGGCCTTCACCATCGGCAGCCCGGGCGGCGCGACCATCATCACCACCGTGCTGCAGACCATCGTCAACCACATCGACCTGGGCATGAGCATGGACAAGGCGATCGACGCGCCGCGCCTGTCGCAGAGGAACGCGAAGGAGACGTCGGTGGAACCGGGCTTCGTGGGCAGCATGCAGGCCAGGGGGCTGGAGAATTTCGGCCACAAGTGGGAAACCAGCCCTGCGCCGGAAGAAATCGGCGCGGCGAACGCGATCGTGTTCAATCCGGATGGGACCGTGACCGCGGTCAGCGAAGGACACCGCCACGGCATCGGCACGGCGCTGGTGCAGAAGCGCGGACATTGAGGAGACCAAGCATGAGCATGCAGGATTACCTGAACAAGCTGAAGGCCGCGAAGGCGGACTACCCCTTCCAGCGCTGGGGCGAGAGCGGGCTGGATCAGTACACGCCGGAAGCCTGCGCGGCCTTCACGAAAATCTTCGACAAGCTGATCGCCGACCTGGGGAAGCTCGGCGTGAACGCGGACGACGAGGCCAAGCTGGCGGCCTTCGAACAGGCGGTCCTGGCCCTGAACGACATGGACGACGAGGACGACCGCCTGATCGAGACCGAGGAACGCGAGCAGCTCTGCGAACTGGTCAACACCATCGCCACCGCCGCCGGCCTCGATCCTTCGGAATACGGCAACGGCGAGGGGCCGGCCAGCGAATGGCGGGAGTGGTAAGCCTTTCCTAGTTCATCCGCCCAGCCGGGAAGGCCGGGCCGGATGCCATCATCCTGCGCCAGCCCAGCACCAGTATCAGCACGGCGCCGATGATGCCGACCAGCGCCAGCCAGACCGCGAACACGCCGCCCAGCAGGCTGAGGGCGAAGGCGATGCCCAGGTTGCAGGCGGCCTGCAGCCCCAGCATCATGAAGCGCGGCCAGCCGTAGTTCGGCAAGGCGCGCCCGAGGTCGCCCAGCAGGCCGGTCACCGCCAGCTGCCCGCCCAGGCAGCAGAATCCCACGTAGCGCGCCAGGATCTCGCCATTGGCGCCGATCAGCCAGGCCGACAGCAGGATCACGCCCACCAGCATGCCCCAGCAAAGCAAGGCAGTCTTGAGCAGGCCCGCGGCCAGGCGGCGGTTCAGCAGGGCCGTGCCGCCGGCCAGGGGCGTCAGGCGCAGCAAGGCCTGCTCGCCGCCGGTCTTGCGCAGCTGGTAGCCGAGGTGGGCGGTACTGAACATGACCATGAAGGTCGCCATCGACATGCCGAAGCCGAGCAGCCAGTCGCTGCCGCCGTAGGCCACCGGGCGGCCGAACAACAGCGGCACCAGGCGCAGTGCGAGGGCGGCGGCCAGGATGGTGGCAGCACCGACGACCCAGGCGGTCCAGTGGCCCGCGGGGCCGAGCGCATGCATCAGCATTGCGGCGGGCCTGCGCTGGCGGCAGTCGTGGCGCAGCGCCGGGCCGTAGGCAAGGCGGCTGCCCCAGGACATGCCCTGCCGCGGCGCCATCTCGCGCGATTCGACGCGCTTGATGGTCGCGGCCACCTTGCCATGGTCGTCCAGATGGCGGTCGCCACCGGCCGGGTACAGGCGCATCAGGGTCCAGGCCGACAACAGCACCAGCGCCACGCTTTCGATCGCCAGCCCCGGCCTGCTGGTCATGGCTTGCACCAGCTCCACCGGCAGCACGCGCCTGGAGATCAGCGGCCAGTTCGACGCCGTGATAATCAAGACCAATGCCTGGCGCATGCCCGCACGCA
Source organism: Massilia sp. Bi118 (assembly GCF_918697865.1). Classification (GTDB taxonomy): domain Bacteria; phylum Pseudomonadota; class Gammaproteobacteria; order Burkholderiales; family Burkholderiaceae_D; genus Telluria. Next base: position 202,843 of record NZ_CAKKMV010000002.1, on the reverse strand, counting down.
TCAGGGCTGCGCCGAGCAGGTAGGTGGCGATCAGCGGAAAGAAGCGCCAGCCGCCGCAGGCGAAGGTCAGGCCGGCGGCAATCAGCACCCAGCCGCCGACCGCCATCTGCATCAGGCGGCGGCGCTGGCGCGGCACCAGCCGGGCGTTGGATGCGGAATTCATCAGGATCGAGGCGGGCAGGAACTGGACCATCCAGATCAGCACCAGCCAGCCTGCCGCGGCGCCTGCCTCGAATCTCGCGAAGGCCGCCGCCGGCATCAGGCCGATGAGGCGCGCAATCAGGCCGCAGACCATCACCAGCAGCGCCAGCCAGTTCAGCCAGCCGCCCGTATTCCCGTCGCGGCCGGTCACGGCCGCGGTCCAGATGCTGCGGTAATCCCGCCATGCGCTCATCTGCGCGTTCATGGATGCATTCACTGGTTCACCTCGCGGGTCATCTCGATGAACAGGTCTTCCAGGCTCAGGGACTCGACCCGCACGCCCGGCTTGCCGGCCAGCTGTTCGAGCTGCGCGCCGGCCGACTGCACGATCACGCTGGTCATTGCGCCTTCGTGGGTGCGCCGCAGTTCGCCGTCCAGCCGTCCCGCCGGCAGCGCATGCGGCGCGGCGACGATGCGGCGCGCGCCTTCCAGCAGGGCGTCGGTCTGGCCCTGCAGCGCGATCCTGCCGTCCTTCAGGAAGGCCAGGTCGAAGGCCACGCGTTCGAGGTCGGACAGGATGTGGGTCGAGAACACCACGGTGGTGCCGCGCTCGATCACCTGGTCGACCAGTTCGCGCAGGAAGTCGCGGCGGCCGACCGGGTCGAGCGCCGACACCGGCTCGTCCAGCACCAGCAGCTCCGGCTCGTGGGCCAGTGCGCGGATGATGGACAGGCGCTGCTGCTCGCCGCCGGACAGCTTCCTGATCGGGCTGTTGCGCTTGAGCGCGTCGAAGCCCCAGCGCGACAGCAGGCCCTCGACCTTGGCCTTGTTCCAGCGCGGGTACATGGCCTGGAAGTAGTCCAGCATCTGCACCGGCGTGAGCCACTCGAACAGGTCGGACTTCTGCGGCACGTAGCCGATGCCGGCGCGGGCGCGGTCCGACAGTGCCGCGACGTCGTCGCCGAACAGCTGGATGCTGCCGCCATCGAGTTCGCGCAGGCCGAGCATGCACTCGAGCAGGGTCGACTTGCCGGCGCCGTTGCGGCCCAGCAGGCCGATCACCTGGCCGGGGGCGACCTGCCAGTCGAGGCGGTCGAGCACCTGGCGGGCGCCGAAGTGTTTGGTGACGGACGACATCTGGACGAGCGAGGTACTCATGGAGCTTCCTTCAGGATGGTAGCGAACAAAGTCAGGACGGTGTCAGGGTCGAGCTCGAGCTGGCGCGCCTCGAGGGCGGCCCGCTCCAGCGCGGGGCGCAGCAGTTCCGCGCGGTCGGCCGGTTTAGCCGGCGCGAAATCGGCGACGACCATGCCCAGCCCGCGGCGGCGCGCCAGCACCCCGTCCATCTCGAGCAGGCCGTAAGCCTTGGAGACGGTCATCGGGTTCAGGGCCAGGCTCGACGCGATCTCGCGCACCGAGGGCATGGCGTCGCCCGGCTTGAGCTGGCCGGCGGCGGCCAGGCGGCGCACCTGCTCGACGAGCTGGCGGTAGATCGGTTCGGACGAGCCGGTCGCGATCGAAAACAGGTTGGCGGTATGGTCAGTCATGCTGTCTAGTGTATTAATTGAGTAATACAGTAATACTCGTGATTTGCTTCGTCAAGTTATTTTTGCAAGGTTAGAAAGCGTGATTATTTCTTTACATCAATCTGTCAAAATACCCGCCATCCCGTCGCCCAAGCATCGCCATGCCTTTTTCCTCCCTCGCGAAGATCGATCCGCTGACCGGCGAGTTCGCGTCACCTGCCAGCGAAGCCGCGTTTCTCCACCATCGCCTGCCGCAGACCCAGCCCCTGCTCGGCTTCACGCTGGTCTTCTGCACGCTCTTTTACCTCGCGTTTGCGCTCACCGACCTCGCCGCGCTTGGCTTCGGCCCGGACTTTCTGTCGCTGCTCGGCGCACGCATGGTGGTCGCATTCACGGCCGGCACTTGCGCCTGGCTGGCCTACCGGCGGCCGCTGACCGTGGGCGCGACGCGGCTTGCCGCCTCCGTGTCGGAAGCGGTGGCGCTTGGCTGCTTCATGTTCATCGCGGTGCACCGTCCACTGGAATTCCATTGGCACGCGATGTCGCTGGCGATCATGCTGATCGTCGTGTATCTGTATATCCCGAACAGTTTCGTCAACGCGCTGCTGCTGGCCTTCGCCGCCACTGCTTCCTTTCTCGCCATCGCCCTGCACCTGGGCCGGATGAGCGCCGCCGACGTGGTCACGATGAGCATGCTGCTGGTCCTCGCGAACGCCTTCGGCGCCCTGGCCGCGAGACGCTTCAACCGGGCTTCGCGCGAGGAATACCGCGCACAGACGGCGTTGCAGCACGCTGCAGAGCGCGACCACCTGACCGGCTGCCATAACCGGCGCTACCTGCACGACAAGCTCATGGCGCCGCTGGCGCAGCAGGCCCTGTGCCAGCACGCGCGCGTGACCGTGGTCCTGTGCGACATCGACAACTTCAAGCACATCAACGACAGCCACGGCCACGCCGACGGCGACGAGGTCATACGCGGCTTTGCGCGACTGCTGGCGGCGATGACGCGCGAGGGCGTGGACAGCGTGGTCCGCTATGGCGGCGAGGAATTCCTGGCGATCCTGCCCGGCGTCCCGCTCGATGAGGGCATCGCCTTCGCCGAACGTTTGCGCAGCCGGTTTGCCGCGGCCGTGACGCCATCGGGCGACGGCCTGGAGCGCATCCGCACGACCGCCAGCTTCGGTGTCGCGGCCGGCGCCGCCGACATGGACGAGGGCCCGGCGCTGCGCGACCTGATTGCGGCCGCCGACAAGCTGATGTACGAGGCCAAGCGTGCCGGCCGTGACTGCGTGCGCGCCATGCAGGTGCTTTGAGACCGGAAAAAAAAGACGGCTCCGCAAAGGGAGCCGTAAAAGAACCCGGACGCCAAGCCGCCCGGGCCGGGAACGCGCGGACGGAGACTGGTCCGCGCGGGGAACTACTGAAAACGGTTTATACAGTTACAGATGCGGCGTAATCAGCGGCATCAGGTCGTCGAAGGTGCGGCCGCTACCGTTCTCGCCGATCGCATGCATCTTCCATTCGCCGTTGTGGCGGTACAGCTTGGCCATGATCTGGGCCGTGTGCGAGCCTTGCACCGACAGGTCGTAGCGCGCGATTTCCTTGCTGCTGCCGGTGTCGAAGATGCGGCAGAAGGCGTTTTCCACGGTCGAGAAGTTCTGGCCGGTGAAGCTGTTCACGGTGAACACCAGCGACTTCACCTGCGGCGGCACGCTGCGCAGGTCGACCACGATCTGCTCGTCGTCGCCATCGCCGGCGCCGGTGCGGTTGTCGCCGGTGTGGACGATGCTGCCGTCCTTGCTCTTCAGCTGGCGGAACCAGACCACGTCGACCGGGCGGTTGCTTTCGTCGAACAGGACCACCGAGGCATCCAGGTCCACCGGCTGGCCCTGGCCGCCGCCGAAGCCGAAGAAGCCTTTACTCTTGGCGACGTCCCAGCCCAGGCCCATCGTGACGCGCGACAGCGCGCCGCCGGCTTCCTTCTCCAGCGAGATCTTCTGACCCTTTTGCAGGTTGACTGCCATGGCTTTACTCCTTTATGTATGTGTGAAGTCCGCTCAGCGCGCCGGCGCCTGCATCCAGGCCTTGAATGCGGCGCGGTTGCGCGAACAGACGTAAATCTTGCCGCGACCGGAGAAGCGCAGGACGATGCCTTCGCCGCTGGTCTGGCTGTTGATCAGGTTGCCCAGGAAGCCGCCGCTGGTGCCGGTCGTGATCGAGACTTCGTAGCGCAGGGTCGAGTCCCAGGCCACGACGTGCGAGTTGTCGATGATCGCGTCCTTGCCCGGTTCGACGTCCAGCATGCTCATCGAGCCGAAGCCCGACACCACCACCTGGCCGGTGCCCTGCGTCTCGGTGACGAAGAAGCCGCCGCTGCCCGCGAACAGGGCATTGCCCACGCTCTGGGTGCGCACCTTCAAGTCCACGCCGGAGCTGGCCGCGACGAAAGCGCCGTCGCTGATGATGAACTGGTTGCCGGCGCCGCAGTCGACGATCTGCATCGCCCCCGGCAGGGTCGGCGAGAGCAGGCAGTCGCCGTCGCCGCGGGTCGCCTCGATGTGCTGCTGGAAGAAGGACTCGCCGTTGGCGAAGGTGCGCATCAGGGCACTGCCCAGGCCACCGCGCATCTTGCCCTTGAGGTCGAGCGTCGATTCCATCATCACCATCGCGTCGGATTCGCAGTAGATGGTTTCGCCCTGGCGCATGGCCACGTGCAGGAAAGGGTCGACATCACCGGTCACGGTAAATTTTGGCATAGCTTGGCTTCCTTTTATTTTGGTGTTACCGCCCCGTCCGCGGACTCGAACGGGGCGGCGATAGCTGAGGCTTAAACGTTCACGCCGTAGTTCTTGGCGAGGGGGCCGAGGCCGCCGTTGAAGCCCTGGCCGACCGCGCGGAACTTCCAGTCCGCGCCGTTACGATATACCTCGCCGAAGATCATGGCCGATTCGGTAGAACCGTCTTCGGACAGGTCGTAGCGGGCGACTTCGCTCTGGTTGGCGTCGTTCACGCAACGGATGAAGGCCTTGCCGACCATGCCGAAGTTCTGGCGGCGGGTATCGCCTTCGTGGATGGTCACGGCCAGCACCACGCGGTCGACGTCGGCCGGCACCTTGCTCAGGTCGATGTTGATGCTCTCGTCATCGCCTTCGCCGGCGCCGGTGCGGTTGTCGCCCGAGTGGGTGATCGAGCCGTCGGCCGACTTGGCGTTGTTGTAGAAGATGAAGTCGGCATCCGAGCGCACCTTGCCCGACTGGTTCAGCAGGAACGCGACGCCGTCCAGGTCGAATGCGGCGCCATCGGTGGCGCGCACATCCCAGCCCAGGCCCAGCTTCAGCTTGGACAGGCCCGGTGCTTCTTTCGACAGGTTGACGTTGCCGCCTTTTTGCAGACTGATAGCCATTTGAATCTCCTTTTTGGTTGAACACCCTTGGTACTACTGCTGCGAACTGGTGTTCTGCCGTTCGCTGCAGATTCTTTGCGGATCACGCTGCGTGGGCTCGGGGAGCCCACGCACCACGTTGTCACTTCACGTCCACTAATTCCTTGTGGCCGGCACCCATCGCTTCCATACGCTTGCGGTAGCGGATCGAGCTCCACACCGAGGCGCCGATGAAGGCCACGCCGGCCAGGCCGGTCACCATCTCGGGCACGTGATACTTCATACTGGCCAGCATGATGAAAGCCAGGATGCCGATCGCGTAGTGGGCGCCGTGCTCCAGGTAGACGAACTGGTCGAGCGTGCCCTTGTCCACCAGGTAGACCGTCAGCGAACGCACGAACATCGCGCCGATCGCCAGGCCCAGCATGATGATCACGACGTCGTTGGTGATCGCGAAGGCGCCGATCACGCCGTCGAAGCTGAACGATGCATCCAGCACTTCCAGGTACAGGAAGCCGCCGATACCGCCGCGCTTGACCATGTCGCCAACCTCGCCGCCGCCCTCTTCCGACTTCTCGAGCATGTTCGACAGCACATCGACGCCGACGTAGATCAGGATGCCCCACAGGCCCGACATCAGCACCACCATCTTCTGGCCCTCGGCCACCATGGACAGGCTGGCCATCAGGGCGCCGATCGCGATCATCACCGAGATCGAGGACACCTTGCCCAGCGAACCGAGCTTCTCCTCGAAGTGGCCCAGCCAGTGGTGCTCCTTCTCGTCGTCGAACAGGAAGTTCAGGAAGACCAGCAGCAGGAACATGCCGCCGAAGGCCGCCACTTCAGCATGGTGGTTGGTCAGGTGCATCGAGTACTCTTTCGGGTTCTCCAGCGCCATCTTCCAGACGTCGCCCATGCCCAGGTCGGCCGCCACCGCGACGATCACCAGCGGGAACAGCAGGCGCATACCGAACACGGCGATGATGATGCCCACGCCCAGGAACAGCTTCTTCCAGAACTCGTCCCAGGTTTTCAGCACCGAGGCGTTCACCACCGCGTTATCGAAGGACAGCGAGACCTCCATCACGGCCAGGATGGCGGCGATGCCGACCGCGGTCAGCGCCGTCGCCCAACCGCCATGCGTGTAGCCCCACCATCCCGAGGCAGCCAGGCAGAGTGCGGTGACAATGAATGACACCCTAAAATGTTTCATCTTGGTTAACCCCTTGGTTTTATGTCGTTGTTGATATGGCGCAGTGTAGACAGGTGACGGGAAAGGAAAAAGCGAAGATAATGAGAGTATTACTTCGAAAAATACTGAGATAATGAAGAGTGACCTGAATTTCCGCCATCTCTACTACTTCTGGGTGGTCGCCAAGGAAGGCGGCATCACGCGCGCCGCCGAGCGCCTCGGCCTGGCGGTGCAGACCGTCAGTTCGCAGCTGACCCTGCTCGAGCAATCGCTGGGCAAGACCCTGTTCTCGCAGCAGGGCCGGCGCCTGGTGCTGACCGAGGCCGGGCGGGTGGCGATGAATTACGCCGACCAGATCTTCCTGCTCGGCCTGCAGATGCAGGAAGCGGTGACGGAGGCGGACAGCGGGCGCGTGCGGCTGTCGGTGGGCATCTCGGACTCGCTGCCCAAGCTGTCGGCCTACCGCATGCTGGAAGCGGCGATGAACATCGAAAAGAAGGTGCGCCTGGTCTGCTACGAAGACAATTTCGATGCCTTGCTGGCCGACCTCGCCCTGCACAAGCTGGACGTGGTGCTGACCGACCGCGAAGTGCAGCCGGGCAGCGCGCTGAAGGTGTTCAGCCACCAACTGTTCTCGAGCGAGATGCTGGTAGTGGGCTTGCCCGCGCTGGCGGCCGAGTGGGGAAAAGATTTCCCGAAGAATTTGAACGGCGCGCCCTTCCTGCTGCCGACGCGTAATAATGCCCTGCGCGGCAAGATCGACGAATGGTTCCTGCAGGTCAATGTAAAACCGGACGTGGTCGGCGAATTCGAGGACAACGCCCTGCTCAACACCTTCGGACGGCGCGGCCTCGGCCTGTTCTTCGCGCCGGCGGCCCTGGCCGCCGACATCGAAGCTCAGTTCGGCGCGGTGCAGGCCGGCGCGGTGCCGGGTGTGCGCGAGCAGTTCTACGTGATTTCGAACGAACGCAAGATCAAGCACCCGGCGGTCGAAGCGATTCTCGCAGCGGCGCAGGATGGCCTGAGCGCCGCCGCCTGAAATTGGCGGCTGGGCTGTACAATGGTGCCGGCATTGCCTGTTGATTAACCTACATCTGTATGCAAAATATATTATTTGTCGTTCTGGCGCTGCTGCTGGTGGCGCTGAACGGCTTCTTCGTGGCGGCCGAATTCGGTATCGTCACGCTGCGCAAAACCCGCGTGCGCGCAATTGCGAAAAGCGGCGGCCTGCGCGGCCGCATCCTCTACAAGGTCCATAGCCAGCTCGACGCCTACCTGTCCGCCTGCCAGCTCGGCATCACGCTGGCTTCGCTGGGCCTGGGCTGGGTCGGCGAACCGGCCTTCGCCCGCATCCTCGAACCGGCCTTCGCCCTGCTCGGCGTCACCAACGAACAGCTGATCCACGGCGTGTCCTTCGTGATCGCCTTCGGCGTGATCTCCTTCCTGCATATCGTGGTGGGCGAGCTGGCGCCGAAGTCGCTGGCGATCCGCATCCCGGAAGCAGTGGGCCTGTGGAGCGCGCTGCCGCTGTACGGCTTCTACTGGGCGATGTACCCGGCAATCTGGCTGCTGAACGCCAGCGCCAACATGGTGCTGCGCGTGGCCGGCCTGTCCGGCGCCGGCGGCCACGAGACCCATTACTCGAACGAAGAACTGAAAATGATCCTGCGTACGAACACCAGTACGACAGGCGAAAAGGAAAAGTTCACCCACGACGAGCGCCACATCCTGGCGCAGTCGCTGGAATTCGGCGAGCACTCGGTGGCGGACCTGATGCGGCCGATTAACGAGGTGAGCGCCCTGTACGCGAGCCGCTCGCTCGAACAGAACCTCGACACGATGCGCCGCAACCGCTTCTCGCGCTACCCCTACTTCGATGAGGAAGGCGAGGAAGTGCTGGGCGTGATCCACATGAAGGACCTGTTCTTCGCCCAGCAAGGCGGCAAGACCGTATCAAGCCTGACGGAATACCTGCGCCCGGTCGAGACCATCTCGGCGCGCACCCCGGCCCTCGAACTGTTCCGCCGCTTCCGCACCGGCGCGCCGCACTTTGCGCTGATCGGCGAAAAGGGCAAGCGTCCGGTCGGCTTCATCACGCTGGACAACCTGCTGGGCGCCATCGTGGGCGAGATCCGCGACGAGTTCAAGGTCAACGAGAACGACTGGATCCGCCAGGCCGATGGCACCTTCATCGGCAAGGCCAGCCTGCCCATCGTCTCGCTCGAACGCGTGATGGGCATCGACATCGACAACGAGGCGATGGGCCTCGATGAGGTCGAATCGGTGGGCGGCCTGCTGATGGCCAAGCTGGGCGACATCCCCAAGCAGGGCCAGCGCATCGAGTTCCCGCGCTTCGACGTGGTGGTCAAGAAGACCAACGGCCCGCGCATCCTGCTGGTGAAGGTCATACCGCGCCTCGAGCGGGGCGCGGATGAGGACGACCTGGATTAAACCGTCTCGTGCCAGGTCGCTTCGGACGAGTAAGCGCCCTGCCACTTGCAGTACATGCCGTCGTATTCCGCGACGGTCCTGGCGCCCTGCTTCAGCGTGTAGTGGAACTGCTTGCAGGGCGTCTCGCCGACCGGCTGCTCGCCGATGGCAGTGATGCTCACGCTGTACTTCGTCCCCTTCCAGCCCAGGCTCTTGCCCTTCTCCAGGGCGATCAGCATCTTCGGGAATTCCTTCGCATAGTCGCCGCCGTTCCTGACCAGCGAACGGCCGCCCCAGGCGTCGAAATACTTGCCGCCTTCGCAGTCGTTGCACGGATAGGCGCTGGCTTCGCGGAAAGCGCTCTTCGCGGCCTGGGCCTGCTTGAATTCGAAATCGCCGAAGCGGCCGACCGGGCATTGCGTGTTTTCCGGCCACAGGATGGCGGGCTCGAAATCATCTGGTTTGGGGCCGACGCTGAGGTTTGCCCCCTTGATGCGCTTGCAGCCGGGCGGCAGCGCGGGTGCGGCCGCGACCGTGGGCGCTGCGGCGGCGGCCAGGGCGGCGGCTGGATCGGCGTCCGCTGCGGCAGGCGCCTTCGCCGCCTCGGCATTCGGCGCCATCGCCTTGGTGGCGGAGTTGGTGACGAGGTTCTTGGCCACCTCGCCGGCGGCGGATTTCAGGAAGTCGCCGAAGGACTGGGCCTGGGCGTCGATGACCAGGCAGGTGGCCAGCATCAGGGTCGAGAGATATTTTTTCATACCGCCAGTGTAGAAGCAGGCGCGCCTGAAAGTCCGGCCACACCGAGGGGGGAAATTCGGCGCCCTTGCCGTTCATACCGCAAAACATACAGCCTGTCGCATCGCGGACACCCGGACGCTTGCCCCGGCCTACAGTAGCGTATCCCCACTGGTCGGAGCGCATCATGCTGGAACTGCAGGACGTCACCAAATCCTTCGGCAAACAGGTCACAGCGGTCGCCGATTTATCGCTGCGCCTGGAACCCGGCGTGGTCGGCCTGATCGGCCACAACGGCGCCGGCAAGACCACGCTGATGCAGATGATCGCCACGCTCACCAAACCGACCAGCGGCAGCATCCTGTTCGATGGCCAGGACATCGTCGCGAAACCGGAGACGATCCGGCGCCGCCTGGGCTACCTGCCGCAGGACTTCGGCGTCTACCGCAACGTCTCGGCGCTCGAATTCATGCAGTACTTCGCCGCCCTCAAGGGCGTGCGCGATCCGGCCCGCATCCGCCGCCTGCTCGAACTGGTCAACCTGCACGACCAGGCCGGGCGCCAGGCCAGCACTTTCTCGGGCGGCATGCTGCGCCGCCTCGGCATCGCCCAGGCCCTGCTGAACGACCCGGACGTGCTGGTGGTCGACGAACCCACCGCCGGCCTCGATCCGGAAGAACGGCTGCGCTTCCGCAACCTGCTGGCGGAGCTGGGCTTCAACAAGCTGGTCATCATCTCGACCCACATCGTGTCCGACGTCGAGAGCATCGCCGGGCGGTTGGCCATCATGCGCAACGGCAGCCTGGTCGCCTGCGACACGCCGGATGCGATCCTCGGCCGCGCGCGCGGCCAGGTATGGTCAGCCAACGTCGACCACGACGAATACGAGATCCTGCGCGCCACCACCCACGTGCTGCACGCCGCGCGCCAGGGCGGGCGGATGGCGCTGCGGATCGCCCATCCCAGCCTGCCCTGCTCCGGCGCGACGCCGTCCGAGCCGAGCCTGGAGGAAGCGCTGATGGCGCAACGCTATGCGGTGAAGGAAGCCGCATGAGCGCGTACGCGGTCCGCACGCTGGCCTTGCTGGAAGCGCGGCTGCGCCTGCGCCGGCTGTCGACGCTGGCGACGCTGCTGGTCGTGGTGGCGATCAGCTGGCTGGTGATTTCCGATCCGGCCGGCGGCCACACCTTGATCTCGGCCGGCGGGGCGCGCGTGCGCTACACGAGTTCCGCGCTGGCGCTGGGCAGCGCCTCGCAGGCGACCCTGCTGTTCGCGCTGGCCGGCTTCTACCTGCTGCGCGGACGCATGGGCGAAGACCTGCGCAGTGGCCTGGGCGGCGTGATCGGCGCCAGCCAGGCCGGCAACGCCCTGTGCATCATCGGCCGCTGGTGCGGCGGCGTGCTCTACCTGGCCGCGCTGGCCGGCGCCTTCATGGCCACCGTGCTGGTCTGCCACGCCGTGCGCGGCGAGGGGGCGATCGAGCCGCTGGTCTACCTGCAGACCTATCTGCTGGTGCTGGGTCCGATGATCCTGTTCACGGCCAGCTGCGCCACGCTGTTCGACAGCTGGGCCCCGCTGATGGGCAAGCGCGGCGACCTGCTCTACTTCCTGCTCTGGGTCGGCCAGATGGCGATGCTGCCTGCGGTGACCGAAAGCGCGGGTCCGCCGGCCGCCATTCCCGTCGACTTCAGCGGCATGAGCGCCATCGTCACCCTGTTCTCGCACCACCTGGACATCCACAGCATCATGCTCGGGATCGGCGATTTCGATCCGAAGCTTGCGCCGATCACACTGCCTTCCTGGATGTGGGACGGCGCGACGATCGCGACCCGCTGCGTCACGACCTTGCTGGCCTGCCTGCCGCTGCTGCCGGCGGTGCGCCTGTTCCACCGCTATTCGCCCGACCGCGTCAGGCCGGCACGCTCGCGCGCACGGCGCTCGCCGCTGGCCCTGCTCAACGGCTGGCTGCGCCCGCTGGCGCGCTTGACGCAGCCGCTGTTTGCGCTGTCCGCGCGCCTGCCCGGCATGGCCGGCCAGGCCCTGGCCGACGTTGCCCTGACCCTGGCCTCGGCGCCGGCGGCGATCGCCCTGCTGCTGGCGGCATCGGTGGCGGCGCTGGCCGTCGACCTGCATGCGCTGCCGCCGCTGGCGCTGGCCTGCGTGGCCTGCTGGGGCGTGCTGGTGAGCGACCTGCCGACCCGCGACGGCGATGCCGGCTGCGCCCTGCTTGGCGCCGCCCTTCCCGGCGGCAGCGCGCGCCGCTACTGGCGCCAGCTGGCGGCCATCGTCGTCCTGGGCCTGATGTTCACCGGCGTGGCCATGCTGCGCCTGGGCGCATCAAGCCCGCTGCGCGCCGGCGCCCTGCTGGCCGGCGTGCTCGCACTGGCCGCCCTGGCCAGCCTGCTGGGCCGCAGCAGCGGCACCGGACGCACCTTCCTGGTGCTGTTCCTGCTCGGGCTGTACATCGGCGTCCAGGTCAACAACGTGGCGCTGGCCGACGTCGTCGGCTTCCACGGGACGGCGACCGCGGCCTCGGTGCTGACCTGGCTGGCCGTGGGCATCGCTGCCGCCTGGGGCGGGCATCTGTGTAATCGCCACCGCAACTTCTCATGAAAGGAAACGATCGAATGCTGAAACGAGCAATCGGCCTGCTGGCGGCCGCCGCCATGCTGTGCGCCGCCACCACGCACGCGCAGAACATCTTCGACCCGAGCAAGCTGAAAGGCCCGGCGAAGGGTGTGCAGAACGAGGTGCTGGTGCTGGGTACAGCCCACCTGTCGGGACTGAAGGAGCCTTTTCAACCCGCCAGCCTGCGCCTGCTGAACGAACGACTGGCCGCCTGGAAGCCGCGCATCATCGCCATCGAGGCGCTGTCCGGCATGCAGTGCGACCATGCGCGCCGCTTCCCGCACCGCTACAAGGACACCGTAAGTGACTACTGCTGGGACCCGGCGCCGGCGCGCGCCGCCACCGGCATGGACGTGCCCGCCGCAAGCGCCGAAGCCGAACGCCTGCTGGCCGCCTGGCCGGCCTCGCCTTCCCCATCGCAGCGGCGCCGCCTGGCCGCCGTGTTCCTGGCCGGCGGCGAGCGCGCCTCGGCGCTGGTGCAGTGGCTGCGCCTGCCGGAAGCCGAGCGCCACGCCGGCGATGGCCTCGACGCGACCCTGGTCGCGGTGCTCGAGAAGCAGCGGAGCCGGCGTAACGAAGACACCCTGATCGCAGCGCCGGTGGCCGCCGCGCTGGGCCTGGAGCGGGTGGTCGCGATGGACGACCACACCTCGGACATCATGGTCGCGGACGAGAAGGGCTGGGGCGAGGCGATCGGCAAGGCCTGGAACAACGCCACCAACGCCAGCCGCAAGCAGCGCGACCAGGCCCTGCACGCGAAGCTCGGCGATGCCGAAGGCGTGCTGGCGATGTACCGCGTCTACAACGAGCCGGCCCAGGCGAAAGTCGTGTTCGACGGCGACTTCGGCGCGGCGCTCGAGGAAGGCTCGCCGCAGCAGTTCGGCCGCCAGTACGTGGGCTACTGGGAGACCCGCAACCTGCGCATGGCCTCGAACATCCGCGACGCCATCGCAGGGCAGCCGGGCGGCCGCACCCTGGTCATCGTCGGCGCTTCGCATAAAGGCTACCTGGAGGCTTACCTGAACCAGATGCACGATGTCCGCATCGTCGACGCCTTGCAGGTGCTGCGCTAAGGCTGACCGCTCACGGCGCACCGTTCACCGCAAGCCATGCACGGGTCGGCGCATTCCGCTGGACCGCCGGCCCGCTGCCCTCTAGCTTGGGAACTTTCCACCACAGGAGTTCCCATGCGCGCATTCCTTTCGCCCATCCTCCTCGCCGCCTCCCTGGCCGCCCCGGTGCATGCCGCCGACGCCGTCAAGGACAATGCCCACGCGGCCGATGTCGCGGCCATCAACCAGGTCGTCGAACAGTTCAAGGCGGCCATCATCGCCCACGACGGCAAGACCCTCGGCAGCCTGTTCCTGCAGGACCACGACAGCTGGCTGTCGGTGGCCGCCGTGGACGACGCCACCTGGGCCACCGTCAAGGCGCGCAATCCGAAGGCGCGAAAGGTGATGCCGGACAGCTGGAGGAAGTTCGCCGAGTTCGTGCAGAACGCACCGAAGCCGATCGAAGAGCGCTTCTACAACGTGCGCATCGACACCAACGGCGCCGTGGCCTCGGTCTGGTTCGACTTCGACTTCCTGCAAGACGGCAAGGTCACCAACCGCGGAAGCGAAACCTGGCAGCTGGTGCGCGCGGAAGACGGCTGGAAAATCAGTTCGATGCTGTTTTCGATGGGCCGCTAAGGCATTAGAATCGCTGCATGAAAGTCGAAACGCCGCTGCTCGTCCCCGTGCTCGCCGCCCTGCCGGTGTGCGCCTGCATGGCCATCCTCGGGCTGCCGTCCGTCGGCCACGGCTACGCCACCGCCTTCCGCACGCTCTACTTCGTCGCCTGCCTGGCATGGCTGGCGCCGCTGGCGATGCTGCAGCGGGCGGCGTGGCGGCGCGAGTGGCGCTGGCTGCCGACGGCCCTCGTCCTGCTGGCGGCGAGCTATGCGATGTCGGTCTTCAATTCCCTGCTCGGCCAGCGCCTGGCCATCGAACTCGGGCTGGAAACCGGCTACCAATGGGGCCTGCTGTTCGCGGGGCTGGACAGCTGCTGGCTGGCCCTGATCGCGTTCTGTGCGGTGCACGCGGTGGCGGCCTACTATCTGTCGCTGCAGCGCGCCCAGCTCCACCTGGCGCAGGCGCAGGCGGCGGCCCGCGACGCCGAATTGCGCGCGTTGCGCCTCCAGGTCAATCCCCACTTCCTGTTCAACTCCCTGAACGCGATCTCCGCGCTGGTGTCGAACCAGGCCAACCGCGAAGCCAATCGCATGCTCGCCTGCGTGTCCGACTTCCTGCGCGCCACTCTCGCCCACGACGGCCGCCACGAGCACTCGCTGGCCGAGGAACTGGCGCTGACGGAAGCGTATCTGGAAATCGAAAAGGCGCGCCTCGGCGAACGCCTGCGCCTGACGATGAAGGCCGGCCCCGACCTGCTCGACAACGCCGTGCCCTACCTGATGCTGCAGCCCCTGGTCGAGAATGCGATCCGCCACGGCATCGCGCCCCTGGCCATGCCTGGCCGGCTCGACATCCGCGTCGAGCGCGAGGCCGCTCGCCTGCTGGTCGAGGTGCGCAACGACGGCCGCCAGCCGGTGCAGGAAAGCGGCGGCGGCATCGGCCTGGCGAACGTGGGCCAGCGCCTGCGCCACCTGTACGGCGACGCCCAGCAGGTCGATGCCGGCTGGGACGAGGACGGCCGCTTCGGCGTGCGCATCGCCCTGCCCCTGCGCTGCGTGGACGCCGCCGCATGAAGATCCGCGTCGCCATCGTCGACGACGAACCGCTGGCGCGGCTGGCGGTCAAGGTCCGGCTCGCGCAGCGCGGCGAATTCGAGCTGGTCGCGGAATACGGCGACGGCGACAGTGCCGCCGCAGGCATCGCGGCGCTGCGCCCGGACCTGGTGTTCATGGACGTCCAGATGCCGGGCAAGAGCGGCATCGAGGTGCTGGCCTCACTGCCGCCGCGCCAGCGTCCGATGGCGGTCCTGCTGACCGCCTGGGACAATTTCGCGCTGCAGGCCTTCGACCTGGCCGCCATCGACTATCTGCTGAAACCCGTCGACGACGAGCGCCTGGACGAAGCCCTGGACCGCGCGCTGCGCGCCTGGCCCTATCGCCGCAACGATGCCGCCACCCCGGCGCCGGCGCAATGGACGCGCAGCTTCACGGTGCGCAGCGGCGCGCGCACGCTGCTGGTGCCGGCCGCCGAGGTCGAGCGCATCGAGGCCGACGGCGACTATGCCACCCTGCACAGCGCCGGCAAGACCTGGCTGGTGCGCGAACGCCTGCATACGCTGGCGACGCAGCTCGATCCGCACGTGTTCCAGCGCGTGCACCGCTCGACCATCGTGCGGCTCGACATGATCGCCGAGCTGCGCGCCCTCACCAACCGCGACGCCCTGCTGCGCCTGCGCGACGGCAGCCTGCTGCGCGCCAGCCGCACCTACATGCCGGCGCTGGCGGATGCACTCGACCACCTCAACAAGAAAACCGCCTGATGCACCCTGCTCTAGAAAACACCCGGCTCAAGGGCCTGGACACCTTGCGCGCGCTCGCCATCGGGCTGGTGCTCATGTCGCACTACAACGGCTTCGTCGCCCGCGATTCCATCTTCGGCTTCATCGGCGAGGTCGGCTGGGCCGGCGTCGACCTGTTCTTTGTCCTGAGCGGCTACCTGATCGGCAACCAGCTGCTGACGCCCGCCGCGCGCGGCGAACCCTTGTCGCTGAAGGCCTTCTTCGCGCGCCGGCTGCTGCGCACGCTGCCGAACTATTACGTGGTGCTGGCCGTGTACCTGCTGCTGCCGCACAGCGTCATCTGGGGCAAGACCATGGCGCCGGCCTGGCGTTATCTCAGCTTCACCCAGAACTTCGGCCTGCGGTACGGCGAGACCTTCACGCATTCGTGGTCGCTGTGCATCGAGGAGCAGTTTTATCTTGTGCTGCCGCTGGCGGTGCTGGCGCTGGTGGGCAGGCGGCGTTCGCCGCGCCTCCTGTGGTGCGCCATCGCTGCTGCCATCGCGGCCGGCATGGTCTACCGCGGTCTGGCTTTCATCAACGGCCAGGAAGCTTTTGCGGCGCCGGTGTACTACGCCACCTTCGCCCGCTTCGACGAACTGCTGCCGGGTGTGGCCATCGCGATGCTGAAGAATTTTCATCCACGGCAGTTCGAACGCGTCCTGAAGCACGGGAATGCGCTGCTGGCGCTTGGCATCGCCATGGCGGCGGCGGTGCTGTACGGCGTGAAGAACGAGGCGCCAAGCGCGTACCTGGCCTCGACCTTCGGCTTCTCGCTGGTCGCCATCAGCTTTGCCCTGCTGACCTGCGCGGCGCTCAGCCCGCGCTCGCTGCTCAACCGCGTCCGGATTCCCGGCGCGGCCAGCCTGGCGCTGTGGTCGTATGCGGTTTACCTGGTGCACAAGCCGGTGTTCATGGCGCTGCGGCCGGAACTGGAACGCCGGGGTATCGATCCGGCGGCGCCCTTGACCATCGTGGCGGTGATGGCGGCCGGCGTGTTCGGCGGCTGGGTGCTTTATCGGGTGGTGGAGACGCCGTTCATGCGGCTGCGTGCGCGGTGGTTTCCGGCGGCGGGATCAAAGCCTCTTTCTGTTTCCGCTAACGATTGGGCCGATAATGAGAAAGTGGGGCATGTCTCCAATCCGGGCTGATATGCCGTAGTGAACGATATTGCTGTAGCGGCATGTGTTCCTATGCGCTTGTCCAAGTAGTTTTGCCCGTCCACGTTCCGTGGACATGTGCATAATCTTGGACAAGCGAGCTGAAAAAGTCGAGGTTCACACGTAGTGATCTCTAACGACAAATTTGACGCGACCACGTCGCCCAAGGTGTCAGGTAAGGTTGCCAGGCTGGCGAATTTGCGCCGCGATTGATCAGACAGATACCCAGACCGGCATGGAGGGACCCAGCCTATCCAATTGCTGCCTCAGTCCTTGCGTGCATCGATGCAAAGCTTGAGGACGCCTTCGAGCAAGACCCACCCCAACATCGCGATGCCGAACGCCTGGAACCGCGGCGAGTCCTTGGCCATGAACAGCGCCGCCAACAACATCATCGGACCGCAGCGATAGCGGAAGCTCCTGGTCAGCAGGACGAGTCTGTCAGCGAACGTCGGTTCACTTGGAAATTGCATGCTGTTCTCCTCCGTAGCTCCCAACGATAGCATGCCTTTTACGGGAAAAAATGCACCAAATCTCACGACTAAGGCTCCGCTTGTCCCTCCTGCTTCACGATCGGATTCCGCGTATGCGTCCACCCACTCATCAAGGAATACCCCACCGCCAGCAAAGTCGGCCCAATGAACAAGCCGACAAACCCGAACGCGATCACCCCGCCCAGCACGCCCAGTAAGGTCAGCAGGAACGGCAGGCTCGACCCGCGGCTGATCAGCATCGGCCGCACCACGTTGTCGACGCCGCTGATCACGAAGAAGCCCCAGACCAGCATGAAAATGCCCCAGCCGGTGCTGCCCTGGGCGAACAGCCAGATCGCCGCGCCGCCCCAGATCACGGGCGGGCCGACCGGTATCAGGGATGAGACGAACACCAGCACCGACAGCAGCAGCACGGCCGGCACGCCGGCGATGGCGAAGCCGATCGCCGCCACCAGGGCCTGGGCCAGGGCCGTGCCCAGCAGGCCGTACATCACGCCGCGCACGGTGTTGGCGACGGTGTCGGTGACCGCCTCGGCCTCCTCGTTCATGATGCGCTTCATGGCGGCGGCGATCACGGTCTTCAGCGCTTCGCCGTCGCGGTAGAAGAAGAAGCTCACAAAAGCCGCCAGCGCCATCTGGACGACGCCGGTGCCCAGTACGAGGCCGCCGGCCACCAGTACATTGCGCGCCGGCTCGGCCATGCGCTTCGCGAGCTCCATCATGCGGTCGCGGCTGGCGAGGAGTTCGTTCAGGTAGACGTGCAGCTGTTCGCCGACCAGTGGCAAGCCGCGCACCCACGCCGGCGGGTGCAGGTCACCGGCGCTCAGCTTGCGTAGTTCCTCGAAGGCGGCAGCGGCGTTGTCGGCGAGGTTCCAGGCGACCAGGGCCAGCGGGATCACCACCAGCAGGGTCAGCGTGAGAGTCATGGTCAGCGCGGCCAGCGTGCGGCGGCCGCGCATGCGCAGTCTTAGCCGCAGGTAGAGGGGCCAGGACGAGATGACGACGGCGGCCGCGAACAGGATCGCAGCCAGGAAGGGACGCAGGACATACAGGCAGCCGAGCGTGAGGAGGATGACGGCAGCGGCGCGGGTTGTATTTTTTCCTGGTCGCTGATCCATCCCTTACCCCGATATCGTTGGCGATATCAGGATAATAGCTGCTTGATGTCGTGGACGATTGCGTCAGCCCCACCGCCGTGGCGGATGAACAGGCGCAGCCTGCCGTCCCTGTCGAACACATAGCTGCCGGCCATGTGGTCGATGGTGTAGCTGCCCGGGTCCTTGCCCGGCACCTTCGAATAGAACACCTTGAAGTCCTTGGCGGTCTTCGCGGTCTGCTCCGGCGTGCCGTACAGGCCGACGAAGCGCTTGTCGAAGGCCGGCACATAGCTGGCCAGCAGCGGCTGGGTGTCGCGTTCGGGGTCGAGGGTGATGAACAGCACCTGCACCTGGTCGGCCTGCGGGCCGAGCTTCTGCATCACGCCGGCCATTTCCGCCATCGTGGTCGGGCAGACGTCCGGGCACTGGGTGTAGCCGAAGAAGACCACCACCACCTTGCCCTTGTAGTCGGCCAGGGTGCGCGGCTTGCCGGTGTGGTCGGTGAGCGAGAAGCCCTTGGCGTAATCGAGGCCGGTGACGTCGGTGTTCTGGAAGCTGCCGGCCTGCTTGCCCGGCAGCTTGTCGCATGCGGTGACGGAGAGCGCCAGGGCGCAGGCGGCGACAAGCGTGGGCAGCAGTTTTTTCATCTCAGAACTTGAAGTAGTGGTCGACCAGCAAAGCAGCGAACAGCAGCGACAGATAGACGATGGACCAGGCGAAGGCCTTGCGCGCGATCTGGTCGCTGTAGCGCTTGTGCACCAGCCAGCCGTAGCGCAGGAACACGGCGTTCAGGCCGATGGCCGCCGCCAGGTACAGCAGGCCGCTCATGCCGACCGCGAACGGGAACAGGGTGCAGGCGGCCAGCGCGATCGAGTACAGCCAGACCTGCTGGCCGGTGTACTTCATGCCGTGGGTGACCGGCATCATCGGCAGGCCGGAGCGCACGTAGTCGTCGCGGCGGTACATGGCCAGCGCCCAGAAGTGCGGCGGGGTCCAGACGAAGATGATCAGCACCAGCAGCCAGGCTTCCATCGGCACGGTGTTGGCGACCGCGGCCCAGCCCAGCGCCGGCGGCATCGCGCCGGACAGGCCGCCGATCACGATGTTCTGCGGCGTGTTCGGCTTGAGCAGGACGGTATAGATCAGCGCATAGCCGACGAAGGTGACGAAGGTCAGCCACATGGTCAGCGGATTGACCATCGTGTACAGGACGCCCATGCCCAGGCCGCCGAGAATGGCGGAAAAGATCAGGGTCTGGGTGGTCGACAGTTCGCCCATCGCGGTGGCACGGCGCGCGGTGCGGGCCATGCGGGCGTCCACTTCCGCCTCGATCAGGCAGTTGACGGCAAAGGCGGCGCCGGCCAGCAGCCAGATGCCGAGCGTGGCCCAGAACAGCACGTGCCAGCCTGGGAAGCCGTCGGTGGCCAGGAACATGCCGATCACGGCGCAGAACACGGCCAGCTGGGTGACGCGCGGCTTGGTCAGCGCCCAGTACTGCGAGATGCGGCTGGGCGGTTTATGGGTTGCGGTTTGGGTAATCATGAATGGCCCGCGGACGCCGCTGCTGCGTGAGCATGGGTCGGCGACTTCGATCCGAGTTGATACTGTACCTTGTAGTTTAACATGGTCACCAGCAGGACAAGGAGCGCCGCCCCGGCGTTATGCAGCACGGCGATGGCAAGCGGGAAACTGAAAAACACGGTCGCGATACCCGTGAAGGCCTGCGCCGATAATACTAGAACAAGGTTGCGCGCGGTGCCGTGCAGGCCCGGCAAGCGCCAGGCGCGCCAGGCGGCAAGGCCAAGAACCAGCACCACCACTGCGGCAAAGTTGCGGTGCACCCAGTGGATGGCGGTCAGGGCCGAGAACGGCAGGTAGTGGCCGGCGGCGGTTTTGCCGAGCTCGCGCCACAAAGTGAAGCCGTGTTCGAAGTCCATGTCTGGGACAATTTGTCCTTGGCAGAGTGGAAAGTCGTTGCAGGCAAGCGTCGCATAATTGGTACTTACCCACCCGCCCAGGGCCAGCTGGACCAGCAGAACGGCTCCGGCCAACCAGGCCAGCGGCCGCAAACGGCGGAGTTTCAAGGCATCGGCAGGGGCCAGCGCCGGCGCCGGATGCAGAAGATAATCCTCGCGGCCGCCCAGCCAGGCCGCCAGGGCGAGCAGGGTTATGCCGAACAACAGGTGCAGGGTCACGATGACCGGCTGCAGCTTCAGGGTCACGGTCCAGGCGCCGAACGCGCCCTGCACGCAAACCCAGACGAACAGCAGGGTCGGCAGCCAGGGCGAGGCTGCGCGCCCCTTCGAGCGGCGCCATGCCAGCCAGGACGCCACCATCAGCCCGATGATCAGGAAGCCGATGCCCATCGCCAGGAAGCGGTGGATCATTTCGATCCAGGCTTTCATTTTCGTCACCGGACCGGTCGGCATCAGGGCCTCGGCGGCGGCGATGTGTTCGTGCGCCAGGAAAGGATTCGCTTCGCCGTAGCAGCCCGGCCAGTCGGGGCAGCCCAGGCCGGAATCCGTCAGGCGCGTGAAGCCGCCGAACACGATCAGGTCGAAGGTGAAGAAGACGATGACCCAGGCCAGCTTGCGGTAGCGGCGGGAGCCGGTCGCCATCCAGACCATGGACAGCGGCACGGAAGCGGCCAGGATGCCGGTCAGGGCCAGCAGGATGAAATTCGAGGCTTGCATTCTTGACTCAGTTTCAATGCGCTCAGCCGACCGCGGAAGCCTTCAGCAGCTTGTAGATATCCTTGTGCACCTTGCGCGGCTCCGGGTCCTTCGGGAAGCGCATCATCAGGTGACCCAGCGGGTCGATCATGTAGATGTGGTCGGACACGCCGGTGCCTGGATCCACCGGCAGCCAATTTTTGACGGCCTGCGCATCGGCGCGCAGCATGTGGGTGCCGTCGAATTCGCGGATCACGATGGTGTCGAGCGGCTCGCTATCCGTGATCAGCCAGACCCGTTCGATGCGCTCCATCTCCTTGCCCTGCATGGTGCGCAGCTGGCGCATCGCGAACAGCTGCTTGCGGCAGGCTTCGTCGCAGGCGCCCGGCGCCGCCATCAGCATGATCCACTTGCCCTTGAACTGCTCGAGCGCGGCCGGCTTGCCGTCCAGGGTGGTGGTTGCCATCGCCGGAATCGGGTGCGCGCGCTGGTCGATCAGGGTGCCGTAGTTGTTGCGCTTTTCCGGCTTGAGCACGTAGAAGGTGAAGTACGACGCGATCATCGGCGAGGCGCAGACCAGCAGCACCAGCCAGAGCATCCAGCGGCCGCGCTTGCGTTGTTTGGGTTCAGCCGGATTGTTTGGTTTTGCTTCTTCCACTTCGAAATCCTGTTATCACAAAAAATAGGAAGGCCATCGCGGCCAGTGCGTACCACTGCACGGCGTAGCCCTTGTGGCGGGCTATGTCCGTGCTGGGCGCGGGCCAGTCGCGCAGCAGGCCCTCGCCGGGGGTAGCCGGACCAGTCTGTTCGACCACGACCGGCAGCAGGTCCAGGCCGCTGGCGCGCGCCACCTCGCCCGGCCCGGTGTTCTGCACGATCGCCTCCGGTTGCAAAGGCGCCGGCGTCCCCAGCTGCATCACGCGGGCCAGCTGGCGCACCGCCCTGCCCTCGATCCTCACTGGTCCAGCCGGCGTGGTGTATGGCGGCAGGCGGTCGTGCTCGGCCATATTGCGCGGCAGCCAGCCGCGCGCGACGAGGACGGCCTTGTTCGATCCCGCTATTTTAAACGGCATCAGCAGAATGAATCCGGTGCGGCCTGCCTGCGGCCGGTTGTCCAGGAACAGCGGCCAGTTGGGGACGAATTCGCCCTTTACCAGAACGCTGTGGAACTCGATGCGCGCGGGGTCGACCGGGCTGCCGTCCAGCGTTAGCGGGGCTGCAGCCATGCCCTGCTCGAGCCTGGCCTGCAGTACGGTTTTCTCGGCCGCGCGGCGGGTTTGCCAGTTGCCGAGCGCGATCCCGAGCAGCACGAGAATGAGGGTGGCGAGGAAAGGAATGGTCCTGAAACGGAAGCGAAGTCGCATACAATTGAATATCACTTTGCCATTTCAGGACACACCATGAAGATCGTCGTCGCCATCGCTTTCGTGCTCATCATCGGCAGCCTGGCCTCCGCCCTGTTCTTCCTGATGCGCGACAAAGGCCGCAGCAACCGCACCGTGCAGGCGCTGGCGATGCGCGTGGGCTTGTCGATCACGCTGTTCTTGCTGGTGCTGTTTTCGTACAAGATGGGGTGGATACAGCCTACGGGGATTCGCTAAAAGCCGTCGTCCCCGCGAAGGCGGGGACCCAAGTTCTGCCTGAGCTAACGAAACGCATGCAAACTTGGGTCCCCGCCTCCGCGGGGACGACGTTTTGAAGCCTCGGATTACAGCCAGTACACAACCACGTACAAACCCAGCCAAACCACATCCACGAAGTGCCAGTACCACGCAGCCCCCTCGAAGGCAAAGTGGTGCTCCGGCGTGAAGTGCCCTTTCAGTACGCGGTACAGCACCACCGACAGCATGATCGCGCCCATGGTCACGTGGAAGCCGTGGAAGCCGGTCAGCATGAAGAAGGTCGAACCGTAGATGCCCGAGGTGAGCTTCAGGTTCAGTTCGGTGTAGGCATGGTGGTACTCATAGGCCTGGAAGCCCATGAAGACGGCGCCCAGCAGGATCGTGGCGAACAGCCAGATCGCGGTTTGGGCGCGGTGGCCGGCGCGCAGGGCGTGGTGAGCGATGGTCAGCGTGACGCCCGAGGTCAGCAGCAGTGCGGTGTTGATGGTCGGGATCGGGAACGGGCCCATGGTGTTGAAGGTCTCGACGGTGCCGGCCGGGCCGATGTTGCCCCAGTGGCCCGCGAAGTCCGGCCAGATGACCTTGTGGTCGAGGTCCGCCAGCCACGGCATGGTGATCGACCGCGCGTAGAACAGCGCGCCGAAGAAGGCGCCGAAGAACATCACTTCCGAGAAGATGAACCAGCTCATCGACCAGCGGTAGGAGGCGTCGATGCGGGCGCCGTACTGACCCGATTCCGATTCGCCGATGGCGTCGCCGAACCAGAAGTACAGCACCACCAGCATGGCCAGGATGCCGGCGACGCACACGCCCGGCCCCCAGGAAGCGCCATTGACCCAGCCGGCGGCGCCGGCCATGGTGGCGAGCATCGAAAAGCCGCCAGCCATCGGCCACCGCGAGGGGCCGGGGACGAAATAGTACGGCGCAGCATTGTGTGGCGAACTCATTCTCATCTCCTCAAACGAACTTCTGATTTGTCGAATTTCCGATACCGCTCGATTCTTTACTTTTTACTTATTTGGCGACCGCCATCCGCACCACGAACAGCAGGATGCCGATGAAGATCGCCACGCCGATCAAGCCGCCCAGGATCACATGGACCGGGTTCAGGTTGGCGGCGTCGTGCTCGTAATCCTTGCGCTTGCGGACCCCGAAGAAGGACCAGAACACGGCCTTCATCGTGGCGCCGAAACCGGCTTTTTTCGGCCCGCTCATTGGCTGGCCACCGCGCCGCCCACCTCGAAGAAGGTGTACGACAGCGTGATGTTCTTCACTTCGCGCGGCAGCGCCGGATCGATGAAGAACACGACCGGCATCTGGCGCGCCTCGTTCGGCTTCAAGACCTGCTCCTTGAAGCAGAAGCACTCGACCTTTTTAAAATGCGGCATCGCCGACTGCGGCGCGTAGCTCGGGATGGCTTGCGCCTTCACGGTGCGCGCCTGGGTGTTGACGACCTCGTAGACCACGGTCGCCATCTCGCCCGGGTGCACGTCGATGCTGCGCTGGGTCGGACGGAAGCGCCACGGCCCCTGCGCATTGCCGTCGAGTTCCACGGTGATGGTGCGCGCCAGGTCGACCTGGGTGTTGGCGGGCCGCTCCACCGTGCCGTCCTTCTGCGTCAGCACGTTGATCCCCAACACCTCGCACACTTGGCGGTAGACCGGCACCAGCGCATAGCCGAAGCCGAACATCACGCAGGCCACCACCACCAGCTTGACGAAGGTAGTGCGGTTCAGCTTGTTCATCTCAGTTCAGCCAGAGCCGCTTGACGAACAGCAGCACGAAGAAGAACAGCGCGAGGCCGCCGACCAGCAGAGCGGTGCGCCTGTTCTTCCTGCGCAGCGCCGCGTCGCGCTCGTGGCCATGTTCAGCCATCATCATCTCACTTCACCAGCGGCGGGTTCTCGAAGGTGTGGAACGGGGCCGGGCTCGGCACGGTCCACTCCAGGCCTTCCGCGCCTTCCCAGGGCTTGGCGTCCGCCTTCTGGCCGCCGCGGATGGTCGGGATCACCACGAAGAACAGGAAGTACACCTGGCTCAGGCCGAAACCGAAGGCGCCGATCGACACGATCTGGTTGAAGTCCGTGAACTGCACGGCGTAGTCGGCATAGCGGCGCGGCATGCCGGCCAGGCCCAGGAAGTGCATCGGGAAGAAGGTGATGTTAAAGGTCACCAGCGAGGCCCAGAAGTGCACCTTGCCGCGGAATTCCGGATACATGTGGCCGGTCCATTTCGGGGCCCAGTAGTAGAAGCCGGCGAACAGCGCGAACAGCGAGCCGGCCACCAGCACGTAGTGGAAGTGGGCCACCACGTAATAGGTGTCCTGCACCTGGATGTCGATCGGGGTCACGGCCAGGATCAGGCCGGTGAAGCCGCCCATGGTGAACACGAAGATGAAGCCGACCGCGAACAGCATCGGCGTCTCGAAGGTCATCGAGCCCTTCCACATGGTGGCGACCCAGTTGAACACCTTCACGCCGGTCGGCACCGCGATCAGCATGGTGGCGTACATGAAGAACAGCTGCGAGGTCACCGGCATGCCGGTGGTGAACATGTGGTGGGCCCAGACGATGAAGGACAGGATCGCGATCGACGCGGTCGCGTACACCATCGATGCATAGCCGAACAGCGGCTTGCGGGCGAAGGCCGGGATGATCTGCGAGACGATGCCGAAGGCCGGCAGAATCATGATGTAGACCTCGGGGTGGCCGAAGAACCAGAAGATGTGCTGGTACATGACCGGGTCGCCGCCGCCTGCCGCATTGAAGAAGGAGGTGCCGAAGTGGCGGTCGGTCAGGGTCATGGTGATGGCGCCTGCCAGCACCGGCATCACGGCGATCAGCAGGTAGGCGGTGATCAGCCAGGTCCAGCAGAACATCGGCATCTTCATCAGGGTCATGCCGGGCGCGCGCATGTTCAGGATGGTGACGATGATGTTGATCGAGCCCATGATCGACGACGCGCCCATGATGTGCAGGGCGAAGATCGCCATGTCCATGCCCGGGCCCATCTGGGTCGACAGCGGTGCGTACAGGGTCCAGCCGGCGGCGGTGGCGCCGCCCGGCACGAAGAAGGACGTGGCCAGCAGGATCGCGGCCGGCGGCAGCAGCCAGAACGAGAAGTTGTTCATGCGCGCGAAGGCCATGTCGGAAGCGCCCACCTGCAGCGGGATCATCCAGTTGGCGAAGCCGACGAAGGCCGGCATGATCGCGCCGAACACCATCACGATGCCGTGCATGGTGGTCAGCTGGTTGAAGAACTCGGGACGGAAGAACTGCAGGCCGGGCTGGAACAGCTCGGTGCGGATCATCAGCGCCAGCACGCCGCCCGAGAGCAGCATGGTGAACGAGAACCACAGGTACAGGGTGCCGATGTCCTTGTGGTTGGTGGCGAACAGCCAGCGGCGCAGGCCGGTTGGGTGGTCGTGCGCATGGTCGTGCGCGTGGTCATGACCGTGCAGGTCGTGTGCGTGATCGATGCTGGAACTCATTTCTATGTCTCCGATTCCAAACGCTTATTTGCCGCGGGCGGCCAGGACTTCCGACGGCTGCACGATGTTCTGTTCGGCCTTGTTGGTCCAGTTGTTACGGGTATAGGTGATCACGGACGCGATGTCGGAATCCGACAGTTGCTTCCATGCCGGCATCGCGCTCGGGAACTTGCCGCTGTGCTTACCGTTCAGCAGGACGTTGATCTGTTCGGCTTTATCGCCCAGCACGACCGGCGAGCCGACCAGCGAAGCAAAGGCGTTCGGCACGCCCTGGCCGCTGGCCTGGTGGCAGGCCACGCAGTTGGCGGCGTAGACCTTCTCGCCCTTGGTCTTCAGTTCGTCGATGGTCCAGACCTTGCTCGGATCGTCGGCCAGGGCCGCCATTTCCTTCTTCTTGGTGTTGACCCAGGCGCTGTAGTCCTCGGCCGAGACGACTTTCACGACGATCGGCATGAACGCGTGCTCCTTGCCGCACAGCTCGACGCAATTGCCGCGGTAGGTGCCGACTTTTTCGGCCTTGAACCAGGCGTCGCGCACGAAGCCCGGGATCGCGTCCTGCTTGACGGCGAAGGCCGGGATCGTCCACGAGTGGATGACGTCGTTGGCGGTCAGCACCAGGCGCACCTTTTTGTTCACCGGCACGACGACTTCGTTGTCGACTTCAAGCAGGTAGGTCTCGGTGCGCGCGGTGGTCGGCGCCACGCCCGGCTCGCCAACGGCGCTGCGCGGGGTCGACAGGTTGGACAGGAAGGAAATGCCCTCGCCTTCGCCCTTCAGGTAGTCATAGCCCCATTTCCACTGCATGCCGGTGACCTTGATGGTCAGGTCCGGGTTCGAGGTGTCCTTCATGGCGACGACCGCGTGGGTGGCGGGCAGCGCCATGCCGATCACGATCAGGAAGGGAACGACCGTCCAGGCGATCTCGACGGCGGTGGATTCGTGGAAGGTTGCCGGTTTGTGGCCCAGCGATTTGCGGTGCTTGAACACCGAATAGAACATGACGCCGAACACGGCGAAGAAGATGATCAGGCAGACGATCATCATCCAGTTGTGCAGGCTGTAGATATAGTCGCCGATGCCCGTTACGGCAGGCTGCATGTTGAGCTGGTGTTCCGCCGGCCGCCCGATCACCTCGGGCTCGGCCCACGCCAGGACGGGCAAGCCGGCCCCTGCCGCGAGACCGAAGGTCGCCGCTTTTAATCGCTTTGCATAAGTCATGTTGTCCCCAACCACCCAAAAAAAATGAATTTTCCTAAGAGGCCGGCACTTCCATGAACGAACTGCCGCCGCTCCCGAAATCCTTCCTGCAAACACCGACCATCAGGGACGACACGTACCAAGATGAATCTGCTTGCTCGGGCTCCGGACCGCAAAACACGGTTTCCGAAGCCTTTGGTGTTGCTGCAACCAGTTCGACTTCACGCTGTTTTTGCTTAAGTTTTTAGCGTGATGACTACGTAAGTCGAAAAAAGTGTCATTGATTATACTGAAATCGCTAATTTTTATTCAAGGAAAATTACTCCACCGGCATGGCTGTTGCATGATGCACTGCGGCAAAGTTCCCTTTATTGGGGGCGCGGCGGCTGCGGGCGCGGCTGGAAGCGCACGATGGCTTCCCCTGCGGCCGTGGTCTTCGGCGCCGGTCGGAAGGCGTGGCCGTAGATGAGCTCGAAGCTGAGGCCCAGCTTGCCGTCCGGGCGGCGCTGGCTTTCCAGGGCGTCCAGCATGCGCTGCCAGGCGGCGCGCCCGACCAGGCCGCGGCGGCGCGTGGCCAGCGGATTGCCGCCGAAGGCGCGCACATCCCGCAGCAGCGCCTCGGCCGTGTCATAGGTGACCGTGATCGTTTCCATGTCCATGACGGGCGTGGTGAAGCCCGCCTCCACCAGCTGGTCGCCGAAGTCGTGCATGTCCACGAAGGGCAGCGTGTGCGGGGTTTCGTCCATCGCCGCAAAGGCATTGCGCAGCTCGCGGAAGGTATCCGGGCCGAAGTTCGAGAACATCAGCAGACCCTCCACGCGCAGCACGCGCCGCCATTCCGCGAACACGCGGTCCGGCTGCGGATGCCAGTGCAATGCCAGGTTCGACCATACGAGATCGATCGAGTTCGGGCCGAGCGGCAGTTGGCCGAAGTCCGCGCAAACCAGGTCGATGCCGCTCTTGGCCGGCAGCAGGCGGCTGAGGAAGGAGCGCGGCGCCTGGCTCGCGTCGCCGGCCGAGCGCAGCATGGCCGGCACCGCGTCCAAGCCGATCACCTGGGCGGCCGGATAGGCCTTTTGAAGCTGGGCCAGGTCGGCGCCGGCGCCGCAGCCGGCATCCAGCACCTGCTGCGGCGAATTCTTCACCAGCGACAGGCGCTCGAACATGCGGCCGGCGACTTCGCGGCGCAGGAAGTCGGAGGGAGCCACCCGGGCCGGGTCGGCAAACAGCTGGCAGACGCGCGCCTGGTCGATCGGCGCGCTCATTTTGGAGGGGGTCTGGGATGATGCCATGATTAACTGCGGTCAAATGGGATGATGGCGGAAGTGTACAGGATAGAGCCTCGACCGATCGGACACCCCATGCCTGTGCCGCTTTCCTCACGCCTGCTGCAACTGCTGCTGCCCTCGAGCTGCGCCCTGTGCGGCGGCGGCTGCGCAGGCGTCGTCTGTACACCCTGCCGGGATCATTTTTGCTTGCCAGTCACAAATCGCTGCGCACGCTGCGCCAACCCATTACTGTCATTCCCGCGAAAGCGGGAATCCATACTGAGCCCGCAAAACAACAGTCATGAAAGCACCTGCGAAGTCTGCCAATCCTATCCCCCCTCCTACGACGCCACCATCTTCGCCGTCGACTACACCCCGCCCCTCGACCACCTGGTCCTGCAACTCAAATTCAGCGCCCGCCTCCCCCTCGCCCCCTGGTTCGCGGAGTTGCTGCGTGACGCCATCCTCGCCAGGCCCAGCTTGCCGCTGCCTGACCTGCTGTGCCCGGTCCCGCTGGGCCCCGCCCGCCTGGTCGAACGCGGCTACAACCAGGCGCTGGAAATCGCCAGGCCGCTGGCCAGGCTGCTCGGCGTCGCCCTGCATCCCGCGCTGGCACTGCGCCAGCTGGACACCCGCGCCCAGTCCGGCGTCTCGCCCTACGAGCGCGCCGAGAACATCCGCGGCGCCTTCGCCATCGCCGACCCGGACCTGATCGAAGGACGCCACGTCGGCCTGGTCGACGACGTCATGACCAGCGGCCACACGCTGGAAGAACTGGCGGCCGCCTGCAAACGCTTCGGCGCCGCGCGCGTGAGCAACCTGGTGTTTGCGCGCACGCCGCCGCAACGGTCTTTATAATGGGCGCCTTCACGCAAGGAGAAAGTCTTGTTTCACGTCGTCCTGGTCGAACCCGAGATCCCGCCGAACACCGGCAACGTCATCCGCCTGTGCGCCAACACGGGCGCGCAGCTGCACCTGATCGAGCCGCTGGGCTTTCCGCTGGACGACGCCAAGATGCGCCGCGCCGGCCTCGACTACCACGACTACGCGACCATGAAGGTGCACAAGAACTGGGACGCCTTCCTGGCGGATGCGAAGCCGGACACCTCCCGCATGTTCGCCATGACCACCCACGGCTCGTCTCCCTTCGGCGACGCCGCCTTCCAGCCCGGCGACGTGTTCGTGTTCGGCGCCGAATCGCGCGGCCTCGATCCGGCGCTGCGCGAATCTTTCCCGCCGGCCCAGCGCATCCGCCTGCCGATGATGCCGGGGAACCGCAGCCTGAACCTGTCGAACACGGTGGCGGTGGTGGTGTATGAGGCCTGGCGCCAGAATGGGTACGCGGGCGGCGCATAAGCACCCGGCTGGGCCTGACTGCAAGATTTACCAGCTATACCCAGGAGGGGTCGGCGGCTAGGATGAAGACTTTCCACTTCATCAAGCCGCTACCGATGCACAAACTTCTTGCTTTCCTCCTGCTGGCCGTATCCGCAACGGCGAGCGCCGCCGATATCTTCGTCTTCTCCAACGAGCCGGGACCTTACCCGGTCGGCGTGCAGGTCAAGGCGCAATACGATTACTCCCGGGTCTACCTCCCAGCCATCAACATGGTAACGGGCCAGCCCGAGACGCACGAGCGCGCGCGGCCGATCCAGGCGGTTATCTGGTACCCGGCCAGGGCCAGGGGCAAGCCGCTCACCTGGCGCGACTACGCCGCCACCTGGGCGACCGAAGACACGCCCTGGCTGTCTGCGGCCGAGGTGCAGCGCGCGACCGATTCGGCACTCGCCGGCCTGCCGCCGGCGCTCGCCCGCCAGGCGCAGACCCAGCCGATGTGGGCCAGCAAGGATGCGCCCGCCGCAAGCGGCAAGTTCCCGGTCGTGATCTATGCGGCCAGCCACTCCTCCTATGCGACCGAAAACGCCGAACTGTGCGAATACCTGGCCAGCCACGGCTACATCGTGATTGCCAGCCGTTCGATGGGCGCGCGCAGCAAGGCCATGACGGACGACCTCGAAGGCCTGGAAGCGCAGGCCGCCGACATCGGCTTCCTGATCGGCCAGGCCCATGCCATGCCGCAGGCCGACATGTCGCGCATCGCCGTGGCCGGCTTCAGCTGGGGTGGACTGGCCAACGTGCTGGCGGCCGCCAGGGATGACCGCATTCGCGCGCTGGTAAGCTTGGACGGCTCGGTGCGCAGCTATCCGCACTACGTCGACGGCGGCAAGGACGCCGCCAGGTACGCTACCCCGGCACGGCTGGCGGTGCCGATGCTGTTCGTGGGCCGCGAACGCGAGTCCGTCGAGGAACTCGTGAAGAGCAAAAAGAAGCTCGACTACAGCCTGTTGAACGAGATGACCTATGCGGACATGACCATCGTGACCATGCGGCCGATGACGCATGGCGACTTTGCCTCGGTCAGCCTGCACTTCGCGAACGACAAGCGCTTCAAGGAATATTCACGCGACGAAGTCTCGCTGGCGCACAGCTGGACGGCGCGCTACGTGGCACGCTTCCTCGACGCCTACCTGAAGAACGACGCGCAGGCCATGGCCTTCCTTGACAACAAGCCCCCGGCCAACAAGGCGCCTGCGCACATGCTGTCGGTGGAACGCCGCAAGGGCAGCGGGACGCCGCCGACGCTGGAAGCCTTCGTGCGCACGCTGCAATCGGGCGGCTACGAACACGCGCAGGCGGTCTACGACAGCATGCATGCGGCGAACCCGGCGTTCACGCTCGATCCGGTGTGGTTGAATATCTACGGTTACGACTTGCTGCGCAGCGGCCGCAAGAAGGAATCGGTATCGATCTTCCGGCTCGGCACGAAGCTGGCCCCCGACTGGGACAACATCGCCGATAGCCTGGCCGAAGCCTACGAGGCCGTCGACGAACGCCAGCTGGCGATCGGGCAGTACCGCCGCGTGCTCGAACTGAATCCGGCACATGGGCATGCGATCGAGCGCCTGAAGGTGCTGGGCGCGGGGACGCCGGCCAAGGCCAGCGGCGGTTGAAGCTTATCCGCCGAACTGGCGGATTTTTGCGACCAGTTTTGTGGTCGAGCGGTCGTGCGCAAAGTCGATCGCAACCGCCTTGCCGCCCTGGGCGATGACTTCCTTCCCTTCCGGGATCTCGGTCATGACGTAGTCGCCACCCTTGGCGTAGATGTCGGGGCGGGCTTCCTGCACCACTTCCAGTGCGGTGTCCTCGTCGAATTCGACGACCAGGCTGACCGACTCCAGCGCGGCCAGCACGGCCATGCGATCTTCCATCTTGTTCAGCGGGCGGTCGTCGCCCTTGCCGAGACGTTTGACGGAGGCGTCGGTGTTGACGGCGACGACCAGCGAGGCGCCCAGTTCTCTGGCCTGGGCCAGGTAGGTGACGTGGCCGCGGTGCAGGATGTCGAAGACGCCGTTGGTGAGGACGATGGGTTTCGGCAGCTGGGCGACGCGCTGCTGCAGCTCTGCGCGGGTGGTGAGTTTTTGTTCGAAGGTTGGCATAGGTAGATGAACTTGGATCCCCGCCTTCGCGGGGAGTTGTTTCCGGCAATGCCGGGAACGACAAAAATCAATTATCGCCCTCTTCCTTCTCTTCATCCAGCATCATCGACAGCTCGGCCTTCGACGCGCCGCCTTCGACACCCGGACCGCGGCGTTCGCCCGACAGCTTGATCTGCAGGCGCAGGCCGTTGGCCGAGTCGGCATTGCGGATCGCTTCGTCGTAGGCGATGTAGCCGGCGTTGTACAGCTCGTACAGCGCCTGGTCGAAGGTGCACATGCCCAGCTCGCGCGACTTGTGCATGATCTCCTTGATGGCGTGGAAGTTCCCCTTCAGGATCATCTCGCTGATGGTCGGCGTGGTCAGCAGAATCTCGATGGCGGCCTTGCGGCCCTTGCCGTCCTCGGTCCGGATCAGGCGCTGCGACACGATCGCGCGCAGGTTGGCCGACAGGTCCATCAGCAGCTGCGGCCTTCTCTCTTCCGGGAAGAAGTTGATGATCCGGTCCATGGTCTGGTTGGCGTTGTTCGCGTGCAGGGTGCCCAGGCACAGGTGGCCAGTCTCAGCGAAGGCGATCGCGTGCTCCATCGTCTCGGTGTCGCGGATCTCGCCGATCAGGATCACGTCCGGCGCCTGGCGCAGCGTATTCTTCAGCGCGTTGTGCCAGGAGTGGGTGTCGACGCCGACCTCGCGGTGCGTGACAAGGCAGTTCTTGTTCTTGTGGACGTATTCGACCGGGTCCTCGACCGTGATGATGTGGCCGGCCGAGTTGGCGTTGCGGTAGTCGATCATGGCCGCCAGCGTGGTCGACTTGCCGGAGCCGGTGCCGCCGACGACCAGCACCAGGCCGCGCTTGGTCATCACGACATCCTTCAGCACATCCGGCAGGTCGAGCTTCTCGAAAGTCGGAATCTCGGAGGCGATGGTCCGCACAACCATGCCCACGCTCTGCTGCTGCACGAAGACGTTGACGCGGAAGCGGCACACGTTCGGCAGCGAGATCGCAAAATTGCACTCCATCTCGGCCTCGAACTCGGCGCGCTGGCGCTCGTTCATCAGCGACAGGGCCAGCGCACGCGTCACCTCGCCGGTCAGGCGCTGGCTGCTGAGCGGCTTCATCGCACCCTGGTGCTTCATGCTGGGCGGGAAGTCCGCGGAAATGAAGAGATCGGAGCCGCCTTGCTGCTGCATCACGGTCAGCAGCTTGTGCATGTATGCCTGGGCTTCCGCCGGGCCGAAGGTGGAGGACATGGTGGCCTTTTTATTAACGCTGGGCAACATTGCCCTGGACGGCCCATTATATCGACTGGTTTATCGGTAAAATAGTGCTCAATATCTCAAGCCGGCGGCACTGTTGTAATCCGGAAGCCTATGACCCTGACCGAACTTAAATATATTGTTGCTGTCGCACGCGCCCGCCATTTCGGCCATGCCGCCGAAGCCTGCTTTGTTGCACAGCCAACCTTGTCTGTCGCCATCAAAAAGCTCGAGGATGAACTGGGCGTGACGCTGTTCGAACGCGGCGGCTCGGAAGTCTCGGTGACGCCGCTGGGCGCGCAGATCGTGGCCCAGGCCGAGCGCGTGCTGGAGCAGACCGCCGCCATCAAGGAGCTGGCCAAGCAGAACAAGGATCCGCTCTCGGGTCCGCTGCGCCTGGGCGTGATCTACACCATCGGCCCCTATCTGCTGCCGCCACTCGTCAAGAATTTGATCGACAATGTGCCGCAGATGCCGCTGGTGCTGCAGGAGAATTTCACGGTCAAGCTGCTCGACCTGCTGCGCCAGGGCGAACTCGACGCCGCCATCATGGCGCTGCCGCTGCCGGAACACGGCATGGCGGTGCAGCCGCTCTACGACGAGCCCTTCGTGGTGGCGATGCCGCGCAACCACCCCTGGGCCACGCGCAAGGACATCTCCGCCGAGGACCTCAAGAGCGAGACCATGCTGCTGCTGGGCGCCGGCCACTGCTTCCGCGACCAGGTGCTGGAAGTCTGCCCGGAGATGGCGCGCTTCTCGTCCTCGCCCAGCGCCGGCAACGGCATGCAGCGCACCTTCGAGGGCTCCTCGCTGGAGACGATCCGCCACATGGTCGCCAGCGGCATCGGCCTGACCGTGCTGCCGCGCGCCTCGGTGCCGGACATGAAGGACCCGAACGGCATGCTGACCTTCGTGCCTTTCCAGGAGCCGGCGCCCTCGCGCCGCGTGGTGATCGTCTGGCGCAAGAGTTTTACCCGCCGCGCCGCCATCGACGCCGTGGTCAACGCGGTGGCCGATTGCCGGCTGCCGGGCGTGGAGATGGTCACGCTCCAGGCCGCGGCTTGAGCCTGGTCTGAACGGCCGGGGCCGAGACGGCGGTGGTTGCCGTCGCTGCCGCCGGCTCCGGATGAAAGCCGGGCAGCCGGCAGGCGCCCGGTGCGGCAGCCTTGCGCGCCGCGATATTTTCCAGCAGCTCCGCGCTGCGCCGCGGCGCTGCGATGCCCACCGTACAGCGCACCGGTTCCCACGTCGCGCCGACCTGCCTGAATTCCATCGTCTGCACCTGGTAGCCGCGCCCGCCCTGCTCGACCGCCACCACGGCCGTGTCGCCGTTGACGGCGCCCAGCGCAAAACGGCGCTGCGGCAGGCCGCCCCCGGTCACGTCGCCGGCATTGAAGCGGTCGCCGCGGTCGGCAATTCCGCCCTCCTCGCCCAGCCCCACGCCCAGCAGGGCCTGTACGCCGGCCGGCAACTCGCGCAGCGACTGCGCTTCCGTCCAGTCGGCCTCGATCCGGTCCGCCCTGGCCTCGCCCGACCTGGAGCCCGCATCGGCCAGCGCACAACAGCCTAGCCCGATACCGGCCGCCACCACGATACTTGCGAACTGCATGCCTGCCTCCTCATGGTTTTTTTGCCATCGAAAGCCGGGATCGTAGCCCGGCCGGGTTCGCCATACTTTGTGCATAGTCCATCGTGCGCCATGAACAGGCTAAAATCCTGAGCTTGCAAATTTTCAATTAGATAGAACACGCGATGAACAAGCTGGCGCTCTACTTTCGTCTGATCCGGGCCGACAAGCCGATCGGCATCCTGCTGCTGCTGTGGCCTACGCTATGGGCCTTGTGGATGGCATCGAACGGCCATCCGGATCCGGCGATCCTGGTCATTTTCGTCCTTGGCACCGCGCTGATGCGCTCCGCCGGCTGCGCAATCAATGACTATGCCGACCGCGACTTCGACCGTTATGTGAAGCGTACCGCCGAGCGCCCGCTGACCAGCGGCCGCATCAAGGGATGGGAAGCGATCATGGTGGCGGTGGCATTGGCCCTCGTCTCCTTCCTGCTGATCCTGCCGCTGAACACGCTCACCAAAGAACTGTCCGTGGTGGCCGTGATCGTGGCCGGCAGCTATCCCTACTTCAAGCGCTTCTTCGCGATTCCGCAAGCGTATCTCGGGATCGCGTTCGGCTTCGGCATCCCGATGGCCTTTGCCGCCGTACAGAACCAGGTCCCGGCCGTCGCCTGGTGGCTTCTGGTGGCGAACGTGTTCTGGTCGGTGGCCTACGACACCGCCTATGCGATGGTCGACCGCGACGACGATATCAAGCTCGGCATGCGCACCTCGGCCATCACCTTCGGCCATTTCGATGTCGCCGCCATCATGCTGTGCTATGCCG
This sequence comes from Massilia sp. Bi118, assembly GCF_918697865.1. Lineage (GTDB taxonomy): Bacteria > Pseudomonadota > Gammaproteobacteria > Burkholderiales > Burkholderiaceae_D > Telluria. Next base: position 167,152 of record NZ_CAKKMV010000002.1, on the reverse strand, counting down.
CCGCGCTCGGCATCGACCTGGTGTGCGGCTGGATGCTGGGCTTGCGCTGGTGGTTCCTCGGCGGCGTGATCGTCGCGGCCGGCATGGCGATCTACCACTACACCCTGATCAAGGACCGCGACCGCATGAAGTGCTTCGCTGCGTTCCGTCATAACAACTGGTTGGGCGCCGCACTGTTCGCAGGTGTCGCGCTAGACTATGCATTCGGTTAATATTGTTAGTAATACACAACCCACATCGACGAGGTTCACCCATGATGGAAAAAATCCCGACCCAGACCGGCGCCCGTGACCAGCTGCTGTCCGACCTGAAGACCGTGATCCAGGACGCCGAAGCCTGGCTGCGCCACAGCGGTTCGCTGACCGGCGAGGAATTCAAGGCCGCCAAGGCCAAGTTCGAGCGCACCATCGTCAAGGCCAAGGACGACATCATCCGCCTGGAGCAGGCCGTGGTCGAGAAGACCAAGGTCGCCGCCAAGGCCACCGACGAGTATGTGCAGGAAAATCCATGGAAGTCGGTCGGTATCGGCGCCGCCGTCGGTGTCGTGATCGGCATGCTGATCGCCCGTAAATAATGGCCTTGTTTTCGGCAGTAGGCCGGATCGCGTCGACCCTGGTGGCCATGGTCGGCACGCGGCTGGAGCTGGCCGCCGTCGAATTCCAGGAAGACGCGCGCCGCCTGCTCGGCTACCTTGCGTGGACCCTGCTCGCGGTCTTCCTTGCCGCAGGCAGCACGATGCTGGTGGCGCTGTTCGTCATCCTGCTGTTCTGGGATACGTACCGGTTGCAGGCGGTGGCCGGCATGGCCGTGCTGCTGGCCGCCGGCGCCGGCCTCATCGTGATGTCGGTGCGTTCGAAACTGAACGCCCATACGCCGCTGTTCGCGGATACCCTGGCCGAGCTGCGCAAGGACGTCGAGTACGTGCGCCACACGGCGGCCACTGCGCACGCGGGAGCGATCGATGAATAAGCCGACTCTGGCCGAGCGCCGCAAGGAACTGATCGAACGCTGCGCCGAGCAGCGCACCGGCCTGGCCTACGAACTGCAAGCGCTGCGTCCTGCCGCCGTGCTGGATCATCCGCTGGCCGGCTACGTGGTTGGCCACAAGAAGCTGGTGCTGGGCGCGCTCGGCGCCGGCCTGGGCCTCACGCTGCTGCGCCGCAAGCGCGTGCTGGCGCTGGCAGGTTCGGTCATGCCGGTCTGGCGCATGGCACAGCGTGGACTGGCGTTGCTGGCGCAGTTCCGGCGCTGAGCCGCCTGCACGCCAGCCTTGACGGTCATGCGTGCTGCGTTGCAAAATGTTGGGCCATGACCGAATCCCTTGCCACGCTCATCCTCGACGCCGCCGTGACGCGCAGCCTTGACTGCGCACGCTTTGCAGCGCAGAGCCTGAAAGCGGTCTCCTATCCCGGCTCAGAGCTTCCTCGCGGCTATTTCTGCTCGGTTACGCCTCCGTAACCCCTTCTTTTTCCGATCCGGGACGCGTTGATGCCGCGCATGCGACATCGACTGCTCCATAGCCTTCCGTTTGTCTCGCCCTGATCCAGTGCCTGGAGCACGGCGCTCATCGGTTTCACGTTTCGCTCGGCCGCATCGGCCGAAAGGTACACGCATGCTCATACAAACCATTCGCCGGGACTGGTTCTCGAATATCCGCAACGACCTCCTTGCCGGGACCATGATCGAGGTTACCGGCCTGAACGAGGCCAGCGCCACGATGGTCGACAAGTTCGCCTTGCACGACAAGGACGGCGCCGCTGGCATGTTGATCGGCCATTGAGAGGAGAATCACGATGGAGAGCGAGAAGAAGATCCTGGCCGGCGCGGCGCCGGCACTGCCCCGCGCCATTATCCGCGCCGTCATCACCATCCTGGGCCTGGCCCTCTACTGGCAGCTCGGCATGCAAGACCTGCACAGCCTCGCCAAGGCGGCAGCGTTCAGCCTGATCGCGAATGCCGGCCTCGCCGGCCTGCAGCTGCTGCGATGCGGCCGCACTCTGGTGGCCGGCCTGGCCATGGCGCTCAACAGCCTGGTCCTGCTGAACGCGGCCGTCGAAGGCTTCCTGTTCTGGCTGTACGGCCTGGCGCCGAAGAACATCGTGGTCGCCGATGCGCTCCTTGGCAGCAACGCCAACGAAGCGCGCGAATTCATCGAGACCTACTGGCTGCACCTGTCGCTGGTGACGCTGCTGGTGGCCGCGCTGATCGCGCTGCTGTACTGGGTGGAGCGCAAGCTCGGTCGCGCCGCAGGCGAAGAAGCCCTTGCGAACCGGCGCGACCGCTGGCTCGGCACCGGCATGCTCGCGCTGTTCGCCGCCCTGCACCTCAACGCCACGATGGCGGAAGAAAATCCGCTCGTCTACTGGCCGGGCTACTTCATGGATTACCAGCAGCAGCGTGTATTCCTGGCCGGGGTGAAGCGCAAGGTTGCAAGCGATCTCGCGGCTGCGCAAGCCTACGCGGCGGCCTACGTCGGGCCGCCCCGGCAGACCCTGGTGCTGGTATTGGGCGAAAGCGTCAACCGCAGCAACTGGTCCCTGTACGGGTATCAGAGAAACACCACCCCCGGACTGCTTGCGCGGCGCGGCGACATGCTGGTATTCAGGAACGTCCTGTCATCGGATGCCGCCACCGTCCAGTCGCTGCTCAAGATGCTGACGCCCGCCACGCTCGACAGTCCCGACGCCTGGCTGACCGAACCCAATGTGCTCGCGCTGGCGCGCACGGCGGGCTACCGCGTGACCTGGCTATCCAACCAGGAGATGGGAGACGGCCCGATCCAGATCATGGCCGAGCACGCGCACGAGCAGGTTTTCGTGAACAAGGGCCATGGCCGCGCGGCGCGCAGCCTGGACGAACGCCTGCTGCCGCACCTCGCCCGCGTCCTGGGTGATCCAGCGCCGCGCAAGCTGGTCATCGTCCACATGCAGGGCGCACATCTGCGTTACGACCTGCGCTACCCGCCAGCCTTCGACCGCTTCTCCGGCGCCGACGATGCCGTGGACGATGCCCTGGATGAGGCAGGCCGCCCATACTGGATCCGCACGGCGCGCAACCAGTACGACAACGCCATGCTGTACACGGACCACGTGCTCTCGTCGATTCTGGAAAAGGCAGGGCAGGCGGAACCGGCAGGACCGGTCTCGGTGCTTTACGTATCCGATCATGGACAGGAAGTGGGACACTACCGCAATTTTGCAGGGCACTCCTCGACCGACCCGAGCGGCTATCAAGTACCGCTGTTATTGTGGACGAATCGGCGTTCGCAACGCCAGGCCCCTCTTCCGGGGATCGAAGGACGCGAATATCGCACCGATCACCTGGACCATACCCTGCTCGGCCTGCTTGGGATACAAACGCACTTTTACCAGCCCCGGCACGACATCCTGAGCCCGCAATTCACGCGCTTGGATGGGTCTTCCGGCCAGCCCTAGCCATTTCAGCCATATAAATACATGCTTCTCTACACATTGACCCATCCAGATGCCGGCGTGATCGACGGCGTGATACGCGAGCGGCAGGCCGTGCGTGCGGTCGTGCTGCATGGCAGGGAGATACTGTTGCTGTACACGCGCCGCTACAACGACTACAGCTTCCCCGGCGGCGGACTCGATGACGGCGAAAGCCCGGAGGACGGCCTCGTCCGTGAACTGCAGGAAGAGACTGGCGCCACGGGAATCGCGGTAGGACCTTACCTGGGGTATGGCGACGAATACCGGCCCCCCCAGAAAGCAGGGCATGACCTGCTCTTCATGCGTTCGCACTTCTACGCATGCCGCGCGGACCGCCTGCTCGGCAATGCCGCGCCTGAAGCATATGAGGTGAAGAACGGAATGGTGCCCAGGTGGGTCGATATCGACGAAGCCATCGCGCACAATGAAGCGGTCTTGCGCGACAGGCCGCCGAGCATGGGAATGTCGATCCAACGCGAAACCTTGATGTTGAAGTATGTTGCGCGGCACTTGCTCCGTGGTGTTCCGTAAGCCCTCGAATCGCTGTTCCGCGCGATACTGAAGTCCCAACTTCAGTATGGAGATCGTCATGACCGCGCCATCCGTCCAGCAAGACAGCTTCACCATCGAGCGTTTTTATCCAAAACAGCCTGCCGCCGTGTTCGCGGCCTTTGCCGACCCCGGGCGCAAGCGCCGCTGGTATGCCGAAGGCGAGACCCACGACGTCGACGACTTTGTCATGCAGTTCGAAGTCGGCGGGCAGGAAAACCTGTCCTCGCGCCTGAACGCCAGCACGCCATTTGCCGGCGTGCCATTGGTACGCCGCGGCAGCTTTCTCGACATCGTCACCGACAGCCGCATCGTGAGCGCGGCCACGATGGAAATCGGCGGCAGGCGCATCTCGGCCTCGCTGGAGACCTTCGAATTCGTGCCGGCCGACGGCGGCACCCGTCTCGTCTTCACCCACCAGGCCGTGTTCTTCGAGGGCGCCGATGGGCCGCAGATGCGCAGGCAGGGCTGGGAACTGCTGCTGGACCGGATGAGCGCGGAACTAGCGCGATGAGCACCGCCGCCGCGTTCCCGCTTGCCGACGCCGACCGCATCTTCATCGCAATGGGCGACGCCACCCGGCGCGCGATCTTCCGGCTCCTGTCCGAAGGACCGCAGTCGGTCAGCGCGCTCGCCAAAGCGCTGGAGATCACGCTGACCGCGGTGGCCCAGCATCTCGAGGTGCTCCAGTCCTGCCGCCTGGTCCGCACGCAGAAGACGGGGCGGGTGCGCCTGTGCGCGATCGATCGCCAGGGCCTCGATGTGCTGGACGAATGGATCGCCATGAACAAGCGCATGTGGGATGCGCGCTTCGACCGGCTTGGCGCCGTGCTGGACGATCCCGCGTAAGCTTCCCTCATCAGGCCAAGGGAATGTCGGCGAGCGAACGATAAACCCGCTTGCCCAGCGCACGGGCGGTGTCGACCATCAGGTCCGCACCGCTCGAGGCGCCGCCGATGCGCAGCACGGCATCGCAGCGCGCCAGCAGGCGCTGTGCGTGCGGGTGGAACAGCGCGTCGTACACGGCGTCGCCCTCGTGCTGCGAACCGGCCAGGCGCACCGTCGGCAGCCCCAGCCACTCGCCCAGCACCGGCAGGTGCCCGGCCTCGTACAAGGGCAGCACGCAGGCTTCCATCGCCGCCACGTTGCGCGCGATGCGTTCGGGATCGCCCTCCGTGCCCGAGCGGTAGGGACCGGCGATCAGGATCATCATGCCGGGCGGCGCGAACAGGTGCAGCTGCGCGTACTGCAGCAGCATGATGGTCTTGCCGTCGACGATGCCGCTGCCGCTACTGTTGCCGATGCGCGCCATGGCCTCGTCGATGCCGAGTTCCAGCACCTCCAGGTCTTCGCCCTCTTCCACCAGCCCGCCGCCGGCGCCGACGCGGTCGCCCGGCTCGTACTCGGCCACGAAGAAGTGCAGGCGCTCGGTCACGCTGCCGGGGCTCATGAAGGCATCCCACAGGCGGCACACGGCGCCGACGCGGTAGCCGGTTTCCTCCATCACCTCTGCGCGGATGCGCTCTTCGGGATGCGCGCCGTCGAGCAGCCCGGCCGCCGTCTCGACCAGGAAGCCGTCGTGGCCGTTCACAAAGGCCGGCAGGCGGAACTGCCGCGTCAGCACCACCTTGCGCCACGCGCGGTTGTAGAGCAGCAGGGTCGCGCCATTGCCGCGGTCATAAGTCTCGCGGGTCTGCTCGGCCCACTCGCCGGCCCGCGTGCGCAGCGCATAGGTGGTTTTCTTCAGCACGCCCCGATCGTCCGACAGCAGCTGAACTTGCCCGATTTTCACACGATCCTGCACGCCACTCTCCTTTGCGCTTGAGTTCTCGTAAACTATCGTGCAAACTCGTGCAAGGTCAAGAATTATATGAAAGCCATCCATGCTGACTAGCCAGCGCAAGAATTACCTGATGGACGTGTTGAAGCGCGACGGCCAGATCGTCGCCACGAAGCTGAGCGCCGAACTCGGCGTGTCCGAAGACACGATCCGGCGCGACCTGCGCGAGATGGCGAAAGAAGGCCTGCTCCAGCGCGTGCATGGCGGCGCGCTGCCGGCCAGTCCGGCGATGGGCGACTTCGCCGCGCGCCAGCACATCGCCTCGAACGACAAGGCGGCGATCGGCCGCGCCGCCGCCGCGATGGTGCAGCCGGGCCAGGTCGTGTTCGTCGACGGCGGCACCACCTGCGCCCAACTCGTGCGCGCCCTGCCGCGCCAGCTAAGCGCGACCGTGGTCACGCACAGCCCCTCGATCGCGATCGAGCTGATGGAGCATCCGAATATCGAGGTGATCATGCTGGGCGGACGTCTGTTCCGCCATTCGATCGTCGGCGTCGGCGCGGCCACGCTGGAAGCGATCGCGCAGATCCGCGCCGATACCTACTTCATGGGCGTGACCAGCCTGCACCCCGAACTCGGGCTGTCGACCGGCGATTACGAGGAAGCCTGCGTCAAGCGCGCGCTGTGCAAGGCGGCCGCCGAGACCATCGTGCTGGCCTCGTCGGAGAAGCTGGCGACGGCCTCGCCCTACCGCATCGTCGGGCTGGCGGAGATCAGCGGGATCGTGCTGCCGGCGCAGACGCCGGACGAGGTGCTGCGGCCGTACCGCGATCGCGGGATCGCGCTGACCCTGGCCTGAGCGGCCGCTTTAGAGCACGGGCTGGCCGTTCAGCGTGTAGCTGATGCGCGCATTGTCGGACCAGGCCTTGTCGCCCAGCGCCGGCTGATGCTTGTCCTTTGCCGCATGCACCAGGCGGCGCGTACCGTCCTCGATCGTCACGGTATCGTATTTCCCGGACGGTTCCTCGACCTTGGCGGCTTCCAGCTTGTCGCAGACCTTGAAGCCGAAAAGGCTTGCCGCCGCCAGCGCAGCCCGGAACTTGAGCCCTTCCGACTTCGCCATCTCCATCTGCACCGAGCAGGCCAGGCGCAGGTCGCCCATGCGCCGCACGCCGTCCGGCAGGCCGGGCGAACGCACCTGCACCAGCGGGTGATTGAATTCGCCTTTCGGGAAATTGCGGTTCACGACCACCATCGAGTCGTCGTCCTCGGCCAGGGTGCCGCGCTTCAGCGCAAAGGTGGTATTGGATGGCATGGGCAGCGGAACGTGGTGATCCGCGCCGACGATCTCGACCTGATTGCCGACCTCTGCCGCATCCACTTTCGGCAAGCGGAACGTCAGCTTCGCGCCCGGCGCTTCTTCGGCCGCGCGCTTCTCGAAGGTGCTCAGGGCTTTTTCCAGCAACTGGAAGCGCCAGGCCATGGGCTTGGCTTCCTCCGAATCGGTGCGATGGCCGATGTTGATCGAATCGGCGGCGTGGGCGCTGCCGGCGGCGGCCAGCAGGATCAAAAAGGAACGGATGCGCATGCGAGAACCCTGGTTGATTAGATGCTGAACATTAACACGTCAGCAACTTATTCAAACAGGGTCTTCCGACGAATGGTTGAATTCGTGGCTTAAACGGCGTCCTTGCCAAGCTCGTCACCCAGCTCGCGGCCGCGCGCCGCCGCCGCTTTCATCGCATCGACGATGGCCTGCTTCACGCCCGCCTGCTCCATGCTGGTGATGGCCGCGTAGGTGGTGCCGCCCTTCGAAGTCACGCGCTGGCGCAGCACCTCGACCGGCTCCTCGGACTGCGCCGCCAGCTGGGCCGCGCCGGTGAAGGTGGCGATGGCCAGCTCCCTGCCCTGCCCGGCGGTCAAGCCCATCTCCAGCGCCGCCTGCTGCATCGCTTCGAGGAAGAAGAACACGTAGGCCGGGCCGCTGCCCGATACCGCCGTCACCGGATCGATGGCGTCCTCGCTGTCCAGCCACACGGTCTTGCCGACCGCGCGCAGGATGCTGTCCGCGGCCTGCTTCTGCGCCTCGCTCACGCCGGCCATCGCCACCATGCCGGTGATGCCCTGGCCGATCAGGGCCGGCGTGTTCGGCATGGTGCGCACGATGGCGCCGTAGCCGCCCAGCCAGCGCGACAGGTCCGTGCCGCGGATGCCGGCCGCGATCGACAGCACCAGCGGGCGCGCCGCCAGTTGCGACTGCAGGCGCAGCGCCACCTCGCGCATCTGCTGCGGCTTCACGGCCAGTACGATCACATCGCTGCCTGCCACCGTGGCGCCGATCTCGGGCGAAGTCGTCACGCCGTACTGGCCGCGCAGTTTTTCCAGCGCTTCCGGGTTCGGATCGATCACGTGGATGTCGCCGGCTTGCGCGACCTTGCCGGCCAGGCCGGCGATGAGGGCGGTGGCCATGTTGCCGCCGCCGATGAAGCTGATTTTCATAGTCATCTCTATTCGTAGTGGCGGGCGCCGAAGATGGCGCTGCCTACGCGCACGATGCTCGCGCCTTCCAGCACCGCCGCGCGCATGTCGCTCGACATCCCCATCGACAGGGTGTCGAGATGGATGCCGGACTTGACGATGTCCTGGGCCAGTTCGCGCAGGCGTGCAAAGGGGACGCGCTGCAGCTCCGGGTCAATCTGGGGTTCGGGGATGGCCATCAGGCCGCGCAGGCGCAGGTTCGGCAGCGCGGCCACGGCCTGGGCCAGCGCCGGCAGCTCGTCGGGCGTGACGCCGCTCTTGCTGGCTTCGCCGCTGATGTTCACCTGCAGGCAGATGTTCAACGGCCCCAGTTCGGGCGGACGCTGCTCGGACAGGCGCTGCGCGATCTTGAGGCGTTCGACCGTGTGCACCCAGTCGAAACTGGCGGCGATCGGACGCGTCTTGTTCGACTGGATCGGACCGATGAAGTGCCATTCGAGACGGGTATCGGGTAGCGCTTTTGCGACAGCCGCGATCTTGTCGACGCCCTCCTGCAGGTAGTTCTCGCCGAAGGCGCGCTGGCCCGCTGCGACGGCTTCCAGCACCGCCTCAGCAGGGAAAGTCTTGGAGACGGCCAGCAGCTGGACCGTCGAACGCGGCCTGCCGGCAGCCTCGCAGGCCACCTGGATTGTCGCTTCGACAGCTTGCAAGTTCCCGGCGATTGTGGACATAATGGTTTTCTACAGGAAATATTTTCGCTCTAGCCGAGCGCTGGACAGACACCGTCATTCCCGCGAAGGCGGGAATCCAAGTTCTGCATGCGCTGACGATACGCCAGCAACTTGGGTCCCCGCCTGCGCGGGGACGACGTTTGATATGGATTATAAATGGACATCTCGGAACTCCTCGCTTTCTCGGTCAAGAACAAGGCCTCGGACCTGCACCTGTCGGCCGGCCTGCCGCCGATGATCCGCGTGCATGGCGACGTCCGCCGCATCAACCTGCCCGCGATGGAGCACAAGGACGTGCACAGCATGATCTATGACATCATGAACGACGGCCAGCGCAAGCAGTACGAAGAGATGCTGGAGTGCGACTTCTCGTTCGCGATTCCTGGTCTGGCGCGCTTCCGCGTAAACGCCTTCAACCAGGAGCGCGGCGCTTCCGCGGTGATGCGTACCATCCCGTCCAAGATCCTCAGCCTGGAAGAACTGAATGCGCCGAAGATCTTCGGCGAACTGGCGATGAAGCCGCGCGGCCTGGTGCTGGTGACCGGCCCGACCGGCTCCGGCAAGTCGACCACCCTCGCCGCGATGATCAACCACCTGAACGAGAACGAATACGGGCACATCCTCACCATCGAGGACCCGATCGAATTCGTCCACGATTCGAAGAAGTGCCTGATCAACCAGCGCGAAGTCGGCCCGCATACCCTGTCCTTCAACAACGCGCTGCGCTCGGCGCTGCGTGAGGACCCGGACGCGATCCTGGTCGGCGAGCTGCGCGACCTCGAGACCATCCGCCTGGCGCTGTCGGCGGCCGAGACCGGCCACCTGGTGTTCGGCACCCTGCACACGTCGTCGGCGGCGAAGACCATCGACCGTATCGTCGACGTCTTCCCGGCCGAGGAAAAAGAGATGGTGCGCGCGATGCTGTCGGAATCGCTGCAGGCCGTGATCTCGCAGACCCTGCTGAAGACCAAGGACGGCTCCGGCCGCGTGGCGGCGCACGAGATCATGATCGGCACGCCGGCGATCCGCAACCTGATCCGCGAAGCCAAGATCGCGCAGATGTATTCAAGCATCCAGACCGGCTCCAGCGTCGGCATGCAGACCCTGGACCAGAACCTGACCGACCTGGTGCGCCGCAACGTGATCTCGTCTGCCGCCGCGCGCTCGGCCGCCAAGATCCCCGAGAACTTCCCTGGCTAAGAATCGAGAACGACGATGGAACGCGACCAGGCCTCAAAATTCATGTTCGACCTGCTGCGCCTGATGGTCAGCAAGGGCGGCTCCGACCTGTTCATCACCGCCGGCTTCCCGCCCGCGATCAAGATCGACGGCAAGATGACGCCGGTCTCGAACCAGGCCCTGCAAGGCGGTCACACGGCCGACCTGGCGCGCGCCATCATGAACGACAAGCAGGCCGCCGGCTTCGAGCTATCGAAGGAAGCGAACTTCGCGATCAGCCCCGGCGACCTGGGCCGCTTCCGCGTCTCCGCCTTCATGCAGATGGGCTGCGTGGGCATGGTGCTGCGCGTGATCACCACCACCATTCCGCGCTTCGAAGACCTCGAACTGCCGGACGTGCTGCGGGACGTGGTCATGACCAAGCGCGGCCTGGTCATCATGGTCGGCGCCACCGGCTCCGGCAAATCGACGACCCTGGCCGCGATGGTCGGCTACCGCAACGAGAACAGCTACGGCCACATCATCACCATCGAAGACCCGGTCGAATTCGTGCACCCGCACCGGAACTGCGTGATCACGCAGCGCGAAGTGGGCGTCGACACCGACAGCTTCGAAGCCGCGCTGAAGAACTCGCTGCGCCAGGCGCCGGACGTGATCCAGATCGGCGAGATCCGCGACCGCGAGACCATGGAGCACGCGATCGCCTTCGCCGAAACCGGCCACCTCTGCCTGGCCACCCTGCACGCCAACAGCGCCAATCAGGCCCTGGACCGCATCATCAACTTCTTCCCGGAAGAGCGCCGGCAGCAGCTGCTGATGGACCTGTCGCTCAACCTGAAGGGCCTGATCTCGCAGCGCCTGATTCCTCGAAAAGAGACCAAGGGCCGTGTGGTGGCGATCGAAATCCTGCTGAATTCTCCCTTGATTTCGGACCTGATCTTCAAGGGCGAAGTCCACGAGATCAAGGAGATCATGAAGAAGTCGCGCGAGCTCGGCATGCAGACCTTCGACCAGGCGCTGTTCGACCTGTACGAGGCGGACAAGATCTCGTACGAGGATGCGCTGCGCAATGCGGACTCCGTCAACGATCTGCGACTGAACATCAAGCTGAACAGCAAGCATGCGAAGAACCGCGATTTGTCGGCCGGGACGGAACATTTAGGCATCGTCTGAGCCCGCCGGTTCGCCGCGCACAATTGAGAAATAACTAAAAGTCCGCTTGCGCGGCACCTAATTTCATACACGTAGACCGATCGATCATCCGAGGAGAGCGATGATGTGGAGTCAAGTGTATAACCCGTTGGGCAACGTCGTCCTGTCGACGCTGGCGGCAGCCGTTCCGGTTGCCGTGATGCTGGTGTCGCTGGCTTTCCTGCACATCAAGGCGCACATCGCCGCCCTGCTCGGCCTCGCCGCCGCGCTGCTGGTGGCGATTTTCGCGTACGCGATGCCGGCGCCCACCGCGCTGGCCGCCGCCCTGTACGGCGCCGCCAACGGCCTGCTGCCGATCGGCTGGATCATCCTGAACGTGATCTTCCTGTACCAGCTCACCGAGCGCAAAGGTTACTTCAAGATCCTGCAGGAATCGATCACCGGCATCACCACCGACCGCCGCCTGCAATTGCTGCTGGTCGCGTTCTCCTTCGGCGCCTTCTTCGAGGGCGCGGGCGGCTTCGGCACCCCGGTGGCCGTGACCGGCGCCATGCTGATCGGCCTGGGCTTCGCGCCGCTGGCGGCTTCCGGCCTGTCGCTGATCGCAAACACGGCGCCGGTGGCCTTCGGCGCACTCGGTTCCCCGCTAATCGCGCTGGCCGGCGTTACCGGCCTCGACCTGCTGCAGCTGTCGGGCATGGTCGGCCGGCAGTTGCCCTTCTTCTCGGTGCTGGTGCCCTTCTGGCTGATCTGGGCCTTCTGCGGCTTTGCCGGCATGGCCGCCATCTGGCCGGCGATCCTGGTGGCCGGCGTCACCTTCGCCGTGCCGCAGTACCTGATCTCGAATTTCCATGGCCCCTGGCTGGTCGACGTCGGCGGCTCGCTGCTGTCGATGCTATGCCTGACGCTGTTCCTCAAGGTGTGGAAGCCGGCTGCCATCTGGACCGATACCGCGGGCAGGCTCAAGGCCGATTCCGGTACCGATGCCTACGCTGGCGCCGGTGCGGGCGCCGCAAGTGCGGGTGCGGGTGCCGGCGCGAGTGCGGGCGCCTACGCTGGCGCCGGTGCAGGTGCGGGGGCTGGCGCCTATGCCGGCGCCGGCGCCGGTGCTGCTTATGCCGATGCGAACGGCAACGGCGGCGGTGCGCCGGGCCGTGCATCGCAAGTCCACAACCATCCGCGCGCGGCCGTGCTGAAGGCCTGGCTGCCGTGGCTGATCCTGTCGGTGCTGGTGTTCCTGTGGGGCATACCCGAGTGGAAGAAAATGCTCGACGGGATTTCCGTATTCAAATACGAATGGCCGGCCCTGCACAAGCTGGTGCAGAAGATGCCGCCGGTGGCCACCAAGCCCACCGCCGAGGCTGCCGTCTACACGCTCAACTGGCTATCCGCCACGGGCTCCGGCATCCTGGCCGCCGCCGTCATCTCCGGCCTGGTCATGGGCTACAAGGTGCGTGAACTGTTTTCCGTGTACTGGGCCACGCTCAAGATCATGCGTTTCTCGCTTCTGACGATCGCCGCCATGCTGGCGCTCGGCTATACCACGCGCTATTCCGGCCTCGACTCGACCCTCGGCCTGGCCTTCGCAAATACCGGCGTGCTGTATCCCTTCTTCGGCACCCTGCTCGGCTGGCTCGGTGTCGCGCTGACAGGATCGGACACTGCCTCCAACGTGCTGTTCGGCGGCCTGCAGAAGACCTCGGCCACCCAGCTCGGCCTGAGCCCGATCCTGATGGCGGCGGCCAATTCCTCGGGCGGCGTGATGGGCAAGATGATCGACGCCCAGTCCATCGTGGTGGCCTCGACGGCAACCAAATGGTATGGCCACGAAGGCGAAATCCTGCGCTACGTGTTCTTCCATTCGATCGCGCTGGCCTGCCTGGTCGGCATCCTGGTCACGCTGCAGGCCTACGTGTATCCCTTCACCCTGCTGGTGAAGTGAACTAGAGCGCCGGCCAGCGCTGCACCAGCCCGAGCAAATGCACCATGCCGTAAGCGAGACAGATGAGCGAGCTCCAGACCACGAAGGGCGTGAGCCTGCCGCCCTTCGCCAGCACCAGTGGCGCATAGCCCAGGCCGCGAACGATGTAGATGGCGGTGATGGCCACCAGCGCCGTCTTCAGCATGGGCAGCGCGCCGATGACCCCGGCGCCGGCCAGGGCGTAGGCAGCCCAGAGGCCGAGCACTGTGGCAATGCCAAGCGTGACCAGCGCCGGGTAGGCCTTGCCCTGTGCGGCCGCGCGCGCGAACTTCTCACCCGCGCCGAAGAAGCGATACCAGGCCGGCCCGCCGGCAATGATGCACAGGTGGAGCAGCGCGGCGATGGCGCTGAGCGCGGCGCCGACGGCGAGCGGAAGGTTCACGGCTGCTTGCATCGTCTCCCTTTCGATTACACTCATGCATGTACATTAACGCACTATGCGGGAGACTGTCATGAACGTATACGACTTCCAGGCCAACGCCCTCGATGGCAAACCGGTCGACCTCGCCCAATACCGCGGCAAGGTCCTCCTCATCGTCAACACGGCCAGCAAATGCGGCTTCACCCCGCAGTACCAGGGGCTGGAATCCGTCTACCGCGAGTTGCACGGCCGCGGCCTGGAGGTGCTGGGCTTCCCTTGCAACCAGTTCGGTTCGCAGGAGCCGGGCTCGGAAGAAGAAATCGGCGCCTTCTGCGAAAAGAACTACGGCGTGAGCTTCCCGATGTTCGCCAAGGTCGACGTCAACGGCGATGCCGCGCATCCGCTGTGGAAGCATTTGAAGGGCGAGGCGCCGGGCGTGCTGGGCACTGAGGGGATCAAGTGGAACTTCACCAAGTTCCTGATCGGGCGTGACGGCAAGGTGGCCAAGCGCTATGCGCCGACCACCAAGCCGGAGGAGATTGCGGGGGATATCGAGAAGCTGCTGGGGTAGTACTTGCTGCGCACGCTTGGGTGATCAACAAAGCATCTTGATCGTCTTGTTCATATTTTTCCCCCGTTCACGTTACGTGAACGGGGGAAATTGTTGAAAACTTTGCTTATCACTTCGGCGACAACCTGATCGCCTGCCCGCCACCCGGCGCCAGCTTCAGCTGCAGCACATCCTTCGCCGTCACCGTGCGCGTCTCGGTGACGAGATCGAAGCGGTGCTCATTCCGGTAATCCGCCGCATCGCCATCGCGATAGATCTCGGCCACATACTGCTTGCCCGAATCGAGGAAGGACAAAGGCAGCGACAAAACGCGCGCCGCCCCATCCGTCACCGCGCCCACATACCAGTTGTCCGACTTGCGGTCCTTGCGCGCGATGCTGGCGTATTCGCCCACCGCGCCGTTGATCACGCGCGTCTCGGCCCAGTCGGTCGGCACGTCGCGGATGAACTTGAAGGCGGCCGGGTACTTTGCGTAGTTCTCCGGCAGGTCGGCCGCCATCACGATCGGCGAGTAGATGAGGACGAAGTTGGCCAGCTGCTTGGCCTGGGTCGAGTTGAACACCTTGCCGTCCGCGCCTACCAGGCTGAGGATGCCCGGCGTGTAGTCCATCGGGCCGCTCAGCATGCGCGTGAAGACCAGCTTGGCCTCGTGGTCGACGGCGTTCGGCGGGTTGCCCCAGGCGTTGTATTCGACGCCGCGCGCGCCCTCGCGCGAGATCCAGTTCGGATACGTGCGGCGCAGGCCGGTGTCCTTGATCGGCTCGTGGGTGTCGACGGCGATCTTGTAGCGGGCAGCCTCGGTCACGGCCTTCACGAAGTGGCGGACGCCTTCCTGCGAATCGTAGTGGCCGTAGTGGACCTTGCCGTCCGCACCCTGGAACTGCATGCTGCCGGCTTCGTGCACGTAGCCGGACTTCACGCTGTCCACGCCCAGCTTCGCATACAGTCTATAGGCCGCATCCATCTGCTTTTCGTAGGCCGGCAGGTTGGCGCCGGTCTCGTGGTGGCCGATCAGGCGCACGCCCTTCTCTTTCGCGTAGGCGGCCAATGCCGGCAGGTCGAAGTCGGGATAAGGCTTCGTAAAACTGAAGTCCGCGCCGCCATGGCCCCAGTCGCTTTCCCAGCCCTGGTTCCAGCCTTCGACCAGCACGCCGCGGAAGCCGTTCTGCGCGGCGTAGTCGATGTACTTCTTGACGTTGGCGGTGTTGGCGCCGTGCTTCGGACCCGCGTTCCAGCTGGTGTGCTGCAGGTGCATGCTCCACCAGACGCCGACGAACTTCGACGGGTGGACCCAGGACACGTCGCCCAGTCTGTTCGGCTCGTTCAGGTTCAGCTCGAGGTCGGACATGTAGAGGCTAGGGGCGTCGTCGGCGATGCGCAGCGTGCGCCACGGCGTCGTGAAGGCGCCATGCTTCACTACCGCCGGTCCGATGCTCGACGGCGCCAGCTGCGCGCGCAGCTTCTGGCCTTCGACCTTGCGCACCCACATCGAGGCGTAATCGACCAGCGCCGCCTCGTGCAGGGCGACGTGGGTGCCGTCCGCCAGGCGCAGGGTCAGCGGGGTGTTGGCGGTGCCGATTTCGGCCAGCGGCGCCTTCTGGATCTGTTCTTCGAGGCCGGGCAGCTCGCCGGCCGGAATCCACCAGGCCGTGGCCGGCTGGGCGACCGCGAATTCGGTCAGCTCGTCGAGGATGGCAGTGTCCTTCAGCTGCGGCTGGGCCGGGAATTCGTAACGGAAGCCGACACCGTCGTCGTAGATGCGGAAGACGATCGTGAGTGCGCGGCCGCTCCGGTTCTTCTGTTCGACGTCGACCCGAAGTTCGCGGTAGTGGTTGCGCACGTAGCGGCGCTCGCCCCAGGGCTGTTCCCAGGTATCGTCATGCTCGCTGGTCTTTTGCGCTTTCAGGCTGAAGCCGCCGTCCAGCTTGGGGGCGTTGGCGAGGTTGAAGCCCAGGCGCGACAGGCCGATGACTTCCTTGCCGCGGCGCTTGATGTCGTAACCCAGCTTGCCGGCGCCGTCGATCTGGACCTCGACCTGCAGCACGTCCCCGGGCGAGGCGGCGCTGGCCACCACGGCCTGCGCCCATGCGGCCTGGCTGCTCAGGCTGAGTGCGGCCACCAGGGCCGCGGCAAGCGAAGGGAAATTCGGTTTGAAGCTGGGACGAACGCGCATCGCTGACACCTCCATTGAAGAGATGTAATTTTACTACAGCAACTGCGTGAATAACTCAGGCGACGTTCAAGCCGAGTGTGCGCACCAGCTCTGCTGCCTGGCGCGGCGAGATGGTCGCCCCGGCAAACTGCTTGGCATTCAACAATTTGAGTCCGCCTACATCGGCCTCGCGCAAATCGGCCTGCTCGAAGCGCGTGTCCTTGATGTGGGCATCGCGCAGGCTGCCGCCTCGAATACGGCTTCACGGAAGTCGCAGCCCGACAGGTCGGCATCCGAAAAATCCAGCCCGGCGAGCCTGGCCTTCCTGAAGGACATGCGCCGCAGGTCGGCGCCGACCAGCAGGCAATCGTCGAAGGACAGGCCCAGCTGCGACACTTCCTCGAAACTGGCGCCGGTCAGTTTGCAGCCGCGGAAGCTGCATGAGACCAGCTTGGCGCGGCGCCAGATGGCGTTGTTCAAATCGCAGGATTCGAAGCGGGCGTCGACCAGGTCGGCGGCCTCGAAATCGGCATGGCCGCCGCGGCAGCGCCGCCAGCGCGTGCGCGCCAGCCTGGCCGCGTAGAAGGAGGCCTCGAGCACGGCGCAATGGGAGAAGCTGCAGTCCTCGAGGTTCAGTCGCGACAGGTCGGCCTGCTGGAAATCGCATTCCTCGAACGCCAGCAGCACGCCATCGGCGAGCAGCTGTTCGATGCGGGCGCGGGTGATGGTTTCGCCGCTAAGAGTGATCGTTTTCTGCATGCTTTAACGGGTCTCGACGCGTGCCGACGAATGAATGGTGCAGCCGCGGTGCACGTTCTCCAGGAAGCGAATCGCCTCGCCCAGGCGCGCCGTGGCGGGCAGCATGCGGCCCAGCGCTTCGTTGTCGGTCAGCTGGTCGATGCCGAAGGCCATGGCCCGCGACACCTCGCGCGCCTCGCGGCCGTCGCTGTTGTAGAGCGCATCGTAGACGCCGATCTCTTCCCACAGCGAGACGTAGCCGGGGCCGATCGAATCCTGGAACGCAACCGAGGGCGCCGCGTCCTCGTCCTGGGAGATCAATCGAAACACGAAACTCATGGGCACCTCCGCCTTACAGCTTAAAAATATCGGGCGCAGATGCTATCACGGCGTCCGTTTTGGCGTCGGACGCGCCCGTGCCTTCGGCGGGCCGTCGTCGGCAACGATCGCCACCGACCCCAGCGCCTGCAGCTCGGCCTTGGGCGAGGCCGAGGTGGTCAGCATGAATTCCATCTTGCGGCGCGCGCCCGGCGGCGCCCAGGTGGACGAGACGGTGCGCATCTTGAGCTTGTCGAGGCTCAGCTCCTCGCGCACCGGCCCGCGCTTCGCCACCATCGGCTTGGGGGCATCGGCGACGATGTCGAGGAAGCCTTTCTCGACCGCGACGGTATTCGCACGGTGCGCATGCAGCAGGCACAGGTTCTTCCCGGCCGGCAGGGCCAGCACGAAGTTGCCCATCTTGCCCTTGTACGGCACCGGCCACGCGTCGCCCGCCATCCCGGACAGGAACAGCTTCGCGTGTTCCGGCGCCAGCTTCGGCACCTTCTCGCGCAGCAGGCGCGCGCGGAAGTCCTCGAGATCGCCGAAGTGGCGCACGCAGATTTCGACGTAGAGGTTCAGGAAGCCTTCCGTGTTCTCACTGGAAGGCGCCGGCTTGTGCGGCTTCTTGTCCGCTGCGGCGGCAAGACTGCAGGAGACGGCCAGCAATACGGCGACCAGGCGCCGCATCATGCCGCCACGCCGGCAAGCGCGCGGTCGACCAGCTCGATCCAGTGCCTGACCGGCGTCCCGGTCCCCGATTGCAAATGGCCGATGCAGCCGATATTCGCAGACACGATCTCCTTCGCGCCGGTGGCTTCCAGGCTGGCCAGCTTGCGGTCGCGCAGTTCGTGCGCGATCTCTGGATGCAGCACCGAATAAGTGCCGGCCGAGCCGCAGCACAGGTGGCTGTCCGCGCACAGCACCACGTCGACGCCGGCGGCGCGCAGCACGCCTTCGACCTTGCCGCGGATCTGCTGGCCGTGCTGCAGGGTGCAGGGCGGGTGGAAGGCGATGCGTTCCTGGATGCGGCCGGCCATGCGCGCGTTCAGTTCGCCCTCGAAGTCCTGCATGATCTCGGACAGGTCTTTCGTCATCGCCGAGATGCGCTCGGCCTTGGCCGCATACGCCGGGTCCTGCGCCAGCAGGTGGCCGTATTCCTTGACGGTGACGCCGCAGCCGGAGGCCGTCATCACGATGGCTTCAACTTGATCGACATACGGCCACCAGGCGTCGACGTTGCGGCGCATGTCATCGAGGCCGCCGTCCTGGTCGTTCATGTGGAAGCGCACCGCGCCGCAGCAGCCGGCCTTGGGCGCTTCGAGCAGCTGCACGCCCAGCGAATCCAGCACGCGCGCGGTGGCGGCGTTGATGTCGGGCGCCATCGCCGGCTGCACGCAGCCCGCCAGCGCCAGCATCTTGCGCGCGTGCTCGCGGCGCGGCCACGGACCGGCGGGACGCGCCGGCTGCAGCTTGTCGCGCAGGCTGGAGGGCAGCAGCGGCCTTACCGCCTGCCCTGCCTTGAAGGCCGGCTTGAACAGCCCGCCGCGCGGCAGGAACTCTTTCAGCGTCGTGCGCTTGACGCGATCCTTGAACGGGCGCGGCACGCGTTCCTCGACCACCCTGCGGCCGATGTCGGCCAGGCGGCCGTACTTCACACCGGACGGGCAGGTGCTTTCGCAGTTGCGGCAGGTGAGGCAGCGGTCCAGATGCAGCTGGGTCTTGCGGGTCGGCTCCACGCCTTCCAGCACCTGCTTGATCAAATAGATGCGGCCGCGCGGGCCATCGAGCTCGTCACCCAGCAGCTGGTAGGTCGGGCAGGTAGCGGTGCAGAAGCCGCAGTGCACGCAGGCGCGCAGGATGGCTTCCGCCTCCTCGCCTTCTGGCGTGCCCTTGATGAAATCGGCAAGGTTCGTTTGCATAATCAGTACATCCGGCCGGGGTTGAAAATGTTCGACGGATCGAATCCGGCTTTTAAACGTTCATGGATTTTCACGACGGCCGGCGCCAGCGGCTGGAACACGCCGACGCTTTTATCGCCGCCGCGGAACAGGGTCGCGTGGCCGCCGCATGCCGTCACGGCGGCGCGGATACGCTGAGCGGTAGCGGCATCGCCGTCCGCGCGCAGCCAGCGTTGCGCCCCGCCCCATTCGATCAGCTGGGGACCTTCGATCCCGATGGCGGCAGCGGTCGATGGCACCGACAAACGCCACAGCGGCGCGTCGCCCTCGAAGAAGGCATGACGCTGTTCGCGCAGCGAGGCCCAGAAAGCGGCGCAGTCCGGCATCGGTTCGCCGCCATGCGCCGTGCCCAGCGTGCGCACCGCCGCGTCGACCGCGGCCTGCGCGCCCGACAGGCGCAGCGCCAGCACGCCGTCGAGCCAGCAGCTGCCCGAGATCGGCAGCGGCTGGCCGCCCCATTCGTTCAGCTTGCGGATGGCGTCGACCTCGCTCATCGCAAAGCGCAGCGTGGCTTCGCGGTAGGCGACCGGCAGAACTTTCACCGATACCTCCAGCAGCAAGCCGAGCGTGCCCATCGAGCCGGCCAGCAGGCGCGAAACGTCGTAGCCGGCCACGTTCTTCATCACCTGGCCACCGAAAGTCAGCACCTCGCCCTTCCCGTCCAGCAGCTTCGCGCCGAGCACGAAGTCCCGCAGCGCGCCGCTGTTGGCGCGGCGCGGCCCGGACAGGCCGGCGGCGATCGCGCCGCCCAGGGTCGCGCCATCGCCGAAATGCGGCGGCTCGAAGGCCAGCATCTGCTTGCGCTCCGCCAGCGCGGCTTCGATCTCGCCAAGCGGCGTGCCGCAGCGCGCCGTGATCACCAGCTCGGTCGGCTCGTAGTCGACGATGCCGGCATAGGCGCGGGTGTCGAGGGTCTCGCCCTCGAGCCGCTGCCCGTACCAGTCCTTGGTGCCGCCGCCGCGGATGCGCAGCGCGCGTTTTTCAGCGGCCGCGGCGCACACCTGTGACTGGAATCCTTCAAGAATCTGCTGCATGTTGGTTCGGTCTTTCAAAAACGCGGCAGGTCCGCGAACGGCAGCATGCCGCCGCTGACCCGCATCTTGCCCATCTCGGCGCAGCGCTGGAGCGTCGGCACCGCCTTGTTCGGATTCAGCAGCATGCCTGGATCGAAGGCGCGCTTGACCGTGAAGAAGGCTTCCAGCTCCTTCGCGCCGAACTGCACGCACATCGAATCGATCTTCTCGACGCCGACGCCGTGTTCGCCGGTGATGGTGCCGCCCACTTCCACGCACAGGGCCAGGATGGCGGCGCCGAAGTCCTCGGCGCGCTGCAGCTCGCCCGGCTTGTTGGCGTCGAACATGATCAGGGGGTGCATATTGCCGTCGCCGGCGTGGAACACGTTCGCGCAGCGCAGTCCATAGGTGTCCTGCATCTCCTCGATGCGGGACAGCACGTGGGCCAGGTGCTTGCGCGGGATGGTGCCGTCCATGCAGTAGTAGTCAGCCGAGATGCGGCCCGCGGCCGGGAAGGCGTTCTTGCGGCCGGACCAGAAGCGCAGGCGCTCGGCCTCGTTCTGCGACACC
Source organism: Massilia sp. Bi118 (assembly GCF_918697865.1). Classification (GTDB taxonomy): domain Bacteria; phylum Pseudomonadota; class Gammaproteobacteria; order Burkholderiales; family Burkholderiaceae_D; genus Telluria. Next base: position 146,166 of record NZ_CAKKMV010000002.1, on the reverse strand, counting down.
GCGATGGCGCTGGCGCCGGCCTGCTGCAGCACTTCCGTCATGCGTTCGATTTCCTCGGCCACTTCGAGCGCGGTGCCGTCCGCTTCGCACAGCAGGATCGCGGCTGCGTCGAGGTCGTAACCGGCCTTCACGAAAGGCTCGACCATGCGCGAAGAAGTCCGGTCCATCATCTCCAGGCCGGCGGGGATGATGCCGGCCGCGATCACGCTGGCCACCGCATTGCCGCCCGTGACCACGTCGTCGAAGGAAGCCATGATGACCTGGGCCAGCGCCGGCTTCGGCACCAGTTTCACCGTGACTTCGGTGACGATGCCGAGCATGCCCTCCGAGCCGATGAAGACGGCCAGCAGGTCCAGGCCCGGCGCATCGAGCGCTTCGCCGCCCAGCTCGATGACGTCGCCATCGATGGTGCAGACGCGCACGCGCAGCACGTTGTGCACCGTGAGGCCGTACTTCAGGCAGTGCACGCCGCCCGAGTTCTCGGCGACGTTGCCGCCGATGGTGCAGGCGATCTGCGAGGACGGGTCCGGCGCGTAGTACAGGCCGAAGGGCGCGGCCGCTTCCGAGATCGCCAGGTTGCGCACGCCGGGCTGGACCACGGCGGTGCGCGCATAGGGCTCGACGCGCAGGATGCGGTTCAGGCGCGCGGTCGAGATCACCACGCCATCGGCCAGCGGCTGGGCGCCGCCGGAGAGGCCGGTGCCGGCGCCGCGCGGCACGATCGGCACGTTCAGCTCGCGGCAGACTTTCAGGATCGCCAGCACCTGCTCCTCGTTGTCGGGCAGCGTGACGACCATCGGCAGCTGGCGGTAGGCCGCCAGGCCGTCGCATTCGTAGGGCCGGGTGTCTTCGGGATCGTGCAGGACGCAGCGCGCAGGCAGTACGGCGCGCAGGGCTGAGGCCACCTGCCGGCGGCGCTCGGGGTCGACGGGAATCGCAGAGATCATAAGCCGATTGTAAGCACTATTGCACTTTTTTGGCGTATGCTCGCGCTATCTTTTTTTATAGGCGGGGCATAAGCATGGGCAATCGACTCTCGAAAATCGCGACCCGTACCGGCGACGACGGCAGCACCGGTCTCGGCGACGGCAGCCGCACCGGCAAGGACAGCGCGCGCATCGCGGCGCTGGGCGACGTCGACGAGCTCAACTCCTTCGTCGGCCTGCTGCTGTGCGAAGACATGCCGGCCGAACTGCGCGAGGAGCTGGTCTCGATCCAGCACGACCTGTTCGACCTGGGCGGCGAGCTGTGCATCCCGGGCTACCAGATGATCAAGGACGAACACGTGGCGCGCCTCGACGGCCTGCTCGAGAAATACAATGCGGACCTGCCGATCCTGAAGGAGTTCATCCTGCCGGCCGGTTCGCGCGCCGCCTCGCTGTCCCACGTGTGCCGCACCGTGTGCCGCCGTGCCGAGCGCAGCATCGTCGCCCTGTCGAAGTCGGACACGATCAATGCCCAGCCCCGTCAATACGTGAACCGGCTGTCGGACCTGATGTTCGTGCTGGCGCGCGTGCTGAACCGCCATGCCGGCGGCAGCGACGTGCTGTGGAACCACGAGCGCAAGCGCGGCTGAGAATGACGCTGGCTGTCCAGGAAAAGGCCGAGGTGTTCGCGGTCCGCTTTTACCGCGGCGGGCCGAACTGGCCGTCGAATCCCTTCCGCCTCCAGGGCCCGGGGCAGCTGGTGGTCGAGGCCGACTTCCTGGTCCTGCGCGGCAGCATCCACCGCAGCTTCCGCTTTCCGAAGAAGGCGGAGCAGCGCCTGCGCAAGGCCGACGTCGTCAACGTGCGGACCTGGGGCGAGGACGTCATCTTCGACCTGGTCGACGTGGACGGCGCGCAGGAAGTCGGTTTTTCCGCCGCCGGCCGCGAAGCGGCGAAGACCATCGCCGCCGCCCTCCCCGTGCGCCGCACGCCCGAATTCGAAGCGGAGGCGCATGCCGAACGCGAAGCCTTCCACGACCGCATCGACTACTGGAGTCCGTCGACGCCGGTGATCTGGACGCTGCTGGGCGCGAACATCGCGATCTTCGTCCTGATGTGGCTGGAGCGCCAGGGCTTCGGCGCGCCGACGTTCAAGCCGCTGCCGGGCTGGAGTTCGGCCGTCGGCTGGCAGGGTCATCTACAGTTGTGGAAGCAGGGCCTGCTGAATGTGATCGGCGGCGGGCAGTGGAAGCTGCAGCTGGCGTCCTTTACCGGCTGGGGCCCGGAAGTGCATCCGACCCTGCCCCAGCTGCAGCTGGTGAACTGGGGATCGAACCTGCCGAGCCGGACACTGCGCGCCGGCGAATGGTGGCGCATGTTGACTTCGGCTTTCCTGCACGGGAACCTGCTGCACCTGGCGATGAACATGTTCACGCTGTGGCAGGCGGGCCAGCTGGTCGAGCGCATCTTCGGCAGCCTGCGCTTTGCCGGCCTGTACCTGCTGGCCGCGATCGGCGGCAGCGCGGGCAGCCTGCTGTGGGGCCTGTTGTCGCACCACCCGGTGAACAGCGTCGGCGCCTCGGGGGCGATCTTCGGCATCATCGGCGGCCTGTTCGCCTTCATCGGCCGCGAGCACAGCGGCGTGCCGCCGACCGTGGTACAGGACCTGCGCGCCTCGGTCGGGCCCTTCCTGTTATTTAATATCGGCGCCGGCTTCCTGTATCCGCACACCGACAACGCAGCCCACATCGGCGGCCTGGTCGGCGGCTGGCTGGCCGGCCACCTGCTGGCGCGCTCGCTGCACGTGCCCGGGCAGCGCGCGGCTTGAGGACAGGCTTACGATACCAGCTGCTTGCGGTGGCGCTTCGAGGCATACATGTCCTGGTCGGCCTGGTGCAGCAGTTCGCCGGCGCTGGCGGCGTCGTGCGGACACAGCGCGGCGCCGATGCTGACCGACACCCGCAGATGCTGTCCCTGGTACTCGACCGGCTCGGCGATTGCGGCGCGCAAGGCGGCGCTCATGCGGCGCACCACCAGGTCGCCGTTGGCGTCGGCCAGCGGCACCGCCACCACGAACTCGTCGCCGCCCAGGCGCGCGGCCAGGTCGGAGGTACGGATCGCACCGCGGATACGCTCGGCGATCACGGCCAGCATATGGTCGCCGGCGGCGTGGCCGTGGCGGTCGTTGACCGGCTTGAAGCCGTCGAGGTCGAGGAACAGCACCGCCACCGCGGCCGCGCCCTGGCGCGCCGCCAGCAATTCATCCAGCCGGCGCAGGAAGCGCACCCGGTTGGGCAGGCCGGTCAGCGGGTCGTGCTCGGACCGGTGCTGGCTCTGGCGCTTGGCTTCTTCTTCGAGCTTCAGGTCGTGCGCCAGCGCGTTCTTGAGCAGGAAGGCCTGGCGTGAAAAGCGTTCGCGCAGAACCAGGGACGTCATCCCGACCAGGTTCGCGACCGCGAGAAAAAAACTGTTCTGCACCAGCAGCGGCCATTGCCCGCGCTCGATCATCCCTTGCACGAAGACGGCTTCCGCCACATAGCTGCCGACCACGGCGATGCCGGTGATGGCCGCGTACAGCGGGCGCAGGTAGGTCCAGGCATACAGCGCCATCGACACGATCAGCAGGCCGGCGTAATACGTGCCCCAGGCCAGGTCGGAGGGACTCGACTGCGTGATGATGGCTTCGATGCCGACGCTCCAGCCGATCGCAGTCGCGCACATGCAGAGCGTATAGTTGCGCAGGAAGGCCTGTGGCCGCAAGCGTACGGCGGCCGTGACCACCAGCGCGGAGATCACGACGATGGCGCGCACTGTCCAGGCGCCGCGCACATTGCTCGGCAAGGTGACGGCGTCGAGGCAACCGAAGCACAGCACCAGGACAGAGCACAATATACTGGCGACATACAGCATGCGCACCTTGTCGCCGGCCAGGTCGGCCTGGTAGGCGTCTTCGAGGGCTGGCGCAAACCGCGCGGGGGTAGCAAAGGACTGGATGAACCGGAGCACGGAAAAAGGCATAACGGCATGAAGGGAATCCATAAGCGTAACGCATAGCGAACATGCAAGCTATCTCAACCGGCCTGAACGTGACGTTTCCGACACAACACTTATAATTCTTGAAAGAATCATGACTGACGACTTCATCGGCATCTACGACCATGCGCTGAGCGCCGCGCAGTGCGCTCACATCCTCGAGCGCTTCGAGGCCAGCGACAAGGTCGTGCGCGGGCGTACCGGCAACGGCGTCGACGTCGCCAAGAAGGACAGCTGGGACCTCACCCTCACCCAGCACCCGGAATGGCAGGACGTGGCCGGGCTGATGTCGGCCGCCGTGCGGCGCCACCTGGCGCAGTACGTGGACCGGTACCGCGCGCTGGTGCTGGGCGCGCTGTCGCCGATGGTCGCGCATCCGGAAACCGGCCAGCCGGTCGCGCTCTCGCTCGACAACTTCGACGCATGCGGCCGCCCGCACCTGGACGCGCTGGTGCAGGCGATGTACCGTTGCGGTCCGATCAACCTGCAGAAGTACCTGCGCGCCAGCGGCGGCTACCACCACTGGCATTCCGAGATCTATCCGCAGAACGCCAGCTGCGAGACCCTGCACCGGGTGCTGCTGTTCCAGTTCTACCTGAACGACGTGGCCGAAGGTGGGGAGACGGAATTCCTGTACCAGGGCAGGAAGGTTGAAGCAAGAGAGGGCAGACTGATCATCGCCCCGGCCGGTTTCACGCACACGCACAAGGGGCATGTGGCGCATAGCGGGGACAAGTATGTGGCGACTTCGTGGATTCTTTACCGGCGGGCGGAGGAATTGTTCAAATAACGTCGTTCCCGCGCAGGCGGGAACCCAAGTTTGACGAACACTTGCAAACGCTAGCGGTTTGCCACGAACCTGGATTCCCGCCTTCGCGGGAATGACGGCTTATGGTGCGGGGAACGACGGGATTAAATTTCGACTTCTTTCAACGCCTGCAAGGCCATCGCATGAATACCCTCATACGACTTGGCAGCCGCAATGAAGCGCCCGTTATGGCAGAAGCCGGCGTCCGCCACGCCGGTGACGGCAGCCAGGTCGGCGTCGCGCAGGCCGGCCCAGGATGCCGGCAGATCGGCGCGCGCTTCGAAGGTGTCGACCGTGGCCGGCACCGTGTGCAGCATGTAGCGCTGCTCGCCGATGTTGTGGCTGATGACGAACAGGACCTTCGGCATCTCCTTGCGCACCACCGAGCTCCAGGGCAGCGCGCCGTTCTTCAGGTACAGCAGGCGCCCGTCTTCCAGCGTCTCGGCGCCGCGCACCTGCTCCAGCGCCAGCATGGCGCCGACGCGGTACTTGACGGCGTTGGCCATCACGTCGGTGAGGAAGTCCATCGCGCGGTGGAACTGGCTGAGGCGGTAGACGTCGGCGGCCTCGCCGTAGCCCAGCCTCTCCTCGTCCATCCAGTTCAGGTTATAGCCGGAGACCACCGCCGACATGCCGTAGCCGCCGGGCGCGTTCTTGGCCGCGCCGACGTCCGACAGGTCGAGGTATTGCACGATGTCGGCATCGATGGCGTAGGCCATCTGCTGGGCGGTGTCGTCGCTCAACTGGTGGCCGGTGTGCTTGACGGCCAGCGCGGCGACGCAGCGGCCGCCGTATTCGCGCCAGACCAGGCCGGCGCTGGCATAGGGCACGCCGCTGGTGCGCGCGCCGCTGAAGCCCTTCTGGTGGTGGTCGAAGCGGCCGGTTGCCGGGTCCCAGATGCCGCCGACGTCGATCACGATGTCGCCGCGGTCGATGATGGCCTGGTCGCGCGTGCGCACCAGTTCGGCCTCGGGATGCAGGACCTTGATGACGGCGACGGCCCAGGCGTCATCCGCATGGAATTTGCCGCCGTGGGTGACGATCAGCATGGCTGGGTGCCGCTCAGTTGTTGTTGACCACGAGACGCGGCTCGCCGATCCCGAAGCGCTCGCGGATCGATTTGCCGATGCCGTGCGCGTCCAGGCCGACGGAGGCCAGCAGCACGCCCGGGTCGCCCTGGTCGATGAAGGCGTCCGGCAGGCCCAGGATCAGCAGCGGCTTGACGATGCCTTCAGCTGCCAGGGCCTCGGCGACAGCCGAACCGGCGCCGCCCATGGTGCAGCCCTCTTCCACCGTCACCAGGTAGTCGTGCTCCTTCGCCAGGCGTTTTACGAGCTCGACGTCGAGCGGCTTCACGAAGCGCATGTCGGCCACGCTCGCGTTCAGGCCCTCGGCGGCCTTCAGGCTCGGGGCGACCATCGAGCCGAAGGCCAGGATGGCGACGCCCTTGCCTTCGCGTTTCACCAGGCCCTTGCCGATCTCGATCGAGCTCAGCTCCTGCTGCAGGGCCGCGCCGACGCCGGCGCCGCGCGGATAGCGCACCGCCGCCGGACCCGGGAAGTGGTAGGCGGTGGTCAGCATCTGCCGGCATTCGTTCTCGTCGGACGGCGCCATGACGACCATGTTCGGGATGCAGCGCAGGTAGGCCAGGTCGTAGTTGCCGGCGTGGGTCGCGCCATCGGCGCCGACCAGGCCGGCGCGGTCCAGGGCGAAGGTCACGTCCAGGTTCTGCAGGGCCACGTCGTGGATCAGCTGGTCGTAGCCGCGCTGCAGGAAGGTCGAGTAGATCGCCAGCACCGGCTTCACGCCCTCGGTCGCCATGCCGGCGGCGAAGGTGACGGAATGCTGTTCGGCGATGCCGACGTCGAAGTAGCGCTCCGGGTACTGCTGGTGGAAGCGCACCATGCCCGAGCCTTCGCGCATGGCCGGCGTGATGCCGATCAGGCGCTTGTCGACGGCTGCCATGTCGCACAGCCAGTTGCCGAACACCTCTGTATAGGTAATCTTGGACGGCGCGGTGGCCGGCTTGATGCCTTCGCTCGGATTGAACTTGCCGGTGCCGTGGTACAGGATCGGCTCGGCCTCGGCCAGCTTGTAGCCCTGCCCTTTTTTCGTCACCACGTGCAGGAACTGCGGGCCCTTGAGCTTCTTGATGTTCTGCAGGGTCGGGATCAGCGAGTCGAGGTCGTGGCCGTCGATCGGGCCGACGTAGTTGAAGCCGAATTCCTCGAACATCGTGGCCGGGACCACCATGCCCTTCGCGTGTTCTTCCAGCTTTTTCGCCAGTTCCAGCATCGGCGCCGGCAGCACGCTTTTTCCCACGTTTTTGGCGGCAGCGTAGAACTGGCCCGACATCAGGCGCGCCAGGTAGCGGTTCAGCGCGCCCACCGGCGGCGAGATCGACATGTCGTTGTCGTTCAGGACCACCAGCAGGTCGACGTCGTCCTCGACGCCGGCATTGTTCAGGGCTTCGAAGGCCATGCCGGCCGTCATCGAGCCGTCGCCGATCACCGCGATCGCCTTGCGCTTCTCGCCCTTGATCTTGGCCGCCTGGGCCATGCCCAGCGCCGCCGAAATCGACGTCGACGAGTGGGCGGTGCCGAAAGTGTCGTACTCGCTTTCGTCGCGCTTCGGGAAGCCGGACAGGCCGTGGTGCTGGCGCAGCGTCGGCATGCGGTCGCGGCGCCCCGTCAGGATCTTGTGCGAATAGGTCTGGTGGCCGACGTCCCACACGATGCGGTCTTCCGGCGTGTTGAACACGTAGTGCAGCGCGATCGTCAGCTCGACGGTGCCGAGGTTGGAAGACAGGTGGCCGCCGGTCTTGGACACCGAATCCAGCAGGAACTGGCGCAGTTCGGTGGCCAGCGGGGTCAGCTGGGTGCGCGGCAGCTTGCGCAGGTCCGCGGGGTCGTTGATGGTATCTAGCAGTTTCATTTAGGCCTTCCGCTGCACGATCAGGTCCGCGAGTTCGCGCAGCCGCAGTGCTTGTTCTCCGAACGGCGTGAGCGCCTCATGCGCCTGCCGCCGCAGTTGTTCGGCCAGCGCCTTCGACGGCTCCAGCCCCAGAATCGATACGTAAGTCGGTTTGTTCGCCGCGGCGTCCTTGCCCGCGGTCTTGCCGAGGGTCGCAGAATCCGCGGTTGCGTCCAGCACGTCGTCCACCACCTGGAAAGCCAGGCCGATGGCGCGCGAATACGCCTTCAATGCGTCCAGCTCCTGCGGCGAGAGGTCCTTCCCGCACAGGGCGCCCAGCAGCACCGACACGCGCAGCATGGCGCCCGTCTTGAGCTGGTGCATGCGCTCGAGTTCTTCCAGCGTCAGCTTGAAACCGACGCTGTCGAGGTCGATCGCCTGGCCGCCGCACATGCCGGCGGATCCCGCCGCCTCGGCCAGCAGGCGCAGCATCGTCACCAGGCGGGCGGGGGCGACATCGCCGGCGCCGGCCAGCACCTCGAAGGCCTGGGCCTGCAGTGCATCGCCGACCAGCAGCGCGGTCGCTTCGTCGTAGGCCACGTGCACGGTCGGCTTGCCGCGGCGGAGCGCGTCGTCGTCCATGCAGGGCATGTCGTCGTGGACCAGCGAATACACATGGATCATCTCGACCGCGCAGGCGGCGCGCGCTACGGCGTCGTCGGCGGCGCCGAACAGTTCGCCGGCCGCATGGGCCAGCAGCGGGCGCACGCGCTTGCCGCCACCCAGCGTGGTGTAGCGCATCGCTTCATGCAGCTTGGCGGGCTTTGATTCCGCCGCCGGCAGGAAACGGCCGAGGGCATCCTCGGTGCGGGCCTGCACGCCTTCCATCCAGCTGCGGAAGTCCTGCTGCGTGCTCATTCGTCATCCTCGCCGTCCGTGCTGAAGGGCTTGAGCATCTCGCCTTCGAGCACCTTGACCTGCGACTCCACCTTCTCCAGCTGGGCCGCACAATAACGCACCAGTTCGGAGCCGCGCGCATAGGCGGCAACCGACGCTTCCAGCGGCAATTGGCCGCCTTCCATCTGCGTCACCAGCTGGGCAAGCTCGGCCATCGCCTGCTCGAAAGACTCGGGCGGGAGGTTCGCTGGCGCTACGGCGCTCTCCGCGCTTGTTTTATTTGGCATAATGGTTCGATCGGTTCGGGGCGAGGCGCAATAGTCTAATCGCTTATTGTAAACAATCCTACCCCTGCATGACGCCGCGTCTGCGTCCGGCATCTTGTAAGCAAAGACACATTTTATCGCAAAGCGCTTCCCGATTAATGAAAACGATGCCTTCCAGGCAATTTTTATGCACGCACGCACCACAACCGCGTGCAGGGCCAGTCCACGGCTGAGCCTTTACAGGCTATAATCTCCGGTTCTGTCTCCGAAATACCGTATTCCGTTTATCACTCCGGAAATGCTGGTTCTCGGATTCTTTCTCTTCTTTGGCTGAAATCTGTAAAGGGGGGTTGGGATGTCCGATCTGGCTACCCACGCCAAGCTGGCGCGCTCGTGCGCCCAGCTTCCGGTAAATGTCTACTTCGACCAGGCGCTGCTGCAGCGCGAAATGCAGGAACTTTTCCTGAAGGGCCCCCGCTACGCCGGGCATGAACTGATGGTGCCCGAAAAGGGCGATTTTGCGACCCTGAAGTCGGAGAACGAGGGTCGCATGCTGGTGCGTAACGCACAAGGCATCGAACTGATGTCCAACGTCTGCCGCCATCGCCAGGCGCTGATGTTCAATGGCCGCGGCAATGCCAAGAACATCGTCTGCCCCCTGCACCGCTGGACCTACGACCTGAAGGGCGAACTGATCGGCGCGCCGCATTTCGCCGACACGCCCTGCCTGAACCTTTCGAAGACGCCGCTGCAGAACTGGAACGGCCTGCTGTTCGAGCAGAACGGCTATGACGTCATGGACAAGCTCAAGCACCTGTCGGTGACGAAGGACCTCGATTTTTCGGGCTACATGTTCGACCATGTGGAAGTGCACGAGTGCGACTACAACTGGAAGACCTTCATCGAGGTCTACCTGGAGGATTACCACGTCGAGCCCTTCCACCCGGGCCTGGGCAACTTCGTCAGCTGCGACGACCTGCGCTGGGAATTCGGCACGGACTACAGCGTCCAGACCGTCGGCGTGCACCGCGGCCTGCAGAAGTCCGGCTCGCCCGCGTATAAAAAGTGGCAGGAACAGGTCCTGAAGTTCAACAATGGACAGGCGCCGAAGTATGGCGCGATCTGGCTGACCCTGTACCCGAACATCATGGTCGAGTGGTATCCGAACGTGCTGGTGGTGTCGACCCTGTGGCCGATGGGCCCGCAGAAGACCCGCAACGTGGTCGAGTTCTACTACCCGGAAGAGTTCGTGCTGTTCGAGCGCGGGTTCGTCGACGCCGAGCGCGCGGCCTACATGGAAACCTGCGTCGAGGACGACGAGATCGCCCTGCGCATGGATGCCGGCCGCAAGATCCTGCTGGACCGCGGCGTCAACGAGGTCGGCCCCTACCAGTCGCCGATGGAAGACGGCATGCAGCACTTCCACGAATGGTACCGAAGTAAACTGGACAGACTCGACCTCATCGCACCAGGAATGTAATGCCGCCAGCTTTATGGATGTTGTTTGCCAGCTTCGCGTTTGCCGCCATGGGCGCGGGCGTGAAGCTGGTCTCCCCTTACTACTCCACTTCTGAAATCGTGATGTACAGGGGCCTGGTCGGCACCCTGCTCCTGTTCCTCATGATCCGCCTGCAGGGCGGCACCCTCAAGACCCTCTTCCCCAAGCAGCACCTGGTGCGCAGCCTGGTCGGCGTGACCTCGCTGTGGATGTGGTTTTACGCGATCGGCAAGCTGCCGCTCGCCACCGCCGTCACCCTCAACTACATGGCGCCGATCTGGCTCGCCGCCTGGATGTTCCTGATGGGCTGGTGGCATGCGAAAGGCCAGACGGAATGGCCGCTGGTGGTGGCGATCGGCATGAGCTTCGTCGGCGTGACCCTGGTGCTGCGCCCTGCCGTCGAGATGAACGAATGGCTGGGCGGCGCGGTGGGCGTGATGTCCTCGATTATCTCGGCGATGGCCTATATGCAGGTGCGTAACCTGGGCCAGATGGGCGAACCCGAATACCGCGTGGTGTTCTATTTTTCGCTGACCACGACCGTGGCCGGCTTCTTCGGCACCCTGCTCGAGAACGGCGTCGCCGCGCCCTTCCATGCGCATACCTGGCACAGCGGCCTGCTGCTGCTGGCGATCGGCATCCCCGCCCTGCTGGCCCAGATGGCGATGACGCGCGCCTACCGCCTCGGCAAGGTGCTGGTGGTGGCCAACCTGCAGTACACCGGCATCATCTTCTCCAGCCTGTGGGGCATGCTGCTGTGGGGCGACGTGTTCGACTGGCACGTGTGGCTGGGGATGGGCGTGATCCTGGTCTCCGGCATCGCCGCGACGTTCTACAATACGAAGAGCACGGCGCGCGGCGCCGTCGTCAAGGATACCGATCCGATCGCCAGCGAACTATAAGGAGACTGCTTATGTACACGACCCTGATCGAAGCCGCCGCCCTGGCACCCCATGTGAACGACGCCGACTGGGTGATCGTCGACTGCCGCCACGACCTGGCGAACCTGGCCGCCGGGCGCGAAGCCTATGCGGCCGGCCACCTCCCGAACGCGCTGTTCGCCGACATGGAGCACGAGCTGTCCGGTGAAAAACGCGATGCGAACGGCGCCTTCCGCGGCCGCCATCCGCTGCCGGAAAAGGATGCCTTCATCGAGCTGCTGCGCAGCTGGGGCGTGAACGAGAATACGCAGGTCGTGGCCTACGACGCCCACGGCGGCATGTACGCGGCGCGCCTGTGGTGGATGCTGCGCTGGATCGGCCACGAAGCCGTGGCGGTGCTGGATGGCGGCGTGCCGGCGTGGCAAGCGGCCGGCCTGCCCTTGTCGACCGATGCGCCTTCTTCACGCGCGCCCGGCACGATCACGGCGCGCGCGCCGCTGGTGACGACGGTGGACGTGAATACGGTCCTGCACAATGTGGAGCATGGCGGCCGCCAGGTGGTCGACGCGCGTGCGCCGGACCGCTTCCGCGGCGAGAACGAGACCATCGACCCGGTGGGCGGCCATATCCCGGGCGCGAAGAACCGCTTCTTCAAGGATAACCTGCAGGCGGACGGGCGCTTCAAGGCGCCGGATCGGCTGAAGGCGGAACTGGGGGTGGCGGTGGGCGATCCGAAGAAGGCCATCATGCAGTGCGGCTCCGGCGTCACGGCCTGCCACAACCTGCTGGCGCTGGAAGTGGCGGGCCTGCCTGGCGCAGCCTTGTATCCGGGATCGTGGAGCGAGTGGAGCGCGGACGCCGCGCGGCCGGTGGGGACGGGCGCTCAGTGAGCGCACGTCCGGCGATCAATGATTCCATGGTGGGCACGTTTGTATTAAGCCCCCCGGCCTCAATACCCCACCCTACCGCTTAATGGTTCATGTCGTAGGGCGCCGGCAGGAAGTCCGCCAGCGTAAATACGAGGACCGACAACACCAGGATACCGAGCACGAAGCCGAACCGCGACGGCTTCTCACGCAGCGCCACAACCACTTGATTGACCAGCCTTGCCATTGCTGCCTCCACATAGCGAACGACTCAGCATAGGCCGGTTCGAATTCCCATGTCAATATGGGAGGACAATAAACCTCAGTGTCCGTGCGTCAGGAGCAGCACGATGACCACACCCAGCCCGATCAGCAATACCTGCGGAATCGACTCGCGCACGGTGGCGCGCCGCTGCATCTGCGGCATCAGGTCGCTCACGGCGATGTAGATGAAGCCCGAGGACGCGAACACCAGTACGTAGGGAATCAGGCCGCTGGCTTGATCGAGCGTGTAATACCCAAGCAGTCCGCCGACCACCGCCAGCAGGCTGCACAGCAGGTTGAAGACATAGGCGCGCAGGCGCGAAAAGCCCGCGTTCAGCAGCACGATGAAGTCGCCGATCTCCTGCGGGATCTCGTGCGCGATGATGGCGACGCCGGTCACGATGCCCAGCTGCGGATTGGCGAGGAAGGCGGCGGCGATCAGGATGCCGTCCGTGAAGTTGTGCATGCCGTCGCCGATCAGGATCATCCATCCCGCCTTGCCCGCCTGGTGCGCGTCGTGCCCGTGCGCGTGGTGGTGGCCGTCGCCCTCGTGGTGGTGCGAATGGCGCAGCAAGGCCACCTTCTCCAGCAGGAAGAAGGCCAGCAGGCCGCCCAGCAGGGTCGCGAACAGGCCGCGTGGATCGACGCCCGACTCGAAAGCCTCCGGCAGCGCGTGCAGCAGCGAGGTCGCGAGCATGATGCCGACCGACAGGCTGACCATGCGCTCGACCACCTTGGCCAACAAGGTAAAGGAAAACACTGCCGCAGCCGTGATGCTGACGACGCCCGCCAGGCCGGTTGCAAGTAGGATGGAAATGAGAACGGGGTCGATCGTGAAGCCTCTTCTTGTTCTTTGTGCGCCGCATGCGGGCGCCAGCCCGGCATTTTACCGTGCCGGGCCGTAAGCCGTGCGAATCAGGCCACGCCGTGCTGCCTGAACCAGGCCAGCGCGCGCGTCGAGCCGTCCTTCGCGTCCTTCTCGTTGTAGCTCGGACGGTAGTCGGCGTGGAAGGCGTGGCCCGCGTCCGGGTACACCACGAAGGTCGATCCACTCGAACCCTTGGCCAGCGCCGCCTTCATCTTCTCGACGGTGTCGAGCGGGATGCCGGTGTCCCTGGCGCCGTACAGGCCCAGCACCGGCACCGTCAGGCTTGGTGCGATGTCGACCGGATGCTGCGGCGTGTTCGCGGTCGCGTCGCCCTGCAGGCGGCCGTACCAGGCCACGCCGGCCTTGACCTTGGGGTTGTGGATCGAGTACATCCAGGTGACCCGCCCGCCCCAGCAGAAGCCGGTGATGCCCAGCTTGTCGACGTTGCCGCCGTTATTCGCGGCCCAGGCCACGCAGGCATCGAGGTCGCCCATCACCTGCGCGTCGGGGGTCTTCGAGATGATGTCCTTCATGAGGGTGGCGATGTCGCCGATCTTCGACGGGTCGCCCTGGCGCACGAACAGCTCCGGCGCCAGCGCCAGGTAGCCCTGCTTCGCGAAGCGGCGGGCGACGTCGGCGATGTGCTCGTGTACGCCGAAGATCTCGGAGATCACCAGGATCACCGGCAGGTTCGATTTGCCCTCGGGCTGGGCCCGGTAGACGGGGACGGTCTGGCCGTTCACGTTCAGGTTGACGGTACCGGCGGTGAGGCCTGCGGTATCGGTCTTGATCACGGACTGCGCGGCGACGGGCAGCGTGGCGGCGGCGAAGCCGGTGCCCAGCGCTACCTTCAGGAAGTCGCGACGGTCAATTACGAGATCGTTCATGGGCAATCCTCCGGTCGGGGTAACAAAGGATTGCTATCTTAATGCATACCGTGGGCTCGGGGAGCCCACCCTACATCTAGGCAACGCCGTAGGGTGGGCACCCCGTGCCCACGCATGACGTTAATGGGGGGAGCCGCACACTCAGTGCGCCTCTTCCCAGTTCGCCCCCACCCCCGTCTCCGCCACCAGCGGCACCTTCAGCGTCGCCACGCCCGCCATTAACTCCGGCAACTTGGTCTTGACCAGTTCCAGCTCCGCTTCCGGCACATCCAGCACCAGTTCGTCGTGCACCTGCATGATCATGCGGGTGCCAAGCTTTTCCTGTTCGATCCAGTCCTGCACCGCGATCATGGCCAGCTTGATCAGGTCCGCCGCCGTGCCCTGCATCGGCGCGTTGATCGCCGCGCGTTCGGCGCCGGCGCGGCGCGGGCCGTTCGGCGAGTTGATCTCCGGGAGCCACAGGCGGCGGCCGAACACGGTCTCGACGTAGCCGCGGGCCTTGGCCTGCAGGCGGGTCTCGTCCATGTACTGCTTGACGCCGGCGAAGCGCTGGAAGTAGCGCTCGATGTAGTTGCTGGCGGCGCTGCGCTCGATGCCCAGGTTCTGGGCCAGGCCGAACGCGCTCATGCCGTAGATCAGGCCGAAGTTGATGACCTTCGCATAGCGGCGCTGCTCGCTCTCGACGTCCTCGGGCGCGATGCCGAAGATCTCGGCGGCGGTGGCGCGGTGGATGTCTTCTCCTGCGGCGAAGGCGCGCAGCATCGCTTCGTCGCCCGAGATGTGGGCCATGATGCGCAGCTCGATCTGCGAATAGTCGGCCGACACCAGCACGCTGCCCGGATTCGCGATGAAGGCTTCGCGGATGCGGCGGCCTTCGGCGTTACGCACCGGGATGTTCTGCAGGTTCGGATCGTTCGAGGCCAGGCGGCCGGTAATCGCCACCGCCTGCGCATAGTTGGTGTGCACGCGGCCGGTGTTCGGATTGACCATCTTCGGCAGCTTGTCGGTGTACGTTGACTTTAATTTCGACAGGCCCCGGTGCTCGAGCAGGATCTTCGGCAGCGGATAGTCTTCCGCCAGCTTCTGCAGCACCTCTTCGTCCGTCGACGGCGCGCCGGTGGCGGTCTTCTTGATCACCGGGAGCTGCAGCTTGCCGAAGAAGATCTCGCCGATCTGCTTGGGCGAACCGAGGTTGAAGGGGCCGCCGGCCAGTTCGTAGGCCTGCTGCTCGAGTTCCGCGATGCGCACCGCCAGTTCGCTGGACTGCGCGGCCAGCTTGCCGGCGTCGATCAGCACGCCATTGCGCTCGATCTTCTGCAGCACCACGGAGGTCGGCAGCTCGATCTTGCGGTAGATGTAATTCAGGCCTTCGTCGCTTTCGACGTGGCCGATCATCGTTTGATGAAGGCGCAGGGTGATGTCCGAATCCTCGGCCGCGTACTCGGTGGCACGCCCCAGCTCGACCTGGTCGAAGCAGATCTGGTTGACGCCCTTGCCGCACACGTCGACGAAGGGAATCGTGGTGTAGCCCAAGTGGCGCATCGCCATGGTGTCCATGTCGTGCGGCTTGTGCGACTCGAACACATAGGATTGCAGCAGGGTGTCGTGATTGACCCCGCGCAGCTTGACGCCGTGGTTCTCGAAGATGTGGGCGTCGTACTTCAGGTTCTGGCCCAGCTTCGGCTTGTCCGGGTTTTCCAGCCAGGCCTTCATGCGTTCGAGGACTTCTTCGCGGTTCAGCTGCTCGGGCACGCCGGCATAACGGTGCGCCAGCGGGATGTAGGCGCCCTTGCCCGCCTCGACCGACAGCGAGATACCGACCATCTCGGCCGTCATCGGATCGAGCGAGGTGGTCTCGGTATCGACCGAGGTCAGTTCGGCCTTGTCGATCGCTTCCAGCCAGCGCTCCAGCTGCTCGATGGTGGTGACGGTCTCGTACTCGCCCTTGATGACCGCCATGCCGGGCAGCGTGCCGTTCGCATCGGCCGCGCCTTCCGGCGAATTGAACAGCGGCGCCTGGGCCGGCTGGGTGCCGGGCGTGACGAAACGCCCCGGATTGCCGCTGTTCGGGCCCATCTCGCGCAGCATGGTCTTGAAACCGTAGCGCTGAAAGAAGTCGCGCAGCGCTTCCTTGTCTTCCGGGCGGCCGACCAGGGTTTCCTCGATCGACACCAGGTGGCCGGACAGGTCGCAGTCGCACTTCACGGTGATCAGCTCGCGGCCTTTCGGCAGCCATTCCAGGGCCGCCTGCAGGTTGGCGCCGACCGCGCCGCCGATGGTGTGGGCGTTCTCGATGACGCCGTCCAGCGAGCCGTGCAGGGTCAGCCACTTGACCGCGGTCTTCGGGCCGCACTTGCTCACGCCCGGCACATTGTCGACGGTGTCGCCGATCAGGGTCAGGTAATCGATGATGCGGTTGGGCGCCACGCCGAACTTGGCCAGCACGCCGGCTTCGTCGAGCTTTTCGTTGCTCATCGTATTGATCAGCATGACCTTGTCGTTGACCAGCTGGGCCAAATCTTTGTCACCGGTCGAGACCACGGTGTTCATGCCGCGCGCGGTCGCCTGGCAGGCCAGGGTGCCGATCACGTCGTCGGCCTCGACGCCTTCGACCATCAGGATCGGCCAGCCCATGTGGCGCACCACTTCGTGGATCGGTTCGATCTGCTTGCCCAGGTCCTCCGGCATCGAGGCGCGCGTGGCCTTGTACTCGGGGTAGAGGTCGTCGCGGAAGGTCTTGCCCTTGGCGTCGAACACGCAGGCGATGTAGGCGGCCGGGAAGTCGGCGCGCAGGCGGCGCAGCATGTTGACCATGCCGTGCATCGCACCGGTCGGGTGGCCGTCGGGGCTGCGCAGGTCGGGCAGCGCGTGAAAAGCGCGGTACAGGTAGCTGGAGCCGTCAACGAGAAGCAGGGTATTGTCCATGGAGGGTCGAGATGAGCAAAGGTGGGCCATTATCGCAGAATCGGCATCCCCTCCATATGGGGCCGGTTCACACTTTTCACATGCTTTTTACTGGCGGGCAGCGTCGTTTGTTACAATGAACTAAACGACAAAGGTGACCACCATGCCACGCATCCCTACCCGCCTGCCCCTCCTCGCTCTGCTTCTGGCCGCGCAGGCCGGAATTGCGTCGGCCCAGCAATCGACGCAGCCAGCGGCGCCGCAATCGAACCAGCAGCCAAGTAAAAGCGAGGCCCCGCCCAAGCTCGAGCGCGTCGAACCGGGCAGCGATGTACCGGCCACCAACATCCCTTCGCGCACCCGTACCCAGATCAAGGAAACGCGCGGTGACGGCGGGCAGGTGACCGAAGTCGAAGTGAACAGCAGCGGCAGCCACTACTACATGAAGCCGAACAACCCGCCCGGCGCAGTCCCGGCCGGCCCAGGCGCCACCGCAACCCGCGCGCCGCAATGGAAAGTGGGCGAATTCGACCTGTCGGGCAAGCGCAAGGCCGCGAGCGAGACCGGGACCAACACGCCGACCACCGCCGACGCACCGCCGCCGCCGGCGCTGCCGGCCAACGCGACCGCCGGACCCGAGAAGAAATGACGACCGGCCGCCTTCGTGGGCGGCCGCCACAGCTACCCAATATTTCGTGAACGATGGCAGTTTTCACCTCGGTCACACTGGACGACCTCAGCCAGTGGATCAAGCAGTTTCCCTTAGGTAAAGCCCTGGCGCTCAAAGGCATCGCCAGCGGCATCGAAAACAGTAATTTCTTCCTGACGACCGAGCGCGGCGAATTCGTCCTGACGATCTTCGAGAACCTCGATTTCGAGCAGCTGCCCTTCTACGTCCAGCTGATGCGTCATCTGGCGGAACGCGGCGTGCCGGTCCCGGCGCCGGTGCCGAACGACCGGGGAGAACTGGTAGTGGCGCTGCACGGCAAGCCGGCCACCATCGTCAGCAAGCTCGATGGCAGCTCGCAGATGGATCCGCAACCCGTGCATTGCGCCGAAGTGGGCGCCACGCTGGCGAAGATGCATCTGGCCGGCCAGGACTTCGCGCTGCGCCAGCCGAACCTGCGCGGCCTGGACTGGTGGGTCGAGACCGTGCCCAAGGTCCTGCCCTTCCTCGACGCCGATAAAGCCGCGCTGCTGGAATCGGAGCTGGCCTTCCAGCGCGGCTTCGCGGCCGGTCCGGTCTATGCCAAGCTGACCCAGGGCCCGGTCCACGCCGACCTGTTCCGCAACAACGTGATGTTCGTCGGCGAGCGCCTGAGCGGCTGCTTCGACTTCTATTTTGCGGGCTGGGACAGCTGGCTGTTCGACATCGCCGTCACCGTCAACGACTGGTGCATCGATCTCGAAAGCGGCCGCCTGGACGCGGACCGCGTGCTGGCACTGACCCGCGCCTATCACGCCGTGCGTCCCTTCACCGAAGCCGAAGCCCAGGCATGGCAGCCGATGCTGCGCGCCGCGGCGCTGCGCTTCTGGCTGTCGCGCCTGTACGACCTGCACCGTCCGCGCGAAGCCGAGATGCTGACGCCGCACGACCCCACCCACTTCGAACGCGTGCTGCGCGAGCGCATCGCGGTTCCCGCGCCGGATCTCACCGCATGAACAATCTGCCCGCACTCACCGGCTGGGCCTGGCTGAAACGGGGCATGGCCCTGTTCCGCAAGCAGCCCGCCGCCCTCATGTCCCTGCTGTTCGCGAACATCCTGCTGGCGATCGGCATCAGCGCCCTGCCCTTCATCGGCCCGATCCTGGTGGTGGTGCTGATTCCCTCGTTCACGATGGCCTTCATGCAGGCCTGCCTGATGATCGACAACGGCGACCGCGTCACTTTAGGGGTGCTGCTGACGGGCTTTCGCAAGCCGGTGCTGGGCGGCCTGTGCAAGATCGGGGTGATTTACCTGGGCGTGTTCCTGATCCTGGCCCTGGCGACGCTGCTGATCGCGCCGGATTCGCTGCGCCAGCTCCCGGGCGACATCAAGATCGGCCCCGGCGACAAGCTGCCTTTCACGGCCTCCGACTTCATGGCCGCCTTCGGCCTGCTGATCCTGGAGACGGTGCTGCTGCTGTCGCTGTGCTTTACGGCGCCGCTCACCTACTGGAAGCACATGGGCCCCGGCAAGGCCACCTTCTACAGCTTCTTCGCCGTACTGCGCTCGGCGCGCGTGTTCGGCGTGCTGGTGCTGTGCTGGTTCGGCATCTTCCTCGCCGCCACCTTCCTGGTGGTGAACCTGTTCAGCACGATCATGCTGGCGCAGGTGGTCCTGATGTGGCTGATGTTTTTGTTTATTCTCTTCTGGCAGTGTGCGATCTATGCCGGGTACCGGGATATTTTCGGCAAGCCGGGCGACAAGGATTTGCAGCCGGCGTGACAGCGTGGGCTCGGGGAGCCCACGTCACCTCACCTGGGCACTTTCTCCAGCTTGGCCACCGACAGGTCCAGCATTTTCATCCCCGCCCCGCCAAAGTTGATCAGTGCGCGCGGGCTGCCTGCCCCGCCCTCGATATTCACGATCACGCCCTCGCCGAAGCGCGCGTGCGACACCTGCTCGCCGATGCGCCAGCCGATGCCCTCGCCTTTACTATTATTACTGCTGGACTTCTGCTTGATCTGCAGGGCGATCTGGTTGTCGCTGCCGCCTTCGCGGAAGTTGGCGTCGTCCCAGGCCGTGGTCGAGTTGCGGCCGCCGAACCACTTCGTCTGCACCCGCGGCGACAGCCACTTCAGCGACTCTTCCGGCAACTCGTCGAAGAAGCGCGACTTCATGTTGAAGCGGGTCTGGCCGTGCAGCATGCGCTGCTGGGTAAAGCTCATGTACAGGCGCTTGCGCGCGCGCGTGATCGCCACGTACATCAGGCGCCTTTCCTCGTCCACGCCATCCAGCTCGCGCGAGCTGCTCTCGTGCGGGAACAGGCCTTCTTCGAGGCCGGTGATGAAGACCGCGTCGAATTCCAGGCCCTTGGCCGAGTGCACCGTCATCAGCTGCATGGCGTCCTGGCCGGCCTGGGCCTGGGCGTCGCCGGCTTCCAGCGAGGCATGGGACAGGAAGGCCGACAGCGGCGACATCACGGTCGCCAGCGGGGCATCGGCGTCGAGCAGCTCGATGCCGTCGACGTTGACGATGGCCGTGCCGCTGCTCGCCGCCGCCTGCGGGCCCAGATGCGCCGGCGCCGTTACGCCGAAGCCCTCTTCCTGCACGAAGTGGGTGGCGGCGCTGACCATCTGTTCCAGGTTCTCGATGCGCTCGGCGCCTTCCTTTTCCTTGCCATAGTGGTCCAGCAGCGTGCTGCGCTCCAGCACCACCTTCACCATTTCGGGCAGCGGCAGCTGCTGGGTCTCGAAGCGCGCGCTCTCGATCAGCTTGACGAAGTTGGCGAGCACGGTGCCGGCCTTGCCGGTCATGTGCGGCACCGCCGCGTACAGCGACACGCCATAGCTGTCGGCCGCCATCTGCAGCTGCTCGATCGAGCGCGCGCCGATGCCTCGGGTCGGGAAGTTCACCACGCGCAGGAAGGCCGAATCGTTGTGCGGATTGTCCATCAGCTGCAGGTAAGCGATCGCGTGCTTGACCTCGGCGCGCTGGAAGTAGCGCAGGCCGCCGTACACGGTGTACGGAATGCCGGCCGCGAACAGCGCGTGCTCGATCACGCGGCTCTGCGCGTTCGAGCGGTACAGGATCGCGATCTCGCTGCGCGGCACGCCCTCGCCCATCAGGCTCTTGGCCTCGTCGATGATCCACTGCGCCTCTTCCAGGTCGGAGGAAGCTTCGTAGATGCGGACCGGCTCGCCCTGGCCGGCGTCGGTGCGCAGGTTTTTGCCGAGACGCTGCTTGTTGTTGGCGATCAGGAAGTTGGCGGTGTCGAGGATGTGACCGTGCGAGCGGTAGTTCTGCTCCAGCTTGATCAGGTTCTTCACCTCGAATTCGCGCTCGAAAGCCTGCATGTTGCCGACGTTGGCGCCGCGGAAGGCGTAGATGCTCTGGTCGTCGTCGCCCACCGCGAAGATCGCGCCGCCGGCCGGCTCATGGTGCCCCGCCAGCAGCTTCAGCAGGTTGTACTGCAGATCGTTGGTGTCCTGGAACTCGTCGACCAGGATGTGGCGGAAGCGCATCTGGTAATGCTGGCGCAGCGGGTGATTACGCTGCAGCAGTTCATAGGCGCGCAGCAGCAGCTCGGCAAAATCGACCACGCCTTCGCGCTGGCACTGCTGGTCGTAGGCGTCGTACAGCTCGACCATGCGCTTTTGCACGTGGTCGTAGGCCTCGCAGTCGGCGGCGCGGCGGCCGTTGTCCTTGGCGTTGTTGATGAAGTACATCAGGTCTTTGGCCGGGTACTTCTCGTCATCGACATTCAGCGCCTTCAGCATGCGCTTGATCATCGACAGCTGGTCCTGCGAATCCAGGATCTGGAAACTCTGCGGCAGCGCGGCGTCGCGGTGATGCGTACGCAACAGGCGGTTGCACAGGCCGTGGAAGGTGCCGATCCACATGCCGCGCGTGTTAATCGGCAGCATCGCCGACAGGCGGCTCAGCATTTCCTTGGCCGCCTTATTGGTGAAGGTCACCGCCATGATGCCGGCTGGCGAGACCTGGCTGGTCTGGATCAGCCAGGCGATCCGGGTGGTCAGCACGCGCGTCTTGCCCGAGCCGGCGCCGGCCAGGATCAGGGCGCTCTGGGACGGCAAGGTGACCGCGGCGAGCTGTTCGGGATTCAGGTTGTCGAGGAGATTCATGCGGGCATTATAAACGTCGGGATCGGCCGAAGCAGGCTTTCGGCTGCAAATTTACTGGTTATATATACAGTATCACAACAGTTTCCTGAAGGCTCGCTAGCGCCCTGCAAATCCGACTTGCCTTAACGTAGGTGCAGATGTGTTTTCAATCTTTACTCGTAACAAGGAGGCAACAATGCTGAATCGAGTTGTTACTGTGGCCGCGCTGGCGGTGGGCGGCATGATGCTGTCGAAGAAAATGAAGAACCGTGGTTCGGGCATGGATTCCGCAGTCATGGAGTCCATTGAAATCAATGTGCCGGTCCGCACTGCGTACAACCAGTGGACCCAGTTCGAAGACTTCCCGCAATTCATGGCCAGCGTGCACGAGATCCGCCAGCTGGACGACAAGCACCTGCACTGGAAGGCCAATGTGGCCGGCGAAGAAAAGGAATGGGACGTCGAGATCACCGAGCAGATCCCGGACAAGCGCATCGCCTGGCAAAGCACCACCGGCGTGCCGAACGGCGGCGTGGCGACCTTCCACAAGATTTCCGACAACGTCTGCCGCGTGGCCGTCCAGATGGACTACCAGCCGGAAGGCGCCCTGGAAAAACTCGGCGATTCCTTCGGCGCCGTGCGCATGGAACTGCGCGGCAACCTGCAGAAGTTCAAGGAAATGCTGGAATCGCGCGGCAAGGAAAGCGGCGCCTGGCGCGGCAGTATCGCCCAGCACTGATTCCTGGCCGATCATGCAGACGCCGCCTGCCGAGGCGGCGTTTCTTTTGCCGCGCCTAAATGGATGTGCGCTGTTTTCCGCCAAGAGTAGGATGGCATTCCCTTTGAGGAGGAACCCATCATGGACAATGCCGACGATCCGATCCAGATGCTGGTGCGCGACCACGACACGGTGCGCAAGCTGGCCGACAAATACCTCAACAGCAGCGACATCGAGGTCAAGAAACAGGCGGCCACCCAGCTGCTGCAAGCCATCCACACCCATTCACGGCTGGAAGAGTCGATCTTCTATCCGAACGTGCGCTGCCTCGACGACAACCTGGTGCGCCATTTCGAGCAGGACCATTTGAAGGTCGACGACCTGCTGGCCACGCTGCAGGGCATGGCGCCGGACGAACCGCGCGCGGAACCGATGATGCGCGAGATGCTGAAGTCGGTGCTGAACCATATCGAGGAAGAGGAAGGCGAGCTGTTCCCGCGGCTGCGGCAGTCGAGTGTGGATATGGCGGATATTGGTTTGCAGATGCAGGCTTTCGAGGCGAACCTGGTGCATATGCAGGGGCAGGCCAGCGACCGGGGGTCGCGGCGGAGATAAGAACACGTACTTGTAAACGTCATCCCCGCGCAGGCGGGGATCCAAGTTTGCGTACGCTAACGTGACGCTTGCAGAACTTGGGTCCCCGCCTGCGCGGGGACGACGCGGTAAGCGCGGGAATGACGGCTTTGAGGCTAACTTACCAAACCCGGCACCGCTTCTCCTTCACCATCGGCTGCCCGGCCTTGCACTGGAAAGCCTGCTGGAACTGCGGCATGTTCACCACCAGGCCATTCACCCTGTAGCGGCCCGGCGAGTGGGGGTCGGTCATGGCTTTGACGCGCAGGTTTTCCGGGCGGTCGTTTTCGCAGGCCCATTGGGCGTTGCCGACGAAGAAGCGCTGCTCCGGCGTCAGGCCGTCGCGGAGCTGCTGAGGCTGGGCCTGCTGCGGCATGCTGGCCATCTCTTCCTTCCACGCCATCCAGCCCAGGATCAGGCCGCCCAGGTCGGCGATGTCTTCGCCCAGGGTCAGCTTGCTGTTGATCTTGATGTCGTCCACCACCGTGTACTGCGCGTACTGGTCGACGATGCAGGCGGCGCGCTCTTCGTATTCCTTGGCGTCCTTCCTGGTCCACCAGTCCTTCAGGTTGCCCTTGGCGTCGAACTGGCGGCCTTCATCGTCGAAGGCGTGGGTCAGTTCGTGGCCGATGGTGCCGCCGGTGTTGCCGTAGTTCGGCGCGTCATCCATCTTCGGGTCGAACAGCGGCGGTTGCAGCACGCCGGCCGGGAAGTTGATGTCGTTCATCTGCGGATTGAAGTAGGCGTTCACCGTCGGCGGCGTCATGCCCCATTCACCGCGGTCGAGCGGCTTGCCGATCTTGGCCAGGTCGCGGCGCGTCTCGAAAGTGTTGCCGCGCTCGACGTTGCCGGCAAAGTCGTTCGGCTTCACCACATAGCTGCTGTAGTCGCGCCACTTGTCCGGATAGCCGATCTTGTTGACGATCGCGGCCAGCTTTTCCTGGGCGCGCTTCTTGGTCTCGGGGCTCATCCAGTCGAGCGACTCGATGTCCTTCTTCATCGCCTCTTCGACCTGGCGGGTCATGTGCAGCGACTTTTCCTTCAGCGCCGGCGAGAACGCGCGGCTGACGAATTCCTGGCCCAGCGCTTCGCCCAGCTGGCGGTCGACCAGGGTCACGCAGCGCTTCCAGCGCGGCTGCTGTTGCTGTACGCCGCGCAGGGTCTTGCTGAAGAAGTCGAAGTGTTCCCGGTCGAAGTTCGAGGCCAGCGCCGGCGACATATTGCGCGCCACGTGCCAGCGCAGGTAGGTACGGGTGGCATCGATGTCGGACGTCTTCCACATCTTCGCCAGCGCCTTGAAGAAGGCCGGCTCGGTGACGTTGAAGGTCTTTTGCTTGCCCTGGCCGATCTCGCCCAGGTAGGCGGGCCAGGAGAAGCCCGGGGTCAGCGCCTGCAGGCCCTTCGCATCGACCTTGTGGAACAGCTTATACGGATCGCGCTTGTCGACGCGCGACAGCGAGGCCTTGGCCAGCTCGGTCTCCATCGCCATCACGCGGTCGGCCTGGCGCTGCGCCTGCTCCGGGCTGTCGCCGAGCAGCTTGAAGGTATTGGCGATGTGGGCCACGTACTTGGCGCGGATGTCCTTCGATTTGGCGTCCGTCTTGAGGTAGGAATCGCGGTCCGGCAGGCCCAGGCCGCCGGCGGTCGCGAAGGCGATCACGCGGGTCGAGTCGCCGAAGTCCTGGCTCGAACCGAAGCCGAAGAACAGGCCCTGGTCGGCCAGCGCCAGGTGCAGGTGCGCCAGCACGCGCGGCAGGTCCTTGTTGGAGCGCAGCGAGGCGATCTCGTCGAAATAGGGCTTGAGCGGCTCGGCGCCGCGCGCTTCGATGGTGCGCTCGTCCATGCAGGCGCCGAAGTAGTCGCCGATCTTCTGCTGGGTGGCATTGCGGCCCTCCTGGCGCTTGGACAGGTCTTCGAGAATGCCCCACAGGAAGCGCTGGTTGTCCTGCGCCAGCTTGCCGTAGACCGACCAGCGCGCCTGGTCGGCGGGGATCGGATTGTTCTTCATCCAGCCGCCGCAGGCAAACTGGTAGAAATCGACGCAGGGATCGGCGCTGCGGTCCATCGCGCTCGGGTCCAGGCCGGGCGTGTAGGGAAATTCCGTGGCCGGACGCTCGGCCTTGGCGGCGGGCGCGGCGGCAGGAGTGCTTTGGGCATGCGCCAGCGCAGCGGCGCCGGCAAGGGATAAAACGGCAGCTAGGCGGGCTGGGCGCATATTTTCGGGCTTTATATAAAATAAATGAAAAGATAAACGCCCGTATGCTGCCACAGCGTCCGGAAAAAATAAATGGCACATGCTTCCGTCAATGGAAACATGTGCCACGGCCGGCATAAAGCGGCGATAAAAACGCCGCGCTTATTTAATCAAGGCGCATTTAGAACTTGAAAACCATGCCGACGTTGTAATGGGTCGTATCGCTGGACGGCTTCTGCACTTCGACGCGGCCGGAAATGGCCGGGGTGAAGTTGTAATTCAGGCCGACGCCATACAGGCCGCTGCTGGTATCGTCGCCGTAGGTAGCGCCGGCGAAGCGGGCTTCGCCGCGCAGCTGGTTGTAGCCCAGGCGGCCGTAGACGTCGAGCTGCGGGCTCAGCGGATAGAAACCGACCAGCGACACGTGGGTCTGCTTGGCCTTGACGTCGACGCCCGCGACATCCCATTTGCCCAACTGGCGATAGCCAAGCTCGACGGCGAAATTCTGGTTGAAGCCATAACCCAGGAAGCCGCCGAAGCCGGCTTTGTTATCGCCGAAATCGTCGATCTTGGTCGAACCCACATCCACGCCGCCGTAGAAAGCGGTGGGGCCGGCGGCGAAAGCGGAAGAGGCCACGAAGGCCAGTGCTGCGGCAGCAGCGATTTTCTTGATCATATAATCCCTGACTATTGGTGTTGTTTTGAATAGCACCGGAACATTTTTATTTTCGGTTGCTGTGCAGAAATTATATAGATCGTAACGCCGAGTGCACGACAAGAGTGCAAGCAATTGTTTCTATTTATATGCATTAATTAATTAAAAAAGCCGGAAATGGAGGACATTTCCGGCTTTTCTTTCAATAACCAGCGTTATCCAGATCAGCCCTGCCCCGGCGCCTGCTGGGCCAGGCCCCTGGCCATCGCATCGCGGATCAGCACACGGATGGCCTTGTCGGCGGTCTTGCTCTCGCGATCCATCTGCTTGCCGAGCACATCCATCTTCTTGCCCAGCTCGTCCATCGGCTTGCCGGCCTCGTTCATGCGCTTGCCGACTTCTTCCATGCTGGCTTGCGCGCGGCGCTGGGCTTCGCTCTCGTGGGCGGCGCTCATCTGCTCGCCCAGCTGGTTCATCTGCCGGCCCAGCTTGTTCATCTGCTCGCTCAAGCGGTCGCGCTCGGTGTCGCTGCCGGCCTTGCCCATCTGCTGGCCCACGCTGCTCATCTGGCGGCTCAGCGCATTCATCTTGCGCTCGATCTCATGCACTTTCGCTTCGTCGGGCCGCATGCCGGTGGCCGCCTGCTCCATCTCCTTGCCCAGCGATTCCATTGCCTTGCCGTGCGTGTCCATCTCCTTGCCGTAGACCTCCATCTGCTTGCCCAGCTCGTTGACCGGCGCCCATGCCGCGTGCGCCTTCGCCAAGGTGGCCGGGTCCTGTACGATCCAGGACTTGCCGCCGTCGCGGAACCACAGGAACTCGCCCTGTATGCTGCGCTTGAGCTGCTTGATGGACTTCCAGTCGGCGCTGTTGCCCGTCATGTTGAAACTGTCCTTGCCGTCGCCGACCAGGGCGTAGGATTCGCCGCGCTCTTCGCGCAGGGTCACCTGGACCGCGGGCTTTGCCTGTGCGGCGGGTTTCGCCTGCACGGCCGTGGCGGGCTGCGCTGCCGGCGCCGCCGGCGTGGTGCCGGCGTGGGCGTGGATGGCCGCGGTCAGGGCCAGGCCGAGTGCCGGCAGGGCCAGCTTCCAATTCAGGGGTTCCGCTTGCGGGCGAACCAGGCGTTTGATGCGAGACATGAGCTTTCCTTTCTCTCCAATTGCCCCAGGGGCGAGTGGTGGGGATGAGAGCTGGAACAGATCCAGCTCGGATAAAGCAAGCGCGAGACGCCGCGGTTCGCCCAGCGCGCTTGCGGCCAAATCGTCGGCGATCAGTTCCCGCTCGACCCGGATGCGGTGCGACAGCCACCACACCGCCGGGTGATAGAACAGCAGGATCTCGATCGCACTCTGAATCAGGTTGATCAGGTAGTCGTGGCGCCGCACATGGGCCAGCTCGTGCGCCAGCAGGGCCTCCAGCAGCTGTGGCGCCATGCCGGTGGCCAGCGAGGCCGGCACCAGCACCAGCGGCCGCAGGCAAGCTGCCGTCACCGGGCTGGCCAGATCGTCCACCAGTCCCAGGATGACTTTGCGCCCGATGCCGAGGCGCGCCGCCAGGCGGTCCAGCACGGCCTGCCATTCGGGGTCGAGCCGGTAGGCGCCTGGACGGCTGCGCCGGCGCACCCAGGCCAGGCCCAGCAGCAGGCGCAAGGCCATCAGCGCGGCGCCCGCCGACCAGCACAGGATCACCAGCGGCAGGCGCGGCTGCACAAGCTCGCGCCAGCCCGACACGCTCCAGGCTGCCGTCCCTGCCGCGGCATGCAGCGAGTCCTGCGCTGACGTGGACGGCAAGGCCTGCAGCAGCGCCGGCGGCAGCGTCATCGCGCTGCCGGCCTCGCCCTGCCCCAGCACGCGCGCCAGCATGCCGGCCAGCGGCAGCGCCGCGCACAGCAGCAGGGCAATGCAGGCGACCAGGTAGCGCCACTGCGGACGCGCCTTGCCGAGCAGACCCAGCAGCACGGCGGCGACGCAGCCGAGCAGCGCACCCTGCCAGACGAAGTCCAGCAGCGCCCAGGCCAGGCCGGACATCCAGGCTGCGGCGCTCATCGCGCGTCCTTCCAGTGCAACTTGCTCATGCGGTTTCCTTTCGACGAATCCAGAATAGGCCAGCTAGAAAAATTTGTCTAGAACTTTTTTTCTAGATACGGGCGAATGATTGATGAAGGCAGGATAGGGATTGCGGGGGACGGGGGCCAGCTTGCTGCGACAGGCTGCGGAATTGCGGGAATGGACGGAAAAAAGCCGGCGTGGTGCCGGCTTGACTTGGCCCCCCGCCTTCGCGGGGGCGACGGTTCACGCGTGCGGGTGCTTAGCCGCGCGGGCGATGCTCTTAGTACACCACGACGGAGCGAATCGACTCGCCCCGCTTCATCAGCTCGAAGCCCTCGTTGATGCGATCGAGCGGCAGGTGGTGCGTGATCAGATCATCGATGTTGATCTTGTTCTCCATGTACCAGTCGACGATCTTCGGCACGTCGGTGCGGCCGCGGGCGCCGCCGAAGGCCGAGCCTTTCCAGACGCGGCCGGTGACCAGCTGGAAGGGACGGGTCGCGATTTCCTTGCCGGCTTCCGCCACGCCGATGATGATCGACTGGCCCCAGCCTTTATGGCAGCACTCCAGCGACTGGCGCATGGTGGTGACGTTGCCGATGCATTCGAAGGCGTAATCCGCGCCGCCGTCGGTCAGCTGGACGATGGCGTCGACCACGTTCTCGACCTGGGTCGGGTTCACGAAGTGGGTCATGCCGAACTTGCGCGCCATCTCCTCGCGGCCCGGGTTGATGTCCACGCCGATGATCTTGTCGGCGCCGACCATCCTGGCCGCCTGAATGACGTTCAGGCCAATGCCGCCGAGGCCGAACACGACCACGTTGGCGCCCGCCTCCACCTTGGCGGTGAAGATCACGGCGCCGATGCCGGTGGTGACGCCGCAGCCGATGTAGCAGACCTTGTCGAAGGGGGCGTCGGAGCGGATCTTGGCCAGCGCGATTTCCGGAACCACGATGTAGTTCGAGAAGGTCGACGTGCCCATGTAGTGGTAGATCGGCTTGCCGTCCAGCGAAAATCGAGAAGTAGCATCGGGCATCAGGCCGCGACCTTGTGTGGAACGGATGGCCTGGCACAGGTTGGTCTTCTGCGACAGGCAGAATTTGCACTGGCGGCATTCCGGGGTGTACAGCGGGATGACGTGGTCGTCCTTGCGCAGGCTGGTCACGCCGGGGCCGACGTCGACCACCACGCCCGCGCCTTCATGGCCGAGGATGGCCGGGAACAGGCCTTCCGGATCGGCGCCCGACAGGGTGTACCAGTCGGTGTGGCAGATGCCGGTGGCCTTGACCTCGACCAGCACCTCGCCCGCCTTCGGGCCTTCGAGCTCGACTTCCTCGATGGTCAGCGGCTTACCCGCCTGCCATGCAATCGCTGCCTTGGTTTTCATGTCGCGTTGTCCTTCCAGTAGCTTGATAAATGGTTTGCCATCATACCAAGCCGGAAGGGATCGCGTGGCGGCCCTACTTCCTTAGCCGCGCGGCAAACGCCCCATGCAGGCCGTTGAGCAGCTCCTCGGCCGCGACGATCTGCTCGGCCACTTCGTTGACCTTGCGGCGGCTCGAGCGCGCGTGGTCGCGCAGGACTTCGAAGGCGGTGTTGCGGTCGGTCTGGTAGCGCGCCATCAGCAGGCCCACGGCCAGGCTGGTCTCGCGGCCGGCGGCCAGGGCCGCGTTCAGGTTGGCCTCGGTGCGGCGCAGCTGGCGGATCTCGTCGGCGCGCGCCAGGCCGGCCTCGAAGGCCGGCAGCAGGCGGCCCGCGTCGACGGGCTTGACCACGAAGCCGACCGCGCCGTGGCTGGCGGCCTGGCGCGCGGTCTCGGCGTCGTCCACCGAGGACAGGAACATGAAGGGCACCTCGGTGTGATCCTTCAGGCGCTGCGCGAGTTCCAGTCCCGACATGCCGGGCATGGTGATGTCGAGCAGGGCCAGGGCGATATCCGCACCGCGCTCCTGCACGCGCTGCACAGCTTCGGGCGCGGAGCCGGCGCCGACGGTGTCGTAACCGGCGTGCTGCAACACGGTGGAAATGAAGTCGAGCAGGAGGGGATCGTCGTCGACAAGCAGGATCAGCCGGCGGGGGGAAGCGGATGCGGTCATTGTTTTCGTGTTCTCGCAACTAAAAGAAGGGGCGACCGCCGGACTTCACAAAACCTTCACAAATCGGATTTCGGCGGCCAAAAATATAGCACGTACATTTGTGACAAATCTAGATTTTCATCAATTGAATCATATGCACAGACGATCACGCAACACTCCCTGCGCACGATTGAAAATGTTTTGCATATGCATAAGTTCCCTCAATAAACTGGCTCGGCTGTTATTACGGGACGCTGGGCCCGGCCTCCCGCGAGAACAGTGATGTATCGGTCGTTAAGGCAGTAAAACCACAAGGCGCGCGGCCACGAGCCGCGCTCTATAACGATAAGTATTAACGGAGAAAACACCGATGAATCAGAAACACACTCGCGCAGCAAAGAAGTTCGTTCCTGCCCTCACCCTCTGCGCTGCGGCGTTGGCAGTGGTCTTTGCTAGCAGCGCCTCGGCAGCCGCGCCGGACACCACCCGCGTGATCGTCGCCTTCAAGCCGGGCGCCAAAGCGGCCATGAAGTCGGTGGTCGCGGCCGCCAAAGGCTCGGTCAAGCACGAAATCTTCGGCATGGACGCGATGGCGATCGAAGTGCCGGCCGTTGCCCTGAAAGGCCTGGAAAACAATCCGAACGTCGAGTATATCGAGGAAGACGTGGTCCGCAAGCCGTTCGCGTTGACCACCCCGTCGACCGGCACCCCCTACACCCTGGGCCAGCAGGTCCCCTACGGCATCAAACTGGTGCAGGCCGACCAGCTGCCGGACACCAACACCAACAACCGCAAGGTCTGCATCATCGACTCGGGCGTCGACTTCAACCATGAAGACCTGAAGGACAACGGCGCCAACGTCACCGGCGAGTACGACTCCGGCACCGGCTGGTGGTACACCGACGAAACCCACCACGGCACCCACGTGTTCGGCACCATCGCCGGCGTCAACAACGGCATGGGCGTGGTCGGCGTGAACCCGAACAAGCACCTCAAGCTGCACATCGTGAAGGTGTTCGGCAATGCCGGCGCCTGGACCTATTCGTCGACCCTGGCCTCGGCCGCCAACAAGTGCGGCGCGGCGGGCGCGAACGTCATCACCATGTCGCTGGGCGGCGGCGCCAAGAGCTTGACCGAGCAGCGCGCCTTCGACAGCTTGCAGACCAAGGGCGTGCTGAGCATCGCCGCGGCCGGCAACGACGGCAACTCGACCACCTCCTACCCGGCCGGCTATACCAGCGTGATGTCGGTGGCTGCAGTGGACGAGAACAAGGCCTGGGCCACCTTCTCGCAATACAACAAGGATGTCGAGATCGCCGGTCCGGGCGTGGCCGTGCTGTCGAGCGTGCCGATGGGCGTGGGCCAGGATCCGGTCCTGTCGGTCGGTTCCTCCACCTACGCACCGACGGCGATGGAAGGCTCGCCGGTCAAGACCGCGACCGCCGCGCTGGCCGACTTCGGCATCGGCGACACGGTCAACACCGCGGTCTCCGGCAAGGTCTGCCTGATCCAGCGCGGCACCGTCGACTTCGCGACCAAGGTCCTGAACTGCCAGAACAGCGGCGGCGTCGGCGCGGTGGTCTACAACAACGTGGCCGGTCCGGTGGCGGGCACCCTGGGCACGACCGTGACCAGCATCCCGTCGGTCGGCGCGTCGGATACCGAAGGCGCGGCGATGAAGGGCCAGCTGGGCCAGAGCGCGACCGTCGGCATCAAGGCATCGAACTACGCCTACTTCGACGGCACCTCGATGGCGACCCCGCACGTGTCGGCCGTGGCTGCCCTGGTGTGGAGCTACTTCCCGACCTGCACCGGCGCCCAGATCCGCACCTCGCTGAACAACAGCGCGCTCGACCTCGGCACCGCCGGCCGCGACACCAAGTACGGCTACGGCCTGGTGCAGGCCAAGGCTGCTTACGACCGTATCAAGTCGCTGGGCTGCGGTAAATAAGACGTAGGGTGGGCACTCCGTGCCCACCGCATCAAAGGGCGCTTCGGCGCCCTTTTTTTCGTGGAAAACACGCTACCATTGGACCATGAACGTCCTTTACCGCCATCTGCTGCTTTGCCTGCCGATTACCTTGGCCACGCCTGCCGCCTCGGCCCAGGCCAGCGGCGAAGACGAGCCCACGCGCGCCCTGCAATTCTCCTGTGTGTATCGGGACGCCAAGGGCGCGGAGACCGAATCGGCCACCATCGGCAATGACCTGCGCGAGACACAAGCGCCGGGCCAGGCGGCCCGTATCGCCGTGCTCCAGCGCACCCGGTCCGGGCAACAGGCCGAGCGTATGACGGTCCGCGCCGGCGAACTGGCCGAGTGCCGCTTCCCATCGGGGCGGCGCGTGCGCGTCAAGGTCGGCGAGGAAACCGGCAATCCCTACGGTATGTGCGGCGCCGATCCCGAGGTGTTCATGTCGGTCTGGGTCGACGGCAAGAAGCTGGAGTCGCGGCGCTGGTTTGCCGGCCACTGCTATCGCGATGATCCCGGCAATCCGGACCTGCATCTCCGTTTCGAATTCACGGGTGCGCATTCCCTGGCGCAGCGCTGCGAAACGCGCGCTTCCGCCGCGGGGCTGCGCAAAACCGCCTGCACCGGCTATCCCGAGCTGACCAGGCTGGCGCCAGACACGCGCGAGTACCCACCCGAGGGCGTCCGTCCTGCGCGCGCGGGCGAGGTCGAACTGCTGTCCGGGACCGGCCAGGTGTGCACGGCGGTGCTGGCCGCCCTCAGGCAGGACTTCGCGCTGTTCTCGAACGGCCTGCAGCCCGGTTCGCCGCTGACCGCCCCGGCCTGGTCCGATCCCGACGGTCCCGACGAAGCCCGCTTGCCGAAGCAGCTGAGGAACGGCGACTACGGCATCTTCGACCTCGACAACGACGGCAAGCCCGAGCGCGTCCTGCGCAAGGAGTTCGACGACAACTACATGGCCGGCAACCTGCTGCTGGCCCGCTACGGCAGCAGAGCCGCGCCGGCCTGGGATCCTGCGGGCGAAGATCGCGGCATGACCCTGCTGCCCTGCCGGATTGGCGCCCCATCGGCCGCGCTGCGGCGCTGCGTGCCGTTCGCGCAGAATGGAGAAGCCGAAGGCGATTTCTCTGCCGACGCCGGTCCTGGGCAAGAGGCGGTGACTTTCCGTGGCCGCTACCTGCGCCTGGAACCGTTTTTCTTCCAGGGCAGGACCTGGCTCGGCGTTGCCGGCATCGGCCAGCGCCACCATGCCGCCGTGCTCGAACCCCGGCCCAGCGGCGCATTCCGGCAAGCCTGCCTGTTCCGCCAGGTGCAAGAGAATTTCTGAAGGGCCTCCGATTGCCGGCGCACTCCTTGCGCCGTCATCTATAATGGTCGTTTCCGCATACAAAACACCCGATACCAAGCCATATCATGGAATTAGCCAAGTCTTTCGAGCCAGCCGATATCGAACAATTCTGGCGCACCGAATGGGAACAGCGCGGTTACTTTGCCGCCACCACGGACGCCGACAAGCCTTCGTTCAGCATCCAGCTGCCGCCGCCGAACGTGACGGGCACCCTGCACATGGGTCACGCCTTCAACCAGACCGTCATGGATGGCCTGACCCGCTACTACCGCATGCGTGGCTTTAACACGGCCTGGATCCCGGGCACCGACCACGCCGGCATCGCGACCCAGATCGTGGTCGAGCGCCAGCTGGACGCCCAGAAGATCTCGCGCCACGACCTCGGCCGCGAAGCCTTCGTGGAGAAGGTCTGGGAATGGAAGGAAAAGTCGGGCAGCACCATCACCGGCCAGATGCGCCGCCTGGGCGCCTCCGCCGACTGGAACCGCGAATACTTCACGATGGACGAGCCGCGCTCCGCCACCGTGTCCGAAGTCTTCGTGCGCCTGTACGAGCAGGGCCTGATCTACCGCGGCAAGCGCCTGGTGAACTGGGACCCGGTGCTGGGCACCGCCGTCTCCGACCTCGAAGTGGTGTCGGAAGAAGAAGACGGCTCGATGTGGTACATCCAGTACCCGCTGGCGGACGGCAGCGGCCACCTGACGGTCGCCACCACCCGTCCTGAAACCATGCTGGGCGACGTCGCCGTCGCGGTCGATCCGACCGACGAGCGCTACACCCACCTGGTCGGCAAGATGCTCAAGCTGCCGCTGACCGGCCGCGAGATCCCCGTCATCGCCGACGAATACGTGGATAAAGCCTTCGGCACCGGCTGCGTGAAGATCACCCCGGCCCACGACTTCAATGACTACGCCGTCGGCCAGCGCCACAAGCTGGCGATGCCGAGCATCATGACGCTCGACGCGAAGATCGCCGACGAAGCGCCGGAAGCCTACCGCGGCCTGGACCGCTTTGAAGCGCGCAAGAAGATCGTCGCCGACCTCGAAGCGCAGGGCCTGCTGGAACAGGTGAAACCGCACAAGCTGATGGTGCCGCGCGGCGACCGCACCGGCGTCATCATCGAGCCGATGCTGACCGACCAGTGGTTCGTCGCCATGAGCAAGCCGGCGCCGGAAGGCACCTTCAACCCGGGCAAGTCGATCACCGAAGTGGCGCTGGAAAAAGTCGCCAGCGGCGAGATCCAGTTCGTGCCCGAAAACTGGACCACCACCTATAACCAGTGGCTGGGCAACATCCAGGACTGGTGCATCTCGCGCCAGCTGTGGTGGGGCCACCGCATTCCGGCCTGGTACGGCCCGAACGGCGAGATCGTGGTCGCGCGCAGCGAAGAAGAAGCGCAACAGAAGGCATCGGCGCAAGGCATTACCGGTGAACTGCGCCGCGACGACGACGTGCTGGACACCTGGTTCTCCTCGGCCCTGGTGCCTTTCTCGACCATGGGCTGGCCGGAACAGACGAAGGACATGGACCTGTTCCTGCCCTCGTCGGTGCTGGTGACCGGCTTCGACATCATCTTCTTCTGGGTCGCGCGCATGGTCATGATGACCGCGCACTTCACCGGCAAGGTGCCGTTCAAGACCGTCTACGTGCACGGCCTGGTGCGCGATTCCTCCGGCCAGAAGATGTCCAAGTCGAAGGGCAATACCCTGGACCCGATCGACCTGATCGACGGCATCGACGTCGAGTCGCTGGTTGCCAAGCGCACCACCGGCCTGATGAACCCGAAGGCCGCCGAGAAGATCGCCAAGGCGACGCGCAAGGAATTCCCGGAAGGGATCGCGGCCTACGGCACCGACGCCGTGCGCTTCACCATGGCCAGCTACGCTTCGCTGGGCCGCAACATCAACTTCGACCTCGGCCGCGCCGAAGGCTACCGTAACTTCTGCAACAAGCTGTGGAACGCGACCCGCTTCGTGCTGATGAACACCGAGGGCAAGGATTGCGGTAAGCCTGACGCAGCCGACCTGTCGCAGGCCGACCGCTGGATCATCTCGCAGATGAACCGTGTGGAACTGGAGGTGGCCAAGGGCTTCGCCGACTACCGCTTCGACAACATCGCCTCCAGTATCTACAGCTTCGTCTGGGACGAGTACTGCGACTGGTACCTGGAACTGGCCAAGGTCCAGGTCCAGCAAGGCACCGAGGCCCAGCAGCGCGCCACCCGCCACACCCTGCTGCGCGTGCTGGAAGTGATCCTGCGCCTGGCGCACCCGATCATCCCGTTCGTGACCGAGCAGCTGTGGCACGCGGTCGCGCCGCTGGCAGGTAAAACTGGTGACACCATCATGCTGCAGCCCTACCCGATCGCCGACGAATCGCTGATCGACGCGGAAGCCGAAGCCTGGATGGACCAGTTCAAGAAGCTGACCGACGCCACCCGCAACCTGCGCGGCGAGATGAAGCTGTCGCCGTCGGTGCGCGTGCCGCTGATCGTCGAACCGGGCTCAAGCGCCGACCGCGCCGCCGCCCAGAGCTTCGCGCCCTACGTCCAGCTGCTGGGCAAGTTGTCGGAAGTGCAGATCGTCGACGCCCTGCCGGAATCGCCGGCCGCGGTGTCCATCGTCGGCACCACCAAGCTGATGCTGAAGGTCGAGATCGACGTCGCCGCCGAGCGCGAGCGCCTGTCGAAAGAGATCGCGCGCCTGCAGGGCGAGATCGCCAAGGCCAACGGCAAGCTGTCCAGCGAGAGTTTCGTCGCCCGCGCCCCGGCCGCCGTGGTGGCCCAGGAACGCGAGCGCGTGGAGAACTTCGGCGCCACGCTGGCCAAGATGCAGGAGCAGTTGGGCAAGCTGCCACCGGCCTGATTTTTTGCCGTTTGTAAAAAAGCCGCGTTTGGGTTTGCCCGGCGCGGTTTTTTTTCGTCTTCGCGAGCTCGTGAGAATGCGCGCATTTTTCACGGCGGCGCCCTGCTATCCTCGGACGCACCCCGTCGATCGAGGACTTCGCATGAAAGCTGTCATTCCGC
The DNA here is from genome assembly GCF_918697865.1 of Massilia sp. Bi118. Lineage (GTDB taxonomy): Bacteria > Pseudomonadota > Gammaproteobacteria > Burkholderiales > Burkholderiaceae_D > Telluria. Next base: position 109,722 of record NZ_CAKKMV010000002.1, on the reverse strand, counting down.
TGGTGCTGGCCATTGCCTGGCATCTGCCGCTTCACGCGGCGGACGCGCTGCCATCCTACCTGACCGGCGTCTGGGGCACGGCCGAGTCTTTGGACACTGGTACCGCCGCGCAGTCCTTCCTGCATCTCGCTGCGGACGGCTACGGCTTCGCTGTCGGCTCGGGCCCGGTGAAACGCATGGATGGCAAGGATGGCGGCGGGGACGACGGCAAACAACTGCCGCGCCCAGTCATCGGCTTTCCGGTACGTGCGATGCTGGACGGCGACCTCCTGACGCTGCTCCCCTATTGGCCAGGCAAGATAGACGAAGCACAAGCGGCGCGCCAGGTCCTCAGCTGCCGCTACGACGCGTCCGCGCCGGCCCTGAACTGCACCACGGTGAACGGCGTAGCAATACGCTTGCAGCGCCGCGCCGAGCAGCTGGATGCCGAAACCGCGAAGCAAATCGAGGCGGTGCGCTCGCCGCCCCCCTTCACCCTATCGGGCCGCTAGCGCCGGCGCGAGCGGCGGCCGTGCAGCAGCAGCCCGGCCAGTCCGAGACCCAGCATCGCCACCTGCCCCGGTTCCGGCGCCGGCGAGATGTTCGTCACGAAGTTATCGATCTCGCCCCACTGCGGGTCGGGCGTACTCAGGTCGCCGGGATTGGGCATGAACCAGTCGATGTAAGTAACGCCCTGGAAGGCCGCCGGCATGGTGAAGGTGGCCAGCGGCTGGTCCCCGAGGATGGTGAAGGTGGCGCCGGTATCGCTGACGAATACCGAATCGCCGCCGAAATAATCGAAGGCGATGAAGTCGAAGCTTTCGCCGTCGAGGCGCTGGAAACGGTAGGGTTGCGAGCCCTCGCGGCTGTGCAGCACCAGCGAGTTCGCCCCGGAGTGCAAATGCCCGCCCGATGGGTCGAGCGAGGTGACGCTGAAGCCCGATTCCGTCCACGAATCCGGGTAGGGTCCGAGGTTGCCGATGTTGTCGAAGGTGAGCGTCACGGTCTGTGCGAAAGCCGGGGCACAGGCCATGCCGAAGGCGCAGCAGAGCGCGACGATGCAGCGTTGGATCCAGCTTGATTGCGTCATGGTAATCCTCAGTGCGGTTGAGGGACGAAGGCCGTCCACCCTCACAGCATAGGGATGCGCCACGGCGGCATATTGATCAGAGCCAGCCCGCGTTGCGCGCCATCCGGTAGGCCTCGATCCGATTTCCCGCATTCAGCTTGCTGATCGCCTCCGACAGGTAGTTGCGCACTGTGCCCTCGGACAAGTGCACCAGCTTGGCGATCTCGCCGCTGGTCTTGCCCTCGCCGGCCAGGCGCAACACCTGGCGCTCGCGGTCGGACAGCGGGTCCTGGCCCGCGCTCCAGCTTTCCAGCGCCAGCTCGGGCGCGATCGCCCTGCCGCCGCCGTGCACGACGCGGATCGCCGCCGCCAGGTTCTCGGCCGGCGCATCCTTCAGCAGGTAGCCGCGCACCCCGGCCTCCAGCGCGCGACGAAGATAACCGCTGCGCGCGAAGGTCGTCACGATCACCACCTTGCCGGGCAGGCCGAGTTCCTGCAGATGGGCCGCCAGTTCGAGGCCGGTCATCTGCGGCATTTCGACGTCGGTAAGGACGATGTCGGGCCGCAGCTCACGGCACAGCGCCAGCGCATCCTTGCCGTTGCCGGCGGTGCCGACCACGTCGAGGTCGTCCTCGAGTTTCAGGAGCGCCGCCAGTGCGCCCAGCACGAGCGCCTGATCTTCGGCGATCACGATGCGAATCAAAGCTGAACTCATGCTGCTTCCCCTTCCATGTCTTTGACAGGCAGGCGCAGTTCGAGGCGCAAGCCCTTGTCCACGCTCACCAGAAGCTGGCCGCCGACCATCGCCGCGCGTTCGCGCATCCCCGTCAGTCCATTGCCGACGCGGACCTCGTCGCCGGCGCGCAGGCGGTCGCCGTCGTCCAGCACGCGCAGCACCGCGCTGCCCTCTTCCAATGCGAGACCTATCGTGCAGCGCGTGGCGCCGGCGTGGCGCACCACGTTGGTCACCGCTTCGCGCAGCGCCAGGGCTAGGACGTGTTCGGGCGCCGGCGCCAGCGCAAACTGCTGGATGTCCTCGCGCAGTTCGACGCCGCCGGCGGCCAGGCTGGCGCGGGCGCTGGCCAGGGCGCCCGGCAGGCCGCTGTCGCGGTAGCCGGTCACCGCGGTCCTCACCTCGGCCAGGGCGCGGCGCGCGGTCGTCTCGACGTCGGCGATCTCGCGCTTGCAGGCTTCGAGGTCGCGCCCCGCCAGCTTGCCCGCCAGTTCCGCCTTCAATGCGATCAGCGACAGCGAGTGGCCGAGCAGGTCGTGCAGGTCGCGCGAGATGCGTTCGCGCTCGGCGATGCGGGCGATGTGCTCGACTTCTTCCTGCTTGCGCAGCAGCTGGCTGCGCGAGGCGCGCAGGCCGCTTTCCATGATCGAGGCCACGCCCACCGACAGGCCGACCGCCCAGGGCGCGAGCATGAAGGCGGGCGCATTCCCGGTCAGCAGGTAGGCGGTGGCGGTGGCCAGCGCCAGCACCACCGCCAGCATGCGCGGGGCGTTACGGCCCGGCGCCAGTCGGCCGCACATGCCGGCCGCGAAGATGAAGAAGGTGCCGGCGCCATTATTGTGCGGGGCCCACAGCATGCCGAACAGGCAGGCCGCCAGGATGCACAGGACGGCGCGGCGTCCGCCGGCCCAGAAGCTGTAAAGGTAGAGCGGCAGGAACAGCACCGCGCTCAGGCCCAGCATGAACAATTCGAGCGCGGTGACCGGGCTGTAGAAATATTTAAATACCAGGAACACGAGGGACATCGCCCACAGGTAGGGCAGCTTGCCCAGATCGGCCGGGACCCAGGGCCCGGCCAGCACGCGCTTGAATCCTTGCATCGCTCGTCTTCGTTATGGTTATCGTTATCGTGATCAACGGTCGACCAGGCGGACGTCGGCGATCTCGAAACGGTAGTCGCCGGGTTGCGGTCCTGCGTTAAATCCTATCATGATCACCGCCGCCGGATCGACCCCGGCAAAGGCGCTGAAGGGAATCGTCACTTCCTTCCATTCGGCGCCGGTGTCGAACAGCACGCTGCGCGGGATCGTCATGCCGCTCGAGGCCATGGTCACCGTGTACTTCTGGCCGTCGCCGCGCACGCGGAAGCGGATCAGTTTGGCGGCGCTCAGGTCCGCGCCCTGCATCGGCTGCGTGCCCGGCATGAAGGCCGCGCCGGCCCAGGGATAGGCGAAGCCGGGTTTGACCTTGGCGTCGATGGCGATGGCCGCGCCGCCTTCGCTCGCCGATTGCGTGCCCAGGTTAACGGTCGAAACGCCGCCGGCGAATTTGTCCGAGGACGGGATCCAGCCGGTGCCGAAGGGGCTGGCCAGCTTGCCGTCCTTGAGCAGCGAGATCCTGCCGTCAGCCGGCAGCGCGGCCGGCGACGCGCCCTTGGCCGAACTCTCCTGCGCCACGTGCCTGAACTGGGCTTCGCGGATCGCGGCCGTGCTCTCGCCATCCTTCCACACCTCGACGATGCGGCGCGTGGCCGCGATGTCCTGCAGCGGATTGCCTTCGACCAGCACCAGGTCGGCCTTGTAGCCCTTCGCGATCTGGCCGCGCTGGCCCAGGCGGAAGGCCTTGGCCGGGGCGCTGGTGGCGGCCACCAGGGCTTCGCGCGGGCTCAAGCCGGCGTCGACCAGCGCCGCCATTTCGTGGTGCAGGCTGGCGCCGTACTGGGTGCCGGCATTGCCGGCGTCGGTGCCTGCCAGCAGCGGCACGCCGGCGCGGCGCATGGCGGCGGTCACCATCTTCGGCGCGGCCAGGATGGCGGGACGCGGCGACGGGCCATAGCCGGTCTGCAGGGCGCCGCGTTCCTCGCGGTCGAGCAGGCCGGTCACCTGCGGATCCTCGAGCAGGTCGCGCGGCTTCACGCCGGCCATGCTTTCCAGGACCGAGAAGGTCGGCACCACGAAGGCGCCTTTCGCCTGCGCCAGCCTGGCCAGGCTGTCCGCCTGTTCCTGCGAGAGCTTTTCGGCGACGAACAGGTGGGCCAGGCCGTCGGCGCCGGCTTCCAGCGCGGCGCGGGCGTTCTCCAGGTTGCTGATGTGGACCACGGCCAGCTTGCCGCGCTTGTGGGCGGCCGCGATTACGGCCTTGACGGTGGCGCGGTCAAAGCTGTGGAAGTGATGTTCGCCGAAGCCGTCTTCCATCACTACCTTGATGAAGTGCGAGCCCTCGGCGATGCGGGCGTCGACGAAGGCCTGGGCGTCGCCGCCGTTTTCCAGGGTCGGGATCTTGACCGGGTACTCGGTGCCGTGGCCGCCCGGCGCGGTGACCAGGGTGCCGGCCGAGAACACGTCGGCTTCGCCGCCATTGCGGCCGCTGGCCATCTGTTGCCTGATGCGCTGCATGACCTCGACGCCGGTGAACATGTCGACCTGGGTGGTCACGCCGAACACCAGCGGCAGTTCGAAATGCTGCCAGGTGTGGACGTGGGCGTCGATCAGGCCCGGCAGCAGGGTCCGGCCCTTGCCATCGACCACGCGGCTGCCTTCCGGCGCCATGCCGCGATAGTCGCTGTCGGCGATCAGGCCGTCGCGCACCAGCACGGAACGGTGTTCGTGTGCGCTCTTGCCGTCGAAGACGCGGACGTCCTGGACCAGGGTCGTGCCGGCGAAGGCGCTGGCAGAAGCGAGGCCGGCGGCCAGGAAGAGCGAAGCGAGGATGGTCGGTTTCATGTCTGTTTTCCCTTGTCGTTGTTGGTGTCGATGGCGATCTGCCATTGACGCCAGTATCGGGAAACGCCGGCTGCCGCAACAGGCGCGACCGCCATCAGTTTCAGGTGACAAATGTCATCTGCAAGAATTTCCCCCCGGCTGTTTACCGAACGACCGTACTGTTTGCTACACTCCAACTGCTGATAACCATACTGGAGACCCCATGCGCACCCTCATCAACGCTACTCTGATTGCCGCCGTCCTCGCCTCCCCGCTCGCGTGGGCGCAGGACGGTTCGCCGGTCGGCCTGTGGAAGACCATCGACGACAGCTCGGGCAAGCCGACCGCGCTGATCCGCATCACCGAGAACCATGGCGAGCTGACCGGCAAGATCGAGAAGCTGTTCCGCGCCCCGGACGAAGACCAGAACCCGAAGTGCCAGCTGTGCACGGATGCGCGCAAGGACCAGCCGATTCTCGGCATGACCATCGTCTCGGGCCTGAAGAAGACCGGCGACGAATACACCGGCGGCGAGATCCTCGATCCGAAGAACGGCAAGGTCTACAAGAGCAAGCTGACGGTGCGCGACGGCGGCAAGAAGGTCGAGGTGCGCGGCTTCATCGGCATGCCGATGTTCGGCCGCTCGCAGGTCTGGCTGCGCCAGGAGTAAGTTCTTTTCGAAACCCGCGCCGTTCTAACCCGGCGCGGGGCGCGCGGCATGTGCGCTACACTTCCTCGAAGCAGATGAGGGAGAGTGCGATGGCCAAGCCGACAGGCACGCCACCGGTTGAGCAGCAACCGCAGCAGCAGAACCAGCCCCCGAGCCAGGTCGCGCGCTACCTGGCCGCGGATGCGCCGCCGGTTCCCCTGCATTACCTCACCTATCTGTTCGAACACGTTGCCGACGTCATCTTCTTCCTGGAGGTGCTCGACGGCGACCGCTACCGCTTTTCCGCGGTCAACGAGCGCTTCACCCTCGCCACCGGCCTGCCGGTCAGCGCCGTGGTCGGCAAGGAAGTCGACGAGATCATTCCGCCCGATTCGCTGGCGCTGGTGAAGTCGAAATACCGGGAAGCGATCGCTACCGGCAATGTGGTGCGCTGGCAGGAGGTGTCGGCCTACCCGACCGGCACCAGGACCGGGGACGTGACCGTCTCGCCGGTGATCGACGCCGACGGCGGCTGCCGCCTGCTGATGGGCGTCGTGCACGACATTACCGAACATGTACGCAACCGCCACCAGCTGGAACTCGGCTCGCTGGTATTCGAGAACAGCCATGAGGCGATTGCCGTGCTCGATGCGGACGGCCGCGTCGAGGCCATCAACCCCGCCTTCACCGCCATGCGCGGCTACACGCTGGAGGAGATTGCCGGCAAGGCGCCGCGGGTCTACAACGCCGGGCTGGACGAAGCCGATTTCGACGATGCCCTGTGGGCGCGGCTGCGCGGCTGCGGGCACTGGCAGGGCGAACTATGGAGCCGCCACAAGGACGGCCAGGTGCTGGCCGAATTCCGGAGCATCAGCGCCGCCTACGGCCCGGACGGGCAGGTGCGCAACTTTATCGAGATCGGCACGGACATCAGCGACTCCAGGCGCGCGGAGGAGCTTGCCTGGCGCCAGGGAAATTATGACGACCTGACCGGCTTGCCGAACCGCCAGATGTTCATGGAACGCGTGGCCGAGGCCATCCGCGGCGGCGGCGAGGCCGGCAGCTTCACCCTGCTGGTGATCGACCTCGACCGCTTCAAGGACGTCAACGAAACCTTGGGCCACTCGTCCGGCGACGAGATCCTGAAGGAAGCCGCCCAGCGCCTGCTCGACTGCACACGCGACGGCGATACCGTGGGCCGCCTCGGCGGCGACGAGTTCACCGTGCTGCTGACCGCCAGGCCGGAACAAACGGAAGAAGCCTTCGCCGTCGACCGCACCGCCCAGGCCATCATCCAGGCCATGGCCCGCCCCTTCGTGATCGCCGACGAAGCCCTGCACTTATCGGCCAGCATCGGCATCACGCATTACCCGAAGGACGCCGCCGACATGGAAAGCCTGGTCAAGCACGCCGACCAGGCCATGTACGTGGCCAAGCAGCAGGGACGCAACCGCTATGCCTACTTCTCGCACGCGATGCAGGAAAGGGCGCAGGCGCGCCGCCGGCTGATCAGGGACTTGCGCGGCGCGATGAGGGAACGCAAGCTCGAAGTCCATTACCAGCCCATCGTCGATCTCGCGACCGGCGCCCTGAAGAAGGCCGAATCGCTGGTGCGCTGGACCCATCCGCAGCGTGGCATGATCGGCCCCGCCGAATTCATTCCCCTGTGCGAAGAGACCGGCATGATCGTGGAATTGGGCGAACAGGTCTTCGAGACGGCGGTGCGCGACGCCGTCGCCTGGAAACGGGAGCATGGGGCCTGCCTGCAGGTCGGGATCAACGTCTCGCCGGTCCAGCTGCTGTCCGGGCGCGAGGCCTGCGAGCGCTGCTTTCAGCTGGCCAGGCGCGCCGCGCTGCCCGAGCACACCCTGGTCATCGAAGTCACCGAGGGCATGCTGCTCGATAACAACCCCTTCGTCATCCAGCAGCTGCGCCAGGTGGCCGAGAACGGCATGGACCTGTCGCTGGACGATTTCGGCACCGGCTACTCGTCCCTGTCCTACCTGAAGAAATTCAGCTTCCAGTTCCTCAAGATCGACCGCGCCTTCGTGATGCACCTGGAAGCCGGCACCACCGACTACGCCTTGTGCGAGACCATCATCACGATGGCCCACAAGCTCGGCATGCGGGTCATCGCCGAAGGCATCGAAACGCCGGAACAGCTGGCCCTGCTCAAGCAGGCCGGCTGCGACTACGGCCAGGGCTATCTGTTCTCGAAAGCGGTGCCGCGCGAGACGATCGCGCGCTGGCTCGCCAGCGGCGCCATGCCCTGGATGCGCGCGGGCTTTGCCGAGCACGCATTCAAGCGCGCGACAGGAAAATTATCGCAATGATAATCTCGGCGCACATTGTTTCCGGCTATCGGATTAAACTTGCGCACCGAAGGAACCACCCCATGATTTTCCTGCGTCTGCTTGCCCTGCTCGCGGGCAGCCTCGTCCTCATCCTGCCGCCCATCGTGGTGGCCGGAGATGCCCACCCCGGCATGCCGGGCTGGATCGCCGTCGGCGGCCTGGCCGGCCTGGCGCTGGTGGCCCTGAGCTTCCTCTACATCGCCGCGCTCGGCGACCGCATGCGCCGCTCGGCCCACGCGCGCGCCCTCGGCGGCCTGCTGCTGCTGATCCCGGCCTCCGCCGCCATCACCATGCTGGCCACGCGCACCGACGAAGCGCTGCTGTGGGCCAGCGGCACCCTGCTGTCGTTCACGGTCCTGATGTTCATCAGCTTCGTGTTCCCGGTCACGCCGGATCGCCGCCAGCGCCCGATGCGCCAGCGCGAGCGTCTCGAACCTGCGCTGGTGCTGGTGAAGCGTCATCCTTCGGCTGAACGGCGCGGCGCATCGCGCGTCTGATTATCCCGGCGCCGGGCGGCGCTTTACGAGGTGCCTGTCGAGGGCATTGGCAAACTGCTGACGGTCGGCCTGGCTGAAGGCGCTGGGGCCGCCGGTGTCGACGCCGCCGCTGCGCAACTCTTCCATGAAGGCCCGCATCGTCAGCTGCTGGGCGATATTGTCCTTGGTATAAAACTCGCCGCGCGGATTCAGCGCATCTCCACCCTTTTCGAGCACGCGCGCCGCCAGCGGAATGTCGCCGGTGATCACCAGGTCGCCCGGCGCCAGGCGCTCGACGATTTCGGTGTCGGCCACGTCCGGCCCGCTCGGCACCTGGACCGCGCGGATGAAGCGCGAACCCGGCACCCGGATCAACTGGTTCGCAATCAGGGTCACCTGCAGCTGCAGGCGCTCGGCCACGCGAAACAGGATGTCCTTGATCACGCCCGGACAGGCATCGGCATCGACCCAGATTTCCATCTTCGGCCCCGCCTTATGCCGGCGGCAGGTTGTCCCACAAGTCGCCCGTCGGGCTGATGCGGGGTGCGGCGACGCCGAAGTGTTTATACGCCAGCGGCGTCGCGATGCGGCCGCGCGGGGTGCGCTGCAGATAGCCCTGTTGGATCAGGTAGGGTTCCAGCACGTCCTCGATGGTGTCGGCAGCCTCGCCGATCGCCGCCGCCAGGTTGCCGATGCCGACCGGGCCGCCGGCAAACTTGAACAGCACCGCCTCCAGCAGCTTGCGGTCCATGACGTCGAAGCCGACGGTGTCGACGTCGAGCATCTTGAGCGCGCGGTCGGCCATGTCCTTGGTAATCTCGCCGTTGCCCTTCACTTCCGCATAGTCGCGCACGCGGCGCAGCAGGCGGTTGGCGATACGCGGCGTGCCGCGCGCACGCTTCGCGACTTCGCGCGCGCCTTCCTCGTTGATCGGCGCCTCCAGCAGCGCGGCGCTGCGGGTCACGATCCTGGTGAGCTCTTCGACGTTGTAGAACTCCAGGCGCGCGACGATGCCGAAGCGGTCGCGCAGCGGATTGGTCAGCATGCCGGCGCGGGTGGTGGCGCCGACCAGCGTGAACGGTTGCAGGTCCAGCTTCACGGAGCGCGCCGCCGGGCCCTCGCCGATCATGATGTCGATCTGGTAGTCCTCGAGCGCCGGATACAGGATCTCCTCGACCACCGGCGACAGGCGGTGGATCTCGTCGATGAACAGGACGTCGTTGGCTTCCAAGTTCGTCAGCAGGGCCGCGAGATCGCCCGGACGTTCCAGCACCGGGCCGGAGGTCTGGCGCAGGTTCACGCCCATCTCGCGCGCGATGATGTGGGCCAGCGTGGTTTTACCCAGGCCCGGCGGACCGAACAGCAACGTGTGGTCCAGCGCCTCGCGGCGCTTGCGGGCAGCGGAGATGAAGATCTCGAGCTGGTCGCGGATCTTCGACTGGCCCACGTATTCGTCGAGGTGCTTGGGCCGCAGCGCGCGCTCGATCGCCTCCTCGTTCGGCGAAGCCGGCGCGGCGTCGATGATGCGCTGCTCGGTGAAGTTGTCGGTCTGGATGCTCATGGTTGCGTTTAATCATCGTCGTTCCCGCGAAGGCGGGAACCCAAGTTTGCATGCGTTTCGTTAGCTCAAGCAAAACTTGGGTCCCCGCCTGCGCGGGGACGACGTGGTGGTTATGCCTTCGACAGCGACTTCAAGGCCAGCTTGATGCCGTCGGAAACACTGGTCCCCGCCGGCATGTTCTTGATCGCCGCCAGCGCTTCCTTGTCAGAATACCCCAAGGCCAGCAGCGCATTGAGCACGTCTGCCTGGGCATCGTCCTGCACGGCGCCGCCGACCGCGCCGATGTCGGCGCCCAGCTTGCCCTTCAGTTCCAGCAGCAGGCGCTCGGCGGTCTTCTTGCCGATGCCCGGCACCTTGACCAGGCGGCCGGCTTCCTGCAGGGTCACGGCCTGGGCCAGGTCGGCCACCGACATCCCGGACAAAATCGACAATGCCGTCCGCGCGCCGACGCCGGTGATCTTGATCAGCTGGCGGAACACGGCGCGCTCGTTGGCAGAGCCGAAGCCGAACAGCAGGTGCGCATCCTCGCGCACCACGTAGTGCGTGAACAGTACCACCTTCTCGCCGGTGTGCGGGAGGTTGTAGAAGGTGCCCATCGGCACGTCGACCTCATAGCCGACGCCCTGGCAATCCACGAGCACTTGCGGGGGATTCTTTTCCAGCAGTACGCCGGAGAGACGACCGATCATCGGTAACCTTTCTAAGTTTTATCAGGACGAGACCAGGCGGCCGCGCCGCATGTGCAGGCCCTGCTTTTCCGGCGCCAGCGCGCCGATCAGCGCCAGCGCATCCATGCCGTGGGCGTGGCAGATCGCGATGCCGAGGGCATCGGCGGCGTCGGAGCCCGGCAGGCCGGGCAGCTTCAGCAGGCGCGCCACCATTTCCTGGACCTGGGCTTTCACGGCTTTGCCGCTGCCGACCACGGCTTGCTTGACCTCGGCAGGCGTGTATTCCGCCACATCCAGGTCGGCGCCGACGAGGGCCGTGATGGCCGCGCCGCGCGCCGCGCCGAGCAGCAGGGTCGACTGCGGGTTCACGTTGACGAAGACGCGTTCGATGGCCGCGCAGGCCGGCTTGTAGGTGGCGACGACTTCGCTGATGCCGGCCAGGATGATCTTGAGGCGCGGCGGCAAGGCGCCTTCCGTGCCGGTCTTGATGGTGCCGGACGCGATATAGCGCAGCCGGTGACCGTGTTTTTCAATGACCCCGAACCCCGTCGTGCGCAGGCCCGGGTCGATGCCGAGAATAATCATTATCGAATGTTATACCGGCTGGCTTGTTTCGTGGGAAAAATACTGTGCAAAAACACAGGTCGTGGTGGGTTTGTCACCACGACCGTAACGTCAAATCAATGACGGAAGTGACGCGTACCAGTATAGAGCATCACCACCCCGCGCTCATCCGCCGCATCGATCACTTCCTGGTCGCGCATCGAGCCGCCCGGGTGGATGACGCAGGTCGCGCCGGCGTCGACCACCACGTCCAGGCCGTCGCGGAACGGGAAGAAAGCGTCCGAGGCCACCGCCGAACCCACCAGCGACAGGCCGGCGTTATGCGCCTTGATCGAGGCGATGCGGGCCGAGTCGATGCGGCTCATCTGGCCGGCGCCCACGCCCAGGGTCATGCCGCCGGCGCAGAATACGATCGCATTCGACTTGACGAACTTGGCCACGCGCCAGGCGAACATCAGGTCCTGCATCTGCTGCGGGGTCGGCTGCAGTTTCGAAACGACGCGCAGGTCGGCCGGCAGCACGTTCTTGGCATCCGGCGATTGCACCAGCAGGCCGCCGCCGACGCGTTTGACGTCGAAGGCGTTCTGGCCGTCGCCCAGTTCAATTTCCAGCAAGCGCACGTTCTGCTTGGCCGCCATGATCTGGCGCGCTTCCGCCGTGAACACCGGAGCGATCACGACTTCGACGAACAGCTTGGCGATCGCTTCCGCGGCGCGGCCGTCGACCGGCACGTTGAAGGCGATGATGCCGCCGAAGGCCGAGGTCGGATCGGTCTTCAGCGCGCGCTGGTAGGCGTCCAGCGCATCGGCGCCGATCGCCACGCCGCAAGGATTCGCGTGCTTGATGATCACGCAGCCGGCCGGCTGCTCGAAGCCGCCCATGGTCTTGACGCATTCCCAGGCCGCATCGGCGTCGGCGATATTGTTGTACGACAGTTCCTTGCCCTGCAGCTGGCGGTAATTCGCCAGGCTGCCGGCGCTAGGGGCCAGGTCGCGGTAGAAAGCGGCGCTCTGGTGCGGATTCTCGCCGTAGCGCATGTCCTGGACCTTCTCGAAGTGCAGGTTCAGGGTCTGCGGATAGGCGGCGCGGGTGGCGTGCTGCTTGTCTTCGCCCAGGCTGGTCAGGTAATTGGTGATGGCGCTGTCGTATTGCGCGGTGTGCGCGAAGACCTTCTTCGCCAGGCGGAACTTGGTGTCGTAGCCGACATCGCCTGCTTGCGTACCCGTGCCCTTCATTTCCGCCAGCACGACGCCGTAATCGGCCGGGTCGACGATCACGACCACGTCACGGTGGTTCTTGGCCGCCGAGCGCAGCATGGTCGGGCCGCCGATGTCGATGTTCTCGATCGCATCTTCCAGCGAGCACTCCTGCTTGGCGACGGTCGCCTGGAAGGGGTAGAGGTTCACCACCACCATGTCGATCTGCGGGATGCCGTGCTCTTCCAGCTTGGCGATGTGCTCGGGGAAGTCGCGGCGTGCCAGGATGCCGCCGTGCACTTTTGGGTGCAGGGTCTTGACGCGGCCGTCCAGCATTTCCGGGAAACCCGTGTAGTCGGCGACTTCGGTGACGGGCACACCATTGTCCTGCAGCAGCTTGGCAGTGCCGCCGGTCGACAGGATGTTCACGCCGAGTGCGGACAGCGCGCGCGCGAAGTCGAGCACGCCGGTTTTATCGGAAACGGAGATGAGGGCTTGTTTGATCATGGGAGAGGCCTGTTGATAAAAATCGGTGCGAGCAGGGAGTTTCCATTACGCCGGACAGGGCCGGCGCACGCTCGCACGCCGGCCCCTCCGCCGGCGCTTACAGCAGCCCGTGCTCCTGCAATTTCTTGCGCAAGGTATTGCGATTGATGCCCAGCATCTGCGCGGCATGCGACTGGTTGCCTTCGGCGCGCGTCATCACCACTTGCAGGATCGGTTTTTCGACGGTCAGCAGCATCATGTCGTAGATGTTCGAAGGTTTTTGCTCGCCCAGGTCGTTGAAATAATCTTCGAGACTTTTCTGAACGACTTCCTGGATACTTTCTTTGCTCATGTGCTACTTCGCCTTGGTTAATGTGCCGCTTGTGGCAGCCCTGTCTCCGATTATTATTATTTTTTTACTACTATTCTTATGCCGCGATTGCGACGTCATCCGAATGCGCGGGCCGGTATTGTAACCGCTCGCCAAACCGGTGTTGCGATTTGAAAAATTCATCCACGGCCGCCAGCTGCTCGGCGGTCGATTCCAGCAGGTTCATGCGCTGGCGGAATTCTTCGCCGCCAGGCAGGTCTTCGACATACCAGCCGATGTGCTTGCGCGCGGTACGTACGCCCAGGTATTCGCCGTAGAAGGCATAGTGGGCCGGCAGGTGTTCGTTCATCAACTCGCGCACTTCGTCGACCAGCGGCGCCGGCAGATATTCTCCGGTGCGCAGGAAGTGGTCGATTTCGCGGCAAATCCACGGACGGCCCTGGGCCGCGCGCCCGATCATGACAGCGTCGGCGCCCGTATGGTCGAGCACGAATTTCGCCTTTTCCGGGGTCGTGATGTCGCCGTTCGCCACCACCGGAATCGACACGGCAGCCTTCACCGCGGCGATGGTGTCGTATTCGGCATCGCCCTTGTAGCCGTCGGCGCGGGTGCGGCCGTGCAGGGTCAGCATCGCGATGCCGGCCTGCTCGGCCATGCGCGCGATGACCAGGGCGTTCTTGTTCTGGCGATCCCAGCCGGTGCGGAACTTCAGCGTGACTGGCACGTCCACCGCGCGCACCACGGCTTCGAGAATGCGCTGGACCAGGTCTTCGTGCTGCAGCAGGGCCGAACCGCACCAGTTGTTGCAGACCTTCTTGACCGGGCAGCCCATGTTGATGTCGATGATCTGGGCGCCGCGGTCGACGTTGAACTTGGCGCACTCGGCCAGTTCTTCCGGCACCGCCCCGGCGATCTGCACCGCCTTCGGCTCCATCTCGCCGGCATGGTCGGTGCGGCGCGCACTCTTTTCGCTTGCCCACAGGCGCGGATTCGAGGCTGCCATTTCCGACACCGCATAGCCGGCGCCAAGCTTCTTGCACAGCTGGCGGAATGGGCGGTCGGTCACCCCGGCCATGGGGGCGACAAAGACGTTATTGCGCAGCGCGTAAGGACCAATTTGCACGGGAGAAAAACCAGGAGAAAAATCGGGAACTCGCTATTTTACCCGAACCGCTGCTCAATTTATCAGCACACTTTTTTGTGTGTTGCAAATCTGACATACCTTAGTGTCATTCCGCTTGTCAGCTCAGCTCGTCCAGCACGGCCGGCCGGAGATGCGCGACCTCGCCCCAGCTTTCCAGCGCCAGCCTGCCCTCTTCCAGGCGGAAGCGGTTGATGCTGGCGTTGTAGACCTTGAAGTCGCGCGGGGTTTCCAGCGGCAAGTTCAAGGCCATCCGGTAGGCGCATTCGAGCACGCCGCCGTGGGCGACCATGGCGATCGTGCGGCCCGGATGGTTTGTCGCGAGGGCCAGGATGGCGCCGGTGGAGCGCTCGTAGAACTCGCGGAAGGTCTCGCCGCAATTTTTACCACTTGGCAAAATTGCGTCGACGTCGCGCGCCTGCCAGGCCGCGAACTCGGCCGGGAAGCGTTGTTCAATTTCGCTGTACAGCAAGCCTTCGAAGCCGCCATAGCAGCGCTCGCGCAAGCCAGGCTCGACCATCAGCGGCATGCCGCGCGGCGCGGCCACGGCCTGGGCGGTCTGGCGCGCCCGTCCGAGGTCGCTGGAGACGATCAGGTCGATGTGCTCAGGCGCCAGCGCCTCGGCCAGCAGCCGGGCCTGGCGTTCGCCTTCCGCGTTCAATGCGATGTCGAGGTGGCCCTGCAGGCGCCGTTCAGCATTCCATGCGGTTTCCCCATGGCGGATCAGGATGATCTTCAAATTTTCTACTTTTACTTATCGATGATGGTGGCGGCGATTTCCGGATTCAGCGAATACACGCCGAAGATGCGGGCTTCGTCCAGGATGTGGCCCATGATGGCGAGGCTCGCCTCCTTGCCCGTGAAGCGCCCTTCCAGCGGCAGGCGCGGGATGTCGAGGGCGTAGAGCGTGAACACGTAGGTGTGCACCCGCTCGTCGTTCCAGGGCGGACAGGGTCCGTCGTAGCCGTAGTATTCGCCGGCCATGTCCGGATCGTTGGCGAACCAGCCGGTGTAATCGTTGACGCCGTGGCGCAGCTGGTGCTCGGTGCCGTTCTTGATCGTGAACGGCACCAGTGGATCGCTCTTGCCGCCCGGGGTCACCATGTCCGAGAACAGGCCCTCGGCAAAGGAATCGAGGACCACCGGGATGTCGACCAGCGACCAGTGATAGAAGTCGGTGCGCGCCAGCGCGTCCGGCACCGTGCGGCCTTCCCGGTTGACGTTTGCGCCGTCGGTCGGCACGTCGAGGTCGTGGCACAGCAGCACCAGCGATTCGGCGCCGGCCGGCACCTCGTCCCAGGCGATATGGGGGCTGCGATTGCTCGACAGCTTGATGTGGCTGCCGGGATCGATCTCGGCGAACGCACAGCGTGGCGGAATCGGGCCGCCTTCGGTAAAGGAATCGCTCCAGATCTTCATGGCTACCTCCGTTCGCGCCTACTGCTCCTGATTACATTGACCAGCACAAGGCGCCGCAGTTTCAGCTTGACACCTTGGGTGGATCAATACGAAGCCAGAAAGTGACTGGACCGTCATTCGTCAGCGACACCTGCATGTCCGCGCCAAAGCGGCCGGTCTCGACATTACCGTGTCGTTCGCGCGCCTGGCGCACGAAATGCTCGAACAGCCGGCGCCCGTCTGCAGGCAGCGCGGCCGGCGAGAACGAGGGCCGGGTTCCGGAGCGGGTGTCGGCCGCCAGCGTGAACTGCGGCACCAGCAGCAGGCCGCCCTCCACGTCGGTGACGCTGCGGTTCATCTTGCCGGCCTCGTCGGAAAACACACGGTAGCCCAGCAGTTTCGCCAGCAGCGCATCGGCCTCGCGCGCGGTATCGCCCTTTTCGGCACAGACCAGCACCATCAGGCCGTGCCTGATGGCGCCGATGGTTTCGCCTTCGACGACGACGCTGGCCTGGGTGACCCGCTGGAGCAGGCCGATCATGCCGCGGCGAGGGTCACGCGGGCGAACTTGCGCTTGCCGACCTGCAGCACGAAGGTACCGGCCTGGACCTGCAGGGCCTTGTCGGACACCACGGTGCCGTCGATGCGCACACCGCCCTGGTCGATCATGCGCATCGCTTCCGAGGACGAGGCGCACAGGTTGGCGGCCTTCAGCAGTTGCGGCAGGCCCAGCGGAGCGCCGGACAGGCTGACTTCCGGCACGTCGTCCGGAATGCCGCCCTTGGAACGGTTGACGAAGTCGGCCAGCGCGTCCTCTGCCGCCTGCTGCGAATGGAAGCGCGTCACGATCTCCTGAGCCAGGGCGACCTTGGCGTCGCGCGGGTTGCGGCCGCCTTCGACTTCGGCGCGCAGCGCGGCCAGGTCCTGGATCGAGCGGAAGGACAGCAGCTCGTAGTACTTCCACATCATCACGTCCGAGATGCTCATCAGCTTGCCGAACATGGTGTTGGCCGGCTCGGTGATGCCGATGTAGTTGTTCTTGGACTTCGACATCTTCTCGACGCCGTCCAGGCCTTCCAGCAGGGGCATGGTCAGGATGCACTGAGGCTCTTGGCCGTAGTCTTTCTGTAGCTCGCGGCCAACAAGCAGGTTGAATTTCTGATCCGTTCCACCTAGCTCAAGGTCTGCTTTCAAAGCGACCGAATCATAGCCTTGCATGAGCGGATACAGGAACTCGTGGACCGAGATCGGGGTCCCACTCTTGTAGCGCTTGGTGAAGTCGTCGCGCTCCATCATGCGCGCCACGGTGTAGCGCGAGGCCAGCTGGATCATGCCGCGCGCGCCCAGCGGGTCGCACCACTCGGAGTTGTAGCGGATTTCGGTGCGCGCCGGATCGAGCACCAGCGAGGCCTGCTTGAAATAGGTCTGCGCATTGGTCTCGATCTGCTCGCGGGTCAGCGGCGGGCGGGTCACGTTGCGGCCCGACGGGTCGCCGATCATCGAGGTGAAATCGCCGATCAGGAAGATCACCTGGTGGCCCAGGTCCTGCAGCTGGCGCAGCTTGTTCAGCACCACGGTGTGGCCCAGGTGCAGGTCGGGCGCGGTCGGGTCCAGGCCCAGCTTGATGCGCAGCGGGACGCCGGTCTGTTCGGAGCGCGCCAGTTTCTGGGCGAATTCGCTCTCGATCAGCAGTTCGTCGACGCCGCGTTTGGCGATTGCAAGGGCTTCCTGGACGGCCGCGCTCAAGGGAAGAGGCGCGGCCCCGGCGGAAGTTGCAGTTTTGGCATTACCAGAAAGCTCGGAGGAAGTCATAAAATTCTTGTAGGAATATGGCTAAAACGGTTGTAGGACCCCGTATTTTGATATAATTCGCGATCCCGTCAATCTTGCCGCATGAAAAGTTTCACAGACAACAAGTAAGAAAACAAAAAGAAAAAGCGTTCGTCTTGGGACAGTGAAGCGGTAAATTTTAACTGATTGCATGAACCCAATACAGAAAATCACTGGCAAGCGCTGGTTCGGTCTCGCGGAAACGAGCCGTAAAACCCGCATCCTTGCGGGCGGCGCCGCTGCCCTGGCACTGTGTGCCTTCGGCGCGACCGCAGTCGCCCCGATCGCGCCGGACGCCGCAGACATCCCCGTCAAGTCCATCGCCCAGGACCTGCAGCTGCCGAACCTGGCAGACCAGATCGCAGCCCTGCAGCAAGACCAGCAGCAATTCATCCACGAAGAACGTATCCGTCCGGGCGACTCCCTCGGTTCCGTCTTCACCCGCCTCGGCATCGACGACCAGCAGGCAGCGGCCTTCGTCCGCAGCGACAAGCTGGCGCGCAGCATCCTGAGCCTCAAGACCGGCAAGCGCATCCAGGCTGAAACCGACGAGAACGGCCTGATGCTGTCGCTGCGCGCGACCATCCCGGTCAGCAAGGATCAGTTCAATACCGTCACGGTGATGCGCAAAGGCGACAAATTCGTCGTCAGCAAGGCCCCGGCTGAGCTCGAGCGCCGCGTCGAAATGCGTTCGCGCGAAATCACCTCCTCGCTCTACGCTGCCACCGACGCCAACGTCGACGGCGGCCAGATCCCGGATTCGGTGGTCAACCAGATCATCGAAATGTTCTCGACCAGCATCGACTTCCGCGGCGACCTGAAGCGCGGCGACCGTTTCAACGTCGTCTACGAAACCTTCTACCAGGATGGCGAACTGGTCCGTACTGGCCGCGTGCTGGCCGGCGAATTCGTCAACCGCGGCGTGGCTTACCAGTCGGTCTGGTACGAAGATCCGCAAACCCACCAGGGCGGCTACTACAGCCTGGACGGCAAGTCGCTGAAGAAAGCCTTCCTGAAGTCGCCGGTCGCCTTCACCCGCATCTCCTCGGGCTTCTCGATGCGCGTGCACCCGGTGTTCAATGTCTGGAAAGCGCACAAGGGCATCGACATGGCTGCCCCGATGGGCACCCCGATCCGCGCCGCCGGCGACGGCACCGTCGATTTCGCAGGCGTGTCGAATGGCTACGGCAACATGGTCGTGCTCAAGCACTGGTCCAACTACAGCACCGCCTACGGCCACATGAGCCGCTTCGCCAGCGGCATGCGCAAGGGCCAGAAGGTCCATCAGGGCGACGTGATCGGCTATGTCGGCGCCACCGGCTGGGCAACCGGCCCGCACCTGCACTATGAATTCCGTGTCGGCGGCAACGCCATCGACCCGATGGCGCAGAAGAACCTGCAGCAGCAGCCGCTGACCTCGGGCGAACTGTCGCGCTTCCGCACCACCGCCGCCGTCGAGATGTCGCACCGCTTCTCGCTGCTGAATCCGGCAGGTAACGCGATGGCTGCTCGTTAAGATCCAGCCGAATTGCAGATAGAATAAGGCGCCTTGCACTGAAGAGTGCAAGGCGCTTTTCTTTTGACAACCCTATTCATGGGGTCAGAGCCCGAATTTCTCGGGTGGGCTCTGCCCCCATCTGACTATCATGCCCGCTTCCTCTCTCTATATTGGCCTGATGTCCGGCACCAGCCTGGACGGCGTCGACGGCGTGCTGGCCGATTTCTCCGGCCGCGGCATCCGCACGCTGCAAGCCGCCTTCACGCCCTTCCCCGCCGCGCTGCGCAAGGAATTGATGGCCCTGCAGGCCGCCAGCGAGAACGAACTCGAGCGCGAGGCGCTGGCCGCCAACGCCCTCGCCCGCTGCTATGCCGAATGCGTGCAGCAATTGCTGGCCCAGGCGCCAGGGCCGGTGCGCGCCGTCGCCGTGCATGGCCAGACCATCCGCCACCGCCCGGAACTGGGTTTTACGCGCCAGACCAATAATCCGGCCCTGCTGGCGGAACTGACGGGCGTCGACGTGATCGCCGACTTCCGCACCCGCGACATCGCCGCCGGCGGCCAGGGCGCGCCGCTGGTGCCGGCCTTCCACGAGGCCCGCTTCGGCAAGCCGAAAACGGTGCGGGTGGTGGTGAACATCGGCGGCATCGGCAACATCAGCGTGTTGCACGGTGACGGCCGCGTGAGCGGCTATGACACCGGGCCGGGAAATGTGCTGATGGATTTGTGGGTTGCGCGCCACACCGGCAAGGCTTATGACGAGGACGGCGCCTTCGCAGCTTCCGGCAAGGTCGACGAGCAATTGCTGGAGATTCTGCTGGACGAGCCCTACTTCCGCCAGCCGCCGCCCAAGAGCACGGGCCGCGACCTGTTCCATGCAGAATGGTTGGATGGGAAGCTGGCGCAGCATACCGGCCTGGCGTCGGCGGACGTGCAGGCAACCCTGACGCGGCTGACAGCGGTGTCGATCGCGCGCGCAATCCAGGCGGAAACGGCGGATAAGCCGGCCCAGGCGGTTTACGTGTGCGGCGGCGGCGCCTACAACGGCGTGCTGTTGCGCGACATCGAAGCGGCGCTGGGCGGCGGGATTCCGGTCAGGTCGACCGAGGAGCTGGGCGTGGCGCCGAATCGGGTGGAGGCGCTGGCCTTTGCCTGGCTGGGTTATCAGTTCACCCGGCGCAGGCCGGGGAATTTGCCGGCGGTGACGGGGGCGAAGGGGCTTCGCGTTTTGGGTGCGCTGTACCCTGCTTGAACTGGTGGGCACAGGGTGCCCACCCTACGGGCGGCAACGTGGGGTGGGCTCCCCGAGCCCACGCACCAATGAAAAAGCCGCCCGGCATGCCAGGGCGGCTTTCTTTTCTTGAAACGGACGCTTACGCCGAGAACGACGAACCGCAGCCGCAGGTCGAAGTGGCGTTCGGGTTCTTGATGACGAACTGGGCGCCTTCGAGGTCATCCTTGTAGTCGATTTCCGCGCCGACCAGGTACTGGTAGCTCATCGAGTCGATCAGCAGGGTGACGCCGTTCTTTTCCATCGCGGTGTCGTCGTCGTTCATGATCTCGTCGAAGGTGAAACCGTACTGGAAGCCGGAGCAGCCGCCACCCTGCACGAACACGCGCAGTTTCAGGTCGGGATTGCCTTCTTCTTCGATCAGCTGGGCGACCTTCTGGGCGGCGCTATCGGTGAAATTGATGGGCGACGGCATGGCGTCCTGCTCTTGCGAGCGATGCAATTCGGCGATTGCGGTCATGGATAAACTCCTGATTGAATTCGGATTTCGTCCATTATAGACGGTTGGCGCCAGTCATGCTGATGCCCCTTCCGCCGTTACACCTAAATGAAACACCGGCTCGGCGGCCGGCATCGGGGCAGCTTCGTGGGTCAGCTTTCCCGTCACCAGGGCGCCGCCATGCATTTCCAGCAGGCGGTAATGGACATCCCCATGTATGCGGCCTTTCGGCTGTAATTCAAGCAGTTCCGTCGAACGGACCGTCCCGGCGATATAGCCATTGACGACCAGGTTGGCGCAGCGCACCTCGCCCTCGATGCGGGCGTGCTCGGAGACGATCAGGACGCTGTCGGCTTCGCCGCCGGCGATCACGTTGCCATGCACCTCGCCGTCGATGCGCAGGCCGCCGGTGAATACGAGGTCGCCTTCGATGCGCGCGGAAATGCCGATCAGGCTATCGATTTCGCTTTTTGCATTACGACCGAACATGGTAGTCCCCTCGCGTAGTGATGCGTTGCCAGGCACGGCATTGCACAGGTCAATTTACCGTGCTCAACACCTGCTGCCTTGATCTGCATCTTGTCAGCAACCCTTGCGAGGGGATGGCGCTTACGGCAACAGCGCGACTTGCTTCAGTCCCATGTTTTCCGGCACGCCGAACATCAGGTTCATACACTGCACAGCCTGGCCGGCGGCGCCCTTGACCAGGTTGTCCTGGACCACCAGGATCACCACGGTGTCGCCGCCGTCCGGACGGTGCAGCGCGATGCGCAGCATGTTCGAGCCGCGGGTCGAGCGGGTTTCCGGATGCGAGCCGAAGGGCATGACGTCGACGAATTCGTCATCACGGTAGGCATCTTCGAACAGGGCCTGCAGGGCGGCGTTGTCGATGTCATTCGTCAGGCGCGCGTACAGGGTCGAGTGCATGCCGCGGATCATCGGCACCAGGTGGGGCGTGAAGATCAGGCCGACTTTCTGCTCGGTGTAGCGCTGCAGCTGGGCCGAGGTCTCCGGGGTGTGGCGGTGGCCGGCCACGCCGTAGGCCTTGAAGTTGTCGCTGGCTTCCGAGAACAGGGTGCCGATCTCGGCCTTGCGGCCGGCGCCCGAGACGCCCGACTTGCTGTCGGCGATCAGGTTGCCGGCATCGATCAGGCCGGCCTTCAGCAGCGGGTAGAAGCCCAGCTGCATGGTGGTCGGGTAGCAGCCCGGATTGGCGATCAAGCGGGCCTTCCTGATGTCTTCGCGGTTCAGCTCAGGAAGACCGTACACCGCCTCCTCGATCAGCTCGGGGGCGGTGTGCTCCATCTTGTACCACTTCTCGAAGGCGGCGCGGTCCTTCAGGCGGAAGTCGGCGGCCAGGTCGATGACTTTCACGCCGGCAGCCAGCAGCGCCGGGGCCTGGGCCATGGCGACGCCGTGCGGCGTGGCGAAGAACACGACGTCGCACTTGCTCAGGTCGGCCTTGTCCGGGCTCGAGAAGGCCAGGTCGACGTGGCCGCGCAGCGACGGGAACATGTCCGCCACCGGCAGGCCGTCTTCCTTGCGCGAGGTGATGGCGGTCAGCTGCACCTCGGGATGGGCTGACAGCAGGCGCAGCAACTCCACGCCCGTGTAACCGGTACCACCAACGATGCCAACTTTGATCATGTTCTTTCCTTCGTAAGTAAATAAATGCCAGCAAGGCTGAGGGTGCAATTTTATGCGAAAAATCAAACCGGGGTCAGACCCCTGAATTTGGCAAGATTCGCAAAAAAATTCGGGGTCAGAACACTTTTTCGGATGATGAAAAGTGTTCTGACCCCGAATTTTTGACTCCGGATTTTTTAAACAAAAAAGCCGCCGGCTTTGCAGCGGGCGGCTTTCTGTCTGGCAGCAGCGCAGAAGCGCTGCAGATCCAATTAACGCTTCGAGAATTGCTTTGCGCGACGTGCTTTGCGCAGACCAACTTTCTTACGCTCGACTTCACGGGCGTCACGGGTGACGAAACCGGCACGTGCCAGATCGCCCTTGAGGCCTGCATCGTAGTCGATCAGTGCACGGGTGATGCCGTGGCGCACTGCACCTGCCTGGCCGGACTCGCCGCCGCCATGCACGTTGACCTTGATGTCGAAACGCTCGACGTTGCCGGTCAGTTCCAGCGGCTGACGGATGACCATCAGGCCGGTTTCGCGCGAGAAGTACTCGGCGGCCGGTTTGCCGTTCACGATGATCTGGCCGGTGCCTGCCTTGATGAAGACGCGGGCGACTGCACTCTTGCGACGGCCGGTGCCGTAGTTGTAGTTACCGATCATGTCAGTTCCTTAGAATTCGAGTGCTTGCGGTTGCTGGGCGGCGTGCGGGTGGGTTGCTTCCGCGTAGACCTTCAGCTTCTTGATCATTGCGTAGCCCAGCGGGCCCTTCGGCAGCATGCCTTTGACAGCTTTTTCCAGGGCACGGCCCGGGAAGCGCTGTTGCATTTTCAGGAAGTTGGTTTCGTAGATACCGCCCGGGTAGCCCGAGTGACGGTAGTAGGTCTTGGCGGTGGCCTTGGTGCCGGTCACGCGCAGCTTGCCTGCGTTGACGACGACGATAAAGTCACCGGTGTCGACGTGCGGAGTAAATTCCGGCTTGTGTTTGCCGCGCAGTCGGCGTGCCACTTCGCTGGCAACACGTCCGAGGACTTTGTCCGTCGCGTCAATCACGTACCAATCGCGCTGGACTTCATGGCCCTTAGCGGAAAAAGTTTTCATGTTGACTTCCTATATATAGGTGTAAATGCTCAAATGGTGGTTCCGCAAAAGAAACTGCGGACTCGGCCTTGTTGTCTTTTCCTGAGCAAATGGAAAGCCCACGATCATAGCGGATCTCAGCCTCTCCCGTCAAGCCAGCCCTGGCGAGATCGCAAGCAGGTTCATGCGCGCTCGCCCACGCTCAAGTATTAATGCAATTTTGCAACTTTTGATTGACCGTAAAAAGAATAGCAATTTAGTATGGTCAACATCGAAGAGGAGGCTCCGTGAAAATCCGTCCCATCCTGTCTACCCTGCTTGCACTGCTGTGCTCAGCATCCGCGCTTGCCGCCCCCGCTGCCCCCGATACGGCCGCAGCCGCGAGCAAGCCCACCGCCCGGAGCTGCCACCTGCCCGGCGCCGAGGAAGCGCTGCGTTGTTTATCCGTCGCCGCCCCGCTCGACTACGCCAAGCCGAAAGAAAACACCCTGAAGCTGCACGTGACCGTGGCCCCGGCCTTCCGCGAATCGGCGCGCCCCGACCCGCTGTTCGTGCTGGCCGGCGGTCCCGGCCAGGCCGGCAGCGACGTGCTGGTGCTGCTGTCGGCCGCCTTCAAGCGCGTGCGCGCGACCCGCGACATCGTCTTCATCGACCAGCGCGGCACCGGCCTGTCCGGCAAGCTCGATTGCGAAAGCCCGCCGAACGAGGAGCTGCTGAGCGACGCCGAGCTCGAAGCGGCCCTGCGCAGCTGCATCGCCACGAAGAACGTCCCCTTCGCCGCCTACACCACCGCGGCGGCGGCGCGCGACATCGAACAGGTACGCAAGGCCCTCGGCTACGGCAAGGTCAACGTCTGGGGCGGCTCCTACGGCACCCGCCTCGGCCAGGCCTATGCGCGCGCCTTCCCGGACAGCGTGCGCAGCCTGGTGCTGGACGGCGTCGCCGCGCCCGAGCAGGTGATCCCGGCCGGCGGCCGCGACGGCCAGGCCGCGCTCGACAAGCTGTTCGCCCAATGCGATGCCGACGCCGCCTGCCACAAGGCCTACCCGAACCTGCGCGCCGAATGGGACACGCTGGCCGCGCGCGCCGAGGCCGGCCTGAAGCTGGCGATTGCCGATCCGCGCACGGCGCAGCCGGTGACCTTCACCATGACCGGCCCGCGCTTTTTCGGCACCGTGCACAACATCCTGTATTCGCCGGCCGACGCGCGCCGCCTGCCCTTCCTGCTGCACAGCGCCTACCAGGGCCGCTGGGAGCCTTTCATCGCGCGCCACAACATCGCCGGCGACTTCGCCAGCGACGCCTCCAGCGCCATCCTGCTGCACCTGGCCGTGGTCTGCGCCGAGGACGTGCCGCGCATGACCCCCGCGCTGATGAAGGAAGACGCCTCGATGCTTACACGCCCGCTGGCCGACCGCATTCCGAACCTGTGCAAGACGATCAAGGTGCCGGCGGTGCCGTATGTCGAGCCGGCCCCGATCCAGGCCCCGGCCCTGCTGCTGTCCGGCGCCCTCGACCCCGTCACGCCGCCGCGCCGCGCCGAAAGCGCCGCGCGCCGCATGCCCAAGGCCCAGCAGCTGGTGGTGGCGAATGCCGGCCACGGCGTCTCGCAGCTGGGCTGCGCGCCGCGCCTGCTGCGCGATTTCCTCGACCGCCCGGGCAGCCCGCTGGATGCGAAATGCCTGTCCGAGATCCCGGCCCCGACCTTCCAGCTCGGCAGCGCCGGGCCGCAACCCTGAATCGAGTTCGCCATGATAGAAGTCCAGGATGTACGCAAACAATTCGGCGCCGTGCAGGCGCTCGGCGGCGTGAGCTTCTCCGCGCGCGACGGCCAGATCACCGCCCTGCTCGGCCCCAACGGCGCCGGCAAGACCACCCTGCTGCGCACCCTGGTCGGCCTCTTGAGGCGCGACCACGGCAGCATCGCCATCGACGGCGTCGATCCGGAAAAGGACCCGCTCACGGTACGCCGCAACATCGGCTTCCTGACCGACCAGTTCGGGCTCTACGAGCGCCTCAGCACGCGCGAGTACCTGGCCTACTTCGGTGAGCTGAACGGTTTGAAAGGCACGCCGCTACGCCAGCGCATCGACGAAGTGGCCGAGCTGCTGCAGATGGACGACATCCTGGAGCGCCGCGCCAAGGGCTTCTCGCAGGGCCAGCGCATCAAGGTCGCGCTGGCGCGCACGCTGCTGCACCGTCCGCGCCACCTGCTGCTGGACGAACCGAGCCGCGGCCTGGATGTGATGAGCACGCGCGCGCTGCGCCGCGCCCTCGCCAGCCTGCGCGCGGAAGGCTGCTGCGTGATCATGGCCACCCACGTGATGCAGGAAGTGACCCACCTGTGCGACGACGTGGTCGTCATCGCCAAGGGCCATACGGTGGCCCAGGGCTCCCCCGAAGAACTGTGCCGCCGCACCGGCATCGCCAACCTGGAAGACGCCTTCGTCAGCCTGGTCGGCACCGAAGAAGGAATCGCCGCATGAAGCCCAAGTTTTTGATCGTGTTCCTGAAAGAGCTGCGCGAGGCGCTGCGCGACAAGCGCACCCTCGGCCTGCTGGCGCTGTTCACGCTGATGTACCCGGTGATGATCGGTTACATTCTCAACCAGAGCATCAACCGCGCCACCAAGCCGGAACGCGAAGGCGTCGAGATCGCCGTGATCGGCGCCAGCCAGGCGCCCACGCTGATGTCCCAGCTCAAGCAGCGCAACATCAACGTCAAGAACCAGGCCCCGCTCGACGAAGAGGGCATCACGAAGCTGCTGCAGGCGCGCACCTATCCGGTGGTGCTGCGCGTGTCCGACAAGTTCACCGAGAACTACGCGGCGATGCGTCCCGCGCGCATCGAGCTGTGGTACGACTCGGCCGACGAGAACGGCAAGCGCCGCCGCGAAGTCGAGGAGGTGCTGGAAGCCTACAGCGCCAACGTGGCCGGCGCACGCCTGCTGGCGCACGGGGTCTCGCCGGCCACGCTGGCGCCGATCCAGGTGCAGCGCTTCGACACCGGCACCAACGCCTCGCGCTCCGCGGGCCTGATCGGCAGCCTGCTCGGCATCCTGTTCCTGCCGGTCTTCATCTGCGGCTTGTCGACCGCGGTCGATACCACTGCCGGCGAGCGCGAACGCCGTTCGATGGAAGTGCTGATGGCGCAACCGGCCAGGGCCTGGGAACTGGTGGTCGGCAAATGGCTCACCGCGGGCTGCCTGGCGGTCGCCGGCACCACCCTCGAGCTGGTGCTGGCGCACCTAATCCTGTCCTGGCTGCCGCTGGAGGAAATCGGCATGTCCTGGAGCCTGGGCTGGGCCGACCTGGCGCTGCTGATCGTCGTCACCATCCCGCTCTGCCTGTTCGCCTCCGGCATGCAGGTGGCGCTGGCGATGAACGCCAAGTCCTTCAAGGAAGCCCAGAGCGTGCTCAGTTTCGTGACCCTGGTGCCGCTGATTCCGGGCGTGGTGGTGTCGATGATGGAGCTGAAGACCGCCACCTGGATGTACATGGTGCCGATGCTGTCGAACCAGACCCTGCTCCGCGAAATGACCAAGGGCGACGTCGGCATCCTGCCTTTCGTGATGACCTTCTCCTGCTCGGCATTGGTGGCCTTGCTGGCGGTCGGCTTTGCCAGCTGGCGCATGAAGAGCGAACGCTACGTGCTGGCGGTATAAGCCGTAGAATAGACGCCCTGAATCACGCTAGGGAGAGATCGAATGGAAGTCAAAGTCAGCTGGAACGGCCCGTCGGGGATGAGCTTCCGGGCCGAAACCGGCTCGGGCCACATGGTCAACATGGACGGCGCGCCGGAAGGCGGCGGCCACAACCTGGCGCCGCGCCCGATGGAGATGGTGTTATTGGGAACCGGCGGCTGCACCGCCTATGACGTGGTGCTGATCCTGAAGCGCGGCCGCGAAGACGTGCGCGGCTGCGACGTGACACTGAAGGCCGATCGCGCCGACAGCGATCCGAAGGTGTTCACGAAGATCCACTTCCACTTCATCGTCAGCGGCAGGAACCTGAAGCCGGCGGCGGTGGAACGGGCGGTCAGCCTGTCGCATGACAAGTACTGCTCGGCTTCGATCATGCTGGCCAAGACGGCCGAGATCACACATTCCTTCGAGATCGTCGAGGCTTAAATGTAATACGCGGTGGTGGTCATGACCTTGGACATGGCCTGCATCGCCATCTTCACCGGCAGCGGCATCTCGGCCGCGCCCATCGCCTGCGCCTTCGAACCGTGCTCGATCTCGTCGACACGCATCTGCTCGACGATGGCGCGCGATTTGCCGTCCTGCGGCGGCAGTTTATCGAGGTGACTGTTCAGGTGGGCCTCCACCTGGCGCTCAGTCTCCACCACGAAGCCCAGGCTCTGCGGGTCGCCCATGCGCGCAGCCACTGTGCCCAGCGCATAGGCGCCGGCGTACCACAGCGGATTCAAAAGACTTGGCTGGGAGCCCAGTTCGGCCAGGCGCTCGGCGGTCCAGGCCAGGTGGTCTTCTTCCTCACGGCCGGCCTGCACGAACTGCGCGCGCATCGCCGGGCTGCTGGCGTAGCGCGCCTGCGAGTCGTACAGGGCCTGGGCGCAAACTTCGCCGACGTGGTTCACGCGCATCAGGCCGGCGCTGTGGCGCGCCTCCTGGTCGTTCAATTCGCAGTCGCGCGCCGCGGCGCCGGGGTTCGGGCGCGAGGCCTTGGCCACGCCGCCGACCACGCGCAGGGCGCGGTCGAAGCCGGCGATCAGGTTGTCGAGAGGGTTGATGTCGCGGGTGAGCTTTTCCATGGCTTTATTATATCGCGCCGCCCTTCTGCCGCTGCAGCCAGTCGTGCACCGGCCCCGCTACCTCCAGCTTCGAGATGTTCTTCGCCACGCCCAGGTTCAGCTCCAGCAGGAATGGAATCGAATCGGGTGGCACCTCCGGGCAGCTTTCGCCGAACACCGCCATGAAGCGTGGCGACTGCAGCGTCGGCAGCACTTTCTCCCCGCTCATGAACTGCAGGATGCTGGTGATGGTGTGGCCGCCGCCGATGCTCTGGTAGACGAAGCGGTTGTATTCGCGGTCGACCTTGGCGAAGTCGATCGCTTCCTTGGTCATCAGGCCGGCCAGGTAATGCAGTCCGGTGGCGACGCGGAACCAGTCGGTGGCCTCAATGCGGGTGCGGCCCTGGCGGGTCACGGCCAGGATCTTGTCCTTGATGATGGTATCCATGGGAGCAACTATACCCCCATCCGGGCAGGGAAAGGAAGTTGTCAAACTAGACAGGGATTTTTCACTGGCGTATGCTGGGGTGTTGTTTCCGCTACGCCTCAATGCCGCGTTTTTGCACTCTGGGCCGGCGAAACTGCCGTGTGTCGCATGGGCTCTACCCCTGCAGCTCATTTTTAATACAATGCAATAGTCATCAAAGTACGCAGATTCTCACTATGGAATTAGAAATCCGCCATCTGTCCAAGACCTACGCCAACGGCGTGGTGGCGCTGGACGGGGTCACGCTGCGCATCCCGCCCGGGATGTTCGGCCTGCTCGGGCCGAACGGCGCCGGCAAATCGACCCTGATGCGGATCCTCGCGACCTTGCAGGAATGCGATTCCGGTTCCGTGTTCCTGGACGATATCGACGTCCTCGACGAAAAAGACGAAGTGCGCCGCCTGCTCGGCTACCTGCCGCAGGATTTCGGCGTCTACCCGAAAGTGACTGCTTACGAACTGCTCGACCATTTTGCGCAGTTGAAGGGCCTGGCGAACCGCGCGCGGCGCCGCGAAGTCGTCGACGGCCTGCTCCAGCAAACCAACTTGTTCGAGGTGCGCGACCAGCGCCTCGGCACCTTCTCGGGCGGCATGAAGCAGCGCTTCGGCATCGCCCAGGCGCTGCTGGGCGACCCGCAGCTGATCATCGTCGACGAGCCGACCGCCGGCCTCGACCCGCAGGAACGGGTGCGCTTCCATAACCTGCTGTCCGACATCGGCCAGGACAAGACCGTGATCCTGTCCACCCACATCGTCTCCGACGTCGCCGACCTGTGCGCGAACATGGCGATCATTAACAAGGGCCACGTGCTGCTGTGCGGCGAGCCGGCCAATCTCATCGAAGGCATCGAGGGGAAGATCTGGGCCCGCTTCGTCAACAAGCCGGAACTGCTCGCCTTCCAGAAGCGCCACACCGTGATCTCGACCCGCCTGCTGAGCGGACGCCCGATGATCCACGTGTATGCGGAGCGCTATCCGGGCGACGATTTCGAGCCGGTCCACCCGACCCTCGAAGACGTTTATTTCGCCACCATCGCCGGCCGCCACAACGCTCTAGCAGGGAACTGCTGATACCATGCGCGCGCTTTACGCCATCGCGCTGTTCGAAGCACGGCAGCGCCTGAAACTGCTGTCCACCTGGATCTACTTTTTCGCCTTCCTGGCGCTGGCCATGCTGTGGGTGGCGGCCGCCGGCGGCGCCTTCAAGGACATCACGATCTCCTTCGGCGGCCGGGTGCTGGTCAACGGCCCGCGCCAGGTGGCGCTGTCCTCGGCCTTCCTCGGCTGCTTCGGCATCGTGGTGGCGGCCGCCGTCATGGGCCGCTCGGTGCAGCAGGACTTCGAATACGAGACCCATCACTTCTTCTTCAGCGCGCCGATTCCCAAGCACGCCTATGTGTTCGGGCGCTACCTGGGGGCGCTGGCCACGCTGGCGGTGGTGTTCTCCTCCATCGTGCTGGGCAACCTGCTGGGAGCCCTGCTGCCCGGCGTCGATCCCTCGCGGGTGGGCGCCTTCAAGGCGCTGGCCTACCTGCAGCCCTACTTCCTGACCCTGCTGCCCAACCTGTTCATCTTCGGCGCCATCTTCTTCGTGCTGGCGGCCCTGACGCGGCGCATGCTGCCGGTGTACGTGGCCGGCGTGGTGATGATGATCGGCTACCTGGTCGCGCCCTCGCTGGCGCGCGACCTCGATTACAAGACCCTGGCGGCGCTGATCGATCCCTTCGGCACCACCGCCCTGATCCGCCTGACGGAGTACTGGACCATCGCCGAGCGCAATGCGCGCATGATCCCCTTCGAAGGCGTCTACCTGGCGAACCGCCTGATCTGGTCGGCGTTCGCGTCGATTGTGCTCTTGCTCGGCTACTGGCGCTTCAGCTTCGTCTCCAGCCCCGCCACCCGGCGTGCGGCCGCGCGCGGCGAAGGCGAGACCGCGGCGACTCCCTCTTCCCAGCCCGCGGGCGGCACGAAGGAGGCGCCGGACTTCGTGGCGCGCCGCCTCAGCCTCCTGCTCTTCAAATCGGCCTGGCTCGACCTGCGCGAGTCGGTCAAGAACATCTATTTCGCCGTCATCGCACTGGCCGGCGTGCTGGTGCTGGTGGTCAGCTCGCTCGACCTGGGCGCCATCTTCGGCACCAAGACCTATCCGGTCACCTACATGGTGCTGGAGCTGATCCGCGACGTCTTCGCGCTGTTCCTGCTGATCGTCACCACCTTCTATGCCGGCGAGATGGTCTGGCGCGAGCGCGAAGCGCGCATGTCGCTGATGCTGGACGCGCTGCCGGTGCCGAGCTGGCTGCCGCTGGCGGCCAAGACCCTGGCCCTGGTCGGCCTGCAGGCCGTGCTGCTGCTGGTGGCGATGGTGTGCGGGATGCTGATCCAGCTGTCCCGCGGCTACGTGGCGCTGGAGCCAGGCCTCTACCTGTTCACCCTGTTCGGCGTCCTGCTGCCCAAGTACGCCCTGCTCGCCATACTGGCGATCACGGTGCAGGCGATCCTGAACCACAAATACCTCGGCTACTTCGTGCTGGTGCTGTACTACATCGCCAGCATCACCCTCGG
Source organism: Massilia sp. Bi118 (assembly GCF_918697865.1). Taxonomy (GTDB): domain Bacteria; phylum Pseudomonadota; class Gammaproteobacteria; order Burkholderiales; family Burkholderiaceae_D; genus Telluria. Next base: position 78,630 of record NZ_CAKKMV010000002.1, on the reverse strand, counting down.
CTCGCTCGGCCTGGACCACCCGATGCTGCTGTACGGCGCGCTGCCGGACATCACCTATTCGGCGATGAACGGCTTCGGTCACCACCTGGCCCTGCAGCGCGCGCTGCTGGTGTACTGGGGCGGCGCGGCGCTGGTGCTGCTGGCAGCGGCAGTGGTGTTGTGGCCGCGCGGCGTGTCCGACACCTTCCGCGAGCGCCTGCAGCTGGCGCGCCAGCGCCTGAGCCCCGGCGTGCTGGGCGCCTTCGGCCTGGGCACGCTGCTCTTTCTAGGTTCCGGCGCCCTCCTCTGGTACAACCTGGAGCACGTCGGCGCCTACCAGTCCGCCTGGACCAGGGACCGCCTGCGCGCCGAATACGAACTGTATTACCACCGCTACGCCAAGGCAGCGCAGCCGCGCATCGCCAGCGTCGACCTGCAGGTCGACATCCTGCCGGCCAGCCGCACCCTGAAAGTGAAAGGCGCCTACCAGCTGGAGAACCGCAGCGGCACGCCGATCGCGGAACTGTTCCTGAGCCAGCGCCCGGGACCGACGCTGCGCCCGCGCTTTTCGCAGCCTGTGCGCCTGTTGGACGCCGACGAGAAGCGCGGCTTCTACCGCTATGCCCTGACCACGCCGTTGGCCGCGGGCGGCCGCATCGCCCTCGAATTCGAGCTCGAAGACGCGCCCGGCGGCGTGCTGGGCCTGGGCCGCGACACCGCGGTGGTGGCCAACGGCAGCTTCTTCAGCAACGCCATCCTGCCCCACATCGGCTACCAGCAAAGCGTCGAGCTGCAGGACGACCGTGACCGCAAGCGCCACGGCCTGGCGCCGAAGGAGCGCATGGCGGCGCGCGAAGATGCGTCCGCGCAGGCCAACAACTACCTCGGCGGCGACGCCGACTGGATCCGCTTTGACGCCGTGGTCAGCACGAGCCTCGACCAGATCGCGGTGGCGCCGGGCACCCTGGACAGCGAATGGATGGCCAAGGGCCGCCACTACTTCCACTACCGGATGGACAAGCCGATCCTGAATTTCTATACCTTCCAGTCGGCGCGCTACGAAGTGCGGCACGACCGCTGGCAGGACGTGACCATCGACGTCTACCACCAGCCTGGTCACGACTACAATGTCGACCGCATGATCCGCGGCGCCAAGGCCGCGCTGGAATACGGCTCGACGCAGTTCGGACCCTACCAGCACCGCGAGCTGCGCATCGCCGAGTTCCCGCGCTATGCGTCCTATGCGCAGGCGGCGCCGGGCGTCATCCCTTTCTCGGAAAGCGCCGGCTTCATCGCCAAAGTCGATCCGGAATCGCGCAAGGACATCGACTACCCCTACTACATCACCGCGCACGAGGTCGGGCACCAGTGGTGGGGCCACCAGTTGATCGGCGCCGACAGCCGCGGCGCCACCGTGCTGTCCGAGAGCCTGGCCGAGTACACGGCGCTGATGACGATGCGGCGCACCTTCGGCTCCAGCAGGATGCGGCGCTTCCTGCGCTACGACCTCGAGGAATACCTGATGGGCCGGGCGACCGAGACGCGCAAGGAGCTGCCGCTGGCGCAGAACGAGGACCAGCCCTACATTCACTACCGCAAGGGCAGCCTGGCGATGTACCTGCTGCAGGACCTGGTGGGCGAGCAAGCCGTGAACGGCGTCCTGCGCCAGCTGCTGCTGGAGCACGCCTTCCGCGGGCCGCCCTACCCGACCGTCACCACCCTGGTCGAGAAGCTGCGTGCAATCACCCCGCCCGACAAGGCTTACCTGATCGACGACCTGTTCGAGTCCATCGTCCTGTATGAAAACCGCGCAGACAGCGCCAGCGCGCAGCGCCGCCCGGACGGCAAATACGAAGTGACGATCCGCGCCAAGGCCGGCAAGGTGCGCGCCGGCGAGCTGGGCGAGGAGCGCGAGGTGCCGCTCAAGGACTGGATCGAATTCGGCGTCGACGACGACAACGGCAACCCGCTGGCGCGCGAACGCCGCCTGGTCGACCGCCGTGCGCAAACGGTCACGCTGGTGGTGGACGGCCGACCGGCGCGGGCCGGTATCGACCCCGACAACAAGCTGATCGACAGGAAACCAACGGACAACATGGTCCCTGTCGACATGCATTAAAGTCTACGTTATTATTTGGTCACAATTTCCTGTTAGGAGCTTCAGCATGTCCACCGTCGCCGAACTGGCCTCAGAAATTCAGCAATTGTCCGCTGCCGACAAGCATCTGCTGATGCAGCTGCTGCTGACCGACAGCGACGAACCCGAACAGGACGCCGAAGAGGCCTACCGCGCCGAAATCGTGCGTCGCGTGAAGGCGATCCGCAACGGGGAGGCGGCGATCAAGGCGCTGCAGGATTGGCAGGAATAAGTTTCTGCCGCCGCCGCCGAGTGCGGCAGGCGTAAAAAAACCGCGAAGCGATTCGCGGTTTTTTTACGTCCCTTGCAAGCGTCCGCCGGCGCATCGCTGCCAGGGGCATAATCGGCCACGCATACCGAGGAGGCCCCATGAGCAAACTGGACCAGGAAGACCGGGACGAGATCCCGGGCAGGCAATTCGCCTTTCCCAAGCAGCGCAAGGAGCCGCTGGAGGACGCCAGCCACGTGCGCAACGCCGTCGCCCGCTTCGACCGGGTCGAGGGCGTGACGGACCAGGAGCGGGATGAGGCCTGGAAGCATATCCAGGCTGCGGCGAAGAAGTTCGACGTCGAGTTGAATGAGAAGGACTGGCGGGAACTTGGGAAGGACAAGAAAGGCAAGCACTAAGCCGGGCGACCCACGAAAAAAAACCGCAGACACAGGTCCGCGGTTCTCATGCATGCAGCAAGGCCAAAGGCGCCGGCTTACTTCGCCGTACTAGCCGCCCGCTTGGCCGCCGGCTTCGCCGCAGCCGTCTTCGCAGGCGCCTTCTTGGCCGCCGTCTTGGTCGCAGCCTTGGCCGGCGCTTTACGCGCCGCAGTCTTCTTGGCCGCTACCGCAACATCGCCGCCCTCGCCTTCATCCGCAACCGCAGCGCCGGCTTTCGGCTTCGCACCCGGCTTGACTGCGCGTGGCTCGAACTCGAAGCTGATCTTGCCATCTTTGCCGCGCACCAAGTAAGCCTTGAAGGCACGGCGCGTGCGCTGCGAGATGAAGCCCGGCAGCAGGTCGGTCTTGCCGTCGTTCAGCAGCTTGGCCATCTGCTCCGGCAGGATTTCCTGCTGCAGGATGATGCGGCCGCTGCGGAAGTCGCAGGTCTTGGGCTTGGACACGCTCTTCTCGCACACGTAGGCCAAGGGCATCTCGTAGACGCCGCCGAAGCATTTCGGGCAGGGGCCGAGCGCGGTCTGGCCGGTGAAGTCGACGCCCTCGCCGTCCTCGCCCTCGTCCTTGTCCTGGCCGAAGTCGAACTCCAGCTTGTAGTTGTGGATGTCCTCGTCGCGCACGATGCGCAGCACCGCGGCGAACGGGCGGCCCATCTTCGAGCGGAAGCCCTGCAGCGGACCGATGGTGCGCTTCTGCAGCAGTTCCTCGACTTCCTCGATCTCGAACTGGCGGCCGCCCGGCACCTTGGACATCGAGAAGTCGCACTTGGTGCAGGCGAAACGGCGGTAGTTTTCCTTGACCACGCCGGCGCAGTTCGGGCACGGCGTTTTAAGGGTAGCGTACTCGCCCGGGATGGTGTCGTTGTCGTATTCCTTGGCGCGCTTGACGATGATCTGGGTCATCTGGGCGATCTCGCGCATGAACTCTTCACGCGTGATGTTGCCCTTTTCCATCTGCGACAGCTTGTATTCCCACTCGCCGGTCAGTTCCGGCGCCGTCAGTTCGTTCACGCCCAGGCCGCGCAAAAGGGTCATCAACTGGAACGCCTTGGCGGTCGGAATCATCTCGCGGCCTTCGCGCAGCAGGTACTTCTCGGTCAGCAGGCCTTCGATGATGGCCGCGCGCGTTGCCGGCGTGCCCAGGCCCTTGCCGGCCATGGCGTCGCGCAGCTCGTCGGAGTCGACCAGCTTGCCCGCGCCTTCCATGGCCGACAGCAGGGTCGCTTCGTTGTAGCGTGCGGGCGGTTTCGTGACCAAGCCGTTCGGCGTGACCTTGTCGGCCAGGACCTTCTCGCCCTTGGCGACCGGGACCAGGCTGGCGCCGTCCTTGTCGTCGCCGGTGGCGGCATCCTTGCCGTACACGGCCAGCCAGCCGGGGTTGGTCATGACCTTGCCTTCGGTCTTGAACTGGTGGCCCGAGACTTCGGTGAAGCGGGTCGTGACCAGGAACTCGGCGGCCGGGAAGAACACGGCCATGAAGCGGCGCGTGACCAGGTCGTAGAGCTTCTGCTCAGGCTCGGACAGGTTCTTCGGCACCACGCCGGTCGGGATGATCGCGAAGTGGTCCGAGATCTTGCTGTTGTCGAAGATGCGTTTGTTCGGCTTGACCCAGCCCTTGTCCAGGATCTGCTTGGCGAACTGGTGGTAATTCGAGTTCCCCTTCAGGACTTCCAGGGTCTGCTTGACCGTGTTCAGGTAGTCTTCCGGCAGCGCGCGCGAATCGGTACGCGGGTAGGTCAGCACCTTGTGCTTTTCGTACAGCGCCTGGGCCAGGCCCAGGGTGTTCTTGGCCGAGAAGCCGAAGCGGCCGTTGGCTTCGCGCTGCAGCGAGGTCAGGTCGAACAGGGCCGGGGCCATCGAGGTGGTCGGCTTCGATTCCTCGGTAACGACGCCCTGCTTGCCGTGGCAGGCCACGACGATGGATTCGGCAGCGGCCTTGCTCCACAGGCGCTCGGCGCGCTTTTCCGGATCGTTCTCGTCCTTCTTGAACTTGGTGTCCAGCCAGCGCCCTTCGTAGACGCCGGCGGCGCAGACGAACTCGGCGCGCACTTCCCAGTAATCGCGCGGCACGAACTTGCGGATCTTTTCTTCGCGCTCGACCACGATCGACAGGGTCGGGGTCTGCACGCGGCCGACCGTCGTCAGGAAGAAGCCGCCTTCCTTCGAGTTGAAGGCAGTCATGGCGCGGGTGCCGTTGATGCCGATCAGCCAGTCCGCTTCCGAGCGGCAGCGCGCGGCATCGGCCAGCGGCATCATCTCTTCGTCAGTGCGCAGGTGGGCGAAGCCGTCGCGGATCGCGTTCGGCGTCATCGACTGCAGCCACAGGCGCTTGACCGATTGCTTGGCCTTGGCGTTCTGGGCGATCAGGCGGAAGATCAGCTCCCCTTCGCGGCCCGCGTCGCATGCGTTGATCAGGGTGGTGACGTCCTTGCGCTTGATCAGCTTGTTCAGCACCTTGAGACGCGATTCGGTCTTGGCGATCGGGTTCAGCGCAAAGTACGGCGGGATCATCGGCAGGTGGGTGAAGCTCCACTTGCCGCGCTTGACGTCGTACTCCTCGGGCACCGCGATTTCCAGCAGGTGGCCGACGGCGGACGACAGGACGTATTCGTCGGATTCGAAATACTCATCGTGCTTGGTAAAGCCGCCGAGCGCCTTGGCGATGTCGTTCGCCACGGAGGGTTTCTCGGCAATGATGAGGGCTTTGGTCATATGGTTTCTCTATGTGTTCGATAGTCGCGGCTCGCGCATCATACATGACGGCGGCCAGACGGATCGGGAAGTGCGTCCCGGCGATTCCCGTCTGTTGATAGCTTATTGGTAACAATTAGCGGATTGCGGCAAATGATAAGCGGGTTGCCACGCACCTTGCAAGTAGACTGTACCTGTTCGTTGCTGAGGCAAAATACGCTTCATCTTGCTTTATTGCAAGAAAAAACGGCGCCGCAGCGCCGTTTTCGTCATTACAATTGTGGAATATCAATGCAGAAGGCGCGGCTCAGCATCCTCGTCTTCGTCGGCGCCGAACAGGTCGTCGAACATCAGCGCGTCCGGCTCCTTGCCCTGGCTCCACAGCAGCATCAGGACGATGATTTTCAGCTTGCCAAGGGTAACTGGGGATTCGTCCAGCGCCAGGGCGCGTTCGATGACGATCTCACGCTGGCAGGCAGTGAGGAGACCGGCCAGCTCGAGGAACTGGATGAAGCCGACGGCGGCGCTGCCGAGAGTGTCGACTTCCTGCGAAACATAGAAACGGGTGCCGCTGGATTCCAGGGCAGGGTTGATCGTCCCGGCCATTTCGGTGAGACCGTTCAGCCAGTCCAGCGCCTCGGAAATTTCGATATCGTCGAAACCGACGGCAGACAGCTTGCGTGCCAGGGCCTCCGGCTCTGGGCAGGCATCGGGACGGTAGTACGTCTCGTAAAGGTAGACTAGGATGTCGAACATGGTGACGCTACTGTAGCAGCTAAGTTCGCCCCGGCACAAGTGCGTCACAAGGTCAGCTGCCGTCTAGAAACATCATCGTTGTTTATCGGCCTTATCCGCTTCGCCACTCACTTCACCACTCTTTGCACCCTGCCACCGGGCCGCCGTTCCAGCAGTCCAGCGAGCTCTAGCGCAAGCAATTGGCTGCTCAATAATGCAGGGCTGATATTCATCGATGCAATAAGGATATCGGGTTCGACCGGGTCGTGACCGAGCGCCGCCAGCAGGGCTTCGCTGCCGTCCGGGACGGTCTCGTCCGGGCGCTTTGCCGGCATCGCAACGGCAGGCGCGCGCACCAGCGGCGACCAGGCCATCGCCTCCAATACGTCGGCTGCCGTGTCGACCAGCTTGGCCCCTTCGCGGATCAGGAGGTGGCAGCCCTTGGCCAGCGCCGCATGGATCGAGCCGGGAATCGCGAACACGTCCCTGCCCTGCTCGGCCGCCTGGCGCGCCGTGATCAATGAACCGGACTGCGCCGCCGCCTCGACCACCAGCACCCCGGCCGCCAGTCCGCTGATGATCCGGTTACGCTTCGGGAAATTGCCGGGCAGCGGCCGCGTGCCGACCGGGTACTCGCTGACGATGCAGCCTTCCGCGGCGATGCGTTCGCACAGTGCGCGGTTGCGCGCCGGGTAGACCAGGTCCGGGCCGGTGCCGATCACGGCAACAGTCGAACCGCCGCCTTTCAAGGCGCCTTCGTGCGCGGCGGCGTCGATGCCCAGCGCCAGGCCGGACACGATGCACAGGCCGGCGCCGGACAGCGCCTCGGCAAAGGCCAGCGCATTCGCCTTGCCCTGGACGCTGGCGTTGCGGCTGCCGACCATGGCCAGCATGGGCGCGTCGAGCAATTCCACACGTCCTTTTATATAGAGCAGCAGCGGCGGATCGGGAATATTCGCCAGCAGTTCGGGATAACCGGGTTCGCCCAGCGCCAATATGTGGTGACCGGGCTGTGCACGCCAGCGCAGCGTGGCTTCGATCAACTGCTCCGTTTCGATTGACGCCGGCGTCTTTAGTGAACGCAATTGAGCCGGACCAATCAAGGCGGCCAGCTCGTCGCTGCCGGCTTCGAGGATGCCTTCGGCACAGCCGAAGGCATCCAGCAGCTTGCTTGCCGTGCGCGGCCCGATGCCGGCGGCGCGTTCCAGACGCAGCCAGGCCGCAACGCGGGCGTCGCTTAAAAACACCGCGGCCGCTGGATTGTCTGCAGCGGCCGCTTTGTGTGGGGTGTGGGAGTCCGTGTCCTGCACGGCAAAATTACTCCGGTGATTTCGCCACGTCGCCGATTTCCACCGGCAACGTCACTTGCATGACCAGTCCATACGAGACATGGCCGAACACCCGGAAAATGAACAGTTCGCCAAACTGCTCGTCCGGCATCCGCATCGTCGACTTGCCGAAACCGAGGAAGCCTTTGCTGCCGCCCGGGTCCTGGATCGTCTTCCCGAGATGATAGAGCTGCAGGACGGAGCCGACATCGAGTCCGTCAAGTGCGCCCCGGTTGACAGTCACGACCTGGCTCTGCGCAGCGTAATTCGATTCGCTGGCCATGGCCATGATGCGGGCCGTAACGGGTCGCGCCGGCGCATGCGGCACGTAATTGCGCAGCGGCATGGGAGGAGTCGGCAGCAGGCGGTCGCCCACGCCCATCTCCTGCACCGAGCTGGTGACGACGAAGCTGTGCACGTCCACACCCGGCCCAGCTTCCTTGACCAGTTTGGCCGAGCCCACATAAGCGGCCTCATGGGCGACGACCTTGCCGGTGTCCGGGTCGACCAGCGGCTTGCCCGGACGGAAGACCTGGAACGAAGTGGCGCCGTTCAGGGCGCCGCGCACGTAGATGCGGTCGCCTTCGGCCAGGTAGACCCGGGTTTCCGGGGCGGCGGCGATGCGGGGCGCGGCATTCAGTTCGCCCGGCTCGATCACCAGCGGCTGGGTCAGGAAGGGTTCGATCGCGCTCGACGGGATCGAGGAAATCGCGCCGCGCTCCAGTTCCTCGGTGCGGATCTGGGGCGACAGCCTGGTGACCGGCGGCAGGCCGGCGTCGGCATCGAGTGTGCCCGGCTTGGTCAGCGTCAGGCGGCCATGGGCGCGGTCGAAATAGATGATCTGGCCCGGGTAGATCCAGTGCGGATTGCGGATCTCGTCGCGGTTCATGCCCCAGACTTCGGGCCAGCACCAGGGATGTTCGAGAAACTTGCCCGAAATATCCCACAAGGTATCGCGCTTGACGACCACGTGCTGGTCGGGCGCGTTAGGACGGAAGCTGCAGTGGGGACCGGCGGATGCCGGCGCGGCCTGGGCGGGCAGCGCCAGGACGGCAGCCAGGGCGACGGCGGCAGTGCGGCCCGTGAGCGATCGGACCACGCCTGTGCTAAAATTTTTCATCAAAGTGTCCGTAAAGTGCGGCTATGCGTACGCGGCAAACAATCCCTGACCGCACGCCGGATCAAAGGCTTGATGGACTAAAGGGTTGCCGAACTGAATCAAATTCTGCCCACAAATCCATGAACTAGCAAGACAAGCGCGTTCTGCTACCAGCGCGACGTGTTGCTTTTATGTCTGTGCGGAAACAATTGTACAGGCTTGAACGCGCATGGCCGACACCCCATCTACGCACTATCCCTAGAATAAACAGATTAATCGAGAACCATGGCCTTACTGAACATCCTCCGCTATCCCGACCCGCGCCTGCACAAAGTGGCCAACCCGGTCACCGAATTCGACGCGCGCCTTGAAACGCTGGTCGCGGACATGGCCGAGACCATGTACGACGCCCCGGGCGTGGGCCTGGCCGCCACCCAGGTCGACGTGCACGAGCAGGTGATCGTCATCGACACCACCGAGACGCACGACGGCTTGCTGGTCTTCATCAACCCGGAAATCACCTGGTCCAGCCCGGAAAAGCAGGTCTATGACGAGGGCTGCCTGTCGGTGCCCGGCATCTACGACGGCGTCGAGCGTCCCGCGCGTGTCAAGGTGAAAGCCGTCGACCAGCACAACAAGCCCTTCGAGATGGAATGCGACGGCCTGCTGGCGGTCTGCATCCAGCACGAGATGGACCACCTGATGGGCAAGGTTTTTGTGGAATACCTGTCGCCGCTGAAGCGCAACCGCATCAAGACCAAGCTGCAGAAGGAAGAGCGCGCCCTGCAAAACAGCGGGCCCAAGGCCGCCGGCCGTCGTTGATGGCGGCGCGCATGAAGGCCGTCTTCGCGGGCACGCCCGAGTTTGCCGCTGTCGCGCTGCGCGCCCTGATCGAGGCCGGCTTCGAGATTCCGCTGGTGCTGACCCAGCCGGACCGCCCGGCCGGGCGCGGCATGCAGCTGCAGGCGTCCGCGGTCAAGCAGGTCGCGCTGGCCCACGGCATCGAGGTGCTGCAGCCGCTCTCTTTACGCATGGATGCCAAAGACCCGCAGCGCGCGGAAGAAGCGAAAGCCGCGCACGAGCGCCTGCTGGCTACCGACTATGACGTGATGGTGGTCGCGGCCTATGGCCTGATCCTGCCGCGCGCGACCCTCGATATCAAGCCCTGCATCAATATCCACGGTTCGCTGCTGCCGCGCTGGCGCGGCGCCGCGCCCATCCACCGTGCAATCGAGTCCGGCGATCCCGAGACCGGCGTGACCATCATGGAGATGGAAGAAGGTCTGGACACCGGCCCGATGCTGCTGATGGAGCGCCTGCCCATTTCGGACACGGACACCACCGGCAGCCTGCACGACAAGCTGGCCGGGATGGGCGGCCGCATGATCGTCGATGCCTTGCAGCGGATGGCGGCGGGCGGCCTGCAGGCCGAGCCGCAGCCGGAGGAAGGCGTGACCTATGCCGCCAAGATCAGCAAGGAAGAGGCGAAGCTGGCTTTGGCCCGCCCTGCCCTCGAGCTGGCGCGCAAGGTGCGGGCGTTCAATCCTTTCCCGGGTGCGCATGCGCAGGCGGGTGGCGTGACCGTGAAAATCTGGAATGCGCAGGCAGTGGATGGCAAGGGTCGACCTGGCCAGGTCCTGTCGGCAGATGCCCAGGGGATCGTGGTGGCTTGCGGGGAAGGCGCGCTGCGCCTGACGGAACTGCAGAAACCGGGCGGCAAGCGCCTGGCGGCTGGGGAGTTTCTGAAGGGATTTTCGTTCGACGGCGTGTCGTTCGAGTAATACTTCGAATAAAAAACGAAGGGGGCAGGGCCCCCTTTTTTTTCGCTTACTGCTGCTCGCCTTGAGCACGCACGCGATTGGCTTCCATGTATTCGCGCAGGACCTGGTTGATGCGGGTCTGGTAGCCCGGACCGGCCGACTTGAACCATTCCAGCATGTCCACATCCAGGCGGATGGTGACGATCTGCTTCACGCCGCTGACCGCGTTCTGCTTCGACGTGCTTTCTTCAGTGCGGGTTGCCGGCTGGTCCCACTCAGGCACATATTCTTTGTTCATTTCAATTCTTCCCATTGAGGCGGCGGACGACGGGTCCGCGCATTCCGTACGATTTGGACTAGGGCCGCGCCAGCGGCGGCTCCATGGAATTAATTGTCGTCGGTGTATGTATCCGGGAAATTGCTAATAAGCCTCATTTTGTATCGCACTGTAACAATGCGGCTTTTGATACATAAAGATACAAACGTCTTTACAGAACCGCCGTTTTTGGTCTTCTTCTGCCCTTCCTTTGCGCCGATTGGCAGCAGCTGCTTGACACGGGAACAAACTCTGCTAGTAAAGGTATAATCGAAGACCCGCCTCTGTAAAACCGCCTGGAAAAATTGACGATGACCACCGCCGCCCCCGCCTACTCCCCCGCCGACGCCCAGCTGCGCGAGATCCTCGCGCGCCGCATCATGATCCTCGATGGCGCGATGGGCACGATCATCCAGCAGTACAAGCTCGACGAGCAGGCCTACCGCGGCGAGCGCTTCAAGGATTTCGCCGCACCGGAAGGAAGCGGCGCGCGCGAGCTGTTCGTGAAGGGTAACAACGAGCTGCTGAACCTGACCCAGCCGCAGATCATCCAGGAGATCCACGAGCGCTACCTCGCGGCCGGCGCCGACCTGATCGAGACGAACACCTTCGGCGCCACCAGCATCGCCCAGGACGACTACCACATGGCGGAACTGGTCTACGAGATGAACGTGGAGGCCGCCAAGCTGGCGCGCGCCGCCTGCGCGAAGTACTCGACCCCGGACAAGCCGCGCTTCGCCGCCGGCGCCCTCGGCCCGACCCCGAAGACCGCCTCGATTTCGCCGGACGTGAACGACCCGGCCGCGCGCAACGTGTCATTCGACCAGCTGGTCGCTTCTTATTATGAGCAGCTGCGCGGCCTGGTCGACGGCGGCGTTGACCTGCTGCTGGTCGAGACCATCTTCGACACCCTGAACTGCAAGGCCGCGCTGTTTGCGATCGACCAGTATTTCGACGAACATCCCGAGACGCCGCGCCTGCCGCTGATGATCTCCGGAACCGTCACCGACGCCTCGGGCCGCATCCTGTCCGGCCAGACCGTGCCGGCTTTCTGGAATTCGGTGCGCCACGCGAAGCCGCTGACCATCGGCCTGAACTGCGCCCTGGGAGCTGCGCTCATGCGCCCGTACGCGCAGGAGCTGTCGACGATCGCCGACACCTATGTGTGCATCTACCCGAACGCCGGCCTGCCCAATCCGATGAGCGACACCGGCTTCGACGAGCTGCCGGCCGACACCTCGGCGCTGCTGAAGGAATTCGCGGAAGCCGGCTTCGTCAACGTGGCCGGCGGCTGCTGCGGCACCACGCCGGAACACATCAAGGCCATCGCCGAGGTGATGGCCAAGTCCACCCCGCGCACCGTGCCGGAAGTGCCGACCGCGCTGCGCCTGTCGGGCCTGGAGCCCTTCACCATCGACGATGCCTCGCTGTTCGTGAACGTGGGCGAGCGCACCAACGTGACCGGCTCCAAGGCCTTCGCGCGCATGATCCTGAACGAACAGTTCGACGAGGCTTTGTCGGTAGCCCGCCAGCAGGTCGAGAACGGCGCCCAGGTCATCGACATCAACATGGACGAGGCGATGCTGGATTCGCAGGCGGCCATGACGCGCTTCCTGAACCTGATCGCGTCCGAGCCGGACATCTCGCGCGTGCCGATCATGATCGACTCCTCGAAGTGGAGCGTGATCGAGGCTGGCCTGAAGTGCGTGCAAGGTAAAGCCATCGTCAACTCGATCTCGATGAAGGAAGGCGAGGAAGAATTCATCCGCCAGGCCAAGCTGTGCCGCCGCTACGGCGCCGCCGTGATCGTGATGGCCTTCGACGAGCAGGGCCAGGCCGACACCTTCGAGCGCAAGACCGAGATCTGCGCACGCGCTTATAAAGTGCTGACCGAACGGGTCGGCTTCCCGCCGGAAGACATCATCTTCGACCCGAACATCTTCGCGATCGCCACCGGCATCGAAGAGCATGACAACTACGCGGTCGACTTCATCAACGCCACGCGCTGGATCCGCGAGAACCTGCCGCACGCGAAGGTGTCGGGCGGCGTGTCGAACGTGTCCTTCTCCTTCCGCGGCAACGACCCGGCGCGCGAAGCCATCCACACCGTGTTCCTGTATCACGCGATCAAGGCCGGCATGACCATGGGGATCGTCAACGCCGGCATGATCGGTGTCTACGACGACCTCGCGCCGGAGCTGCGCGAGCGTGTCGAGGACGTGGTGCTGAACCGCCGCAAGGACGCCACCGAGCGCATGATCGAATTCGCCGGCACGCTGAAGGCCGGCGGGAATAAACAGGAAGCGAACCTCGAATGGCGCGACGCCCCGGTCGGCAAGCGCCTGGCGCACGCGCTGGTGCACGGCATCACGCAGTGGATCGTCGAGGACACCGAGGAAGCGCGCGCTGCAATCGCTGCCGAGGGCGGCCGTCCGATCCAGGTGATCGAAGGCCCGCTGATGGACGGCATGAACGTGGTCGGCGACCTGTTCGGCCAGGGCAAGATGTTCCTGCCCCAGGTGGTGAAATCGGCGCGCGTCATGAAGCAGGCCGTGGCCCACCTGATCCCCTTCATCGAAGCCGAAAAAGCGGCAGAGGAAGCGCGCACCGGCATCGTCGCCAAGCCGAAGGGCAAGATGGTGATCGCGACCGTGAAGGGCGACGTGCACGACATCGGCAAGAACATCGTCTCGGTGGTCCTGCAATGTAATAACTTCGAGATCGTCAACATGGGCGTGATGGTGCCCGCCGCCGAGATCCTGGCCAAGGCCAAGGAAGAGAACGCGGACATCATCGGCCTGTCCGGCCTGATCACGCCTTCGCTGGAAGAGATGGCCTATGTGGCGCGCGAGATGCAGCGCGATCCTTACTTCCGCGAGCGCCAGGTGCCGCTGCTGATCGGCGGCGCCACCACCAGCCGCGCCCACACCGCGGTGAAAATCGCGCCGCACTACGAAGGCCCGGTGGTGTACGTGCCGGATGCCTCGCGTTCGGTGTCGGTGGGCCAGGCCCTGGTGACCGCGGATTCACGCGACGCCTACGTGGCCGAGCTGGCGGTGGACTACGAGCGCATCCGCGAGCAGCACGCCAACAAGAAGGCGCTGCCGATGGTGAGCCTGGAGCAGGCGCGCGCCAACAAGGCCAAGCTGGACTACGCGCCCGTAAAGCCGAAGTTCGTCGGCCGCCGCGTCTTCAAGAACGTCGACCTGGGCACGCTGGCGCGCTACATCGACTGGGGTCCCTTCTTCCAGACCTGGGACCTGGCCGGCCCCTACCCCGCCATCCTCACCGATGAAGTGGTGGGCGAAGCCGCCAGCAAGGTGTTCGAGGAAGGCCTGGCGATGCTGAAGAAGATCGTCGACGGGCGCTGGCTGACGGCCAACGGCGCGGTCGCGCTGCTGCCGGCGAATACGGTCAACGACGACGACATCGAGGTCTACACCGACGACACGCGCAGCGAGGTCGCCTTCACCTGGTACGGCCTGCGCCAGCAGGGCGTGAAGCCGGTGGTCGACGGCGTGCAGCGCCCGAACCAGTGCCTGTCCGACTTCATCGCGCCGAAGGACTCCGGCGTGGCCGACTACATCGGCATGTTCGCGGTGACGGCCGGCCTGGGCGCCGAGAAGATCGAGAAGCGCTTCGAGCTTGAAGGCGACGACTACTCGTCCATCATGGTGAAGGCCCTGGCCGACCGCCTGGCCGAAGCCTTTGCCGAGTACATGCACGAGCGCGTGCGCACCGACCTGTGGGGCTACGAGCCGCTGGAGAACCTCAGCAACGAGCAGCTGATCAAGGAAGCCTACGTGGGCATCCGCCCGGCGCCGGGCTACCCGGCCTGCCCGGAGCACACGGTCAAGGCGGAGCTGTTCAAGACCCTGCAGGCCGAAGAAATCGGCATGCAGCTGACCGAGTCGTTCGCGATGTACCCGGGGGCCGCGGTGTCGGGCTTCTACTTCTCGCACCCGGAGTCGAAGTACTTCGTGGTCGGGAAGATCGGGCAGGATCAGGTGGATGACATGGCTGGCCGCCGGGGCTTGCCGAAAGAGGATGTCGAGCGTTACCTGGCGCCGAACCTTTGATACGGTCGTCCCCGCGAAGGCGGGGACCCAAGTTTGCAGGCGTTTCGATAGCTCATGCAGAACTTGGGTTCCCGCCTGCGCGGGAACGACGAGTTAGCTGCGCTTGAACTTCCACACAGCCAGCAGCGCAAACACCAGCGCAAACCCCAGCTGCACCCCCATCGCCGGCAGCACCGCCATCGCATCCTGCCCACGCCACGTAATCGCATCCAGCCCATCGATCGCCCAGCGCGTCGGCACCGCCAGCGTCAGCTGCTGCATCCATGACGGGAACAGGAAAGACGGCATCCACGCGCCGCCCAGCATCACCATGATCAGGATCGCGAACATGGCAATGCGGCGCGCCGCTTCCGGGGTCTTGCCGAAGGCGGCGATCACCAGGCCCAGGCAGGCGGTCAGGACGCCGAAGGACAGCGCCATGCCGAGGAAGCCCGGCAGGCTGGCGATATGCACGCCGAACACGAACACCGCTACCGTGAACACGATGCACAGCAGCGCGAAGGCGATGATGGCGCCGGACGCCGCGCGCGCCAGCAGCACCTGGGTCAGGCCCACCGGCGCCGCCAGCAGGCGGTTCCAGACACCGCTGCGCTGGGCCAGCAGGATGCCGATGCCCATGTCGATGCCCATGAAGAGGATGAACTGCACGCCCATGCCGGCGAAGGCGTGCGCATAGGCGTTGTAGCCCTGCTCCGCGATGCCGCTGGAGAGCTGCTTGTCGAGCGTCGTGAAGGGCATGGTCATGCCTTTCGAGGGGCCGGCCGCGGCGCCGTCCTTGACCGGCAATGCCTGGTACTTCTGCACGCTGGCCAGCATGTCGACCAGCACCTTGCTGTCCGGGTCGGTCTTCGCCTGCTCCTGGAGCTGCTGCATGCTCCGGGCAGTCATCTCCTGGCCCATCTTCCCGCCGAACATCTCGGCGCTCACGACCGACATCACCTGCTGCGTCAGCATGCCCTTGACCATGCCCAGCACGGCCGGCTGCGAGGGATCGTACAGCAGCGGAATCCCGGGCTTTTTGCTGTTGCCGAACAGGGCCGCTCCGGCCGCTTCGCCAAAGCCCGCCGGCAGCACGATCGCGACTTTCTGGTCGCCCTTGCGCACGGCCTTTTCTGCATCGTCCATGGCCATCGTCGTGATGTGCAGGTTGGGATCCGCCTTCAGGCCGGCAGCGATTTTATTCCCGATCTCGCTCGTGTCCTGCTGCACCAGCGCGACCTCGATCGCGCTGGTCTTGGCATTACCGCCGAACAGGGAGCCGAAGAAGGCTGCGATCACGATCGGCAGCACCAGGGTCATCACCAGCGCGCGGCGGTCCGATAGAAACAGGATGAGATCCTTGCGGATCAGGGCATAGAAGGCAGTCATGTCGGCTCAGCTCAGCTTAATCGCGCAGGGAACGTCCGGTCAGGGCCAGGAAGATGTCTTCGAGGCTGGTGCGTGCGGTGGCGAAGTGCAGCGGCCGGCAGCCGGCCTGCTGCAGCCAGCCCATCACCGGCAAGGCATCGGCGGCCTGCGCCAGGCCGATGTCGAGGGCGACGCCGTCGGCAGTCAGCTCATTGCAGCTCAATGAAATGACACCGCGATGCGCACGCAAGCCGTCCAGCAGCGACGCATGCGCCGGCTCGGCCAGTTCCACGCGCAGCGCGGCCTGGGCGGCCAGGCGGCTGTGCAGCGAGGCCGGGCTCTCGTCCGCCAGCACCTTGCCGTGGTCGATGATGACGATGTGGTCGGCCAGGCGCTCCACCTCTTCCATGTAGTGGCTGGTGTAGATCAGGGCCTTGCCCTGGGCCTGCAGGGCTTCCAGGGTGTCGAAGATGGCGTTGCGGCTTTGCGGGTCGACGCCGACGGTGGGCTCGTCCAGGATCAGCAGCTGCGGATCGTGCATCAGGGCGGCGGCGATGTTCAAACGCCGCTTCATCCCGCCGGAATAGGTCGCGGGCTTGTCGCGCGCGCGGTCCGCCAGGTTCACCTGCCCCAGCACCGTCTCGACCCGCTCGGCCAACTGCTTGCCGCGCAGGCCGTACAGGGCGCCGAACAGCTTCAGGTTTTCCAGGGCCGACAAATCGTCGTACAGCGCCAGGTCCTGCGGCACCACGCCGATCTTGCGCTTGACCGCCGCGGCGCCCGGCGCGACGCGCTCGCTGCCGAGGACGATGTCGCCGGCATCCGGCGCCAGCAGGCCGCACAGCATGCCGACGATGGTCGACTTGCCGGCGCCGTTCGGCCCCAGCAGGCCCACGGTCTGGCCGGCCAGCACGCGGAAGGAGACGCCGTCGACGGCCCGCCGTGTCCCGTAAGTCTTGACCAGATTAGAAACGCTTAGAAGTACTGAGGCCATTTGGTCCCTTGACTATAGTTAGCGTAACGGCGCCTTGAGCAACCGTAGCGAGCGGCCGCAGATTTGGCCGAGAAGCGCAGCCGTACTTACGGTACGGCGAGCATCGCAGGCCGAAGCTGCAACGCGCAGTAGGTTGATCAAGGCGCCATCAGATTGCGTAGCGCACTACGCTGTCACTCCACTGGAACGCGGCCATCTCGAGTTCGACCATGTCGTCGCCTGAAATCGCCAGGCCGCGCAGGGTCGGCAGCACGCCGTCGTCCTGGCTGTCGGGCGACTCGATGCATTCGGCCAGCTTGAGCAGCTCGCCGAAGAAGCCGCTGCGGCGCAGCAGCGCATTGGTGATCTCGTCGCTGACCGGGATCTGCTCGACGATGTCGGCCATCGGGATGCCGAACAGGACGTCCATCAGCGACATGATGCCGACCGTGAAGGCGATCTCGGACAGGTAGCGCTGGCCCGGGCGCAGGCGCTGGGCCAGCAGCTCCATCAGGCGGCCGCGCGTGGTGGCCAGCATCAGCAGCGGGGTCTGGTTGTGGCCGCGCGTGCCCGGCTCGGCGTACAGCATGATCTGCAGCCAGCGCTGCAGCTGGCGCCGGCCCAGCACCAGCAGGGCCTGGGACACCGAATCGATGCGCTGGCGCGCACCGACGGCCGGCGTGTTCACCAGGCGCAGCAGGTTCATGGCGACGGTCACGTCGCGCTTCACGGCGCGTTCGATGTCGGCGTTGTCGACATCGGAGGTGACCTTGTTCATCAGCTCCAGCACCGCCAGTTGCGAAGGCGAGAGCTTGCGCCCACCCAGCACCGAGGGACGGGCGAAATAATAGCCCTGGAAGTAGTCGACGCCGAGGTCCATGCAGGCCTGGTATTCGTCGCGGGTCTCGACCTTGTCCGCCACCACGGTCTTGTTCATGCCGTGCAGGCGCGCTACCAGGCCGGACAGCGCCGGCTGCGCGTTGTTGCGCACATCGAGTTTCACGAAGCGGGCCATTGGCAGCAGCTTCTGCAGGCGCTCGGCTTCATTGGCGCCCGCGCCGCCGATGCCGTCGAGGGCGAACTGGAAGCCGTGGCCGGCCAGTTCGGCCATGCGCGCCAGCACCGCATCGTCGGGCACCACGGAAGGCGCGAGTTCGAGCACGGTGCGCTCGCGCGGCAGGAAGGCGTAGATGTCGCTGCCCAGCACGTCGGCGTCGACGTTGATGAAGCAGTGAGCGTCGCCGATCGCACGCGCCAGGCCGAGCTGGGCAGCGTGGG
This sequence comes from Massilia sp. Bi118, assembly GCF_918697865.1. Taxonomy (GTDB): domain Bacteria; phylum Pseudomonadota; class Gammaproteobacteria; order Burkholderiales; family Burkholderiaceae_D; genus Telluria. The sequence goes on along the minus strand of NZ_CAKKMV010000002.1, from coordinate 60,243 downwards.
CGATGACGGTGGCGGTGGCGCTCAGGCCGGGAGTGGGCGCGGAAGGCGTCCCGGCGCCGATATTCGCCTGGCCGAGCGGCGTGCTGCGGAACAGCAGCTCGTATCCGAACAGCGCCTGGTTGCGGTCCAACACGGGCTGGCGGCCCAGGTAGAAATCACGCACCCGCAAGGGATGCTCGGCCTGATCCTGGCTCGGGGTATCGGTCATCTCGGACTCGTTGGCAGCTTGAACACCGGGCTACTTTACCGCATTCCGCCCGCCTAGTGGCTTTTAGGCATTAATTTCCTGCCAAAAACGTGCCAATACGATCACATTTCAGATTATTCCGACAACGGCCATCCATCGACGAAGACCTTCAGCTCGCCGGGTGCGAATTCGGTCCAGGTTTCGTTGGTCGTGAGCGGCGTGGTGACGATGATGGCGACGCGGTCGTTCGGCGTGGTCACCTGCGAAAAATCGACCGACAAATCCTCGTCGGCCAGGCAGGCTTGCGTGAAAGGATACCGGCGCACGACGTAGCACAGCTTGGTCGAGCAATGGGCGAACATCGCCGTGCCGTCCGACAGCATCATGTTGAAGGTGCCGTGGCGCGCGATCACGTGCACCAGGTCGCGGATGGCCGCGCGCAGGGCCGGCATCGCGGGCATCTGGTCGCCGAAGCGTTCGCGCAGCTGCTGCAGCAGGAAGCAGAAGGCGCGTTCGCTGTCGGTGTTGCCGACCGGGCGGAAAGGACCGTCGAGCACCGGTGTGAAATCCTTGAGGTCGCCGTTGTGGGCGAACACCCAGTAGCGGCCCCACAGCTCGCGCACGAAGGGATGGCAGTTTTCCAGGGCGACCTGCCCTTGCGTGGCCTTGCGGATGTGGGCGATGACGTTCAGCGACTTGATCGGGTACTGCTTGATCAGTTCGGCGATCGGCGAGGCGATGGCGGCCTGGTGGTCGACGAAATGGCGGACCCCGGCGCCCTCGAAGAAGGCGATGCCCCAGCCGTCGTGGTGGGTATCGGTGCGGCCGCCGCGGTGGGCGAAGCCGGTAAAGCTGAAGACAATGTCAGTGGGGACATTGCAATTCATGGCGAGTAATTGGCACATGGGAGAAGCTTAACACCATGTGCTGGCTGCCGGGCCCCGCCTCACAATAAGCGTAGGCGACAGGCCCGGAGCGATGCGGGTTTCAATGCAGGACGACCGGCTGGCTCATCAGGGTATCGTAGGAACCCAGGAACTCGTCGATCTCTTCCATCGTCGGCTCGCTTGCGATCAGGTTGTTCACGTCGCGACGGAACGATTGAGCCAGTTTGCCGCCGATGAATGCTTCGCGACGGCCGGATTTGTCGACGATCTCGTAGCCGCCGAAGCGCAGGGCTTCGAGGTTGTGATCGACGCCAAACTCGACGACGCTATATTGCTCGCTGTTGTAGATCATGTTCATGATGACTCCTTCACTCGATCAGATTGGCGAAGCATGGTGCCCGGCGGCGGGCTACCAATAAGGATTGCCTTCCACTTCAATGCTGAGGTGGGGCTGTCCCAACCGATTTCAAGTATCCGGAATTGCCTGAGGAGCTGTAGGCGCGGTCCTATGGTCGGGAGTCAGCCTTAGCAGCTGATCGTATGGCTCGGACTGCAGCCACGATCGCAACTGATCAAGATGCTCGCTGCGGGCGACACCGATGAAAAGACGCTCCGGGCGTTGGCGCAGCATGCGATTCAATGTTACACGCAAAACCAGGTTGCCGGCGCAGCACAGGCAGCCGGGGGCAATGCGCGCGAACAGGACATGCGCAGGTAGGGTGTCCAAGGGGGAAGTACCAAGAGCGAGACCTTCAAGAATCACCGCGGATTTTGCACCATGATGGTGCGATGTTGACAACTGCAGCAGATCGAAGATCGCCTGCTCGCGCGCAGCCGCCGAAGAGCCCGTGACCAGCGTCGTGGTCACGGGAGCGAGCGAAGTCATTGCGCGGCGTTCTTCTTGCCCAGCTTGCCGGGTTCGACGCCCAGTTGCTTGAGCTTGCGGTACAGGTGGGTGCGTTCGAGGCCGGTCTTTTCGGCCACGCGGGTCATCGAGCCGCCTTCGCGGCCGAGATGGTGCTCGAAATACATGCGCTCGAAGGCGTCGCGCGCCTCGCGCAGCGGCAGGTCGAAGGACAGCGTGTAGCCATGCGCATGCGCCTCGCCGTTGCTGACCGGGCGGGCGATGCCGATCGCGCCGTTCTGCGGCGGCTGGGCAGCGTACATCGGCGCGCTCGGGATGCTCGGCTCGGGCACAGGGGCGCTGGCCACGGCCGGGCGCGGCGCGATGGCAGGCGCGCGCGCCACTTCCTGGGCACGGGTTAGGCCCTGCTGCACGGCCTTCAGCAGCTTTTGCAGGGCGATCGGCTTTTCGAGGAAGTTCAGCGCGCCGATGCGGGTCGCCTCGACCGCGGTATCGATCGTCGCGTGCCCGGACATCATGATGACCGGCATGGTGAGCAAGCCATCGCGCTGCCATTCCTTGAGCAGCGTGACGCCGTCGGTGTCCGGCATCCAGATGTCGAGCAGCACCAGGTCGGGCGCGCCCTGCTGGCGTGCGCCACGGGCCTGCTGCGCGTTCTCGGCCAGCTGCACCACGTGGCCCTCGTCGCCGAGGATCTCCGAGAGCAGCTCGCGAATTCCCATTTCATCGTCAACTACGAGTATGTTCGCCATCTTGTATTGCCTTCCTGTCTGACCCTCACACAGCCCAGATTCTAAGCGCGATTTACACTTCGGCCAAGTTCGCCTCGGGTGCTAACTTTAACAGCAAAATCGATACCGAAGCGCCAGATCCGTCCGCGCGGTTGGCAACGTCGATGCGGCCGCCGTGTTCGTCGACGATCTTCTTGACCATCGGCAGGCCCAGACCGGTGCCCCGGACCTTCGATGTGACGTAGGGTTCGAAGGCGCGCGACAGGATTTTCGGCGCGAAGCCGGGGCCGTTGTCGACGATCGCCAGGCGCACCGCGGTGCCGGCGGCGCCGTCCGCGCCCTCGTAGTGAATGGCCTCGGTGACGACGTCGATGCGCGGCGCATCGCCGTTCGGCGGCGGGGCGTCGGCCAGCGCGTCCTGGGCGTTCTGCAGCAGGTTGTGGATCACCTGGCGCAGCTGGGTGGCGTCGCCCATCACCGGCGGCAGGTTGGCGCCCAATGCGGCGTGGATGACGTCCGAGCTGTCGCCGGCCAGGTAGAGGTTCAGGATCTGCGAGATCAGGTCGTTCAGGTCGAGCGGGTGCAGCACCGCCGGCGGCGCCTTGGCGTAGTCGCGGAAGTCGTCGACCATGCGCTTCATGGCGTCCACCTGCGTGACGATGGTGTCGGTGCCCTTCTTCAGCAGCGCGGCGCCGTCCGCATCCAGGCGGTCGGCCAGCTTCATCTGCATGCGCTCCGCCGACAGCTGGATCGGCGTCAGCGGGTTCTTGATCTCGTGCGCCAGGCGCCGCGCGACCTCGCCCCAGGCCACCGAGCGCTGGGCCGAGATGACGTCGGAGATATCGTCGAACACCACGATGAAGCCACTGCCCGCCCCCACCGGCAGGCGCGAGCCGCGCGCCAGCAGGGTCAGGTCGTGGTCGTCGCTGGTGCCGGGACGGCGCGGCACTTCGATCTGCTGCTGCCAGTGCGTGCGCAGGTCGCCGTGGCGGCGTCCGTGGCGCGCGGAGGTATGCGCGCTCTGCGCCGCGCTCTGGGCCGAGAAGGCGCGCGTGACGGCGCTGGCGAAAGCTTCCAGGCCCTCGATCGCATCCAGCGGACGGCCCGCCAGCGCGTTCGCGTCCACCTGCAGGATGCGGTGCACGGCCTCGTTCGAGTTGACCACCACGCCGTCGGCATCCATCACGACCACGCCGGCCGACATGTTGGCCAGCACCGACTCCAGGTGGGCCTTGGCGCTTTCCAGCGCGGAGCGGTTGCGCTCGACGGCGGAACGCGCCTCGAACAGCTGGCCGGTCATGGCGTTGAAGGATTGCGTCAGCGTGCCGAGTTCGTCGCTGGTCTCGACGATCGGACGCGGCGAGAGGTCGCCCTCGGCCACCGCGCGCGTGCCCTCGGCCAGCACCAGTAGCGGCTGCGCCAGGTTGCCGGCGATGAGGAAGGCGCTGCCGATGGCGGAGAAGATCGCCAGCAGCAGGGTCAGTGTCAGGGTCTCGATGTACATCTTGCGCAGGCCCCTGCGCGAGAAGTCGCGGTTCTGGTAGGTGCTGTAGGCATCCTGCAGCACCTGGGCATTCGAGGCCAGGTTGACCGGCACCGACTGCATCAGCTGCAGGTAGCGCGGCGCCGTGCCCGGCGGCTCCGGCACCGCTACCACCGCGCGCAGGCGCAGGCCGGTGGCCATGTCCAGGCCGGTGGGCGCGCCGCCGTTCTGGAAGTCGCGGAACTCGCGCTCGGCGCTGCCTTCGGACTGCGCGTAGCCGCCCGGCAGCGCGGCGCGCTTGAGGATCTGCGGCGTCGGCAGGTCCGGGGTCAGGTCGACCTGCGGATCCTCGGCGGCCGAAGCCAGCACCTGGCCCTCGGCCGACAGCAGCAGCGCGCTCTGCATGCCGGTCTCGCCGCTGACCAGGCGGGTCAGGATCGCGCGCGCGTTGGCCTGGTCCTGGCCGGCCAGGGTCGCGGCGATGGTGTTCGCGGTGGCGCCCAGCTGCGACTTCGATTCGTCCAGCGCCGCCTGCCCCAGCTTCAGGCCGGAGTCCAGCGCGGCCTCGATCTTGACGTCGAACCAGGAGTCGATCGAGTGCGAGACGAAGCGCACCGAGACCATGAAGATCAGGAGTCCCGGCAGGATGCCGATGCCGGCGAACAGCAGCATCAGGCGCGCCATCAGGCGCGAGCCGAACTTGCCGGCCTTGTAGCGCGCGTACAGGCGCGTCAGCGCGACGATCACCAGGATCAGCAGCGCGCCGGTGACGGCGGCGTTCAGCCCCAGCAGCCAGGAGTAGTTACGGTCGAGGAAGCCCGAGTTGTCGGACGCGGAGGCGAGCAGGAACAGCAGGATCGAACCGATCGCGCTGCCGATCACGAGTGCGTAGCGCAGGACCTGGGTCACGGCTTATTCCGCCCGGTAGGTAAAGGTCTTCTTGTGCGACGCCAGGCGCAGGTCGGAGTTGTTGAAGGCGTCCACCTGGAGCGGCTTCTGCAGGTAATCGCGGTCCATGAACATGCGCAGGGTGACGTTGTAGACTTCGCCCGGTTTGAGCTCGCCCCTGGACGCGATCAGCCAGCGGCTGGGGCGCCTGATCGACAGCAGCGCCTCGTCGAGCGTCTGGTAGCTTTGCTGCAGGCCGCCGCTCTGCTGGGGCCCGCTGATCACCTGCACGGTGTACTGGCGCGTCAGCAGGTCGTAATGCAGGCGCACGGTGCGGCGCTTGGACACCGCCTTGTCGTCGGTCCACCACCAGCGCGGCCGGGTCAGCTCGATCTCGGTGGTGAAATGCAGGGGTATGCCGTGCATCACGGCCTGCTCGAGGCCGGAGGGCAGCTCGAAGGAGTAATTGGCGGCCAGGCGATAGCCGTCGTCGGAGGCTTCGATGCCGGCCCGGGTGATCTCGATCCCCTCGGCCGCCTGCGCGCTGGCGCAGGCGAAGACCAGCAGCAGCTGGCAAACGAGCAGGCGGAAGAATCGAGCAGTCACTAGGGCCGGAACCTTAAAAAAGCGTGTTATCGGGAAGTCTCACGCCCCGGCCTTCTGGAACAGGGCATAGAACAGACCATCATGATCCTGCCCGGCACCGCTCGTTGGAAGAAGCTGGCCCGGCGCATCGAGGCGGACCGCGTTATGGCGTGCCGCAAAGGCGGCTGCCTGCGCTTCCGATTCCTGCGGCCAGAGCGAACATGTCACAAACAGCAATTTACCATCGGGCCGCAGCATCTGCCAAAGGTTGTCGAGTATTTTGGTGGAAAGTGTTGCAAGTTGGTGGGTATCGCTCTTGCGACGCAACCAACGGATGTCCGGATGGCGCCGCACGATGCCCGAAGCCGTGCACGGCACGTCGGCCAGGATGCGGTCGTACTGCACGCCGTCCCACCAGTCCGTGTTCTCGGCGGCGCCGGCTTTGACGGTGGCTTGCAGGCCCAGTCGCTGCAGATTCTGGTCGACCCGCACCAGGCGGCGGCCGTCGACATCCAGCGCCGTCAGATCGACCTCGGCGCTCTCGAGGATGTGGCCGCTCTTGCCGCCCGGCGCCGCGCAGGCATCCAGCACGCGCATGCCGTCTTGCAGGTCGAGCAGCGGCGCGGCCAGCTGGGCGCCGGCATCCTGTACCGACACCAGGCCCTGCTCGAAGCCGGGAATCTGGGCCACGTTCATCGCTTGCGCCAGGCGCAGCGCGCTCGGGCCGACGCGGCCGGCCTCGATGCCGGCCGCGGCCAGGGTCTGCAGGTAGTCGTCGACGCTGGTCTTGCGCAGGTTGACGCGCAGGGTCAGCGGCGGCTGGCAGTTGCCGGCCTGGAGCACGTCCTGCCACTGCTGCGGATAGGCCGTGCGCACTGCGTCGATCCACCATTGCGGGTAGTTCCAGCGCGCCGGCGGCTGCGCCAGCGCGGTGTTCAACAAGGCGTCGCGCTCGCGCAGGAAGCGCCGCAGCACCGCGTTCACCATCGCCTTGGCGTGCGCGAAATCGGGGTGGCTCGCGGCCGCGCCGACCGCCTGGTCGACCACGGTAAACGCTTCGTAAGGCGCCTGTCTGCCTTCCGGCGGATCGAGCAGGGCCAGCGCCGCGCACAGCAGGCCGGCCAGCATGGCGGGCTCCGGCGCTTTACTGGTCATCATGCCCAGCAGGGTCTCGCTGCGACCCAGCTGGCGCATGCTGCGGTAGGCGATGTCCTGCATCGCGCCGCGCGCCTGCGGGGTCGCGCCATAAGCCTGGAACACCTCGCTGAGCGCCTGCGGCAGCGCGGTGCCGGTGCGCACGCGCGCCAGGCTGCTGGCCGCGCCGAGCAGGGCGAAGGCCAGCGAATCGGTTTTCAGGTCCGGGCGAAAATCGAGCTGGGCCGGCACTTTGACTTCGCTGCTCTGGCGCAGGCGCGGGGCTTCGTCGACGGCAGACGGGGCCTTGACTTGCGGGATCGGAGCCGGAGGGCGTCCCTGCGGCGCCGGGCCGCGTGGGCCGCCGGCGCTCTTGCCCGGACCTCCCTTGGCCTGGGGCCGCGCGGGGCCGGCGGATTTGGCCGCGGCCTTGGGTTTCAGGGTGAGCGTCGGGCGCTTTTCAGTCATGGCGAATCGGACAATGCATAAAGACGCACATTGTAGCGGTTAAGCGTTGCGCAGGCTTAAACGAAGCTTTGGAGCAAGGTCCAGGGCGTATTCCGCATTGCGTCAAACCAGTATAATGAGCAGCATCCCCCAGACTATTTCCTTTTCGACCACAGTCCATGCTCGCCCAACAAAAACAAGAAATCGTTGCCCTGTTCCAGGCCGCCCTTGCCCCGATCATTGCCGGCAGCGATTTGACCCCCGCAGTCGTTCCTAACATTGCGCTCGAACGTCCGCGCGACCCGACCCATGGCGACATCGCCTGTAACATCGCGATGCAGCTGGCCAAGCCGCTGAAGACCAATCCGCGCGAACTGGCTACGCGCCTGGTCGCCGCCCTGCAGGCCGATCCGAAGGCGCAGGGCCTGATCGCCTCGGCCGAGATCGCGGGTCCGGGCTTCATCAACCTGCGCGTGGCCGACGCCGCCAAGCAGTCGGTGGTGCGCAGCGTCCTGCAGCAGGGCGCAGCCTTCGGCCGCGGCGATGGCGGCAACGGCCACCACGTGATCATCGAATTCGTCTCGGCCAACCCGACCGGCCCGCTGCACGTCGGCCACGGCCGCCAGGCCGCGCTGGGCGACTCCCTGTCCGCGCTGTTCGAGTCGCAGGGCCACAAGGTCACCCGCGAGTTCTATTACAACGACGCCGGCGTCCAGATCGCGACCCTGGCGACCTCGGTGCAGGCGCGCGCCCGCGGCTTCAAGCCGGGCGACGCCGAATGGCCGGAGTCGGCCTACAACGGCGACTACATCCAGGACATCGCCGACGACTTCCTCGCCAAGAAGACTGTCTCGGCCAGCGACGGCCAGCCGGCCACCGCCTCGGGCGATGTGAACGACATCGAATCGATCCGCCGCTTCGCCGTCACCTACCTGCGCAACGAGCAGGACCAGGACCTGCAAGCCTTCGGCGTGAAGTTCGATAACTATTATCTGGAGTCCTCGCTGTACGCCGACGGCAAGGTGGCCGCGGCCGTGCAGGCCCTGGTCGACGCCGGCGTCACGTTCGAAGCCGACGGCGCGCTGTGGCTGAAGACCACCGACTACGGCGACGACAAGGACCGCGTGATGCGCAAGTCCGACGGCACCTTCACCTATTTCGTGCCGGACGTGGCTTACCACATCCAGAAATTCAAGCGCGGCTTCGACCAGGCCATCAATGTCCAGGGCAGCGACCACCACGGCACCATCGCGCGCGTGCGCGCCGGCCTGCAGGCGGTGAACATCGGCATCCCGCAGGGCTACCCGGACTACGTGCTGCACAAGATGGTCACCGTCATGAAGAACGGCGAAGAGGTCAAGATCTCCAAGCGCGCCGGCTCCTACGTGACCGTGCGCGACCTGATCGAATGGTCGGGCAACGGCGACGTCACCCGCGGCCGCGATGCCGTGCGCTTCTTCCTCATCTCGCGCAAGGCCGACACCGAGTTCGTGTTCGACGTCGACGTCGCGCTGGCCACCAACGACGAGAACCCGGTGTACTACGTGCAGTACGCCCACGCCCGCATCTGCTCGGCGCTGGCCAACTGGGGCGGCGACCCCGCCAGCCTCGCCAACGCCGATCTGTCGCCGCTGACCCAGCCGCATGAAGCCAGCCTGCTGGCCAAGCTGGCCGAGTTCCCGGAGATGCTGCAGCGCGCCCAGTCCGAACTGGGGCCGCACCAGGTCGCGTTCTACCTGCGCGAGCTGGCCGGCGAGCTGCACAGCTACTACTTCGCGCACAAGTGGCTGCTCGACGACGACGAAGCGCTGAAGCTGGCGCGCCTGGCCCTGGCCCTGGCTGTGCGCCAGGTACTGCGCAACGGCCTCGCGCTGATCGGCGTCTCGGCGCCGGAGAAGATGTAATGGCACGCGGCAGCAGCATCCTTGCCCTCGCGCGCCAGCGCGGCAGCACGCTCACCGGCCTGATCATCGGCCTGATCGTCGGCCTCGGCATCGCCGTCGCCGTGGCCCTGACGATCACCAAGGGCGCCTCGCCGTTCACGGAAAAGGCCGCCAAGGCGGGCCGTCCGGCCGACCCGGCGCCGGGCCAGGCCATGGATCCGAACAAGCCGATGTACGCCAACCGCGACGCCGTGCGCGAGGCCAACAAGGAAGTGACCGAGAAGGCGGCCGCGCGCAGCGCGAAGCCGGCTGACGCAGCCGCACCGGCCGCGGCGGCCGATCCGCTGGGCCAGGCGATCGCCAATATGGAGTCGAGGCAGCCAGTGGCTGCCTCGACGGCCGCCCAAGCCCAGCCGGCCGCGCGCGAAGCGCATCCGCTGGCGACGTCCGCCGCACCGCCGACCTCGGTGGCGGCCGCCCCGGCCGCGGCCAGCGGCGATTACATCTACTACCTGCAGGCCGGCGCCTTCCGCGAAATGTCGGACGCCGAGGCCACCCGCGCCAAGCTGGCCCTGCTCGGCTTCGAAGCCGCGATCAGCGACCGCACCAGCGACAGCGGCGTGCTGCACCGCGTGCGCCTCGGCCCGTACAACCAGGTCGAAGCGATGAACAAGGCGCGCGCCAAGCTGCTCGACAGCGGCGTCGACGTCGCCATCGTGCGCAACCAGCGCTGAACGGGCCATTCATGACGAGCCGCCGCCCGTTTCTTCGTCTATGCTGCGTTTCGATGCTCGGCCTGGCCGCGGCGGGCGCGGTCTCTTTGCCCGCTGCTGCTGCCACCGAGCCGAAGGAAGGGGTCGAGTACCTGACCCTGCCCTCGCCGCTTCCCACGGACACCGGCCGCAAGGTCGAGGTGATCGAGTTCTTCGCGTATTACTGCCCGCATTGCTACGCCTTCGAGCCTGCCCTGGCCGCGTGGGTCAGGCAGCAGGGTGACAGGATCGCCTTCAAGCGCGTGCACGTCTCGCGTGACGCCAACGTGGCGCCGCAGCAGCGACTGTTCTTCACGCTGGAAGCGATGGGCCTCACGGAGCGCTTCCACGACAAGGTGTTCGCCGCCATGCACGTCGACCGCCTGCGCCTGAACAGCGACGAGCAGGTGTTCGACTGGATCGGGAAGAACGGCATCGACAGCGCGAAGTTCATCGACACCTACCGCTCCTTCGGCATCCAGCAGCGCCTGCGCCGCGCGGAGGCCATGATGGACGCCTACCATATCGACCGCTGGCCGATGATCGCGATCGGCGGCCGTTACCTGACCTCGCCCTCGCATGCCAATGAAAGCGCAATCGCCGCCGGCGAAGCCCGCAGCGAGGCGCTGCAGCACCAGGTGGTGCTGCAGGTGATGGACTACCTGGTGGGCAAGGCCAGGCAATGAGTTCCGCGGCGAGCCGCGCCAACACCCCGCTGCGCGTGTTCATCACCGGCGCGTCCAGCGGCATCGGCGCCGCCCTGGCGCGCGAATATGCGGCGCAAGGCGCCGCGCTCGGCCTCCTGGCGCGCCGCCGCGACGCGCTCGAAGCCCTGATCGCCACCCTCCCCCATCCGGAACGCCATCGCGCCTACGCCGTCGACGTCACCGAGCACGCGGCGCTTGCCAGGGCCGCGCAGGACTTCATCGCCGTGAACAAGGGCGCCGACGTCGTGATCGCCTCGGCCGGCATCTCGCACGGCACCCTGACCGAGCGGCCTGAGGACCTGCCGCTGTTCGCCTCCGTGTTCGCCACCAACGTGGATGCCACCATCGCCACCTTCGCGCCCTTCATCGGCGCGATGAAAACCCAGGCCGGCATGCGCCGGCTGGTGGCGATCGGCAGCATGGCCGGCGTGCGCGGCATGCGCGGCGCCGGCGCCTACTGCGCCTCGAAGGCGGCGGTGCACAGCTATGCCGAATCGCTGCGCCTCGAAATGCGCCCTTACGGCATCCGGGTCGTGACCATCGCGCCCGGCTACATCGATACACCCATGACCAGCAATAACCGTTTCCCCATGCCCTTCCTGATGCCGGCCGGACGCTTCGCGGCGCAAGCCGTGCGCGCCATCGACGCCGGCGCGAGCTTCCGCGTGATTCCCTGGCAGATGGGCCTTGTCGCCAAACTGCTGCGCGTGCTGCCGGACTTCCTGTTCGACCCGCTGTTCGCGCGCGCGCCGCAAAAGGCGCGAAAGGAGGCCGCATGAACGCCCAGCAGATCATGGCGCTGTCCCAGGCCGGGGCGCAGTGTCTCGTCAAGGTGGAAGTGGTCGCGGAGACCGGATCGACCAATGCCGACCTGCTTGCGCGCGCACCTGGCCTCGATGCGCCCGTGCTGCTGGTGGCCGAACATCAGACTGCGGGCCGCGGCCGCGCTGGACGCAGCTGGCTGTCCGCGCCCGGCCACTCGCTCACCTTTTCGCTGGCCTGGAAGTTCGCGGGCGGCGTCCAAAAGCTGACCGGCCTGCCGCTGGCGGTCGGTACGGCCCTGGCCGAGACCCTCGGCCGGCTCGGCCAGCCGGTCCAGCTGAAATGGCCGAACGATGTGCTCAAGGACGGCGACAAGCTGGCCGGCATCCTGGTCGAAACCGCGGCCGCGGAGAACGGCGGCGTCTGGGCCGTGATCGGCATCGGCCTGAACCTGGCCATGCCGGATGAGCTGGAACAACAGATCGGCCGCTCCGTCGCCGTCGTGCCCTGGCTGGCGCGCATGGAGCGCGACACCCTGCTGGCCGCCATCCTGGACGGCCTGGCCGAGGCCCTGCGCCTGTTCGACAAGAGCGGCTTTGGCGCCTTCAGCGCGCGCTGGAACCTGCTGCACGGCTGGCAGGGCCAGCTGGTCACCATCCTCGACCGCGGCGAAGTGCTGCACGAAGGCCTGGCCGCCGGGGTCGACGATGCCGGACGCCTGCTGCTGGATACCGAAAGCGGCCGCATGACCATCGTTGCCGGCGACGTCTCGCTGCGCATCAAGGGCTAAGGCGATGACGATGCTGCTGGTCGACGCAGGCAATACCCGGGTCAAGTGGGCCATCGCACAGGATGATGCGGCGCCGGGCGACTGGCTCGCGCATGGCGCGGTGGTGCATGCGGAGCTGGACAGCCTGGCCGCCGCCTGGGCCGGGCATGCCGTGGCGCGCGCGATCGTCTCGAACGTCGCCGGCGCTGCCATGCGCGACAAGCTGACCGCGCTTCTACCTGTGGCGCAACCCGAGTGGTTCACTGCCCAGGCCGAGCTGGCCGGGCTGCGCAACCGCTACCGCAATCCAACCCAGCTGGGCGCGGATCGCTTCGCCGCTGCGCTGGGTGCGCGCACCCTGGTGCCAGGCAAGGCGCTGGCGGTGGCCACCTGCGGCACCGCGACCACGGTGGACGGCGTCACGGCAGACGGCGACTTCGTCGGCGGGATGATCCTGCCGGGCCTGGGCCTGATGCTATCCTCGCTGGCGCGCGGCACCGCGCAACTGCCCGAGACCAGCGCCGCAGCCACGTTGCCGCCGGCCTTTGCCGACAACACGCTGGACGCGATCCGTTCGGGCTGCATCGCCGCCCAGGCGGGCGCCATCGAGCGCGCTTTCGCCGCCCTGCCGGCGGAGCTATGCATCGTCTCGGGCGGCGCGGCGGGCCATGTGGCGCCGGCTTTGTCCCTGCCCTGCCGGATGCTGGATAATATCGTGCTGGTCGGCCTACACGCGGCCGCCCTCGCTCCCACTTCATCATAGGAAAACGCTGTGTTGAGATTCGTCTTCTGGTCGCTGCTGTTCCTGAACGCCGCCCTGTTCGCCTACGCGCAGGGCTTCATGGGCTCGAACAAGGGCAGCGAGGAAGAACGCGCGCGCATCAAGCCCCAGCTGGAAGCCGGCAGACTGACCCTGCTGACCAGCGAGCAGGCCGAGGCCGCGAAGACGCCAGCAGCGGCAGCGGCAACGGCGCAAGCCAGCGCTCCCGCGGCGGCCGCCGAAGAAGCGAGCGCACCTGCTCCCGCGCCTGCCGCGCCGGCAAAACCGCTGGCCTGCATCGACGTCGGCACCTTCAGCGCTGGCGAATCGAAGCGCTTCGAATCGCGCCTGGCCGCATTGGACCTGGGCGAGCGCCAGTCGCGCCAGGCTGTGCAGGCCCAGGATGTGACCAGCTACCTGGTGAACATCCCGCCCCAGGCCAGCAAGGACGCGGCCGATCGCAAGGCCGGCGAACTGCGCGAACTGGGCGTCACGAATTTCTTCATCATGTCGGGAGACTCGCCCATGAAGTGGGCAATCTCGCTGGGCGTGTTCAAGACCGAGAGCGGCGCCCAGACCCTGCTGGCGCAGCTGAACAAGCAGGGCGTTCACAGCGCCCGCATCACGCCGCGCGGACCGCAGACCACGCGCTATACCTACCGCTTCCGCGATATCGAGGCGGCGGCGCGCGAACGCATCGTATCGGTGGCGGACGCGGTGTCGTCGGCGGAAGTCAAGAACTGCCGCTGACCGGGCGAGCGCCTGGAGACCCTACTCCCGTTCGGCGCCCGGAATCGTCGTCATCCGGCGCTCGGGCCTGGGGTCGGTTTCATGGAAGCCGGCCACAAACATCATCAGCACCTCAGGGGCAATCTGCGCCTCCCCCAGCGCCAGCACTTCCGCAGCAATTTTCGACAGGTCGGCCGCTTGCTGCCCCTCGGCCGCCTGGTACATCGCCTGGCGGGTAATGCGGCCCAGCTTGAACGCCAGTTCCGCCATCGCATTCTTCTCGTGATCGTGCATCGCTTCTCCTTTTGCGGCCGAGTATAGCGACTGGCAGGCCTTAGCGGCCACACGCGACGCAGCCGCCGGGTATCAAGCGGCGCGACCCCAGGGAACGTTTTCCACGACTCGCGCCATGCGGGCAGATCGCCGGACATTTGGGCGTAAAGCCGGTGCTAGGATGCGTGCACGATCTTCACGCCGCCCATCTTCATGCCGACGACTCGCCGCACCTTTCTTGCCCAGGCACTGGGCGCCGCAGGGTTGCTTACCCTGAGCCCCTTTTCCGCGCTGGCCCGTTCTTCCTTCGTGGTCGCCAATATCAGCCAGCTCTATCCGGTCGAAGTGGCCCGCATCGCCCTTCCCCGATCGACCGAAGAGGTGGCGCGCGAAGTCAGGGCGTGGGGCGGCAAGGTCGCGGTCGGCGGGGGCCGCTACAGCATGGGCGGGCAGACCGCGGTCGCCCTTGGGCTGCACCTGGACATGCGGGGAATGAACCGGCTGCTGCACTTCGATCCCGTGGCGCGCACGGTACGGGTGCAGGCGGGCATGACCTGGCGCGACCTGCAGGATGCGCTGGATCCCGCCGGTCTGTCGGTCAAAAGCATGCAAAGCTATTCGAACTTCACGATCGGCGGCGCCGTCTCCGTCAATGCGCACGGCCGCTACACCGGCACCGGCCCGGTGGGCAGTACGGTACGCGCGCTGCGCATGGTGCTGGCCGATGGCGCCATCGTCGACGCGAGCCCGAACGAGAACACGGAACTGTTCCGCGCCGTTGTCGGCGGCTATGGCGCGGTCGGCGTGATCACCGAGGTGGAACTCGAACTGGTGGAGAACTGCCGCATCGAACGGGTAGTCGTGCCGCTTACCCTGGACACCTACCGCGCTTACTTCACGCGGCAGGTGCGCGATGCGCACGATGTCGTCATGCATAACGCAGACCTGCTGCCGCCTCATTTCAACGAGCCAGTGGCCGTGTCGTGGCGCCGCACCGACAAAGCCCTGACCGAAACGGCGCGCCTGGTCCCGCGCGGACAGCGCTATCGCGTCAGCCAGGCCGCGCTGGAAGTGGCGACCGAAGCGCCCTACGGCGATCTGCTGGTCAGGCATGTGCTGCATCCCTTGATGCGGTCGGGAGGCGTGGTGAAGTGGCGTAACCATGAGGCCAGCCTCGACGTGAACGAACTCGAACCGGCGTCACGCGCGGTGTCGACCTATGCCCTGCAGGAGTACTTTGTGCCGGTGGCCCGGTTCGAATCCTTTGCGCGCGAGATGGCGGCAGTGATCCGGGCGCATGGCGCGCAGGTGCTGAACGTCTCCGTGCGGCATACGAAGGCCGATCCGGTACCGCTATTGGCCTGGGCGAAAGAGGAAGTGTTTTCCTTCGTGGTCTATTACAAACAGCAGACCAGCGCGTCAGCCTGCGCCGCCGTGGGCGAATGGACGCGGGCGATGATCGCATCGGCCTTGCGTCATGGCGGCCGCTACTATCTGCCCTATCAGCTGCACGCGACGAAGGCGCAGTTCGAACAGGCCTACCCCGACATCGAGGCGCTCAGGCGCGTGAAGCGTGCGCTGGACCCGGAGGGAAAATTCTCGAACGCGATGTGGGCCAGGTATCTCTGACCCGGCGCCCCCTGATGTCTATACGCAGCTTGTGACAATCCGAGGGGATTACCAGGTCCCCAGAGATTCAGCTCACTTCACTTTAGCAGCGTATAGACCTCCTCCTGAGCATAGTGCTGACGAGAGCGCGGACAAGGCAGTATGGGTCCACGACTCACAAGCGCGCGGAACGAGATCAGTGGCAGCGCCCGAATGGGCACTCGGTTGCCTAATGACTGAGCCAGACTACGTTTAAAATACATCCGCGAAGCTTCCTGCTGACCATAACACACTCGAATGTAAGCGGATCGGGCGGCGCAAACGCCGGTATGAAGCTGGGCGCGACGACCTATCCCTATCGATACACGACAATGCATGCAGCTCAGCACTTTGAAAACGATGAACCTGGCTATCTGGACTGGATACGAAACAACCCGGGCGGATACGTTCTAAACCTCAACCGTCCGCCGACGCAACGCTACCTGGTGCTTCACAAGGCGTGTTGCAGTGATATCCGCAATCAATTAGCACGTCGCGGCCCCGCGCAGTTCACAGGTGGTAAGTACGCGAAACTGTGCGCATCGGATGCCGAATCCATCGTGACCTGGGTCAGCGAACACGTCCCAGGACCACTGTCCTTTACAAGCTTGTGCAAGCGGTGCCGTCCCGATGCGCCAGTGGGTTGCGCCGAGAATATCCAACAAACCTTCGCTTCCGCGGCCCATCAAGCCCTACGCGACAGCACGGTCGACCGGCGCGCACGTCTAAATAAAGCCAATCCCAAGCCTGCCGTACGCTATGTAATGACCCGAGTTTTCGTGCGCAACCCGGACGTAGTGGCCGAGGTCCTGCATCGCGCTCAGGGTCGCTGCGAAAGGTGTCGCAACCAGGCGCCGTTCAACAGTCGCTCGACAGGTGAACCCTATCTCGAGGTGCATCACCGGATTCCGCTGGCGAAAAACGGCGACGACACCGTCGAGAATGCGATCGCACTGTGTCCGAACTGCCATCGGGCCTCGCATTATGGATAACCAAACGCGAACAGGACCCCTACAACCTTTCAGACCCGCGAGAGCTGCGCTGTTGGCAAACGCTGGACTTCCCCCACTCCGGGCGTTCGGCGCGGTGCCTTGCAAGGAAAATAGCCAAATCCGATCTGGCGGGAATTCTGGTTCATGAAGTGACTGAACGCGAACGCCGGCAACTTGGCGCAGAGTATGGTGTCGTTCCCGGGAAGAGGTTTCGCGGCTTTACGGAAGATGGGATAACGCGCCTTCTTTCGGCACGGCTCGGCGATCGCCACGCGACGCGGCAGATCATACTATTCAAGCACTGGCTCCAGACAGACGCCTTTCCGAATGTTCGACGCCTGCCCGGCTCCAGCGCCTGAATACGCGCAGGGCCGCAGCTAAGGCTCAGCGCCGCACGACGATAGGCTTCAAACCCAAGGACGAAGGCAGCGCACGCGCAGCCTCCTGCGCCATCGCCCGCGTCTCGAACGGCCCGCTGTACAACCGGTTGACCGAACCCGAACGCACCACTTCCAGCGCCTGCGACACGCCGGACTTCTTCAGCATCTCACCGATCTCTTCGGCCTTGCCTTCGCGTCCGTAGGCGCCCAGTTGCAGGTAGTAGCCGGACGCCGGCGCGGCCTTGGCGGCGGCCGGCTGCGAACGCGCTACCGCGGCGCTGTCCATCGCCACGCGGTCTTCCAGCATCAGCGCGGCGATTTCCGCCGGCGCCGGCGCGGCCTGGGCGGCGGAGGTCGCGGCGCGGCGCACGGTGGCGATGCGGGTCGGATCGTCCGGGAACAGGCGTTCGACCTCGACCTGGTGGCTGCCCTTGCCCAGCAGGCCGAGCTTGAGCGCCGCCGTGTAGGAGACGTCGACGATGCGGTCGGAGTGGAAGGGCCCGCGGTCGTTGATGCGCACCACCACCGACTTGCCGGAATCCAGGCTCGTCACGCGCGCGTAGGATGGAATCGGCAGCGTCGGATGCGCGGCCGTCATCTTGTACATGTCGTAGGGCTCACCCGAGGAGGTGCGCTGGCCGTGGAATTTCACACCGTACCAGCTGGCCACGCCGCGCTGGGTGAAGGGCTCGTCGTTGAGCAGCGGCGTGTAGGTCTGGCCGAACACGGAGTACGGCTTGTTGGCGAACTTGGCGTAGGGTTCGTACTTGACCACCGCGTCCGGCAGGTCGCGCAGGCCGGGCGGCGGATTGTCGCCGGGGCCGTCGTCCTGGTAGTAGCCGCCGCGGCCGGAACCGGCTGCGGGCAGCTTGGGCAGGCTGGGATCGATGTCGCCGTGCCGCGTTGTCACCTTGTGCTTCCAGGGCAGCGGGATCAGGCTTTTGTGTTCGCCGTCGCTGGTTGTACTGCAGCCGGTCATCAGCGTTGCCGAAGCAAGCGCAATGACCGCTGGCAAAAATCGGCCTCGCAATGCGCGAACGGCCATCGCGTTCTCTTTCATGTCAGGTCTGCACCAGTTTGCGGTGTCTTTGAATGCTCATCAATATACCACTGCAAAGCCCCAAAGTAATCAAGGCAGTACCGCCATAGCTCATGAATGGAAGCGGAACGCCGACCACGGGCAGGATCCCACTGACCATACCCATGTTGATAAAGCAATAAGTGAAGAACATCATGGACACGGCGCCGGCCAGCAGGCGCGTGAACAGGTTCGGGGCATTTGCAGCGATCATCATGCTGCGCCCGATGAGCAACAAATACAAGAACAGTAACACCAGGTTACCGATCAGGCCGAATTCCTCGGAGTACACCGAGAAGATGAAGTCGGTGGTGCGCTCGGGAATGAACTCCAGGTAAGCCTGGGTGCCTTTCATGTAGCCCTTGCCGCTCACGCCGCCGGAGCCGATCGCGATGGTCGACTGGATGATGTGGAAGCCCTTGCCCAGCGGGTCCGAGGTCGGGTCGATCAGCGTCATCACGCGGTCGCGCTGGTAGTCGTGCATCATCGACCAGGCCACCGGCAGGCTGGCGGCGCCGGCCACGAACAGGCCCACCAGGGCCTTCCACGACAGGCCGGCCAGGAAGATCACATAGAAGCCGGACGCGCCCACCAGCAGCGCGGTGCCGAGGTCGGGCTGCTTGGCGATCAGGCCGAACGGGATCAGCAGAAGCACCGCCGCAACGATGAAGTTCTGCCACTTCATGAAGCCGGCCCGGGTCTGGAAATACCAGGCCAGCATCAGCGGCGTGGCGATCTTCAGGATCTCGGAAGGCTGGATGTCGACGCCCACGTGCAGCCAGCGCCGCGCGCCCTTCTTGATGACGCCAAACAGCGCCACCGCCACCAGCAAGGCCACGCCGAAGGTATAGATGGGCACCGCGAGCCGCAGCAGCATCTGCGGCGGGATATTCGCCGCGATCCACATCACGGTGAAGGACAGCAGGATGTTGCGCATCTGTCCTTCCATGCGGCCCGGGAAGTCGTGGCCGGCCGAGCTCATGGTCAGGGTGCCGACCGAGAACAGCAGGAACAGGATCAGGGCCAGCGGGCCGTCGAACACCAGCAGATAGGGTTTCAGGCGCCGGCTCAGCGAACGCCGTTCAGGGATATGGGCCGGCATCGCTTACTCCTTGTTGCCAGGGGTTTCGCCGCCCGGCGGCTTGGGCAGGCCGGCGTTCGGGCCGAAGGCCTCTTCCGGCACCGCCAGGTCTTCCTTCTGCACTGCGGTGCTCGGCACCGGCTTGGCCTTCTCGCCGGGGCGCTTGCCGAGCAGGTAATAGTCGAGCGCCTTGCGCGCGATCGGCGCCGCGTACTGGGCGCCGAAGCCGGCATTCTCGACCACCATCGCGATCGCGATCTTCGGCTTGTCGGCCGGGGCGAAGGCGGTGAACAGCGCATTGTCGCGCAGGCGTTCGGGGGTCATGTTGTGGTTGTACTTGGCGCCCTTCAGGCCGACCACCTGGGCGGTACCGGTCTTGCCGCCGGCCGTGTACTGCGCATCGCGGAAGGCCAGGCGGCCAGTGCCGCTCGGATCGGTCATCACGCCCACCATCGCGTGCTTGATGACGTCGATGTTTTCCTGCTTCAGCGGGATGCGGCCCGATTCCTTCGCCACCGTCAGCGTGCGCTGGTGGGTGCCGCCGTCTTCGAGGATCTTGACCAGGTGCGGCTTCATGATCACGCCGTTGTTGGCCAGGGTAGCCACCGCGTGCGCCAGCTGCAGCATGGTGTAGCTGTTGTAGCCCTGGCCGATGCTGATCGAGATGGTGTCGCCGCCGACCCACTTCTGGGCCGCGCGGTTCTTCCTGAAGCGCTCGCGCTTCCACTCCTGCGAAGGCAGCACGCCGCCCTTCTCGTGGTCGAGGTCGATGCCGGTCGGCGAACCGAAGCCGAACTGCTTCATGAAGGTGCTGATCAGGTCGATGCCCATCTCGTTGCCGAGCTGGTAGTAATAGGTATCGCAGGACATCACGATCGAGCGGTACATGTCGATGTAGCCGTGGCCGCCCGGCTTGTCGTCGTTGAAGCGGTGCCCGCCCAGCATGAAGAAGCCGGGGTCGCTGATGCCCTGCTCCGGGCGGCGCTTGCCGGTCTCCAGCGCGGCCAGCGCCATGAAGGGCTTGAAGGTCGAGCCGGGCGGATAGGTGCCCGACAGCGGACGGTTCATCAGCGGACGGTCGAGCGAGGTATTCAGTTCGTTCCAGCTTTGCGAGTCGATACCGTCGACGAACAGGTTCGGATCGAAGCCCGGCCGCGACACATAGGCCAGCACGTCGCCGGTTTCCGGTTCGATCGCGACCAGCGCGCCCCGGAAGTCGCCGAATGCTTCCTCGATCACCTTCTGCAGCTCGATGTCGATCGACAGGATCAGGTTGGTGCCCGGCACCGGCGGCGTGCGCGACAAGGTGCGGATCGCGCGGCCGCCGGCCGAGCGCTCGACTTCCTCGTAGCCGGTGACGCCGTGCAGCTGGCGCTCATAGCTCTTCTCCAGACCTTCCTTGCCGATGTGGTCGGTGCCGTTGTAGTTGGCGGCATCCTGGCTTTCTTCGATTTCCTTGGCCTCTTTCTGGTTGATGCGGCCGATGTAGCCCAGCACGTGCGAGGCGATCTCGCCCAGCGGGTACTGGCGGAACAGGCGCGCCTGCACTTCGACGCCGGGGAAGCGGAAGCGCTGCGCGGTGAAGCGCGCGACCTCGTCGTCGCTCAGGCGGGTGCGGATCGGCACGCTCGAAAAATTCTTCGACTCTTCCAGCAAACGCTTGAAGCGCTTGCGGTCCTTGGCTTCGATCGTCACCAGCTTGGCCAGTTCGTCGATCACGGAATCGAGGTTGGCCTCCAGTTTCGAGGGCGTGATCTCGAGCGTGTAGGCCGAGTAGTTACTGGCCAGGACCGCGCCGTTGCGGTCCAGGATCAGGCCGCGGTTGGGGACGATGGGCACCAGCGCGATGCGGTTGTCCTCGGCCTGGGCCATGTACTGGTTGTGCTTGACCACCTGCAGCCAGACGAAGCGGGCCACCAGCAGGCCGAAGCAGATAAACACGAGCACCACCAGCGCCGAGAGGCGCATGCGGAAGTGGTGGATCTCGCGATCGCTGTCTTTAATCTCGGTCATTCGAAAAAATCAGATGGGACGGGTGTGATCTTTATCGACCGCGCGCCGTTGCGGCGCCAGCAGCAGCCAGGTGACGACCGGCCACAGGGCCACCGCGATCAGGCTCTCGATGAAGTGCAGCCAGCCCGGGAAGCGCCCGGTGACGATGAAGCGCACCATCACCTGGATCGCCTGCGTCATCAGCAGCAGCGGGAACACATGGATCGCCTGGGTGACCAGCGGGAACCACAGCACGCGGCGATGGATCATGATCGCCAGATAGGATAGTAGCGTGTAGGCCAGCGCGTTCTCGCCGAGCAGCGTGGCGTCGTGCACGTCCATCAGCAGGCCCATCGAAAAGGCGATGCCGATGCCGACCTTGCGCGGCTGATGGATGCCCCAGAAGACCAGCACTAGCGCGACGAAGTCGGGCGCGCCGACCCAGCGGCCCCAGGGCATCAGGTTGAGCATGAAGGCGCAGATCAGGCTGAACGCGATGAACAGCGGGCTGACCGGCAGCAGGATGTAATGCGGACGGGGCATCAGGCGCCCTCCCCGGTACGGGCCGCGGCCGGTTTGGCTGCGGGCGGTGTGACGCGTGCCGGCGCCGGTGCGGGCGCGCGGTTCTGGTTTTGCGTAGCTGGCGGCGCGGCAGGGACGGCGCCCGGTGCGGACGTTGCCGGCGCGGCCGTCGCGCCGGGAGCAGCGCCCGACGGTGCGGCGCCTTGCGTGCCGGGAGCGGCAGCCGGCTGCTGGCCGGCCTGCTGCGCAGGCTGCACGGCCGGCGGCAGCGGCTGCGCTGGCAGCGGCGGCAGCGGGATCGGCGCCATTTTCGGCAGGTTGCGGCGCGAGGTGGTGTTACCGTTGGGTTTGGGCGCTTCCGCGGCCGGGCGCGGCTGGGCCGGCTGGTCCGACATCACGATCAGGAGCTGGCGGTGGCGGTCGATGCCGGCCAGCGGCTGGCACACCACGCGTCCGAAGGCGCCCTGCGCCACGCTCTCGACCTGGCTCACCTTGGCCACTGCCAGGCCGGCCGGGTACATGCCGTCCAGGCCGGAGGTGACCAGCACGTCGCCGACCTGGATGTCGGCGTTCGGCGCGACGAAGCGCAGGTCCAGCTGGCCGGACTGGCCGCGGCCGTAGGCGACGCTGCGCAGGCCGTTCCTCAACACCTGCACAGGAATCGCCTGCTCCTTGTCGGTCAGCAGCGTGACCTCGGAGGTGAACGGGAACACGCGCGTGACCTGGCCGACCACGCCGGCATTGTCGATCACCGGCAGGCCGGGCTTGACGCCGTTCTGCGAGCCGCGGTCGAGCACCACGCGGCGGGTGGACGGGTCGCGGGCGTCGTACAGGATCTCGCTCATCATCGAGCGCACCGGCAGGTGTTCGCGCGCGTCCATCAGCTTGCGCAGGTGGCCGTTCTCGGCCATCTGGAGCTGGGCCTGCTGCATGGCCTGGGCCATCGCCACCTGCTGGCTCTTCAGGTCACGGACTTCCTTCTGCAGCGCGGAGATCGAGGAGAAGTAGCTGCCCATATTGCTGACCGCGTCGCGCGGCATCAGGGCAAGCATCTGGAAAGGATAAAGCACCGTGCCCGCAACCTGGCGCACGGCGGTGAGCGCATGAAACCGCGCGTCGACGACAAGCAGTGCGATCGAGATGAGTGCGAACACCGTCACCTTGACCCTGGCGGGAGCGCCTTGCTTGAAGAGCGGCGGAGGACTGTATTCCATGACTTCCAATCACTAAATCAAACGCGGATCGGGCACGCGCAAAACATGCACGCGCCCGGTCCGCGCCGTCAATGCGGTCGCCTTACTCGTACGAGAAGATCGAACCCAGCTTGTCCATGCGCTCGAGCGCCATGCCTGAACCGCGCACCACGCAGGTCAGCGGATCCTCCGCCACCAGCACCGGCAGGCCGGTCTCTTCCATCAGCAGGCGATCGAGGTCGCGCAGCAGCGCGCCGCCGCCGGTCAGCATCATGCCTTTCTCGGCGATGTCCGCGCCCAGTTCCGGCGGGGCCATCTCGAGCGCGTTCTTGACGGCGGAGACGATGTTGTTCAGCGGGTCGGTCAGGGCTTCGAGGATCTCGTTGCTCGAGATGGTGAAGGAACGGGGGATGCCTTCGGACAGGTTGCGGCCCTTGACTTCCATTTCCTTGACTTCGGAACCCGGGAAGGCCGAACCGATGGCCTTCTTGATCGCCTCGGCGGTCTGCTCGCCGATCAGCATGCCGTAGTTGCGGCGGATGTAGTTGACGATCGCTTCGTCGAACTTGTCGCCGCCCACGCGTACCGAGCCTTTATAAACCATGCCGCCCAGCGAGATGATGCCCACCTCGGTGGTGCCGCCGCCGATGTCCACCACCATCGAGCCGGTTGCCTCGGCCACCGGCAGGCCGGCGCCGATCGCGGCCGCCATCGGCTCTTCGATCAGGTAGACCTGGCGGGCGCCGGCGCCCAGCGCCGATTCGCGGATCGCGCGGCGCTCGACCTGGGTCGAACCGCAGGGGACGCAGATGATGATGCGCGGCGAGGGGCGCAGGAATTTGGAGTCGTGCACCATGCGGATGAACTGCTTCAGCATCTGCTCGGTGACGGTGAAGTCGGCAATCACGCCATCCTTCATCGGACGGATCGCTTCGATATTGCCAGGCACCTTGCCCAGCATCTGCTTCGCTTCCTTGCCGACTGCCTGGATCGTCTTCTTGCCGTTCGGACCGCCTTCCTGGCGGATCGCGACGACCGAGGGTTCATCCAGCACGATGCCCTGGCCACGGACATAGATCAGGGTATTCGCGGTACCCAGGTCGATCGCCAGATCGTTCGAAAAAAGCTGCGTAACAAAACCAAACATGTGTGTCCTGATGCGCATCGATGTGCGCCTAAAGCGGACCCTGCATAAGCAAGATCCCAAACATTAATCGGGGAATCCTCGCCGCGATTGATGAATCCGCACCGCGGGCTTTCATGCGCGGTCCGTCTGCTTTCGGCGCCGGAGAACGCATTAGCCCGCCATTCTACCTTATAATTTGCCGATTAAACGCTGAAAAACGGGTGGATTCGCCCCTATATCAGCCTGCGAGTTCGACGGTATTAGCAAGCATTTATCAGCTTTAGCAAGCCGTTAACCAAATTTCATTATTCGCACAACCATCTTTGACCGCGGCTTCGAGCCGTGCCCATGCCATGTCCCTGACTCTCTCAGACGTAAAACGGATCGCCAACCTGGCCCAGCTCGATATGGATGAGGCCCATGCCGAGATCGCCCTGAACGAACTGAACGGCATTTTCGCCCTGGCCGAGCAGATGCAGGCCGTCGACACCACCGGCGTCGAGCCGCTGGCCCAGCCGCTGTCCGCCATCCTCGCGCTGCCGCTGCGCCTGCGCGAAGACGTGGTGTCCGAGGAAGACCACCGCGCCGACTACCAGGCGCCGGCCCCGAAGGCCCAGGACGGTTTGTACCTGGTGCCGAAAGTCATCGAATAACAAAGCCGGGATCCCACAGATTATGCATAACAAGACCATCAAGGAGCTCTCGACGCTCCTGCATTCGAAACAGATTTCGTCGACCGAGCTGACGCAGCACTACCTCGACCGCATCGCCGCCAGCCAGCACAACGCCTTCCTGCACGTCGATGCCGAGCTGTCGCTGGCCCAGGCCAAGGCGGCCGACGCGCGCTTCGCCGAAGGTTCGGCCGGCGCGCTGACCGGCATTCCGATCGCGCACAAGGACATCTTCGTCACCAGGGGCTGGCGCTCGACCGCCGCCTCGAAAATGCTGGGCAACTACGTCAGCCCGTTCGACGCGACCGTGGTCACGAAGTTCGGCGACGCCGGCATGGTCACGCTGGGCAAGCTGAATTGCGACGAGTTCGCGATGGGCTCGGCCAACGAGAACTCGGCCTTCGGCGCGGTGAAGAATCCCTGGGATACGCTGGCCGTGCCGGGCGGCTCCTCGGGCGGTTCGGCCGCCGCGATCGCCGCGCGCCTGGCGCCGGCCGCGACCGGCACCGATACCGGCGGCTCGATCCGCCAGCCTGCCGCCTTCTGCGGCATCACCGGCATCAAGCCGACCTACGGCCGCGTGTCGCGCTTCGGCATGATCGCCTTCGCCTCCTCGCTCGACCAGGGCGGCCCGATGGCGCGCACCGCCGAGGATTGCGCCCTGCTGCTGAACGAGATGGTGGGCTTCGACGAACGCGACTCGACCAGCCTCACGCCCGAGCAGGGCAACGCGCGCGAAGACTTCACGCGCGACCTGAGCAAGCCTCTGAACGGCCTGCGCATCGGCGTGCCGAAAGAGTACTTCGGCGAAGGCCTGGCCGCGGACGTCGAGAGCAGCGTGCGCGCCGCGCTGGACCAGTTCGTGAAGCTGGGCGCGACCCTGGTCGAGATCTCGCTGCCGAAAACGGCGCTGTCGATCCCGGTCTACTACATCATCGCACCGGCCGAGGCCTCGTCCAACCTGTCGCGCTTCGACGGCGTCCGCTACGGCTACCGCACGCCGGAGTACAAAGACTTGCAGGACATGTACAAGAAAACGCGCGCGGAAGGCTTCGGCAAGGAAGTCCAGCGCCGCATCATGGTCGGCACCTATGTGCTGTGCCACGGCTACTACGACGCCTACTACGTGCAGGCGCAGAAGATCCGCCGTTTGATTGCCGACGACTTCCAGGCCGCCTTCAAGGACCAGTGCGACGTCATCATGGGCCCGGTGGCCCCGACCGTGGCCTGGGACCTGGGCGCGAAGTCAAGCGACCCGGTCGCCAACTACCTGGCCGACATCTTCACGCTGTCGACCAGCCTGGCGGGCCTGCCCGGCATGGCTATCCCGGTCGGCTTCGGCCAGGGCGAAAAGAACGCCAAGCGCCCGGTCGGCCTGCAGATCATCGGTAACTACTTCAGCGAAGCCAAGCTGCTGAACATCGCGCACCAGTACCAGCAGGCGACCGATTGGCACAACAAGGCACCCGAAGGCGTTTAGGGGTCAGAGCCCGGTGTTGCTTTTAAAAGGGCTCTGACCCCGGTCTGGCCCCGGTGTGTGCGTAACGAAAAATAGAGAGAACATCATGGAATGGGAAGTCGTCATCGGTCTTGAGAACCACGTCCAGCTCACGACCAATTCGAAAATCTTCAGCGGCAGCTCGATCCGCTTCGGCGCCGAGCCGAACACCCAGGCCAGCCCGGTCGACCTGGCGCTCCCGGGCGTGCTGCCGGTGCTGAACCGCGGCGCCGTCGAACGTGCGATCCGCTTCGGCCTGGCCGTGGGCGCGAAGATCGCGCCGCGCTCGGTCTTCGCGCGCAAGAACTACTTCTACCCCGACCTGCCGAAGGGCTACCAGATCAGCCAGTTCGAGGATCCTGTGGTCCAGGGCGGCACGCTCACCTTCCCTTACGAGAAGGACGGCAAGATGGTCACCAGCACCATCAACCTGACCCGCGCCCACCTCGAAGAAGACGCCGGCAAGTCGCTGCACGAGGACTATGCCGGCATGAGCGGCATCGACCTGAACCGCGCCGGCACGCCGCTGCTGGAGATCGTCTCCGAGCCGGAAATGCGCAGCGCGAACGAGGCGGTGGCGTATGCGAAAGCCCTGCACTCGCTGGTGATGTGGCTGGGCGTCTGCGACGGCAACATGCAGGAAGGCTCCTTCCGCTGCGACGTCAACGTCTCGGTGCGCCCGGTCGGCCAGAAGGAATTCGGCACCCGCTGCGAGATCAAGAACCTGAACTCCTTCCGCTTCATGGAAGAGGCGATCCACTATGAAGTGCGGCGCCAGATCGAGCTGATCGAAGACGGCGGCAAAGTGATCCAGGCCACCCGCCTGTGGGACCCGGACAAGAAGGAAACCCGCTCCATGCGCACCAAGGAAGACGCGCAGGACTACCGCTACTTCCCGGACCCGGACCTGCCGCCGCTGGCGATCTCGCAGGACTGGATCGAGCGCATCAAGGCCGACATGCCGGAACTGCCGGCCGCCATGCGCGAGCGCTTCATCAAGGACTACGGCCTGCCGGAATACGATGCGCTGATCCTGACCGGCTCGCAGGGCATGGCCAACTACTACGAAGCCGTGGTCGCCAAGGCCGGCAAGGAAAACGCCAAGGCCGCCGCCAACTGGATGATGGGCGACGT
Source organism: Massilia sp. Bi118 (assembly GCF_918697865.1). Lineage (GTDB taxonomy): Bacteria > Pseudomonadota > Gammaproteobacteria > Burkholderiales > Burkholderiaceae_D > Telluria. Next base: position 33,087 of record NZ_CAKKMV010000002.1, on the reverse strand, counting down.
CTCCTCGGCCCTGAACCGCGCCGACCTCGACATCATCGACTCGCCGGTCGAGGCATCGCAACTGGCTGTGCTGCTGAAGCGCATCCTTGATGGCACGATCTCGAACAACGCCGCCAAGAAGGTGTTCAGCCTGATGTGGGAAGCGGGTTCGGAAGACGAGAACCTGGCCGACGCCATCATCGATCGCGAAGGCCTGAAGCAGATCTCGGACACCGGCGCGATCGAAGCCATCGTCGACGAAGTCCTGGCCAACAATGCGAAATCGGTCGAGCAGTACCGCGCCGGCAAGGAAGCGGCGATCAACGCGCTGATCGGCCAGTGCATGAAGGCGTCCAAGGGCAAGGCCAATCCGGCCCAGGTGACGGAGCTGCTGAAGCAGAAGCTGGCGGGCTGATTTTTCGGCTTTTTTGCCAGTTGTCAAAAAACCGGGGATGTGAAATCTCCGGTTTTTTTTATGCCCGCTGCGTGACATTTGGTGAGCCACGGCCAGACCGCGGCTGCCTATAATCGAGTTCCACTTGCCGATGGACTCACCGATGCGCCAACTTGCCCTTCCCGCTTTCCTGCCGCTCCTGTTCACCGCTTCCCTTGCCTGCGCCGCCGACACCACCCAGGTCTTTCACGATCATGGCGAGCTGCATTACGTCGGCCCGCTCGACGAACAAGCGAATGCCAAACTGTTCGCCCTCTACGACAGCCTGCAGGACAAGCCGGACAAGCTGGCGATCCGCAGCGAGGGCGGGTCGACCACCGTGGGTCTGGCGCTAGGCCAGTGGGTCCGTGACCACAAGCTGGACGTCAAGGTGCTGGAATACTGCCTGTCTTCCTGCGCCAACTACGTGTTCCCGGCCGGCGTGCACAAGGTGGTCAGCAACTTCGCCGTGATCGGCCTGCACGGCGGTTTGAGCAGCACCAGCTTCAACTACGACGACGCCACGAAAAAGATGTTCGCCGCGATGCCGCCGAAAAAACGCCAGGCGCTGCTCGACGAAATCAACGCATCGATCAGGGGCGATGCGGTCAAGGAGCAGGCTTATTTCAAAACACTGGGCGTGCGCGGCGACTACGTCACGCTGGGCCAGGAAGAGCGCTACCAGAAACTCTACCGCGACGATCCAAAGACGATGGGCTGGACCTACTCGCTCGAAGATTTCGGCCGCATGGGCATCCACGACATCTCGGTCATCAATCCGCCGTGGCGGCCTGGGGCGGCGATGAAGAACATCTCCTTCATGGTGCTCAAGCTCGAGGAATAGAAGATTCCAGCGGTTCTGTTTCGGATTTTCAGAAATTCAGCTTGCTTCGTCCACTTTTGGCATATAGTTTCGGAGTTTAAGAAATTATGTTGACGAGTCATCTGAATTTGCTATATTTTCTGAAATTCCGAAATAGGACAACGCATGGACACCACGCCCATTCTTCTCACGCACGCCGGCAGTCTGGGACCGTTGGTGCGCCAGCGCCGCCGTGCACAACAATTGCGCATCGATGACGCCGCAAGCCTGCTGGGTGTGTCCGTCGACCTGATGTCGCGGCTGGAGAACGGCCAGGGCAGCGTACGGCTGGACAAGGCGCTGGCGATTCTTGACGGTCTTGGCCTGGCATTGATGGTGGTACCCAAGGAGCATCCCTGGACCCGCCTCGCTGAACCGGCTGCCGCAAGCGACACCGGGAGCCGGACTTGAACTTCAGGCTCGACGTTTTCGCCGGCGAGCCGCTCATGGCCCAACTCGGGCACGATCCGCGGGCCGATGCCTGGACCCTGGATTACGCCCAGGACTGGCGGGATGGCCCGAATGCCTATCCGCTGTCCCCCGCCCTGCCGCTGACCCCGCCTGAAAGGGGATTCGACTCGCGTTCGATCAAGCGCTTCATCGAACACCTGCTGCCGGAAGGCCATGCACTCGACGTCGCCGTCGCGTCGAATGGCCTGGCCAAATCCAATGTATTCGGCCTGATCCGCGCCCTGGGTGTCGAAACCGCCGGCGTCCTGCGATTCCGCGACGCGGACAATGCAATGGCCGCCCCTGACACCAGCATGCGGGAAGTGCCGCTCGACGAGCTGAATGCACGCATCGCCGACCGCGAATTGCCCTTCACTGTCTGGGACGGCAAGGTGCGCATGTCGGTTGCGGGCGTGCAGGACAAGCTGCTGGTCTACATCGACGGGCCACCAGCACAAGGCGGCCGCATGTTCCTGGTCGAAGGTCCGCACCTGGCATCGACCCATATCCTCAAGCCGGACCTGGGCCAGGCAAGGCTGCCTCACCTCGCGGTCAACGAGCACTTCTGCATGACGCTCGCGCGCCGCATCGGCTTGCCGGTGGCGGACGTGCTTTTGCTGCGCGCGCCCCGCCCCGTGCTCCTCGTGCGCCGTTTCGACCGCATCGTGCAGGAACAGGCGGACGGGATCCGGGTCGACCGGCTGCACATCGTCGATGCCTGTCAGACCTGCGACCTGCCCGTCAGCTTCAAGTACGAGCGGAATCTGGGAAAGGAAGCTGCCGTACGCGACATCCGCGAAGGCATGAGCTTCCAACGCCTGTTCGGTCTCGGCGAACTGACCGCCAACAAAGCCACGGCAAAACTGGCGATGCTGCGCTGGGCGCTATTCCAGTTCCTGATCGGGAACAGCGATGCCCATGGCAAGAATTTCTCGTTTTTCGTTCGGCCTGGCGGCTATCTCGATCCCACCCCCTGGTATGACCTGGTGAGCGTGGTCCAGTACGCACACTTCGATACCGATCTGGCGATGGCATTCGGCGATGCATTCACCTTCGACGAAGTGACGCCCTTCGAACTCGCCTCCTTTGCGCAAGGCTGCGGCATCGACCGCAAACTGATGCGCCGCGAAGCGGAGCGCCTCGCCAGCGCGGCGAACGGCGCGGCGGCCGACCTGGCAGGGTCGCGTGATTACGAAGAGGGTGAACGCGAGTTCGTCACGCGCTTGGCAGCCTATGTCGGCCGGCAGGCCCAACGTCTGTCCAGTCTCGCTCGTGAAGCGGTCAAGGTGTCTGACGAACTTCTTTGAGGCGGCCGTCGGCCGCTCAAGCGCCGGATAACAAAGCCAGCGCCTGCGCTCGCGCCGCACTGCGCAGCGAGCGCCGCAGTCCCGCATCGTCGGTGGTCCGCGCCAGCACCATCCCGCCGACGCACAAGGACACGATGGCCTGCGCACGCTGCTCGCCGTCCGGGCTGGCTTCCAGCGCCGCCGCGTACACCGCGGTCAGGTTGCGGATCAGCTGCGTGTATGCCTTCTGCGGCGACAGGCCGGCGCGCGCCACGTCGCCCGGCAGCGCGTACAGCGGGCAGTGGTGCTCGACGTTGTCGAACACCTCGTCGCACAGGTAGACGTCGAGCAGCATGCGCGCCAGCTGCGCCGGTTCGGGTGGCGGCGCGTCCTTGAAATCGGGCTTGAAGGGATTACAGCTGGTGAAGCTGGCGACGGCCGCCGCGTACAGCTCGTCCTTGCTCTTGAAGTGATGGTAGAAGCCGCCGCGCGTCAGGCCGGCATCCAGCATCACGCGGTCGATCGACACCTGCTCGAAGCCGTGGCGGTTGAACAGCCGGCGCGCCGCGTGCACGATGCGTTCGCGGGTCTGGGCCTTGTGCTCGCTGCTGTATGGCATGTCGGGGTCTCCAATATTATGTTCTTGAACATATTATGCACCCGCGTATTCTCTCTCCATCCACCACGAGAAGGAGCCAAACATGCTTACCCTGACCACTTTCCGCAGCGTGCCCGAATTCGCCATCGGCTATGTGCGCGACCTGCGCGTGCGCTGGGCGCTCGAAGAAGCCGGCCTGCCCTACCTGCTCCGCGCGCTCGAGTTCCAGGAAGCGGCCACGCCCGCCTACCGCCGCGAGCAGCCCTTCAGCCAGATCCCCGTGCTGCAGGACGGCGGCCTCACACTGTTCGAGACCGGCGCCATCCTGCTGCACCTGGGCGAACGCAGCCCTGCTTTGCTGCCGGTGGACGCGGACGAGCGCGCACGCGTGACGATGTGGATGTTCGCGGCCCTGAACTCGGTCGAGCCCTACGTCGGCAACCTGGTGAGCCTGGTGGTGTTTTCCGCCGGCGAGCCCTGGGCCGCCGGCGCCCGTCCGGCGACGGAAGCGATGGTGCACAAGCGCCTGCGCGACCTCGACGACTGGCTGGAGGGCCGGGAGTGGCTGGCGAAGGACTTCAGCGCGGCCGACATCCTGATGACGACGGTGCTGCGCCTGATGGACAACATGGAGATGGTGGAACGCTACGCCCGCGTGCAGGCTTACCGCGACCGCTGCATGGCCCGCCCCGCCTTCCGTAAGGCGCTGGCGGACCAGGTGGCGCATTTCAGGCAGGCCGCAGCGGCCGCGTGATCAGACCACGCCGTATTGTGCGCGATACGCCGCCACCGCATCCTTGTGCTGCGCCAGCGAAGGATCGGCGGACAGATAGGTGAACAGGTCGGCCAGGTTGGCGATCGAGATCACCGGAATGCCGTAGTTCTGGCTGACTTCCTGCACCGCCGACAGCGGCGACAGCACGCCGTCGCGGCCAGCCCGTTCCATGCGGTCCAGCGCGATCAGCACCGCGGCCGGCTCGGCACCGGCGGCGCGGATCATGGCCACGGATTCGCGCACCGAGGTGCCGGCCGAGATCACGTCGTCGATGATCACGACCTTGCCCTTGAGCTGGGCGCCGACGATGGTGCCGCCTTCGCCGTGGTCCTTGGCTTCCTTGCGGTTGTAGGCGAAGGAGGTGTCGCGGCCTTTCGCGGCCAGCGCCACCGCGGTGCTTGATGCCAGCGTGATGCCCTTGTAGGCGGGGCCGAACAGCATGTCGAATTCGACGCCCGAATCCAGCAGGGTCTGGGCGTAGAACTGGGCCAGCTTGCCCAGCGTGGCGCCGTCGTGGAACAGGCCGGCGTTGAAGAAATACGGCGACTGGCGGCCGGCCTTGGTGAGGAACTGGCCGAATTTCAGAACTTCGGACTCGACGGAAAACGCAATGAACTGCTGGCGCAGATTGTCCACGACTTTACCCCTGATGAAATCTGTAAAGCCGATATTCTAACCGGGGAGATGCGGAGAAGCCGATGCCACCAGCTTTACCACCAGGTCGGGATTGACCGGCTTGACCAGGTGCCGTTCGAAGCCGGCCTGTTCGCTCCTGGCCTTGTCGGCTTCCTGGCCGTAGCCGGTCAGCGCGACCATGCGGCAGGGATGGCCGTCCAGCAGTGTACGCATGCGGCGCGCCAGCTCGTAGCCGTCGAGGACCGGCAGGCCGATGTCGAGCACCGCCAGGTCGGGGCGGAATGCGCGCACCGCCGCCAGCGCCGCGATCGGCTCGTGGAAGACCCGGACCTCGTGGCCGTGGGCGCCCAGCAGGCGCGCCAGGGTCTCGGCGCCGTCGACGTTGTCGTCGACCAGCATGATGCGGCGCCGCGCCGCGGCCGGCGCGGCCTGCTGCACTGGCAGGCTTTCTTCCGCGCCGGCGCCCGGCGTCAGCAGCGGCAGCAGGACCACGAATTCGCTGCCGCGGTCCTTGCCCTCGCTGCGCGCCTCGACCTGGCCGCCGTGCAGCTCGACGATGTTCTTCACCAGCGACAGGCCGATGCCCAGGCCGCCCTCGGCGCGGTCGATGTTGCGCTTCCCCTGGAAGAACAGGTCGAACACCTGGCCGCGCAGTTCGGGCGCCATGCCGACGCCATCATCCAGCACGCTGATGCGCAGCCAGGGCTCGCCTTCACCCGCATCCACGCGGCCGGCGCGCAGGCGCACGTGGCCGCCCGGCTCCGTGTAGCGCGCCGCGTTGGTGAGCAGGTTGGCGACCACCTGCGCCAGGCGCACCGGATCGCCTTCCCATTGCAGTCCGGGCTCGATCTCGACATCCAGTCGGTGCCGGCGCTTCTCCAGCAGGAGGCTGGCCATCTCGATGGCCTTGTCGAGCGGCTGGGCGATGAAGACGCGCTCGAACTTCAGGTCGATCTTGCCGCGCGTGACCTTCGAAATGTCCATCAAATCGTCGACCAGGCGCACCAGGTGGCCGACCTGGCGCTCGATGATCTCGCGCTCGCGCAAGGCCGCGCCCTCGCCGCGCAGGCGCATCAGCTGCAGCGAGGTGACGATGGGCGAGAGCGGATTGCGCAGCTCGTGGCCGAGCATGGCCAGGAACTCGTCCTTGGCCTGGCCGGCCGCGGTCAGCTCGGCCAGCAGTTCCGCGCGCTCGGCGTGGGCGCGCTCGATCTGCTGGCGGCTGCGCACGTGCTCGGTGACGTCGACCGCCACCAGGATCACGCCCGGCTCTTCGGCATCGAGCACGGCCAGCGGCTCGAGGCTGAACTTCAGAAAACGCTCGCGCGGCTGGCCATCGGCGTCGTTCAGCACGATGCGCAGCTCTTCCGCGCGCGCCATGACCTTGCTGCGGTAGACCTGTTCGAGCAGGTGCTGGGGCTCGCTGTCGCGCAGTTCCGGGAAGACTTCCAGGAAGGCCTTGCCTTCCAGTCCGCTGCGTCCCACCAGCTCGCAATAACTGCGGTTCGCCAGGCGGAACACGAAATCCGGGCCGCTCAGGAGTGCAGCCGCCACCGGCGCGTTCAGCAGCATGCTGTCGCGCTGGGCCAGCGCCACGTCGCGTTCGTGCCTTTCGGTGGCGTCGCGCGTGAAGCAGCGGGTGTAGCGCAGCTCGCCGTTCTCGAAATGGGCGTTCGAGTGGATCATCACGTGCTTGATCGAGCCGTCCTTGCAGCGCAGGCGTGCCGGCTGGTCGTACAGGGTAGCGCCGGCCGAGAGGCGGCACAGGATGTCGCCGATGACCGGTTCGTCGACGTGGAACTCGCCGATGTTGTGACCGACGTATTCTTCCCAGCGGTAGCCGAGCATCTGCAGTTCGGCCTTGTTGGCCCACAGGATGGTGCCGTCGGCGCCGACCCGGTGCAGGCCTTCGGCGGCGTTCTCGACGAAGTCGCTGAACTCGCGCTCGTTGCGGCGCAGGACCGCCTCGGTTTCCTTGCCGCGCGCGAGCTCGGCTTCGAGCGCATGCACCTTCTGTTCGAGCCTGGCCAGCTTCAGTTCCGCATCGTCGGCCGGCAGCGCCATCGCGGCGTCCGCGCAGGCATGATCGTGTTCCGCGCACACGCGCTGGAAGGCGTTGACCAGCCTGGCCGAGGGGAACAGGCTCCAGGGATAGGCGCAGAACAGGGAGAAGGCGCTGCGCTGCGCCAGTTCGTTCCACATGCGTTCGAGCTCGAGCGCCGCATCGTACTGGCCGCACGCGCACAGCAGCGCCACCATTTCGCCAAAGGCGTGGACGCCCTTGCCATCGGCGCCGGCAGCAAGCACGGCGCCACCGACCACGGCGTCGAAACGCTGGCGGTCCGGCCAGCCGTCGACCATGAAGGCCGCCAGCGTCGCTTCCGCATCCAGCCAGAGGACCTGGGCGGCGGGCGCGGCGCGGCCTTGCGCCTGCGCGAGCGCGTCCAGGCGCAGCGCCAGCGCATCGCGGTGTTCGGCAGTGGCGATCACGATCCCGCGGCCGTCGGCGCGCAGGGCCTGGTCGACGTAGGCGGCAACCTCGTCGAGCAGCAAGGTGTCGTTATCGTAGAAGCGGACGAAATGCCCGTGGTTGCCGTAATCGCCAGACAAAATATCGTCGGTCTTGATCAGCACATGAACTCCGGTGCGTACATAAGCGGGAAAGTTTAACACGCCGAAACAATTCGCTTAACAATTCGGCGATAAGCGTAGTCATCCGTACACAGTTACCGAAAGGCAATCTAGAAACGCGTTAAACTCACGTTTTGGCCATGCGCCCTGCCCTTTTCCTTTTCATCATGCCACGAATTATCTCCGCCAACCTGAACGGAATCCGCTCCGCCCACAAGAAGGGCTTCTTCAACTGGATCGCCAGCCAGAACGCCGACTTCATCTGCGTGCAGGAGCTGAAAGCCCAGCAAGCCGACATGACCGAGGAATTCCTCGCGCCGCACGGCTACCACGGGCATTTCCACTACGCCGAGAAGAAGGGCTATTCCGGCACCGGCGTGTACAGCCGCACCAGGCCAGACGCCGCGAAGATCGGCTTCGGCTGCCTCGAATTCGACAACGAAGGCCGCTACACCCGCGTCGATTGCGGCGACCTGACCGTGATCTCGGTCTACTGCCCATCCGGCTCGTCCTCGCCGGAACGCCAGGAAGCCAAATTCCGCTTCATGGAGGTATTCCTGCCGCACCTGCAGGCATTGAAAGCCGAGGGCCGCGAAGTCGTCATCTGCGGCGACTGGAACATCGCGCACAAGGAAATCGACCTCAAGAACTGGAAGAGCAACCAGAAGAATTCGGGCTTCCTGCCGGAGGAACGCGCCTGGATGACGCGCCTGTTCGACGAACTGGGCCTGGTGGACGTGCACCGCGTGGTGGCGCCCGAGGCCGCCGATTACACCTGGTGGAGCAACCGCGGCCAGGCCTGGGCCAAGAACGTCGGCTGGCGCATCGACTACCACGTCGCCACCCCGGGCATCGCCAGCAAGGCTCACGCGGTCTCGGTCTACAAGGACGAGCGCTTCTCGGACCACGCGCCGCTGATCATCGACTACGCGCTGTAACACCTCCGCAAACTCCCCCTCTGCTGGGGGATTCGTTCGCGCCGGCGGTTTTGGGCGGCTTTTTGGCGGTATGATCCGTTCGCTAAGCTTGCTTGACGGAATTTTTTATTTCCGCCACCTTATTCATCCGCTCCGCCGCGCGAACGACCGTCATGACTTCACTTACCAATACTCCGCCGATCCTGCTGTCCGCCACCCCGACCGTCATCGCAGGCGGCATGAGCATCGACCTCGTGTTCAACACCGCGATGGCGGCCGGCAGCGGCACGATTTACATCACCGACGGCGCGGTCCAGACCGTGATCGACCGCGCCACCGGCCAGCCCACCATGCGCGTGGTCGGCGCCACCGACACCCACACGATTTCCGCATCCAGCATCAGCGTCGACGGCACCCATGTGAAGCTGAACGTGAGCGGCCTGCTGCCCGATCACGCCTACAGCATCGTGATGGGCAACGGCGTGCTGGTGTCCAGCGCCCACGTGGCCTTCGGCGGCGTGCGCGCCACCTCGCAGATCCGGTTCACGACCGATCCGGCGCCTGACGGCGATGCCCCGACCCTGGTCTCGCACGAGATCGATGGCAGCCTGCTCAAGGCCGGCGGCAGCCTGCAGGTCACGCTGGTGTTCTCGGAACCGGTGAGCGGGCTGACGGCCGAGGCCCTGAACGCGCCGAACGCCGCCGTCAGCGCGCTGGCGCCGGTGGGCGACGGCCATGCGTGGGTGGCGACCCTGGTGCCGGCCGGCGCGGCCGAGCAGCCAGCCAACGTCCTCACCATCGACATGAGCAAGGTCCGCGACGCCGCCGGCAATGCCGGCAAGGGCGTCGGCAACGTGGCCAGCTATTCGGTCGACACCAAGGGCCCGGCGGCTAGCATCGCGCTGGACGGGACCGAACTGACGGGCGGCCATGACATCGTCGCCACCGTCAGCTTCTCGGAAGCGGTCAAGGGCCTGGACGCCGCGGCGCTGCAGGCCGGGCATGCATCCATCACGAACATCAGCGGCAGCGAAGACGGCAAGACCTGGAAGCTGACGCTGCACGGCAACGGCAGCGCCGCCGGCGAGGTGCTGAGCCTCGACCTCGGCAAGGTGGCCGACCTCGCCGGCAACCTGGGCAGCGGCACGGTCGCTTCAAACGCCTATACGGTCGACACCCAGGGCCCGTCCGGCGTCGCCATCGCCCTCGACGGCAGCCTGCTGAAGACCGGCGCTACGGTCGGCGTCACCTTCACTTTTTCGGAAGCGGTCCGGGAACTCCCGGCCAGCGCCATTACCGCGCCGCATGCTGTTGTCGAAGGCCTGACGAGCAGCGACGGCGGCCGCACCTGGGCCGGCACGCTGAAGGCGCTCGACCCGAACACTTCGAGCGGCAACACGCTCAGCGTCGATCTGACCAAGCTGCAGGACCTGAAGGGCAATGCCGGCAGCGGCAGCGTGCTCTCCAGCGCCACCTACGCGATCGATACGGTGGCGCCGATGGTCGCCGACATCCAGCTGAACGGCAGCGCGGTTTCAAGCAACGAAGGCGTCGAAGTCGTGATGCGCTTTTCCGAAAAGGTGAGCCTGGGCGCGGACGCCATCCAGGCGCCCAACGCGACCCTGCTCGGCCTGAGCACCAGTGACGGCGGCCTGACCTGGAAGACCATCCTGCGCCCCGGCGCCGGCCAGGTGGAAGTGAGCGGCAACAAGCTGACCATCGACATGAGCAAAGTGATCGACGCGGCCGGTAACGCCGGCAGCGGCTTCGCGAACGCCGCGCAGACCTATGACGTCGACACCGTGGGGCCGAGCGCGACCATCAGCCTGGACGGCAGCGAACTGCTGCACGGCGGCGGCATCGCCATGAAGATCGTGCTGTCGCAGAAAGTGACAGACATCGCCGCGATCCTGGACGTGCCGAGCGCCACCCTGCTCGACAGCGAGGGCCTGAGCACGCTGCATACGGAGGACGGCGGCCTCACCTGGACCGCGACCCTGTCGACCGCCCTGAGCCTGGTCGATGCCGTCAATGCGGTCACGCTCGACCTGCGCGGCATCCACGATGCGCATGGCAATGCGGGCAGCCTCGTCACCTCGGCCAACTACGTGGTCGACGGCACGGTGCAGGCCTATGTGGAACATGACATCGGCATCAACGACTGGCACTCGCCCGATCGCAACGACCATATCAGCAGCGAGGCTTCGCAGTGGTTTTCCGGCAGGCTGTCCGGCGAGCTGGCGGCCGGCCAGAAGCTGATGCTGTCGATCGACGGCGGCGCGGAATTCGAAGCATCCATGGACGGCTCGTCCTGGTACGACGGCCAGGACAGCATGCATTTCGAGGACGGCGCGCACACGATCAGCGCGCGCGTGGTCGACGGCACCCACCAAAGCGCCAGCTTCACCCAGAGCTTCACGATCGATACCGCCGCACCGGCGATGCTGAGTTCACCCGCCGGCGCCTCGGGGGGCGCAGGCGACGACCTGGTCTTCACCTTCGACGAAGCGATGTACCTGGTCCCGAGCGAGGGCGCGCACTTCTATTTCACCGATGCCGAAGGCCATACGGGCGGCGTCTACCTCGACGACAGCAATTTTTCGGCGGACCGCCGCACCCTGACGGTCTCCGCCTCGGACCACCATTTCGAGCCGGGCAAGGATTACACGATCGAGTTGTCGAGCGATGTCACCGACCTGGCCGGCAATGCGATCCGCAATCTGCAGCCCATGCATTTCCGGACCTCCGGCGTCGATACCCTGGCGCCGACCGCCATGTCGGCCGCCTCGCTGACCTCGTCCGGCATCTACGGCATCGGCAAGGAAATCCAGATCGCCGTCGAATTCAGCGAAGCGGTGCAGAAGGCCGGCAGCGGCACGCCGACCCTGCGCCTGACGAATAACGGCCTGGCGACCTGGGACCATGCCAGCGCGGATGGCCGCACCGTCTACTTCAAATACATCGTCGGCGCCAACGGCGAGGACGATACCCACGGCAGCGACTCGCTGGCCCTGGTCGACAGCGAGGACCTGGCCGGCCACGTCAGCGACCTGGCGGGCAACCTGCTGGATGCGGCCCACATCAGTTTCTCGGGCCTCGACATCCCTTATGTCGACGGCTACGGCCACCACGATTCGGGCGGCAGGATCCAGATCGACGCGCATGCCGGTCCTGCGCCGAGCGCTCCGGCACTGGCGGCCGACAGCGATACCGGCGCCACCGGCGACAACCTGACCAGTCTGCACACGCCTGGCCTGAGCGGCAACGGCGCGGCCAGCTTTGCCAGGGTCAAGCTGTTCGACGAGAACGGCACCCTGCTGGCCCAGACCACGGCGAAGGCCGACAATACCTGGACGTTTGCGGCGGGCGATTGGCTGGACGGGAAGTCGCTGGCGGACGGCACGCACCAACTGACCGTCAAACAGGTCGACGGCGCCAACAACGAAAGCCCCGCCTCCGCCGCGCTGACGTTGAAGGTGGATTCGACCATCGCGCCGGCCACGGTGACGCTCGGCGAGGACAGCGACAGCGGCAGCTCGCACAGCGACCTGCTGACCAACGAAACCCAGCCGGTGTTCAGCGGTACCGGCGAAGTCGGCGCCCTGATCCGGGTCTGGGACGGCAGCACCATCGTCGGCGAAACCCGCATCGACAATGGCGGCATTTATGAAGTGCGCTCCCTGCATTCGCTGGCGCAAGGCGAACATACCCTGACCGTCGAGCAGACCGACCTGGCCGGCAATTTCAGCGACCGCGCCACCTCGACGCCGGTGAACTTCCGCATCGATTTCACGCCGCCCGAGGCGCCCTCGAAGCCGGTGCTGGACGCGGCCAGCGACACCGGCGTTTCGGACAGCGACGGCATCACCAGGGACAACACCCCGACCATCAAGGGCAGCGCCGCCGAAGCCGGCGGCACCATCCAGATCTACGAAGACGATATGCTGCTCGGCAGCGCCGAAGTGAAAGCGGACAAGAGCTGGTCGTTCACGGTCGGCACCCAGGACGGCTATCCGGCCGCGCTGGCGGACGGCACCCATGACCTGACGGCCCGGCACGTGGATGCGGCCGGCAACCGCAGCGAGTACTCGGCGGCGCTGCATCTCACCATCGACACCGCCGCGCCGACGGTGGCCCTGCAGGACAGCGGCGTGGATTCCGGCACCCACAAGGGCTGGATCAGCCTCGAGTTCAACGAGCAGATCGTGTTCGGCGCCGGCGGCCAGATCGACGTCATCGACACCATCACCCATCTCAAGCACTCGGAGCACGTGTGGAATGCGATGACAAACTGGCGGATCGTGAACGGCGAGATGGGCACGCGGAACACGCTGGAACTGAACCTCGGCACGCTGAACCAGATCTACAAGCTGCACGTCAATGTCGACGCGAGCACCATCGAAGACCTGGCGGGCAATATCGTTATCGTCGGCAGCAACCAGGACTTCACGCTCGGGCCGATCCCGAGCTGATCATCCGGGCCAGTCCAGCGCCCGCCCGCTGGCGAAGCTGCGTGCTTCGCCGGTGAGCGGATCATCGAAGGCGATCGAACGCGCCAGCAGCTGCAGCGGCTTCGAAAAATCGTCGCCCTTGCAGGGCAGCGCGACCGGATAGAAGGCGTCGTTCAGGATAGGCACGCCCAGCGAGGCCATGTGCAGGCGCAGCTGGTGCTTGCGGCCCGTGTGCGGATGCAGGCGGTAGCGCGCCAGCGGGCCGCGGCGCTCGATCAGCTCCACCAGGGTCTCCGAATTCGGCTCGCCCGCCTCCTCCTTCATCACGAAGAACTTCTCGCCGTCGACCATGCGGCTGCGGTAGGTGAAGGGAAAGTCCCTGTTCTCCAGCACCGGCGCCAGCGCTTCGTAGGTCTTGCGGATCGCGCGCTTCTGGAACATCGACTGGTAGGTGCCGCGCGTTTCCAGGTTGTGCGAGAAGATCACCACGCCGGCCGTCTCGCGGTCGAGGCGGTGGATCGGCGTCAGGTGCGGCAGCGCGAGCCGGCGCTTGAGGCGCACCAGCAGGGTCTCGCGCAGGAAGCGCCCGGTCGGGATCATCGGCAGGAAGTGCGGCTTGTCGACCACCAGCAGGTGCTGGTCCTGATGAATGATCGTTTCCTCGAAGGGGATCGGGGTCTCTTCCTCCAGCTCGCGGTAATACCAGATGCGCATGCCCTGGCGCACGTGGCTGTCCGCGTGCAAACGCTCGCCCTTCGCATCGACCACGTCGCCGCGCGCCAGGCGATCGAACCAGGACGGGCCGCCGACCTCGGCAAAGCGCTCCTCGAGGAAGGCCAGCATGCCGCCGGCCCGGGTCTCGGTGATCCACAAATAGCTGGGGGCGACGCCCTCGCGCACCGGCAGCGGGACGAAGGCGTTGGCTTCGGCCTGGTGGCCCTTTCTAACGAACCGCGCCATTGGAACCGGTCTGCGTGCTTCGGTATGCCGGCAGCCGGTCCACCGAGGTGTTCCTGCTGCGCGCGTACAGCGGCAGCAGCACGTTCATGTGGCTCTGGATCTGCTCGATGCGGTGCGCGCCGCCCGGGTGGGTCGACAGCAGTTCGATCGGCGCGCCGCGCTGGTTCAGGGCCGCCATCTTGTTCCACAGGGCGATGCCGGCGCGCGGGTCGTAGCCGGCGCGCGCGGCGATGTCGAGGCCGACCAGGTCGGCTTCGCGCTCTTCGTCGCGCGAGAATTTCAGCACGTACAGCTGGCCGGCCGTGTTGGCCAGGCCGCGCAGGTCGTAGCCGGTGTAGGCCGAGATCGCAGCGCCGATCACCGACGAGGCCACGCCCGTGGTGGTCGCCTTGGCCTGGCGGTCGCGCCCGTGCTCGCGCAGGGCGTGCGCGATTTCGTGGCCCATCACGGCCGCGATCTCGTCGTCGGTGAGCCTGAGCTTGTCGATAATGCCGGTAAAGAAGGCGATGCGGCCGCCCGGCATGCAGAAGGCGTTCACCTGGTCCGATTGCAGCAGGTTGACCTGCCATTTCCACTGCTGCGCATCCTGGTTCCAGCGCGCGGTGTGCGGGATGATGCGCTGGGCGATGGCGCGCAGGCGCTTGACCTGCGGGTCGCCGGCCGGCACCAGCACGCCCTTCTGCTGGGCCTGGCCCAGCAGCGCCGTGTATTGCTGGCCGGCTTCCTTGTCCATCTTGCCTTCCGGCGCCAGCAGGTCGCGCAGGAAGCCGCCTTTCAGCGGCTTTACCGCGATCCCGTCCTGTACTACCTGGCCCTTCTGGCCACGGTCCTGGGCCGGCGCCGCGTGTACGATGCCGCACAAGGCCAGTACGGCCAATGCTTGCCTGAGTTTGTTCATGGTCGTCTCCGCTGCGGTTCAGCAGTCAAATGCCCGTCAATACGCCGCATCATACACAAGCACACAGGAGCGCACCGTTAGGTAACGACCAGATCCTTCTTGCGCAGCCTGAACACCGCCAGGCTGCCGCGCAGGTTCGGCAGGAAGGACACCACCTGGCCCTCGGCCAGGGCCACGTACTCCAGCACTTCCAGCCCGCATTTCTCGGCCAGGTCCTTGAAGTCGTGGATCGTGGCGTAGCGCACGTTGGGCGTGTCGAACCATTGATAAGGCAGCGTGCGCGAGACCGGCATGCGGCCCTTCAGCAGCGCCATCCGGTGCGGCCAGTAGGCAAAGTTCGGGAAGGACACGATGGCTTCCTTGCCGACCCGGACGATGTCGCGCAGGCGCGCCTCGACGTGCTGCATCATCTGCAGCGAAGAGAGGCACAGTACCATGTCGAAGGCGTCGTCGCCGAACAGGTCCAGGCCCTGCTCCATGTCGTGCTGGATCACGTTGATGCCGCGGCGGGTAGACTCCAGGACCTTGTCGTCGGCGATCTCGACGCCGTAGCCGGTGCAGCGCTTGCCGCGTTCCAGGTAGCGCAGCATGGCGCCGTCGCCGCAGCCGACGTCCAGCACGTGCGCGCCTTCCTTCACCCAATGCGTGATGAAGGCCAGGTCGGGGCGCAGGTTGTTCAGGTCTTCGTACTTCATGCGGCACCCCCGGCAGTCGATTCTTCCCAGATGCGGTCGTAGTAGGCGCGCACGATGTCCATGTAGCGCTTGTCCTCGAGCAGGAAGGCATCGTGGCCGTGCGGCGCATCGATCTCGGCGTAGCTCACCTTGCGGCGGTTCTCCAGCAGCGCCTCGACGATCTCGCGGCTGCGCTCGGGCGAGAAGCGCCAGTCGGTGGTGAAGGACGCGATCAGGTAATGCGCTTTGGTATTCGCCAGCGCCTTGGCCAGGTTGCCACCGTGTTCGCGCGCCGGGTCGAAATAGTCGAGCGCCTTGGTGATCAGCAGGTAGGTGTTGGCGTCGAAGTATTCCGAGAACTTGTCGCCCTGGTAGCGCAGGTAGGACTCGATCTCGAAGTCGACGCCGAAGTCGAACTTGTAGTCGTTGGTCTCGGCGGCGTTGCGCAGCTTGCGGCCGAATTTTTCCGCCATGTCGTCGTTCGACAGGTAGGTGATGTGGCCGACCATGCGCGCCACCTTCAGGCCGTTCTTCGGCACCACGCCGTGCTCGTAGAAGTCGCCGCCGCGGTAGTCGGGGTCGGTCAGGATGGCCTGGCGCGCGACGTCGTTGAAGGCGATGTTCTGGGCCGACAGCTTGGGGGTCGAGGCGATCACGATGCAGTGGCGCAGGTGCTCGGGGAACATGATGCTCCAGGCCAGCGCCTGCATGCCGCCCAGCGAGCCGCCCATCACGGCGGCGAACTGTTCGATGCCGAGGCGCTCGGCCAGCCGGGCCTGGGCCGCCACCCAGTCTTCCACCGTCACCACCGGGAACGCCGCCCCATAGGGTTTGCCGGTGGCCGGATTGATGTGCATCGGGCCGGTCGAGCCGAAGCAGGAGCCGAGGTTGTTGACGCCGATGACGAAGAAACGGTCGGTGTCGACCGGCTTGCCGGGACCGACCATGTTGTCCCACCAGCCGGCGCTCTTGGCTTCGCCCTCGTAGTGGCCGGCCACGTGGTGCGAGGCGTTCAGCGCGTGGCAGATCAGCACCGCGTTGGACTTGTCGGCGTTCAGCGTGCCATAGGTTTCGTACATCAGCGTGTAATCGCTGATGGACGCGCCGCTTTGCAGGCGCAGCGGTTCGGCGAAGTGCATCGCCTCGGGTGAGACTATTCCAATCGATCCCATGAGCTTCTTGTTTTTACAGGGTTTGCAGC
The DNA here is from genome assembly GCF_918697865.1 of Massilia sp. Bi118. Classification (GTDB taxonomy): domain Bacteria; phylum Pseudomonadota; class Gammaproteobacteria; order Burkholderiales; family Burkholderiaceae_D; genus Telluria. Next base: position 16,336 of record NZ_CAKKMV010000002.1, on the reverse strand, counting down.
TGTTCGACCGCCTCGGCGATCGCGCTCGGTTCCATCGCGCGCAGGATGCGGCGGGTGCGCGGGCCCAGCACCGCGAGGTCGCTGGCGAGGATCTCCTGCTTCACCGCCAGCAGCTGGGCCGGGTGCATCGAGAATTCGCGCAGGCCCATGCCGAGCAGCAGGCGGGTCAGCTTGATGTCGCCGGCCATCTCGCCGCACACGGCCACGTCGATGCCCGCCTTGCGGCCGGCCTCGATCGTCATCGCGATCAGGTGCAGCACCGCCGGGTGCAGCGGATTGTACAGGTGCGCCACTTCGTAGTCGACGCGGTCGATGGCCAGGGTGTACTGAATCAGGTCGTTGGTGCCGATCGACAGGAAATCCAGGCGCTTGACGAACATCGGCAGCGCCAGCGCGGCGGCCGGGATCTCGATCATGGCGCCGACCTCGATCGCTTCGTCGAACTTGACGTTCTGCTCGCGCAGCTGGGCCTTGGCCTGGGCGATCATGCTGAGCGACTGGTCGATCTCGAAGGCATGCGCCAGCATCGGGATCAGGATCCGCACCTTGCCGAAGGCGGAGGCACGGAGGATCGCGCGCAGCTGGGTCAGGAACAGCTGCGGCTCGGCCAGGCAGTAGCGGATCGCGCGCAGGCCCAGGGCGGGGTTCAGCGCCGTGTGCTCGGTCGGATCGAGCGGCTTGTCGGCGCCGACGTCCAGGGTGCGGATGGTGACCGGGCGGCCCTTCATCGCCAGCACCGCCTTGCGGTACTGCTCGAACTGCTCGTCCTCGCCCGGCACCCGCAGCGCCGCATTGCCTATCCCGCTGCGGCCCATGAACAGGAACTCGGAGCGGAACAGGCCGACGCCCACCGCGCCCGCTTCCAGCGCCGGTCCGCAGTCGTCCGGCAGCTCGATATTCGCCAGCAGCGTGACCGGGGTGCCGTCCTTCGTGATGGCCGGCGTCTTCTTCAGCTTCAGCAGGCGCTTGCGCGCCTTCATCAAGGCCGTCTGGCGCGCGCGGTACTGCTCCATCACCAGCGCGCTCGGGTTGCAGATCACCACGCCGGCATCGCCGTCGACGATCACCCAGTCGTCCTGCTCGATCAGGCGCGAGGCCTGGCTCATGCCCACCGCCGCCGGGATATCCAGGCTGCGCGCGACGATGGCCGTGTGCGAGTTCTGGCCGCCGACGTCGGTCACGAAGCCGACGAAGGAACGGTCGCGGAAGGCCAGCATGTCGGCCGGCGAGATGTCGTGGGCGACCACGATCATCTGCGGCTGGAATTCGTCCTCGCCGGCGGCGCGGCCGGGCGGCGCGGCCAGCGCGGTGCCCATCAGGACCTTCAGCACGCGCTCGGCCACCTGCTGGATGTCCTGCTTGCGCTCGCGGAGGTATTCGTCTTCGATCTCGTCGAACTGCGCCGACAACTCGTCGATCTGGGTCACCAGCGCCCACTCGGCGTTGTAGTGGCGGCTGCGGATGATGTCGAGCGGCGCTTCCGAGATCATCGGGTCCGACAAGATCAGCACGTGGACGTCGATGAAGGCGCCCAGCTCCGTCGGCGCATCCTTGGGCAGCTCGGTCCACAGCTCCTGCAAGGTACGGTGGACTTCGGTGATCGCTTCCTGCAGGCGCTTGACCTCGGCCTCGACCTGCTCTTCCGGCACCAGATAATGCTTGACGTCGAGCGCGGCCGGCGTGAGCAGGTGCGCGCGGCCGATCGAGATCCCGCGCGAGACCGGAATGCCATGCAGTGTGAACGATGCCATCGATATTCCTGGATGGAAGCGGCCGCCCCTTGAATCCGGCATTATTCGCCTTCGCCGAACTTGTCGTTGATGAGGGCCGTCAGGCCGGCCATGCAGGCCTCCTCGTCCGGGCCGTCCGCTTCCAGCGTCACCTTGGCGCCCTTGCCGGCGGCCAGCATCATCACGCCCATGATGGACTTGGCATTGATGCGGCGCCCGTTGCGGGTGAGCCAGACGTCGCTCTGGAATTTCGCGGCCAGCTGGGTGAATTTGGCGGAGGCGCGGGCGTGAAGGCCCAGCTTGTTGATGATCTCGAGTTCCTGCTGAATCATGTTGTCGTTGTCGTCTCGTTGTTCGATCAGTGAATTCTTCAGGTACCTACGCGGATCCGGTTATCCACCCGCACGGCGCCGTTCTGCGCGCCCGCCAGCGCCATCTCGACCACCACGTCGAGCGTGTCGCGGCGGTAGGTGATGGCGCGCAGCAGCATCGGCAGGCTGATGCCGGCGATGATTTCCACGCGGCCCGCTTCGGCCAGCGCGTTGCAGCAATTGGACGGCGTACCGCCCTTGATGTCGGTGATGACCAGCACGCCGTCGCCTTCGTCCAGGCGCTGGATGGCTTCGTGGGCGAGGCAATTGACCTCGTTCGTGTCCTGGTCCGCGGTGACGTCGATCGCCTCGAAGCGCTCGGTGGGGCCGCGGAATACGTGCGCGACCGCCGCGATGAATGCCTGGCCCAGCGGTGCGTGGGTCATCAGCAGAATGCCTACCATGTCATTTCCTGTCAGCTGCTTTCTCGACGGCGTCGATGAACATCGCGGGCACGTCGAAACCGGTCTGGTCGGTGATCTCCTGGAAGCAGGTGGGGCTGGTGACATTCACCTCGGTCAGGAAATCGCCGATCACATCCAATCCTACCAGCAACAGGCCTCGCTCGGCCAGTTTGGGGCCGATGGCTTCCGCGATCTCGCGTTCGCGATCGGAAATCGGCTGCGCCACGCCGACGCCGCCGGCGGCCAGGTTGCCGCGCACTTCCCCGCCCTGCGGGATGCGCGCCAGCACGAAGGGCACCGGCTTGCCATCGATGACCAGCACCCGCTTGTCGCCCTTGACGATGGCCGGGATGTATTTCTGGGCCATGATGGTGCGGGCGCCGTTGTCGGTCAGGGTCTCGATGATGGAACCGAGGTTGAGGCCGTCGTCCTTGATGCGGAAGATGCCGGCGCCGCCCATGCCGTCGAGCGGCTTGAGGATCACGTCGCCGTGCTCGGCGTGGAAGGCGCGCAGGCGCGTGCTAGACGACGTCACCAGGGTCGGCGAGGTGAACTCGCTGAACTGGCCGATCGCCAGCTTCTCGTTGTGGTCGCGGATCGCCGAGGGCTTGTTGAACACGCGCGCGCCCTGGCGCTCGGCCAGTTCCAGCAGATAGGTGCCGTAGACGTATTCCATGTCGAAGGGCGGATCCTTGCGCTGGATGACGGCGTCGAACTCGGACAGGCGCAGGGTCTGGGCTTCGCCCGCGGCATACCAGTCGTCGGGGTCGCCGGTGAGGGTGATCTCGACCACGTCGGCGGTCACCACGCCCTGCTCCAGCACCATGTGGCGCTGCTCGAAGGCGTAGATCTGGTGGCCGCGGCGCGCCGCCTCCCGCATCATCGCGAAGGTCGAGTCCTTGTAAATCTTGAATCCGGACAGCGGGTCTGCGAGAAAAGCGATTTTCATGTTGGTTCCAGTCGGGACAATGCATCGATTTTAGCCGGAAACGCGGATTCTCGCGGAAAGCCGGCCAGGAGCGCAGTCTGTGCCGGCATGGCCTATTCCGGTTGGCAAAAATGCATTTATTCGGGCCGCATTTGCGGGCTCTCAAGCGCCCGAACGGCCGGGTTGAGGATCATGGCCTGCGAGGAGGAACGCGATGAGCGACCAGGTCGAGCAGGAACGCATCAAGCAGGTCTATCGCCAGTGGCACGGCGGCGCTGCACTGGCGCGCTATGCCTGGCACCGGCCGGAAGTCGTGAGCCAGCAGGCGGCGCGCTCGCGCGTCCTGTCGCGGCTGCTGGCGCGCACCGTCGGCCCGGACTTGTCGAGCACGCGGGTGCTCGACGTCGGCTGCGGCAACGGTCGGTTCCTGCGCCAGCTGATCGACTGGGGCGCCACGCCCGGCCACCTGGCCGGCACCGAGCTGCAGCAGGACCGCCTCGAGCATGCCCGCCTGCACACGGCGCCCGGGGTGCGCTGGCACCTGGGCCAGCTGGACGCCTTCCCCGACAACAGCGTCGACCTGGTCAGCGCGCATACCGTGTTCTCGTCGATCCTGGACGAAGACACCCGCCGTGCGCTGGCCGCCGAGATGTGGCGGGTGCTGCGGCCCGGCGGCTGGACCATGATCTTCGACTTCCGCTACAGCAATCCGCGCAACAAGAACGTCCGCAAGGTGACGGACGTCGAGCTGCTGCGCTTCTGGCCGGCCGAGCAGCGCCATTACCGCACCCTGATGCTGGCGCCGCCGCTGAGCCGGGCGATGTCGCGCCTGCCCTGGCTGCTGCCGGAACTGCTGTCCGCCTGCGTGCCGCTCTTACGCTCCCACTTCATCTACATGGCGCGCAAGGAGCCGCCAGAACTCCGAAAACGGATCAATAAATCTCCGGATCCGGATCCGTCCGCTCCATCTCCAGCGACGCCGCCAGCAGCGCCAGGCGCGCCACCACACCATACACATAGAAGCGGTTAGGCGCCGCCGTGCCCGGCTTGGCCTTCAGGTCAGGCACCGCGTGCTGCTGCGAGAAGGCCAGCGGCACGAATTGCGAGCCCGGCGCATTCAGGTTCTGGTCGACGCCGCGTTCCGCATGCACGCGGTAGAAGCCGCCGACCACGTAGCGGTCGATCATGTACACGACCGGCTCGGCCACCGCATCGTTGATCGATTCGAAGGTCGGCACGCCTTCCTGGATCAGCACGTCGGTGACGGTGACGCCGTCCTTGATGACCGACATCTTGTTGCGCTGCTTGCGGTTCAGGTCCTTGATCTCGGACGCGTCCTTGATCGTCATGATGCCCATGCCGTAGGTGCCGGCGTCCGGCTTCACGATGACGAAGGGCTTCTGGTCCTTCATCCCGTATTCCTTGTACTTCTTCTTGATCTTCGACAGCAGGGCCGAGACGCTGTCGGCCAGCGCTTCCATGCCGATGTCTTCCTGGAAGTTCACCTCGCCGACCTTGCTGTGCAGCGGATTCACCATCCAGGGGTCGATGTCGATCAGCTTGCCGAACTTCTTCGCCACTTCGTCGAAGGCCTTGAAGTGGTTGCTCTTGCGGCGGATCGCCCAGCCCGCATGCACGGGCGGCAGCAGCGACTGCTCGTGGATGTTCTCGAGGATGCTCGGGATGCCGGCCGACAAATCGTTATTCAACAGGATCGTGCAGGGGTCGAAATCGGCCAGGCCGACGCGGCGGCCGTTGGGCGAGCGCACCAGGGGCTCGACCACTAGCATGTTCCCGTCCGGCAGGGCCAGCGGGGTGGGCTGGGTCACCTCCGGCGACAGCGAACCCAGGCGCACATGCAGGCCGGTCTGGCGGAAGATCTGCATCAGGCGCTGCACGTTCTGCAGGTAGAAGGGATTGCGGGTATGGCTTTCCGGGATCAGCAGCAGGTTGCGCGCGTCCGGACAGTACTTGTCGATGGCCGCCATGGCCGCCTGCACCGTCAGCGGCAGCATCTCGGTGGAGAGGTTGTTGAAGCCGCCCGGGAACAGGTTGGTGTCCACCGGCGCCAGCTTGTAGCCCGCATTGCGCAGGTCCACCGAGCAATAGAACGGCGGCGTATGCTCCTGCCACTCGAGGCGGAACCAGCGCTCGATGGCGGGGGTGGCTTCGAGGATCTTCTTTTCCAGGTCCAGCAGGGGACCGTTGAGGGCTGTGGCAAGGTGGGGAACCATGGTGACGTCCTTGGGGCTTCTTAGCGATGTGGGAAATGCAACATGGGGGCTCACGCCCCCTTTTTAAAGACCGATTATCCCATCGGAAATACGTATTTCAATAAAAAAAGCGCCCCGCAGGGCGCTTTTGGCGACACAGGGCCTGATCAGGAATGATAAGCCGATTCGCCGTGGCTGGTAATGTCCAGGCCCTCGCGTTCCTGGTCTTCCGGCACGCGCAGGCCGATCACGATGTCGACCAGCTTGTAGGCGATGACGGCGACCACGGCCGACCAGATGATGGTGGTGCCGACTGCTTCGGCCTGGATCAGCACCTGGCTGGCGATCGAGTACGGATCGGCCGACATCTTGTTGGTTGTGTAGTCGAAGATGCCCTGCCCGCCCAGCTGCGGCGCGGCGAACACGCCGGTCAGCAGCGCGCCCAGGATGCCGCCCACGCCGTGCACGCCGAACACGTCCAGCGAGTCGTCGGCGCCGATCATGCGCTTCAGGCCGTTCACGCCCCACAGGCAGACCACGCCGGCCACCAGGCCGATGATCAGCGCGCCCATCGGACCGACGAAGCCGCAGGCCGGGGTGATGGCGACCAGGCCGGCCACCGCACCCGAGGCGCCGCCCAGCATCGAGGGCTTGCCCTTGGTGATCCACTCGCCGAACACCCAGGACACGGTGGCCGCGGCGGTTGCCAGCAGGGTATTGATGAAGGCCAGCGCGGCGATGTCGCCCGCTTCCAGCGCCGAACCGGCGTTGAAGCCGAACCAGCCCACCCACAGCAGCGAAGCGCCGATCATGGTCATGGTCAGCGAGTGCGGGGCCATGTGCTCGCGGCCGTAGCCGACGCGCTTGCCGATCATGATCGCGCCGACCAGGCCGGCGACGGCGGCGTTGATGTGCACCACGGTGCCGCCGGCGGTATCCAGCGCGCCCTTCTGCCACAGCCAGCCGCCTTTCGCGGTCTCGGCCGCCAGCGAAGCAGCGGTGATGGCGTCCGGACCGGTCCAGAACCAGACCATGTGGGCGACCGGCAGGTAGCCGAAGGTGAACCACAGCACCACGAAGGCCAGCACGGCGGCAAAGCGGACGCGCTCGGCGAAGGCGCCGACGATCAGGCCGCAGGTGATGGCGGCGAAGGTGCCCTGGAAGGCGACGAAGATGAACTCGGGGATCACCACGCCCTTGCTGAAGGTGGCGGCGGTGGCGAAGCTGGCCTTGGCCGGATCCCAGATGCCGTTCAGGAAGGCGCGGCTGGTGCCGCCGATGAAGGCATTGTTCTCGGTGAAGGCCAGCGAGTAGCCGTAGATGCACCACAGCACGATGATGACGGCGAAGATCATGAAGACCTGCAGCAGCACCGACAGCATGTTCTTGGAACGCACCAGGCCGCCGTAGAACAGGGCCAGGCCGGGGATCGTCATCATGATCACCAGCAGGGTAGCGACGAACATCCAGGCGGTGTCGCCTTTCTGCGGCGTGGGTACGGCGGCGTCCTGGGCCAGGGCCGGCAAGGCGGCGGCAAGCAGCAGGGCGAAGGAAAAGCCTGCGACCAGTTTTACGAGTGTGCGTATCATCGGGTTCCCCTTACAGCGCATCGTTGCCGGTCTCGCCGGTACGGATACGGATTACCTGCTCCAGACTGGAGACGAAAATTTTGCCGTCACCGATCTTGCCGGTGCGTGCCGCGCTCTGGATCGTGTCGATCACCTGGTCGACAATGGCGTCGTCGACCGCCGCCTCGATCTTGGTCTTCGGCAGGAAGTCGACCACGTATTCGGCCCCGCGATACAGCTCGGTATGGCCTTTCTGGCGCCCGAAACCCTTCACTTCGGTCACCGTGATACCTTGGACATTCAGCTCGGACAGGGCCTCGCGGACCTCGTCGAGCTTGAAGGGTTTGATGATGGCGGTGATCATTTTCATGCGTTTGCCTCTTCAGAAAGTTTTTGAAACGGACAGCAGGGCCGCGGACTTCCCGAGGTTTTCTCCGGACGGGCTCAGATAGCCGCTGGTATTCGCCTTGATATAGGACAGCGCAACCGAGCACACGCCCAAGTCCCTGGTTACGCCGATTTTGTAGTCGGTATAGGAAACAGCACTGTTGTGGCGGACTTCCTGGCGGCCCGCGTGCAGGTTCAGCACGAAGCCGCCGCCGACCTCGACGTTGGCGCCGATGTCGAGGTAGCCGCTGCCCTTGCTATCGGCGGTGCCGAACAGGTTGGTCAGCGAGTGCGAGTACTTGATGTAGGCCGGGCCGTAGCCCAGCTGGCCGTACAGTTCGAAGGTGTTGGCGTTCGGGTGCAGGCCGTTATCCGGGTAGAAGTAGTACAGACCGCCGACGTCGTAGGTGACATCCGCGCTCAGGTTGCCGCGCTTGCCGGCGTAGATATCCCATTCCAGGTTGCCGCTGCCGCCCAGGTCCTTGGTCCACTTGATGGTGGACAGCCAGGTGCCCACGTACACACCGGTCGGGTTGTGAACGTAGTCGGCGCCGCCCTGCAGGGCCGGGTCGAGCCGGCTCTGCGACAGGCCGCGGTAACGGTAATCGCTGGTCAGCGCCGCGTTGAAGCTCACTTCATTGTCCGGCTTCTGCTCCGGTTCCTGTGCGCCGGCCAGCCCGGTGGACAGGCTCCACACGCCTGCCGTCACGATCACGATCTGCTGCCACTTGCTGCTTCGACGCTTCATACGACACTCCTATCAATGAACTTGGACCTGATGGGTTTACAATCCGAACTTCGTGTCCCTGTTTTTGTATGTTGTATGCTTGCTTTAGCAGGATGCGTGCCACCCCGGACTGGAGCGGCAAGGCTTGTATTTCCCGGGCCTCGTCCCCATTCTTGATTTCAAAAAATGCAAACGACGCCGCAGGCGCGTGCGCCATGCGGGTGCACGCACTAAATCAGCGATGCACGCACAAAAAAAGTGCGCGCATCGTGGTGCGGCCACTATGGATAGAGATGGATATGAATAATTTCTTCAACGACCTGCAGGGCAGGATCAACCAGGCGATCGAGAATTCGCCGGCCAAGGACATCGAACGCAATGTGAAGGCCATGATGACCCAGGGCTTCTCGAAGCTGGACCTGGTGACGCGCGAAGAATTCGACATCCAGGCCCAGGTGCTGGCCAAGACCCGCGCCAAGCTCGAGGCGCTCGAAGTGCGTGTGGCGGAACTGGAAGCGAAGCTGGTAGCGGAGCAGAAGGTTTAACGCAGGGCTAGCCGCAACACGAGGCGCCATGCACCGAACAGCGCGGCGCCGCCCAGGCTGACGGCGCAGACGATCGCCAGCACCATCCCCAGCGGATTCGTGAAGCCGATGCTGTCGGCCACGAAGATCAGCACGCAGGCCAGCGCCAGCTGCGCCATCCACACGTAACGCAGCGGCCGCAAGGCCGCGGCATCCCCTCCCCGTCTGAACCGGAGCGCCACATAGAGCACCGGCCCGCACAGCAGGCAGAACAGCAGCGCCAGGACGGCGACGGTCAGGATCAGTTTCGGCATCCCGGCACTATACACATTTGGCCGCTCTCAACAATCGCAGGCGGTTCAACACGCACCATCTGCAAGTCTTCATCCCGACAGGATCGCCATGAGTCTTGCAGTACTGCGCAGCCGGGCCTTGGCCGGCATGGACGCGCCCTCCGTCAGCGTCGAAGTGCACCTGGCCAATGGTTTACCCGGCATGGCCATCGTCGGCCTCGCAGATGCCGAGGTGCGCGAATCCAAGGACCGGGTCCGGGCCGCGCTGCAGAATTCGGGCTTTGAACTGCCGAACCGGCGCATCACGATCAACCTGGCGCCGGCCGATCTGCCGAAAGAGTCCGGCAGGTTCGATTTGCCGATCGCGCTCGGCATCCTGGCCGCTTCGGAGCAGATTCCGTCCGAGGGACTGGACCGCTACGAGTTCGCCGGCGAGCTGTCCCTGTCGGGCGAGCTGCGCCCGATCCGCGGCGCGCTCGCGATGACCTTCGCCATGCACCGCAGCGCGGACGGCGCCAGACGCGCCTTCGTGCTGCCTGCCGCAAATGCCGACGAAGCGGCGCTGGTGAGCGAGGCCGCCATCTATCCGGCGCATACACTGCTGGAGGTATGCGCCCACTTCGCGGCGCAGCCCGCGAAGGGAGCCAATGAGGCGCGGCTGGCGCGGCACCGCGCGCCCGACGCATTGGCGCCGCCCCGCTATCCCGACTTTGCGGACGTCAAAGGCCAGCAGCACGTCAAACGCGCGCTCGAGATCGCCGCTGCCGGGCTGCATTCGGTGCTGATGGTCGGTCCGCCCGGCGCCGGCAAGAGCATGCTGGCTTCGCGCTTTCCGGGCCTGCTGCCGCCCCTGAGCGATGAAGAGGCACTGGAATCGGCGGCGATCCAGTCGCTGGCCGGGCGCTTTTCCATCGATCGCTGGCGGTGCCGGCCCTTCCGCAGTCCGCACCACACCAGCTCGGGCATGGCCCTGGTCGGCGGCGGCGGCGTGCCGCGCCCAGGCGAAATCTCGCTGGCCCATCACGGCGTGCTGTTCCTCGATGAACTCCCGGAATTCAGCCGCCACGTGCTGGAAGTGCTGCGCGAACCGCTGGAGTCCGGCCACATCACGATCTCGCGTGCGGCGCGCCAGGCCGACTTTCCTGCCAGCTTTCAATTGATCGCGGCGATGAATCCCTGCCCCTGCGGCTGGCTGGGCCATCCATCCGGCAAGTGCCGCTGCAACCATGATGCCGTGCTGCGCTACCAGGACAAGATTTCCGGTCCCCTGCTCGACCGCATCGACCTGCAGGTGCCGGTATCGGCGATGCCGCCGGAATCGATGGCGGCCCAGGCCGACGGCGAGGCCAGCAGCGCCATCGCCGCGCGTGTCGAACGGGCCCATACGATCCAACTGGCGCGCCAGGGCAAGGTCAACCAGCGCCTGGCGACGCGCGAGATCGACCGCCACTGCGAACTCGACGATGCTGCCGAGCAGTTGCTGCGCAACGCGATGCGGCATCTGCACTGGTCGGCGCGGGCCTATCACCGGGTTTTAAAAGTGGCGCGGACGATTGCCGACCTGGCGGAAGCGCGGCGGGTGCAGGCGGACCATGTGGCCGAGGCGATCCAGTACCGGCGCGGTCTGGTCGATTAAGTATTTGCAACATTTTTGCTGGCAGGCGGCGCGGGGCGCTGATACCATCGCCCCATGAAAATCCGTCTCCTGTCGCCGGTCCTTTCCCTCCTGCTTGCCAGCGCCCTGCTGGCCGCCTGCAGCCCGAAATACAACTGGCGCGACTACGCCAGCCCGGATGCGCCCTACAAGGTCACCTTCCCGGCCAAGCCGGCCAGCTTCACCCGCAGCATCGACCTCGACGGCCTGCAGGTCAGCATGACGATGACGGCGGCGGAAGTCGATGGCGCGACCTTCGCGGTCGGCTCGGCCGAGGCGCCGGACGAGGCCCGTGCCCGCGCCGCGCTGCCGGCCATGATGCAGGCGCTGCTGCGCAATATCGGCGCCGGCGGCACGCAGGGCAAGTTCCAAACCGATCCGAACGGCAAGGCGACCGGCGATGTCGATGCCACCGGCAGCAGCAATGGCGTGCCGGTGCGCCTGGTCGGCCATTTCGAGGCGCGCGGCAAGCGCTTCTACCAGGTGATCGTGCTCGGCAAGGCGAATGCGGTGCCGCCCGAGCAGGTCGAGCAGTTCCTCACTTCCTTCAGCCTCTGAGGCTTCGCCATGATCAACGACACCCCAGCACTGCAGCTGCGCTCCCTGCGCAAGGCCTTCGGCCGCCCGGCCGTCGACGGCATCGACCTGAGCATACGGCGCGGCGAACTCTACGCCCTGCTCGGCCCGAACGGCGCCGGCAAGACCACCACCCTGCGCATGGTCACCGGCCTGCTGGCGCCGGACTCCGGCCAGGTCGAGGTGCTCGGCATCGACCTCGCCGCGAATCCCGCCGCCGCCAAGCAGAAGATGGCCTACCTGCCGGACGACCCGATGTTGTACGGCAAGCTGAAACCCACGGAATACCTGGAATTCGTCGCCGGCCTGTGGGGCATCGCGCCCGAGGAAGCCGAGCCGCGCGCACGCCGCCTGCTCGACTGGCTCGACCTCGCCAAGCATGCGCACGAGCTGACCGAAGGCTTTTCGCGCGGGATGAAGCAGAAGCTGGCGCTGGCCGGCGCCCTGATCCACGAGCCCGAGCTGCTGATCCTGGACGAGCCGCTGACCGGTCTCGACGCCGCTGCCGCGCGCCAGGTGAAGGATTTATTGGTCTCCCACGTCGCCAAGGGCGGCACGGTCATCCTCACTACCCACATCCTCGAAGTGGCCGAACGCCTTGCCCAGCGCATCGGCATCATCCGCCAGGGCCGCCTGATTGCGGAAGGCACGCTGGCCGAGCTGCGCGAGCGCACCCTTGGCGGCAGCCTGGAAGACGTGTTCCTGCAGCTGACGGAGCAGGCATGAGGGCGCCGCCGGGCTCGAGCCGCTGGCTGCTGGGCCATGAATTGCGGATGGCCTGGTACGGCGCGGCCGTCAATGCAGGCGGACGGCGGCGCATGGGATGGGCCAGCATCGCGGTGTGGGCGCTTGCCTGGACCCTGCTGCACGTGGGCGCCTTCTTCCTGCTGCGCAATTTGCCGTCCGGCCCCATGGATCCGCGCTTTGCCATCATCGCGACCCTGGCGCTGGTGGCGATCGCCTTCCTGATGCTGTCGAGCTCGCTCAAGGCCAGCGTGCTGGCGCTGTTCGAGCGCGGGGACCTCGACCTGCTGCTGTCCTCGCCGCTGCCCTCGCGCAGCATTTTCACGGTGCGCCTGCTGGGGGTGGTGCTGGCCTGCGCCGCCCTCTACCTATTCCTGTTCGGGCCGCTCGTGCACGTGGGCGTGGCGCTGGGGCAGTTCCGCTGGGTCGGCGTGTATGTGGCGATCGCCACCACGGCCACGCTGATGGCTTGCTTGGGCATGCTGCTCACGCTGGCGCTGGTGCGCGTGCTGGGTGCGCGCCGCACGCGGGTGCTGGCCCAGGTCTTGAGTGCGGTCGCGGGCGCTTTGCTGTTCCTCTTGTCGCAGTCGTTTTCGTTTTTCTCGCAGACGGCGCAGTCGGGCGCCGCCGAGCGTACCGCGCACCAGCTCCTGCGTTCTCCCCTGTTCGCCCCGGACAGCCCGCTCTGGTTTCCCGGCCGCGCGGTGCTCGGCGACCCGCTGGCGACCCTGGGCATGGCCGTGCTGGGCATCGCCGCGTTCGCGCTGACCGCCGGCCGCACCCACCGCTTCTTCGTGCACGGCGTGCAGCAGGCGGCCAGCAACTCGCGCGCGCTCGTCAAGCCGGCCGGCGACATGCGCCTGCGCTTCCGGCGCAGCCTGTTCGACACCGTCGTCGTCAAGGAATGGCGCCTGATCGCGCGCGATCCGCACTTGATTTCCCAAGTGCTGCTACAGCTGGTCTACCTGTTGCCGCTGCTGTTCCTGATCCTGCGGCACAACGATGCGCCGGGCCCGGCCATCGGCACCGGCCTTGCCCTGCTCTCCAGCTCGCTGACCGGCGGGCTGGCCTGGATCGTCGTCGCGGCCGAGGATGCGCCGGACCTGCTGCAATCCTCGCCGGCAGCTGGACGGACGATTGCGCTGGCCAAGCTGGCCGCCTGCGTGATGCCGCCCCTGCTGCTGGTTGCCCTGCCCCTGCTGTGGCTGATCGTGCGTGCGCCGCTGGCCGGCATCCTGATCGGCTTCGCGGTGGTGGCAAGCGTGCTGAGCGCCGCGCTGGTCGTCAAATGGCAGGCGCGGCCGGGCAAGCGCAGCGATTTCAAATCGCGCGGCAAGGAAAACTTCCTGTGCTCGATGTTCGAACTCGTGAACACGCTTTGCTGGGGCGGACTGGGCTGGCTGCTGGTGACGCTCACGACCGATGCAGGCAGTGCGGCCGGCTCGACCGCACTGATGGCGGCCGGGGCGATGGCGGCCGCCCTGTTGACGCTGCTGCTGGCCTGGATGATGCGGCGGCGGCCGGATTAAGCGCGCTCTAAGCGTTCTCCTAGCGTAAAGTGGGTCTGCGCACCGACGTTTCGCGGCCAGTCGTGTTATCGTTTGGTTACTAAATGATTGAACGAGACAGCTATGTTAATCACCTTTAAATCGAAAGCCTATCCCAATGTCCTGATGTACCAGGAGCACGCCCAGCGCATCCTGGATCTGCTGGACAAGGACCCGGAGCGCGGCGTCATCACGGCCGCGGAAGCACCGAAAGCGGTGCAACTGCTTGAGCATGAGATCGACGAGAGCCGCAGGCACCAGGCCACGGACGAGGTCGAACAGGACGTCAAGGCCCATGCAGGCGACGTCGAGGATACCGACCATGAGCCGGCCGAAGCCGTGACTTTCTCGACCCGCGCCTACCCGCTGCTGGAAATGCTGCGCGCCGCGCGCGACCAGGGCAGCGACATCCTCTGGGGCGTCTGAGCCCGACAGGCTAGCGCGCGCCGGCGGACACGGCTTGCGCCGTCGCCGGCGCCAGCGCAACCCGGCGCTTGCCCTTGCGCTTGGCCTCGTACATGCCCTGGTCGGCCCGCGCCAGCAGGCGGGCCGGATCCGGCGCCTGGTCCGGCATGTGCAGGGCTACCCCGATGCTTGCGCCCACCTGCACACTGCCACTGCGCAGGATATAGGGACGGGAAAGCTGGCCCAGCAAATCCTCCGCCTTGGCGACCGCATCCGACTCGTCGCCCAGCAGCTCCAGGATCACCACGAACTCATCCCCGGCCAGGCGTGCCGCCATGTCGGTCTCGCGAATGCCGTTCAGGATGCGGCCGCTGAACTGGCGCAGCAGCTCGTCGCCGTCCTCATGCCCATGCGTATCGTTGACCAGCTTGAAGCCATCCATGTCGAGGAACAGCACCGCGCAGGGACGGTCCGCCCGGTTCGCGCGGGCCATGGCCTCCGGCAGGGCCGCCATCAGTGCACGGCGGTTCGGCAGGCCGGTCAGCATGTCGCGCATCAGCAGGCTCTGCAGCTCGGCGGTGCGCGCCGCCACGGTGTCTTCCAGATGGGCGTTCATCTCTTCCAGCTCGGTGCGGTAGCGGCGTTCGCTGCGGATCAGGCCGCGCAGGGCTTCGGACAGGACCTCGGCTTCGTGGAAGCCGCCGGCCTGGGGAATCGCCTCCGGCGTCGCCTGTTCCGGGGACCTGATGATGCCTTCCATGGCGCCGCTGAGGGATTTCAAGGGCGCCGCGATACGGCGCGCCAGCAGCGCCGCCAGGCCGGCCAGGATGCCCGCTAAAAGCAGACTGAACCACAGAGCGCGGCGTTCGAAGCGGTGTGCCGACGCCATCGCCGCCGCTTCCGTCTGGCGCACCAGCACGGCCCAGTGCAGGGCCGCGCGCTCACGGCTGCGCCCGCTCAGGCTGTAGCCGGTCACATAAGTATTCCCATCCGGCCAGCGTTCGGTAATGGCGCCGGTCTTGCCCTGCTGGGCTAGCGTGATGCTGAGCGTGGAAATGCGCTTCTCGAGCATATCGTCGGGACCGAGCAGGACCACGCCATCGCTGCGCACGACGATGATCTCGGCGCCAATGTCCCGTTGCGCCGGCGTCAGCAAATCGCGCGCGAGGCTGCGCGCCCAGGACCAACTGAGGTGAATGGCGAGCACGCCGCGCACGGCGCCGTCCGCATCTCTTACCGGTCCGGCAATGTCGACGAAGCGCCAGGGATCCGGCGTGCGCGGCAGCAGATTGCCGAGCAGAAGGGCCGGATGGTAATCGTGGGCCGTCACGCCCTGCTCGCCCGTATGGAACCATGGCCGCGTGCTGACGTCGCGACTTTCCAGCATGCCGCCGGTTGCGGCCACGACTTTACCATCGGTGTCGGCAATGCCGATCCAGGCGTAATCGCTGAAATGGTGTTGCAGGTTCTCGAGAATCTGGCGCGCGGAGGCAGGGTCAGTCGGCCGGCGCAGTTGCGGCAGGGCCGACAGCAGGTAGACGTCGCGTACGGCCTGGTCCAGGGTGCGGTCGAGCGAGTCGCGCATCTGCCAGGACAGTTGCTGCAGGCGCAGCCTTGCCTGTTCCGACGCATGTTCGATCGCATAGTGGTCGACCAGCAGTAGTTGCAGCACAACCGTGATGGCGACGGTCAGGCAGGAGAAGGACACCATCAATGCCGCCAGGCGCAAGTGTCTTGCCCGCTTGGGTTGCCGAATGGTGTCGCTGGCAGTCATATCGAACGTGAATTGGCAAAAGCGAAATGTTAGCGTACATACCGCTGTCTACTCCAGCAAAACATTGCTTATCGTTAGCGCGTGTGGCGCTTTTGCCTATACAAGTTGGGTAGGTGCGTTTCGGCGCCGGAAAAGCAAAAAGCCCGCTCAGTGTTGACTGAGCGGGCTCTGCATAATAATTAGCCTGACGATAACCTACTTTCACACTGGTTGCAGCACTATCATCGGCGCAAAGTCGTTTCACGGTCCTGTTCGGGATGGGAAGGGGTGGTACCGACTTGCTATGGTCATCAGGCATAAACTGTACGGGTATCGCTTCGCTCATGCGTTGCGCTACCCTGAATCCGGAAGAAGTTAGTTTTACTTGTAATCTGTTGTGTCAACAAACAGCTGTCATTGACCTGGCTTTGACTGCCAAGGTTATAGGGACAAGCCGTACGGGCAATTAGTACTGGTTAGCTTAATGCATTACTGCACTTCCACACCCAGCC
>NZ_CAKKMV010000001.1 GCF_918697865.1 Massilia sp. Bi118 | reverse complement strand
TGTCGGGCACCGCGCGCGTCACTTGCGGCGACAGCGTCAAGCTGCTGGCCGAGAACGAGTCGACCTACATCCCGATCGGCATGACCCACCGCCTGGAAAACCCGGGCAAGCTGCCGCTGCACCTGATCGAGGTGCAGTCGGGCAGTTACCTGGGTGAAGACGACATCGTGCGTTTCGAGGACGTGTATCAGCGCACCTGATCATGCTCGCATAATCCATGATAAGTACTGGTGCGGTGGGCAGTGCCGGTACTTCTGTTCTCGTCCGCATTTTTTAAATGCCGAGTGAATAGGTTGGAGATTAATTGAACACAATTGTGTTGAATTGTAACAACCGGCATCGAATGTCGTGCTAGACTGTGTTCAATGATGTTCTGACATGGTCATGAAAGGCCAGCACATGAGACTGAGATTACCGAAACGCGAAGCCGGACAGCCCGATACCGTCCATGCGCATTTCTGCGAAGCGATCGACCATAGTATTCTAGTCCTCCGCACCCTATTCATCGTGGCTGGCCTGATCGTGGCTGCGGTACGTGGCGGCCGGCTCGGCGACTTCCTGTTCGTGACAGGATTGCTCTTCCACTTTGCGATCTCGTTCGAGCACTGGTGGATAACAAAAAGGACCCGCTGAGGGTCCTTTTTTTTCCCTGCTCCGCTGCTGAAGGATATCAGCGCAACTTCGCGCCCGCGCTCATGTCTGCGTCCACCCGGCTGGTCTGGCCAGCCATCCAGCGGCCGCGCACCAGGCGGCCATACGCGATCATATACAGTGCCAGCTGCGCCAGGACGATGACCAGGCTCACCGGCGCCGAGGCGCCGAGTAGCACGCTGACCGACACGCACGCAGCCACTACCGGCGCGATCACGCAAGCGACTGCCGCGTTGCGCTTCCATGGACGGGCCGCATCCAGGCGCACATGCTTGAAGACCAGACGACGGTATACCAGGGTATGCAGGTGCAATGCGTCGGGCGCACCTGGGCTCACCTTCTGGATCATCTTGCGGCGGTACATGCTGAACAGGACTTCGATGACCGGGTAGGCGCAAATGGCCAGCACTTGCCAGGCGTTCACGGAGGCGTTACGGACCAGCAGCAGCACCGCCATTTCCGACACCCAGAAGCCCAGGAAGTAAGCGCCACCGTCACCCAGGAACAGCTTGCCGCGCGGGTAGTTCACAGCCAGGAAACCAAGCGTGGCGCCAATGCCCAGTACGCCGAGCGTAACCACCAGGCCGTCGCCGTGCTGGAAGCCGACTGCAGCCAGACCGGCCGCCATGATGATAATGGTGCTGCTCGACAGGCCATTGAAACCGTCGATGATGTTGATCGCATTCGAACCGCCAGCCACAACGATGGCGGTCACCAGCACGGCAAACGGCGTGATCGCCAGCAGGGCGTCGACGCCCCACAGATCGAGCTCGTTCACAGTTGCGCCGAGCACGGCACTGGCGACAACTGCGCTCAGCGCGGTTGCAGCAAGGCGCGCCTTCACCGAGACCTGTTTGGTAAAGTCCTCGACTACGCCGGCGACGAAGGCCGGCAGGCTAGCCGCCAGCAAAAGATAAACTTCGCGCGAACCAAATCCGTTCGTTTTAGCAAACAGATGCTGGAAGCACAGGCAGCCCAGAACAAGGCCGGCGACCACGCCTACCCCACCGATACGCGGAACCGGCGTGGTGTGCATCTTCTGCACGCCGTCGAGGTCGTGATCATGTGAAAGGCTGCCATGCCACTTCTGGGACAGAACGATCAGCAGGCATACAGCGAAACTTCCGCCAAATACTGTTAATCCGAGCTGAAAAAACTGAAATTCCGACATTAATTTACTTTCCCTTATTTTTGAGCTCGTATTGGCAGCGCATGGCGACAGCAAATTTTGAATTGGCTGAAATGTTATCACAAATCAACTCGTAGATTGACCGTACGCATGGGGGGATTTACTACTTGTTGTAGCGCAGCAACCGGCAAATACACATACAACAAGGCGCTCGAAAGCGCCCTGTTTTCACTTAATTAAGAACAGAAGACGAATTAAGCCGTACCCACCAAACTGGTCACCCGAATCGTCTTGGTTTCCGGAATCTCGGAATGCGACAGCACCTTCAATTGCGGCAGTGCCCGGCGCAGGAAACGCGACAGCAAGGTGCGCAGCGGGCCCGGCACCAGCAGCACCGGCGTGAAGCCCATCGCCTCCTGCTGCTGGGCCGCATTGGCGGCCTGCTGGACGATGGTGTCGGCCAGGCCCGGCTCGATGCCGGTGCCGTCGCCGCCGGCGTTCAGGGCCTGGACCAGCAGTCGCTCGAGGCGGTTGTCGAGGGTCATCACTGACAGCTCGTTGGTGCCCGGGAACAGTTGCTGGACGATGGCGCGGCCCAGTGCGATACGCACCAGCGCGGTCAGGTCGTTCGGGTCCGCGGTCGAGCCGGCATGTTCCGACAGCGTTTCGATGATGGTGCGCATGTCGCGGATGTGCACGCCTTCCTGCAGCAGGTTCTGCAGCACCTTCTGCAGCGTCGACAGGGACACGACCTTGGGCACCAGGTCCTCGACCAGCTTGGGCGCATCTTTTGCCAAATGGTCAAGAAGTGCCTGCACTTCCATGCGGCCCAGCAGTTCCGAGGCGTGGGTGGTGATCAGGTGGTTCAGGTGGGTGGCGATCACGGTGCCGGCGTCGACCACGGTATAGCCCATGCTCTGCGCCTCGTCCTTCAGGCCGGCATCGATCCAGATGGCCGGCAGGCCGAAGGCCGGATCGGTGGTTACCAGGCCCGGCAGCGTGCCGCTGGCCATGCCCGGGTTGATCGCCAGGAACTGGCCGGTCATCGCCTCGCCGCTGCCGACTTCCACGCCCTTGAGCGAGATGCGGTAAGCCGTGGGCTTCAGCTCCAGGTTGTCGCGGATGTGCACCGGCGGCGCCAGGAAGCCGACTTCCTGGGCGAATTTTTTACGGATGCCCTTGATGCGCTTCAGCAGCTCGCCGGCCTGGCCCTTGTCGACCAGCGGAATCAGGCGGTAGCCCACTTCCAGGCCCAGGGTGTCGACCGGCATCACGTCCTGCCAGGTCGCTTCTTCCTGCTCGGCCGGCGTGGTGGCCGCACCGGCCCCGCCTGCGCCACCTGCTGCGCCCGCCGCACCGCCCTGCCCCGCTGCACCGGCCGCGCCCGGCGACCCTGCCGCCGGCGCGTTCTTCTGGCGCTTTTCCACCAGGTAGCCGGCGCCGAACAGCGCGCTGCCCAGCAGCAGGAAGACCAGGTTCGGCATGCCCGGGATCATGCCCATGCCGCCGATGATGCCGCCGGTAATGTACATGACGATAGGACGGCCGAACAGCTGGCCGACGACCTGGTCGCCGACGTCCTGGTCGCTGGCCACGCGCGAGACGACCATACCGGCCGCGATCGAAATGATTAGCGAAGGGATCTGCGCGACCAGGCCGTCACCGATGGCCAGCAGGGTGTAGTTCTTGATGGCGTCGGCGAACGCCATGTCGTGCTGGATCATGCCGACGATCAGGCCGCCGATCACGTTGATCAGGGTGACCAGGATGCCGGCCACGGCATCGCCGTGCACGTACTTCGAGGCACCGTCCATCGCGCCGTAGAATTCCGCTTCCATCGCCACGTCCGAACGGCGCTGCTTGGCTTCCGCTTCGGCGATCAGGCCGGCGTTCAGGTCGGCGTCGATCGCCATCTGCTTGCCCGGCATCGCGTCCAGGGCAAAGCGCGCGCCCACTTCGGCGATACGGCCGGCACCCTTGGTGACGACCATGAAGTTGATGATGGTGAGGATGATAAAGACGACCAGGCCGACCGTGTAGTTGCCGCCGATGAGGAAGTGGCCGAAGGCTTCGATCACTTTACCGGCAGCGGCGCCGCCGGTATGGCCTTCGGTCAGCACCACGCGGGTCGAGGCCACGTTCAGCGCCAGGCGCAGCAGGGTCGTCACCAGCAGCACCGCCGGAAAGGCCATGAAGTCGAGCGGCTTGACCGTGTACAGGGCGGTCAGCAGCACGATGACCGACATCGCGATGTTAAAGCTGAAGAACAGGTCGAGTGCGAACGCCGGCAGCGGCAGGATCATCATCGACAACAGCAGGATGATGAGGATAGGCGCCGCCAGCGCGTTGCCGCGTCCCAGGATCGCCTTGGCCCATGCCGGCAGTTTGAAACCGTTCATTACGTGATTCCCCAGTTACTCTTAATGTTTTTGCTGCGACGCCGGATTGAACGGGTCCATCTCCGGCGGCACTTGCAGCTTGTTCGGGCGGTCCGGATAATGGTCGCTGGTGCCCTTCTTGTATGCGCGCAGCTGGTAGACGTAGGCCAGCACTTCGGCCACCGCCGAGTACAGGGCTTCCGGGATCTCGTCGTCGATGTCGGTGTGCTTGTACAGCGCACGGGCCAGGGCCGGGGCTTCCAGCAGCGCGACCTTGTTCTCTTTCGCGATCTCGCGGATCTTTGCCGCCACTTCGTCGGTACCCTTGGCCACCACGCGCGGCGCACCGCGCCCGTTCTCGGCATACTTCAGCGCCACCGCGAAGTGAGTCGGGTTGGTCACGACCACGTCCGCGGTCGGGACGTTGCTCATCATGCGCTTGCGCGCCATCTCGCGCTGCAGCTGGCGGATCTTGCCCTTGATTTGCGGGTTGCCGTCCGATTCCTTGGATTCCTGGATCACTTCCTGGCGCGTCATCTTCAGCTTGTTGGCGTAGTGCCATTTCTGATACGGACCGTCCAGCACGGCGATCGCACCCAGCGAGCTGACCATGATCAGGAAGGCCTTGGCCAGCAGCCCGCCCAGGTGAGAAGTAGCAACGCCCAGCGGCTCGAGCGCCAGGCCGACCACGGCGTCCTTCTCGCTCATCACCACATACCAGGCGACAGCGCCGACCAGCAGGGTCTTGGCGAAGGCCTTGAGCAGCTCGATCAGGGCATTGGTCGAGACCATGTTGCCGAGGCCGTTCATCGGGTTGAGCTTGGCGAAGTTCGGCAGAAAGGACTTGGAAGTGAAGTTCCAGCCGCCGATCAGCAGCGGCGACACTACGGCGACCAGCATGATCGCCAGCGCCAGCGGCAGGCAGGCCAGCATCACGCCGCCGATGTCGGCAGTAACGCGCTCGATCAGGACGCTGGGGTTGTAGATCTGTTCGCGGTCGAGCGACAGGCCGCGCTCGAGGGTGGTGGAAAGCTTGTTGACAACGCCGCCGCCCAGCACCCACAGGCCGGCGCCTGCGGTCATCAGCACGGTGAAGGTCGCGACTTCGCGCGAACGGGGAATGTCGCCGTTGTTGCGTGCGTCCCTCAGCCGTTTGGCTGACGCTGGTTCTGTCTTTTCTGCGTTGCTTGCTTCCGCCATGTTTTGTTCCCGCCTCCGCTCCTGTTGGGCCGGCTGCGCCACCGGCTTTTGTTCAGGATGGGATTATTCCAGATGTTGCCGTATGGCTATACGGGGAACAGGAGGGGAAAGCCGTGGCTTTTCCCCTTCAAAAGGCGGGAGTTGCGGTTAGAAAACGTGAGATTGTTCAAAAATAATTGCTGTAGACTAATGTGTTGCGGACAAGTGGAAAATTACTCACACTTTTCGCGGGAGTTGCCGCACAGGCAGGCCTCTAATGTATCAAAGCAACTTTTCGTTGTTATAATCTCTCAGCAACGAAGTATTGCTGCAACCACCATACTGAATTTAAGGACCCATCATGAAAAAAATCATCGCTGCCGGCGCAATCCTGGCCCTGATGTCGGCACAAGTGCTGGCACAAACCACCACTGGTGCTACTACCGGCTCGACCAGCACCGGCTCCGCTGCTGGCGCGACCAGCACCGCTGGTACCGCTGGTACCGCTGGCGCTACCGGCACCGCCGGCGCAGCCGCTGGCTCGGGCGGTTTCCTGGCTGGCGCTGGCGTTGCTGGCCTGTCGACCGGTGCTATCGTCGCCGTCGGCGCTGCTGTCGCAGCCGTCGCCGTTGCCGCTTCGGACAACGACTCGACCACCAACCACGCGACCACCACCCACCACTAATCGGTGCGTGGGCGCCTCGTGCGCCTGGTTGCAAGGAAATCGGCTGCTCAAGGGCAGCCGATTTTTTTTACTCGAACACTTCTACTTCCCCGAACAGCTTCCCGTCTACGTCCTTGGGGGCCAGCCGGGGCGCGCCGTCCAGCGGCCACTCGATCGCCAGGCTCGGGTCGTTCCACAACAGCGTGCGTTCATGCTCGGGATACCAGAAATCGGTGATCTTGTAGAGCACCTCGGCCGTGTCGCTCAGGGCCAGGAAGCCATGCGCGAAGCCGGGTGGAATCCACATCTGCCGGCGATTATCTGCGCTGAGCAGCGCACCCACCCAGCGGCCGAAGGTGGGCAAGGACTTCCGCAGATCGACCGCAACGTCGAACACGCTGCCCTGCACCACCCTCATCAACTTGCCCTGCGGGTGCCGGATCTGGTAGTGCAGACCGCGCAGCACGCCCTTCTCGGACAGGCTGTGGTTGTCCTGCACAAAATCGATCTCCAGCCCGGTCGCCGCGCGGAAATCGCGTGCGTTGAAGCTCTCAAAAAAATAACCGCGATCGTCGCTGAAGACTTTGGGCTCCAGCAGCAGCACATCGGGGATCGCAGTGGGTGTTACGGTATAAGGCATGTTTCGATAGCAGGTTTCAGGAAGATTTCAGCAGCTTTAATAAATAGTCGCCGTAGGAGTTTTTCGATAGAGGGGACGCCAGCCGTTCGAGTTCGGCATCGCCGATCCAGCCCTGGCGATACGCGATCTCTTCCGGGCAGCAGACCTGCAGCCCCTGGCGCTTCTGCAGGGTCGCGATGAAACTGGCCGCCTCCAGCAGGCTGTCATGGGTGCCGGTATCGAGCCAGGCCAGGCCGCGTCCCATGATCTCGACGTTCAGGTTGCCCTGCTCCAGATAGGGTTGGATGACGTCCGTGATCTCGAGTTCGCCGCGCGCGGACGGCTTGATGTCGGCGGCGATGCTGCACACGTTCTTGTCATAGAAGTAGAGCCCGGTCAGCGCATAGTTCGACCTCGGCGCCTTCGGCTTTTCCTCGATGCTGACCACGCGGCGCTGGTCATCGAATTCGACCACGCCGTAGCGCTCCGGATCGTGCACGTGGTAGGCGAACACGGTGGCGCCATCGACCTGCGCGTTGGCGCGCTTTAAATGGGTCGCCAGCTCGTGGCCATAGAAGATGTTATCGCCCAGGACCAGCGCGCACGGATCGTTGCCGATGAAATCGCGGCCGATGATGAAGGCCTGCGCCAGCCCGTCCGGCGTCGGCTGTACCGCGTACTGGATGTTCATGCCCCACTTGCTGCCGTCGCCCAGCAGTTCACTGAAGCGTGCGGCGTCCTGGGGTGTGCTGATCAGGAGGACGTCGCGGATCCCGCTCAGCATCAGGGTGCTGAGCGGGTAATACACCATCGGCTTGTCATAGACCGGCATCAGCTGCTTGCTGACCGCCTGGGTCGCGGGATACAGCCGGGTGCCGGTGCCGCCGGCCAGGATAAGGCCTTTGCGTTGGGGATCAAGCATCGTTGTCTCTCCGGAGAAGGTGCCGCAATACCTCGTGTACGCCGTCCTGCCAGGGCGGCAGCCGCAGGCCGAAGCTGCGGCGGAACAGGCTGGTGTCGAGCCGCGAATTGGCAGGACGCCTGGCCGCGGCCGGATACGCCGCCGTGTGCACCGGCAGCACGTCGTCGGGCCCTGCCCGCAGCAGCATGCCGGCCCGCTGCGCGGCATCGAGCACGAAGCGCGCGTAATCGTACCAGCTGGTCTCGCCCGCCGCCGCGACGTGATAGGTCCCGTATGGAAAAGCTTCCGCCCCCTCGCGCGCGTACTGGCGGACCAGATGGGCCGTCAGGTCGGCCAGCAGGCTTGCTGCGGTCGGTGCGCCGAACTGGTCGTCGACCACGCTCAGGCGCTCGCGCTCCGCCGCCAGCCGCAGCATGGTCTTGGCAAAATTCCCGCCGTGGACGCCCAGCACCCAGCTGGTGCGCAGGATCAGGTGGCGCGGACAGACCTCGGCCAGTGCGCGTTCGCCGGCCAGCTTGCTGCTGCCGTACACGCTCTGCGGCGCCGGCGTATCGCTCTCCGTCCAGGGTCTTGTTCCGGCGCCGTCGAACACGTAGTCGGTCGAGTAGTGGACGACCAGCGCCCCGAGCCGTGCAGCTTCTTCGCCCAGGATGCCGGGCGCGCGGGCGTTGACGGCAAAGGCCCGCTCAGGCTCGGACTCGGCCTTGTCGACGGCGGTCCAGGCAGCCGGGTTGACGATGATGCCGGGCGCGACGCGGCGCACCAGCGCGCGCAGCGCATCGGCATCGAGCAGGTCGCAGTCGGCACGGCCGACGGCATGGAGCTCGCCCAGCAGCGCCAGCGCGCGCACCAGCTCAAAGCCGACCTGCCCGTCCTTCCCCGTCAACAGGATCTTCATTCAATCTCCGTAGTGCTTGCCGACCCAGTCGCGGTAGGCGCCGCTGGTCACGTTGTTCACCCAGTCCTGGTGGTCGAGATACCAGCGCACCGTCTTGCGGATGCCGCTCTCGAAGGTCTCCTGCGGTTTCCAGCCCAGCTCGCGTTCCAGCTTGCCGGCGTCGATCGCATAGCGGCGGTCGTGGCCGGGACGGTCGGCGACGAAGCCGATCTGCTCACGGTAGGAGCGGCCATCCGCGCGCGGACGCATGGCGTCGAGCATAGCGCAGAGCGTCGTCACGACCTCGAGATTCGCCATTTCGTTCCAGCCGCCGACGTTATAGACCTCGCCCGGCCGCCCCGCCTCCAGCACGCGGCGGATCGCCGCGCAATGGTCGCCGACGTACAGCCAGTCGCGCCGCTGCTGGCCGTCGCCGTAGATCGGCAAGGGCTTGCCGGCCAGCGCATTGTGGATACACAGCGGGATCAGCTTTTCCGGGAAGTGATAGGGCCCGTAGTTGTTCGAGCAGTTCGTGGTCAGCACCGGCAGGCCGTAGGTGTGATGCCAGGCGCGCACCAGGTGGTCGCTGGCGGCCTTGCTGGCCGAGTAAGGGCTGTTCGGTTCGTAGCGGTTCGACTCGCTGAAGGCGGGATCTTCCTTGCCCAGCGAACCATAGACCTCGTCGGTCGAGACGTGCAGGAAGCGGAAGGCCGCCCGCTCCGGCGCCGGCAGACCGCTCCAGTACGCGCGCACCGCTTCCAGCAGGCGGAAGGTGCCGACGATGTTGGTCTGGATGAAGTCTTCCGGGTCGTGGATGCTGCGGTCGACATGGCTTTCGGCCGCGAAGTTGACGACTGCGCGCGGCCGGTGTTCCGCCAGCAGCCTGGCGACCAGCGCGGCGTCGCCGATATCGCCCTGCACGAAGACATGGCGGGCATCGCCGCGCAGGCTGGCCAGGTTCTCGAGGTTGCCGGCATAGGTGAGCCGGTCCAGGTTGAGCACCGGCTCCCCGGCGCCGGCGAGCCAGTCCAGCACGAAGTTACTGCCGATGAAGCCAGCGCCGCCGGTCGTCAAGATCATGGAAAGAGAGCTCCTGTGTGCGCGTACATGGGCGGTATTGTACGCGCCACGGCGGCGCTCTCCGAACCTGGCCGCTTAGTAGCTGCCGCTCCAGGCCATGCTGATCGACTTCGGCCCCGGCGCGACGGCAAAGCTCGAACCCGTGTTGCTGCGCTGGCTCTGCCACAGCCAGCTGCCCATCGCATAACCGAGCACGCCGCCGGCGACCACGTCGGACACCCAGTGCTGGCGGCCCGCGGCGCGGCCCATCGAGCTGGCGGCGGCCAGACCATACAGCCATGGCGCGTCGTACTCCTGCGCGAAGGGCGTCACCGCCGCGAAGGCGACCGTGCTGTGGTTCGACGGGAAGGACGCGTTCGAACGGTCAGCCGTCCTGCTCCACTGGTCCAGACCCTCGCTCGGACGCGCGCGGCCGACGATGCGCTTGGTGGCGATCGACACGGCGGCTGCGCCGGCAATCGATTCGAGCGAGATGATGCCCATGTTCTGGGCGCGCGCATCGCCAAACGCGACCGCGCCGGCAGCGGCGCCGGCCAGCAGCACCGGCATGCCCTTGCCCACGTTGTCCCAAGCGCGCGCGATGCGCGAGCCGGCATGCCTTTGCATGAAGCGGTCGACCGGCTTGTCCAGCAGCGCGCCGGCCAAGATGGCGCCGCCGCCCAGGATGGTGCCGTTGGCCCACTGCGGCAGGGTCGGCGTGTTCGAGAACGATTGCTCGACGCGATAACGGAAGAGCGGCCACATGTTCGGCATCGGCCGCACTGGCGGGTTCACCGCCGGCAGGTTCTGCTCGTCGCGGCGCTCGGCAAAATTGCCGAGGCCATCGTAGGTCGTCAGGTCGCGGCGCGGCTGCTCGAACAGGTCGTACAGGTCGCCGGGGCTGGCGACCATCTGGCCGACGTCGCGGGTCCATGGCGACAGGCCAATGCCGGCATTTGCCTGCGAATCCATCGGCAGCATGATGTTCAGCGGGACCGAAAGGAACACGCCCTTGTCATTGTAAGGGTTGGCCGGAGTGCCGGGGTTGGTAATGTCCTTGCCATTGGTCTTGGTGTACCAGGCGCCGATTTCGACGCCCGACTGGAAGCGGCGCTTGAACTCGAGGCGCACGCCTTCGTCGCGCGCCAGGAAGCGCCCTGCGCGTGCGGTCGCGGTGATATCGTAGGGGAGCTTGTAGTGCAACGAACCCAGCGCGGTAACGGTCTTGTAATCGAGCTTGTCAAACCAGCCTTTGTAGCCGCGCTGCTGCACCGCGTCGACGCTGAGGTCGGCCGCCCAGCGGCTGTCCTTCGGCAGGTACAGCACCTGGCCGCCAACGCCGCGGTACATCTCTTCGTAGAAACCAGCCGAGGCCCGAGCGTATAGACGTTCGTCGAGCGTCAGGTACTGGTTCAGCAGCAGGCGATTCAGCTTGAGGCGACTGCCGCGCTTGTACTCGGCGACATCCGTGCGGACATGCGGAAGCAAGCTGTTGGACTTCTGGGTCACGCCAGAGACGTTCTCCAGGATGTTCAACTTGAAGGCGCTGTTCAGGTAAGTCCCCTGACCCAGGCGCCGGTCGTAGTTGGTCGCGGCCGCGACTTCGTAGCGCAGCGCGCCGCTCGGATCGTTGAAGAAGAACGAAATCTTCGGAATCGTCTTGAAGCGGTTGGCTTCGCGGTCTTCGGACACCACCTGGACGATGTTGCCGTCCTGCCCCACCTGCACCGCCAGGCCATTACTTTCCTCGCGCGCCGCGGCGAGCAGCCCCTGCTGGTCGTCGATGCGGTCCGCCGGCGTCGCATAGCGCACCGCCACCGTCTGCAGGAAGTCCTCGCGCTTCACTAAGCCGGTCAGGTAATCGGTAAGACGCGGCAGGTCCTGGAACTCGTAGGTGGCGATCGGCTGTTCGAGCTTGGTGTACGTGATGTGGATCGCGCGCGTGCCTTCCGGCGCGAATGCGAGCGCAGTGCGCGCCGCACGGCCGATGGCGCGACCCATGTTCGAAATGCGGTTGTTAGTCAGCGTGAGCTTGAGGACGTTGCTGTCGAGTTCGACGCGCACGTTCTTGAAATCCTGCTTGACGAGGGCCGCAGCCAGCGCGGCACCACGGCTGCCGTCCTGCTGCCACTCGGCCGCCGTGGCGCGCGCAGGCGCCTTCTTCGGATCGAAGGGCGCCGGCTCGTACAGCTTGGGAATGAATTCGCGTTCCGAGAACGGGATGCTGAGGTAGGCGTTGGCGCTGAAATGGTCGCGGTGGCGGGCAACCTGGGCGCCCAGCCAGCCCCAGCGGTATTCGAGGGCTACCGAAGGGCCCTTGCTGCGGTCCCCGGCGGCGGTTTCGGCCGCTCGGAAATCCTTCTTATAATCATTGGCATCGTACTCCGCCACAAGCGCCCAGCCAGGTGTCCAAAGCGGCGCCCAGCGAATGCCACCGAATGCGCCGGACGGGCGGTTGTTACCATAGCCAATACTGGCTTCGATGTTTTTGGCGCTACCGAAAGTCTTGGTAGCAACGATATACTGCCCCTTGAACAACTCTGTACCAAGCAGGTCGGTCGCGCCGACCGACACCTCAGGCAGCCAGTCGGATTGGCTCAGCAAGCGTAGCTTGGCGTCGACGACCTTATCTTTATAACGGCCGTAGGCGCTACCGTACTGGCCTTTAACGTTAGTGAAGCCGGGAATTCCGTTGATCGAAACGTAACGCCCTGTCATCTGCAGGAATGGCAACACTGTCGCAGAGACCCATACACTGCCGTAGGGACGGTCGTAACCGTACCCGGTCGAAACCGTACCGTCAGCCTCCACCCATGCGCTAGGCATATTGATATACCCTGACTGACCTTGTAGCGCTGGAGTTGATGCGTATGCGCTTACAGCACCAAAAACAATGCAACCGTACCAGGAATATTTGAATGGGATTTTAGATAATTTCAACACTACGACCAATCAAAGCGCCGAGATAAACTCTGCGAATGCCATTCAGTTTAATAAGACAGTCCAGGTTGCTCGCCAACCTCGTCAAGACTTTCACATCCATCATATAGCTCAGTAATTTTCGCCAGACGCTGCGATAACGAATATGCATTTGATACTTTCATGCGCGCTGCACACGCCAATCGTCGCCGCAAGCTGCTGTCCTCGATCAGTTTCAAAAGCTGAATTGACAGATCGCTAGCATTGTCAGCCTCGAACAGCAGACCCGTAGTATTATGATCGACCAAATCATGATTTCCCGGGATATCAGAAACGACAACCGGCAGACTTGATGCCATCGCTTCCAGAATGGCTAGTGGCATTCCCTCCCATAACGAAGGTAGAACGAACACATCAATGCTTGAGAGAAGTACTGGGATATCCGAGCGCCACCCGAGCACTTGAACCTTCCCGTCAAGCTTGTATTCCTTGATCTTACTCTCCACCTCGTCTTTGAGTTCACCATCACCGGCGAAAAAGAACTTAACCGGCAAATTTGTCGCCTCGAATACTTTTTTGGCAGCCTCGACAAGACACATAGGGTTTTTCTGCGCCCACAACCGTCCGACCATTCCGATACAAATCGCGTCTTGACCAGGATTACCCAATATATTCTTGCGATACGCTTCGCGAACTTCCTGCTTTACTCCAAACGCGTCGATATTCACGCCGTTGGGAATCAGATGAACTTTATGCTTGGGTATCTTAAGATTCTTGATCGCATAGTCGTAATCGGTGACATTTAGGACGACTACCTTGCTACTTAAGATTCCGCCAACAAACTCCGCCATGAAATAGAAATATCGGACAAAACGGCTTTTCGCAAAAGGAAAAGCAAATCCATGTACAGTGTGGATAACATTCGGGACCCCTGCAATTCGGGCCGCAATGCGGCCGAGAATACCGGTTTTAGAAGAATGCGTATGCACTACGTCCGGGCGAAGGCGCTTGAAACACCTCACCAAATCAAATAACGCTTTCCAGTCAGATTTTGGCGAAATTTCACGAGCAAGGCTCGGAATATATTCGCACTTGACACCTAGCGAGTTTGTAGCGTCCACGAGAGGACCAGACTCTTTACACACAAGAATCGGCTCATATTTTTTCCCGTCCAGTTTCGTAAACTCGTCCAACGTAACTTTTTGAACTCCCGACAAGAGAGGCAAAAGCTGAAGGTGAACTAAGCGAATGGGCGCAGGATTTGTCTTATCTTGAATCGCCATGATATGTCGATATATTTTTTGGATATTTTGTGTAATTAATCTGGAGTTGCGCCAATAGCTTCGCGCCAAGCCGAGCTGTACGCGTCAACCATTTTCTCCAGCGAGAATCTCTGTTCGATTTGCAGCCTAGCGGCTTGTTGACGCATGCGCCAAGCGTGACGATTGGACGATTCACGTTTTGAAGCGATGATCGCTTCACGAAGTGCGGATGGGTCTTCGGCAGCGATCACCCAGCCCGTATCTCCTACAATTGCTGCGGCATCGCCAACATTTGTACTGATACATGGGGTCCCACACGCCATCGCTTCTGCAAGAACATTTGGAAATGCTTCCTTGATACTAGACAGAACACAAACATCGAATGCACACATCAAAGCGTTTACATCCGGGCGTGGGCCCAACAACGACACTCTACCGCTGAGATTGCTACTAGTCAATGTCCGTGCGAGTTCGTCGTTTTCTTGCGTAATTCCGCTTCCTGCCATGACAACTTTGACATCGATACCGCTTTCAATCACCTGCTGGACCGCAGAGCAGAAATTTTTGTGGTCCTTCATCGGATCAAAACGAGCGACCATGCCAATGACAAAATCATCAGGTTTGAAACCAAACTGTGTCCTCAATTCGGACCTTTGGATGTTGTTTGGCTTAAAACGATTCAAATCATAGCCGTTGTATATCACCCTTGCGCGGCGGCGACTATATCCCAATTCCTCGTGAACGTTTCGAGCCTTTTCAGCGCAATAGATGACCTTGGCAGGCAACACGTGTGAAAGAATCGCATTGAGTTTAGAAATCAGAATTGTCGCTCGCTTCGATTGACCTGGCACCAGTGCAGAATTGTGAACACCCCAGCATACCGGCGCGCGCCCTGCCGCTCTCGCTATTACACCACCCAGCAGATCGGCATGATACATCCACGTCTGCACGACGTCAGGACGATAATTTCGCACAGCGTCGTATAAAGCTCGAATGTTTGCAAGCGAGATCCTGGATCCGCTCATCCCCAGATGTTCGACGCCGATTCCTTCGTTCTCAAGCAACTCCGAATATTTCCCGCGACCACCCAACGAAATTACCGAGTGCTGGTTTCCGCTATCCGTGCGGCAAAGTTGGAAAAGAATTGCTTCCGCACCGCCGTCAGCCAGCCCACTTATGATGTGTAAAATTTTCATGGTATCTGCGCGCGGCGATTACTTTAATATCCAACCAAACCATTTACGTTCGATGTGTTCCCATGCCTGACCAGCTGATTGAAGTCTGGCGCGAACCGACAACTTCTCGACGGTTGAAAGCAAGTAATCGCTCGCGAAATTTTTGTGGAATGGATCGACTAATACAACACCGGTACTGATGTAAGTGGCAAGCTTCTTCCTATCTGTACGAGTAGCTACGGAAGTGACTGGCATACCAGGTGTAATCAGTTTCAACAGTAAGGCACCCATTTGGCAGCCGACCGCGTACAGTCCATAACGTGACGCGATTCGGAATCCGGAATACACAACAGGTGGGATCCGGTGGGCCAGCGTTACGAGGGTGGCTCCCTTAATCCAAGCACCTTTTTCGTTTCGCAAGTCAAACGAAAAGACATCATCTTCCATTTCGCCCCACCGCAAGGGTGCAACCAAGTACTTCATGAGCGACCGGCGAAGGAAGAATTGTCCTCCGTTTACAGCAATACGGTCAGAAGCTCTTGCACTGTCTGCGACAACGATTAAACGTCCTTTCTCTTCCATGACTTCGTCGAGCTCTGAGTCCAAGCAGTGCTTCTGTAGACGAAGCTCTCCCAAAGCGAAAGTTCCATCCTGATTCAACACGTCAACCGCCCCGAAATCTACGTCCCGATCAGCGAGTGCAGCTTCCACTATTTCTCTAAAGTCAGTCGACGGAACAAACCTGTCGTGAACGAGATACACGTATTCAGACTTTAAAGCGCTGCACGCCGCATGCTTTTTGGCATTAATTCGAAAACTTCTGCCGAGTGCAGGTTCGTCATCGAATTCGATGATTGCCGATTCAGGAACACGCTTTTCGAGCAAAATATCTTTTGGGCCACATAGATAAATGTCGGCGCCTAATACAAATTGACCGCGTGTGACCCACTCCTCGATACATCGGTCAATATTTTCACCCTTTCCATTGGTGATGATAACTACGTTCAATAGTGGGAGCAAAGAACTGTCCATAACACGACCAAGAAGTAAATTATTACATTTAACCAGTATAAATATCGTAGCGCCCTTGTTTCTGATGCAAACAGGGATCTATACAGTATGAGATTTAACGATGCTGTTAAACCAACCACCAGCCAAGGAGACAACTCTACGAAAATGGTCGCCCCGGAAAAGACGAGCAGGCTAATTTCGACGACGATCACGCCAATTAAGAAACTAGTGCCAATCATATTAGGACGCATGCGACCGTCACGTAACATATTGATCATCACAATACCGGCGGGAAGTGATGCCATATATAAGGCCATAAGCATCGGCGCAGCCTGAAGAGTAGTTACAGAGAGAGATTTTAGTATCCCAAATTTGAGCAGGAAAGGATGAATATATGGCACCGAGTAAAAGCCAATTATCGACAGCAAAACAGGTGGCAGAAATACTGCGAAGCCCCTCCTTTGCTGGGATGACATGGCTTTACCGAGTTTTTCACTTGATGTGTGTGACAGGGACTCGAATACGATTGCATCATCCATTCCTACCTTTCGCCAAGCCTGAACCAGCCCTGCAGCGAGCGAAATAACGGTCAGAAACGTAGGAGCAATAGTTCCGAGGACCAGACGCTCCAACTGTGTGCTAATTAAGATTCCTGTCAAAGGCAAAATCCCGTGCCTAGCCAAGTTTGAATCGAGCTGCGATTTTTCGAGAGGGGCACTCTTGTTCTTCACCAATATGAAGATCACAAAATTCGTTGCCGCCAAGATCGATAAAACAACTTTCGACAGCAAATGTTCCGGCACGACCGCAGCTGCAAGCGCGATAGAGACCGTACCTGCGGCACCGCTTATCGCCTCTGCGAAAAGCACGCGATGCGCGCCGCCTTGTGACCTTATTCTGCCGATACCCGTTCCGTATAACAAAAGCGAGATGCCGAATATGAGGTACCAAGCCAAGGTTTCAATGCCGTGAACAAGCAAGATGTGAACGAGCGTAACAGCCAGGACGACCACTATTATTCCCAGTTCGTGCTTATGGTATGGGCTGCCTCTTTTGCGATATTGAAAAACCTCTAACGCCAAGAATTGGAATGGAATGGACGCCAAGGTCACCAAAAAATATAAGGTAAGCGATTCTGCGTGACTTGCTACAGACAAAAGTACTGGAACACGAAGAAACTGACTAAGAAAACTTATGGCAGAAAACCAACGCCAACTATACGCTGCAACCTTACTCATGGATACTCGACGAATCTGCTATGCCTGCCTTGGTTCGAACTGTAAGCTTCGTAGCGTGGCTTTTTTTCCCATCTCCGGCCAGACGCGTCAAACGTAGACCAATAATTGGCTGAATTGCGAATATTACGACCACAAACGAAATATACATCTTGTACACCTCGGCAGAGCCGATTCGCCAAATGTTAAAAAACAATGCGATCGAAAGCGAAAGTGCAGTGAACGAAATGCTTCGTCCACGCCGAAGGTAGTATGCCGGCCAAAAAAACATAGCGGCCAGCCCAATTAACAAAAACAGAGACGCGCCATTAGACGTTAGCGCCTCCAGCATGGGCGAACTGCCGATTCCCTCTCCAGGTGGAGCATAAAGTTTCGAGATGTATTCTGTGAAACTAATGAAATCTGCGGGTTTTAGAAAAGAAGGGAGCTGATTGATGAAAAACGATGAGACTTGCCCATAAGGTGCGTTTGACAACTCTTCGATTGCTGAGCTATTTGACCTGATAAGCTCAAAAGCACGATACGAACTGCCGAACTCGTGAATATTTGGGTCAAAATAGACCCAGCTCAGGCCTTCTGAAACCTCATCTGTTCCCAATATGACTGCAAGCAGGCCAGTATTACGGATGAACGCGAAAAGCACCGCAAATAAGTAAAAGGCCATGGGTAGCATGAACACATATCGGAATTTTAAGCGAGATATGACCAGCGCCAATACTCCTGACAAACACCATAGAAGAATGTTTCGACTGCCCAGTGCGGAAATCAGAAACATTGAACTTGCCAGCAAAAGAACTTTCCACCATGATCTCGCCGATTTCTCCGTATATAGATGCAATGCATAGACGAACGTAATCGCAATAAACAGTGTCGTTATCGGGTAAAAAATGAACTTGATCGGACCATCGATCTCGACACCGGTTCTATCTGTATACGACACTACGAACGCGGACGTGAAGTCTCCGTAATGCGCTATCTGGACGCCGATGTATGATAAGACTGCAATTACATAGCAAGTTGTCAGACGCGTCGGCGATACTTCCATTCGAAATTCGACGAAGCGAACACTTGGATAGCAAACGAGGAAAAACGCTAGCAAACACAGGGAAAAATACATCGTGTACATGCCTAGTCCCGGTACATCGGTGTCGAAGAACAACGACGAAAGTGCGGGACTAAAACCGTACAACAAGGCCATCAGCAGGCCTAGAAGGTAAAGCTTGTATGTATCGAACCGGATCATTTGGAGTCGCGCTGGCTGACAACGCAAACGTTGCTAAACATCAGACTCGAAATCGCTGGCCACGACCGCGTACGCGCGAGGGCTTCCGCGACCTGTTCGGTGGTCTCGTTCCACTCGGCCGCCTTATTTACGATTTCGAAGTACATTTTCTCGACATCTCCGTCGTCCGAAATGACCTTAAGTGAAGGCAAATCGAGAACCGAAGCATCGAGAGATGCGGTTGTACAAATAATCGGGCAACCCGCAAGTGCAGCATCTAGGATCTTATTTTTCGCACCGGCACCTATGGAAATCAAAGAAACATAAACAGGACGACGAGTGGCCAGGAAGTCGACCACTGAGGGTACGTTATCAAATAACTCGATTCCGTCATCGTATTCGCGAAGATCGTTCGCATAGTAGCCGACGAAGACTAATTTAACATCTGAAACGTTCTTGAGACATTTAATGAGTGCTAGTGCGGCCAAACGGTTGGGTTCATAACGAAAGTTACCGGAAAAACAGATCTGATCCAGACTGATGGTGTCGCGACGTTGTACCGATGGCGGATTGATACCAATCGGCACATAATGTGAGTCTGTGAAGCCATTTGCTATCGCAGCGTCAGTATCCTCGCGTGAGACAAAGACGAGTTTAGTTTTGCAAGACAACTTCGCCAACCGATAACGGAAGCGAAGCATTGCTGCGATGCCTTTGAGCCACCGTCCCGTTTTAAGCACCGAGTTCCAGTAGATCCCGGGCCAGTCACCTACATGTACCGTCGCATGGGGAATTGCGGCGACCAGAACTGCCAGCCGTTTATATTCAAGGTGAGTAAAAATAATGGTCTGCCCGCTTAATTCGCAAGTCGGCATTGGTTCCGCTTTAATTGTTCCAACCGATATTGCCTGGTCGGAATAAAGGCGAAAATCCGCTGCTCCTATAGGAGAAAGCAGACCAACCACATTCGACATGATACCCGTCTTCTCCAGCGGAAAATCGGCAACTACAATTACATTAAGCATTTATTTGATGGATAAACGAAGTACTCGATCTAACCGGGTAGATTGGGGCTCAACACCTTAGGTTAGCTTTAGGGACAGCGAACATCGGAACGTCAATCACCGAGCTTTGCTTTCAAGCGCTCGTAGTCAGCAGGTAACCCACAATGATCGATGAGTCCGTTGTCGATCAATCGGTATCTTATATTCATGCCACGAGCGATGAGGTTGTTATATAGAGGAGCGATATATTGCTCACCATTCACTTCAAGACCGCGCTCGTTATAGTCGTTATAAGCATTCCGAAAATCTTCGAGCCGCGCGAAGCCATACATACCGTTACTGCACAAATCAGAAACGCGGTCTTTTTCGGTCGTTCTGACAACAATACCATCATGACCGGGCTCCACGAATGACCAACCGTCGCCCGGCGCCTTGAAAACCTCTAGAAACCCGTCACCGAGCTCGTCTATTGTCGGCCAAGGAAAACCATGGCGGATTGTGTCGATATTGAAAATCACAACTGGTTGCGAACCGCGGTAATCTCGAGTTCCTTGCATAACTGAATCGGCCTGACCTTTAGTCTCATGTGAGAATTCGATGATTCTATAGTCACTCAAACCGAGTTCGATTAACTGGTTCGCAACGAATTTCTTTGCATTAAAATCATTGCGGACGAGAAAAACAAAATGCTGAGAGGCAAACTGCTCGCTGAACGAGCGCACAGACTGTGCGAACACCGTCTCACCCGCCAGCGGCAACTGGTATTTTGGCAGTTCGTACCCGTGGTTGAAAAACCTCGAGCTTCTGCCGAGCATAGGAATAATGATCATATTAGGCCAGTTGGCTCACCGAATAAATGTTGTATAGAGACGCAACGCGTTAGCCAACAAAGCGTGTTGGCGGCGTACATCGTCGTCGTGCAGTGGAAGCATCGAGAGGAACAACAATATCGTCAGTGGCATGACATCAATAGAACGCAGGCAACCTGCAAACGTTCTCGATTGGAAAACGTTTTGAATCTCCTGAATTCTTTCATCAACATGAATACGAAGATCGAATTCACATACGTCTTTAGAAAACTTATAGTCAAGCTCAAACGCGCCAGCGATGATGAAATCGTAAAGTCCCAATATTGAGTGAGAGAGCTTCGCAAGGTCATAACGAATATCGCCAAACTGTGTCTTTTTGCCTTCGGCATTGAGCCCACGCGGGTCGATCACTTTTATCCTGTCGCTACGTGAATCGAACAGGATATTACTTAGGCAAAAGTCACCATGCAGAAGTCCCGCTTGAACATCCTGTTGACGCAATGCTTCCTGGCACTCTTCGGCAATTGTTTTGAGCCCAGGGACTGAAATCCCATTGATAACAGACGGGACATGTAGTCCAGGATGTCCGCTGGCGTTCACAAAACGATCAAGACGTTGCGATGTCTTGTTCGTGAACAACTCACATGCGTCCTTCCGAATCGACACAAGCTGATCTTCCTGCAACTGCACTTGCCTGCATTGCTCCAAGAAGTTCGAGCAGAGACCGAAAACCTTGTCCCAATAAAAGGTCGGATTCTTTCCGTGAACAAAGACCTCATTAAGAGGTGGGAGAGGCAAGTACTCGAGAATATAAAATGGCCGCCCACATTCGAAGCCACTATCGATTAATTGTGGCGCGAATACTTTCAATTTTGCGGGCAGCATCTCAAACCAGACGGATTCCGCCTCGATTTTCTCATAAGGCGTGCCCATTTTACGAACGCATCCGTCGGTTATACGGAGTTCGTTAAAGGCACGTTCAGTCGTTAGTTGAGCACGGCTTTGAAAGTATGTATTCACATGTCCGAAGTCATGCCATCCTTCCACATGAATACGTTGCAGATTTTTTAACTCGTCATATTTACGAACGGCAGACGAAAATCTTGCCGCAGGTTCTTTCAACAGAGAATGGAAAGTCAACAAGTCCGAAAACGCGAAGTACCCGCACCAGATCGATTCCGAATGTGCGTCCTGATCCTCGACTTCCCAGACATAGTCTTCGTTGGTCTCGACAATACCTATGCAGTCGTTAATTTCCGGAAGCGTCTGAAGCCACGTGTCTCCATGCAGGAGCCGTAACGACTGTCCGCGACATCCCGACTGGTCAAGAGCTTGAGCAATACCTTCGGCAAGGGATAGGTTCTCATCGCTTCGTAAAAGGCATACATTTTCTCGCTTGAGGAAATATGCGTCTTTATAGCCGAGCACGTACGAGTCCGGCAACGACAGATAAATTTCTTCGCCTGGAAACTTAGCACGTAGAGTTTGGATTTGATACTCAAACAAACGCCTATTCCCAATTGGCAATAAAGCAGGTGGCAGCTTGCCGAACTCTATCTGAAATTCGGCATTAACGTATGCTGCAGAGGCAATTAGAATCACTTTTCTTGCCTCAGCAATTCATGAATCTCTTCGATACTATATTTGGCGAATTCGGAGGGGCGAACCGCCCTGTCGTCCACATAAAATCCGTCAAACCCGCACCATGGCTTTCCGACGTAGATTTCGTCAAATGGAACCTCGTGGCGATTCAGCCATTCGATAATAATCGGTAACGCATGAGCCGCTATCTTTCCGACATTGCCTTCGAATGTACGCATATTACGACTGGTATTCACGACAATCTCGAAGCCGTCGCGCTTGTAATTTCGAATCTGTTCTATGACCGAGGCGATCGGAGTTGCATTGCGGTAGTCTCCTGCCACGGTTTTGCAGATTGTGTCATCGAGATCTATTATTAATCGTTTCATTTGGATCGCAGATTCGATTTGATTTCGGTCCATCTTGCAGCACCTGCAGGAGAGGCCAGCAATTTTCTCTTCGCTTCCAGCAACAACGCCGCAACAACAGTCAGCAGGAATGCAAACATCGTCGTGATGAAGACAATAATTAGACGCTTTGGCTTAAAGGGACGCTCGGGATCCACTGCGCGATCAAGAATTTGTATCATTGATGGCTCTTTGGCCTCGTCAAGTCTTGCGACTTCGTATTGCTTCGCCAGCAACTCATACAGCATTTGGTAATACTTGACGTCACGCAGAAGCTTTATGCTGCCTAGTCCACCAGTACTTGTACGGCTGTCCGCTGCCAGTTCGTGTGTGTCGCCGCCAGTACCACGCTCAAGTTTAGCCAACTCGTCTCGTAAGCTCGACAATTCCTGCTCAGTCCGTTTGTATTCGGGGTGACTAGAGGTCACGAAAGGACGCATCGAATTCAGCTGAATTTCCTTTGCTGAAATCTGTGCCCTAAGGCGAGCTGCAGTCTCCAAGACTGCTCTGCTTTGAGTATCGACACTAATTACACCACCGGTATCTAACGATCCCTTAAGCGACATCTCGGCATTTGCCAGGTTGTCCTTAGCGTGCTCGAGTTGACGCTCGAAAAATGCCCTGCGTTGGGACGCCTCAGTAACAGTCAGGTTTTTGGTCAGCTGAAAGAGTTCATCTACATAACCGTTTGCAAGCTTTGCGACGAGTTTTGGATTCTCGTCTTCGGCCTCAATGACGATCAGTCCATCTTTGCCTGAACTGATGTTGGTATTTTCGGCCAGCTTCTTTCGCGCAAGTTCTTGTGACTCAGTGCTGTAGACTTTTTTTAGGTCGTACTTTTCGATCAACTTGTCTGCAATGGTTCGGCTTTTCAGCATTCCGATATACAAATCGTTTGGATTCTTGATCCCGGCCATGCCTCCCGCCATCCCAGCGATACTTCCTAATTGCGAGAGCAGCATAGAGGCACTCGACTGCGCTTGCTGCGGGGGCAACAAATTAGTCGAAGCTTTGTAGCTTTTCGGAATCATGAAGCTGACGGCGGCAGCAATGATTGCCACAATTAGGGGTATGACAATAATCATTCGCTTGTGCCGGCTTAAAGCAACAAGAACGTCGAACAATGTCGTGCCTTGCTCTTCTAAGCGATCGGATGTTTCGCCTTCGGCGACTGGAAAATTACTCATGCTACTCATGCTTTATGTCTTTCAATCTTTTCTTGATGATCATTAATCACGTAGCGTTTTGATCGCTGCAGCGCCGAGCCCGAAGTTCGCCAAAATTTGCGTCCACTCGCGCGCACCCTGAGTGAACTTCGTCCACGCAGTCTGCTTGTCCAGCTTCTCGGGCACAACAATCGTATCGCCCGGCATAACTTCGAGGCCACCGATCTTGCCGAAGAACCAGCCCTGCGATTCCGACGACACCACAGTGCCGTCCACTCGCAGCACGAAGGCATTGTCAATATCAGCATCCGAGGTCGTACCGGCCAGCTTTAAGTAGTCCTTAACGCGGCTGTTTGCCTTCCACAGCGGCGACGCTTCGACGTTAACCGCACCGAACACGTGCACGAAGGCCGGCTTCGACGGCACGACGAGGCGGTCGCCGTTCTGCAGCGTGACTTGCGGCAGGCGCGCAAATGAGCGCTCGTTCGGATCTAGGCCAAAAGCGATACGGCCGGTCGGTTGCAGCTTGCGGAATCGAGCGATTCGTTCTTCCGCAAGGCGGCGCTGGGTTTCGAACTGAGCAGCAGTAGCAGCGGCGTCGGTTGGAGACCGGGCCGCCAGATTCGCTGCTTGGGCTGACTGTTCACTACGGACCTGCGCTTCCAGACGATCCGCAGCACGCTGCAGGTTCGCCTGTTGCTCTTTCTTCACCTCTTCGCGGAAGAAGCCAGTACCAAACAGGTAGGCATTACCGGTCGGACCGCCGGCCTTCGCGATCAGGCTCTGCAGCGTATCGCCAGCAGTCATCTGATACACGCCCGGCACCTTGACCTCGCCCTCGACGCGTACGAACACCTGGCGCTTGTCCATCGGCACCGCCACATCTTCCTGCGAGAAGATGGTCACGGTGTCACCCGGCTGCAGCTGGACGTTGTCCGGACCGGTCGGGTTGGTGAACACGGCGCCCAGATTGAACGGAACCAGTTGGACGCTCAGGTCCGATCGGTTCACGCGCTCGACGACGGCGTAATCCCAGTTGATCGGGGCGATCAGGTTACCGATGCGCGCAGCGATCTTGTCCGCATCTTCGGTCGTATCCTTTTCGAGGTCGCCGGCCGCCACCACATTGTTCTGACGGCGGGTCGATTCGCGCGTAATCAGATACTCACGCGAAGGAATCAGATCGCTGACGCGCATGCCCTGCTTGAACGGCGCGCGCACCGGCTGGTCGACGTTACCGCGCAGGATCACGGCGTTCGAGAAGTCCGGGGTGATCGAGGTTACGTTGAGCACGTCGCCATTCTTCAGCGGACGCTGCAGGCCTTCGGTGTTCAGCGCAAACTCTTCCACGCTGCGCGGATGGCTCTTGGTCGGGTCGATGCGCTCGAGGTAGGCACGGCGCGGATCGGCCACCACCGGCAGGCCGCCGGCGACGTCGAGCAGCGAGGCGACGCTGTCGCTGCTGTTCTTCAGTTCGTAGATAGCCGGGCTGTTGACCTTGCCCACCAGCGCCACATAGCCGCCCGCCGGCGGGATGTAGATGGTATCGCCGTCCAGCAGCTTGATGTCGGCGGACTTGTCGCCCTTGGCGATGAACGAATACAGATCCAGTTCCGCCGCGACCTTGCCGCCGCGCTTGACCTGCACGCGGCGCATGCTGCCGTTGGCGTTCGGACCGCCGCTTGCGAACAGGGCCGTGACCAGGGTCGACAGGCTCGATACGGTGTAGGTGCCGGGACGGCTGGCCTGGCCGACGACGTACACGGTGATCGCGCGCAGCTGCCCGAAATTGACGCTGACCGTCACGCCCTTGTACAGGCGCGCCACGGCATTGCGGATCACGTTTTCCGCTTCGCCGGCCTTGACGCCTGCCAGCACCACCGAACCGATGGTCGGGATATTGATCGTGCCGTTACGGTCGACAGTGGCGCGGAAATCGATATCGATGGTGCCCCAGCCGCGGATCATCAATTCATCGCCAGGGCCCAGCGGATAATCGCTGGGGACCGGGGAATTCAGGATAGGCGCAAAGGTCGACGGTGCATTCGCGAAGAATTCGGAACCGAAAATCGGCAATACCCTGCCGGTATTATCTGCGATGAATTTTTGGAATTCGCTCAATGGCGCATTTTGCTCGGCCATTTGCTTCGGGAGCTGGCGGGAATCCATTCCCTCCCTTGCGCCATTTGCCGGCACCGCAAAGCGACCGGTCTGGTTCATTCCATTCGCTGCCGCACGACCCTGCCCCTGAGCTTGACCGCTTGCCAGGCCTGCCGCCGTGTTGGTGATCGTCAGCTTGCGAGGCGAGGCGGATGCGGGCGCAGGAGCCGAGTCACCGACGGACGACGGCGTTTCCTGGCCGAACATGTCGGCCTTGCTGGCCTCCTGGGCGGAAGCGGCAAAAGCAGTCACTGCTAGGGCGACGGCTGTAAAACTCTTGTTTAACTTGAACATTGGTCTTGGGAGGAATGGGGCGTGGACGCGTTTCAAACAGCCTGCCATTTTACCCGAGGGCAATGGGGATAGGAACCCTTTTGTTGTCTCCGTTTCTACTCAATTCGTCGCCATTGATGTGAAATTCGGCATATCTGCCACAGTCCAATACCCCTTCGATGGGGGATTAGCAAGAGCGCAAAACGCGCCGTCTTTATCTATGCGTAGATTGATCTTGCCGATGTAATACCAGCGTGATTTTTGGTGAGATTGTGAACGATTACCATATTCACAAATCGATTAACAGAACATCAAATATGTTGAAATCAAATTAATATGAATAGACGATTTGATATAAAAATATTTCAAACGATTTGCCTGGTAATTGCGACAATTTCACAGACGGCCTACGGCGCACCTGAGAGCGGAGACCTGCTGGCCGCCCGGCGCGACGCCGAAGCCCGCGCCGCCATCGCCGAGGCCGAACGCGCAGAGCTTCTCGCCCGCCTGCCGCCCTCTTCCCTCAAGCCGCTGCAGGGAAATATCGACACGAAGCAGTTCGGCGCCGCCGGCCTCGCCAAGGCCTTCGACCTGGCGCGCGAGCTGGCGGTCGAGGTCTGCACCGCCCTCCCCGCCGACCGCAAAACCACCATCTACGAACCCGCCGCCGCCCAGGGCATCCTGGCCGCGCGTCAGGTGGCGGATGCCATCGAGCGCCTGAAGGACGACCTGGCGAAGCAGAACAAGGAATTGCAGCAGGTGATCGAAGCGCATACGCCGAAAGGCAGCTCGGCCGCTATCGCCTTCACCCTGCTCACGGCGGTGCCGGCCACGCTGAAGGCCGGCGCCGACCTGTCTTCGCTGTTCAAGACCGACGTATCGGTACAAGGCATCGGCTACGGCGATGGCGCCAGGAGCCTGTTCACGACCCAACTGGCGCACGGCTGCCCGGACAAGCTTGCGGGCCTGGGCGCCGGCTACCTCGGTGAGCTGGATGGCAAGCAGTACGCCTCGCTACTCTCCCGCGTGCGTGCGCTGGCGGCGCAGCGTGGCGAGTTCGCGCAGCGGATCGGCGCCGTGGAGCGCCTGGCGGATGCGGCCAAGGGCGAGGAGAAGCGCGAGCTGGCGGCGGTGGCCTCGGGAGCGGGCGCGCTGCTGAAGACGGTCGACGCCTTCATCGATTCGCTCAGGGCCGGCGAGACCGGCGATCGCAGTCCGCTGTTCAATGCGGCGCGCTACCTGGGCTATGCGGCGCGCACCGAGGGCATGCTCCTGCTGGATTTCGATTTGCGACTGGAGGGGATGACGATCGTGAAGGATGGGCTGTTCACGGGGCAGAAGCTGCGTTTGTCCGGGGTGGCTTTTCTCTGGTATCGGGTGCATGAGCCGGATGGGACGCTGCGGGTGGCGGATGCGGTGCGTCGGGTTTCTCGGCCGGTGGAAGTGGATTTGAGAGGCGACAGTGTGAGCGGGGATTTTTTCAACTCCGCTTACTGAACTTGGGTCCCCGCCTTCGCGGGGACGACGGGTGGAGGTTAACGCTCCAGGCGTTTTACTTTTTGCTCAATGGCGCCGAAGATCGACTTGCCCTTCTCATCCAGCATCTCGATGCGGATCGTGTCTCCGAAGCGCATGAACTGGGTGACCGGCTGGCCGAATTCGATAGTCTCCAGGCAGCGCTGTTCGGCAATGCACGAGTAGCCCTTCGAGGCATCCTTGTTCGACACCGTCCCCGAGCCGATGATGCTGCCGGCGCGTGCGTTGCGGGTCTTGCACAGGTGGGCGATCAGCTGCGGGAAGTTGAAGACCATGTCGACGCCGGCTTCCGGCTGGCCGACCAGGCGCTCGTTCCAGGTCGAACGCAGCGGCAGGTGGACCTTGCCGCCCTTCCACGCATCGCCCAGTTCGTCCGGGGTCACCGCCACCGGCGAGAAAGCGGTGGCCGGCTTCGACTGGAAGAAGCCGAAGCCCTTTGCCAGTTCGGCTGG
The DNA here is from genome assembly GCF_918697865.1 of Massilia sp. Bi118. GTDB lineage: Bacteria > Pseudomonadota > Gammaproteobacteria > Burkholderiales > Burkholderiaceae_D > Telluria. The sequence goes on along the minus strand of NZ_CAKKMV010000001.1, from coordinate 554,002 downwards.
GATCAGGTTGCGCAGCGAGACGTCGTTCGCCAGCATCAGCAGGCGGATCTGCTGGTGGGCTTCGTCCGGCGTCGCGCCCATCGGCACGTCGCCCGTGACCACGGCCACTTCCGCCTCGAAGTCGATGCCCCACTCCTCGTGGGCGAGGACGATGTCGTCCATCGGGCCGATAAAATCGTCGCTGCCGCCCTGGTACATCAGCGGGTCTTCCCAGAACGAGGCCGGCATCTCGGCGCCGCGCGCCTTGCGCACCAGTTCGACGTGGTTGACGTAGGCCGAGCCGTCCGCCCATTGGTAGGCGCGCGGCAGCGGCGCCATGCAGCGCGCCGGGTCGAAGTCGAAGGGACGGCGGGTGCGGCCGGCATTCAGCTCCTCGTACAGCGCCTGCAGCTGGGGGGCGATGAAGGCCCAGTCGTCGAGGGCGGCCTGCAAGGTGGGCGCGATACCGTCGGCGATGTGGGCGGTTTTCAGGTCACGCGCAACGACGGCCAGCTGGCCGTCGCGCGATCCGTCGTTGAAGGTGGCAAGTTTCATCCCGCCATTGTAGTGCAGCGGCGGCGCAGAGCGTCAAACAAGGCCTCCAGGGCAAGGCGCATCGTCGAAGACAGTACGTTAGTACGGCGAGACGATGCAACGCCGCCATGGAGGTTTTGTTTGGCGCTCTCAGAACGAACCGAGCAGGCCGACGCCCACCACGTTCTGGTAGTAGTTGTAGTCGATCAGGCTTTGCCCGTAACCGGAAAAGTACTGTACATAGCCCTTGAAATGGCCGGCCAGCGGGAAGGCCCAGCTGAGCTGGACCGCGCCGCGCTCGGTCGAGAAGTTCCGGCGCAGCAGGGCCGAATAATCGTGGCCATTGTTGCGGTAGGTGACGGTCAGGTCGCCGCGGCCCATGTAGTCGACGATGTCTGGATTGTTGTCCTCACTGGCCGCTTCGTTAACGCGTTTCCACACCCGCCCGAGCACGGTGAAGCCGGCGCGCTCGAGGCCGACCTGGGCGTAGTACCGGTTCCAGCTGCGCGACAGCGTCGAGGCCTGCCCGTTCGACTGGTGCACCACGCCCAGGTTGAGGAAGCTCGCGTGCATGCCCAGCACGTCGAAGTTCAGCGGCGTCACCAGCATCAGTTCGGGCTGGTAATTGGTCTCGCGGAAGGGGCTCGAGGCCTTGCGGTTGCCGGCCTGCCAGAAGCTGTTCTGGGTGTAGCCGAACCAGAGATCGACCGGCTTCTTCGCGATGCCCTCCACCACCTTGGTCTTGAAGCTCAGCTGGTAGACCAGTTCGTTGCGCGCCAAGTCGGTGTTGAAGTCGGCAAGGTCGCGGAAGGGCCGGTAGGGTTCGTCGTTCGGATGCGCGGTGCGCGTGACCATCAGGTAGTTCACGTTGTGCGGCCGGAAATTGAACACACCGCGGCGGTGCTCCTGGTCCAGTTCCCAGTGGTCCGCCAGGCTGAAGCCGCGGATCTTTTCCGGCGACAGGTCGAGCGATGCCTGGACTTCGCGGTCGACCTCGACTTTGGCGGCGGCGGGTGCGCTGGTCGCGACGGTGGCCGGCGTCGTGTTGACGCCGGCCAAACGGTCATAGCAGGCGAGACGCAGGGTGGAGTCCGTGATCTGCACGCAGCCGGACAAGTCCGGGGCGGCCTGCTGGGCCAGGGCTGGGTTAAAGATGAAGAGTGTTAAAACGGAGAGGAATCTATACGAATTCGGAGGCATGGGTCGTTATCTTGTTGACAAGCATCGAGATAACGAGTGTGGCGGAAATGCGTCAATTACGTCGCACGGCACACGGTCGTTCCCGCCGCTTCTCGTCGCCCCCGCGAAGGCGGGGGCCCAAGTTCTGCTTGAGCAATCGATACGCATGCAAACTTGGATTCCCGCCTTCGCGGGAATGACGGCTACGGCACCAGCAAATCCAGCTGCGCCTGCTCCAGGAAACACCACTCTCCCTCCTTCAGGCCCAGCGCCTCCAGCGTCAAGCCGCCGATCTGCGAGCGGTGCAGCGCCGAGCAATGGTTGCCGGCGGCCGCCAGCATGCGCTTGACCTGGTGGTACTTGCCCTGCTCCAGCACGATCTCGAGCAGGTGCTCGCCGCGCTGGATGCAGCTCACGGCCGCCAGCGGGGCCGGCTCATCAATCAGCTGGACGCCGGCCAGCAGCTGGTCGACCAGGGCCTGGGTCACCGGCTCCTGGGTCGTCGCCTGGTAAACCTTGGGCACGTGGCGCTTGGGCGAAGACTGGGCGTGGATGAAGGGACCGTCGTCCGACATCAGCAGCAGGCCGGTGGTGTCGTGGTCGAGGCGGCCGACCGGCTGCACTTCGCGCCAGGTAAACTGTTCGGGCAACAGGGTCAGCACGCCCGGATGGTGGCTGGGCTTGCGCGAGCATTCGAAGTTGGCCGGCTTGTAGAGGGCGATGTAGACGCGTTCGCGGTAGACCCATTCCTCGTCGAACACGGTCAGGACCAGGCCGTCGGTCTCGACCGCCGTCTTGTAGTTGTCGTGCACTTCGCCATGGATGGCGACGTCGCCGTCCTCGATCAGGGCGCGGCAGTATTTGCGCGTGCCGAAGCCTTGCGATTGCAGCACGCGGTCAAGGGATAGTTTGCTCATGGGGCGCGACTTTAACAGAACCGATGTATATGGCAAAGCTCAGATAGTTCAACAGTTTGAATCCGTGTCTAGGACACGTTTGACGAACATCAAAAGCGCCGCGATTCCTGTTGTTACACTGAAACCTCGTTAGGAATCGACCTACAAATATTGAGCGTAGGACTACGACTACATAAGAGAAAGAGGATAAAGTGCACATCGAACAGCATCAAAACCGCGAGCCTTTCCCGCTACGGACGAGCCCGAGCCGCTATTACCGGCCCGCCGCCGAAGATTACGTCGCCGTCTTTCCGACCCGCCTTGCGCTTGCGCGCTGGACCCGGGGCGGCGACATCCCGCACGTCTTTTCGTCCGCTCGCCATGCTCCCATGCGCGCCGCATGGTATGCCCAAGCCCAGCGCCAGTTCCAGGCCTGGCTTGAGGCTGGCGGTTTTCATGCCGATTCTCATGCCGAATAAATGAAAACGACGGCTTTCGCCGTCGTTTCCTCCCATTGCGGGATCCAACCTGAGGAATGAAGTTCACTCGATACCGCACGTATGCGGGTCTGTAGTTGTAAGCTACAAAACAACTATAGCCGACGCTCCGGAAGTTTCAAGGCGAATATTGATTGATCAGCGCAGGCTAGGCACCGCCCCACGATAAATCGACTTCACCGCGCCCGACCCCACCGAGGCGCCGAATTTCTTCAGCACACGCTCCGGCAGGCCTTCATGGGCGGTGTAGTCGATGATGTCCTCGGCCTTGACCACGTCGCGGGCCACGGTGTCGACCGTGCCGAAGCCGTCGGCCAGGCCCATCTCGACCGCCTTGGCGCCGGTCCAGTACAGGCCGGAGAAGATTTCCGGATTTTCCTTCAGGCGCTTGCCGCGGCCGGCGCGCACCACGGAAATGAACTGCTCGTGGATTTCGTTCAGCATGGTCAGCGCGTGCTGCTTCTGCTTGTCCGACTGCGGGCTGAAGGGATCGAGGAAACCCTTGTTCTCGCCGGCCGTCAGCAGGCGGCGCTCGACGCCCAGCTTGTCCATCAGGCCGGTAAAGCCGAAGCCGTCCATCAGCACGCCGACCGAACCGACGATGCTCGCCTTGTTTACATAGATCTTGTCGGCTGCGGCCGCGATGTAATAGCCGCCCGAGGCGCAGATTTCGTCCACGACCACGTACAGCGGCTTGTTCGGGTAGCCCTTCTTGAGGCGCTGGATCTCGTCGACGATGATGCCGGCCTGCACCGGGCTGCCGCCCGGGCTGTTAATGCGCAGCACCACCGCGGCCGAACCGGCGTCGGCGAAAGCCTTGTTCAGGGACGGGATCACGGTGTCGGCGGCGCCGCTGCCTTCGTCGTCGATGGCGCCGTCGATTTCGATCAAGGCGGTATGGCGGCCCAGCGATTCGAGGTCGGATCCGGTGTAGAAATCGGAATACGCCCAGATCGCGAACAATGCCACCAACAAGAACGAAATTTTGAAGAAGATTCCCCAGCGCCGCGCAGCCCGCTGCTCGCGCACGGTGGCGAACACCAGCCGCTCCAAGGTTTCACGCTCCCAGTTGCGAACCGTGCCTGGGCCGTCGTTCGCTTTCTGATTCTCGTTGCTGTTGTTTTCGCTCATAAGTGTCTGCTTGATTTACTTTGGCGCCTGGAAATGCTGGTCCGGCTGCCAATACACGCCATTCTCCGTTTCGCGCACGGCAATGGGGCGCAGCCTGCCGCCCCGGCATGGCCCACCGGTGCAGACGCCGGTTTCGGGCACATAGATCGCGCCATGCGTGGAACACATCAGGTACAGCTTGCTCGACTCGAAGAATTCGCCCTTGAACCAGTCCAGTTCCACCGGGATGTGGGCGCAACGGTTCAGGTAGCCATAGACCTTGCCGCCATGGCGCACCACGAAGCCGGTCGCTTCGTCCCCAAACGCGACGACGGGAAAGCGCACGCCGGTGCCGCCGTCGGCCAGCGCATCGGACCCGCAGATATAGACTTCGTTCGCCTCGCTCATGCGTTCTCGATCAGCCACTGGTGAAGTTCCGGCACGTTCTTTGCCGTGAAGATCGGGTGACATGCCTGCAGTTGCTGCACAGGATGCGCGCCGTACTCGACCGCGAGGCCGGCCGCGCCCGCATTGTTGGCCATAAGCAAGTCGTGCGTTGTGTCGCCGATCATAACGGTACGGCGCATGTCCTGCCCCAGTTCCCTTGTCAATTCTTGCAACATTGCAGGATGGGGCTTGGAAAATGTCTCGTCCGCGCAACGGGTCGCATCGAAGGTCGACAGCAGGCTGCAGGCGTTCAACGCGCGGTTCAGGCCGACCCTGCTCTTGCCGGTGGCGACCGCCAGGAAATAGCCGAGCTGGGACAGCTCTTCCAGCATCGCCGGCACGCCCTTGAATAGCACCAGTTCATGGTCTTTTGTCAGGAAATGGTAGCGATAGCGCTCCACCATGCGCGGATACAGGACCGGATCGATGTCCGGCATCACGGCCTGCATGGCCTCAAGCAGGCCGAGCCCGATCACGTGCGCGGCCGCGGCGTCGCTGGGAACGCCGAGGCCGAGGTCCTTGGCGGCGGACTGTATACATTTGACGATGGTGGCGGTGCTGTCCATCAGCGTACCGTCCCAATCGAAGACGATCAGATCGAATTGCTTGCGAGCCATTATGAGTGTTTGCCTATTGGTTGCCCCAAGCTTACCAAGAAACGCTCACACTCCGCCGGAAGCGGCGCCGTCAGGGTCATCGGCTTGCCGGTTTCCGGGTGCTGGAAGGTAATCCGGTAGGCGTGCAGGAACATGCGCTTGAGGGCGCCGCGCGCGTCGTTTGCCTTCTGAAGCTGCTTGTTCAATGCAAAATCGCCGTATTTCTCGTCACCCGCGATGGGGAAGCCGCTCGACGCCAGGTGCACGCGGATCTGGTGCGTGCGTCCCGTCTTGAGCTCGGCTTCGAGCAGGGCGAAGCTTTCCCATTTGCGCAAAAGATTGAACACGGTGTGCGCTTCCTGGCCGCCGGCCTGCACCACCACGCGGCGTTCGCCGTCGCCGGTCGTGAATTTGTGCAGCGGCAGTTTGATGTGCTGGCGCGGATTGGTCCAGTTGCCGCTCACCAAAGTCAGGTAGCGCTTGTCGGTACTGCCCTCGCGCATCTGCTCGTGCAGGCTGGTCAGCGCCGAACGCTTCTTGGCCAGCAAGAGCAGCCCCGAGGTTTCGCGGTCCAGGCGGTGCACGAGTTCCAGGAACTTGGCCTGTGGACGCGCCGCGCGCAACTGTTCGATGACGCCATACGACACGCCCGAGCCGCCATGCACGGCGACGCCCGCCGGCTTGTCGATGACGAGCAGGTGGCTGTCCTCGTGGACGATGGCAAACTCGGCGCCGGGCACCGGGGCGTTGCCGGCAGCCTTTTCGGCGATGCGGATCGGCGGGATGCGCACGACGTCGCCGGCTTGCAAGCGATACAACTGATCGATACGCCCTTTGTTCACGCGCACTTCGCCGGAGCGGAGGATGCGGTAAATATGGCTTTTTGGGACACCTTTACAGACGCGCAGCAGGTAGTTGTCGATGCGCTGTCCAGCTTCTTCTTCGGCGATCGTTACAAGCTGGACAGAATTCTTCTCTAAGTCCTTCATTTTGAATATATAATCGACAGGCGGCGGTCAAACCTCTGCAGGTGTAAGAATTAAAACGATATTTTACACAGGGGGCGTCTTCGTCGGTCCCGCTAAATGCGAATTCGATGAAGAAAAAACGTGTACGCACGGTCTTGTGAGCGCCAGGGTTGCACCGCAGTTGTAATCGGGTAGCGCACAGGACTGCAGGATTGGATTGTTTGGAATCTTAAGGATAAGTACCGGCAAGCCGGCTTTTTCGGCTCGCCGGGTGATGGCGTCGATAACGCTTGTCGTTTGCGCCGGACCCGCTGCAAGGATCCCCTATGGGAACCCGCAGGCCAAGGCTGATAGATCGCCTGGCCCAGGTTCCCGATGCGGCCGCCCCGCGGTCCGGCTGTGGTCGCTGTTAGCACCCGCCCCGAGGCCCTTTGCGCCGCCCTGACCGGGCCGCGCCGGCCAAACAAGGTTGCGGCGTGCGCGCGACAATGACGTTCGATGCCATTTGCGCCCTGTGGCCGGCAATGCCGTGCCACCCCCGGGCATACCACCGCCAACACTCCCCTCCCCGCGTACGTTTCTAGCAATTACAACGGTCTACGGGCCGCGGAGTTAATAAAAATGAAACGTATGTTGTTTAACGCTACGCAGCAAGAGGAGCTGCGCGTAGCGATTGTCGACGGCCAAAAACTGATCGACATCGATATCGAAACCGCTGGTCGTGAACAGCGCAAATCGAATATCTACAAAGGTGTCATCACCCGCATCGAACCCTCCCTTGAAGCCTGCTTCGTCAGCTACGGCGAAGACCGCCACGGTTTCCTCCCCTTTAAAGAAGTCGCCCGTTCCTATTTCCGTGATGGTGTCGATGTCCGCAATTGCACCATCAAGGAGGCATTGCGCGAAGGCCAGGAAATCATGGTCCAGGTGGAGAAAGAGGAGCGCGGCAACAAGGGCGCGGCACTGACCTCCTTCATTTCCCTGGCTGGCCGCTACCTGGTCCTGATGCCGAACAATCCGCGTGGCGGCGGCGTTTCGCGCCGCGTCGAAGGCGAAGAACGCCAGGAACTGCGCGAGACCATGGACAAGCTGGACCTGCCGCAGGGCATGTCGGTGATTGCCCGCACTGCCGGCATCGGCCGCACGGTCGAAGAACTGCAGTGGGACCTGAACTACCTGATGCAACTCTGGCGCGCGATCGAAGGCGCCGGCAAATCGGCCCCCGGCGCTTTCCTGATCTACCAGGAATCCTCGCTGGTCATCCGCGCCATCCGCGACTACTTCCAGCCCGACATCGGCGAAGTCCTGATCGACACCGACGAGATCTTCGACCAGGCCCAGCAGTTCATGAGCCACGTGATGCCCGACATGGCGCACCGCGTGAAGCGCTACACCGACGACGTCCCGCTGTTCTCGCGTTTCCAGATCGAACACCAGATCGAGACCGCGTACTCGCGTACCGTCCCGCTGCCGTCGGGCGGCGCGATCGTGATCGACCACACCGAAGCCCTGGTCTCTATCGACGTCAACTCGGCCCGCGCGACCCGCGGCTCAGACATCGAAACCACCGCCTTCAACACCAACTGCGAAGCGGCCGACGAAGTGGCCCGCCAGCTGCGCCTGCGCGACCTGGGCGGCCTGATCGTGATCGACTTCATCGACATGGAAGTCGCCAAGAACCAGCGCGAAGTCGAACAGCGCCTGAAGGACGCCCTGCACCATGACCGTGCACGCGTCCAGATGGGCAAGATCTCGCGTTTCGGCCTGATGGAACTGTCGCGCCAGCGCCTGCGTCCGTCGCTGTCGGAAGGCTCGCACGTCACCTGCCCGCGCTGCTCGGGCACCGGCCACATCCGCGATACCGAATCCTCGGCCCTGCAAGTCCTGCGCATCATCCAGGAAGAGGCGATGAAGGAGAATTCGGCCGCGATCCACGTGCAGGTCCCGGTCGACGTCGCCGCCTTCCTGCTGAACGAAAAGCGCGGCGAAGTGCTGAAGATCGAGACCCGCCACCGCATCACGGTCATTCTGGTGCCGAACAAGCACCTCGAGACCCCGCACTACAAGCTCGAGCGCATCAAGCACGACGATCCGCGCCTGGAAGACGCCGCCTCCAGCTACACGCTGGCAGAGTCGGCCGAGACCGACATGGCTTTTGCCAAGCGCCAGAAAGAAGAAGCCAAGCCGCGCCAGGAAGCCGTGGTCAAGACCATCACCCCGGCCCAGCCGGCGCCGGTGGTCGAGCGCCAGCCTGCGAAGGCCGAGGCAGCCCCTGCCCCGGTCGCGCAAGCCGCGCCTGTGATCCAGCCGCCGGCGGAGCAAGGTTTCTTCGCCAAGCTGCGCAACTTCTTCTTCGGCACGCCGGTTGCCGTGACCCCGCCGCCGGCCCCGGCCGCAGCGCCGGTCAAGCCGGCTGAACCGGCGACGGCAGCCGCCGAACGCGGCGACCGCAACCGTGGCCAGCGCAATGGCCGCGGCGGACGCACCGGCACCGGCAAGGGCCGCGAGCGCGAGGACCGCGAACAGGTCGCGAAAGGCGCAAGCGTCGACGAGACCGTCAAGCCGGCCGATGCCGAAGGCAAGCCGGCACGCCAGCCGCGCAAGCCGCGTGAACAGCGCGAGCCGCGTGAAGCACGTGAGCCGCGCGAGACCCGCGAGCAGGCGCAGGCCGAGCTGCAAGCCCAGCTGGCGCCGCGCGCCGAGCGTGCCGAACGCGGTGAGCGTCCGGAACGTGCCGAGCGTCCGGAACGTCAGCCGCGCCAGCCGCGTGAGCGTGCCGAACGCGCACCTGCGCTTGACGCCAAATCCGACGAACTGAACGTGGTCCAGGCCACAGCTGCGACCAGCGTCACGATCGCATCGACCGGCCCGAACGGCGAGCAGGAAATCATCCAGGAACAAGTCGTGAAGACCGTCACCACGATCGGTCCGAACGGCGAGGAGCTTGACACCGAAGGTGGCGACGAGCCGCGCCGCCGTCGCCGTCGTGGCGGCCGTAACCGTAACCGCCGCGACCGCGAAGATGGCGACGTCATCGAAAACGCGAGCGGTGAAGAAGGCGCACCGGCCTTCGCACCGGTGGCCGATGAAGAAGCCGCCAAGTTCCAGGCCGAGTCCAAGGCTGCGAAGACCAAAGGCGCCAAGCCGGCCAAGGCTGCAACGCCGGGTCCGTGGCCCTTCCCGACCGCTGCATCCGTGAAGGCCGCTGCCGATAAAGCCGCTGCCGAGAAGGCCGCCGCCGAACACGCCGCCGTCCAGGCGCGCGCCGAGGAAGCTGCTGCCGCCGCGCTGAAGGCTGCCGCCGAAAAAGCTGCCGCCGATGCCGCGAAAGCAGCAGCCCAGAGCCCGTGGCCTTTCCCGACTTCGCAGTCGGTGGCTGAGGCGAATGCACGTGCTACCGCTGCCGCCGAGGCGGAGGCTGCTCCGGTTGTTGCTGAGGCCCCCGCTGCTGCTCCGGTTGCTGCTCCGGCCGCTCCGGCGCCGGTTGAAGTTGCCGCACCGGTTGCTGCCGCTCCGGCTCCGCAGCCTGTCGTGATGCCGGCGCCCGTTGCACCGGTGGCGCAAGCGCCGGCCGCCGATCTGGGTGAAGTACTGGCCCAGGCCGGCCTGCAACTGGCCGCAACCGATCCGGAAAAGCTGCGCGCCGCGCAGGAAGCTGCCGCGCAGTCCCAGCAGCCGGTCCGTCTCGGCCGCACCCGCAAGGTGGCCCCGCCGCCAGTGCAGGAGCCGCTGATCCAGGTGGATACGACGCGTCAGTAAGCAGGGTTTGAGCCGTCATCGCGCGGCTTTTAACAAAGGGGGAGCTTCGGCTCCCCTTTTTTATTAAGTAAGATAAGCAATCTTCGCGCTCATCCGTGTAGAAGTGCCGCCCCCCCTTACCAGTGTGCAAGGCCCTGTACTCTGAGGGTTTAAGTGTATTTCGAACTTATTCATGCTCGTCCAGTCAAACGAAAACATGTAATTGACGTCTTGAGGAACTGCTGCCGTGAAGCGAGCGTTTAGGCATACCGCCTCATCAGCTTCGGATTGCTCGACACTCTTGGCGCACCGCATCCGATTGGTACCTAACAAGTCTCAGTGCAATTACCTCGCGCGCGCTGCAGGCACTGCGCGTTTTGCATATAACTGGGCGCTGGCCGAGTGGGGGCGCCAGTATGCCGCGTATAAAGCCGACCCGAAGTTGACACGCCCATGCGCCGCCGCGCTAGGACGCCAGCTCAACAGTATCAAGCGAAGTGAACTCGCTTGGATGTTCGACGTAACTAAGTGTGCTCTACAAATTGCGATCATTCAGTTGGGGCGTGCTTTCGAAAATTTTTTCGCTGGTCGTGCACGCTACCCGACATTCCGGCGCAAGGGCCTCAACGACCGCTTTTCCATTTCCAACGACCAAGTCCAAGTCGACGGCAAACATATCAGAATCCCTAAGCTCGGTTGGGTGCGTATGCGCGAAGCCCTGCGTTTTGCAGGCCACATCATGTCGGTAACAGTCTCATGCAAGGCCGGTCACTGGTACGCCAGTATTACCGTCAATACTCCCGATGTCCCCCGACCGTCTTCCGAAAACCAAGGCGCGGTCGGGGTGGATCTAGGCATTTCGCATTTAGCGACGCTATCGAACGGCGAGAGCGTCGACGGACCAAATGCGTTGCACCGCTTGCTGGAATGTGTGCGCCACCTTTCACGTGGATTGGCCCGCAAAGTGATGGGCTCTGCAAATCGCGCTAAGGCCAAAGTGAAACTCGCCAGATTGCATGAGCGGATTAGCAATATCCGTCGTAATAGCCTGCACAAGCTCACCACTGACCTGACCAGACGCTTCCATATAATCGGCATTGAGGATCTAAATGTCAGGGGCATGCTCAAGAACAGGAGGCTGGCGCGGAGAATCATCGACATGGGATTTTATGAGTTCCGGCGCCAACTCGAGTACAAGGCTTCGAAATGTGGATGTAAGCTTATCGTGGTAAATCGCTGGTACCCGAGCAGCAAGACGTGTTCGCATTGTGGCTACGTGCTCGAAGTAATGCCTTTGGCAGAGCGCAGGTGGAACTGCCCACGCTGTAGCACGGCGCTCGACCGTGACGTCAACGCGGCAGTCAACCTGATGAACATGGCGGTCAGTTCTACCGTCACTGCCTGTGGAGGGGAAGGCGCTGACCTGGTGCGCAAACACTAGGTGAAACCGGCTCCGACGAAGCAGGAATCCAGCAGCGAAGCTAAGTACGATTAGCTTTGCATCGGTCTGGAAGAACGGGGCGTGCTATCGTATTGGCATGTCTGAAAAAATCATCATGCTGGGCGACGCCCGCTCCCCGGCGATGCCGATTCCGGCGGACCTGCAGGCGCCGACCGGGCTGCTGGCCGACGCGCTCGGCCGGCCGCTGCACGACCTGCGCATCTCGGTCACGGACCGCTGCAACTTCCGCTGCGTCTACTGCATGCCGAAGGAAGTCTTCGACAAGAACTACGCCTACCTGCCGCATTCCTCCCTGCTCAGCTTCGAGGAGATCACGCGGGTGGCGCGCCTGTTCATCGCCCACGGCGTCGAGAAGATCCGCCTGACCGGCGGCGAGCCGCTGCTGCGCAAGGACCTGGAGCGCCTGGTCGCGCAACTGCGCGAACTGCAGACGCCCTCCGGCCGCCCGCTCGACCTGACCCTCACCACCAACGGTTCGCTGCTGGCGCGCAAGGCCCGCAGCCTGAAGGGTGCCGGCCTGGATCGCGTTACGGTCTCGCTCGACGCCATCGACGACGCCATTTTCAAGCGCATGAACGACGTCGACTTCGCGGTATCCGACGTCCTGAACGGCATCGACGCCGCGCATGCCGCCGGTCTCGGCCCGGTCAAGGTCAACATGGTGGTCAAGGGCGGCATGAACGACAGCCAGATCCTGCCGATGGCGCGCCACTTCAAGGGCTCGCCGACCATCCTGCGCTTCATCGAATACATGGACGTGGGCGCCTCGAACGGCTGGAACATGGACGAGGTGATCCCGTCCAGCGAAGTAGTGCGCCGGATCTCGGCCGAGATGCCTCTAACACCCATCGGCGCCAACTATCCAGGTGAGACCGCGTCGCGCTGGCGTTACGCGGACGGCGCCGGCGAGGTCGGCATGATCTCGAGCGTGACCCAGGCCTTCTGCAGCGACTGCTCGCGCATCCGCCTGTCCACCGAGGGCAAGCTGTACACCTGCCTGTTCGCGACCCGCGGCCACGACCTGCGCGCCCTCCTGCGCGAAGACCGCAGCGATCTCGAGATCGCATCAAGCATCGCCCAGCTGTGGAGCCGGCGTGCGGACCGCTATTCCGAGACCCGCACCATCAACACGGAAGGCCTGTCGCGCGGCGGCTCTGCGAAGAAAATCGAAATGTCTTATATCGGTGGTTAAAACAAAATGAATATTGCATCGATCAGCGGCCTGGTCCTGGCCGGCGGACGCGGCACGCGCATGGGCAGCGTCGACAAGGGCCTGCAGCCCTTCGGCGGCTCGACCATGGCGGCGCACGTGCTCGAACGCCTGCGCCCGCAAGTGGCGACCGTCGCCATCAACGCCAACCAGAACCTGGACGCCTACGGCGCCTTCGGCGTGCCGGTGTGGCCCGACGATACGCCGGGCTATGCCGGTCCGCTGGCCGGGCTGGAAGCGGGTCTGCGCCGCTGCGCGTCACCTTATTTATTGGTAGTCCCGTGCGACTCGCCTTTCCTGCCTTCCGACCTGGCTGCGCGCCTGTCGGCCGGTTTGCAAGCGGCTGACGCCGACCTTGCATTGGCCGTCACCGAAGAGAACGGACTGCGCCAGCCGCATCCGGTGTTCTGCCTGGTCAAGGCCGACAAGGCCGAGGTGCTGTCGAACTACCTGGCCGCCGGCGGACGCCGCATGGATGGCTGGTACCCGCAGATCAAGGTGACCGAGGTGCTGTTCGAAGATGCCTCGGCCTTCCGCAACATCAATACCCGCGACGAACTGCAATCGCTGGACCCTGCACGTCCTCCGCGTCTGGCGGACGTCGTCAGCTGCCTGTCCGCCTACGACCCGGACGCCCTGCCCGTGCGCGACGCCCAGAAGATCATCCGCGACTTCGTGGCGCCCGTGCGCGCGACCGAACAGGTGGCGTTGCGCTCCGCGCTGGGACGCGTGCTGGCGGCCGACATCGTCTCGCCGATCAACGTGCCGGCCCACGACAACTCGGCGATGGATGGTTATGCGCTGCGCGGTTCGGATCTGTCTGTCGATGGGGACGTTCGCCTGCGCGTGATCGATACGGTGTATGCCGGCCGTACTTCTTCTGCCGTGCCGTCTGGCGGCGAGTGCGTGCGCATCATGACCGGCGGCGTGATGCCGGCCGGCTGCGACAGCGTGGTGCCGCAGGAATTCGTTCGTGAAGAGGGTGGCGTCATCGTCATGGCCCCCGGCACTATCCGCCCCGGCGACAACCGCCGCTTTGCCGGTGAAGACCTGAAGCTTGGGAGCGCCGCCCTGCGTAAAGGAAAAGTCATCCGGCCGGCGGACCTGGGCCTGCTGGCGTCGCTCGGCGTGGCCGAAGTGCCGGTGCAGCGGCGCCTGCGCGTCGCCTTTTTTTCGACCGGCGACGAGCTGCGCTCGATCGGCCAGCCGCTGGATGAGGGCTGCGTCTACGACAGCAACCGCTACACCATCTACGGCATGCTGCAGCGCCTGGGCTGCGACATCATCGACATGGGCGTGGTGCGCGACGACCCTGCCGCGCTCGAAGCGGCGCTGCGCGAGGCTTGCGAGAACGCCGACGCCATTATCACCTCGGGCGGCGTCTCGGTCGGCGCCGCCGACTACACCAGGCAGATCATGGCGCGCCTGGGCGACGTCACCTTCTGGAAGATCGGCATGCGCCCGGGCCGCCCGCTGGCCTTCGGCCGCATCGCCTCCGGCGGGAAAAGCGCATTCCTGTTCGGGCTGCCGGGCAATCCGGTGGCGGTGATGGTGTCCTTCTACTTCTTCGCGCGCGAAGCGCTGCTGCGCATGATGGGGGCGGAGGCGCCTTTGGAGCTGCTGCGTGCGCGGTCGGTGGCTTCGATTCGCAAGAAGCCGGGGCGTACCGAATACCAGCGCGGCGTGCTGTCGCGCGGCGCGGATGGGCTGCCGGAGGTTCGCATCACGGGTTCGCAAGGATCGGGGATCCTGCGCTCGATGTCGGAGGCGAACTGCATGGTGGTGCTGCACGATGAGCAGGGTGGCGTGCAGGCGGGCGAGATGGTGGATGTGTTGATGTTCGAGGGCTTGATTTAAATTCCGTCGCGGTCGGGCCTCTATGCGTAATTGGTATTACGCATTGGCTTTATTGATATCAATGTGGTGCTGATGCAGGTTCCTAGTATTGGGCAGTTGTGCCCATACTAATCAGGAACCTGAATGAACCTCCAGGATTTGTTCGCAGGATCAAGCGGATTGACCGAGGCTAATCGCCCCATCCGCATTCGGCTGTCGAAAGAGCGGCAACTGCTCGAAGACGTTTTGCTGGTCAAGCGCGTTACGGGAAGTGAAACCCTGTGCGGCGGACTTGAATACCGCCTCCTGTGCGTATCGACACGCGCAGATCTCCCCTTAAAGGAATTCATTGCTCTGCCGGTGGCGATCCAGTTCGTGACGGATCGTGGCGAGCTTCGCGCGGTATGCGGCATCGTCGCGCAAGCAGCGGCCGGCGAAAGCGATGGCGGCTTGGCGACTTACGAACTGCTCGTGCGCGACGCGTTGGCGATGATGGAATATCGCACCAATACACGCATCTTCCGCAACCTGAATGAACTGGACATCGCCCAGGTCATTATCAACGAGTGGCGCCGCAGTAATCCGATACTTGCCCAGGCCTTTGATGTGGATTGGACGTATGTGACCGGTACCTATCCGGCGCGTGCATTCACCATGCAGCACAACGAGTCCGATGCAGGATTTCTGCGCCGCTTATGGAAACGACGCGGCATTGCCTGGTTCATGCGGCCCGGCCAAGCGAGCCGGGCACAAAGCCAGGACATACCGGCCCATACCTTGGTGCTGTTCGACGACGCCTACAAGCTGCCGCAAAACGCCGCAGGGACCGTGCGCTATCACCGGGATGACGGTACCGAGCAAAGTGACACCATCATCGCATGGAGTCCGGTCCGCAAAATCACGCCTGGTAATCTCAATCGCCTGAGCTGGGACTACATGCAAGGCCGTCCGGCGACCAGCAATTCGCCATCCCGTATCGATCAGGGGACGACGGGCAACCAGTTCGCTGCCAGCCTCGACGACTACCTGATCGACGTGCCGCATGCGGGGGAGAATGGCGAAGATTACCGGAACCTTGGCGAACTGCGCATGAAGCGCCATGAGTACGAATCCAAATGTTTTTACGGCGAAGGCAGCGTGCGTGCGCTGTGTATTGGCGAATGGATGGCCTTGAGTGGCCATCCGGAAATCGACACGCATCCGGCCAATGAACGGGAATTCGTCGTCACGCGCCTGGAAGTCGATGCGGAAAACAATTTGCCCAAGACCGTCAACGACCGCATACAGCGCCTGTTTGCGCTCAATCGTTGGGATGACGGTCCTTCTGGCGGCGCGCTGCGGCAAGCCAGCGAAGAACGCGGCATGCGCTATACGAACCGCTTTGCCTGCGTGCGCCGCGGCATTCCGATCGTACCTGCTTTCGACCATCGTATCGATTTGCCGCGTCCACAAATGCAAAGCGCGATCGTGGTCGGGCCGCCCGGTGAAGAAGTGCATTGCGACGAGCATGGACGCGTCAAAGTGCGCTTTCCCGGCACCAGAATCGAAGACCACGACAACGCGCAAGGTGCCGGCGCCAGCGATAGCGACCGCGACTCCGCCTGGGTAAGGGTCGCCAGCACATGGGCCAGCAATCAGTGGGGAGCGAATATGCTGCCGCGTGTGGGCGACGAAGTCATGGTCGATTTTCTGGGCGGAGACCCGGACAAGCCGATCATCGTGGCCCGCGTGTATGGCCGAATGGCCCCGCCTCCTTCTTTCAGCCATACCGGAACGCTCCCCGGGAACAGATACCTGGCCGGCATCAAGAGCAAGGAAGTGCAAGGCAGGCGCTACAACCAACTGCGGCTAGACGACACACCGAGCCAGATCAATGCGCAACTATCTTCGGAGCACGGACATAGCGAACTGAATCTCGGATGGCTCACCCATCCGCGCCACGACGGCAAAGGTGAAGCCCGGGGCGAAGGCGCCGAGCTGCGCAGCGATCTCGCCGTCGCGGTGCGCGGTGCACAAGGTGTGCTAATCAGCGCGGCCGCGCGTCAGAAAGCCAGCGGCAAGCAACTCGACCGGGACGAATTGACCAGCTTGCTCGAGGCGCTGCAAGGTGTGCAGGAGCAGTTATCGGCTTTGTCGGCGACGCATCATGCGGACGACACCGATGCCAAGGAACTCAAACAACTGATCGATTACCTGAAGCAGTGGGAGACCGGCAGCAATACCGAAAGCGGTGCTACGGGTGCTGGTGGCCAACCCGTGGTCGCGCTATCCGCGCCTGCGGGCGTTGCAATGACCAGCCAGGACAACATCGCGATCGGCGCGCAAACGCATGTCGACGTGGTCAGCATCGGGAATACCCAGTTGTCGGTCGGTCGAAAGCTGCTGGCGCGTGTTTCGGAGAGCATCAGCCTGTTCGCGCATCGGCTCGGCATCAAGCTGATCGCCGCGAGTGGCAAGCTCGAACTGCAGACCCATGCCGACGATATTGAGCTCACCTCTTCCAAGCGTATCGTCCTGACCGCCACTGAGGAGATCGTGCTGCAGGCGCCGAAGATCCACGTGGTAGCGCAAGGCGCGCAAGTGGATATCGGTGGCGGCGCCATCACACAACAGAGCAGCGGCGAGCACACCATCAAGTCTTCGAAATTTGCGCATGTCGGGCCGGGGGGCGGTAGCCCGGTTGCCGTGCCTTCGATCGCAAGCGAGTCGGCGCACGATCAGCAGACGGTTCTTCGATGGATTGGCACCGATGAGCCGATGAAGAACCAGCGCTATCGCATTACGACGGAAGACGGACGCACGTTCGAGGGACGGACCGATGCGGCTGGTCTGACGGAGCGATTTACCAGTGCGATTCCGTTCGGGCGCTACAGCATCGAAGCCTTGGACGACTGATTTCACGGGGAGAATACGATGACGACTGCCGAACATCCCTTGCCCGCGCAAGCGCATGCTGGCGCCGCCCGCAAAGCCGAAGGGTTTGCGACACCGAAGCAGGATAAAAAACCGCAGTGCGCGCGGATGCTGCCGAAACGGGTGCTGCCCATCGTCTTTTTGCCGGGGATTATGGGGTCGAATTTGCGGATGAGTGCGGAGCGGCAGAAGGAAATGCGGCGGAAAGACAATATCGCGTGGCGGCCGGACACGCTTGACCCGTCGAAGCCAATCAATATCACCGCTGCCGCCAACGAAAGCCCAGCCGATCGCCAACTGCAACTGGACCCATTACAAACGACTGTAGATATTTACGATCCCTCTGGACTTCGGGACGTAGCGGGAGACGGACGCCATGGTAATGTCGAACTCACCCCGAACTTCGACTCTGCATTACTAGCGAGCGATCCAGTCGCCTTACCTGGCGGCGGCACTGCTGTACAAAAAGCACGTGCACGAGGTTGGGGCGAAGTCTTTTTCAAGAGCTATGGGCAACTCCTGCAACATCTTGAGTCACGCCTTAACAGCACATTTCTAGAAGGCAAGCTCCGTTCAGAGTGGCATGATGTCGTGGGAGTGGATCCAAAGACCTGGGGTGCAGATCCGAAACTACCCCAACAGGTATTAACAGCGGAAGACCTCAAAAAGCTTGCGACGGGCTGCTGGTTTCCAGTTTATGCGTTTGGTTATAACTGGTTGCAATCGAATGGCGACAGCGCAAAGATTATTGCTGCCCGAATCAGTAAGGTCATCAACGATTTCAACGGTTCAGGCTACGAATGCAATCAAGTGATTGTTGTAACCCATTCGATGGGCGGACTTGTCGGTCGTGCCCTTATTCACCCCAAGTTCGGTAATTTGCAAGACAAGGTGTTGGGTATCGTGCATGGCGTGATGCCAGCCATTGGTGCGCCTGCAGCTTATCGACGCATGCGCGCAGGTTTCGAAGATCCCGGCCTGCTTAGTGCTAGCAAAGCCAATATCGAAGCGAGCGTTGCTGCCAAAGTAGCGGGGAATCATGGTGATGAAGTCACGGCAGTGCTGGCGAACGCGCCTGGTGGGCTTCAATTGCTGCCTAGCGAAGCATACGGAAATGGCTGGCTACGCGTTCACCACAATGGGCATGACCTAGAAGCTTGGCCAAAAAATGGCGACCCTTACAACGAAATATACAAGTTGGAGGGTAAATGGTATGCATTGTTCCGGAAGGATTGGATCAACCCTTCCGGACGCTCATTCCGACAAGGAGGAGGAACGTTCAAACGTACTTGCGAATATCTCGACGTAGCCAAAGTCTTTCATCAAATGATTACTGAAACCTACCACCAGAACAGCTATGCCCATTACGGCGCCGATAGCAAGCGGCAAAGTTTCGGTGAGGTGGTATGGGAAATCATGAATTGCACCGCCGCGATCGGATGGCAAAACTGGCCGATTCTTGGAGATAACAAACAGGGCCAATTGAGGTTGGTTGACTGGGATCCTGGCGCGGTAAATAACATCGCTAGCTTACTGGCCGAGGATGTCGTTCCCGCCCCAGTATTCGCAAGGATCCTGCCGGCTTCGTCTCCCGGAGACCAGACCGTACCCGCCAAATCTTCAGACCATCAACTGCACAGCGGTAGTTTCAAAGGTATATTTCGCCAAACCGGATACGAACATCAGTCCAGCTACAAAGACCCGCGGGCTGTTGCCGCTACCTTGTACAGTATTGTTCGGATTGCTCAGAACGCCACATGGAAAAACGAGAAGGGGTAATTGCGTATGGCTCTTACGAAATACTTGTCCTTTATTCTTCTCTCAAGCGCGGCATTGCTGCTCACTGCCTGCGATCCCAAACCCCAACAATGGAAAAAGTCGAACATGATCGCGCTCTCACCCCGTATTCAACCAATGTTCGAAAAAACCAAAACCGTTTGCTTCGGTAGATTTATGGTAGAGGTACCTGCAGCGACGACTGTGGCTTGGGGTGGAGCCGATATACCGTTGGGCGTGAATGTCTACCCAAATGGCGTTGAGGAAGTAAATGCGTTGGCGCAAAAGCTCATCAATGAGTTGAAAAGCGAAAAAGCTATTTATCTCAACGATATCCCTTTGCTGATTTCAGTTGAGAACTTGAAAGACCCCGAAGGCCAGATCGTAACGGGTTATGATGGTTTTGAAGCAATTGGGGCACTTAAAATCAACGGATACTTTAGACTCAATGACGATGGCGTTGTCATCGACGCCCGCCCCCTGAAAGACCGTCGGGAGAGTGCTACAGCTCGCATTAAGAGCATGGCTCACCGTTTGCGCCTGCGCGGCGAAAACGAGATTCCGACCGAGCCCGGCAACTGCATCGAATACGCCTTCCTGCCAGATGAACCGGGGCCGCCCAAAGAGCCGCCGGCTGAACTCCTGAGTATCGGTTTCCGCCTAAAGGAATTTCCAGACGTGCACCTTTCGATCCAAATTCGCCCGTCGAACCCTCATTACTCCGAAAGCGACTCGCTGGAATGGCAACTGGAGCGACTGGAGAAGGATCTGAAAGCAGAAGATCCCAATCATCCAATGTTGAAAACTGTCTATTTTCGAAGAGGCCCTCGCCAGATCCATGACTGGATAAATGGCTTTGAGGGCTTGTCACGTTCGCCAGAACAAAGCACTGTACACTCAGTTCATGATTTCGCTATCGCGTTCAGAGGCGTCGCGGGGGACTATTTGAAACCCTTTGCGGATATCCGTATGCAAACCGGCGTCGCCAATAACGCCGTCGGCGCCACCAAAGCCAGCCTGACCAACGAAGAAGCCATCGCCGTCTGGGACAAGATCACCAGCACGATCCGCGTGCGCCCGACAGGGACAGCCGCCAAGACCGCCGACGCGGGACCACAGTTGCCGCTGGGAGAACTCGCCGCCACCGGTCGCGTTTGCCCGCAAACCGGCTGGTGGGAAGCCGACGAACCTGCAGCGACACAAGAAGGCCGGCGCCAGCACATCAAGGCCGGCGAAAGAATGCCGCATGTGGTATCGCTTGGCGAGCCGTCCCTGTGGCAAAAACTAAAAGGGGAACGCCCCTCTTACCAAACGGCGACCGTATGGAAACTGGTCGGATACGGCGATCCGCCAGCCCCCACCCACCTGGCAACAGAGACGCCAACAGACAAGAAAGGCTGAGCGATGCGCAACGTCATCCGTCTGGGCGACCCGACCTCACACGGCGGCAAGGTCGAAAGCGTAAGTGCCACGCACTTCACGGTCGACGGCATCCCGGTCGCCCGCGTCGGGGACAAGTGCAGTTGTCCCATCAAGGGCCACGACAACTGCACGATCGCAGAAGGCGACCCGCATCACGTCATCGACGGGATCGAAGTTGCGCACGACGGCCACAAGACGACATGCGGCGCGACACTGATTCCGACGACGGGAGATTACGGCGGCGAATGATCAAGCCAGGTCGTCGCCGTCCGCGGGCGCACCACCCAACATCAACTGCGCCGCCTCACTCGGCAACGCCTCCACCGACTTCAACTTGCGCGCCATCTGCCGGCTGCGCACCTCGGCATTCTCGATATTCTTGGCCGCCCGCTCCAGCGTGGTCTTGGTCGCGGCCAGCACGTCGCCGAACTTGCCGAACTCGGTCTTCACCGCGCCCAGCACCTGCCACACTTCGGACGAGCGCTTTTCCAGCGCCAGGGTGCGGAAGCCCATCTGCAGGCTGTTCAGCAGCGCCGTCAAGGTCGACGGACCGGCGATGGTCACGCGCAGCGTGCGCTGCAGGTCGTCGGCCAGGCCGGGGCGACGCATCACCTCGGCGTACAAGCCTTCGGTGGGCAGGAACAGGATTGCGAAGTCGGTGGTCTGCGGCGGCGAGACGTATTTTTCGCAGATGGTTTTCGCCTCGTTGCGCACCGCGCGTTCCAGCTCGGCGCCGAAGCGCAGGACGCCGTCGGCATCCGCGATGTCGGCCGCTTCCACCAGGCGCTCGTACTGCTCCTTCGGGAACTTGGCGTCGATGGGCAGCCACAGCGGCGGGCCGCCCTCGACCGTGCCGGGCAGCTTGATCGCGAATTCGACACGGGCGTTGGTGCCCGCCACGGTCTCGACGTTCTTGGCGTACTGGTCGACGGTCAGCACCTGCTCGAGCAGCATTTCGAGCTGGACCTCGCCCCAGGTGCCGCGCGTTTTCACATTGGTCAGCACGCGCTTCAGGTCGCCCACGCCGACGGCCAGCTGCTGCATCTCGCCCAGGCCCTGGTGCACGCGCTCGAGGCGGTCGGACACCTGGCGGAAGGATTCGGTGAGGCGCGTCTCCAGCGTCGCATGCAGCTTCTCGTCGACGGTCTGGCGCATCTCTTCCAGGCGGCGCGCATTGTCGGCCTGCAGGTCGCGGATCTTGGTCTCGAGCGTGCCGCGCACTTCCAGCATGCGCTGGGCGTTCGATTCGGTCAGCGTGGCGATGGCCGTGTTCATGCCGTCAGCAAAGCGCTTTAAAGCGCGCGCCTGCTCCTCGCGGCCGCCGGCAGCGTGCAACTGGATCTGCTGGCGCATCGCTTCGAGCTGCTGGGCGGTGGCGGCCTGGTTCTGCGCCAGGTGGTTGGCCATTTCCTGGCGCGTGGCCTGGGCGCTGGCCTGCAGTTCGTGGCGCAGTTCGCGCTCCAGGCGCTCGAAGGCGTGGGCGGAGCCGTCGGTGCGCTTGCTGCGTGTGAAGACGACGAACTGCAGCGCCAGCACGGCCAGCAGGCCGGCCGCGAGAACGATGAACTCGATGGTGGACATGTTTGTAGATTAGTGCGGTCGGTTGCGCATCCAGTCGGCGGTCTGGTAGAACGCGCCCATCAGACGCAGGCGCAGGTCGTAGTCGTAGCCGAGGTCTTCGAGCGCCATTGCCATGCAGCGCAGCCACTGGTCGCGCTCCGTGGTGCCGATCGCGAACGGCAGGTGGCGCGCGCGCAGCATCGGGTGGCCGTATTTTTCGATGAAGAGGTTCGGCCCGCCCAGCCAGCCGGACAGGAACATGAACAGCTTCTCGCGCGAGCTGTCGTTGGGTACAGGGTGCATGGCGTGGATGCCGGCAAAGTCGGCCTCCAGCTGCATGATGTCGTAGAAGCGGTCGACCAGTTCGCGCAGGCGGCTTTCGCCGCCGATCAGTTCATAGGCGGTGCGCTGATTCTGCTCCTGCTCCTGCTCCTGCGCCGCGTCCTGGTCCTGTGGGGGATTCTGAGATTCTTGCATCTTCCCATTTTATCTCAGGCCTCGCGCAGCGTCTGCAGCGGCGGCTGCCGCAACACATTCCGCAGCCCAAGCCAGCCGCCGACCAGCGCGCACGCGGCGCCCACCAGCAGCCCGGCCGCCCAGACCTGCGGCTCGAAATGCCAGGGGAACTTGAACTGGTACTCGGCCAGCGCCCAGCCAAGCGCCGCCGCGCCGCTCGCCGCCAGCAGGCCGGACAGGCCACCCACCAGCACGAATTCGATCCGCTGCGCCGTCGCCAGTTGGCCGCGGGTGGCGCCCAGCGCGCGCAGCAGGCCGGCTTCGCGGGTGCGCTCGGAGGTCGATCCCATCAGCGCCGCGTACAGCACCAGCACGCCGGAGGCCAGCGTGAACAGGAACAGGAACTCGACCGCGGTCACGACCTGGTCGAGCACGTCCTGCAACTGCCGGATGATGCCGCTGACGTCGATCACGGTCAGGTTCGGGAACTGCCGCGTGAGCGCGTTCGCCAGCCCGACGCCGCGTGCAGGCAGGTGGAAGGCGGTCATGTAGGTGGTCGGCGCGTCCTTCATGGCGGCCGGATTGATGATGACGAAGAAATTGGCGCGCATCGAGCCCCATTCGAGCTTGCGCAGGCTGGTGATCCTGGCGTCGACCAGCAGGCCGCCCATGTCGAAGCGCACGGTGTCGCCCAGCTTCAGGCGCAGTGTCTGCGCGATGCCCTGCTCGACCGAGGCTTCGGCCACGCCGGGTGCGTCGCGGTACCACTGGCCGGCCACGATGTCGTTCGCTTCGGGCAGATCCTTGACGCTGGAGAGATTGAATTCGCGGTCGGACAGCGCTTTCGCCCGCTCGTCCGTATAGGTGCCGGCGGTGATCGGGTTGCCGTTGACCGCTACCAGGCGGCCGCGGATCATCGGGTACAGCATGAGATCGCCGACGCCGGCCGCGCGGATGTTCTTCTCCACGCCCGCTTTCTGGTCGGGCTGGATGTTGATGATGAAGCGGTTCGGCGCGTCAAGCGGGGTGGCGACGCGCCAGGCTTCCATCAGGTCGCCGCGCACCACGGTCAGCACCAGCAGCGCCATCAGGCCCAGCGACAGCGAGACGATCTGCACCACGGTTGCGCCGGGGCGGCGCTGCAGCGAGGTGATGGCGAAGCGCCAGCCCTGGTTCTTCGACACGCCACGCAGGCTGCGTAAGCCAAGCAGCGCCAGCCAGCCGACCAGCGCGAACACGGCCAGGCCGCCAAGGAAGCCGCCGGCGATCAGCAGCGCCAGTTTCAGGTCCCCCGCTTGCCACAGCAGCAGGCCGATGAAGACGGCGGTGCCGAGGCCATAGGTGGCCAGCGCCATCGGCTTGGGCGGCGCCTGCTCGCGGCGGATCACGCGGTTGTGCGGCACGTTACGCAATTGCAAGACGGGCGGCAGCGCGAAGCCGAGTAGCAGCAGCATGCCGGTGGCGACGCCTTGCAGCGCCGGCAGCAGCGACACCGGCGGCAGCTCGGTCGGGATCAGATTGCCGATCAGTTCGAGCAGCACGTAATGCGCGCCGAAGCCGACCAGCACGCCCAGTACGCTGCCGGCCAGGCCGACCAGCGCGAACTCGATCAGGAACAGCACGCCGACCTCGTTCTGCGTCATGCCCAGGCAGCGCAGCATGGCCACCGAATCCAGGTGGCGCTGCATGAAACGGCGCGCCGCCATCGCGACCGCTACCGCCGCCAGCATCGCCGACAGCAGGCCGACCAGGGCCAGGAAGCGCTCGGCGCGGTCGAGGGTCGAACGCATCTCGGGACGGCCGTTTTCCAGGGTCTCGATGCGCACGCCTTTTACATTGTCGGCGGCCATCCGTTCGCGCAGCCATTGTTCGTAGCCGGCCACCGTCGCGCGGTCGTTCGGCGACTTTGCCGCCACCTGCATGCGGTAGGTGATGCGGGCGTAGTTGTCGACCAGGCCGGTGGCCTTCAGGTCGGCCATGGCCAGCATCACGCGCGGGGCGAAGTTCGAGAACGAGGCGCCGCGGTCCGGCTCGGAGGCGATCAGGCGCGCGATCCTGAAGCGCTTGTCGCCCAGCTGGATGCTGCTGCCGATCTTCGCCTTCAAAGCCGGCAGCAGGTTGACGTCGACCCAGACCGTGCCCGGCGCCGGCGTGTCATGGGTGGCGTCGCCCAGCGCTTCGCTGGCATCGTCGGCGCTGGTCGTGATTTTTAACTGACCCCGCAGCGGATAGGTGGACGACACCGCCTTCACCGACGCCAGCACGGCCTGCGAGGCATCGCCCTCGCCTGCCTGCGCCATGCTGGGGAAGGTCACGGTATCGGCCAGCAGCAGGCCACGCTTCGCAGCTTCGTCGCGCCAGTCCTGGCGCAGCGGCTGGTCGGCGTTGATCAGCAGGTCGGCGCCGAGCAGCTGGTGGGCGTCGCGGTTCAGGCTAGATCGCATACGGTCGACGAAGAAGCCGACCGCGGTCAGTGCCGACACCGCGACCACCAGGGCCACCAGCAGGAAGCGCAGCTCGCCGGCGCGCCAGTCGCGCGCGGTCATGCGCAGGGATTGCATCAGCATTGGGTGGGCCTCACTGAGGGGTCTCACTGAAAAAGCGGTCGACTTCGGCCAGGTAAGCGCGCTTCTGCTCGGGCTCGAGGAAGGCGGCGGCAAAGCTGTTGCGCGCGAGCTGGCGCGCATGCGAGGCGTCCAGTGGCAGGGCTTCGAAGGCAGCCAGGTAATTATCGTTGACGTAGCCGCCGAAGTAGGCCGGATCGTCGGAGTTGACGGTGGCGGCCAGGCCGGCGTCGAGCAGGCGGCGCAGATTATGCTCGCCCATCACGTCGAACACGCGCAGCTTGATGTTCGACAGCGGGCACACCGTCAGCGCCATCTGCTCGCGCGCCAGGCGCTCGACCAGGGCCGGATCGTCGAGGCAGCGCACGCCGTGGTCGATGCGCTCCACATTCAGCACGTCCAATGCGCTTTCGATGTAGGCCGGCGGGCCCTCCTCGCCCGCATGCGCCACCAGGTGCAGGCCGAGATTGCGGGCACGCTCGAACACGCGCGCGAATTTTTCCGGCGGGTGGCCGACCTCGGACGAATCCAGGCCGACGCCGATGAATTTGTCGCGCCAGGGAATCGCATCTTCGAGGGTGGCAATCGCCTCTTCTTCCGACAGGTGGCGCAGGAAGCACAGGATCAGGCTCGCGCTCACGGGGCTGTCCTGGCAGGCGCGCCAGATCCCGTTGATGACGGTCTCGATGGCGATGCCGCGCGCGGTATGGGTCTGCGGGTCGAAGAAGATCTCGGCATGGCGCACATTGTCCGCCGCCGCGCGCTGCAGGTAGGCCGCGGTCATGTCGTAGAAATCCTGCTCGGTGAGCAGCACGCTGGCGCCTGCATAATAAATATCGAGGAAGGATTGCAGATCGCTGAAGGCGTACGCCTGCCGCAACGCTTCCACGGAGGGATAAGCCAGGGAAACACCGTTCCTTTGCGCTAGCTCAAAAATCAACTCGGGTTCCAAAGAGCCCTCGATATGGATGTGCAATTCTGCCTTCGGCATCGCCGTCAGGGTGCGGCGCAGCTCTTCATTCAGCATCGGGGATCTCCACGTTGGACCGGCGATAAACGCCTCGAAAGGAAAGTGTAGCGCATGCGCCGCCGAGGGTCATTTCACTCTGGAATTTTATAGAAAGACGGCACGATACGCGTGCGCCACTGCTTAGCAAGTTGGTGCACTATCTACTTACCTTTTGATAAACATGACGTAGTCAACCGGGGTCAAAAGCCCCGCCAACATGACCTCGCCAAGACTCCGAAAAGCGGCGTCAAGACTGAATCGGCAGGCTCGTCAAAATGGCTGTTTTTTTCTTTATTTTCATAGACTTACCACCATTGACATGCAACTCACGACACTGTTTTGACTTCGGGAACTAATAGGCACATAATAAATTTCATAAGCGTAAGAAGACGCTCTCAGCGGGCGCTAACAAGCCGGTGGCCATACCGGTCGAGAACAAGAAAATCGCCCTCCGCTTCCACGTCAGGCTGCACGGCCTGACCTCTCGAATGCAGACGGCGACCCCACACAGCTTCGATGCCGGAACGGGGCCTGGACAGCCGTCTTTCATCGGCTGCCGCGACAGTGATCAGTGTTAGCACATTAGAGGACATTCACATGACCATTTTTGATAACTACGCAGCCCGCTATGAGCGTACCCGGGAAGAGGAATACTCCCTGACGGAGTACCTCCAACTGTGCAAGAAGGATCCCCTGACTTACGCCAGCGCTCCGGAGCGCATGCTGGCCGCCATCGGCGACCCCACCCTGGTCGATACCCGCCTCGACCCGCGCCTGTCGCGCATCTTCGCCAACAAGGTCATCAAGATTTATCCCGCCTTCCGGGAGTTCTACGGCATGGAGGAAGTGATCGAGCAGGTCGTTTCCTATTTCCGCCATGCGGCCCAGGGCCTGGAAGAACGCAAGCAGATCCTTTACCTGCTGGGCCCGGTGGGCGGCGGCAAATCGTCGATCGCCGAAAAGCTCAAGCACCTGATGGAGCAGATCCCCTTCTACGCGATCAAGGGCTCGCCGGTGAACGAATCGCCGCTCGGGCTGTTCAGCGAAGAAGAGGACGGCGCCATCCTCGAAGAAGACTATGGCATCCCGCGCCGCTACCTGCGCAACGTGCCGAGCCCGTGGGCGGTCAAGCGCCTGCACGAGTTCGGCGGCGACATCAACAAGTTCCGCGTGGTCAAGCGCTATCCGTCCATCCTCAAGCAGATCGCGATCGCCAAGACGGAACCGGGTGACGAGAACAACCAGGACATTTCCTCGCTGGTCGGCAAGGTCGACATCCGCAAGCTCGAGGATTATTCCCAGGACGATCCGGACGCCTACAGCTATTCCGGCGGCCTGTGCCTGGCCAACCAGGGCCTGATGGAATTCGTCGAGATGTTCAAGGCCCCGATCAAGGTCCTGCACCCGCTGCTGACCGCGACCCAGGAAGGCAACTACAAGGGCACGGAAGGCTTCGGCGCGATCCCCTTCGAAGGCATCATCCTGGCGCACTCGAACGAATCGGAGTGGAAGACCTTCCGCAACAACCGCAACAACGAGGCATTCCTCGACCGTATCTACATCGTCAAGGTGCCCTACTGCCTGCGCGTCTCCGACGAGATCAAGATCTACGACAAGCTGCTGCGCAACTCCTCGCTGGATAAAGCGCCCTGCGCCCCGGGCACGCTGCGCATGATGGCGCAGTTCGCGATCCTGTCGCGCCTGAAGGATCCGGAAAACTCCAGCATCTATTCGAAGATGCTGGTGTACGACGGCGAGAACCTGAAGGACACCGATCCGAAGGCCAAGTCGATGCACGAATACGTCGACTACGCCGGCGTGGACGAAGGCATGAACGGCCTGTCGACGCGCTTCGCGTTCAAGATCCTGTCCAAGGTCTTCAACTTCGACAACACCGAAGTGGCGGCGAACCCGGTGCACCTGCTCTACGTGCTCGAACAGCAGATCGAACGCGAGCAGTTTGCCGGCGAGACCGAGCAGCGCTACATGTCCTATATCAAGGAACACCTGGCGCAACGCTACGTCGACTTCATCGGCAAGGAAATCCAGACCGCCTACCTGGAAAGCTATTCCGAGTACGGCCAGAACATCTTCGACCGCTACGTGACCTTTGCCGACTTCTGGATCCAGGACCAGGAGTTCCGCGATCCGGACACCGGCGAGAGCTTCGACCGCGAATCGCTGAACGCCGAGCTCGAGAAGATCGAGAAGCCGGCCGGCATCTCGAACCCGAAGGATTTCCGAAACGAAATCGTCAACTTTGCCCTGCGCGCCCGTGCGACGAACGGCGGCAAGAATCCGGCCTGGACGAGCTACGAAAAGTTCCGCACCGTGATCGAGAAAAAAATGTTCTCGAATACCGAGGAACTCCTGCCCGTCATTTCGTTCAATGCAAAGGCCAGCACGGAAGACGCGACCAAGCACGCCGACTTCGTGGCGCGCATGGTGGAGAAGGGTTACACGCCGAAGCAGGTTCGTCTGTTGTGCGAGTGGTACCTCCGCGTGCGCAAATCGTCATAAGAGACTTGCACGCTTTGAGTTAGCGTCACAGGGGCTTGAGAAACCGTAGCGAGCGGAAGTCCAGGTGGCCGAGAAGCGCAGCCGTACTACGGTACGGCGAGCATCGCAGGCCGCCTGGGCGACGCGCAGCAGGTTTATCACGCCCCTACCCAAAGCGCGTTAATATAGGGTACCGGTTAGTTTCCGGCCCGCCGCGAATTTGAGCAGGAGGCCTGTTTTGACTTACCTCATCGACCGACGCTTGCAGGGCAAGAACAAGTCTGCGGTCAACCGCGAACGCTTCTTGCGCCGCTACAAGGCGCAGATCAAGGATGCGGTCGGCCGGGCGATCAAGGGTCGCTCGATCACCGACATCGAAAATGGCGAAAAGGTCTCGATCCCCGTCAAGGATGTGAGCGAGCCGCATTTCGGGCACGCCCACGGGGGTGTCTGGGAAGTCGTCAACCCCGGCAACACCGAATACCAGAAAGGCGACCAGATCAACCGTCCGCGCGGCGGCGGTGGCGGCAGCGGCCGCGGCCGTGCCGGCAACAGCGAGCAGACCACCGAGGATGACTTCATCTTCGAACTGAGCCGCGAAGAATTCATGAATTACTTCTTCGAGGACCTCGAGCTGCCGAACATGGTCAAGACGCAGCTGACCCAGGTCGTCGAATTCAAGAACCAGCGCGCCGGCTACAACATCTCCGGTACGCCCTCGAACATCCACGTGCTGCGCTCGCTGCGCGGCGCGCTCGGCCGGCGCATCGCGGTCGGCGGCCCCAGCAAGAAAACCCTGGCGAAACTCGAAGAAGAGCTCGAGGAAATCAAGGCGCTCGGCTTTGATCCCGACGACCCGCGCGTGCTCGAACTGAAGCACAAGATCCATGCCCTGCACACGCGGCTGCTGGCGATTCCCTTCATCGATCCGATCGACCTGCGCTACAGCAACCGGATCAAGATCCCGAAGCCCTCGACCGCGGCCGTGATGTTCTGCATCATGGACGTGTCCGGCTCCATGGACGAGAGCCGCAAGGACACGGCCAAGCGCTTCTTCATCCTGCTCTACCTCTTCCTCAAGCGCGTGTACGAGAAGATCGACGTGGTCTTCATCCGCCACCACACCGCTGCGGCCGAGGTCGACGAGAACGATTTCTTCCACTCGCGCGAATCCGGCGGCACCGTGGTGTCCTCGGCGCTGCATCTGCTGAGCAAGGTGATCAGCGAGCGCTACAGCAGCGGCGACTGGAACAGCTACGTGGCCCAGGCCTCCGACGGCGACAACTGGGACAACGATTCGGTCCTGTGCAAACAGATCCTGACCAATGCCATCATGCCGCGGGTGCAGTACTACACCTATGTCGAGATCACGGACGGCCCTCCGCAAAACCTGTGGGAGCAGTATTCCGAGGTCGCGACCACGCATGCGAACTTCGCGATGCAGAAGATCGTGACGCCGGCCGACATCTATCCGGTGTTCCGCGAATTGTTCAAGAAGCAGCCCAAGTAGACGAGGCCCGCTCATGCCAAGAGATCCGAAAAACCCGCGCGCCTTGCCTGACCAGTCGGAGTGGACCTTCGACCTGATCGAGCAGGCGCACGAGGAAATCCGCCGGGTGGCCAGGAAGTTCGGCCTGGACACCTACCCCAACCAGCTCGAAATCATCACCGCCGAACAGATGATGGATGCCTACACCTCGGTGGGCATGCCGGTCTCGTACAACCACTGGTCCTTCGGCAAGCATTTCCTGAGCACGGAAAAGAGCTACCGCCGCGGCCAGATGGGACTGGCCTACGAGATCGTGATCAACTCCAATCCCTGCATCGCCTACCTGATGGAGGAAAACAGCCTGACGATGCAGGCCCTGGTGATCGCGCACGCGGCCTACGGCCATAACTCCTTCTTCAAGGGCAATTACCTGTTCCGCACCTGGACCGACGCCGACGCCATCGTCGACTACATGGTCTTTGCCAAGAACTATATTGCCGAATGCGAGCAGCGGCACGGCATCGACGCCGTCGAGGAACTGCTCGATTCCTGCCATGCGATCCAGAACTATGGCGTGGACCGCTACAAGCGCCCGGCCAAGCTGTCGGTCGCCCAGGAACAGAACCGCCAGAAAGAACGCGAAGAATACGCGCAGTCGCAGGTGAACGAGATCTGGCGCACCCTGCCGCGGCGCGAAGAGGCCCAGCGCGATGCCGCCCCGATGCGCTTCCCGCCCGAGCCCGAGGAAAACCTGCTCTACTTCATCGAGAAGTACGCCCCGTTGCTGGAACCCTGGCAGCGCGAGCTGGTGCGCATCACGCGCAAGATCTCCCAATACTTCTACCCGCAGCGCCAGACCCAGGTCATGAATGAGGGCTGGGCTACCTTCTGGCACTACACCATCCTGCAGGAACTATATAAAGAGGGGATCGTCGGCGACGGCTTCATGCTCGAGTTCCTGCAGAGCCATACCAACGTGGTCTTCCAGCCGGCCGCGACCAGTCCTTATTACAATGGGATCAATCCCTATGCGCTCGGCTTCGCGATGATGACCGACATCAAGCGGATCTGCGAAGACCCGACGGATGAGGACCGCGCCTGGTTCCCGGACATTGCCGGCAGCGACTGGATCAAGACCCTCGACTTTGCGATGCGCAATTTCAAGGACGAGAGCTTCGTGGCCCAGTACCTGTCGCCCAAACTGATCCGCGACTTCCACTTCTTTGCCGTGCTGGACGACGACCGCAGCGACAAGCTGACGATTTCGGCTATCCACGACGAGCAGGGCTACCGCTACGTGCGCCAGCAGCTGGCCGAGCAGTACAACCTGGGCAACCGCGAGCCGAATATCCAGGTCTGGCAGGTCAACACCCGCGACGACCGCGCCCTGACCCTGCGCCATACCCAGTTCCAGCGCCGTCCGCTGAACCAGCAGGCGCATGAAGTGCTCAAGCACGTGGCCCGGCTCTGGGGCTTCGACGTCCGCCTTGAAACGGTGGACCCCTCCGGCCGCGTGGTCAGCAGCCTCGAATGCCGCCGCGAGAAGCGCGCCCGCTATTGAACGCCGCTGACGGCGTCGCGCCAACAAGCCTGCTCTTTAAGAGCAGGCTTTTTTTCTGTGTCAACGCAAAAAATTTTCTCCGTGGCTGCTGAGCCATATCAAAGAGGTGTCTGCACATAAGTGCCTCTTATGACTGTTCCCCTTACCACAAGGGAGAAGTCGTTTCAACAGTACGCCCCACCTTGATGAATCTGGCTATAGTTTGCAGAAACGCCACGAATCGATCATATGATATTTGCCAGCTGGCAAAAGCAGCATCGAAAATTTGGCGAAATGCGTAAACCAGCCTCATCTTCTACACATCAAGAAAGGGTGATCATTAATGTTGCAAAATAACTAAGTACATTCCGCATCATGCACCCTACGGACCCTCATAACTGATGAGCTTGTTTGCTTGGTTTTACAGGCAGTTAGCCCCTCTTTGAAGGTATAAAAATGTATGTGCAAAAAAGAATTCGTAGGTATAATTCGCCGATGTCCCGGATGCGGCTCTGAGCTTTTTGTCGTGTTTTGTGGGTTTAAGTAGCAACAAAAAAGGTTGGTATTGGAGAAAGCAGGATGAATTTTTCGCACGAGAAGAACCCCGGGAAAAACGTCACTGGTATCGCCATTGTCATCGTCTTGCACCTGATCGTTGCTTACGGGATCGTTACTGGTCTCGGTAAGCGGATGGTCACCAAGATGGCCGAGGCAGTGGAAACCAAGATTGTCGAAGACGTGAAACCGCCGCCACCGCCGGAAACGCCGCCCCCGCCTCCGCCGCCGGAAATGAAGGCCCCGCCGCCTCCATTCATCCCGCCGGTCGAAGTGCAGGTGCAGACGCCACCGCCGCAACAGAATGTGATCGCTAACACGACGCAGGCAAAGCCTGCGACTACTGAACTCAACCGCACGCCGCCAGCGCCTCCGGCGCCACCGGCACCCGCCGCACCGAAAGGCCCGGCACGGACTGCAGCAGTGGTGGATTTCAATACGTGTTCGAAACCGGAGTACCCGAAATCGTCGCTGCGTAACGAAGAAACAGGTGTTTCGACCATCCTGTTCAAGATCGCAGCAGACGGTTCGGTGCAGGGAGCTTCGATTCAGAAATCGAGCGGCTTCCGAGACCTGGACAAGGCAGCAATGGCAGCCTTGAGCAAATGCCGATTCAAAGCGGCAACTGAGAACGGCCAAGCGGTAGAATCCTCGCAGCCTGTGCAGTACGTCTGGACGCTGGACTAACCCGAGGCAGCAGGATCGTCTCAAATTGTGATTTTCGTTGTCATCTGTTCAGCGAACAGTTCATTTTAAATTTTTGGAGGAAGCATGTTTAAGAATACCCGTTTGTCCGCTCTGCTGGCGGCTGTCCTGTTCTCGGTTACGGCCGCTTCGGCACTGGTGTCGGCACCGGCCTTCGCCGACGCCCCGGCATCGGCAGCGGCAAGCGCCCCGGCCGCTGACGCAGCTGCACCTGCAGCAGCGCCGGCAGCCGACGCTGCAGCACCGGCAGCAGCCGCTCCGGCCGCAGCTGGCAAGACCGAAGAAGTCGAGAATCCGTACGGCTTCGAAGCCGTCTGGGCTGGCGGCGTCGTGTCGCGCGGCACCCTGATCATCCTGGCCCTGATGTCGATGGGTTCGTGGTACATCATCATCACCAAGCTGCTGGACCAGATGAAGATCTTCAAGCAGTCGAAGGAAACCAACCAGAAGTTCTGGAAAGCACCGTCGATCGCTGCTGGCTCGGCTCAACTGTCGAATGGCTCGCCGTTCCGCTTCATCGCTGAAACCGGCACCAAGGCAACCCAGCACCACGACGGCGCCCTGCTCGAGCAGATCGACCTGTCGACCTGGACCACCATGCAGATCCAGCGCGCCGTGGACAAAGTCCAGTCGCGTCTGCAAGATGGCCTGTCGTTCCTGGCAACCGTCGGCTCGACCGCACCGTTCATCGGTCTGTTCGGTACCGTCTGGGGTATTTACAACGCGCTGATCGGTATCGGTATGTCGGGTAACGCATCGATCGACAAGGTTGCAGGTCCGGTGGGTGAAGCACTGATCATGACCGCATTCGGTCTGTTCGTTGCAGTTCCGGCCGTTCTGGGCTACAACTGGCTGGTCCGTCGTAACAAGACCGCAATGGAAGACGTCCGTTCGTTCAGCGCCGACGTGCACTCGGTCCTGATCTCGGGCGCCATGCACACCTCGGAAGCTGCCCGCGCAGCTGGTACTAAAAAGGTTGGTTAAACCATGTCGATGAGTGTCGGCTCCGATAGCGGAGATGAAGATACCGTGATGTCGGAGATCAACACGACGCCCCTCGTGGACATCATGTTGGTTCTCCTGATCATCTTCCTGATCACCAGCCCGGTCGTCCTCCACCTGCAGAAGATTAACCTGCCGATCGAGACCAACCAGGTTGTTAAAACCACGCCGGAAGACGTGAACATTGTCGTCAACAAAGATGGCGAAATGTACTGGAACCAGAAGCGCCTGGCCAACACCGATGAGCTGTTCGATTTCCTGAGCAAGGAATCGGTGAAGGTCCCGCAGCCGGAAGTGAAGATTCGTGGCGACCAGCAAACCCGCTACGAATTCATCGGCAAGGTGCTGTACACGGCCCAGCGTGCCGGGGTTCAGAAGGTCGGTTTCATCACTGAACCGCCTGACAAGGGTTAAACCTGACAAAGGCCCAACCCTTCCGCTCGATGCCGGTATTGCCGGCATCGGGCGGATCCCCAAGATTTGAAAGGAAACACCATGTCTATGAGCGTTGGTTCTTCCGGAGCTAAAGGAGCAGATCCGGAACCGATGATGGAAATGAACATGACGCCGCTGATTGACGTCATGCTGGTGCTGATCATCATGATGATCATCACCATTCCGAAGCAGAATCACTCGGTCAACTTGAACATGCCGGTTGGCAATCCGCCGCCGCCGACCAAGGAACCCGTAGTGATCACGATCGACGTGGACTTCGACGGCACTATCCTCTGGGATAACGTCCCCGTCCCCGATCGCGCCACTCTTGAATCGAAGCTGTCCGCCGTGGCGGCCCAGGCTGATCAGCCGGAAGTGCACCTGCGTCCGAACAAACTGGTCGAATACAAGGTCGTGGCAGGCGTGATGGCTTCGGCCCAGCGTCTGGGCGTGACCAAGATCGGTATGGTCGGTAACGAACAGTTCCAGTAATTAGCTTTGGCTATAATGAACACGGCAGGGATTCCCTGCCGTGTCTATTTTGAAGAAAGAATTCCGATAATGATCAAGTTCCGCCTCGCACACCTCAGCCTTGCCTTCGCCGCCCTCGGCTTTACCGCCGCTGTTCCGGTTGTTGGCCTGGCCCCCGCTTACGCCGCCGAAACTGTCCGCCCGGAAATCGGCAAGCCGCTGCAGGAAGCGCAGCAACTGATGAAGTCGGGCAAGAACAAAGATGCCCTGAACAAGCTGCGTCAACTCGACAGCGTCAGCGGCAAATCCGCGAATGAAACCTACCTGATCGAACGTACCCGCGCAGGCGCCG
Organism: Massilia sp. Bi118; assembly: GCF_918697865.1. Classification (GTDB taxonomy): domain Bacteria; phylum Pseudomonadota; class Gammaproteobacteria; order Burkholderiales; family Burkholderiaceae_D; genus Telluria. The sequence goes on along the minus strand of NZ_CAKKMV010000001.1, from coordinate 518,802 downwards.
CATCGGCTGCCGGCGATTACGACACCGCCGCCAAGTCCTTCGAGTACCTGATCGGCTCCGGCAAGCTGTCGAGCCAGGAAAAAGCCCAGTTCTCGGAAGGCCTGATCGGCATCTACATGCGCGCAGGCGACCTGGGCAAGGCGAACGCCGCGATCGAGAAGCAGCTCAAAGAGCGCGACGATCCAAAACTGCGCGCCTACCTGATGCAAAACTATTACAAGCAGGGCAACGTCACCGCGCTTGAAAACGAACTGCGCAACGCCGAGAAGCGCGGCGCGATGAGCGAAGACATGCTGGGCATGCTGGCCAACATCCAGCTGAAGAAGAACGACAAGGCAGGCTACGTCAACACCATCGAGAAGCTGGCCGCCAACTATCCGAGCGCGCGCTACTGGACCGACCTGCTGAACCGCGTGCAGGGCAAGCCTAACTTCTCCAGCCGCCTCTCGGTTGACGTCTGGCGCCTGAAACTGGCCAACAACCTGATGAAGAAGCCGAGCGAGTTCATGGAAATGGCCCAGCTCGTCCTGCAGGCAAGAGCACCGGCCGAAGCCATCAAGGTCATCGACAAGGGCTACAAGGCAGGCGCCCTGGGCACCGGCCCGGACGCCGCCCGCCACCAGCGCCTGAAGGACCTGGCCGAGAAGAATCTGGCCGAGCAGAACAAGACCCTGGCTGCAGACGAAGCCGAAATGACCAAGGCCGGCGACCACGACGGCCTGGCTACCCTGGGCTACGCGCTGGTCCAGTCGGGCCAGAGCGACAAGGGCCTGAAGATGATGGAAGCCGCCATCAAGGCCGGCGATCTGAAGTATCCGGACGAAGTCAAGCTGCACCTGGGCGAAGCCTATGCCGTGGCCGGCAAGAAGGCGCAGGCCATCAGCACCCTGAAAGGTGTGGGCGGCAAGGAAGGTACCGCCGAACTGGCCCGTTACTTCATCATGGCAATCAACAAGCCGGCAGCCTGAGTTCAGACTTAGCCTCGCTTAAGCGGAAAAGCGCCGCCCTGCCTAGCAGGGGGCGCTTTTTTTGTTTCCTGCGGGTTGCCGTATAATCTGGTATTTCGCCTCGGAGCACGAATCATCCAATGAAGGTATTTCGCGGACTTCCCAACGACAGGGCGCGCGCCCCTTGCGCACTCACGATCGGCAACTTCGACGGTGTCCACCGCGGACACCAGGCGTTGTTGGCGCACGTGACCGCAGCCGCGCACCGCCTCGGACTGGAATCCGCCGTGATGACCTTCGAGCCGCATCCGCGTGAATACTTCGCCCGCCGTGCCAACGATCTATCGAAGGCCCCGGCCCGTATCGCCAACCTGCGCGACAAGCTGGAATCGCTCTCCGAGGCCGGCGTCGACCGCGTCATCGTCGAACATTTCAATGAGCATTTCGCCTCGATGTCGCCGCAGGCGTTCACTGAAAAAGTGCTGGTCGAAGGTCTGCACGTGAAATGGCTGATGGTCGGCGACGACTTCTGCTACGGCGCCAGGCGCGCCGGCAACGTCGCCCAGCTGCTTGAGGCCGGCAAGGAATTCGGCTTCGAAGTCCACAGCCTGCCGGCCGTGCTCCACGATTCGACCCGCATCTCCTCCTCGGCCGTGCGCGCCGCACTGGCGGCCGGCGATTTCGACGCCACCCGCGCCCTCCTCGGCCACCCGTATTCGATGTCGGGCCACGTGATCCATGGCGCCAAGCTGGGCCGCACGCTGGGCTTCCCGACCCTGAACCTGCGCGTCGCCCACCGCCCGGCCCTGGCCGGCATCTTCGTGGTGCAGGTGCATGGCCTCGCGGATGAACCGCTGCCGGCCGTCGCCAGCCTGGGCGTGCGCCCGACCGTCGAGGATGCGGGCCGCATGCTGCTCGAAGTCCACGTGTTCGACTGGAACCAGTCCTGCTACGGCAAACTGGTGCGCGTCGAATTCCTGAAGAAGCTGCGCGACGAAGAAAAATACATCGACCTGCCGACGCTGACTGCCGCCATCGACCGCGACGCCCAGCAGGCGCGCGCCTGGTTCGCCCAGCGCAGGTCCGCCCTCACCGCCACCGACCGAATTTGAACGTGAACGATACGGTCAGGCCGCTTGCCGCGGCCTGGCGTCACGTCACGCACAACAGCATTTCACTTTAGAAGAATCCTATGTCCGATACGAAGAACGGCCCGAAAGGCGCCAAGCAAGGCAACAAACCCGACAGCAAATACCCGGTCAACATGACCGACACCGCCTTCCCGATGCGCGGCGACCTCGCCAAGCGCGAGCCGGGCTGGGTCAAGCAGTGGCAGGACAAGAAGATCTACGAACGCGTGCGCAAGGCGGCTGCCGGCCGTCCGAAGTTCATCCTGCATGACGGTCCCCCGTACGCCAACGGCGACATCCACCTGGGCCACGCCGTCAACAAGATCCTGAAGGACATGGTCGTCAAATCGCGTACCATGGCCGGTTTCGACGCCCCCTATGTGCCGGGCTGGGACTGCCACGGCATGCCGATCGAGATCCAGATCGAAAAACAGTTCGGCAAGAACCTGCCGACCGCCGAAGTGCTGCAGAAGGCCCGCGCCTACGCGCTCGAGCAGATCGACCGCCAGCGCGCCGGCTTCATCCGCCTGGGCGTGCTGGGCGAATGGGACAACCCCTACATGACCATGGCCTACGGTAACGAGGCCGACGAGCTGCGCGCCCTCGGCAAGCTGCTGGAGAAGGGTTATGTGTACCGCGGCTTGAAGCCGGTCAACTGGTGCTTCGACTGCGGCTCGGCGCTGGCCGAGGCGGAAGTGGAATACCAGGACAAGCGCGACCCGGCGATCGACGTCGGCTTCCCGTTTGCCGAGCCGGAAAAGCTGGCAAGCGCGTTCGGCTTGAGCGCACTGCCGGAAGGCGATGGCTTCATCGTGATCTGGACCACGACCCCGTGGACCATCCCGTCGAACCAGGCGCTGAACGTGCACCCGGAAGTGACGTATGCGCTGGTCAAAGCCGAAAAAGAAGGCAAGCCGCTGCTGCTGATCCTGGCGAAGGACCTGGCCGAATCGGTCCTGGCGCGCTACAAGCTCGAGGGCGAAGTCGTCGCCACGACCGAAGGCGCCAGCCTGGCCGGCATCCGCTTCAAGCACCCGCTGCACGCGGCCGATCCGTTCTACGACCGCCTGTCGCCGGTCTACCTGGCCGACTACGTCACCACCGACAGCGGCACCGGCGTGGTCCACTCGGCGCCGGCCTACGGCCTGGAAGACTTCCAGTCCTGCAAAGCCCACGGCATGAAGGACGACGAGATCCTCAAACCGGTGATGGGTGACGGCCGCTTCGCGAGCACCCTGCCGCTGTTCGGCGGCATGACGATCTGGGAAGCCAGCAAGCCGATCTGCTCGGCCCTGACCGAAGCCGGCGCCCTGTTCGAACTCAAGATGTTCGACCACAGCTACATGCACTGCTGGCGCCATAAAACCCCGATCGTCTACCGCGCCACCAGCCAGTGGTTCGCCGGCATGGACGTCACCCCGAAGGATGGCGGCCCGACACTGCGCGAGACCGCGCTGGCCGGCATCGACGAGACCAGGTTCTTCCCGGACTGGGGCCAGGCGCGCCTGCACGGCATGATCGCGAACCGTCCGGACTGGACCCTGTCGCGCCAGCGCCAGTGGGGCGTACCGATGGCCTTCTTCATCCACAAGGAGACCGGCGAGCTGCACCCGCGCACCCCGGAACTGCTGGAGCAGGTGGCAAAGCTGATCGAAGCGAAGGGCATCGACGCATGGCACGAGCTTGATCCTCGTACGCTGCTGGGTGACGATGCCGAGACCTACGAAAAGAACCGCGACACCCTGGACGTCTGGTTCGATTCCGGCACCACCCACCAGACCGTGCTGCGCGGCTCGCACGAACAGCAGTCCGCGTTCCCGGCCGACCTCTACCTGGAAGGCTCGGACCAGCACCGCGGCTGGTTCCACTCGTCGCTGCTGACCTCGTCCATGCTGAACGGACGTCCGCCGTACAAAGCCCTGCTGACCCACGGCTTCACGGTCGACGAGAACGGCAAGAAGATGTCGAAGTCGCTGGGCAACACGATGGCGCCGCAGAAGATCTCGGATACCCTGGGCGCCGACATCCTGCGCCTGTGGGTGGCCTCGACCGACTACACCGGCGAGCTGTCGATCGGCGAAGAGATCCTCAAGCGCGTGACCGAGTCCTACCGCCGCATCCGCAACACCCTGCGCTTCCTGCTGGCGAACACCTCGGACTTCGACCCGATCAAGAACGCCGTGCCGGTGGCCGAGATGCTCGAGATCGACCGCTACGCGCTGCTTGAGACCGCTCGCCTGCAAAGCGACATCGCGGCGCACTTCGAGCGCTACGAGTTCCACCCGGTGGTCGCACGCCTGCAGAACTTCTGCTCGGAAGACCTGGGCGGCTTCTACCTCGATATCCTGAAGGACCGCCTGTACACCACCGGCGTCGATTCGCTGGCCCGCCGCTCGGCCCAGACTGCGCTGTGGCACATCGCGCACAGCCTGCTGCGTGTGATGGCGCCGATCCTGTCCTTCACCACCGAGGAAGCCTGGGCCGTGTTCGCGGGCGAAAAAGCCTTCGCGGACAGCGACGAGACCATCTTCACCCAGACGCTCTGGAACTTCCCGGAGATCGCCGACCGTGAAGCCCTGCTGGCCAAGTACACGCTGCTGCGCGCCGTGCGCACCGACGTCACCAAGCAGCTGGAAGAAGTGCGCGCCTCGGGCGCCATCGGCTCCTCGCTGCAGGCGGAACTGGCGCTCAAGGCTGCCGGCGACAAGTACGACGCCCTGGCGAGCCTGGACGACGACCTGAAGTTCGTCTTCATCACCTCGCAGGCAAGCGTGGAAAAAGCCGAAGACGCGGCCCAGGAAGCGGTCACGGTGACGCCGTCGACGTTTGATAAGTGCGAGCGCTGCTGGCACTACCGCCGCGACGTCGGCCATGACGCAGCCCATCCGGGCCTGTGCGCACGCTGCACGAGCAACCTGTTCGGCAGCGGCGAGCCGCGCCGCTTCGCTTGATAAGGATAGAGATGGCAACCAAGAAGAAATCCTCGTTCACCGCCGTCAAATCCAGCGGCGGGGCCAGCCTGACGCCCTGGCTGGGCATCGCCTTCATCGTGATCCTGCTCGACCAGATCAGCAAAATCACGATCACGCGCATGTTCATGCATGGCGAAGAGAAGCCGATTACCGGCTTCTTCAACCTGGTGCTGGCCTATAACCCGGGCGCGGCCTTCAGCTTCCTGTCCAACCAGGGCGGCTGGCAGAAATACTTCTTCGCCGCCATCGCCATCGGCGCGGTCGTCTTCATCCTCTACCTGCTGCGCAAGCATGCCGGCCAGAGGATGTTCTGCTGGGCCCTGGCCCTGATCATGGGCGGCGCGCTGGGCAACCTGATCGACCGCCTGGCCTACGGCCACGTGATCGACTTCCTGGACTTCCACCTGTCCGGCGTGGGCCACTTCCCGGCCTTTAATATTGCCGACACCGCGATCACCATCGGCGCGATCCTGTTCATCGTGGACGAACTGCGCCGGGTGAACAAATGACCACCCAGCTGAAGGGCAAGAAGATCGTCCTCGGACTGTCCGGCGGCGTGGCCTGCTACAAGGCCGCGGAGCTGTGCCGCGCGCTGACCAGGGAAGGCGCCAGCGTGCAGGTCGTGATGACCGAGGCCGCCACCCACTTCATCGGCCCGGTGACGATGCAGGCCCTGTCGGGCCGCACCGTCTACACCGACCAGTGGGACGGCCGCATCCCCAACAACATGGCCCACATCGACCTGACGCGCGACGCCGATGCGATCCTGGTGGCGCCCTGCTCGGCCGACTTCCTGTTCAAGCTGGCCCACGGCGCCACCGACGACCTGCTGTCGACGCTGTGCCTGGCGCGCCCGAACCAGGTGCCGCTGCTGGTGGCGCCGGCCATGAACGTCGAGATGTGGGACAAGCCGGCCACGCAACGCAACGTCGCGCAACTGCGCGAGGATGGCGTCTGCATCTTCGGCCCGGCCGCCGGCTCCCAGGCCTGCGGCGAGACCGGCATGGGCCGCATGCTGGAGCCGAACGAGCTGCTCGAGGAACTGGTGGCGTCCTTCCAGCCCAAGCTCCTGGCGGGCAAGCGCGTGCTGATCACGGCCGGCCCGACCTACGAGGCGATCGACCCGGTGCGCGGCATCACGAATCTCTCGTCCGGCAAGATGGGCTATGCGGTGGCGCGCGCCGCGCGCGAAGCCGGGGCCGAAGTCACCCTGGTGTCCGGCCCCACCGCGCTGGAGACGCCGCACGGCGTACGCCGCATCGACGTGCAAAGCGCGCAGCAGATGCTGGACGCCGTCATGGCCGGCATCCACGGCCAGCACGTGTTCATCGGCGTGGCGGCGGTGGCCGACTGGCGCGTCGAGAATGCCAGCGAACAGAAGATCAAGAAGGACGGCAGCGGCACGCCGCAGCTGCAGTTCGCGCAGAACCCGGACATCCTCGCGACCGTGGCCGGCACCACGTCGCTGAACGGCTGGCCCTACTGCGTGGGCTTTGCCGCGGAGTCGGAAAACCTGATCGAATACGGCGCCGCCAAGCGCGAAAAGAAGGGCATCCCTTTGTTGGTCGGCAATATCGGCCACCATACCTTCGGGCAGGATGAGAATGCGATTGTGCTGTTCGACGACAGCGGCCACACCGTGCTGCCGCAGGCGGGCAAGCTGCAGCTGGCGCGCCAGCTGGTCTCCGAAATCGCCAAGCGCCTCGAACAGCGCTCGCTGCTTACTTGACGCACCCCTGAACCACCCCTGATTTACCCATCAACGCACCGCTCTCCATGAAACAAGTAGACCTCAAGATTCTCGACCCGCGCATGAAGGACTTCCTGCCCGCCTACGCCACCGGCGGCAGCGCGGGCCTGGATCTGCGCGCCTGCATCGATGCCCCGCTGACGCTCGAACCGGGACAGACGGTGCTGGTGCCGACCGGCCTCGCCATCCACATCGCCGATCCGGGCCATGCGGCCATGATCCTTCCGCGAAGCGGGCTCGGCCATAAGAACGGCATCGTTCTCGGCAATCTGGTAGGCTTGATCGACTCCGATTACCAGGGCCAGCTGATGGTCTCGACCTGGAACCGGGGGCAGTCCGCGTTCACGCTGCAGCCGATGGACAGGCTCGCGCAACTGGTCGTGGTTCCCGTCGTTCAGGTTGGTTTCAAGGTCGTGGAGGAATTCGCATCGAGCGACCGGGGCGCCGGCGGTTTCGGCAGCACCGGCAAACAATAAAATGACATGAGGAGCTTATGAGCGCCACTCGCCTTGCGGCCGTATTGGCCGCCACCGCCTTTCTGCTGACCGGCTGCGCCACCCAGGCGCCGCAGCAGCCCGGTACCGCACCGCGCGTCGTCGAACGCACGCCAGAAGCGCCCGGCCTGAATCCGCAGATGGCCGCCGCCGCCGACACGCTCAGCAAGATGGCCGACCTGCAGAACCGCCTGTACAAGGCCGCTTCTCCGCTCCTCATCCACAACGCCGAACTGTGCAAGGGCCAGGCCCGGCCCCTGCTCGGCTTCACCGCCAAGAACCGCTGGTCCTACCCGGGCGACTACAACGAAGCCGCGCACCTGGCGTTCGGCATGGACGAGCGCCTGCAGGTCACCAGCGTGCTGACCGGCAGCGGCGCCGCCAAGGCCGGCCTGCAGACCGGCGACGTGCTGCTGGCCGCCGCCGGCAAGCCGCTGCCGACCGGCCAGCATGCGCTGAGCCAGGCCGGCGCTGTCTTCAACAAGATCACCGCCTCCCAGGCCGCGCTGCCGCTGACGGTCGAACGCCGCAACAGCGAGCGCCAGCTGTCGATCCCGGTCACGCGCGCCTGCGCCTTCGCGATCGAACTCGGTAACGCCGACAACGTCAACGCCTATGCCGACGGCTCGCGCGTGCTGGTCACGCGCGGCATGATCGCCTTCACCCGCAACGATGAAGAACTGGCCTATGTGCTGGCCAAGACCATGGCCCACAACATGCTCGGCCACGCTGCTGCGCAGCGCAACGTCTCCACCATCGGCAGCATCATCGACAACCTCAAGAGCGTCACGCCGGACACCTCGATGCTGATCGGCAGCGGCGGCATCAAGGCGATGCCGCCCGAGATGGACGCCGCCGCCGACCGCCTCGGCCTCTACCTGGCCGCCCGCGCCGGCTACGACGTCGACGACGCCGACAACTTCTGGAAGCGCCTGAACGAAACCTACCCGGCCACGGTGCTGAACGGGTACAACGCGAATCACCCGGCGCTGGCGGCACGCCTGGCAGCGATTGGAAAAGCGCAGGCGGAGATCAAGGCGGACAAGAAGGCGAAGAAGGCGCTGGTGCCCTGAGCCTTTAGCTTCAAGACCGTCGTCCCCGCGCAGGCGGGGACCCAAGTTCGTCGCGGGCCGCTGGCATACGTTACGGCTACGCACACAAACTTGGATTCCCGCCTTCGCGGGAATGACGTTTATAAGTCCCGGGCCGTCAGCAACCATCCCGCATTGCTTGTATCATTGCCAATTCCCCGGCCGCCTCCCGGATTCAATCGCAAGAATCAGGAAGCGCAAAGCCGCAGAGCCAGGCCATCATGCCTGCGCTCCAACCAAGAAGACCGCAATGAACACCGCCAACCTGCTGCGCCTCATCCTGCTTGCCGCCATCTGGGGCGGTTCCTTCCTCTTCATGCGCATCAGCGCGCCCGTGCTCGGGCCGGCGGTGCTGATCGAGTTCCGCGTGCTGTTCGCGGCGCTGTTCCTGGCGATCGTCGGCTTCGTGCTGAAGAAGCGCCTCGACCTGCGCGCCAACTGGAAGCATTTCTTCATCCTCGGCTTCTTCAACTCGGCCCTGCCCTTCCTGCTGTTTGCGTTTGGCGCGCGCACGCTGTCCGCCTCGGTGCTGTCGGTGCTGAACGCCACCGCGCCGATGTGGGGCGCGCTGGTCGGCGCCGTGTGGACCCGCCATGCGATCGGCCTGCGCACCGCTGTCGGGCTGCTGCTGGGGACTCTAGGGGTGGCCCTGCTGGTCGGCTTCGATCATGTGTCGAGCAAGCCGGGCGCCGGCCTCGCCGTGATCGCCGCGCTGGCAGCAAGCCTGAGCTACGGCATCGCCAGCCAGTACGCGCGCGCGGCGAAAAGCGTCGAACCCTTCGCGAATGCGCATGGCACCATGTGGGCATCAAGCATCATGGTGCTGCCGGTGCTGTCCTTCTTCCCGATGACGGGCGAGCCCACCGCCGGCATCGTCGGCGCCGTGGTGGCGCTGGGCGTGCTGTGCAGCGGCATCGCCTACATCCTCTACTTCCGCCTGATCGAGGAAGTCGGCACCACCTCCGCGCTGACGGTCACCTTCCTGAATCCTGTCTTCGGCATCCTGTGGGGCGCGCTCTTCCTCGGCGAGACGGTCGGCTGGTACACCATCGCCGGCTCCGCGATCACGCTGGTCGGCACCGCACTGGTGACGGGCTTCGTGCCGCGCATCAAGCGTCGTACGGCCGCGGCGCCGGCCGCCAGCAAATGAACAAGGTCGAACTGGCCATCGACCTGCCGCAGGACTACCGCCGGCAGGATCTCTTCAGCTTCCACGGCCGCGATGCCGAAGGCCTGGCCGAGCGCATCGATGGCGAGTGCATCCGCAAAGGCGTGATGGTGGACGGCGTGCCGGTCGCGCTGGCGATCGACCTGGGTGCGCGGCCCGGCCAGGCCCTGTGCACCGCAGACGCCGACGGCGCGCTGGCCCCGGCGCAGCTCGACGACATCCTGCGCAACGTGCTGGGCCTGCGCATCGCTCCCGAGCCCTTCGAGACCGCCGTGCGGGACGACCCGCTGTTCGCGCCGCTGGTGGCGCGCGAACCTGGCCTGCGCGTGATCCAGTCCGCCACCATCTTCGAGGCCCTGAGCTGGGCCATCATCGGCCAGCAGATCAACCTGGGTTTCGCGATTGCCTTGCGGCGCACCTTCATTTCCTTGGCCGGCCGCGCCCATCCGGGCGGCCTGTGGTGCTATCCGGAAGCCGCGGATGCCGCCCGCCTCGAACTCGAGGATCTTACGAGCCGCAAGTTCTCGCGTGCCAAGGCCGAGACCCTGCTGCGCCTGGCCCGCCTGGCCGACGAAGGCGCGCTCGACCTGGCGCGCGACGCCGACCTGCCTACGGTCAGCGAGCGCCTGCTGGCGGTGAAAGGGATCGGCCCCTGGACAGTGAACTACGCGCTGCTGCGCGGCTATGGCTTCGCCGATTGCTCGCTCGAAGGCGACGTGGCCGTGCGTACCGCCATCGGCCGCCTGCTCGGTTCCGCGGAACGTCCGAATCTGGCGGAAGCCGCGGCCTTTCTCGCAACATATCGCCCGCATCGGACGATGGCTGCCGCCCATCTTTGGGCCAGCCTGAGCGCGTGAAAGCGGACGCTGCATTAACGCCCGATTTTCATTACACTTCGATAATGAAAATCGAACAGATCCTCTCCACCTCCCTCGCCGCCCTGCTGCTGGCCTGCGCCGGCCTGGCCCAGGCCCAGACCGTGCCCACCGACGTCACCGAGGCCCCTGACGACCACGGCGCCTACCTGTCGGCGGTCTTCGGCAACGGCCGCATCCACGGCGGCAATGCCGAGGGCAATGTCTGGATGCGCGGCCGCACCTTCGAAATCCGCGCCGGGCGCCAGCAGCGCACCCTGTTCGGTTCGCCGCTGCCGGACAGCCTGAGCGAACGCATCGACTTCGTGCACTACAATGAAGGGCACCCCGACAACAACCACCGCGACGGTTTCGCCGTGCAATGGCTGATGGTGCGCCAGCTGGGCGCACGCAGCGCCATCGAGCTGGGCGTCGGCCCCTACCTGAGCATGAACACGACCGTCCTCGACGGCCGCCAGATCGACGATGCGAATGTCGGCGCCCTGGTGAGCGTGGGCCTGCGGCTGCCGCTGGGCTTCATGCCGGACGGCACCCACCTGCGCATCGGCTACAACCACGTGCAGATGCGCAATGTGCACCGCTCGGATGCGCTAATGATCGGCATCGGCCGCCAGTTCGGCCGCTCGGAAACCGATCCAGACACCGACCCGGCCGACGGCCAGACCTGGTTCGGCCTCTCGGCCGGCAATTCGATCACCAACATGTCCGGCACCGACGGCGCCATGGCCGCCGTGCTGGAAGCGCGACGCTACCTGGGCGAGCGCATGGAGCACTGGGCCGTGTCCGGCAAGTTCCTGTTCGAAGGCGACGATGGCGCACGGGTCGACCGCCGCGGCCTGGCCGCGCAGCTGTTCTACGTGCAGCGGGTCACGCCGCGCTTCGCGATGAGCGCCGGCCTCGGCCCCTATGTCGCGCGCAACCGCCGCGCCGATAACGAAACCCGCGGCAACCTGCTGATCACCTTCCAGGCCGAGCATGCCCTGACGCGCCATGCGCGCGTGTTCGCGAACTTCAACCGCGTAAAAACCTTCCGCCAGACCGATGACCGCGACCTGTTCCAGGTGGGCTTCCTCAAGGACTTTTAACCAAGTACTTAATTCCAGCGCAGGCCCTCGAACTGCTGGGCGCTCTCGCCCGCAAAGCGGATCAGTTCGGCCAGCGGCACGGTGGCCAGGTTGTCGCGCCGGTAGTGGCCGCCCAGCGCGCTGGGGATCTTGAGGCAGTACTTGCGGCCCGCGCTCAGCGGACCCAGCGCGGATTCGGCCAGGTCCACCTGCTCCGGCATATACCATTCGTTCAGGAATTCCTGGTTATATGACAGGGCATCGAGGGCGGCGCGGTCTTCGGCCACGGGTTCGCAACACAGGTCCTGCGGCGACAGGTGCCAGTACCTGCCTTCGTCGTCGCGGATGATCAGGTTGCCGAAGGCGTTCTCGCCCAGCACCTCTTCCGCGTTCAAGCCGACCCAGCCCCATGCCTCGTTAATCTCGTCAACATTGATCATCGAATGACTCCGCAATGGTAGCGACATGGCATTCGACCGGGCTGGGCCGCATACGTTGCGGCAAGGGAGAGGGGGGTTGAGGCGCTTCAGGCCCTGCCGGGGCCGGCAGGGAAAATGAAAAGGCCGCTGATCCTAAACAGAATCAACGGCCTCCGAATCTGGTTGCGGGGACAGGATTTGAACCTGTGACCTTCGGGTTATGAGCCCGACGAGCTGCCAGACTGCTCCACCCCGCGTCTGATGGTTCGTATTATACGCAGCCGCGCTGATTTACGCAATGGCATTCCTCTTTCCACCTTGGATCAAGGTACAGTTGTTGCGATACGGTGGTAAAGTAAGGGCAACGTCATTACCCACAGATTCCATGAAATTCTGCTCCGAGTGCGCCCATCCGGTGACGGTGGCCATCCCCGAAGGCGACAACCGTCCGCGCTACGTGTGCACCCAATGCGGCACCATCCATTACCAGAACCCGAAGATGGTAATCGGGACCATCCCTGTCTGGGAACAGGACGGCGAGCTGAAAGTGCTGCTGTGCAAGCGCGCGATCGAGCCGCGCTATGGCTATTGGACGCTGCCGGCGGGCTTCATGGAAAACGAGGAGACCACCGGCCAGGCCGCGGTGCGCGAAACCGAGGAGGAAGCCGGCGCCAATGTCGAGCTGGGCAACCTGTTCACCCTCCTGAATGTCGCCCACGTGCACCAGGTCCACCTGTTCTACCTGGCGCGCCTGCTCGACCTCGATTATGAAGCGGGGGTCGAGAGCCTGGACGTGCAGATGTTCGCCGAGCACGAGATCCCCTGGGACGACCTGGCCTTCCCGACCATCCGCACCACGCTGGAACTGTTCTTCGCCGACCGCCGCCAGGTGCTCGAAGGCGGCAGCTACGGTGTCCATACCCGCGACATCACGCGGCCAATGCGCGCCCCTGTCGAACCCGATTGATCATAGAGCGACGATGATCCCCTGGCTCGAAGCGAATACGCCCTTCCCCGACGTATCCGAGGCGCTGACCACGGACGCCCCCGGCCTGCTCGCGGCCGGCGCCGACCTGTCGCCGCAGCGCCTGCTGCAGGCCTACCGCAACGGCATCTTCCCCTGGTTTTCGGAAGGCCAGCCCATCCTGTGGTGGAGCACCGATCCGCGCATGGTGCTGTACACGGACCGCTTCAAGGTCAGCGACAGCCTGAAAAAAACCCTGCGCAAGGTCGAACGCTCGCGCCTCGAAGACGGCCCCTGGGTGGTGCGCTTCGACAGCGCCTTCGAATCGGTGATGCGCTCCTGCGCCGCGCCGCGCAAGGACGGTCCCGGCACCTGGATTTCGGAAGACATCATCGCCGGCTACACGGGCCTTCACCGCATGGGCTACGCGCATTCGGCGGAAGTGTGGCTGGATGGCGAACTGGTTGGCGGCGCCTATGGCGTCTGCATTGGCCGCATGTTTTATGGCGAATCGATGTTCGCGCGCGTGTCGGACGCCTCCAAGGTAGCGCTGGCCTACCTGGTCGCTTTCCTGCGCAGCCAGGGCGTACGCCTGCTGGATTGCCAGCAGGAGACCGGCCATCTGGCCTCGCTGGGCGCGATGCCGATTCCGCGCAAGGCTTTCCTCGAACACCTGCGCCAGGCGATCGCCGAGCCCGCCATCGAACGTTGGGAAGTTGCGCCACCGTTGACCACCTAACGGTGCGCCGCGCTGTCTTTGGCTACAATGGGTCAAACACGTCGTCTCGAGAGCTTTGCATGACGCACTTAAATGACCTGCCCTTTTCCACGCTGCAGTTCTATACGACGGCGCCCTATCCGTGCAGCTACCTCGATGCGCGCCAGGCGCGCTCGCAGGTGGCCACGCCTTCGCACCTGATCAACGCGGACGTGTATTCGGAACTGGTGCGCAATGGTTTCCGCCGCAGCGGGATCTTCACCTACCGTCCGTATTGCGACGGCTGCCGCGCCTGCATACCCGTGCGCGTGGCCGTCAACGACTTCGGCCCCAACCGCAGCCAGCGCCGCGCCTGGAAGCGCCACGAGGACCTGTCGGCGATGGTGGCCAACCTGTCGTTCTCGGACGAACACTATGCGCTCTACCTGCGCTACCAGACCACCCGCCACGTCGGCGGCGGCATGGACCAGGACAGCCGCGACCAGTACGCCCAGTTCCTGCTGCAGAGCCGCGTGAACACGCGCCTGGTCGAATTCCGCGAACCGGACGGTCTGCTCCGCATGGTGTCGATCATCGACGTGCTGTCGGACGGCCTGTCCTCGGTCTACACCTTCTTCGACCCGGACGTCGAGGGCGCCTCCTACGGCACCTACAACGTGCTGTGGCAGATCGAGCAGGCGCGCGAACTGGACCTGCCCTATGTTTACCTCGGCTACTGGATCGAACAGAGCCCGAAGATGGCGTACAAGATCAATTTCCGGCCGCTGGAGGCGCGGATCGATGGCGTGTGGGGCGTGTTGGAGCGGTGAATCGCCGTAGGGTGGGCACCCCGTGCCCAGCCCCCCCCGTATTTACATCGTGGATTAACTGTCCGGGGTAGAATGTCGGCAATTCACGTATAGGCAACCATGTCCGACAAACTCTTGTACGCCCTTGCCCGCCCGCTGCTGTTTGCCCTCGACCCAGAAACGGCCCACAACCTCACCCTGCCCGCATTGCGCCGCGCCAGTGCGCTGGGGCTGACCGGCCTCGTCAGCAAGCCCAAGCCCGATCCGCGCACCGTGATGGGCATCACCTTCCCCAACCCGGTCGGCCTGGCCGCCGGCCTGGACAAGGACGGCGCCTACATCGACGGCTTGGCGGCGCTGGGCTTCGGCTCGATCGAAGTCGGCACGGTCACGCCGCGCCCACAGGCCGGCAATCCGAAGCCGCGCATCTTCCGCCTGCCATCGGCGCGCGGCATCATCAACCGCATGGGCTTCAACAACGGCGGCGTCGACGCCTTCGTCGCCAACGTGCAGGCGTCCAGCTTCTACCAGGAGAAGCGCGGCGTGCTCGGCCTGAACATCGGCAAGAACGCCGACACCCCGATCGAACGCGCCGCCGAGGACTACCTGCACTGCCTGCGCAAGGTCTATCCCTATGCGAGCTACGTGACGGTCAACATCTCCTCGCCGAACACCAAGAACCTGCGCCAGCTGCAGGGCGCGTCCGAACTGGACGCCCTGCTGGCCCAACTGAAGGGCGAGCAGTCGCGCCTGGCGGACGAGCACGGCCGCTACGTGCCGCTGGCCCTGAAGATCGCGCCGGACGTGGACGCCGACCAGATCCGCGACATCGGCGCGGCCCTGCTGCGCCACGGCATCGACGGTGTGATCGCCACCAACACCACGCTCAGCCGCCGCGACGTCGAAAACCACCGCTACGCCAGCCAGCAGGGCGGCCTGTCCGGCGCCCCGGTGTTCGACCTGTCGAACATCGTGATCCGCGCGCTGAAGAAGGAAGTCGGCGATGCGATTCCGATCATCGGCGTGGGCGGCATCCTGAGCGGACGCGACGCCAAGGCCAAGATCGCCGCCGGCGCGCAGCTGGTGCAGCTGTACAGCGGCCTGATTTATCGCGGACCGGCGCTGGTCAAGGAGTGCGCGGACGCGCTGCGGGCTTGACCACCGTCGTTCCGGGCATTGCCCGAAACGCCTTCCCGCGAAGGCGGGAATCCAAGTTCGTAGCGGACCAAAGAAACTTGGGTTCCCGCCTCCGCGGGAACGACGGTAAGCGCCAACCAATTAGGAATGTCTCATGAAAAAGCACCAGCTCGGCCGCACCGACCTCAGCGTCTCCCGCATCTGCCTGGGCACCATGACCTTCGGCGAACAGAACACGGAAGCCGACGCCCACAGCCAGCTCGACTACGCAATCGAGCGCGGCATCAACTTCATCGACACGGCCGAGATGTACCCGGTGCCGCCGAGCGCGAAAACGCAGGGCTCGACCGAGCGCTTCATCGGCAGCTGGCTGAAGAAATCCGGCAAACGCGACCAGATCGTCCTGGCCACCAAGGCCGCCGGCCCGAATGCCACCCAGACCTGGATCCGCGGCGGCCGACACAACCTGGATGCGAGGAATATCCGCACCGCCGTCGACGACAGCCTGGCCCGCCTGCAGACCGACTACATCGACCTCTACCAGCTGCACTGGCCCAGCCGCAACGTGCCGATCTTCGGCGCCAACCAGTTCGAGCCGAAGAAGGAGCGCGCCAGCGTGCCGGTCGAAGAGACCCTGTCCGTGCTGGGCGAACTCATCAAGGAAGGCAAGATCCGCCACATCGGCGTGTCGAACGAAAGCCCTTGGGGCGTGTGCGAGTACATCAAGCAGGCCGAGATGAAGGGCCTGCCACGGATTGCCACCATCCAGAACCTGTACAACCTGACGGCGCGCGCCTTCGAGACCACTTTACTGGACGAGGTGTGCTACCGCGAAGAGGTCAGCCTGCTCGCCTACAGCCCCCTTGCCTTCGGCCAGCTGAGCGCGAAGTATCTCGACAACCCGCAGGCCGTCGGACGCCTGACGATTTATCCGCCGACCTGGAGCCCGCGCTATCTGCGGCCTGCCGTGCTGGCGGCGGCGAAGGAGTATGCGGCGCTGGCGCGGGCGAATGGCATGACGCCTGCACAGATGGCGCTGGCCTGGTGTTATTCGCAGTGGTTCGTGGGGTCGACCATCATTGGGGCGACTACGCTGGCGCAGCTGAAGGAGAACATCGATGCTGAATCGCTGACGCTTTCGGTTGAGGTGATGAAGGCGATCGATGCAGTTCATGCCCGGTACACCAATCCTGGCCAGTAATACTCGCCTGTCGTGCCCTTGACCACTCATCCGCCTTTTTGACCGCTCATCCCTCGAACCCGCCACTCGTTTCTCATCGATAGCAGCCCCTACCCGGGGCGCCTAAGCTTTGCACGTGACATCACCATGCGAAGCCCAGGAACCCGCCATGCTATCGATAAAAAACCTCAATAAGACCTACGCCAACGGCGTCCATGCCATCGACGGCGTCAGCCTCGAGATTCCCACCGGCATGTTCGGCCTGCTCGGCCCGAACGGCGCCGGCAAGTCGTCCCTGATGCGCACGATTGCCACACTGCAAGACCCGGACAGCGGCAGCATCCATTTCGATGGCGTCGACGTCCTCGCGGACAAGGACAGCCTGCGCCGCCGCCTCGGCTTCCTGCCGCAGGATTTCGGCGTGTACCCGAAGGTCAGCGCGCTCGAGCTGCTGGACCATTTCGCGGTATTGAAGGGCCTGACCCGGCGCGCCGAGCGCAAGGAGGTGGTCGAGGGCCTGCTGCACCAGACCAACCTGTGGGACGCACGCAAGCGCAGCGTGGCGACGTATTCCGGCGGCATGCGCCAACGCTTCGGCATCGCCCAGGCCCTGCTCGGCGCGCCGCAGCTGGTCATTGTCGACGAGCCGACCGCGAGCCTCGACCCCGACGAACGCAACCGCTTCCTGAACCTGCTGGCGCGCATCGGCGAGCAGGTGGTGGTGATCTTATCGACGCATATCGTCGAAGACGTGACCGACCTGTGCCCGCGCATGGCGATCATCGCCAGGGGCAAGGTGCTGGTGCAGGGGCGGCCGCAGGACGCCATCGACGCGCTGAAGCAGCAGGTCTGGCGCCGCAGCGTCAAGCAGGACGAGCTGGAAGACTACCAGCGCCGCTTCGCCGTACTGTCGACGCGCCTGATCGGCGGTACGCCGCAGATCAACGTGTTCGCCGCCTTCCAGCCCGACAGCGGCTTCGCGCCGGTCGAACCGGGCCTGGAAGACGTCTACTTCCTGCAGCTGCGCCAGGCCTGAAAGGAGATCGTCATGTGGCAAGAATTCTTCCGCTTCGACCTGCGCTACCAGCTGCGCCAGCCGCTGCTGTGGATCGTCGCCGTGGCACTGGCGGCGATTGCCTTCCTGAGCGCCGGCAGCGATGCCGTCCGCATCGGCGGCGCGATCGGCAACGTGCACCTGAACGCGCCGGTGGTCATCGCCAACCAGCTCGGCATCCTCAGCCTGATCGCGATGTTCATGGTCACCGTGTTCATCGCCGGCGCCATTCTGCGCGATGGCGAGGCCGGCATCGCCGACCTGCTGTTCGCCGCGCCGGTGCGCAAGCTGGATTACCTGGGCGGCCGCTTCCTCGCCGGCTTCGCCGCCTGCCTCGCCGTGTTCGCCCTGATCACGGTGGCGATGATGCTCGGCTCGCGCCTGCCCTCGATCGATCCGCAGCGGCTCGGCGCCTTTTCGCTGCAATCCTACGTCTGGGCCTTCTGCGTGCTGGTGGTGCCGAACCTGCTGTTCGTCGCCGCCCTGCTCACGCTGCTGGCGGCGCTCACGCGCTCGCTGATCATGGTGTATGCCGGCGTGATCGCCTTTACCGTGCTGTGGGGGATGGCGGCCACGCTGTCCAGCGGCGGCAATGGCGAATCGCTGGCGGTGCTGCTGGATCCGTTCGGCGTACGTGCGCTGGCCCAACTGACGCGCTACTACTCGACGTATCAGGCCAATACCCAGCTGCCGCCGCTGTCCGGGGTGCTGCTGCTGAACCGCGGACTCTGGACAGCAATCGCACTGGGCCTGTTCGGCGCCACAGTCGCCTGCTTCAAGACCCAGCGCGCCGGGACCGCCGGCCGCCGCTTCGGCAAGCACACGCCGGTGCAGGCACCGGCGGCAGCGCGCCCGATGACCCCAGGCGCCGTGCGCCGCATTGCCCCACGCTTCAGCGCCGCCGGCCTGCTGGCCCAATGGTGGCAACTGCTGCGCTTCGAAACCCGCGGCGTGCTGCGCGGCCTGCCCTTCCTGATCCTGCTGCTGCTCGCCGTCGCCAACTTCATCGCCAATTTCACCATCGGCGGCATGCGCTTCGACAGCGTGCCCTACCCACTCACGCGCCTGGTGCTGGAAGAGCTGGCCGGCGGCATGAATGCCGTGCTGGTGATCGTCCTGATCTTCTACAGCGGCGAACTGGTATTCCGCGACCGGCAGGTAAAGATTGCCGACCTCACGGATGCGATGCCGCTGCCGGACTGGGTCCCGCTCGGCGCCAAAGCCGGCGCACTGTTTGCCGTGATCTTCGCCTTCCTCGGCGCCGGCGCGCTGGCCGGCATCGCGATCCAGCTGGTCAAGGGCGGCGCACCGATCGAATTCAGGCTGTACCTGCAGGGCACGCTGGTCAACGCGGTCTACTTCATGCTGATCGCACTGGCCCTGCTCGCGCTGCAAGCCATCGCCAACAACAAATATATCGGCTACCTGCTCGGCATCGGCCTGCTGGTCAGCGGCCCGGTATTGAAGAGCCTCGGCCTCGAACACCGCCTGCTGCGCTACGCCGACCTGCCGCCGCTGACTTACTCGGACATCAACGGCTATGGCCACTTCCTCACCGGCTGGTGCTGGTTCGCACTGTACTGGACCCTGCTCGCGCTGGCGCTGGCGATCCTGGCCCAGGCGTTCTGGATGCGCGGCCGCAGCGACGGCTGGCGCCTGCGCCTGCGCGCACTGGCCCTGCGCCTGCGCGGCAAGGCCCGCGCCGGCCTGGCGGTCTCGCTGGCCGCCTGGGCCGCATGCGGCGGCTGGATCTTCTACAACACCAATGTGTTGAACGGCTACGAGTCCGCCACGGCTGCCCTCGACGCCCGCGCCGACTACGAAAAGCAGTACCGCCGCTACCTGTCCATGCCCAACCCAAGCCTGATCGGGATCCGCGCCGACGTCGACATCGTCCCGGCAGAGCGCCGCGTCGCCATCCGCGGCCATTACGTGGTGCGCAACAAGACCACGCAGCCGCTGCGCAGCCTGCGCTTCCAGCTCGACCCGCGCGCCACCACGACCCTGCTTGGGCTGCCAGCGCACACCATCACGCTGGACGACCGCCGCCTGGGCTTCCGCATCGTCGAGCTGCGCGAGCCGCTGGCGCCGAACGCCGAACTGGCCTTCGACTTCACTGCCGAGGTACGCAACCCGGGCTTCACCGAAAGCGGCGCCCCGGACGGCATCAACCACAACGGCACCATGTTCACCTCGGAAGACTACTTCCCGAAACTCGGCTACGTGCAGGCCGGCGAGATCAGCGATCGTGCCGAGCGCCGCCAGCGCGGCCTGGGCGAGCCGCATCGCATGCCGGCACTGGACGACCAGGCCGCCCATGCATCCAACTTCTGGAAGCTGTTCGGCTTCGACGCCGACCTGATCGATTTCGAGACCACCGTCTCTACCAGCGCCGACCAGGTGGCGATCGCGCCGGGCACCCTGACTGCGAGCTGGAAACGGGACGGCCGCCGCTACTACCGCTACACGATGGACGCGAAAATACTGCCCTTCTTCTCCTACCAGTCGGGCCGCTGGGACGTGAAGAAGGCCGCCTGGCACGGTGTGCCGATCGAGGTGTACTACGACCGCAAGCACCCCTGGAACATCGACAGCATGATCCAGGGCAGCCAGGGCGCACTCGATTACTTCACCGAGCACTTCGGGCCGTACCAGCACAAAGCCTTGCGTATCACCGAATTCCCGCTGTACCTGCCGTATGCGCGCAGCCTGCCGAACACGATCCCGTTCTCGGAATCGCTCGGTTTCGTCAATGACCTCCGCGGCGAAGACAAGGTCAACCACGTGTTCTACGTGACGGCACATGAAGTGGCGCACCAGTGGTGGGGTGACCAGCTGATTCCGGCCAACACCCAGGGCATGGGCATGCTGGTGGAGTCGCTGGCCGAGTATTCGGCGCTGATGGCGGTGGAAAAGGCCTTCGGCCCCGAGAAGACCCGCCACATTCTGCGCTGGGACCTCGACCAGTACTTCGCCGGGCGCGGCAAGGAACTGGTGGAAGAGCAGCCGCTGTTCAAGGTCGAGGATCAGATGTATATCCAGTACCGCAAGGGCAGCCTGGTGTTCTATCGCCTGCGTGAGGAACTCGGCGAGGACGTGCTGAACCGCGTGTTGAAGGACTTCCTGGACCAGCACCGCTACCAGACCGCACCCTACGTCACCAGCCGCGACCTGCTGGCAGCCATCCGCGCCGCCGCGCCGGCCAGCAAGCAGGCGCTGATCACCGACCTGTTCGAGCGCATCGTGTTTTACGATAACCGGATGACGGATGCGGGTGCCACGCGGCGCGCCGACGGCAAGTGGGACGTGACCATGAAACTGCGTCTGGCCAAGCTGGAAGCCGATGGCAAGGGCAAGGAAACGGCGCGTGCGTACGACGAACCGGTCGAGCTGGCGGTGTTCGGGGTTGACACCGCCGGCAAGGAGCGCGTGCTGTGGCGCGGCAAGCGGATGCTGCCGGCTGGGGAATCCACAGTGAGCGTGACGGTGGATGCGAAGCCGGTGGAGGCCGGGGTGGATCCGTATGACCTGCTGATCGACAGGGTGGCGGGGGATAATCGCAAAACGGTCACAACCCGTTAAACTGCCTGAACTCCGCCGCCCGCCTTCGCGACATCGGCACCTTGACCTCCCCCTTCAAGGTCAGCACCATCCCGTTGCCCGGCCCCGGCGCGATCCCGGTCACGAAATCCAGGTTGACGATCTGGCGCCGGCTCACGCGCAGGAAGCGCTCCGGATCCAGCCTGGCCTCGAGCTGGTTCAGGGAGCGCAGCAGCATGGGGCGGTTGGCGTCGAAGTAGACGCGCGTGTAATTCCCCTCCGATTCGAACAGCATGATCTGCTCGAGCGCCACGAACCAGCAGCGCTCACCGTCCTTGATGAACACCTTGCCGTCGGCCGCCTGCGCCTGTGCCGGCTGCGGCGCCGGGGCGGGCGCAGGCAGCTGGAGACGCGCCTCGAACTTGCGCAAGGCATGCGCCAGGCGCGCCGGTTCGATCGGCTTGAGCAGGTAATCGAGCGCACTGACGTCGAAGGCGCGCAGCGCGTACTGGTCGAAGGCGGTGGTGAAGATCACGGCCGGCGCGGCGTCGAGCGATGCCAGCAGGTCGAAACCGCTCCCGCCCGGCATCTGGACGTCGAGGAAGACCAGGTCCGGCGCCAGCGCCTCGATCGCGGCGCGTGCCTCGATCGGATTTGCCGCTTCGCCCACGACCTCCAGCGCCGGGTGCGCAGCCAGCAGGCGGCGCAATTCGTTGCGCGCGAGGCGCTCGTCGTCCACGATCAGCGCGCGCATGCACTACCCTCCCAGTCGGTTTCCTGCGGCAGCACCACCTGCGCCACCACCCAGCCATCGTCTTCGCGCAAGGTGCAGGCGGCGCGCGGCCCGAACAGCAGCGCCAGTCGCTTGACGGTGTTCGCCAGGCCGAGCCGGGTCGAGGCGCTGGCGGACTGCAGGCGGCCCTGGTTGGCCACGGTCAGCAGTACCCGTTCGCCATCGCGCACGGCGCTCACACGCACCCGGCACGCGCCGATGGCAGGTTCGACGCCGTGCTTGACCGCGTTTTCGACCAGCGTTTGCAAGGCCATCGGCGGAATCGGCACGTCGTCCAGGCCGGGCGCGATCCCGACCTCGGCCTGCAAGCGCTCGTCGAAGCGGTGCCGTTCGATCGCGAGGTAGGCATTCACCGCCGCCACCTCGTCGGCCAGGCGCACGGTCGGAGCCTGGCCCGCGCGCAGGCTGTGGCGCATCAGGCCAGCCAGCTGGCCGACCGCCTGCGCCGCGGTGTCCGGATCCTGGTAGATCAGCGCGCGGATGCTGTTCATGCTGTTGAAGAAGAAGTGCGGGTTCACCTGCGCCTGCAGTGCGCGCAGCTCGGCATCCTTGACGCTGACTTCGAGCTGCAGCTTTTCGAGTTCGAAGCGGCGCGCGCGACGGCGCGACAGCACCACCGCATACATCAGGGTCCACATCAGGAATACGGCGTACCACAGCACGCACAGGGCGATCACGATAGCCGTCGCGTCGCTGTCCGCGATCACGGCGCCGTCGCGGATCAGGATGTCGGTGCCGACCAGGAGGCCGACCTGCGCCACGCACAGCACGATCAGCCCGAGCAGGATGCGCGGCACCGGCGGGTCGCTGCGGTCGATCCAGCCTCGCCGGCGCAGGAACAAACGCCAGCAATGCGACAGCAGCAGACCGTCAATCATGACCAGCAGCTTCACCACGGTCATCGGCAACATCGTCCCGAAGGCGCCCTGGCCCGAGGACATCACGCTGATTCCGCCGAGGATGGCCCAGCCGGCGCACTGGCACAGCCAGTAGTCGCGCGCTGGCGCGGCGGCCTGGCTGGCCTGGAGCGGGGTGCCGGCTGCCGGTGTCGGGATGGGTGGAGACTGCGGGAACGGCTCGGGTGCGGCGAACGGGAGGGTCATGGCAAGCGGGCGTTTGGCGGACACTTGCATTATGACAAAACAGCCCCTAGTCCACCACCACCGGATGCAAGGCCTTCTCAATATCCGCCCGCGTAAACCCCTGCGCGAACCGCTCGATGAAGTCATACGCATACGCCCGCAGATAAGCCCCCTTCCGCACCGCCAGCCGCGTCACATTCGGCGCAAACAAATGCGATGACTCGATCGCCCGCAAGCCGCGGTCACGCCCGTGATCGAAGGCCATCGACGCCACGATCCCTACCCCCATCCCCAGCGACACATATTGCTTGATGACGTCCGAATCCATCGCCGTCAGCACGATATCCGGATTCACGCCGGCACTCGCAAACGCGGCGTCGATGTGACCGCGGCCGGTAAAGCCGACGTCGTAGGTAATCAGCGGGAACCCGGCCAGGTCGGCCAGCTTGATCGGGCTGCGGCTCAGCAGCGGATGGCCGTCGGGCACCACCACCAGGTGGCTCCAGCGGTAGCACGGGAAGGACACCAGGTCCTGGAAGGTCGACAGGCCCTCGGTGGCGATGCCGATGTCGGCGCGGCCCGACAACACCCATTCGGCGATGTGTTCCGGCGCGCTCTGCTGCAGGGCGATGCGCACGTCCGGATAGGTATTGCGGAAGGCCTGCACCACCTGCGGCAGCGCATAGCGGGCCTGCGTGTGCGTGACGGCCACCGTCAGCGTGCCGCTGTCCTGGGCCGCGTACTCGCTGCTGGCCTGCTGCAGGTTTTCGGCCTCGACCAGCAGGCGCTCGATGATCTTCAGGATGCCCTTGCCCGGATCCGTCATGCCGGTCAGGCGCTTGCCGTTGCGCTCGAAGATGACGACGCCCAGCTCGTCCTCGAGTTCGCGGATCTGGCGCGATACTCCCGGCTGCGATGTGAACAGGGCGTTCGCCACGTCGGTCAGGTTGAAGTTGCGGCGGGCCGCTTCGCGCACCGAACGCAGCTGCTGGAAGTTCATATCCCGTCACCCTGATCGACGAACACGTGCATGCGGCGCGGCTTCACCAGCAGGGTCTCGCCGTCACGCAGGTTGAGCGCGCGGTACTGCTCATTTGGTATCACCGCTTCGATCAATTGAGCATTGTCGGCGCGCTCCAGGTCGAGCTGGGCCAGCGGGCCGATCGCATGCGCGCGGCGCAGCTTGACCGCGACGCCTTCCAGGCCCGGCGCATAGCGCTCGACTTCGAGGTCGTGCGGGCGCACGTAGGCGATGCCCTCGCCGTTCTGCACGCCGGCATATTGCGGCGCCTCGAATTTCGCTTCGCCGCTGGCCAGAACGCCGTCATTGACGCGCCCATGGAACAAATTGACGTTGCCGAGGAAGCCGTAGACGAAAGGCGAGGCCGGCTGGTTGTAGACGGCGTCCGGGGTACCGAGCTGCTCGACGCGGCCCTTGTTCATCAGCACCACCTGGTCGGCCACTTCCAGCGCTTCTTCCTGGTCGTGGGTGACGAAGATCGAGGTCACGTGCAGTTCGTCGTGCAGCTGGCGCAGCCAGCGGCGCAGTTCCTTGCGCACCTTGGCGTCCAGTGCGCCGAAGGGTTCGTCGAGCAGCAGCACGCGCGGCTCCACCGCCAGCGCGCGCGCCAGGGCGATGCGCTGGCGCTGGCCGCCGGACAGCTGCGGCGGGTAACGGTCGGCGATCCAGTCCAGCTGCACCAGCTCGAGCAGCTTTTTGACCTTCTCGCGGATCTGCGCTTCGCTCGGGCGCTCCTTGCGCGGTTTTACCCTCAAGCCGAACGCCACGTTCTCGAACACGGTCATGTGCTTGAACAGCGCATAGTGCTGGAACACGAAGCCGACCTGGCGCTCGCGCACGTGGCTGGCGGAGGCATCGGCGCCGTCCAGCAGCACGCGGCCTGCGTCCGGGAATTCGAGGCCGGCGATGATGCGCAGCAGCGTGGTCTTGCCGCAGCCGGAAGGCCCGAGCAGCGCGGTCAGCTCGCCGTCGGCAAACTGCAGCGAGACGTCATCCAGGGCCGTGAACTGGCCGAACTGCTTGCGGATGTGTTGGACTTCGATCGTCATGCCGATTGCTCCGTGATATTGGCTTTGCGCGCCTGGTGCAGGCGCCATTCGATAAAGGATTTCACCGCCAGCGTGACCAGGGCCAGCAGGGCCAGCAGCGAAGCGATCGCGAAGGCCGCCGTGAAGTTGTATTCGTTGTAGAGGATCTCGACCTGCAACGGCATGGTGTTGGTCTCGCCGCGGATGTGGCCGGACACCACCGAGACGGCGCCGAACTCGCCCATCGCGCGGGCATTACACAGGATCACGCCGTACAGCAGGCCCCACTTGATGTTGGGGAGGGTCACACGGCGGAAGGTCGCCCAGCCGGACGCGCCCAGCACCAGCGCCGCCTCTTCTTCCTCGCTGCCCTGGGCCTGCATCAGCGGCACCAGTTCGCGCGCGACGAAGGGGAAGGTGATGAACACGGTCGCCAGCACGATGCCCGGCACCGCAAACAGGATCTTGATGTCGTGCTCCATCAGCCAGGGGCCGAACCAGCCCTGGGAACCGAACATCAGCACGTACATCAGGCCGGCGATCACCGGCGACACCGAGAACGGCAGGTCGATCAGGGTCAGCAGCAGGCTCTTGCCGCGGAAGTCGAACTTGGCGATGGCCCAGCTTGCCGCCACGCCGAACACCAGGTTCAGCGGCACCGAGATGACGGCCGCAATCAGGGTCAGCTTGATGGCGGCCAGCGCATCCGGATCGAAGATGGATTCCTTGTAGGTGTCCCAGCCGTTCTTCAGCGCCTCGGCGAACACGGCCACCAGCGGGACGAACAGGAACAGGGTCAGGAACAGCAGCGCCACGGCGATCAGGGCATAGCGCACCCAGCCCGGCTCCAGCGTGTTGGTGGCCTTGCGCGGCGCCTGCGCGGCCGCTTTGGCGGGTTCGAGTTTTTCCAGGACTGCACTCATGTTATTTCCCCGCCCGCTTGCGCGTCCAGGCCTGCAGCAGGTTGATCGCCAGCAGCAGGAGGAAGGAGGCGATCAGCATGACCACGGCGATCGCGGTTGCGCCCGTGTAGTCGTACTGTTCGAGCTTGGTGATGATGAAGAGCGGCGTGATCTCCGAGACCATCGGCATGTTGCCGGCGATGAAGACCACCGAGCCGTATTCGCCGGTCGCGCGCGCAAAGGCCAGCGCGAAGCCGGTCAGCAGCGCCGGCACGATGCCCGGCAGGATCACGCGGATGAAGGTCTGCCAGGGGCTGGCGCCCAGGCTGGCGGCGGCCTCTTCCAGTTCGCGCTCGGCGTCTTCCAGCACCGGCTGCACGGTGCGCACCACGAACGGCAGCCCAATAAACGTCAGCGCCACCACCACGCCCAGCGGGGTGAAAGCGACCTTGATGCCAAGCGGCTCCAGGTATTTGCCGATCCAGCCATTGCTCGAATACAGCGCGGTCAGGGTGATGCCGGCCACCGCGGTCGGCAGCGCGAACGGCAGGTCGACCAGGGCATCAACGAAGCGCTTGCCGGGAAACTGGTAGCGCACCAGTACCCAGGCGACGATGCCGCCGAACACGACGTTGATGGTCGCGCCGATCAGGGCCGCGCCGAAGCTCAGGCGGTAGGAAGCCATCACCCGCTCCGAGGTGACGGCGTTCCAGAACGCGTCCCAGGTCATGGTGAAGGTTTTCAGGAAGATCGCCGACAAGGGCACCAGCACGATCAGCGCCAGATAGAAGATCGTGAAGCCGAGCGACAGCCCGAAGCCGGGGATCACCCGGTTGGCGCTGCTGCGGCTGGTCACTATGCTAGTCATGGAGGGCCTTATTACAATTTCTTCTAATAAGGCGACATAATCGCATTCGGAACACATATCGCAAACGAAGCATTCCTCATTTGCATAGACGATTCCGCTATTAGGAGATCAATTTGAACGCCACCCCGGCAAGAGTCATCGCCAGCAAGGCGCGCAACAATCTTTCCGGCACCGCCTTCGCGGCCCAGGAACCGAGCGTGATGCCCGGCACCGAGCCCACCAGCAGGGTCACCAGCAGCATCCAGTCGATCGAGCCCAGCCACCAGTGGCCGGCAGCGGCGATGGCGGTCAGCGGCACCGCATAGGCGATGTCGGTGCCGGCGATTTCGGCCGGGCTCAGCTTCGGATAGAGCATCACCAGCAGGGTGGCGCCGATCGCGCCCGCGCCGATCGAGGACACGGTGACCAGGGTGCCGAGCACGGCGCCGGCAGTGATGGTGGCGGCAGAGAGCGCCCTCCCCTGCAGCTGGCGGCCGGGTTTGGCGTTGACCCAGGCCAGCATCTTCGAACGGAACAGGATCGCGACCACCGTCAGCATTACCGAGACGGCGATCGAATAGCGGATGGTCTGGCCGATGGCGGGATTCAGCGGGCCGAGATATTGGAGGGCCAGGGTGGCCAGCAGCGCGGCGGGCAGCGCGCCCATGCACAGGCGGCCGACGATGGGCCAGTGCACGTTGCCGCGCGAACGGTGGGTGACGGTGCCGGCGCTCTTGGTGAGCGAGGCGAAGGCGAGGTCGGTGCCGACGGCCACCGATGGCGTGACGCCGAACAGCAGCGTCAACAGCGGCGTCATCAGCGAGCCGCCGCCGACGCCGGTCATTCCGACCAGCAAGCCGACGCCGAAGCCCGACAGGATATATGTAACTAACATGCTTTACCCCCAGATTGGCTCCAAGGGTAAAGGGGCTCGGCCGTTAAGCCAACAACAGATTACTTCTTTGCTTATGCAGGCGTGGCGCGTGGGCATTGCCGTGGGCACAGAGTGCCCACCCTACGAGTTGCGGTAGGGTGGGCTCCCCGAGCCCACGGAAGTATTACTTGTTCGGCTGCGGCGTGAGACGCAGATACGGCTTCGGCGAAGTGAACCCCTTCGGATACTTCTGCTTCAGCTGCTCCGGATCCTGAATGGTCAGCGGGATGATCACGTCATCGCCATCCTTCCAGTTGCCCGGGGTCGCGACGGTGTAGCCGTCGGTCAGTTGCAGGGCGTCGATCACGCGCAGAACTTCGTCGAAGTTGCGGCCGGTGCTCATCGGGTAGGTGATGATCAGGCGCACTTTCTTGGCCGGGTCGATCACGAACAGCGAGCGCACGGTGGCGGTGGCCGAGGCGTTCGGGTGGATCATGTCGTACAGCTGCGAGACCGATTTATCGGCGTCGGCGACGATCGGGAAGCCGACCACGGTCTGCTGGGTTTCCTCGATGTCCTTGATCCAGGCCTTGTGCTGCTCGGCCGGGTCGACCGACAGGGCGATGGCCTTGACGTTGCGCTTGTCGAACTCGGGTTTCAGCTTGGCGGTCAGGCCCAGCTCGGTCGTGCACACCGGCGTGAAGTCGGCCGGGTGCGAGAACAGCACCACCCAGGAATCTCCCGCCCAGTCATGGAAGCGGATGCGGCCGATGGTGGAATCCTGCTCGAAATCGGGAGCGGTGTCGCCCAGGCGTAAGGTCATTGCTGTTCTCCTTCAGGTTAGATAAGGCGCCAAAGGCGCCGCAATTAGGGGCCTCGATAAACCGTAGCGAGCGGCCGCAATGTTGATCGAGAAGCGCAGCTGTACGAAAGTACAGCGAGCATCGCAGGACTCGGCGTCCCCATCGACAGTGCAACGCGCAGTAGGTTTTGCGAGGCTCCTCAGAAAAAACGGTTGTACAAGACCACTGCCCAGGTTGCTGCAGCCATCGCGATCGCCAGCGCCACCGCCGCGCTGCCCAGGTCCTTGGCGGCCTTGGACAGCGGATGGCGTTCCAGCGAGACGCGATCGACCACTGCTTCGATGGCGGCGTTGATCAGCTCCACCAGCAGCACCAGCCCGAGCACGGCGATCAGGGCCAGTTTCTGGAAGCCTGACACCGGCAGGAACAATGCCACGATGGCCGCCGGCAGCGCCACCATCAACTCCTGGCGGAAGGCATGCTCATGCTGCCAGGCGTGCCTGAAACCGGCGATCGAATAACCGGTGGCGGCGGCGATGCGCGCCAGGCCGCCCTTGCTCTTGAACTCGCTGCTGGGTTGATTCATGGGTGTCGTGGTTGCTTGCAGGATTGGCATTATGCCGCACTCTCCAACAACACGTTAAACACAATTTTCACATTATGGTATAAAGTAGAGAAATATACCGCACCGCAGCAACCACTATATGAAAATGGAAACTCTCGAACCAGCGAAAACTTCCATCCAGGTGATCGAGCGCATGGTCGCCCTGCTCGACGTCCTGGCCAGCTATTCGGACCCTGTCAGCCTGAAGGAATTGTCGAAGGTATCCGGCCTGCATCCCTCGACTGCGCACCGGATCCTGAACGACATGGTGGTGACCCGCTTTGTCGACCGCGTCGAGCCCGGCACCTACCGCCTCGGCATGCGCCTGCTGGAACTGGGGAATGTGGTGAAGAGCCGCCTGTCGGTGCGCGAAGCGGCGGTCGACCTGATGCGCGCCCTGCACAACAAGACGCGCCAGACCGTGAACCTGTCGGTGCGCCAGGGCGACGAGATCGTCTACATCGACCGCGCCTTCTCCGAGCGTTCCGGCATGCAGGTGGTGCGTGCGATCGGCGGCCGCGGTCCGCTGCACCTGACCTCGACCGGCAAGCTGTTCCTGTCCGTCGACGAAGCCAAGGCCATCCGCGCCTACGCCACCCGCACCGGGCTGGCCGGCCACAACAAGAATTCGATCACCGACCTTGCCCGCCTCGAGCGCGAGCTGGCGCTGGTGCGCTCACGCGGCTACGCGCGCGACAACGAGGAACTGGAACTGGGCGTGCGCTGCATGGCAGCCGGCATTCATGACGACAGCGGCAAGCTGGTGGCGGGACTGTCGATCTCGGCGCCGGCGGACCGGCTGCAGGAAGAGTGGCTGGAGGATCTGGTGAATACGGCGGCGCAGATTTCGGCGACGCTGGGGCATCGCGTCGGCGCCGGCGTTTGATTTAGTTAGCTCGTCGTTCCCGCGAAGGCGGGAACCCAAGTTGCGCGAGCAGTCTGCAAACAAACTTGGATCCCCGCCTTCGCGGGGACGACGTTTGCACGTTCGTTGTCACTGCGCCGTCGTTCCCGGCACCACCGCCGACACCGTCACCGGCACCGCGGCAGCAGCAGCCGCCGGAATCGCCGGCTTCAAGGCCTCCAGCCATTTGCGCATCCGGCCCGCATCCGCGGTCCGCGACTGTTTCCCCTTCGAATCCAGGAACACCATGATCACATTGCGTCCCTGGATCATGGCCTGCATCACCAGGCAGCGCCCTGCTTCGTTGATGAAGCCGGTCTTTTGCAGGCCGATATTCCAGTCGGGCATCGCAACCAGGTAGTTGGTGTTGTGGTACTGCATGCGGCGGCCGCTGGCTTCGACCACGTAGTTCGGGTCGGTCGTGTACTGGCGCAGCAGCGGTTCCTGGTGGGCCGTCATCACGAGCTTGGCCAGGTCGCGCGCGCTCGACACGTTCTGGCTCGACAGACCGCTCGAATCTACATAATGCGTATCGTTCATGCCAAGTTCCTTGGCCTTGGCATTCATCGCTTCGACGAAAGCGTTGATACCGCCGGGGTAATTGCGGCCCAGCGCGGCGGCGGCGCGGTTTTCCGAGCTCATCAGTGCAATGTGCAGCAGGTTGCCGCGCGTCATGCGGGCGCCGACAGGCAGGCGGGAGCTGGTGTACTTGTGCTTGTCGACGTCGGCGTCTGTGATGGTCAGCACTTCGTCCAGGTTCTGCTGGGCTTGCACCACGAGCAGGCCGGTCATCAGCTTGGTGATCGAGGCGATCGGCAGGGCGACGGTGGAATTCTTTTCGAACAGCACTTCCGAGCTGGTCTGGTCCATCACGTAGGCGACCGAGGAGCGCAGGGCCAGCGGATCGTGGGTCTTGTTCAGGCCGACCAGGTCGCCGGCGCTGAGGACGGCGATGGCCGGGGCGGCGCGGCGCACGCGCTGGTAGACCACCCGGCGCTTGCCGTGCACCATCTCGATCCGGCGCACCATGCGCTGACGGTTATCGTCGGCGATGACCTTGGCCAGGTCGGTGCGCTTGGCCTTGACCTGCTTGACATGCTTGGCCGCGGCCGTGCGTCCCTTGTGCTTGGTCCTGGCGGCGGCGTCCGGCGGGGCAAGCAGGAACATCATGGAGATGGCGGCGGCCAACGCGAGCTTGAGCATCTGTAAATCCTTGAACGCGAACTGATGAGCACTTAATGCAGTGTAGCGAATGACGGGTGAAGCGCAAGAGAATGTAACATCTGCGCCCCCGTTTTGCCACAACGCAAGGTTTTGAGCGTTGTAGAAATCTCTTGATATTTCAACAGCTTGGCGCGTTCAGTATACCCAACAAGCTAGTCGACGAAGCGCACGAAGCTCGACACCGGCTCGCGTTCCGTTACTAAACTGTTCTCGACCTTCTGCGGATCGGCATGGCCGAGCGCCATGCCGCAGACCACCATTTCATTCTCCGGCAAGCCCAGCTGTTCAACGATGATGCGGTGGAACTGGGTGAAGGCCGCCTGCGGGCAGGTGTCGAGGCCGCGTCCACGCGCCGCCACCATGATGTTCTGCAGGAACATGCCGTAATCGAGCCAGGAGCCCTGCTCCATCACGCGGTCGATGGTGAAGATCAGGCCGACCGGCGCGTCGAAGAAGCGGTAATTGCGGCCATGCTGGGCGGCCATGCCGGCCTTGTTCTCGCGCGTCAGGCCCAGCAGCGCATACAGGTCCCAGCCGACCTTCCGGCGGCGGTCGATGAAGGGCGACACCCATTCGCGCGGATAGTAAGCGTACTCCTCGGTATGCGCCTTGTTCTGCTGCGGGTCGGCGTAGGCCGCCAGGATCGCGTTGCTGAAGCGCTCCTTGGCCTCGCCGGTCAGCACGTACACCTTCCACGGCTGGGTATTCGTGCCGGATGGCGCGCGCGCGGCGACTTCGAGCAGGGCTTCGATGTCTTCGCGCGGAACCGGCGTCGGCAAATAGGCGCGGATCGAACGGCGCGAGGTGATGGCGGCGTCGACGTCTTGCTGCTGCTGGCTGCTGATCATGTGGATTCTCCCGATGTTTTATTTTTTGACGACGAAGGCGACGCCCATCACCGCGACCGCCATCCCGGCCAGGCCCAGCGGGCTCAGGGCTTCGCCGAACATCAGCCAGGCCATCACGGCCGTGGTCGGCGGCGTCAGGTAGAGCAGGCTCGTGACCCTGGTGGCGTCATTGCGGCTGATGAGCCGGAACAATAAAAAGATGGCGCCGATCGACAGCGCGAGGATGGACCACAGCAGCGCGCCGACGAACTGCGGCGTCCAGTGGATGTTCGCCAGTGCAGGGCCGAAATCCTCGAACACGGCCGCCAGCGGCAGCAGCACCAGGGCCGTGGCAGCGAACTGGATCAGGGTGCCGGTGCGCAGGTCGAACTGCGGGCAAAAGCGCTTCTGGTAGAGCGTGCCGCAGGTAATCGACAACAGCGCCAGCACGCAAAAGCCGATCGCGGCGGGCGACAGGCCGTTCAGGCTGATCTTGGCGTACACCACCAGGCCGACCCCGCCCAGGCCGAGCAGCAGGCCCAGCCACTGGCGCGGGCTGACGCGCTCGCCGACCAGGGGCGCGGCGAAGGCGGTCAGGATGGGCTGCAGGCCGACGATCAGGGCGGACAAGCCGGCCGGCATGCCGATCTTGATGGCGCTCCAGACCCCGCCCAGGTAACCGGCCTGCAGCAAAAGTCCGGCCACCGCCACGTGCAGGATGCGTCCTTGCGGCCATGGTGCGCCGCCCACCAGCACCATCGGCGCCAGCACCAGCAGCGCGCCCAGGCAGCGCAGGATCAGGAAGGACAGCGGCGGCGCATACGGCAGACCGTATTTGGCGGCGATGAAACCGGTGCTCCACAGGACGACGAAGAACAGCGGCACCGGCGCCAGCCAGCCGGCTTGTGCCGGCGCCGTGGAGGGCCGGGCATGGGGCGGCCTGGCGGGGGATGGGGAAGTGTCGGGACTCATCGGATTGCCAGTCTAGCATGCTGTCCGGGTCCCTGCCGGCCTGCCCTTGGCCATTCCGGTTGTTGTATCCGTGCAAACGAACAAGCACGCAAACGATTGTATGGATTGATATATCTCAAAACATCGCATTTGTATTGTGCGCCGCATCAAAAGTGCTTGACGCATAATCGGAACCCGGTAAAATCTGTTCATGTTGCGGCGCACAAATGCTGTTCGAAGCCAGCCGCCAGAATCCCAGCAACATCCGGGTCTACCCAAGTTCAATATTTGTCCATTACTGGAGAACTACATGTTTGCATTCCCCGAGCAGTTTTCGAACGCGACCAAAGCCAATCTGGAATCCCAATTCGCCCTGCTGTCGGCCCTGACCGCCAAGACTTTCGAGGGTGTCGAGAAGCTGGTGGACCTGAATATCAACACGGCCAAAGCCGCGCTGGAAAATTCGTCGGCAACCGCACGCCAGCTGCTGGCAGTCAAAGATCCGCAGGAATTCTTCTCGGTGGCCACTTCCCAGGCTCAGCCGAGCGCTGAAAAGGCCGTGGCCTACAGCCGTCAAGTGGCAACCATCGCCGCCGACACCGGCGCCGAGTTCTCGCGCGCTGCCGAAAGCCAGATCGCCGAAGTCAACCGCAAGGTGATCTCGCTGGTCGACGAAGTGACCAGGAACGCCCCGGCCGGTTCCGAGACCTATGTGTCGGCCCTGAAGACCGCCATCAGCAACGCCAACGCCGGCTACGAGCAGTTCACCAAGACCACCAAGCAGGCTGCCGAAGCCATCGAGTCGAACATGAACGCCGCTGTGTCGCAGTTCACCGCTGCTGCCGGCAAGGCCGCCAACGGCGCTGCCAACGCTGCCTAAGTAATACTTCGCTCCTGCAAAGGAGAACGGCCCGGACTGCTTACGCGGTCCGGGCCGTTTCATTTTGGCTGTGCATCTTCAAGGATGCTTGACCGGTATGACAGCCGGCTTGTTCTTGTCCTTCAACAGGAATACGAGGAATTTGGCCGGCCTGGTCCTGCTGGCATTCCGTCCCACCGTGTGCAGGTCCTGCGGTCCCTCATAAAAGGTCTGGCCCGGCGTCAGCGTTTGCTCCTTGCCGCCTTTGACGCCCATGACGATGGATCCTTCGAGAACGTAGATGAAGCCATGGGCATCGTGGCGATGGAGGGGGTCGACTGCGCCGGGAGGAAAGTCGACGGTAATCATCAGGACTTCCTTGCCGGGGTAGTCCTCGAGCGCCTTGTTCATCAGCGCCGTGACGGCAGGGCCTGGCGGCGCGGCCTGTGTCTGTGCCTGAGCACCGGCAGCCAGCATGAGGGTGAGTGCGAGGCGGCGAAGGCGCCGAGTCGATTGCAACATGATGTGATCCTTCACGAGATGAGCCCAGTGCGGCTGAGAACCGGCTGCGGCATCCGCAACAGAATCAGTCTAGAGAGCGGCGCCCCGGCAAACCAGAGGTCTGCAAGGACGCACGCTGTTGAAGCAAAAGCACCAATCCGCTTTCCCCACGGGTGCGATAGTGGCAGCCGCTATCGACAACCAAGGGGGAACCATGAAGCTGTACCACATGCGCGGCGCCTGCTCGCTCGCCGACCTGATCGTGCTGCGCTGGGTCGGCGCACCGCACGACATCGTGCCGATGACAATCGACTCGATCAAGGCGCCTGACTACCTGGCGATCAACCCTGGCGGCAATGTGCCGCTGCTGGTTCACGGCGATTTCGTGTTGACCGAAAACGTCGCCATCCTCGGCTATCTCGCCGACCTCTACCCGCAGGCGCAGCTGGCGGGCGACGGCAGCGCGCGCGGACGCGCCGAGGTCATGCGCTGGCTGGCCTTCCTCAACTCCGACGTGCACAAGGCCTTCAAGCCGCTGTTCTCGCCGGCGCGCTTCCTCGAGCAGCGCGAGCTCGACGAGCAGCTGGCGGAGAATGCGCGCCGCCATATCCGCCACTACCTGGAGCGGCTCGATGGCGCGCTGGCCAGCCGCGAATGGCTGACGGGACAACGCTCGATCGCCGACCCCTACCTGTTCGTCGTCCTGCGCTGGGCGCAGGCGAAAGGCGTCGACATGGCCGGCCTGGATGCGCTGGCATCCTTTCACGCGCGCCTGTCGCTCGACCCGGCCGTCCGCGCCGCCCTTCTTGCCGAGGAGGACTGAGCACCGGGCCGGCGGCCCTGCACGGCGCCGCCTGGCAGAAAACAGAGGATTTTTGTCATTGCCGATTGCCTTCCTGCACAACTACCATTTGCTCGCGTATTGATGAATGCAGGAAGCCGTGCCGTACCAGTTGAATCTCCTTACAGTCCCATTTGCAAAGGTCAGCCATGGGTAACATGCCGCTGCCGCCGAGCTTGGCCGCAGAGCATAACGACGCTCTGGCCTCGAGCTTTGCCACGACCTACGCAGGCGTGGTGGCCTTCATTGCCGTCGTTCACGAAGGCAGTTTCGCCAGGGCCGCCGAACGCCTGGGCATCGGCCGCTCGGCGGTGAGCCGCAGCGTCCAGAAGCTGGAAACCCAGCTCGATACCCGGCTGTTCCAGCGCACGACGCGCAGCACGACGCTGACGGCGGAAGGCGAGCTGTTCTTCGAGAACTGCCGGCCCGGCGTCGACCGCATCCTGCAATCGGTCGAGGAAATGCACGAACTGCGCACCGGCATCCCGCGCGGCAGCCTCCGTATCTCTTCCACGGTCGGCTTCGGACGCCGGATCGTCGCGCCGCTGCTGAAGGATTTTCATTTGCAGTACCCCGACATCACGCTCGACCTCATCCTGGACGACCGCCCCACCGATTTCACCTCCGACCGGATCGATGTCGCCTTCCGCAACGGCCGCATGGACGACAGTCAGATCGTGGCCAAGAAGCTGGTGCCGATGCAGATGCTGCTCTGTGCGACGCCCGATTACCTGCGCCGCCACGGCACGCCGCGCACGATAGGCGAGCTGGCGGGACATGCCTGCGTCAACTTCCGCTTTGCCTCCGGCCGGATATTCGAATGGGAGTTCAAGGTCGACGGGCTGGTGCAAAAGCACTTGCCCAAAGGCTGGCTTTGCTTCAACGACGCCGACCTCGTGCTGCAATCGGTCCTGAATGGAGAAGGCATCGCCCAGATGGCCGGCTACCAGATTGGCGAACACCTGCGTTCGGGGCGCCTGCAGGCAGTCCTGCCGCAGCACGCGCCGGACGATCGCGGGCATTACCTGTGCTACCTCAGCCGTCATCACATGCCGATGCGCACACGTGTCTTCATCGACTACATGACGGAGCGCATCCGCGCGCTCGACCTGCACTGCCTCGACGTCCTGCTCGGCAGCCAGGCGGGAGTCCCGCATGAGTAGGACCGCATGGACTTGTGCGCTCGGTGCGATCCTGCTGTGGGCGCTGTTTGCGACGCTGGTGCGCCATGCCGGCGACGCCCCGCCCTTGCTGCTGACAGGCGTTGCGCTGTGCTGCGGCAGCGCCGCTTCCGCGCACAGATGGCGCGCGTGGCGGGTACCGGCGCCCGTCTTCGGCTTCGGCGTGGCAAGCCTGTTCCTGTACCACGCCTGCCTGGTCGCGGCCTTTCACATCGCGCCGATCGCCCAGGCCAACCTGCTCAACTACCTGTGGCCGCTGCTGATCGTCGTGCTGGCCGCCTACGGCCCGGCCGGCCAGGGCTTGTTGCCGCGCCAGCTGGCGGGCTGCGCGCTCGCTTTCGCCGGCTGCGCCGTCGTCATTGCACCCGCGTCGGCCGGGCTGTCCAGCGCCCACCTCGGCGGCTACGCGCTCGCGCTGCTTGCCGCGCTCTGCTGGGCGGTGTATTCGGTCGCGCCCGGCTATATGGCGGCCTACTCGTCGTGGGCCACAGGCGGCTTCTGCCTCGGCGCCGGCCTGTTGGCGCTGCTGGCCCACTTCCTGTTCGAGACCGCCTACCATCCTTCCGCAGGCGAATGGATGGGGATGGCGATGATCGGCCTCGGTCCGCTCGGCCTGTCCTTCGTCCTGTGGGACCGCGCCATGCGCACCGGCCGGGCCTCGACCATCGGTTCGCTGTCCTACCTGACACCCGTGCTGTCGACGCTGTCCCTCGCCGTCACAGGCGCGGTCGAAGGCGGCGCCTGGTGGCGGCTGGCGCCCGCCCTGCTCCTCGTCATGGGGGGCGTGCGGCTGACGCGCTGAGCAGCGATTGGTGCGTTTCGCGCACCAGTCTGCGGCCCGCCAGAGATCTACTCCGCAATCGCCTGGTTGCCTACACTGTTTTCACTGCAATGCGATCCCGACCAGCCGGTCCGGACAGCAGTATCCAGGACAAAGGAGAATCACCATGACGCAGCGTATCGACTACATCAAGCAGGCGCCGAATTTTTTCAAGAAATTCGTCGAGTTCAATACCCTCCTGCATGACGGCAGCATCGAGGAGAGCATCCGCGACCTGGTCGCCATCCGCGCCTCGCAGATCAACGGCTGTGGCTTCTGCCTCGACATGCACATCAAGCAGGCCACCCTGCACGGCGAGCGTCCGCTGCGCCTGCATCACCTGGCGGCATGGCGTGAATCGGCCCTGTTCATCCCGCGCGAACGCGCTGCCCTGGCATGGACCGAAGCGCTGACCACGCTGTCGCCGCAGGGTGTGCCGGACGAAGTCTACGAGCGTGTCCGCAGCCAGCTGTCGGAAAAGGAGCTGACCGACCTGACCTACGAGATCATGGCCATCAATGCCTGGAACCGCGTCAACGTCGCGTTCAAGGTCGTGCCCGGTTCCTTCGACAAGGAATGGGGCCTGGACAAAGCCAATCTCTCCTGAGGAGCGCGACATGAAAATCGTCGTCATCGGCGGCACCGGCCTGATCGGCAGCAAACTGGTGAGCATCCTGCGCGAGCGCGGCCATGAAGCGATCGCGGCATCGCCCAATTCGGGCGTCAACACGATCACCGGCGAAGGTCTCGACCAGGCGCTGGCCAACACCGACGTCGTCGTGGATGTGGCGAATTCGCCCTCGTTCGCGGATGAGGCGGTGATGGAATTCTTCACGGTTTCCGGCCGCAACCTGCTGGCTGCGGCCGCCAGGGCCGGCGTGAAGCACCATGTCGCGCTGTCCGTGGTCGGTACCGACCGTCTTGCCGAAAGCGGTTATTTCCGCGCCAAGATTGCCCAGGAAAAGCTGATCCGTGAGTCGGGCCTGCCCTATACCATCGTGCATTCGACCCAGTTCTTCGAATTCCTGGGCGGGATTGCGGCCTCGGCTGGGCAGGGCGATGCCATCGCCCTGTCGCCCGCTTTCGTGCAGCCCATTTCCTCGGATGACGTGGCAATCGCCATGGCCGAGTGCACGCTGGGGGCGCCGGTGAACGGCATCGTCGAGATCGCCGGCCCGGACCGCTTCCGCCTGGCGGAGCTGGTGCAGCAGTACCTGGCGGTCAAGCAGGACCCGCGCACCGTGCAGGCCGACGTCCACGCCCGCTATTTCGGCGCCGAGCTGAAGGAGGACACGCTGGTGCCGCACGGCGAGGCGCGCCTGGGCGCGGTCAGGCTGCAGAACTGGCTAAGGACGCAGGCGCCGGCCCACTGAGGGAAAGGCAATCGATGAAGCATGGAGGAACTGCAGGCGACGGCGCATTGTATGTCGCCTCCGTTTCGGTCACCGGCGGCGCGGCCGGACACGGCCGCGTTTCCGGCCTCGTCCGGTCCAGCGATGGCGCACTCGAACTCGAACTGCGCATGCCGCCCGAACTGGGCGGGCACAAGGGCGGCATCAATCCGGAACAGCTGTTCGCAGCCGGCTACGCCGCCTGCTTCCACGGTTCCCTGGTCCTGCTGGCATCGCACCGCGGCATTGCCGCCGACGGCGCCGAAGTCGCCGTGTCGGTCAGCTTTGGCCGGGATCCGAGCGACGGCCTGTTCATGCTGGCGTCCCATGTACGCGTGCGGATGCCGGGCACGCCCCGCATCGCCGCCGCCGAACTGGTCCGCAATGCCGAACGGGTCTGCCCCTACACCAAGATGGCCCGCCAGGGCATCGAAAGCATCGTTACGCTGGTCGAGCACGGGTTTTAACAGGAGCGAGTGCGGATGCATGTCGGAAAATCCTATCGCCTGGCCGAGTTTCTCTACTGGACCCGGCGCAGAATCTACCTCGTTGCGGCCAGCGCGGGCGCGGTGACGGCGCTGTACCAGCTGGGCGGCTGGCATTGGCTGTCCTTGCCATGGCCGGTGCTGGCGCTGCTCGGCACCGCCGCCTCGTTCATCGTCGGGTTCAAGAATTCGCAAAGCTACGGCCGCACGGTGGAAGCGCAGCAGATCTGGTCCTCGATTACCGCTGCCAGCCGCTACTGGGGCCTGATCAGCCGCGATTTCCCCGCTGACGGCGGCGCCGTCAAGGAGCTGGTGTCCAGGCACCTGGCCTGGCTCGCGGCGGTGCGCTACGAATTGCGCGCCGCGCGGGTCTGGGAAGCGGCCGCGGCCGCCCAGAATGCCGAATACCGGGAGCGCAGTTTCGAGGTGGCGGAACGCCGCGTGCCGCTCGAAGCCGAGCTGGCAAAATACCTGGCGCCGCAGACCGTCGCCGAACTGCTGGCGAGCCGCGATATCCCGGCAGCCCTGATGGGCTTGCAAAGCCGGGCCATCCGTAGCCTGTTCCTGGCCCAGGGCCTGCAGGTCCTGCATTACGCCGAAATGCAAAAGACGCTCAAGGACCTGAGCGACCAGCACGCCCGCGCGCAGCGCATCAAGAATTTTCCTTACCCGCGCCAGTATGCGATCGTCAATTCGCTGTTCGTGTGGCTGTTCGCCCTGTTGCTGCCGCTGGCGATGGTCAGGGAATTCGCGGCCTTGCCTGCGCCCGGCTTCATGCACGGCCAGATGGGCTGGCTGGCGCTGCCTTTCAGCGTACTGATCGCCTGGATGTACCTGGCGCTCGACCAGGTTGGCGAGAGTACCGAGAACCCGTTCGAAGGCAGCGCCAACGACGTGCCGATCACGTGGCTGTCGTAGGCGATCGAGCAGGAATTGCGCGGCCTGCTGGGCTTGCCCAGCCAGCCCCCCACCCCGTCAAGCGGTCACATCCTGATGTGATTCGCCCATGCGGCGGCGGTATTCCGATGGCGTCAAGCCGAGATGGCGCTGGAAAGTGACGCGCATCCGGTCTTCGTCACCGAAACCGCATTGGCGTGCGATCTGTTCGAAGTTGCGGGCGGACTGTTCGAGCATGCGGCGCGCGGCTTCGACCCGGAAGTGCTCGAGCGCCTTGCCGGGCGTGCGCCCCGTCTTCTCCTTGTAGACCCGGGCGAAATTGCGGGCGCTCATGCGTGCGCGTTCCGCCAGCGCTTCGACGCCCAGGTCCGCATTGTGCAGGTTGTCGGCGAGCCAGGCATGCAGCTCGTCGAAGCTGGCGCTGTCGCGCGCCTGTGCCCGCAGCAGCTCGCTGTACTGTGCCTGTCCGCCAGGCCGCTTCATGAAGACGACCAGGTCGCGCGCGAGGTCCATGGCGACAGCGCGTCCGCAATCTTCCTCGACCAGCGCCAGCGCCAGGTCGATGCCCGCGGTGACGCCGGCCGAGGTCCAGACGGCGTCCTGGCGCACGAAGATGGCGTCGCGATCGACCCTCAGGGCCGGGAAACGCTGCTCCAGCAGGTCCGACATGCCCCAGTGCGTCGCCGCGCGCCTGCCGTCCAGCAGGCCGGCCGCGGCCAGCAGGAAGGCGCCCGTGCACACCGAGGCGGTACGCCGCGCGCGGCCGGCGCTTTGCCCGATCCAGCCGACGGTCTCGCCGAGTCCGTCCAGGATGCCGGCGATGCCGGCGGCGCCGGGCACGACGACCGTGTCGATGGCACGTCCGTCGAACATGGAAAACGGCAGGGTGTCGATGACGACGCCTTCCTCGGTGCGCACCGGCCCGCCGTGCAGGCTCACCGTATGGCCTTCGTAGGGAAGCAGGTGGCGTCCGGCCATATGCCGCTGCGCGGCCCAGAACACGGTCTGGGCCGCAGTCAGGTCGAGCAGGCCTGCATCGGGGAAAGCGACGAACAGGATGAGCCGGGCTTGAGGGGTCGGTAACATGGGCCGATGTTAACGCTTACCGTCGGGATGTCAAGGCAGCGACGGCGCTTGCGCCCCCCGGCCGGCGGGCTTCATTCGCCCAGGTAAGCCGCCTGCACCCGCGGATCGTGCAGCATGTCCGCCGCATTCCCGCTCATCGTGATCGCCCCCGACTCCATCACGTAAGCGCGGGTAGCAGCCTGCAGCGCCAGCCTTGCATTCTGCTCGACCAGGAGGATGGTAATCCCCTGCGCCGACACATCGCGGATCACCTCGAAGATCTTCTCCACCATGATCGGCGACAAGCCCATCGAAGGCTCATCCAGCAACAGCAAAGTCGGATGGCACATCAGCGCGCGCGCCATCGCCAGCATCTGCTGCTCGCCGCCGGACAGGGTGCCGGCCAGCTGGCTTGACCTCTCTTTCAGGCGCGGGAACACCGCATACCACTTCTCGATATCCGCATCGATGCCGGCCTGGTCCTTGCGCGTATAAGCGCCCATCAGCAGGTTTTCGTGGATGGTCATGCGGGTGAACACGCCCCGCCCTTCCGGCACCATGGACAGCTTGTCGTGCACCAGCCTGAAGGACTTCGCGCTCGCCAGCGATTGGCCCATGTACGAGACCGTGCCTTCCACCTTGCACGCCGGCAGGGTGCCGGTGATGGCTTTCAGGGTCGTGGTCTTGCCCGCGCCGTTGGCGCCGATCAGGGTCACCAGTTCGCCGCGGTTGACCTCGAGATCGATGCCCTTGACGGCCTTGATGCCGCCGTAGGCCACCTTGAGGCCGCTGATCTTGAGAATGTTCTCGCTCATTTAATGGGTACTCCCGGTGCCGAGATAAGCCTCGATCACCGCCTTGTTCTTCTGGATCTCGGCCGGCAGGCCTTCCGCGATCAGCTTGCCGTATTCCAGCACCGAGATGCGGTCGCACAGGCCCATCATCAGCTTGACGTCGTGCTCGATCAGCAGGATGGTGATGCCGGCGCCCTGGATCTTCACCAGCAGCTCGCGCAGCGCCAGCTTTTCGGTGGCGTTCATGCCGGCCGCCGGTTCGTCCAGCGCCAGCAGGGTCGGCTCGGTCGCGAGCGCGCGCGCGATCTCGAGGCGGCGTTGGTCGCCATAGGACAAATAGCGCGCGGTGCGATCGGCAAACTGGCCGATGCCGACGAAGTCCAGCAATTCCTGGGCCTTGGCGCGGATCGCCGCTTCCTCCGCACGCGCCGCCTTGTGGCGCAGGATCGCGCCGATCACGCCCTGGCGGGTGCGCACGTGGCGGCCGACCATCACGTTTTCCAGCGCCGTCATCTCGCCGAACAGGCGGATGTTCTGGAAGGTGCGGGCGATGCCGGCCTTGGCCACCTGGTGCGGCGCGGACGGCGAATAGGGCTTGCCGGCCAGTTCGAAGGTCCCGGTATCCGGCTGGTAGAGGCCGGTGATCACGTTGAAGAAGGTGGTCTTGCCGGCGCCGTTCGGCCCGATCAGGCCATAGATCTGGCCTTTCTCGATCCTGATGCCGACATCGGTCAGGGCTTGCAGGCCGCCGAAGCGTTTATTCACACCGGAGATGTTCAGGAGGAAGTTACTCATGCTGCTTCCTCCGCTTCTTCCTTGGCCAGCGCCGCGCTTGGCCTGTCTTCCTTGCGCGGCGACGGCCACAGGCCCGCCGGGCGGTACAGCATGATCACGACCATGGCCAGGCCGTACAGCAGCTGGCGCAACACTTCCGCCTCGATCACGACTTTGCCGAACAGCGCCTGCTGGGCCGGCTCGACCACGTGGCGCAGCACTTCCGGCAGCGCCGCCAGCAGCACGCCCCCCATCACCACGCCGGGGATGTGGCCGATACCGCCCAGCACCACCATCGCCAGCACGGCAATCGATTCGGTGAGAGAGAAGGATTCTGGAGAAACAAAACCCTGGAAAGCCGCGAACATGGCGCCGGCCACGCCGCCGAAGCAGGCGCCCATCGAGAAGGCGAGCAGCTTGACGTTGCGGGTATTGATGCCCATCGCCTTGGCGGCGATCTCATCCTCGCGGATCGCGACCCAGGCGCGGCCCAGGCGCGAGTGCTGCAGGCGGCTGGTCATGAAGATGGTCACGATGCACAGCAGCAGGAAAAGGAAGTAATAGGCGTTCACCGAGGGCATGCCGAAGCCGCCGACATAGACGGTGGCGCGAGAGCCCGCCTCCCCCGCCAGCGAGACGCCGAAGATGCGGATCGGATCGATCAGGTTGATGCCTTGCGGGCCGTTGGTGAAATTGATCGGATCGTTCAGGTTGTTCATGAAGATCCGGATGATCTCGCCGAAGCCCAGGGTCACGATGGCCAGGTAGTCGCCGCGCAGCTTCAGGGTCGGGGCGCCCAGCAGCGCGCCGAACAGCCCGGCCGTGATCGCCGCCAGCGGCACGATCGCCCACA
Source organism: Massilia sp. Bi118 (assembly GCF_918697865.1). Classification (GTDB taxonomy): domain Bacteria; phylum Pseudomonadota; class Gammaproteobacteria; order Burkholderiales; family Burkholderiaceae_D; genus Telluria. Next base: position 475,190 of record NZ_CAKKMV010000001.1, on the reverse strand, counting down.
CCGACAGGTGGATGCCATTGGTGCGGATGTCCTCGCCGAACAGCGCGACCAGCGAGTCGCCCAGCGCCGGCGAATAATTCACCACCGATTCCAGCAGCGCCGCGAACTGCGGCGAAGCCATCAAGCCGGTCAAATAGGCGCCGACCGCGAAGAAGGCGATGTAGCCGAGGTCCAGCAGGCCGGCAAAGCCGACCACGATGTTCAGGCCCAGCGCCAGCATGATGTACAGCAGGGCCATGTCGAGGATGCGCACCCAGGAGTTGCCGAACTGGCTGGCAACGAAGGGGAAGACGAGCATCACCGCGAGCAGGATGCCCATGCTGGCGTAAGCCTGGCGCGGTTTATGGGCGGTGTCGAAGGTCAGGAGAGCCATGTCGTCGTCTCCTTATGCGCGGTCGGCAACGCGTTCGCCCATGATGCCGGACGGGCGCACGGTCAGCACCAGGATCAGCACGACGAAGGCGAAGATGTCCTGGTAGTGGCTGCCGAGGAAGCCGCCGGTCAGGTCGCCGATGTAGCCGGCGCCCAGGCTCTCGATGATGCCGAGAACGATCCCGCCGATCATCGCCCCATAGATATTGCCGATACCGCCCAGCACCGCGGCCGAGAAGGCCTTCATGCCCGGGACTGTGCCCATCGCAAACTGGATCGAGGCGTAATTGGCGCCCCACATCACGCCGGCAACGGCGGCCAGCGCGGCGCCGATGGCGAAGGTCGTCACCACCACGCGGTTCGCGTCCACGCCCATCAGGCCGGCCACGCGCGGGTTCTCGGCGACGGCGCGCATGGCGCGGCCCATCTTCGTCTTCTCGACCAGGAATACCAGGGCCATCATGGCACAAGCGGCCAGCACCAGCAGCAGCACCTGGGTCTGTGAAATCACGGCGCCGGCGATGAAGATCGGCTCCGAGGACAGCAGCTGCGGGAAAGGCAGCGGGCTGCGGCCCCAGATCATCATGGCGAAGGTCTGCAGCAGGATCGAGACGCCGATCGCGGTGATCAGCGGCGCCAGGCGCGGCGCATTGCGCAGGCGGCGGTAGGCGATGCGTTCGATCAGCACATTGACCAGCATCGTCACGGGGATCGCACCGAGGATGGCGATCGCCAGCTGCAGCCAGCCGGACATGCCGGGAAAGTGAGCGTCGAGCATTTTGAGGATGCTCAGGCCGACCATGGCGCCGATCATCAGCACGTCGCCGTGGGCGAAGTTAATCAGGTTCAGCACGCCGTACACCATGGTGTAGCCGAGCGCGATGAGCGCATACATGCTGCCCAGCACCAGTCCATTCAGGATCTGTTGGACGAAAGTTTCCATTTTTCAATCTCTCGCTTAAAAAAAACGGCACCCGGATTGCCGAAGTGCCGCGCTGACATCATAGCTAGATTTTTGGGAAACTGACATCGGAAATTGATGCGCCGGACATACCGGCCTGGCTCACACCTTGCGTAGTGTAATGACAGGCATGGTGAGCGTCCGCTTGTCTTCGAAGAAGGCGATGTCGAACAAGGCGGTGGCGCCGACGACTTCCTTGCCCACCTGGCGCAGCAGCGATGCCGCCGCCTCGATGGTGCCGCCGGTGGCCAGCACGTCGTCGACGATCAGCACGCGCTCGCCCTTGATGCGCGCCGGCTGGATCTCGATGGTGGCGCTGCCGTATTCGCGCTGGTAGTCGATGCTGATCGCCTCGCCGGGCAGCTTGCCGGGCTTGCGCGCCATCGCGAAGCCGATCGCGCGCTTATAGGCCAGCGCGCCGGCGATCATGAAGCCGCGCGCATCCATCGCCAGGATGAAGTCGAAGTGCAGGTGGGCGGTGCGCTCGTACAGGGTGTCGATCGCCAGCTGCCAGTGCACCGGGTCGTCGAACACGCAGCCGACGTCGATGAAATTGACGCCCGGCTCCGGGTAGTCCTGGAAGAACTCGAGGGGGATTGCGTCGAAGCCGCTCATCGTGCTCAGGCCGCAGTGGCGGGGTCGCCGGTCAGGCCTTTCGGCAGCGGGAAGGTGACGTGTTCTTCCACGCCTTCGAGCGCACGCACGCTGGCCGCGCCCAGGTCCTTCAGGCGGTCGATCACGGCCTGCACCAGCACTTCCGGGGCCGAGGCGCCGGCCGTCACGCCGATGCGTCGCTTGCCCGCGATCCAGGCCGGGTCGATGGCCTCGGCATTGTCGACCATGTAGGCCGGGGTGCCCATCTTGTCGGCCACTTCGCGCAGGCGGTTCGAGTTCGAGCTGTTCGGGCTGCCGACCACGACCACGACCTCGACCTGCGGCGCCATGAACTTCACGGCTTCCTGGCGGTTGGTGGTGGCGTAGCAGATGTCGCCTTTCTTCGGCTCGATGATGTTCGGGAAGCGTGCTTTCAGCGCTTCGATGATGTCAAGAGTGTCGTCGACCGACAGCGTGGTCTGCGAGACATAGGCCAGCAGGTCGGGATTGGCGACCTGCAGCTTGTTCACGTCCTCGACCGTCTCGACCAGGTGCATGCCCTCTTCCGCCTGGCCCATGGTGCCTTCGACTTCCGGGTGGCCGGCGTGGCCGATCATGACGATCTCGGCGCCCTGCTTGCGCATCTTGGCGACTTCGACGTGGACCTTGGTGACCAGCGGACAGGTCGCATCGAAGACCTTCAGGCCGCGCGATTCGGCTTCCTCGCGCACCGCCTTCGACACGCCATGGGCCGAGAACACCAGAGTGTTGCCCGCCGGGACGTCGTCCAGCTCTTCGATGAAGATCGCGCCCTTGGTGCGCAGGTCGTTGACGACATAGGCGTTGTGCACGATCTCATGGCGCACGTAGATGGGCGCGCCGAACTGCTGCAGGGCGCGCTCGACGATCTCGATCGCGCGGTCGACGCCGGCGCAGAAGCCGCGCGGCTGGGCTAACAGGATTTCGTTTTCCATGACGTTCTTTTAAAGGACGGAAATCAGTTTGACTTCGAACTTCAGCGGCTGGCCGGCCAGCGGGTGGTTGAAGTCGAACAGTGCATCGTTCTCACGCACCTGCAGCAGTACGCCGGCAAAGCGGCCGCCGCCCGGCGCCGCGAAATCGACCAGGTCGCCGACCTGGTAATCCGCGTCCGGCACCGAATTCTCTTCCAGGGTCTTCTTCGACACCGGCTGGATCAGCTCGGGATTGCGCTCGCCAAAGGCTTCGGCGGCGCTCAGCTCGAAGGTCTGGTGCGTGCCTTCCGCCATGCCCAGCAGGCGCTGCTCGAGGAAAGGCGCGAGCTGGCCCTGGCCCAGCATCAGCGTGGCCGGCGTACTGCCGAAGGTTGTGACGAGATCAGTACCGTCGGCGGTGGCAAGACGATAATGCAGAGTCAGGTAAGCCGATTCGGTGACGATGGGAGCGTTGGTGGTGGACATTGCGTGTTGGTATGTGCTTGACGTGCAAACCGCTATTGTAAGCCAGAGGCGCCCCTTCCGTCCTTACCCTCAAAGTTTTTACGGATGGGAAAAACATGGGTATTAATGAGTGGTCCGAACAGGAAAGACCGCGCGAACGCCTGGTGCGCGACGGCGCCCAGGCGCTGTCGAATTCCGAGCTGCTGGCCCTGCTGCTGCGCGTCGGTGTGCGCGGCAAGAGCGCGGTCGAACTGGGGCGGGACATGCTGCATCACTTCGGCTCCCTGCACGGGCTGTTCGGCGCGAGCCTGTCCGATTTTTCCGAGGTACACGGCCTAGGCATGGCCAAGTACGCGCAGATGCAGGCCGTGATGGAACTCGCAAGACGCGCGATCGCCGAGCAGTTGCAGGCGGGCGACCTGCTGTCCTCGCCCGAGGCGGTCAAGCGCTACCTGCGCATCAAGCTCGGCGGAAGGCCCTACGAATCCTTCACGGTGTTGTTTGTAGACGTCAAGAACCGCCTGATTGCCGACAAGGAGCTGTTCCGCGGCACGCTCACGCACGCCAGCGTGCATCCGCGCGAGGTGGTCAAGGAGGCGCTGGCTTGCAATGCCGCCAATGTTTTACTGGCCCACAATCATCCGTCCGGTTCGCCGGACCCGAGCGAGGCCGATTTGCGCCTGACGCACACGCTTTCCCAGGCACTGGCCCTGGTGGACGTGCGCGTGCTCGACCATTTCGTGGTGGCCGGGCCGCAGGTGTATTCGTTTGCCGAGCACGGGCAGCTGTAGTGACTTGCGCTACACTGGGCGGATCATTTCTGCGAATGGAAGGGCAATGGCCGCGATCTTCAGCTTCAAATGCGCATCCTGCGACGATATTCACGAAGGATCGCCCAGCTTTGCCTTCCACGCCCCCGATCCCTTCCTGGCCCAGCCGGAAGCCGTGCAAGCCGCCGGCCACCTCGGCAGCGACCTCTGCCGTTACGAGGATGCGGACGGCTCCCACTTCTTCATCCGCGTCCTGCTCGAGGTGCCCATCCACGGCATCGAAGACCCCTTCCTGTGGGGCGTCTGGGTTTCGCTGAGCGAAACGAATTACCAGCGCTACGTCGACACCTACGACGCGCCTGCTACCTCCGACCGTTATTTCGGCTGGTTCTGCAATCGCCTGCCCTGGTATCCGGACAGCCTCAACCTGAAGACCGAGGTCCATCCGCGCGCCAATCATCAGCGGCCCTTCATCGTGCTGGAGGAAAGCGGGCATCCGCTGGCGGTCGATTACCACCAGGGCATCGGCGTGCAGCGCGCCCAGGAAATCGCCGAAGCAGCCATGCACGGGACCGCATGAAGCTGCTGGCCCTGTGCGGCAGCCAGCGCACGCGCTCGCTGAGCGGCGGCCTGCTGTGCACCTGCCGCGAACTGGCGCCGGCCGGTATCGACGTCGTCCTCTTCGATGAGCACAAGCAATTCCCGCTGTTTAACCCGGAACAGGCGGACCTGCCGACCGGCGTGCGCGCCCTCTACGCGGCCATCGACACGGCGGACGCCGTCCTCGTCGCCAGCCCCGAGTATGCGCACGGCGTCACCGGCACCATCAAGAACACGCTGGACTGGCTGGTCGGCCAACCCGGCTTCGTCGGCAAGCCGGTGGCGCTGCTGAATCCTGTCTGGGAGCTAGACTCTAGTCGAACCAAGCGTGCGTAGAAGTGTCGAATCGCGATAATGGAAAACACGTTAGGCGCGGACGCGGCGCCCATGCTGCTGGCGCACCGGATCACGATTGACCCCACGGACGGGCAGCGCGAGTATTTCGCGCGCGCGGCCGGCACCGCACGCCGGGTATGGAACTGGGGGCTGGCCGAGTCGCTTCGCCAAGTGGCAAGCGGCTGCAAGCCCAATGCGATGGCCCTCAAAAAGCAATTCAACGCCATCAAGTACCTTGACCCGGCCTGGCTCGATGCCGATGGCAATCCCTGGCTGCGTTCCGTGCACCGCGACGCCCACGCGCAGCCCTTTGCCAATCTTGCCAAGGCGTGGAGCCGTTATTTCGCGCAGCGCCGCGCTGGCGAGAAGGCCTATCCGCCGCGCTTCAAGAAGAAGGGGCGCTGCACCGATAGCTTTTATATCGCCAACGACAAGTTCCGCCTCGACGGGAAGACGGCCGTGTTGCCCAAGGTCGGCCGCGTGGCGCTGCGCGAGGCATTGCGCTGGCCCGGCCGGATCCTGGGTGCAAGCGTGTCGCGTGAAGCGGAACAATGGTTCTTGTCGGTCCAGGTCGAGGTGCCGGACGACGTGGCGCGGCGCCGCCGCACCGGCAACGGCATCGTCGGCGTCGACCTTGGCGTGAGCAGCGCCGCCACGCTGTCCACCAGCGAAAAGATCTCCGCGCCACGGCCACTTCGAGGCGCGCTGCGACGCCTGCGCATCCGATCGCGCCGTCTTTCGCGCAAGCTGGAAAGTGCCAGGACGACGGCCGGTATTACGGGCCGGATACCGAAGGGCACGCGCTTGCCAGTATCAAAAAACCGGACCAAGGGCGCGCTGGCGTTAGCTCGCCTGCAGGCAAGGATCGCCCGGGTCCGTCGCGATTTCACGCACAAGCTCACAACACGGCTCTGCCGCGAAAATCAAGCGGTGGCGATCGAGGGCCTGAACGTGAAAGGGATGCTAGCCAACTCCCGGCTGTCACGCGCAATCGCGGATGTTGGCTTTTACGAGTTCCGTCGCCAGTTGCTGTACAAGGCGCCACGCTACGGCACTGATATCGTACTGGCCGACCGCTGGTACCCCTCAAGCAAACTGTGCTCACATTGCGGCGTGCGCAACGCTACCCTTGCCCTGGGCGAGCGCACCTGGAGGTGTGCGGCCTGCGGTGCGCATCACGATCGCGACGTCAACGCAGCGATCAACTTGCAACGGCTCGCCACCGGCGCCCTCGCAGCGCGAACGGCGCTACCCGAGGCGAGCCGGGCGGTAACGCCAGGCACTGCTGCCGGCACGGGGCCGGCGGGAGGCGGGAAAGTCACGCCTGTCAGAGACGAGCACGGTCAGCAGGACGGCTCGGGGCAGGAAGAGAACGGTGCGCACTTGTGCGCACGTTCTCGCTAGCAGTCCCACCATGCGGACGACAATCTCAGGGAGATCCTGCGCACGATGTCGGCCGCGCTGATCCAGGATGCCTGCGTGCGCATTCCCGTCATCGGCGCCGGTGTCGCGCTGGAGGCGATTGCGGCTTCCGAACGCTTTGCGCCGGCCATCGGGGCGGTGCTGCGGGCGATCGCACAACAGCTTTCAAGTCCCCGGTAAAGACCCCTGCGCTGCCGGATAACAGTGTGAAAACAAGCCCTTACAACGCAATACTTGCGTAATTTTACGATTGTTAAATTTGAGCGATGATTTAAGAAACAATTTTTTTGCGCAAGTGATTGATTACGCGGCTGTTTTCGCGCTATACTCTCGTTTTTCCGATTGTGGAAGTTTACTCAAGGAGTGCGCTATGGCACGTGTTTGCCAAGTTACTGGCAAGGGCCCGATGGTTGGCAACAACGTCTCCCACGCCAACAACAAAACCAAGCGTCGTTTTCTGCCGAACCTGCAGAACCGCCGCATCTTCGTAGAATCCGAAAACCGCTGGGTCTCCCTGCGTATTTCGAATGCCGGCCTGCGCGTCATCGACAAGCTGGGCATCGACGCTGTGCTGGCCGATCTGCGCGCCCGCGGCGAGAAAATCTAAATAGGGAGCTATCATGGCAAAAACTGGCCGCGACAAGATCAAACTGGAATCGACCGCAGGTACCGGTCACTTCTACACCACGACCAAGAACAAGCGCACGATGCCGGCGAAGATGGAAATCACCAAATTCGACCCGAAAGCACGTAAGCACGTGATCTACAAAGAAACCAAGATCAAGTAATCTGGTTCTTTCGGTTGTAAAAGAAAGCCGCCCACTGCAGAGTGTGCGGCTTTTTTGTTTTAACGCGGCACCCTCTTCCGGCAGGCTCGCTATAGTCGAGTCCGTCTGCCGACCGCCCCGGCCGGCGCTCCTGGAGGAAGAACCATGCGCCCTGTTCATCGGTTCCTGCTGACCCTGCTGGTCCCCGGCCTGCTGGCCGCCTGCACCACCCCCTACCGCCCAGCGGTCGTCGTCCGCGACAGCGCGTCCTTCCCCGGCATCGTCAACCTGGTCGAGAACGGCGGCGGCCGCCCGCTCGACCTCATCCTGGTGCACGGCATGTGCACCCACGATGCGGCCTGGGCCAACCACGGCATCGACCGCATCGCCGGCGTGGTGTCGGCCAATGTGCCCGGACAGGCGGCGGCCTCCGCCAACGGCATCCAGCTCATCGAGCGTACCCAGCAGATCGGCGGCGCGCAGGTGCGCTTCCACGCCTTGATCTGGTCGCCGCTGACGGCGCCGCTCAAGCGCCAGCTCGACTACGACAACACCGGCACGCCCACCGACTGTTCCAGCGCCGGCAGCGGCGAATGCAAGCCGAAGCGCGCCTGGGCCAACGGCTACGTCAAGGACAGGCTGCTGAACGACTGCCTGTCGGACGCCGTGATCTACGAAGGCGCCAGCCACGATGCGATCCGCGATGCGATGGTCGAATCGGTGTCGCGCATCATCGAGCGCAATCCGAACGGCGACCGCACCCTGGCCGTGGTCGCCGAAAGCCTGGGCAGCAAGATCCTCTTCGACGCCCTGAGCAGCATGCTGGAGTCAACCCAGCCACGCACCCGCGAGCTGGGGCTGCAAGCCTCGCGCCGCCTGGGCCTGCTTTTCATGGCGGGCAACCAGCTGCCCATCCTCGGCCTGGCCGAGCAGAACATCGAATCCCGCCCCGATAACCGCAGCGTGGGCGCGCCGGATGCGCTGCAGCGCTATCTCGAACTGCGGCGCCGCCAGTCGTTCACGCCGCGCGCGGAAACGATCTCGCGCCTGGCGGTGGTCGCCTTCACCGATCCGAACGACCTGCTCTCCTACCGCCTGCTGCCGGCACGCTATGCGGCGCCCGACGTGGCGGTGGCGGACGTGCTGGTGTCGAATGCGCGGACCTGGCTGGGCTTGATCGAGAATCCGGTGGCGGCGCACCTGGATTATCTGGAGAATCCGGATGTGGGGGATTTGATTGCTTGTGGGTTTCCGCGGTTTTCCGGCTGCCGGTAACAGGTGGCCGGCGCCCTTGGCGTGCGCCCGGCAGCAGCGAATGCGCGTAGATTCGAAAGCTGGCCGCGCCACAGCGCGCGCAGGGAGACGCCATGAACCAGATCGAATCGCGGACCACATTCCGCGGCCTGCCGTTGACCCCGGAGCAGGACAGCGAAATCAGGCACTACATCCACCTTCAGACGCGCCACGGCACGCCTTGGGACACGCCGGAACTGCAAGCCATGCTACACGACATGCTGGACCCGCCGGAACTCAGCGACGAAGACTGCAAGTCGGTGGGCGACTCGATGGCGGCCGAACGTTCGGTGGCAATCGGCGAAGACGCCGCCTAGGTCGCATCCTAGTGCAGGCGCTTGCGCTTGTGCACGTACATCTGCTGGTCGGCCAGCATGACGTAATTTAACAGCGTTTGTTCGCTCCCGGGATCGCACTGCACGATGCCGGCACTGATCGATACCCGATACGGACGCTCCTGCATCAGGTTGAACGCGTGTACATTGGCGTTCAGGCGCTCCAGGATGATGTGCGGCTTGCCTTCGTCCAGCGTATAACCGACGAATTCGTCCCCGCCCAGCCGCCCGACCACGTCGGCATCGCGGAAGGACTCCCGGAAGATACTTCCCGCATCACGGATGAGGTCATCGCCCACCTCATGCCCGAGTTCGTCATTGACCTGCTTGAGGCCATCCACGTCGGCAAAGATGACGGCACTGCGCACATGATTGCGCTGGGCCAGCCGGAAGATGTGCTCCGCATGGATGAAGAAGCCGCGCCGGTTGTTCAAACCGGTCAGCACATCGGTCAGCGACAGGCGGCGCATTTCGCCTTCGCTCACGTCGCGGCGCGCCAGTTCATCGGCATGCGCCTGGGCGGTGTCCGCCATTTGCGCATATTGGGAATACACCAGGCGTTCGAGCGAACTGCGTCCCTGCAGGCTGCCCAGCGCCGCCGCGCCCAGTTCGAGGATGGTCGAGAGCACCCGCCTGCGCTCCTGCCACGCCAGCAAGTCCGCCTCACGCTCCCAGCCGACCACCAGTGCAGCCATCGCCGCCGGCGCCGGCACCCCGAGCGCCAGCAGGCGCTTGCCGAGGCGCCGCACCGCGGGCTGGCTGGCCGCGCTGCCGTCAACCGGACCGCAGGGCGGCGCCAGCATGGCGACCGCGGACCGGTACCACGGGTGGTCCTGTGCGTCCGCTTGCGGCCTGCCGCTGCGATCGAAGGCAACCACGTCTTCATCGTCGTTACCGCACACGACCAGCAAGGCGGCATCGGCATGCGTCAGCCCGGCGATGTGCTGACCGACCAAGGAAAGCACACCCGCGGCCGCGTCCACCTGCAGGAGTTCGCGCGCCATCGTCAGCAATGCGCGCGCCTGGGCCAGCTCCGCCTGCGGTCCCGTAGCGGGCTTCATCGGTCTTCCGAATGGGTGGGTGTGATCGCTTCCGATACCGATTGTTCGGAACTCTCACGGCGACGCGCGTCCGGCTGGCCGATCACGCGGGCGATGACGGCGTCGGACACGCCCTTGTGGCGCATGTAGCGCCGCGCCAGCACCGCATTGCGCACATCCAGGATGTTCAGACCGCGCGCGACGGCATTCGCCGTGACCGCGTCGCTACGCCGTTGACGCTCGTTCATGAAGGACACACCTTCCCGCTGTGAGCGAGGAGCCACCCGGAGGCGGCAATGCGGACCAATATACGCTTGGCGCCATCGATCGACCAGCCATTTCAAAAAAAACGCCCCTGGGCAGGGGCGTCTTCAAGCTACGGAGCGATCAGCAATCAGGCATAGCTACGCAAACGCAGCGAAAACTCCTGCAGCGCCTTGATGCCCGACGCCTCGGCGCGCGTGCACCAGTCCTGCAGCTGCTGCAGCAGCTGGTCGCGGGTCGAATGCGAGCGTTCCCAGATTGCGCCCAGTTCCACGCGCATATTGTGCATGGTTTCCAGGACCTTGCTGTGCTCGAACAGTTCGCTCAGCTGGGCCTGTTGCGGGGCCTGCAGCTTGGCCGGCTCGCGCTGCATCAGCTTGCGCGAAGTTTTGAGGAAACGCTTCTCCAGTTCGGCCTTGTGCTTCAGGTGTTCGACTTCCTCGCGGAAGGCGGCCTTCACCGACTTGGCATATTTCGCCATCACGTCGTAGCGGTTGGTGATGACGGATTGCAGCGTGTCGAGGTCGGCTTCCAGCTTGTTCTTGGCCAGCTTCGGCTTCGGGATCGTCTTCTTGACCTTGGCCAGGCCCACCATTTCCATCATGCGGATGTAGGCGTAGCCGATGTCGAACTCGTACCACTTGCTCGACAGCTTGGCCGAGGTGGCGAAGGTGTGGTGGTTGTTGTGCAGTTCTTCGCCGCCGATCAGGATGCCCCAGGGGATCAGGTTGCATGCCGCATCGTTGCAGTCGTAGTTGCGGTAGCCGGTCCAGTGGCCCAGGCCGTTGATGATGCCGGCTGCGGTGATCGGGATCCACAGCATCTGCACGGCCCAGATCGTGATGCCGGCCACGCCGAACAACATCACGTTCAGCGGCAGCAGCGCCGACACGCCCAGCCAGCTGTACTTGGTGTACAGCTTGTTCTCGATCCAGTCGTTCGGGCAACCGTGGCCGTACTTTTCCAGGGTTTCCAGGTTCTTGGTCTCGGCACGGTACAGCTCGGCGCCTTCCAGCAGGACTTTCTTGATGCCGCGGGTGACCGGGCTATGCGGATCTTCGGGGGTCTCGCACTTGGCGTGGTGCTTGCGGTGCACCGCAGCCCATTCCTTGGTGACCTGGCCGGTGGTCAGCCACAGCCAGAAGCGGAAGAAATGACTGACGATCGGATGCAAATCCAGCGCGCGGTGCGCCTGGTGACGGTGCAGGTAGATGGTGACGCCGGCAATCGTGATGTGCGTCACGATCAGCGTGTACACGACCATCTGCCAACCCGACAGGTCAATCAAGCCGCCGTCCAGGAAGGACAGGACAGCTTGGAAGATGTTACTAATAAAATCCATTAACACTCCAGAATGAATGGCTGGGTTCGCCAAGATGTCATACGAATCGCATGACGACAATACGCATTTTACGCGTATCCAGTGATGTACGGCACGTTAGCGCGCAATCAGTTCGCCGTTGATGATGGATTGACCAGCGAATTCTGGGCAGGCTGCGTGATTCGCGCCACAACCGATGCTATATGCGCATCGAGCAGGCGAGTATCAAGTGCGGGGATGCCAAGTTTGATGTCGCCGGCCTGCACCAGGCCATAGATTTTCCTGTTGATTTCGGACACCACGCCGCCCGATCCGTTCTCCGGATCGCCGATCCAGAAGCCCAGGTCGAGCTCATAGCCTTCCGGCGCGAAACGGCTCAGCGACACGCCCGGGGCCGGCGTCTCCAGCACCCGCGGCGTGCCGGCGGCCTGCGCCACCAGCAGCGGCATCACCTGGTCGAGGTCGGAACCATAGGCCACCGTCAGCTTGGTGCCGGCCCGAACCGCGCGCATGCTGAGGGTCTGGTTCAGCACCGGGCCGGAGATCAGCATCTCGTTCGGCAGCACGGTTTCGACGCCGTCCAGGCCTTGCAGGACCGTGTAGCGGGTATTGATCTGGGTAACTTTGCCGGAGTACTTGTCGACGGAAATCATGTCACCGATCGACAGGCTACGCTCGAGAAGAATAATGAAGCCAGACACGTAATTGCTGGCAATGCGCTGCAGGCCCAGTCCGAGGCCCACGCCGAGCGCGCCGCCGAACACGGACAGCACGGTCAGATCCAGACCGGCCATGCTCAGGCTGAGCAGCACAGCGCTGATGATCAGGACGGCGCGGCTTACCCGCGCCAGCGCCACGCGCAGCGAGCTGTGCAGCGCATGGACACCCATCAGCCGTTCTTCCAGCGCCGCGCCGGCCCACAGGGCCAGGATCATCAGCACCGCGATCGATACGACTGCTTGCAGGACGTCCCCGAGCACCACTTGATTGCGCCCCTTCTTGTAGAGCACAGTCGAATCGAGGAAGTCGAAGATATCCGGCCACTTGCCGGTAATGTACAAAGCCACCGCTGCCCACACCAGCAGGGCAAAAATCTTCTCGAAGGTGACGAAGGCCTCGCCCAGCTGGCCATGGCGCGCGAACACGCGCCGCAGCAGGAAGAAAGCCGCGCGGATCACCACCAGCGACCAGAACACGGGAATCGCCACCTTCACGATATTCGTATGGAAGCGGTTCGTGGCCAACAGCCAGGTGGAAACATACAACAGGCCGACCACCAGCAGCGGCGCGATCACGCGCGTCAGGCTGGCCACCCCTTCGTGGCGCGTGATGCCCTGCGCCGTGCGGCGCCCGCGCCACCAGGCCTGCAACAGCCCCGCGCACAGCCAGCCGATCAGGACGCTGGCCGCGATGGCCCCCACCTGCCACGGCATGCCGGGCCGGCTGAGGTCATCGAGCAGGTCGTCGATCAGGCTGGTGATCTGCAGCGGAGCCAAGGTGCTTACTCTTCGGCGTCGCTTGCTTCAGCGTCGGCGGCGTCGTCCGCCTTGGCAGCCTTGGCGGGCTTGTCGGCAGCCTTGCGCTCGAACACGGCGGCAAAGAAGCCGTCGGTGCCGTGCTTGTGCGGCAGCATCTTCAGGTAATCACCCATTTCCAGCGGAATGCGTTGCTCGGCCAGCACCTTGTTCATCGGCACCAGTTCGAAGTCCGGATGGCTGGCCAGGAATTGCGCGGCGATGCCCTCATTTTCCTCGTCCAGCAGGCTGCAGGTCGCGTAGACCAGGCGGCCGCCGAATTTCACCAGGCGCGAGGCGCCGTCCAGGATCGACGCCTGCTTTTCGGTCAGCTCGGCGACGCCCGAAGCTTCCTGGCGCCACTTGACGTCAGGATTGCGGCGCAGCGTGCCCATGCCCGAGCAAGGCGCGTCGACCAGCACGCGGTCGATCTTGCCGGCTAGGCGCTTGACCTTGGCGTCGCGTTCGTGGGCGATGACGACCGGGTGCACGTTCGACAGGCCGCTGCGCGCCAGGCGCGGTTTCAGCTTGGTCAGGCGCTTTTCCGAGACGTCGAAGGCGTACAGGCGGCCGGTACTGCGCATGATGGCGCCGATGGCCAGGGTCTTGCCGCCGGCGCCGGCGCAAAAGTCGACCACCATCTCGCCGCGGCGCGCGCCCAGCAACTGGGCCAGCACCTGGCTGCCCTCGTCCTGGACTTCGATCGCGCCTTCCTTGAACAGCGGCAGGTTCTGCAGGGCCGGCTTCTTCATGACGCGCAGGCCGGTCGGCGCGTAAGGCGTCGGTTCGGCGACGATCGGCGCGGTGGCCAGTTCGGCGACGACCTTCTCGCGGTCGGTCTTCAGGGTGTTGACGCGCAGGTCCAGCGGTGCCGGCGTGTTCAGCACGGCAGCCAGCTGCAGGGTTTCTTCCTCGCCGTACTGGGCGACGAACTTGTCGAACAGCCAGTCAGGCAGGTTGGCGCGCTGCTTGGCCGGCAGCAGCGAACGGTCGATTTCCTTGATGCGTTCCAGGAAAGCGGTTTCGTCTTCGCTCAGGCCGCCCAGCGACTCGGCGCCGATGGCGTCGGCCATGCCCAGCAGGACCAGGCGGCGCATGGTTGCGCTGGCGCCGGTGCCGAAGCCGCCGAAGTCGGTGTAGAAGCTCTTGTTGCGCAGTACCGAGTAGATGCACTCGGCGATGGCGCCGCGCTCGCGGCCGCCCAGGCGGGGATGGTCCTTGAAGTAGCGCGACAGGGTGACGTCGGCAGGCGCGGTGAAGCGCAGGATCTCGCGCAATACTTCTTCAGCATTGCCGAGGATCGCGGGTGGCAATCTCATGTGTTTCCTTGTTTAAATACTGGTGGTCTCGGCGATGCGGACTTCGCCGTCTGCGATGCTGAGCCTGTCTTCGATAAACAGGCGCACCGCTTGCGGATAGATGACGTGTTCCTCGGCCAGCAGGCGTTCCGCCAGGCTGTCCTCCGTGTCGCCCGGCAGCACGGGAATACGCGCCTGCAGCACGCTCGGGCCGTGGTCCAGCTCGGCGGTGACGAAGTGCACGGTGGCGCCATGTTCCAGCACGCCGGCTTCCAGCGCCTGGCGGTGCGTGTGCAGTCCCGGGAACAGCGGCAGCAGCGAGGGGTGGATGTTCAGCATCCGGCCGGCGTAGTGCTCGACGAAACCGCAGGTCAGGATGCGCATGAAGCCGGCCAGCACCACCAGGTCGGGCGCGAAGCCGTCGATGGTTTCCTGCAGGGCCGCGTCGAAGGCTTCGCGCGAGGCGAAGGCCTTGTGGTCGACCACGGCGGTCGGAATGCCATGCGCCTGCGCGAACGCCAGCCCTTTGGCGTCGGGCTTATTGCTGATCACGGCGGCAATGCGGGCCGGCCACTGCTGCGCTTCGCGCGCCCGCACGATGGCTTCCATATTGCTGCCGCGGCCAGAAATAAGGATCACGATATTTTTCATAAGCCGGCATTGTAACTCGCCAACGCCCATACGTCGTCCCCGCGAAGGCGGGGACCCAAGTTTGCAAGCTTATCGTTAGCTCGAACAGAACTTGGGTCCCCGCCTGCGCGGGGACGACGTTTACATGCAGCAGGTTATCCGCAAAAGCACGAATTATTCAAAAGGCCGAGCCCCAACCCAACCCACCGATTGCGGCGACTGCGGCTCTTCAAACGAATAAAATACGCGGAACGGGACTTTTTTCTCGGCCCAGAATTCGGCCGCGTCGCGGAACACGTCGAGCAGGGTCTCGCGGGCTTCCTTGTCGAATTTTTGCGTATTCGGCAATTGGTCGAGCACGGCGATGAAGCCTGGTTGCGGTCCGGATTCGGCGATCACGTTGGTGATGCAATTACGCAACGCTTCGAAGTTTTTACTGCACGGACGGGGGAAGGTGAATTGCTCGCCGATGCGGGCGCAGACTTGTTGTTTGGTGAGGGCATTGGCGCAATGAGCGTAAAGGAAGTGATGGCCCAGGCGGCCCGCTTCCTTCTGCAGCTCCGTGGCGCGATAGGCCCGGATCGACTGCACCAGATTAGGCGGCACTCTCATCAACAAACTCATTTTCCCCTCAAGTTTCCCACCGTTAAAACCCTTAGTCCCGTAAGGGTAACGTTTTGTGGTATCCAGATCAACCCGAATATGGACGGGCAGGCCGGATTTGTAAGAATTGATGGCCTTTTTCAGGCTGAATTAAGGCTTTTTGCCCCTTTTTCGCTCTGGAGACGTATCTGCATGTCTCCTTCTGCCTGTTACATTTTGTTGCCATGCGGATCGCCTCAATGCAGCGACTCGCAGTAACATTCACTCATGGCAGTAACCGTCCAATAAACTTAGAAGACCATCTTACCGAGGTACGAACATGAACTTCAAAGCCAAACTGATTCTCTCCGCCCTGGGCATCTGCGCCCTGCCGCTGGCCCAGGCTGGCGATTTCGAAGATTTCGGCCAGGTCGTGCGCGTTCAGCCGCGTATCGAACAGGTCCGCACCCCGCGCCGCGAATGCCGCACCGATTACGTCCAGGCCCCGGTCCAGCAGCAGCGCAGCCAGGGCGGCTCGGTCGTCGGCGGTATCGCCGGCGCCCTGCTGGGCAGCCAGGTCGGCAGCGGTAACGGCAAGGTCGCCGCGGCAGCCGCCGGTGCGATCGCCGGCGCCATGGTCGGCGACCACGTCGAAAACGATGGCCGCAGCGGCTACGCCGGCACCCAGGAACAGGCCGTGCAGCGCTGCCGCACCGTGGAATCGGTCGAACAGCGCACCAACGGCTACGACGTGACCTACGATTACCGTGGCCACACCTATACCACCGTCATGCCGCGCGATCCGGGCAACCGCATCCGCCTGCGCGTCTCGGTGGAGCCGGAACAGTACTAATCCGTTTTACCGGCGCGGAGGACCCTCTCTCCTCCGCGCCGTCAGTTCCCTCCGCAGCCTTAAGCCAGCTGCACCCTGCCGTGGTGCTTGCACCCCGGCAGGACCTCCCCCGATAATAGGATGTTCCCTTCAGGTCGTCCTATGCTCATCAAACGCAAATCCATCGAACTGGCCGAATCCTCGCGCCGTCCCACGCCCGCTGCCGCCCGCGCCTCCGCACCCAAGCCGGCACGCAAGCCGAAGTTCGCCCCCGTCACCCTGTCCGAGCAGGACGGCGTGCGCTTCCTGCACTTCGGCACCGAGTGGGTGCAAGGCGCCATGCGCATCCGCAAGCCGGACTGGCCCGAGCTCGAATACGCGCAGCAGATGATGGCCTGGATGCTGTTCATCGAGCAGCCGCGCGCCATCGCCCAGCTGGGCCTGGGCGCCGCGACCCTCACCAAGTTCTGCTACCGCCAGTTCCCGCAGGCCCTCGTGACCGCGGTCGAACTGAACCCGTCGGTGATCGCGATCTGCTCCTCGATGTTCAAGCTGCCCTCGGACGACGAGCACCTGCAGGTGCTGGAGATGGATGCGATGGACTTCGTGCTCGACGATGCCAATCACGACGCCTTCGACGTCCTGCAGTGCGACCTCTACGACGCCACCGCGCGCGGCCCGGTGCTCGACACGCCCGAGTTCTACCAGGCCTGCAATGCCTGCCTGGCTTCGGGCGGCGTCATGACCGTGAACCTGTTCGGCGACCATCCCAGTTTTAAAAAGAACATCAAGGCGATGCGCTTCGCCTTCGACACCGTGATCTGCCTGCCCGAGGTCCACGACGGCAACGTGGTCGCGCTGTGCTTCAAGAACAAGCCGGACCTCGACCCGGAACGCCTGGCAGCGCGCGCCGCGCAGATCGTGACGTCGACCAAGCTGCCTGCGAAATCCTGGGTCAAAGGGATACAGGCCGCCCTCGCCGCCGATAAGAAATAAGCCATGAACGCCCCCGCCGCCGCCACGCCGGTCCGTCCCAAGTCGCCGAAGTCGCTTGATCTGCAGACCATCTTCTCCTGGCTGCTGGCGGATGGCATCGTCGAGAAGTCGACCGTCAAGCCGCACTTCGCGCAGGCCCAGGGCATCCTGAAGAACGCGGTCGGCGCCATGCATCCGCTGACGGCCATCGCCCAGTGCAAGATCGTCTCCGCCAAGCCGCCGCACAAGCTGCTGACGCTGGACGTGCTGAGCGAATGGTGCGCGGCCAAGGTCGGCCTGCCTTTTCTCCGCATCGACCCGCTGAAAATCGATTTCACGAAGGTGGCGGACGTGATGTCGGCCAGCTATGCGGCGCGCTTCAACATCCTGCCGGTGGAGCTGAAAGGCGATGCGCTGGTGGTGGCCACCGCCGATCCCTTCCACACCGAGTGGCAGGACGAGATCGCGCGCATTTCCCGCAAGCGCATCGAACTGGTGCTGGCGAACCCGCTCGACATCGCCCAGTACATCTCGCAGTTCTTCAGCCTCGCCAAGTCGATCCGCGACGCCAACAAGTCCAGCGGCCAGGACCTCGCGCTGCGCAACAACTTCGAGCAGCTGGTCGAACTGGGCAAGTCGAACAAGCAGGTCGACGCCAACGACCAGCACATCGTCAACATCGTCGACTGGCTGTGGAGCTACGCCTTCGACCAGCGCGCCTCCGACATCCACCTGGAGCCGAAACGCGAATCCGGCGTGATCCGCTTCCGCATCGACGGCGTGCTGCACCAGGTGTACCAGGTGCCGGCAGTGGTGATGATCGCCATGACCGCGCGCATCAAGCTGCTGGGACGGATGGACGTGATCGAAAAGCGCCGCCCGCAGGATGGCCGCATCAAGACGAAAACGACCGGCGGCCAGGAAGTCGAACTGCGCCTGTCGACGATGCCGACCGCCTTCGGCGAAAAGCTCGTCATGCGTATCTTCGACCCCGAAGTGGTCGTGAAAACCCTGCCGGAACTCGGCTTCCCGCCCGACGACGCCGAACGCTGGGACGCGCTCACCAAGCGCCCGCACGGTATCATCCTGGTGACCGGACCGACCGGCTCGGGCAAGACCACGACCCTGTACACGACCCTGAAAGCGCTGGCCACCAGCGACGTGAACGTGTGCACGGTCGAAGACCCGATCGAGATGGTGGAAGCGGCCTTCAACCAGATGCAGGTCCAGCCGGGCATCGACCTCTCCTTTGCCGACGGCGTGCGCGCGCTGATGCGCCAGGACCCGGACATCATCATGGTCGGCGAGATCCGCGACCTGGAGACGGCCGAGATGGCGATCCAGGCGGCGCTGACCGGCCACCTGGTGCTGTCGACCCTGCACACCAACGATGCGCCCTCTTCCGTGATGCGCCTGCTGGAACTGGGCGTGCCCTGGTACCTGCTGGGATCGACCCTGAGCGGCATCATGGCGCAGCGCCTGGTGCGAACTTTGTGCCCGCACTGCAAGAGCCCGGACGGCGAACTCTCGGACGAGGTCTGGGACAGCATCGGCGGGGCCTGGAAGGTCCCGAAGCCGGCCACCGTCTACCGCCCGGTCGGCTGCCCCGAGTGCCGCCAGACCGGCTTCCGCGGCCGCACCGGCATCTACGAACTGGTGACGGTGACCGAGCCCTTCACCCACCTGATCAAGGAAGTGACGGACCTGGCGGCGCTGCGCCAGCAGAGCGTGGCGGATGGGATGAAGCCGCTGCGCATTGCCGGGGCGTACAAGGTGGTGGAGGGGGTGACGACGGCGGAGGAAGTGCTGAAAGTTACCTCCGCTTTGTCGTAATTTGCACGTAGCTCTGGCGTAAATCAAAACGGCCCGCTATAATGCGAGCCTTCTTCGGGTCGTTAGCTCAGTTGGTAGAGCAGCGGACTTTTAATCCGTTGGTCGCAGGTTCGAGCCCCGCACGGCCTACCAAAGAATTTAATGAAAACGCCAGCCTTCGGGTTGGCGTTTTTGTTTTCTGCTTCCGCTATCGATAATCCTTGGGATAGGCGGTCTGGATATGCAGCGGCGCCCAGGACGGCGCCGGCAGCACCTTGTCGACCAGCACGAAGACAGCGGTCACGTCCACTTTCTGCAGGTATTGTTGCGGACCTTGCGCAGCCACCCATTTCTTGGCCACCTTGGCCATGGGGCTGTGCACCACGTTGGCCTTGATCTTCCCGAGCTGGGCGCTCAGCTGGACCGTGATCGTGCAGCTGTCCACGCCGTGGGTGTTCAGTTTTGCCAGTTCGGCCTGGCCGACCGGATCGTGCAGCGCTTCCTGGATGGCCAGGATCTGATCCTTACGGCCGGCGAAGGTGGAATCCTGCTTGATCTGGCGGCGGTCGAAGGGGTCCTCACGCTGTTCGCTGTGACGCGCGATTGCATGGCCGTGGTGGATGCCGCCGGGGCGCTGGCGGCGCTCGCTCAGGCACAGAATCTGGTGGATTTCCTCGCGGGTGTAGTTCCGGTCGTAGCCCATGGTCGTCGCTCCGGCTGAAGGTGAAATCAGTGAGCGCTCGACTGCCCGCTTGCGCTCGAAGTCAATTCTATGCCTGCTCAGTGCTCCTGCGCCAGCGCAGCGTCAGCATTCCTTCACCATCGAACTTCGTGATGCTAGCCCGATACCCTGCTGTGGTGAAAATAGAGATATGCCAAGCCGATCGGTGCAACGAAAATCGCGAAAACCCAGCAAACCATCATCGAAGCCAACTTAACCCCAAGCATGAGCAGGGCGCTCACGAAGAACACGTTCTCCCCTAGCATAAAGTTCACAACGCTCTCGTAGACAAAGCGTGAATAGGGGTACAACAATGTATTCACAACCATCATCAGCAGCATTGGAAAATGCAGCGGATGGCTGCCCTGGCTCTGGCTCAACATGATGAGAAGAAAAATCGGAAACGCCAGTCCGAAGATCAAATGCCGCACGTAGTACGAAGTGGACAAACCACCGAACGTCTTTGCGATTACAGGGTGCATCGAGACCTCCTCGGTATGATTGGAGCCCGAGCATAAGGTGCCGCCTTCCAGAGCGTTACGACCTTCGACAAACCGCCTCGAAGTCCGTAAGCGTTTAGGAGGCCACGATGAACGACTCTCTTCCCATTGCAACCGGACCTTTCCGTCGTCGCTTCGCTGGGATCATTCTTGTAGCAAATCGCGTATCTTCGATTGGCTTGTCGGCACAGCTAGGGCAAGTTGCGCATGCTCAAGTTCTTCTAGTACGTGCCCTTGAATAATTACAAGGTTTTCACGTCGCAGTACCGAACGAAGCATGTGTTCAACCGCAGAATCGCGATGACCAATCCTCTCCGCTCAATTCATGATCTCATTTACGGCAGGCAGTACAACCGTATCCTACGTCTGTCATTCCCTGACAATGACGCTCCCGCGGCCCAATTCGTCGTAAGCAAAATCGATGCAACGGAGAGTCTGTCCAGGGACTTTGAATTCACAGTCGAGTTGCTGTCTGATGAGGCCGGCGTTGCGCTCAAGGAGATGCAAGGTAAGCTGCTCAATATCGAGCTAGTGCGCAAGGACGGCAGCCTGCGCTATTTTTCCGGCTACGTATTCAGCTTCGGCCGCCGTCATTCCGATGGCGGCATCACCTTTTACGAAGCCAAGCTCGGTCCCTGGCTGAAATTCCTCAGTCTACGCAAGGACAACTACCTATTCCATAACAAGACATTGCGCGAACAGACGGAAATCATTTTCCGTGACTACGGTATTTATCCTCAATGGGACTGGCGCGTGACGGGCGATGATGCGGCCATGACCGATGCCTGTCAGTTCGACGAATCCGACTTCAACTACCTGAGCCGTCGCTGGGAGGCAGCAGGCTGGTATTACTGGTACGAACATGACGCTACCGGACACAAGCTCATCGTCAGCAGCGATTCCACGCAGGCCCCGGCGCTCGATGGCGGTGCAGAAGTGCGTTTTCACGGCGAAGGCGGAGCACTGGAAGAGGATGCGATTGATCGATGGTCGCCGGTGCGACAGACCATGCCCTCCAGCTTTGGTTTGAACGGTTTCAACTTCAAGGATCCCAGACCGTCCAGTCTCACCCTTCCCACCTTGAACCAGCAGGGCAAGGTGCCAGAGATCGAGTCCTATGAGTACGCCGGCGCTTACGGTTTCAAAAACTTCCAGGATGGCGATGCCCAGTGTCGGATCAGGATGGAAGAAATCGAAGCCATTGCCAAGCACACCGAGGCGGAAGGTAATGATCGTTTCATGATGCCAGGCCGCTGGTTCCAGCTGGTAGACCACTTCAATCACAATGTTTACGGCCGAAGCAGCGAGGCCGCCAAGGACAACTTCCTGGTCCTGTCGGTCCGTCACATCGCCACCAACAACTATCTGCAGGAAGAGGATGAGAAAACCCTCTATCGCAACTGGCTGACCTGCACTCGCAAGAGTGTCCCTTGGCGGCCAGGCCGTAACTTCAACAGCAAGGACACCAAGATCCTTGCACCCCAAACTGCCATTGTCGTCGGCCCTTCTGGTCCGGACAGCATCCACACCGATGAATACGGCCGCGTACGAGTGCAATTCCATTGGGACCGGGAAGGCAACAACGATGAACGCAGCTCGACCTGGATACGGGTATCCAGTTCCTGGGTCGGAGCGGAGCTTGGCGCCATGGCGATTCCACGAATAGGAACGGAAGTGATCGTCCAATGGCTCGGCGGTTGCCCTGACCGTCCGATTATCACGGGAGCAGTATTCAACGAACTCAATATGCCGCCGTGGACTGTGCCAACACAGAAGGCGTTGACCGGATTCCGAAGCCGGGAGCTAACTCCCAATGGAGGCAATGCCTCTGGTGGAAGGAGCAATCACCTGATCCTCGACGACACGAATGGGCAGATCCAGGCACAGCTTAAGAGCGATCATCAGCACAGCCAGCTTTCGCTCGGGTATATCACTCGAATCGAGAACAACCGCGGACGCATGGATGCCCGAGGCGAAGGCTGGGAAATCGCCACCAATGCCTGGGGCGTCGCCCAGGCCGGAAAAGGCATGCTGATCACCACTGAGGCGCGCCCCAACGCGACCTCCCAGGTCAAGGATATGGACGAGACCATTCAACGTCTCGCCTGCGCCCTACAAAACCAAAAGGACCATGCGGACGTAGCGGAGAAAAACCGAGCACAGGAAAGCGGCCAGCAATCGCGCGTGGCAGCATCCGTCAAAGCGCAAAACGACGCGGTTCGGGGTGATGGTGCCAGTTCCGCAAAATGCAGCTTCCCAGAACTCTCCGAGCCCCATTTGATACTGGCGAGTGCCGCCGGGATTGCTACTACCACGGCTCAGTCTACGCACATCGCAAGCGAAGTGGACACCGCGATCACAACGGGGAAAAGCGTCGCGATCGCAGCCGGTGACGGTTTCTTCGCGAGCGTCGTCACTACGCTCCGCCTGTTCGTTCAAAGAGCTGGCATGAAGTTGACTGCTATGGCAGGTGACATCGACGTGCAGACCCTTTCCGACAGTATCAATTTGCTCGCGAAATTGAACATTACACAAACGGGGAACCGAATTGTTATCAATGCCAAGGAAGACATCGTCATCAACGGCGGCGGCAGCTACGTCAAATTCAGTAAAGCCGGGATTGAACACGGTACAACGGGCACATTTGTGGCCCACGCCGCCTCTCATAGCTTCGTCGATCCAAAGAGTCTCGCACTGGCCTCAAACGAAATGGAAAAGGGCCACTTCGATCAGACCCCGGTCTTGCGCGATCTCGACGGGCCGCTAGCAAACCGCAAGTTCGAGCTAACGCGCGAAGATGGAACGATTATCAAGGGCGCCACCGATGCCGAGGGTCGTATGCCCATACAAAAAGGCATAGATATGGCAACTGCCAAATTAAAAATATTAGGCGAATAAAATGGCCGAAGACACTCTTAACGTTAAAACGATGACACAAAGCGTGGGCGGCGCGATGGAAGGGGAATTCCATCTCACGCCTGTGGATACCGAACAGCGGGAAACGGTTTTCATGGCGCCGCCCAATCGGGTCATCCCTATCGTATTCTTGCCGGGTGTCATGGGCAGCAATCTGCGCATGAGCAGGGCAAGAAAAGCAGACCTCAAGAGTAAAGACGATATCGCCTGGCGCCCAGATAATTTAGGCGCCTCCACGTTGCTTACCAATGTACGAAAAACGGCCAATTTAAGCCCTCGGGAACGTCAGATGAAGCTCGATCCTGACGAAACTGAGGTGGACTATTATCGGTATACCGAAGACCAGGGCAGGTTTGATCCAAGCGGGACGCTCACTCAGCAATCCGATACTCGACACAGCAATGTACCGGACATGCTGCAAGACGTTGGCTTGCTGACGAGCGACCACGCGACCATAGGTTTGGATCTATCTAAAAAACATCCGAATGCGGCGACAGCGGCACAAAAAGCTCGTTGGCGCGGCTGGAGTGAACTTTCGTTCGGCGACTACGGCGGGGCATTATCCACACTTGAGGGCAGGCTGAACCGTATCATTAGCTCATTGTACAGGCAGCACGGAGATAAAACAGGCCGCAACCCGCTGGACATGTTCTGGATCTCAAACGAGAATCCTAACGGCCAACTCATATCTGTGACAGGCGCTTCGCCGAAACGATGGGGAGCGCCTAACGCGGCCGTGCTTGAAGAAAAAGAAGCTCTTCGTGTGGCCAACTGTCTATATCCGGTCCATGCAATGGGTTATAACTGGCTCCAAAGCAATGCTGTGTCCGCAAAGAAGACGGCTGCCCGTATCAGGGATCTCATCAAGACATATCAAGCGCATGGCCACAAGTGCGACAAAGTGATTCTGGTTACCCATTCAATGGGTGGCATCCTCGCGCGCGCTCTAATTCATCCTGAAATGGGCGGCTTGAATGATTGCGTTCTAGGGATCTATCACAGCGTACAACCGGTTTACGGTTCTGCAGCAGCATACAAACGCGTCCGCAGCGGAGTAGACGGCCATTCTCCTGCTGCAGCCATCATCGGAAATACGGGGCAGGACGTCACTGCGGTGTTTGCCAATGCACCCGGCCCTCTTGAACTTCTACCAACGCCAGAGTATGGCCAAAACTGGTTGAAAGTCCAAGACCGCGAGGGGAAAACCTTGGCGCAATGGCCAGCAAACGGAGGCCTATCAGGAGCATCCTCCACCACAACCAGCGCGCCGGCGATGAGTGGAGCCCCAACGCCCGACATTTACACGCGGAAACCTGAAAACTGGTGGCGCTTGATTAATCCTGAGTGGATAAACCCAGCAAGGAAGACATTCCGCGAGTCATCAGCTATGAAGTTAGTTAATGACAGAATCGGTGAGGCCCAAGAATTTCACGCCGAAATAAAAAACACGTTTCACGCGCATACGTACGCTAGTTACGCAGCCGACGTAAAAAATCTGACACATGGCAACGTAATTTACAAAATCGAGCCTTTATCCCACGAAGACATTAACGTCAACGCGGCAATTGCAGCCGCAAAAGAGTCACCACTTCTTTGGAGACTGGTAAGTGAGGACGGGACAGGCGACCTGATCGTTTCACTGAAAGACCAGCGCAAGTTTAAATTAAAGCTCCTGCCGCCACAGGATGCGGGAGATGGCACTGTCCCGTCCGACTACTCAGCAGCAAAAGTGAAAGCGACTGTGCATTTTGTCCAAACCGGATATGACCATCAAGGGAGCTATAAGGCGGATGCGGTAAGTGTCTCCATGCTATATGCAATGATAAAAATTGCCAATACCGCCTCAGGATGGAAGACCTGATACGAATATGGCGCACTCTTTCGTCAAGGCCTGGCTCATCAATCCAAAGGACGATGGCATCTCGGCTTAAGTAGTTTTCCAATCTATCAAAAATGACTAATCCCACTCCAAAACCAGAATTAAAAAGCCGACTTATATTCACCGGCCTAGCTGGTTTCATCGCGGCTGTAGGCCTTTACCTCTTTTTTCATCATCAGGCCTATTCTTACGAGGACACTGGCGTGCCAACTCAAACCGAAATGTCGCCCCGATTGAAAAAGTTATTCGCAAGAACTAAAGCGGTCTGCTTCGGCCGGTATGTGCTCGACGTGCCTGAAGAAGCGCACCTCATCTTGGGTTATCAAGAAATGCCAGCGAAAATTATTACGCATGAGAATGCGGCTGGCAAAGAGAAGGAGCTGGTAGAAGCATTTCGTAAGGAGACTCTTATGAAGCGATCAAAAGCGGAATTTTCCGCCTTGGCGGCCGGCCCGGTTCCAAATAGCTTGGTGCAGCGTTATTTCGCAAGTCCTTATCTGAAGTCGGTCGGCGGTGAGGGGATCATAAGTTTCGTCCCCGCAGGTAATCATGTCTTCGAGTTCGGCTGGGGATCTGGAGATGAAGAGAGTGCCGAGAAAATCCTAAGCCAATCGGCTGACATTGCACGTAACCTGCGCGCCCGTGATAACGCGGAAGTACCGAAAGGCCCGGGCGTTTGCATCAACTTGGGCTTCATTGCAGAAACCACCGGAAAATTCCAGGAGATATTCTCGGCTGGAGTTCATTTTCCAAGCCTGCCCGACGTGAGTTTCTCCGTGATGTCAAATAAAAATGCCAGTACCGATGGCCCCAATGGCGTAGGCATCATCGCGCGTCACGAAGCGGCCATGCGGGATCAAGGCGTTGTTTTCCCGACTGATACCGGACTGTCACGTTTGCGCATCGGCAAGCATATCGTTAATGGCTGGAACGGCGAAGAAGTATTGTTGCGACATAATGGAAAAGATGGCGTAATGATCCACGAGTTCATGTGGGAGGTTATCGGAAAGACTGGTGAATTGCGTCACCCTGCAAGTGTCGATATCAATCTCGATACCGGTGTGAATGCAAACACAAAATACGCAACAAAAGGTTCACTGACCGATGACGAAGCCGTAGCCCTCTGGGACAAACTTCTTGCGAGTCTCCATTTTCGGGATTGATAGGCATCGCTTCCGGAATTGAGTTTGGCGCGTGGTCGGAATAATGAAACCGATGCGGGGAGAGTACGAGACATGTCAATGAAAATCATCGTTGTGGGCGATTCCACCGATCACGGCGGCAAGGTGATCAGCGGCTCGCCATCGCATGATGTAGACGGGAATCCCATCGCGCGGCTTGGCGATCAGGTGGACTGCCCGCAGCACTACCCAAGCGGCAAACCACATGGAGTCAACAAGATCGTCACCGCCCACTCCAGCGTAACTGTAGGAGGTACTGCGGTAGCCGTGGAAGGCTGTGTTACTGAATGTGGATGCAAGTTGATCGGTGCGCACCGGGCCAACGTGGGGTGAACGGGTTGGATAACTGTCCAGCCAGCTCACCATGTGAAGTACTTGTGACTGACTCCGGATAAGTTACCATCTCTCCCCTTTGACGTGACTGGTTGTCGCATCTAGCAAGCGTTGCAAGTCATTGATTAACAAAGGTTGCCCACCCCAGCCTAGCGACTCTTAATCCGTTGGTCGCAGGTTCGAGCCGCACGGCCACCAAAGATTTAGCATGAACGCCAGCCGTCGGGATGGCGTTCCTGTCTTCCGCTACATCTCACTTCGCCGTCAACACCTGCGAAGAAACCTGCGCCGCCCTGACCTGCTGCCCCGAGAACGGCAGCACAGCCAGCCGCTTCTGCGAAAACAGCGACAGCTGATCGGCATAGAAGGGCGACGCCGGATCCACCGACTGCCCATACACCAGCAGACCTTTCGCAACCGGCCCCGCGTTATCGAAGCCGACGAGCTGGATGTAGCTCGTGCCCCAGTCGACATTGCGATAGCCCTTCGCCGTCAGCCCCGAGCGCATGTGCAGGGACGAATACGAACCGTCTTCGTCGCCGATGCCGCCATGCAGGCGGTAGAGTTTGTTGTTGCGTTGCTCGGTCTGGTAGTCGCCCAGCTGGCCGAACACCGGCACGCCCACATCCTGCATGGCCGCCGATGCCGCCCGCAGCGCATCCAGCAAGGCCGGCTCCGCGGACGCGGCGACGCCGCTCGGCGTGTTGACCGGGTCGGCCGGATTGAAGGGCGTCGCCCACAGGTCGGGCAGCGCGCGCGCGCGGTTCCAGAACTCACGGAACAGGACGGCGCCGCGGCTGTCGAGGTCCGTCTTTTTGTCCCAGGCCGCCAGCGTTGCGCACGGGACCAGCAGGCGCGCGTCGTTGGCTTTCAGGCAGGCGCGCAGCAGCGAAGGCAGCACCAGCTCGGCCGCGTAGAGCCGGTTCTCGAACATCAGGTCCTGCACGTCGTCGATGCGCAGGAAGCGGCGGTCCGCCAGCATCTCTTCCACCTGCTTGAAGCCGAGGCGCGTGCGCAGCGACTGCTGCTCGCCGACGGCGCCGAACAGCGGCGAGTAGCCGTAGGGCGCCGGACCGACCAGCGGCGCCCTGGCGTTGGTCAGCCAATAGGAATCGTTGGAGTTGCCGACGTAGTCCTGGCGGATGGTCGCGGGGGCGTTGGCCGCGCCGAACACGCCTGCCGGCGCGTCCGCATCCTGGCCCCAGCCGCACTCGCTGCGGGTGCCGTCGAAGGCCAGCAGCGACGGCTCCAGCAGGCAGTCGGACAGGAACTTATCGGTCGTCATGTGGGGCACGACGCTGCCGTCGATGTAGAGCGCATTGCCCTTGCGGTCGGCGGCGACGGTGTTCACCCAGGGCAGCCCTTTCACCGCGTGGATGGCGCTCTGCAGCTGCGTCACGTCGTCGGCCTGGCCCATCTTCAGCCACTGGTCGCCGAGGCGGGTGTTGAAGCGGTTCGCGTCCGCCAGCACGAAGGCGCTGTCGCTGGTCCAGCCGATGCCGGCGTCGGGCAGCACGATCACGGCGCCCTGGTGGCTGAAGAAGAAGGAACGCTGCTTCGTCACCAGCTTGCCGTCCGGCTGCAGCACCTCGACCGAGACGGTGCGCTCGGTCATTTTGCGTGGCGCGCCATCGTAGAAATAGGTGGTGCCGGACGGGTCGGCCGGATCGAGGGCGAGCCGGAAGGTGGTGAAGTGCGAGGCGCTGGTCACCGTATGCGACCACGCGAGATTGCGGTTGAAGCCGATGGTGACGAAGGGCATGCCACCGAGGCTCGCGCCCATCACGTCGTAGCGGCCCGGAACGGTCAGGTGCATCTGGTAGAAGCGGTCCGTGCCGGTCCAGGGATAATGCGGATTGCCGAGCAGGATGCCCTTGCCGTTGCTGCTGACGGCGCTGCCGACCGCCAGCGCGTTGCTGCCCACGCCGGCGGGTATGCCCTTCGGCATCGGCGCCGTTGCGGCGGGCATTGCCCTGGCCAGCGAGACGGGCTCGGCAGGATCGCGCGAGGCGCCGACGATGGCCGCCGCGAACGCCTCGCCGCTTGCGTGCAGCGCTTTTTCGCCGATGAACAGGTAGAGGTCGTCGACGCTGATCGGCTTGACCCAGGCCGCGCCATTGCAGGCCTTCGGCAGCCTGCCCCGCTTGTCGGCGAGGAAGCGGTTATACCCTTCCGCATAGCCGGCCAGCAGGTCCCTGACGTCCTTCGACGCCGCCGCATAGCCGGCGCGAAGCTGTTCCAGGTCGAGATAGCCCTTGAAGAAGAAGTCGCTCTGCTCGTTCGGGAGCTGCATGAACAGGTCGAGGCCGGCGCCATATTCGCCATTCACCGGCGCGGTGGCCGGGGCGGCGCCGCCGAAATAGCGGGATCGTTCGCCGCGTACGGTCAGCAGCGAGTCCGCGAACATGCAGACATTATCCTCTGCATACGCATAGGCCGCGCCATAGCCGAGGCTACGGAAATCGCTGGCCTTGACGTGGACGACGCCGTGGGTCGTACGGGTGATTTCGGTACGCACGTTGGCTGCCGCCGCATAATCCGACAGGGCCAGGGCGCTGAGCAAAGCAACAGTCGAGAGCTTCATGGGACTCCAGAGTCTTGTTGAAAAGAAATTGTGTCTGGAGAATAACAGATTTAATAATTTTCACGCACGTCTATCGTGCGGGCCAAATCCGCGATGCATGAAGCGGAAAATTTCAATGAAAACGCCAACCCGCAGGCTGGCGTTTTTGTTGTCGGCGCCGGCTCGGCGTCATCGTTGCGCCAGTGTCGCGGTCACCACGTAGCGGATGGCCAGGCGCTGGTCAGGCACATAACTCATCGTCATTTCGTCGCCATTGTCGCCGCGGTTGAAGTCCATCGTGACATTGCCGTCACGTGAAACGAATTTGTCCGCCG
This sequence comes from Massilia sp. Bi118, assembly GCF_918697865.1. Classification (GTDB taxonomy): domain Bacteria; phylum Pseudomonadota; class Gammaproteobacteria; order Burkholderiales; family Burkholderiaceae_D; genus Telluria. Next base: position 445,626 of record NZ_CAKKMV010000001.1, on the reverse strand, counting down.
TGACCGCGACCAGCCGGATCGGCGGCTGCTGGTCGATGCGGGCAACGATGCCTTTGGAGGCCCTTTCCACCTTCATGTGCCAGCCGTTCGACATCGCGTAATAGCCGCGCAGCGATTGGATCTGGTCCTCGCTGAGGCGGACCGGGGCCGTCACCTGCACTGTCGAGATCGGCGCCGTGTCGGGCGGTGGATAATTTCCTGACTGGGCGCCGGCATGGGATGCCAGCAGCAGGGTCGCAGGGACTGCCAATAGTAAGTGACGCATGATCGCTCCTTCGCGAAACAGGTTTGCCGCAATGCTGGCCTCGCCAGCGGCGGTGAACTCAGTGTAGGACGGCGATGCGGGGCCTCAAGGCATTTGCAGGATCCATCACGAAACGGTCTGGGTTCCGGCAAATCCAGACAGATAAGAAATGACGCACGCATCATGGCGCGCTCGATTCAATTTCTTTTAGGAACTTTGAATTGCCTTAAGTCAACAATCAAAGACCTGGTCATCCCTACACTTGGTTCATCAAGTTTCTCAACCACTGAAAGGGAAGCACCATGCGAGCACTTTCCATCTTCCTGGCGGCTGCCGTCCTGCTGACGACGGCGAGCACGGCCCAGGCCGATGCCGGATCGACCCCAGCAAGCCGCGCCACCGCAGAGCAGATGGAGCAGATTACGGGCGCGTACAAGCTCAGCGACGGACGACGTGCCGACATCTTCTTGCTGGGCACACGGCTCTACGTGAAGATTGGACGCGGCCAACAAAAAGAACTCCTATTGGCAGGACCGAATCGCTTTGCCTCCGCCGATGGCAAACTGGCCATCCAGTTCGGCCCCGATCTCGCCAACGACCGCATCGTCCTCGAGCACGATCGCGGCATTCTGCGGCAGGACACGATCCGGCTTGCAGCCAGCGAGCGCCCGGGCCGCGGCGCCGCCGACTGAGCATCGGGTTCAAGAAAGTGACTGGCAAAATACCGCCAAGCCGTTATAATGCCGGCCTTCGGGTCGTTAGCTCAGTTGGTAGAGCAGCGGACTTTTAATCCGTTGGTCGCTGGTTCGAGCCCAGCACGGCCTACCAGAATAAAGAAACGCCAGCCTTCGGGCTGGCGTTTTTGTTTGCGGGACCGATCCCGCCCTCTTCAACGCTGTGCCAGTCTGGCCGTCGTGATCACGACCATCTGCGCCGTGCGCGAACCTGGCACATAGCTCATCAGCATTTCATCGCCCAGCGCGCCGCGGTTGAACTCCATCGCGACATTGCCGTCACGGGTCGCATACCTGTCCCGCGACAGCGCGACGAGCCGGATCGGGGGCTGCTTGTCGATCTGCGCGACGATGCCGTCGGCCGACGGATCCACCTTCATGCGCCAGCCGTTCGACATGGCGTAGGCGCCGCTGATCGCCTCGGCTTCGTAGTCGCGGAACGTGAACGCCGGTGTTTCCGCCATCACCTCCACCCGCAACATCGTCTCGGGCGTGGTCAACGGATAGTCTTGTGTCTGCGCTTGTGTCTGCGCACCTGCGCTTGACGCCAGCAGCAGCAGGGACGCGGGAAGAATCAGTACTCGGGATCGCATGATGGCTCCTTAAAACAGATTGACCGTAAGGCCAGTCTAGAGGGGAGTCCACGGGCCGCAAGCAATTCGGCCCTGGCATCACGAAACCGTCTCACACCGCTGGAGTCTAGATCGATGCGAAATGATACGAATCCGCGGCGCTGCGCGGATTCCCGTATCACGAGCCGCCCATGTCATATGCATGTTTGATAACAAATCGTGACAGTTTTTCCGAACCCGCGCTGCTATCCTGTAAAGGTGCAAGCAACAGGGAGAGGAAACATGAACGCATTCCGGTTCGGACTGGCGGCGGCACTGCTCGCCGCAGGCAGCGCCCGCGCGCAATTGGTGGATCCGGCATCCCAGGCCCGGCTGCAGGCCCGGCCCTCGCCGGAAGCCAGGGCCTTCGCGAAGATGCCCACGCCTTTCGAACGGACCTATATGGTCGACGAAGGCGCCCATCCGTTCACCAAGCTCTTCGATGGCTACCGCAGCGATCCGCGCCTGGTCGCCGGCATCAATCTCAACCGCTACCTGGCGCTCGAAGCCGGCTATGTCGAACGCAAGGACCGCGGCTTCCACGCGATCGACCCGCGCGACCCGCTGGACACGACCGGCGCCCTGGGCACCAAAGGTTTCCACAGCTATGTCGCCCTGAAGGTGGCCGCGCCGATCACCGACGATCTCTCGGCCTATGGCAAAGTGGGACTCTCCCATAGCGAGCGGCGCGGCGCCGACGCCCTCGGCAGGCAGAACAATGTCGTCGGCGGCGCCTATACCGGCATCGGTGCGCAGTACAGGCTGAACGAGAAGGCGTCCGTGAGCGTGGAAAGCCAGAAGTTCGGCAATACCGCCGAGAAGTGGGGCAACGACACCAACGGGAACAAGGTCAACGCCAAGCTGAATCTCGGCTTCTGAACCTCTTACCGTAGAGCGCATCCAAGGGGTATCGACAGCTTACCCCGGAGCGGCCATGCGCATTTTTCTGTGGTTTATTGTCCTGCTGCTGGGCTGTGCCGGCTGCGCCAGCAATGTCTATCCGCGCAAGCCGACCGCCCAGGAAATGGCCAAGGCCGAAGGCCTCTATGGCCTGCAGGACGGCTACCGCGCCCACATCTTCGAGCTCGACAGCCGGCTCTACGTCAGGATCGGCGCCAGCCAGCAGAAGGAACTGCAGCTGGCCGGGCCGGACCATTTTGTATCACAGGCCGGCGACGTCTCGATCCAGTTCCAGCCCGAGGGCGAGGAGGATGACGCCGAGCGGATCGTGGTCGCGTACGCGCGCCCGCCCGGCGGGCATCCGCCGGTGCTGTTCTCGACCGGGCCGCGACCGGGGCGCGGCTTCGTGGATTAGCGGCTTGATGGATCAGTCGATCAGCGCTTCAGCTGCGACAGATCGCGCACCGCGCCGCGGTCCGCCGAGGTGGTCAGCGCAGCGTACGCCTGCAGCGCCTGCGACACCACGCGCTCGCGGCCGAGCGGCTTCCAGGCGTCAACGCCGCGGTCTTCCATCTTCGCGCGGCGGTGCGCCAGCTCCTCGGCCGAGACCCGCAAGTCGATCGTGCGCGCCGGGATGTCGATGTCGATCATGTCGCCCTCTTGCACCAGGCCGATCGCGCCGCCTTCCGCCGCTTCCGGCGAAGCGTGGCCGATCACCAGGCCCGAGGAGCCGCCCGAGAAGCGCCCGTCCGTAAACAGGGCGCAGGCTTTGCCGAGTCCCTTGGACTTGATGTACGAGGTCGGGTACAGCATCTCCTGCATGCCGGGGCCGCCTTTCGGGCCTTCGTAGCGGATGATGACGACGTCGCCGGCCACGACCTGGTCGCCAAGGATGGCCTCGACCGCCGCGTCCTGGCTCTCGAACACGCGCGCCCTGCCGGAGAATTTGAGGATGCTTTCGTCGACGCCGGCGGTCTTCACGATGCAGCCCTTCTCCGCGATGTTCCCGTACAGGACCGCCAGGCCGCCGTCCTGCGAATAGGCGTGGGCCAGGTCGCGGATGCAGCCCTTGGCGCGGTCGATGTCGTTGTCGTCGAAGCGCTCGGCCTGCGAGAACGCCACCTGGGTCGGCACGCCGCCCGGCGCCGCGCGGAACAGCTGGTGCACGGCCGGGTCGTCGCTGCGGCGGATGTCGTATTTCTCGATCGCCTCGGCCAGGCTGGCGCTGTGCACGCTCGGCACCGAGGTGTCGAGCAGGCCGGCGCGCGCCAGTTCGCCGAGGATGGCGACGATGCCGCCGGCGCGGTGCACGTCCTCGATGTGGTACTTGTCCGTCATCGGCGCCACCTTGCACAGGCAGGGCACCTTGCGCGAGATGCGGTCGATGTCGGCCATGGCGAACTCGACGCCGGCTTCGTGGGCCGCGGCCAGCAGGTGCAGCACGGTGTTGGTGGAGCCGCCCATCGCCACGTCCAGCGTCATCGCGTTCTCGAAGGCGGTCTTGGTGGCGATCGAGCGCGGCAGCACCGAATAATCGTCGCCTTCGTAGTGGCGCTTGGCCAGCTCGACGATCAGGCGGCCGGCGCGCAGGAACAGTTCCTTGCGGTCGGCGTGGGTGGCGACGATGGTGCCATTGCCAGGCAGCGACAGGCCCAGCGCCTCGGTCAGGCAGTTCATCGAGTTGGCGGTGAACATGCCCGAGCAGGAGCCGCAGGTCGGGCAGGCCGAGCGCTCGATTTCGGCGACGTCCGCGTCCGACACGGTGCTGTCGCCGGCCTTGATCATGGCGTCGACCAGGTCCAGCTTGATGATCTTCCTGTCGTTGTTGACGGTCTTGATGACCTTGCCCGCTTCCATCGGCCCGCCGGACACGAACACCACCGGGATGTTCAGGCGCATCGCGGCCATCAGCATGCCAGGCGTGATCTTGTCGCAGTTCGAGATGCAGACCATGGCGTCGGCGCAGTGGGCGTTGACCATGTACTCGACGGAGTCGGCAATCAGGTCGCGCGAAGGCAGCGAGTACAGCATGCCGCCGTGGCCCATGGCGATGCCGTCATCGACCGCGATGGTGTTGAATTCCTTGGCGACGCCGCCGGCCGCCTCGATCTCGCGGGCGACCAGCTGGCCGAGGTCCTTCAGGTGCACATGGCCGGGCACGAACTGGGTGAAGGAGTTCACCACCGCGACGATCGGCTTCTCGAAATCGCCGTCCTTCATGCCGGTTGCGCGCCACAGGGCACGGGCGCCCGCCATGTTGCGGCCCTGGGTGGTGGTACGGGAACGGTAAGTCGGCATGATGTCTCCTCTCAAAACACCAGATTGCCGCAGCGCCTGTGATTTGTCTAATATATGATTTATTGCTCAGTGATTCTTTTTGCATATCACAGTCGAGCTGGCGTTTCTTTCCCGCACGAAAGGCCTTGGCCGGATGCTGCCGAGCCGCTATAATGCTCGCCGTCGGGTCGTTAGCTCAGTTGGTAGAGCAGCGGACTTTTAATCCGTTGGTCGCTGGTTCGAGCCCAGCACGGCCTACCACGAACAAGCAGTAGAAAAAAGGCTTCCATCAGGAAGCCTTTTTTTCGTCCAGCGATCAGCGATCAGCGCTCAGGGCAGCTTGTTGAGCGATTCGACAGCATCGATCAAGCCAAAGCCATCGTAGAGGCTCCATACCTTGGTCGCCGAACCACCCGAGAACGGCACCACGCGCGCCGGCGCGGCCGTTTGCATGATCGACTTGACCTGCTTCGGCGTGAGCGAGTTAGGCCCGCCCGCTTTCTGCAGCATCAGCGCAGCCACGCCCGCCGCATGCGGTGCAGCGGCGCTGGTGCCAAAGAAGTTTGGACGGCCGTTGCCTTCGTAATCCGAACCTGGGTAAAAGAAGGTCGTGTCACCACCATCGGGTGCGGCCATGTCGGGCTTCTTGCGCGTTTCCGGCACGGCCAGGCGATTGCCGGCTGCATCGAAATAGATGCTCGATGGCCCTGGGCTGCTGAAGCCCTCGAGACCCGGCTTGTATGGCATGATCGAGGGATTCAGCACCGTGTAGCGGTAGGCTGCGACACTGTTGGCATTCACCGCCGCGTTATGCCCGAAGGTGGTGGGACTGTTCGACGCAGTCAGGGCCGAGCCACCCCAGCCGTCGAGATTCACCAGGCGCACGCGCGTCGCTTTCTTGGTGCCGGCACTGGTGCGTCCGACCATGATGCGGTAAGTACCCGACGCACCGCCCGACAAGCCGATGATTTCGGCCGCGTAGTCGTTGGTGATATTGTTTGTAGCGAAGGTGAACACGCAATTGCCGGCGCTATTGAACAGGTAGAAGTTCAAGTCCGTCGTGACCTTGCCCTGATAAAACAAATCATCCCACTGCATGATGAAAGTCGAACCGGCGCCGTTGTAGGTTACAGGCAGTGCATAGACGCCGCTGCCGAAATTGAGCCAGCCGCCGCCTACGTTGGCCTTGGTGCTGCCGGAGGCTGGAGAACTGCTACAGGTGGCGATGCTTGCCAAGTTGATGTTGCCAAGACTGGTCGGCGCGGTGGAGAAGGTCGCGTTCGGCACGTCGATCGAGCCGCCGCCGCCGGCGCCGCCCTGGTTGCCGGCCGAAGAGAAGTAGCTGACCTTTTTACCTGGCAGGGTGCTGCTCGTCACCACGTCATTGACGGCCTGGGCTACTTGACCGTCGGAAAAGAATGGCTCGTCATAGTAGAACACGTCATCGACGATGATGTCGGCATTACAGGCCGGGTTAGTGCGCAAGGCGCGGATGTTGGCGGCAAACGCCGACTCCCCTGCAAATGCGGTCGCGAAGCACTGGTCCGCCATCGGCGCGACATCCTGCACGATCTGCATCATCGCGCGGCCCTCGTCGGTATTCGACGGATCCGCACCGATGTCGATCACCAGTTTCGGGGGCCGCAGGTCGCCGCTTGCGATGTCGGTGGCAGCGCGGGTCGTGGTAAAACCGAGGGGTGAGGCGTCATACGAATCGGACAGCACGCCGACCGTGATGCCGGACCCATTGTAGCCGCTGGCGTTGGCAACATCCGAGCGCAGCACCTTGGCGCCCTGGGAGGTGGTAGCCCCCACGTTCCTGGCGGGCCGCAGCGACATCTTCATGAGTCTCAGGCCGCTGCTTGCCGCGAGTACCTCGAGCTGCTCCACCGGCACATAGGCCGATACCGCGCCATTCTGGAAGTAGGGATCGACGCCGGTGACGACGGCGCCGTTGGCCTTGAGGCGCTCGACAATCACCGCGATCGGCTCGCTACCGTCCAGATGGATGTCGACCAGCACCCGGCCGGCGGCGTCAAGCATACCGTCGAAACGGGCGGTCGGCTGATCGGCCGATTGCGCCAGGCGCGCCCCCGGCTTGGCAACGCTGGCCGCCTTTTTCGCCGCGACCAGGTCGGCAAGGCGGCTGTCGAGCTGGCCCGCGTAGGCGGTCGAAAAAGCCGACAGCAAGAGCACCATCAACGGTGCCAATGACACTTTTTTCATGGTTGATCCCAATTCTAAAATTGATGGCAGGGTGGTTTACGCAGGACGGCGAGCGGCGCGACGGCGGCTGGCGCGCAAGGCGCCCAGGCCCAATGCCGCGAGTGCCAGCGAGGCCGGCTCCGGTACATCGGCTTGCGGACCCGCGTAGGCGCCGCTGAGCTGGATTTCATAGGCATCGCCTTCGCTGGTCACGCTGATCCAGTTCGACAGGGCATCTGCACCGCCCATCCCGGTCGGTCCGACCTGGTCCTGGCCGATCAGGTTGCCGAAAATGGCGCCGGATGCACTGACCGGCGTGTAACCCGCGCCGGCGATCGCCAGGTAGTAATAGTCGGAAGTGGCCGAGGTATACCCGATGGTCGAGGTCGGTCCAACGTTCGGATCGTCGTCATTGGCAACCACGCCAAGGCCGGCGCTGTTGAACAGGAACAGGCTGGTATCGAAATTGTTATACGCGAAAGATGAGAGCGTGGTCGTCGCAGAGAATCCGCTGCCCGCTTTCAGATAGATGCGGAAGATGTCGGCATAGTCGTCGCCGCTGGAAGTCAGAAGCGTTCCACGGATGGCGTCGATGGCGCCGCTGCCTGCGCTCGTTTGCGCCGTCGTCGTCAATTTTCCAGCGTCGCCGATCTCGGTGATCAGCGCTGCATGGGCGCTGTTGCCGAAAGCGAGAACCATCGTACTGGCCAGGGCCAGCAAGGAAATACGGATTGTTTTCATTTTCATCTTGTTTCCCAGTTTTGAAGAGTGGAACGACCATTGCAAGTCCAGGACTGCGCAGATTTACACGCATAAACTGTTCCAGCGCGCATCCAGAATCCATGCAGCGCGGCAAGATGCTGATTTTCAACGATATTATTTTTTTACGAAAATGACGCCAATTCATTTGTGAAGAAAATGTAAAGTCCGTCGACATCGATCCTATTAAATTCGGGTAAAGTCCTCCCTTTCTGCATGTCAAGCCTCTCTGCAATGCCCCAGACCATCCTCGCCTCCGTCCACCACGAACTCATCATCAAGAAGAGCCGCTTCATCGCCTGCGTGCAGCCGATGCCGGACCGCGCCGGCGCGCAGCAGGTCGTGGCGCGGCTGCGTGGCGAGCATCCCGGCGCCGCCCACGTGTGCTGGTCCCTGCTGGCAGGCGGGCAGTCGGCCGCTGTCGACGATGGCGAACCGAGCGGCACCGCAGGACGGCCGATGCTGGACGTGCTGCGCCACCAGGACCTCGAAGGCGTGCTGGCCACCGTGGTGCGCTACTTCGGCGGCGTCAAGCTAGGCGCCGGCGGGCTGGTGCGCGCCTACACCGACAGCGTGGCCCAGGCCCTGTTGAAAGCGGAAAAAATCGCGATCATCCGCCAGCGCACCCTGCGCTGCGCCGTACCCTACCCGCTCGAGGGCCTGCTGCGGCGCGAGCTGGAACTGGCCGGCGCCACGCTGGAACAGGTGGAACACGAACAGGACGTGCGCTTCACCTTCAGCCTGCCGGATGACAGGGCCGATGCCCTGGTGGCGCGCCTGAGCGATGCCGGCAGCGGCCGCGTCGTCTGGATCGGCGAATAATCGTGGCGAGCTCGGCAGAAAAACGCTGATACCGCTATCATCCCGGGCTATACCGGTCATCACCACTCGAAAGCGGACTCCCCAGCCGTGCAGGGCTATAGTGACCGCCCTTCCCCGTAACAAGAAAAGACTGCAGTGATCAAGAAAAGCCTGGCCCCACTGGCCCTCGGCGGTTTCGGCATTGGCATGACGGAATTCGTCATGATGGGTATCCTCCCCGACATCGCCACCGGCCTGAACATTTCCATCCCCCAAGCGGGTTATTTGATTTCGGCCTACGCCGTCGGCGTGGTGGTCGGCGCCCCGACCCTGGTCAGCATGCTCGGCCACCGTCCGCCGCGCGGCGTGCTGGTCTGGTTCATGCTGATGTTTGCCGCCTTCAACGCGCTGTCGGCCTTCGCCCCCAACTTCCACACGATGATGCTGTTCCGCTTCCTGGCGGGCCTGCCGCACGGCGCCTTCTTCGGCGTCGGCGCCGTGGTCGCCACCCGCCTTGCGGACAAGGGCAAGGAAGCGGCGGCGCTGGCCAGCATGTTCTCCGGCCTCACCATCGCCAACGTGGTCGGGGTGCCGGCCGGCACCTGGCTGGGTCACCACATGAGCTGGCGCCTGGTGTTCCTGATCGTCGCCGCGATCGGCCTGGCGGCCGCCCTGATGACGCAAAAGGTCATTCCCTATTTCGAGGGCAAGCAGCGCGCCGGCCTGGCCCAGGACCTGCGCATCTTCCGCAACCCCAAGCTGTGGCTGGCGCTGGGCATCACCTCGATCGGCACTGGCGGCCTGTTCGCCTGGCTCAGCTACATCGCGCCGCTGCTGACCGAGGTCACGCACTTCCACGCCGACATGATCCCGCTGATCATGACCGTGGTCGGGGTCGGCATGACGGCCGGCGTGCAGTTCGGCGGCAAGCTGGCCGACCGCGTGCATCCGCTGCGTGCGATCCAGATCCTGCTGGCTTCGATGATCGTGCTGCTGCTCCTGAACGCGGTGCTGGCGTCCTCGCAGGTCGCGATGGTGATGCTGGCGTTCGGGGTCGGCGCGAATGCGCTGGCGCTGGGGCCGTCGATCCAGATGCTGCTGATCGAACACTCGCGCGAAGCCGAGATGCTGGGCTCCTCGCTGGGCCAGTCCGGCTTCAATATCGGCAATGCGTTGGGCGCCTTCCTCGGCGGCATTCCGCTGATCCTGGGATTTTCCTATGCTTCGCCGCAGTGGGTTGCCGCCGGCCTGGCCGGCGCCGGTCTGGTGCTGGCGCTTGCGATGCAGGCCCACGCGCGCCGTGGCGTGCGCGTGCTGGCCTGAGTGATCGCCTGAACTCAGCGCCTCAGACTCAGCGCCTCAGACCAGGACCGCCTGCTCCATCGAAGCGCCGAGCTCGGCAGCTTCCAGGATGATCGCCTGCAGGGTCGCCGCGTCGACCACGCCCTCGTCCGGCACAGGCGCGACGGCGCCCAGCGGCGAGGGCATCCTGGCATACAGGTTGGCCAGCAGCAGCGTATCGAGCAGCGACGCCGGCGGCGTGTGCAGCTCGGCGCCGCGCAGCTCGAACACGGCATGGGCCACCGGTTCCGGCAGGAACAGGCGGCGCCCGACTTCGCGCGTGACTACGTCCTCGCACAGCTCGCCCCAGCGCTCCTCGTCGTCATCGAGCAGGCCCGGGAATTCGCCGGCGCGCAATAAAAGATAGAAGGCGCCGATCTCGTGGACGATGCCGGCGAACATCGCGGTGTCCGGATTGACGAAGGTGAGCCGGCGCGCGAACACCTGGGCCAGGGAAGCCACCTGCACGGTGTGCTCCCACAGCTGCTCGGCCTTGACGCGCAGGACCGGATCCTGGATGCAATTGCCGAACTGGCGCACCACCAGGCTGGCCACCAGCATCTGCAGGTTGCGGTAGCCGACCCGGGTGACCGCCGCACGCACATTGGTGATCGGCTGGTTGCCGGCATTGAAGGCGGACGAATTGGCCAGCGCCACCGTGCGCGCCGCCAGCTGCGGCTCGCCCAGCACCAGCCGGATCGCCTCTCCGAGATGGCAATCGGGATCGTTCAGAGCCTGCTGCAGGCGCAGCACGGCGTTGACGCTGGTGGGAAAGGAAATATCGCCGCGCGCTGCCTGGGCCGCGATGATTCCGAAGGCTTCTAGTCTGTTCACCTGAACGATTATATCCTGCAAAAAAGACGGCCGACTGTGGCAAGCCGGCCGAAAAATGGCAGAAATCGGATGCGCCCTGGTGGACGCCTGGTAAGTGCTTACTTGACCTTGATCGCGCTCTTCACGCTGCTCACGCCGTCGACACCCTTGGCGACCTTGACCGCCTTGTCGGCCTCGGCCTTCGAATTCACGAAGCCGCTCAGCATCACGACGCCCTTCTCGGTCTCGACATGGATGCCCAGCGATTCCAGGTCCGGCTCCTTGACCAGGCCGGCCTTTACCTTGGTGGTGATGGCGGTATCGGAAGCGGCCAGTTTAGTCTTGGAGGCGGCGTCCCTGGTCTTGTCGCCGGCATTGTCCATCGCGTTTTCGGTTTTTTGCGCGGAGACGGCAGCGGTATCGCGGGTCTTGTCGCCGGCGCGGTCCATCGCGTTTTCGGTTTTCTGGGCGACTGTTGCGCCGACTTCCCTGGTCTTTTCGACGGCGGCTTTCGCGACTTCTTTGGTCTTCTCTACAGCGGTGGCGGCCACGGCCCTGGTCTTGTCGGCGGCGGTAGCGGCAACTTCCCTGGTCTTCGCGGCAGCGGTCGAGGTGGCGGCTGCGGCCTTGTCGCCGGCGCGGTCGGCGGCGTTCTCGGTGCGGTTGGCGATCTCGCCCGCGTTGTCCTTCACCGTGGACGGCTTGGTCTGCACCAGGCAGCCGGTCCGGCTGTCGCCCTGGGCGCACTTGTCGGCGGCGGTCGACTTGTCGGTGCTGCTGACCAGGCCGCTATCCGAGCCCGTGGCGCCGGCGGCGCTGGCGCCGGTCGCGGTGGCGCCGGACTTGGCATCGGCCAGGGCGGCGGTGTGCACCGACTTGGCGTTGTTCATGCAGTCGTCCTTGTCGGCGCCGCTCTTGCCGCCGCACCTGGCCTTGGCCAGGTCATACTCGGCGTCGGCCATGTTGCTGCGCGCCTTGGCGCGGCTGGTGGCGGTGTTGTTGTACTTGGCCAGGGCGTCGGCTTCGGTACGGGTGCGGGCCAGCCTGGCCTCGGCCATGCACACATCCTTGTCGTTGCCGTTCATGCTGCCGCACTTCGCGGTCGCCGCCTTGTAGTCGGCGGCGGCCTTCTGGGTGACGGCGCGGTAGCTGGCCGGATCGTGGTTGAGTGCAAAGGTGGGAGCGGCGAAAGCGGCGCCGGCGGCCGTCGCGAGCAAAGTCGCAATCAGCGTTTTCATATCGGTAGCCCTTGTAATCGGTTGTTTTAATACAGACGATTAGACGCCTGCCTGAACCGGCTATCTGTGCGACACCGTACAATTGCCGAAAAAACCATAATTACCGGGCAGACCGGCATCAATCGTCCTTGACCAGGCCATCCTTCCACAGCCTGGCCGCATCCTCGAAAGGCTGGCCGGCCGCGCCGAAACGGCCGCCGTCCGCGGCCAGCTTCACCCACACCCGGGTATCGTGGCCGCTGCGCGCCACCGGTTGCACGGCGCGCAGTTTGTCCAGCCAGGCGTGCACGCGCGCGTAGTCGCCGGGATGGCTGTGGCGGGTCCAGGCCAGCGCCACCAGATCGGCATAGCCTTCCTCGCGGCGCATCTCGCGCATTTCTTTCGATGCCGCCAGCAGCGAGGGATCGGCCGAGGTTTCCTCGCCCACTTCGACGAAGCCGGCCGGCAGCGCATGCCAGGCGCCCTGGGCGTAGCGCCAGCAATGCGCGATTTCGTGCGCCGCCATCGCCTCGATCAGCTCACCCTGCTCGGCCGGGGTCACACCGGCCAGCTGCTTCTCCGCATCCGGATTGCCGCGCAGGGAAATCACCAGCTTGCAGCGCCCGCCATCGAAGCCCATCGCCAGCGGCACATCGTCCGGCCCGGCCTGAGGCTGGACCACGATGTCGATCGGCAGCGGCAAGCCGCGCGCGTATTCGAGGACGGGATAGGCGGCCACCAGCCAGCGTTTTTCGAGCGCGGTGAGGTCGGACGAGGCGGCGCTCGCAGCGCCGGCAGCCAGGAAGGCCGCGGAGAACACCGCGGCTTTGATGAGAGACTTGATCATCGAGGATTTCCCGATTGGATAGATAACATGCCTATCAGCAATTCTATCCTTCGGGAAACCCTGCAGTGGATTATTTTTTACTGGATGTTTAAAAGGGCAAACTTACCAGAAGTACAAATTATTCAGCTCGTCGTTTCCGCGTCTCTATTTCGTGGCAAACCGCTAACGCTTGCAACTGCGCGCAAAACTTGGGTCCCCGCCTGCGCGGGGACGACGTTGTTCGAGTGCGGTGCTTATCGAGCGGATGCCGCAGTCAGCTTGGCCGCAGTAGTAAACGCCGGCCGGATATCGTTCGGCACCGCCTTCATCTTGTCCAGCGCCTTCTGCACGTCCGGGCGGATCACCACGTACTGCTTCATCAGCGCCTGCGCGCGCGCATAATCGCCGGTCGCCTCGATGGTCAGGAATTCGCGGTCGAGGTCGGCCACGGCGCCCTTGATCTTGTTGAAGTCCACCGAGAAGGTGCCGTCCCCGTGCGACACGAAGCCGCCCTTGTCGAGCAGGTAGTTGACCTGGATGGCCATGCCGCGCGCATGCGAGTCGGTCAGGCCGAAGTGCAGGGTGCGGAAGGCCGATGCCAGGAAGGTGTTGTAGAGCTTGCGCTCGGCGGCGGCGCCCTGCCCCAGCGAGGATTTCAGCTGGCCCTTGTCCATCATGTAGCCGAGCGCCCACAGGCCCGTCACGTCGGCCTTGGCTTCCTCGATGGTCGAGTAGGCGTCCTTCAGGTCCTGGCGCGGCGTCGACGGCTTGCCGTTCTGGGTGGTCGCGTGCGGGCCCAGGCCGTGCATGATCTCGTGCGCCAGGATGTGGGTGAAGAAGGAATCGAAGTCGAGGTCCTTCTGGTCGCTTGGCCTCAGCACCAGCTTCGTGATCGGCTTGAGCGTCGACTCGAACTTCGCTTCCTGCACGTTCTTCAGCATCACGCGCTTGGAACCGCGCTTGCTGATGATGCGCTCGTCGTTCGGCAGGTTGTAGGCGGCGGTCTGCACGCCCATGTTGCCGTCGCCGGCGCCATATACCTGGTTCACCACCACCATCGGCGCGATCGCCCCGACCTTCGGATTGCGGTACTTCGAATCGAGCGGCAGGTTGTTCTCCAGCTCCTGCATGTGCTTGCCGAAGAAGTTCAGCTTCTCGGTCTCCTTCGCATCGCGCACGTTCACATAGGCCTCGAAGGCGGCCTTGTAGCCGAACAGCTCGTCGTTATAGGTCTCGTAGGGGCCGATGGTGACGTCGACCGGCGAATCTAGGTCCATCCACGCAAAATCCGAGGCCAGGTAGTCGTTGGACAGGAAGGCGTCTGCACGCAGGTTCAGGAATTTCTTCAGCGAGGCGTTGTCGGTGGCGCTAGCGGCTTCCTTCAACAGCTTCGACAGTTGCTGCAGCTCGGTGGCGTATTCGTCCGAGTAGTTCACGCTGGTGAACTGCTGCTTGCCCTTGCCGTCCTTGGTGCGCTTGATAACGGTGAAGAACCATTGCGCCTGCTCCTTGTCCTTCGGGGACAGGCTGTTCATCCAGGTTTCGAGCTCCTGCTTGCTCGCCCCTTCCGGATAGAAGTTGGCGCCCAGCGGTTTCTCGGCCGGGATCTGGATGCCGCCGAAGCTCGCCGGCATGAAGGAATGGTTACCGTCGATGATGGACCACGGGCCCTTGTTCAGCCAGAAGTAGTCGCGCCGCGCCTTGCCGAGCGGCGTCGTGTCCTTCTGCAGCGCGGCCCACAGCGCCTCGTTGCCGGACCAGCGCTGGCGCAGCTGCAGGGTGTCGACGATCTTCGCGGCTTCGATCAGTTTTTCGATGGCGACGCGGTCGCCTTTCGAGAGCTTGCTGGTGTCGGCGGTCAGGTCGACCGGGGCGAAGCGCTTGGCCATGGTGGTCAGTTCGGTGACCGTGGCGGGGGCCGGGGCGGCGGCATGGGCGATCGTCATGGCGCCGGCGGCCAGCAGGGCGGCGGCTAGCGGGGTAAGCAGGTTTTTCATGGTGAGTGTCTGTCTCCAGGATTTGTTGTAGGCGCCGATTGTAACGAAAAACGCCGCAGGTCCTTTCGGAATCTGCGGCGTTCTGCTGGCGCTGGGGCCGATCAGTTGCGCTTGTTTCGGCGGCGGCGCAGGCCTGCAATCAGCCCCAAGCCCAGTGTCAGGCTGGCCAGGGTTGCCGGCTCCGGTACATCGGACACCCGGTCCAGCCCATCGGCCTTGGTGAAGCTGGCAAATTGCTGGCTGCCGTACTTGAACTGCGTCTGGACCGCGCCGTCGCAGCAGCCTTCGATGCCATAGATCGTCAGGGTGTGATTTCCCACGCCCAGGTTGAACGAAGCCTGCAGAATCTGCGAAGCGTTGGCGTAACTGCCTGACCACCACATATTGTTCGACTTGAAATCGACCGCCTGACCGTCGATGAACAGCGCACTGCCATAATCGAAGTCGACGCCGGCGCGGAAATCCCAGTTGCCGGCCTGGGCCGCGGTCACGCCGAAATCGATCGTCGATTTCCAGGCGAAATCACTATAGGCGCCCAGCGACCAGGAGCTGCGTACATTGTCGTAGGAGTCCAGGGTGGCGCTGCCATAGCCGGGTCCGGTGTTTTTCAGGTCGGATTCGACCACGCTGCGATAGGCTTCGGCGCTAGACTGCGAACCCGTGCTGCGCTGGCCGGTTTGCACCGAAATGAGACTGGCGTTGGCGTTGAGGGTGGCGCAGGCCAACAGTACTGCACAGAGTGTCGTGGACGTTTTCATTTGTCAGATTAATAATATATGTTGATAAATGTCAATATAACACCCTACTCTGCATAGTCGTGTATTTACCGTCTTGAAATCGGTAAATTAATCAATTTGTGGTGGCAGAACAACAATATTGCCCGGTTTTCACTATTTAAATCGTCGTATTTCTGACTTTCTCCATTGTGTTCAAGCTTCACTAGCCCATATACGGCGCACGAACACTCTCAAGCCGCTGAGGAGAATGCCTTGAAACGCCTGTTTGCACTCTGGCGCATGGTTGCGGGTCAGGACCTGCGTCTACTTTGGTTCGCTGTCCGGCATGAGCAGCGTCCGCCCTGGCTCTTGCCCGCGCTGGCCGGGCTGGCGCTGTTCGCCATCGAGCCGGCGAATTTTGCGCTTCCCATGCTGGGTGCGGTCGACGAATTTGTGCTGGTCCCGCTGGCCCTGCACGGCTTGGTGAAAATGCTGCCCTTGCAGGTACGCGAGGCCTTTGCGGGCGGCTGGCGTCGCCGGGGTTGAGGGCTTTCGCCGGTTGATCGCATTTTCAACATCTGCAGCTTGTGAGCGCTTGCGTCAGAACGGCTGTTGGGAAGGCGTACCCGGCACCGCAAAATGATGCCAGGCACGGCGCAACTGGGTATCTGAACTGAACCCGGCGGCCGCCGCTGCCTGGGTCACGCTGTCGCCCGAGGCCAGCGCCACCTGCGCCACGGCCAGCCGGATGCGGCGCAAATACTGCAAGGGCGCGATCTGCGCATAGTCGACGAACAGGCGGGTCAGATGGCGCGGCGATGTGTGGGCGACCGCCGCCATGGCAGGCACCGACCATTCCGCCTGCGGCGACCGGTTGATGGCATCTTGCACCCGATGCAGCACCGGGTGCAGGTGGTTGCGGTACGCGAGAAAAGGCGACAGTTCGGGATCGTGTGGACCGCGCCGCAGCGCCACCACCATCGTTTGCGCGACCTGGGCCGCCAGCGCTGGCCCGCAAATGGCCTCGATGCGGTGCAGGATCAGGTCGATCCCGGTGGTGACGCCAGCGCTGCTATAGACCGGACTATCTTCGACGAATACCCGGTTGCGGACCACCTCGCATGCCGGTGCGATGCGCTGCAATTCATCCAGGTGGTGGTGATGGGTGGTGGCGCGCCGCCCCGCAAGCAGGCCGGCATGGGCGGCAAGGACGGCGCCGGCGCAAATGGTGATCAGTTCGAGCCGCCCCGGCGCAAGCTGCAGCGGACGCAGCCAGTCAAGCAGCGCGCGCGTATCGGGCGCGTCCACGGCTATCGTGCTGCCAGTCTGCCCTACCAGCACGACCCAGGTGGCATGCGGCGCGAGCGCTGCCGGCAGCGCTTCGAGACCGGCCAGCCGAACGCCGACCGAGGTGCTCGACTCGGAACGCGACGCGGCAAAACGCAGCGCGAAGGGCGCCGCTTTGCCATGCTCGCGCATCAGCCCATTCGCGGTGCGCAGGGCCTCGGCCGGGCCGGCCCAATCCAGAAGCAGGCTGCCCGGCAGCAGCATGAAGATCACGTCGATCATGCCGCCCGCGCCAGGGCTTCTTCGACCGTGCACACGGTGGCGAAACGTCCGTGTAGGACCGTGGCCGTGCGTGCCTTGACGTCGGCCGCGCTCAAGGGGCTGCCGTCCGGCTGCTGCATGTCGAAGGTGAGTGTGGCGTCAAGAACGTAATCGATGGCCCAGCCCAAATCGGATGCGTGGCGCGCCGTCGTCTCGCAGCACTGCTCGGTTCGAATGCCGCTGACGATCAGGCGTCCAATCCCGTTCTCGGTAAGCCAGACCTCGAGTCCCGTACCCACCAGCGCACTGTGGCGGCGCTTCAGCACGCTAATGGCAGGCGTGAATGCGCGCAAGCCGCGCAGGGGCGCGACGTGCCCGGACTCGAGCGCAAACGGATTGTCCGATTGCGCCGGGCCGTCCGTGTGCAGGACCCGGACGATGGGGATACCGCGTTCCTCGCAGCCGGCGACAAGGCTATTCTGCGCCTCTAGAAAAGCCTCCGCGCCCCGTTCGGTGAAATACGGACGGTGGCGGAAGGATTCCTGGACATCGATCACAATCAGACAGGTTTTCATGGAGAAGCTCCCGAGGTGGTGAAGTATGGGCGCCTATTTTCTCCGTGCGTCTTTGTTTGCGCCGCTCGCTGGCGGACCAGTTTCGATCATTTCAGGACATGCTTGGCATCCAGCGGCGTGCCGATGTACTTCATCACCAGCCCCTTCGGTCCCACCGCCCAGCCGTTCGAGGGCGAAGCAAAACCCACCGTATTCATCGGCGTCTTGTCCAGTACCGTCCAGCTCTTGCCGGCATCGAGCGAATACCCCGACCCCGCCAGTCCCGCAGCCACCAAGGCACGTGGCGCCCCGGGCACCGGCGCCACCACCGACATGTAACCCGCAGGCTGGATCGACACCGGCGTCCAGGTGGCGCCGCCATCCGAGGTCGCCGCGCCATTGATGCCGGCCATCTGCGTCTCCTTATAGTCGCCGCCCGCCGCGAAGCCCTCCTTCGCATTCAGGAAGGCGACCGAGAACACGCCGCGCGCCGCCGCGCCGGCCGGGATCGGCGTCGAGGCGGGGCGCCAGGTCTTGCCGCGGTCGGCCGAGTGGAACACGCGCGAGGTGGCGCTGCCGCCGGTGGCGATCCAGGCCTCGTTCGATCCGGCCACGGTCAGGCAGGTGCCGCTGGCCGCGAAGGCGCCTTCGTTCGGCATCGCTTCCAGCCCCTTGGCCGCAACCTCGCGCCAGTTGGCGCCGCCGTCGCTGGTCGTATAGACCTGGAAGCTGCCCTTGACCGGGTCGCCGAACAGGATGCCGTTGTCCTTGTCCCAGAATGCCATCGCGTCCCAGAAGCCCTCCGCCACCTGGTTGGTGGCCATGAGCTTCCAAGTAGCGCCGCCGTCGGAGGTAGCGTAGATGCGCGAGGCCGCGCCCGGTCCCGCGCCCATCACGATGGCGGTCTTTGCATCGATGGCGTGGATGTCGCGGAAGTCGATCTTGTCGGCGTCCGGCACCTGCATCGCCTGCCAGTGCGCGCCGTCGACGGTGCGCAGGACCGTGCCCTTGGCGCCGCTGGCCCAGGCGACGGTGCTGCTGACGACGGACAGGCCGCGCAGCTCGGCCGTGGTGCCGCTGGGGGTGGGTTGCCAGACCTGGACCATGGTGGTCGCGGAAGCGGCGGTAGCGGACAGCAGAGCGGCGATCAGGAGGGAGCGTGCGAACATGGCTGGGGTATGGCCTCAAGGGGCCTTCAGAGTGTAGGTTCGGACATTATAATGAGGTCCTTTTCCCGCATTCAGAAACGAATACCATGGCCACCACCCTGACCTACGAAGCCTTCCTCGACGAAGTGACGACCCTGCTCACCGAAATGTACGACATGGAAGATGAAGCCGCCATCAAGCTGGTGATGCAGGCGCAGGACGCCGAGCATTTCGTCATCCACGACGACAAGCCGGAACTGCGCACGCTGGAGCAGGCGAAGGCGGAAGCCGTGGCCTTGTACACCGCGAAGCAGAACCGCGTGCAGACGCAGCAGAAGCAGCAGAAACGCGTGGCGGTGAAGAAGCGCCCGTAAGTCGCGTCGTGTAGGAACTTGGATTCCCGCCTGCGCGGGAATGACGGCTTACAGCTAACTCGTCATTCCCGCGCAGGCGGGAATCCAAGTTGATTTTTACTGATTAATTACCAGCCTTGGCAATCGTCGCCTCGGCCGCACCCTGCGTCCATCCCCCACCCAGCGCACGCGCCACCGACACCGCCGCCAGCAGGCGCTGGGTACGGATCTGCGCCGCCGCGCGGTCGGCCGCCAGCGTGCTGCGCTGGGCGTCGGTGACGTCGAGGTAGGTCGAGACGCCGCGGTCGTAGCGCGCCTGCGCCACCAGCAGCGCGCGGGCTGCGGCTTGCTGGGCTTGGGACTGCACCTCGCCCTGCTGCTGGCGCTGCTGCACGTCCGACAGCGCATCTTCCACTTCACGCAGCGCCGTCAGCAGGCGGGCTTCGTGGTTGGCGACGGCTTCGTCGTACCTGGCCTGGGCCAGCTTCAGGTTGGCGCGGTTGCGGCCGGCGTCGAAGATCGGCAGCGACAGGGCCAGCGGACCGAAGGAGAACTGGCGCGCGCTGCCCTGGGCCAGGTTGCGCAGGTTTTCCGAGGCATAGCCGTAGTTGCCGGTCAGGGACAGCGCCGGATAGAAGGCGCCCTGCGCCACGCCGACCTGGGCGTTGAAGGCCTGCAGGTTGGCCACGCTGCCAGCCAGGTCCGGACGCTGGCCCAGCAGGCTGGCCGGCAGGCCGACCGGGATGGCCGGCGGCTGCGGCAAGACGGCGTCTTGTGCGGCGGCGACCACCGGCGCGCTCGGCGATGCGCCCACCAGCACGGCCAGCGCGTGTTCCAGCGTGTTGCGCTGGCGCTGGGCTTCATGCAGGTCGGCCTCGGCGTTGGCGCGTTCGATGCGGGTGCGCGAGACGTCCAGTTCGTTCGACAGGCCGGCGTTGAAGCGCGCTTCGATCAGTTCCTGCGATTCGCGGCGGGTCGCCAGCGCGTTGCGCAGGATCGCCAGCTCGGCGTCGAGGCCGCGCAGCTGCCAGTAAGTGGTCGCCACCTGGCTCGACAGCATCAGCAGCACGCCGTCGCGGTCGTCCTGGGCCGCCAGGGCCTGGGCATCGGCCGCTTCGACGATACGGCGCACGCGGCCCCACAGGTCCAGCTCCCACGAGAAGTTCGCACCCACCGAATAGTTGTTGCCTTCGATCGAACGGTGGCCCAGCGCCAGGCCCTGCGAGGTCTCGGCCGAGGTGCGCGAGTTCGACACGCCGGCGGACACGCCCACCGATGGCAGCTGGCCGGCGCGCACCACGCCAAGCTGGGCCTGTGCCTGCACCAGGCGCTGCGCGGCGGCGCGCACGTTCGGGTTGTCGTGCAGCGCACGCTGCTCGAGGGTGTTCAGGGTCTGGTCGCCGAACACGGTCCACCAGTCGGCCGGCAGGCGCGCAGTGTCGTTTGCCTGCGTGGCCGGCGCGTGGCGGTAAGCCGCGGTTTCGGCGCCTTGCGGGGCCTTGAAGTCGGCGCCGATGGTGCCGCAGGCGGAGAGCAGCGCGGCGACGGCCGCGGCGATGGCGGTGTGGATGACAGGCTTGAACATAGTATTTTTCATTGATAGTTATCCTCAACCTCGTCGTTCCCGCGAAGGCGGGAACCCAAGTTTCCGTGGTTCGCCACGAACTTGGATCCCCGCCTTCGCGGGGACGACGTGCATTAGTTAGTGGCCGCCACCACCCGCTCCACCAGGCGACTTGACCTTGTCCGCAAACCACAGCGGAACGATCGCCCCCAGCAGGATCGCGGCGACGATGAAGAAGCCGTCGTTGTAGGCCATCACGAAGGATTCACGCCGCACGATGCGGTCGATCGCCGCGATGGCCTGGTTGGCCGCGGTGGCGGCGTCCATGCCGCGCGAAATGAAGGCCTGGGTCAGCGTGTCCAGGCGGGCCTGCGTGGCGGCGGCGAACAGCGACACCGATTCGCCCAGGCGCGCCGAGTGGAAGTGCTCGCGGTTGGTCAGGGCCGTCGCCAGCATCGCGATGCCGACCGAGCCGCCGAGGTTGCGGGTCATGTTGAACAGGCTCGAGGCCGAGGGCATGTCCTTCGGCGCCACGCCGTTCATCGCGAAGTTCGACAGCGTCAGCATCACGAAGGGCTGGCCGAGCGCGCGGATGACCTGGGTGACCATCAGCTGGTCGTAGCCGGTGCTGGCGTCCATGTAGGCGTTCATCAGGCAGGACACGCCGAACAGCGACAGGCCGAACATGCACAGGATGCGGTTGTCGATCTTCTGCGACAGGCGCGCCACGAAGGGCATCACGAACAGCTGCGGCAGGCCGACCCAGGCGATGACTTCACCGATCTGCATCGGCGAGTAGCCGGCAATCTGCCCCAGGTACAGCGGCAGCAGGTAGGAAGTGCCGTACAGGCCCATGCCGATCACCGCCGACAGCATGGTCGCGACCAGGAAGTTGCGCTGGCCGTAGAGGCGCAGGTTCACGAAGGGCTCGGCGCGCGACATGCTCGTCACCACCCAGCCGAGGATGCCGACCAGCGCCAGCGCGGCGAAGGTGATGATGAAGCTCGACTCGAACCAGTCCTTCGAATTGCCCTCTTCCAGGAAGATGGTCAGGCTCGCCAAGCCCAGCGCCATGAGGGCGATGCCCAGCCAGTCGGCCTTGATGAGGGTCTGCAGGTTGGCCTTTTCCTTGTCCAGGCCCCAGTACATGCCGGCGATGAGCAGCACGCCCGGCACCCAGTTGATGTAGAAGATCGAGGGCCAGCCGTACAGCTCCGTCAGGTAGCCGCCCAGGGTCGGGCCCATGGCCGGCGCCAGGGTTGCGGTCAGGCCGAACATCGCCATGCCGACCGCGCGCTTGGAGGCGGGCAGGCGGGTCATCACCAGGGTCATCGCCATCGGGATCAGCGCGCCGCCCGTGAAGCCCTGCAGCATGCGGAACACGATCATGCTCTGCAGGTTCCAGGCCGTACCGCACAGGGTCG
The DNA here is from genome assembly GCF_918697865.1 of Massilia sp. Bi118. Lineage (GTDB taxonomy): Bacteria > Pseudomonadota > Gammaproteobacteria > Burkholderiales > Burkholderiaceae_D > Telluria. The sequence goes on along the minus strand of NZ_CAKKMV010000001.1, from coordinate 423,594 downwards.
AGAAGGCCAGGAACAGCGCGGTGGTGATCATCAGGTAGCGGCGCTGGCCGAGGGCGCGCACGAACAGCGCGGTCATCGGGATCACCACGATCTCGGCGCACAGGTAGGCGGTCGAGATCCACGAGCCCTCTTCCTGGGTGGCCGACAGCGTACCGAGGATATCGCGCAGCGAAGAGTTGGTGATCTGGATGTCCAGCACCGCCATGAAGGCGCCGAGCAGGCCGGCGGCCACCGCGATCCAGGTGCGCGCATCGACCCGCACATTATTGGCGGGCGGCGCCATCGTGTGGGTGGAACTGGTCATGACGATTCCTTACTGCGCCGACGCGCTGCGTTGCGGCTGTTGTTGCGCGCCTTTTTCCGCTTTCTGGCGCAGGTCGATCTCGACCACCGTCGACATGCCCGGCACCAGGCGGCCCGCATACTTCTTGAGGTCTTCCGGCTTGAAGGTGATCTTGACCGGCACGCGCTGGACGATCTTGGTGAAGTTACCGGTCGCGTTATCGGCCGGCAGCAGCGCGAACTGGTTGCCCGAGGCCGGCGAGAAGCTGTCGACGCGGCCAATGAGCTCTTTGTCCTTCAGGGCGTCGACTTCGATCTTGACTTCCTGGCCCGGCACCAGGCCCGGCAGCTGGGTTTCCTTGAAGTTGGCGGTCACCCATACGTCGTCCTGGACGATCGCGGCCAGCTGCTGGCCCGGCTGGATGCGGGCGCCGACTTCGACGCTGCGCTTGCCGATACGGCCCGACACCGGCGCCACGATCTGGTTGTAGCCGAGCTGCTGCCGGGCGTCCTTGAGCTGGGCCTGCAGCACCTTGACCTGGGCCTTCAGCACGTCGCGCGCGGAAGCGGCGGCGGTGATCTGGGCCTTGGCGGCATTCGCGTTGTCGCGGCGCGCGGTGACGTCGGCGGTGGCGCCGGCGCGGGCCGCGGTGGCGGCGTCGACCTCGGCCTTCGAGACGGCCTTCATGTTGGTGTTGTACAGCTGGCCGTAGCGCTCGGCGTCCTGCTTCGCGCGCACCAGGTTGGCCTGGGCCTGCGCGACCTGGGCGCCGGCGGCCGAAGCCTGGGCTTTCGCCTGCTCGACCGAAGCGTCGGCCTGCACGATCTGCTGCTGCACACTGGCGATCTGGGCCTGGATCTGCTCGACCTTCACGCCCTGGTCGGCCGGATCCAGTTCGGCCAGCACGTCGCCGGCCTTGACGATCTGGTTGTCGTCGAACAGGACCCTGGTGACGACGCCGGGGATGCGGCCCGAGACCGGGTGCACGTGGCCGGTGATATAGGCGTTTTCGGTTTCGACGAAGTTGCTGCTGCGGTACCACATGCGGCCGCCGGCGACGATGGCGGCCAGCGCGATCAGGCCGACCACGATCAGCACGCGCTTCGGCGGTCCCTTGCTGGCGTTGACGGGCGCGGCGCCCGTTGCACCCGGCGCGACGGCGGCGGACGGTTTCTGCTCGACCGTGGTTTGCGAATCTGCCATGAATACGACTCCGAAGAAAAAATGAAATGGGTTCATCGCATTATTCGACAAAGATTCGGCGAAGTCAAGAAATGAAACGGTTGCATTTCATTTTTTTCTGGGCTACAGTGACGGCATGGACAAATCACTGCAAGACCCTGTCGACGCTTCCTGCAAGGCGGCCGGACGCCCCAAGGCGGCCGACGTCGAAGCACGCATGCAGGATCTGCTGCAGACCGCCGGCGAACTCTTCCTCAAGAACGGCTACACCAAGACCAGCCTCGAATCGATCGCCCGCGCCGCCCACGTGGCGGTGCGCACCATCTATGTGAAGTTCGGCGGCAAGACCGGCCTGCTGCACGCGGTGCTGGCGGCCAAGCGCGACCGCTTCTTCCGCAGCCAGCCGATGCAGACCGATCCGCGCCCGCTGAAGGAGATCGTGGACGAGTTCTCGCGCAATATGTACGAACTGCTCACCTCCCAGGAAGCGATCGACATGCAGCGCATCGTGCTGGCCGAGACCCCGACCAACCCGGAGCTGGCGGAAGCCTTCTGGAACGGCGGCCCGCGCCAGACCCGCGAGATGCTGGCACGTTTCTTCGCGCGCCCCGACATCCGCGCCCAGATGCGCGCCGACGTTCCCGTCGACCTGCTGCCGGGCCACCTGATGGGCTGCATTGCCGGCGACCAGCTGTGCCGCTTCGTGTTCCCGGCGGAGAAACCGACGCCCGAACAGTCGCGCCGCGAACTCGAGCGCCGGCTCGAGCTGTTCTACCTGAGCATCCTGCCGCCGCAGCAATAAGCGCCAGAGTCAATGTGCGGCATCGCACGGACCGGCGCCAGCCTGTTCGGGCATCCTGAACACCTTAAGTTTTCGCCGCAAGGAGATAAAAAAATGAGCAAGTCGTCCCGTTACGAATGGCGAGACCAGCAGGCTGCGCTGCAGGAGCGCATGAAAGGATTCCTCGCGAACCCGAACAGCGAGCAGATGGAAGCCGTGCTCGCCGAAATGCGCGCCTACGCCGACGCCGCCCAGTCGGGCCATATCGAGATTCCGCAGCGCTGGACCAGTTACAACTGATCCCCGCCGCTGCCGCCATGCCGTCCTTTGGGCGGCATTTTTTTTGTCCCTCGCTTCCATTTCGCGCCGCCAGAATGCAGCTCGCGCTGCCCGGCGGCGCTTCGTCGCATGCTCCTTCGGCGGTCCATCCGGCTGGCTACAGTGCAAGCATCCATGGTAAGTTCCTGGCTGCTCAACAAGGAGACACGATGCCGACGAATCCCGTCCGCGCCCAGCACCCGCTCGACATGTTCGCCCTGTTCCGGCGCTGGCCGGCCTCGGTATGGCGCAACCTGGTCTATACCGCCTTGTGGAGCAGCCTGATCGGCCTGGCCCTGACCGTCTTCTTCGTCCTCATGGGCGCCCGCCCCACGGGCTCGATTCCGAAGCTGCTGGGCTTGACGCTGCTCACCGCGAACACCATCGGCTTCCTGATCCACGGCGCGCTGGCTGCCCTGCGCTGGGCCTTCCCCGCTGCTGCCGCGCGCCGGTCCTGGGCGATGCGCGCCTGCCAGGTGCTGCTGATCGAATCCTGCGCGGTGCTCGGCTTCACGGTGCCGGACGCCCTGCTGCGCGGCGCCGATCCTGTCTCGGCCCTGCTGCGCGACGGTGCGCTCGCGCCCATGCTGCCGATGGGCCTCATCATCACCGCCCTGACGATGACGATCCTGGCCGTCAACGAACGGCGCCTGGTGCGCGAGACGGAAGCCGCGCTGCAGCAGCAGAAGATCGCCGAAGCCGGCCAGTTGCTGGCCGAAGCCCGCCTGCGCACGCTGCAGGCCCAGATCGAACCGCACTTCCTGTACAACACTCTGGCCAACGTCGTGAGCCTGATCGGCAGCGAGCCGGATCGCGCGAAGCACATGCTGGAGCGTCTGATCGACTTCCTGCGCGCCAGCCTGTCCGCCAGCCGCGCCGAGCAGGCGACCCTGGGCGCGGAGCTCGACCTGGCCGCCGCCTACCTCGACCTGCTGGGCGTGCGCATGGGCGCGCGCCTGCGCTGGCGCGTCGAAGCCGACGCCGACTGCCGCGCCGTCAGGATCGCGCCGATGCTGATCCAGCCGCTGGTCGAGAACGCGGTCATGCACGGCATCGAACCCAAGGTCGAGGGCGGCGAGATCGTCGTGCGGGCCGCCTGCGGCGACGGTCTGTTGCGCCTCGAAGTCAGCGACGACGGCATGGGCCTGGTCCTGGCGCCGCCGCGGCCCGGCGGCGGCGTGGGCCTCGCCAACCTGCGCGAGCGGCTGCGCAGCCTGCACGGCCACGCAGCTCAGCTACAATTATTGGAAAACCAACCCGCCGGCGTGACTTCGCGCCTGCTGCTGCCACTGGACCCAGCGTGACCACCGCCCTGCTCGCCGACGACGAACCCCATCTGCTCACCTATCTGGAGGAGCAGCTCGCGAGCTCCTGGCCGGAACTGAAGATCGTCGGCCGCGCGCCCAACGGCGTCGAGGCCCTGCGCCTGATCGACGAACTGGCGCCCGACGTGGTCTTCCTCGACATCCAGATGCCGGGCCTGAATGGACTGCAGCTGGCGAGCCGCCTGAGCGAAAGCGCCGGCAGCACTGCCCCGCACGTGGTCTTCACCACCGCGCACGAACAGTACGCGCTGCAGGCCTTCGACAGCGAAGCCTTCGACTACCTGCTGAAACCGATCCGCCTGGAGCGCCTGCAGCGCACCGTGGCGCGCCTGAAGGAAACGCTGGCCGAGCGCGCGCCCGCGCCCGCGCCGGCGGCAAACCCGGAGACTGCCGCGCAGCTGGCCGCGATGCTGCGCCAGCTCGGCGTGCCCGTGCCCGGCGTGCCTGCAGCGCCCGCCCCGGCGCCGCTGCAATGGATCCGCGCGGCCCAGGGCCAGGAGACGCGCCTGATCGCGGTCGACGAAGTGATCTACTTCCAGAGCAACGACAAGTACACCAGCGTTTTCATCGCCGACGGCGAGCACCTGATCCGCACCCCGCTGCGCCAGCTGCGCGAACAGCTGGACGCCAATGCATTCTGGCAGATCCACCGCGGCGTCATCGTCGCCGCCCGTCACGTGGCCGGCACCCGCACCGACTTCCGCGGCCGCCTGCTGGTCAGGCTGAAGGGCCGGCCGGAGGAGCTGGTGGTGAGCCGGAATTTTGCGGATTTGTTCAGGCAGATGTAGAGGATTTTCCAGACGCGCAATCGGAACAGGCATATTCACGCCTTGGGTTACCATGGGCGCGTTGCCGTCAAGCAAGGCCCAGCATGTCCACGTTTCACGTACCTACTTCGAATCTCCGCCGCATTCATCTTACGCTCACCCTCGCGCTGGTCCTGGTCGCCGCGCTGGGCATCTTCTTCGTCCGCGAGGTCGTCGCCCTGCAAGCGGCGATGGACCAGTTGCGCGACAACGACCAGGCCCGTGTCGATATACGCAGCGTGCTGGTCGACCTGCTCGATGCGGAAACCGGACAGCGCGGCTTCATCCTGACCGGTCAGGAAAGCTATCTCCCGCCTTACTACAAGGGCAAGAACCATATCAAGGAAAGCATCCGCAAAGCCCAGCAAGCCGCCGGCACGGGGGGCGCACGCGTCGCCGATTTTTCGAAGATCCTGCTATTGGCGGAACAGAAGCTGGAGGAGCTCGATCGTACCGTCGTGCTGAAGAAGCAGGGCGACAACGCCGGCGCGCTGGCAGTCGTGGTGGGCGGCTATGGCAAAGCCACCATGGACGAGGTGCGCCAGCTCATCCAGCGCAATATCGAACAGCTTCGGCTGCAGCGCGACCAGGTCATCGACCGGCTGGATGCAAGGTTGCGGCGCTCCGCCATCCTGCTGGTCCTGATCCTTGCCACGGTATCGACGCTGGCCACGCATGCCTGGCGCTCGCTGTCGAAAGCGGTCGCCGTCAACAACAGGCTGGCCCAGACGCTGTCCCAGGAGGCATCCAACGATGCCCTGACCGGCCTGCCGAACCGGCGCTTCTTCGACCGCTGGGCGCGCCAGCTGGTCAACAGGAGCCGCCGCGACAAGGGCACTTTCACGCTGCTGCTGATCGACCTCGACGGCTTCAAGAAGGTCAACGATACGCTGGGCCACCAGGTCGGCGACGATGTCCTCAAGGAGGCCGCCCGGCGGCTCCAGGCCGGGCTGCGCGGCGGCGAGCTCCTGGCGCGCCTGGGCGGCGACGAATTCGGCCTGCTCATCGAAGGGAACGTTTCCCGCGCGGACCTGGAAAAGCTGGGACGCCGGCTGATCGACTCGCTGTCGCCCAGGCTGCACCAGCGGCTTGCAGACGGCGCGGTCGGCGCCAGCATCGGCGTCTCGTGCTTCCGCATAACGGCGACGATATCGACGCGCTGACCGAGGCGGCGGACAGCGCCTTGTACCGGTCCAAGGAAGGCGGCCGCGGCATGGTGTCGTTCACGCACATCGGCAGCAACCCCATCATCAAGGCGCGGCCGGACAGCACGGCCTGAACATCACTGTGCCTCAAAGGCTCCCAGGTAATCCAGCTTGCCGATTTTGACGCCCTGGTTGCGCAGGATGTCGTAGGCCGTCACCACGTGAAAATAAAAGTTCGGCAGCGCGAAAGTGAGCAGATAGCTCTCGCCGCTGAAGCTCGCGCCGAAGCTGCCGAACTTCAGGCTGACTTCACGATCGGCGCCGGCGTCGACCTGCGCGCTCTCGATGCTTTGTAGATAGGCGATCGTATTGGCGATGCGCTCCTGCAGCTGGGCGAAAGTCGTTTCAGTGTCTTCGAACTTCGGGGCCTCGCCGCCGCTCAGGCGCTGCAGCGCGAACTTCGAGGTATCGCTGGCGCGCTGCACCTGGGCGGACAGCGGCAGCATATCCTCGGCCAGGCGGGCGCCGAGCAGGGTTTCGGGCGCGATGCCGGCTTGCGCGGCGTGCTCCTCCCCTTTCTTCAGCAGATTCGACAGGACGGTCAGGCCGCGCACGAAGGCGGGTACGGATGCTTTGGACATCGTCAGGGACATGGGACGCCTCCTTGTAGTGTCCAAAAAGTCTAGCAGTTCGCGTCGCCGGATGTGCGGTCTGGCCAATTTCTATTTAATGACACAAAAATCCGACAATACGATTCGATTGGCCAGACCAATTTAATGTCCACGTGCTAATATTTTCTGGGCGTCATACCGGCGCCCAGCAGCGAACCATCACCGGGACATACAATGAAAAAAATCATCATGGAGACCCTGGTACTGGCGGCACTCGCCACCGGCCAGGCTTATTTGCAGCCCGTTCATGCAGCGCCCATTTCCCTCGACAGGACCACTGTCACCGCGACCTACCAGGGCTCGGCCGACGGCATCCTGGGACTCGACCATGGCTTCCAGGCCGAACCCGGCAGCAACGTCAGCAAGGTCTACGCACCCGGCGCCGGCGTCGAATTCCTGACCGCCGACTACCTGTTCGGCTTCGACTTCGCAGCGGACGGTCTGCTGACCGTCTATAACAACATGCCGCTGCCGGAGCGCGCCGCCGGCGATCCCGGCTATACCTTCAGCTTCGACTTCGGCGCCACCCTGCCCGCGCCGGTCGGCAGCTTCACCCTGGTCGACGGCAGCATGGTCAATGGCGCGCCCGGCCTGTCGGTGGTGGATGGCCACACCCTCGCGCTCGACCTGAGCAAGGTGACCTGGAACGGCGACTTCGCCTCCTTCACCGCGCAAATCGGCACCGGCGCCGGCGACGTGCCCGAGCCGGCCAGCCTGGCGCTGCTGCTGCTCGGCGCCGCCGGACTGGCTGCGGCCTCGAAAAGGAGGACGCGATGAGCCATCCGGCCTTCAAAACGGCGCTGGCCCTGCTGGCCGTCATGCTTGCCTCCACCGGCGTGCATGGCGCCAGCGTGGACGCCGCCCGCGCCACCGCACCCTTCGACGGCTGGGCAAGCCAGGCCGGCGGCACCACGGGCGGCGCGAATGCCACGCTCGAGCAGGTCTACACGGTCGCCAACCGCGCCGAGCTGCTGGCCGCGATCGCCAACGGCGGTACGACGCCCAAGATCATCAAGCTGGTCGGCACCGTCGATATGACCGAGGGGAAGCCCTACACCTCCACCGCCGACCAGTCGGCGCGCGGCGCCATCCGCCTGAAGAGCAACACGACCCTGATCGGCGGCGGCGCCGGCGCGGGCCTGGTCAACGGCCATATCCTGCTGTCCAAGGTCTCGCAGATCATCATCCGCAACCTGAAGATCGTGAACCCTTGCGACGTCGAGCCGGTGTGGGATCCGACTGACGGCTCGAGCGGCAACTGGAACGCGGCCTACGATGCGATCGGCATCTCGGGCTCGGACCACATCTGGATCGACCACAATTCCTTCACCGACGCGCCCCTCACCGACAACTTCGCGCCCATCGAGAACGGCCACGTGAAGCAGTGCCACGACGGCACGGTCGACGTCAGCAACGCCTCCGATTACGTGACGCTGTCGTACAACGTCTTCGGTGAGCACGACAAGAACAACCTGATCGGCTCCAGCAGTTCGGCCACGGGCGATGAAGGCAAGCTGCGCGTCACCTTCAGCAACAACGTGTTCCGCGACATCCAGTCGCGCGCGCCGCGGGTGCGCTTCGGCCAGGTCCACCTCTTCAACAACTACTATGTGGGCAGCAAGTCGGCCGCGGTGTACAAGAACAGCTACAGCGTCGGCCTCGGCACGAATGCCAAGGTGCTGTCGAACGCGAACGTGTTCGACATCGCCGGCGCCGCCAATTGCGACGCCATCGTCAAGAACCCTGGCGACACCACTGCCGGCACCTTCAAGGACAGCGGCTCGCTGCTGAACGGCGCGGCATTGGGCGCCTGCGCCGTGTCGAACGCGACGGCCTGGACGCCGCCCTACGCCTTCACGCCGCGCCCGGCCGCGCTGGTCAAGGCGAATGCGCTGGCCCAGGCCGGCGGCGGCAAGCTGACCACGGCCATCAGCGGCACCGGCAAGACCACTGTCGACACCGGCCCGTCGCTGAACTGCCCCAGCACCGGCCTGTACTTCTGCGACGACTTCCAGAGCGGCAGCACCGACAAGTGGAACCTGCTGTCCGTGGCCGGTCCGAACGGCAGCTTCCGCGTGGTGGAAGAAGCCGCCGGCAGTCCTGGCCGCGTCCTGCAGTACACGGCCGCCAGCACTGGCGGCGTGCTGGCCCTGGTGAAGCCGGAGGCGTTCGCCGGCGTACCCTCTGCCGACTACTACGTCGAAGCGCGCATCCGCCCGATGGCCAACAGCACCACCGGCAACAAGCAACTCTACCTGGTCACGCGCTACGTCGATCCGTCCAACTGGTACGGCGCGGGCCTGAACGTCCAGAGCAGCACCACCAGCACCCAGGTCGAAATCGCCAAAATGCTGGGCAACTCGCTGAGCCGCCCGAGCCAGACCAGGACGCCGATCGCGATGGACGCCCAGTTCTACACGGTGCGCTTCGAACTGATCGGCAGCGCGCTGACGGTCTACCTGGATGGCAGGAAGCTCGGTTCGGTCACCGACACCGCGTTCACGCAGCGCGGCCTGATCGGCCTGTACACGGCCAATAAATCCTTCCAGATCGACGACGTGCGCGTGGGCGACCCGCACCAGAAGCCGGTGCAGCTGACGCTCGATCCGGCCACCCTCACCTACGCCGCCGAAGCCGGCGATGCGCCCAGACAGATCGCCGTCACCGCGGTCACTGCCGACGGCAGCGTCGACAGCTTCACGGTCGTGTCCAGCAAGCCGGAAGTGGTAAGTGCGGTCGCCAGCGGGAACATCGTCACATTGACGCCGCTGTCCGCGGGCGCCGCCAGCATTGTCTTCACCAGCGGCTCCGCGCCATCGCTGACGCGCGCCATCGCCGCCACCGTGGGCGGGCAGTTCGTGCAGCCGACCCAGGTCTATCCGCTGCAGGGCGCCGCCAGCCCCGCCGCAGAGGGCAGCGCGGTCAACGTCGACACCGTGCTGAAGCTGAGCTTCGACAAGCCGCCGGCCCTGGGCGCGGGCGGCAGCATCCGCATCTTCCGCAAAGCCGACGACGCGCTGGTCGACGTGATCCGCACCAGCGGCGAATCGGACGCCATCGGCTATCCCGGCCAGGCCCTGGTGCGGCGCGTGAACACGACCCCGGTCCGCATCGACGGCAACAGCGCCATCTTCAATCCGCACAGCGGCAAGCTGGCCTACGGCGTCGAATACTATGTCGCGATCTCGGACGGCGTCTTCACCAACACCACGCTGGGCGGGCTACCCTTCGTCGGCATCGGCAAGCTGGGCGGCTGGTCCTTCACCACCAGGGCCGCCGCACCCACCGGCGCCACGCTCACGGTCGACGACGACGGCAACGCCGACTTCCGCACCGTGCAGGGCGCGCTCAGCCACGTCATGCAGAACCTGGCGAAGACGACCGCGGTGACCATCAACGTCAGGAACGGCGTGTACGACGAGCTGCTCTACCTGAACGGCAAGGACAATGTCACCATCAAGGGCGAAAGCCGCGACGGCGTCACGATCCGCTACACCAACAACGAGAGCCTGAACCCGGGTACCGGCAGCAGCCAGTCGGCCAGCGTTGCCGGCTCGCCGGCCGGCGGCCGCGCGGTGATGCTGGTCGAGGCCTCGGACATGCTGATGCTCGATAACCTGACGATGAAGAACACGACCATCCGCTCGGCCTCGATCTCGGGCCAGGCCGAAACCGTGTACTTCAACAGCGACACGCGCCTGGTCGCGAAGAACGCCAGCTTCCTCAGCGAGCAGGACACGCTGAACCTGAAGGGCTGGGCATGGTTCTACAACAGCCTGGTGGCCGGCAACGTCGACTTCATCTGGGGCAGCAGCCATGCGGCGCTGTTCGAGAACAGCGAGATCCGCAGCGTCGGCGACAGCGCCAATGCCGGCAGCGGCGGCTACGTGCTGCAGGCGCGCGTGCCGGCTGCCACCGACCCCGGCTACGTCTTCCTGAACAGCAGCCTGACCCACGGCGCCGGCCCCGGCCCGAACCACGGCGACGTGCCGGCCGGCGCCACTTGGCTGGCGCGCAGCCCGGGCGGCACAGCGACCTGGGACAATGTCGCCTTCATCAACTGCAAAATGGATGCGCACGTCGCCACGCCTGGTTGGGCGGGCCTGGGCGTGAACGGCCAGCCGGCGCCGAACCCGGCCGTGCCGAATGCGGAATCCGGCTGGCGCGAGTACGGCAGCACCCTGCTCGACGGCACGGCCATCGACCTGCGCATGCGCGTGGGCGGCCATGCGCTGAGCGAGGCCGAGGTGGCGAACCGTTTCGCCACGCGGGCCAGGGTGTTTGCGGGCTATGGCAACGGCGCGGGGTGGAATCCGCAGCCTTGAGCTGAAGCTGCGCCTTTTTTATCGTGGCGGGAGGAAGCGGAAGGTCGGCTCGATGTTTTTTGCCTGCAGGTGGCGCACGATGTCTTCCAGTGTGGCGTCCTTCAACAGCAAACCTTCCGGCGCGGCTTTCGGCCTGGCCGGGGCTTTGACAGGCGCTTCGGGTGAAGGCTGCAGCACGAAAGCCTCCGCCGCCAGCGCATCGCTGGCCGCGCTGGATACCGGCTCCACCGGCGCGGGCGCGGGTGCGGGCGCCTGCTTCTGTTCGAGCTTGTGCAGGGCTTCCCGGAACTGCTCGTCGGCGATGCTGTCCAGGCCTTCCAGGAAGGCCGCCTGCCCTTGCAGCGGCGGCGCCACTTCCAGCCCCGATTCCTCGGCAAAGGACGCGCCCATGCCGGGGTGGATGAAGGCCGCCCACTTGCCGCTGCGCGGGTTCAGGCAGGGCGGCAGATAGACCGGCGCGGTGGCGGCGTCCGGCGCCAGCTCGGTCTGCGGAAAGTAGGTCTGCTGCAGCAGTTCCAGGAATTCCTGCGCCTCGCCGGCCGGCACCGGCGTCTCCAGCGACAGCCACAGGCGATAGGCGCTGGCGCCGTCGATGCTCACCGCCGGCGCCGGCAGGCCGAGCTCCGCCTGCAGCGCGTTCGCGACCCGGCACAGGCGGTCCCAGTGCCCCGCTTCGCCATCGCCGAAGACCTTGCGGAAGGGGATGGCAAAGGCGCGCGCCAGGCCGTCCGCCGTGGTCAGCTTGATGGCGAGCGTGGTCTTGCCGGCGATATGGGCGGCCAGCGCTTCGCGCGTTACCGCTTCGGGCGCGAGGTAGAGCCGCGTCAGTTCTGCGATCAGTTTTTCCATGTTCTTTCTTAGTTCATTCCACCGCGGCGGGCCGCGTTCTTGCCGAGCGCCGCCAGGTCGAGGTCGGCGTCGCCCTTATCGATGGCTTCCTTCAGCACGGCCTGCAAGGCGTCGCCGAAAGCCAGCGGCAGGTTCTTGCCCTGCCCCGCCTCCACCGCCAGGCGCACATCCTTCTGGCCCAGCGAAAGCTTGAAGCCCGCCGGGCTGTATGCTTGTCGCGCGATCATGCCGCCATAGCCTTTATACACGGGCGAACCGGCGAACAGGGTGCTCGTGATCAGGTCGATGAAGTTCGCGGGCGGGATGCCATGCGCCCCGGCCAGCGCCGCGCCTTCGCCCATCGCTTCGATCGCGCAGGCCAGGGTCAGGTTGCAGGCCAGCTTGACGGCATTCGCCTGTTCCGGCGCCTCGCCGAAGCGCCAGGTCTTCTGGCCCATCAGGTCCAGCAGCGGCTGCACGCGCGCGATCAGTTCGTCGCTGCCCCCGGCCAGGATATTCAGCTTGCCGGCTTCGGCCACGTCGACGCGGCCCAGCACCGGCGCGGCCACGTAGCCCACGCCCTTCTCCACATGCAGCGCCGCCATCTCGCGCGCGAACGCGACGGAGACAGTCGCCATGTTGACGTGGATGCTGCCGGGCGCCATCGCGTCGAGCACGCCGCCGTTGACCATCACCTCGCGGGTCGCGTTGTCGTCGGCCAGCATGGTGAACACGACGTCGGCGATGCCGCACTCGGCCGCCGTGGCGGCCGGCTTGGCGCCCCTGGCCGAAAGCAGCCGCACGGGGCCGGGGTTGCGGTTCCAGACGTGGACGATCTGGCCTGCACGCAGCAGGTTGGCGGCCATGTGCTGGCCCATGGCGCCCAAGCCGATGAATGCGATGGTCATATGGGTATTCCTTACGTTAGCCCTGATACCGTCGTTCCCGCGGAGGCGGGAATCCAAGTTCGTAGCGGTTCGAAAAACTTGGATTCCCGCCTCCGCGGGAATGACGTGCAAAAGATAACGGTATTAAACCAGCAATCCGGCTCGAACGCAGGTGCGGCGCCTGGAGTGCGCTCAGGGGCCGTCCGCCGCCGCCCGCAACGGCAGGCAGCTCCAGAGTTCGACCATGTCGTAGTAGCGGTTGCGCACGCCCACCTGATAGCACACCTGGTTGCCCGCCACCTGGTCCAGCGGCAGCCAGGCGACGGGGCGCTGGCCGTAGCGCTCCAGCCGGTCGACGGCGACGACATCGTCGATGCGGCTGTCGGCGCGCGGGCGAAACTGCACAACGAGCCGCTGCCCCTGCGCGAGCGGGGTGTCCAGCTGGACGGCGATGCCGACCCGGCCGGTTTCCCGCACGAGAAGACCACGCGGCCGCGGCATGCGGTCGATGGCGGATGCGAACGCTTCGCTCCATCGCTTGAGTTCAAGCGCATAGTCGTTCAAGACCAGGTTGAGGTCGAATCCGGCCCGCTGGAAAGCGCTGCGATACAGTTCGTAGCCTTCGAGCTCGGGCGGGAAATCCGGTTGCGCAAGCGCCGACAGCACGCGCCGCGGCGCTTCCTTCCCGTAGCGCTTCACGAAGACCTCGATCAGGCCGGCGCCGAGCGGGTATTGCAGCCGCCAGTCGAGCTTGCGCTCCAGCGTACGGTTGTCGAGCAGCTCGTCCTGGCTCAGCAGATGGCGCCGGAACATGGCCGCCACCGCCAGGCTTTCGAGCCTGCGCATCTCCGCATCGTCCCGGTAGGCCGGTTCCGCCCAGTGCGCGAGCCCCTCGTTGAACAAGGACATCCTGTCGAGTCCCCGTCCACGCTCGCCGCCGGCCAGCCAGCTCGCGATCACGTGCACGGTTTCATGGACCAGGGTGTTCTGCCAGCCGGGTTCCAGATTGACGCGGATGCGGTTGTGCCTGGCCAGTCCCGCCGTGTGCTTGATGCTGCCCGCCAGGTCGACGTCGATGAGCGGCGCCTCCCCGATCTCGACCGACAAGGCCCTGGCCGCGGTGTCGAAGGCGGCGTCGGCTTCCTTCAGCTCGCGCTCGTCGACGGCGCGGCCGGCGGGTACGTTGAACGTGTAGTGCGCGGTGACGACTTTCCTGGGCCGCTGTTCCGGGGCTGTGGCGGCAACGGGAACGGAGACGTCGCCCTCCGGCTCGTCCTTGCCCTTGTCCCGCGCCAGGACCATGGCGACAAACAAGGCGATCAAACCGGCGGCGCACATGACGATCACGAAGGCCCGGTTCTGCGCCAGCCGCGCCAGACGCAGCATGCCGGTCCCGCCGGCGCCGGCGAACAGCATCCAGGCAAGCACCAGGCAGGCCCCGGTCAGCGCGGCCACCGTCCATACCGTATCCCCTCCCCATCCCTGGGTCGACCAGCCATCCGCGATCAGCTGGGTCGGATCGAGCGCGGTGCCGGCGCGCGGCCAGGCGCCCCTGAGCAGCATGAGGGCCGCGGCGCCGATCGCCAGCAGCGCCCAGGCAAGGTAGCGCAGGAAGCCAAACAACAGGCCCAGCGCCAGGCCGCACGCCAGCAGCAGCACGTAGCGCAAGCCCAGCCAGCCCACGGACGACGCCGCGACGGGTTCGTCGATGGAATGGCGCAGCCAGGCCTGCAGCGCCCAGCCGAGGACAGGCGTGGCCGCCGCATAGACGAACAGGCAGGCGCCCGCCACCATCAGCTTCGAGAGGAACACCTCGCTGCGCCGCACCGGCAGGCCATCGAGGAAGGCCAGCGTGCCATCCTCGAGTTCGCGCGCCAGCAGGCCGCTGCCCATGGCGAAGGACAGCAGCAGCGACAGGAAGGCGCTCTCGGTCCAGCGGGTGCCGGCAAACAGCGTGAAGCTGCGGTGCCAGGTGTACAGGTCGCCGGCCGCGAGTTCGAGCAGGTCGAGCAGGACCAGGACCACCAGCAGCCAGGCGAAGGGCCGCATGCCCGCCCACTCCTTGGCGATCAGGACGCGCTTCATGGCAGCGCCTCGCGGACGGCGCCCAGGCGATAGCGGCAGCCCAGGGCGGGATCGAAGGCCTCGGTCATCACGAACACGCGGGTGCCGGCGGCAAAGGTGGCCGGCAGCACGCCGCTGGTCGTGGACCCGGCCCAGTAGGTCGTCTTCGGATCGACGTAAGAGTCTCCCGGACTCAGTGCCTTGTAGCGCACCGTCAGGCCAGCCGGCGCGGCGCCGGTGATCCGGTAGCGCAGTTCGGACACCGCGCCGGCCAGCCGTGCCGCCTCTACCCGCAGCACGGAGGGGTGCGCCGGGCCCTGGTTCTGCCCCCGATCCTGGCGCATCGCCAGCGCCAACTGCGGCAAGGACAAGCCTTGCTGCGCCAGCAGATCGGCCGTGGCGGCGACCCGCACCAGGCTGCGCGCGTCGTCGCTGGTCGGCTGTCCCAGGGCCGCGCGCATCAGGTTGCGGTAGCGGTCCGGGCCGAGGCGCTCATGCAGGATCTGCACGGCGCGCCATGCATAAGCGCTGCCCAGGCATTCGCCGAGCACTTCGTCCGTGGTGTCGGCCTCGCGCAAGGCGGTTTCATCGTCCATGCCGTGCGCGCGCAAGAGCCGCGAGGCGAAGTCCGCACGGCGCCGCAGCAGCGCCGCGTAGCCCGCGGTCCGT
Organism: Massilia sp. Bi118; assembly: GCF_918697865.1. Taxonomy (GTDB): domain Bacteria; phylum Pseudomonadota; class Gammaproteobacteria; order Burkholderiales; family Burkholderiaceae_D; genus Telluria. The sequence goes on along the minus strand of NZ_CAKKMV010000001.1, from coordinate 408,310 downwards.
TCGGCCTCCCACCATGCGCTGAAGCCGCGCAGCAGCCAGGTACGGTCCTCGCGCCATGTGTAGGCCGGCGACTGGTCGAGGATTTCGGCAATCCTGACCGTCTCCCGCAGTTGCGGCAAGGCCAGCTCGGGCGCGCCAAGCGCCGCCCGCACCACCAGCTGGTTCGGACGGGCCTTGCTGAAGCTGATCTCGTGCGCTTCGCGCCAGGCATCGGGCACCAGCGACACCGGCGCCAGCTGCCGCAGGCCGAGCCAGGTCCGCACGGCCGCCAGATCGGACGACATCTGCGCGGCCAGATGCGCCGCCTGCATGCCGCCGACATCGCCGCGCCAGCCGACATGGACGACGGGATCGCCCTGGCTGGAGACGGCCTGCTCCAGGCGGAAGGGCGGCGGCGGCTCGCGCTTTTCGAGGAGCGTCGATAATCCAGCGACGAGGCCGAACGCGAACGCCATCAAAGTGCGCGCACGGGACGACATGCGCCGCGCCAGCACGACCGCGAGCGCGCCGCGCGCCGACACCGCCAGCATCAAGGAGACACCCATCAGGCCGAGCGCCAGCCCGGCGGTGATGGCGAGTTCGCGCCAGGGCGACGGCGCCCCCAGCAGCGCCATCGCCTCGCCGGCGACAAGGAAGGGCGGCCATTCCACCATGGGCTGCTGCACGCGCTCGCTCAGGGTGGCGACCAGAAGAAACAGCAGGCCCCAGACGACGAAGCGGAAACGCAGGGTCAGCGCAATGGCGAAGGCGCCGGCATACACAAACAGAAGATAGACGATGCTGCGCAGGGCGACGAGGCCGACCAGGCCGGCGCGCAGGTAGACCTGGTCGCGCACGACGTACAGCGCGATGCAGAAGGCCGGCACGAAAAACAGCATCAGCGCGCCCCAACCGGCCAGCCACTTCGTCAGCAACACCCTGCCGCGGCCGATCGGGAGCGTCTCCAGGAACAGCTGGGTGCCGAGACCGTATTCGCGCATCACCAGCCGGTTCGGCAGCACGACGGCCGCCAGCGTACCGAACATCACGACCTGCGAGCGCCAGGCCTGCAGCGGCGAGACCGCGCTTTGCGCGGCGATCCACAGCAGGGCGAAGATCGCGGCGCCGATCAGGTGCAGCACCAGGACGAAGCGCCAGTGCTCGCGCCATTCCTTGCGGGCCAGCGCCATCATGCCGCGCGCAGCTCGTCGGTTCGGGCAAAGGCGAGGAAGATGTCTTCGAGGCCCAGCTCCTCCACCGCGGCGCCGGGCGGCAGGCTGGCGCCCTCCCATGCGGCAGCGTCGGCGCGGTAAACGTCGCCCCGCACCCGTTCCCATCCCGGCTGCTCGAAAGGCTGGGCCAGTCCCGCGATCCGCCTGACTTGCGCGCGCAGGCTGCGGATCGTCCCTTCGAAGCGCGTCGAGCCGGCCTGGATGATGCCGACCCGCTGCGCCACCTGCTCCACTTCGCCGACCAGGTGCGAGGAGAACATCACGGTCGTGCCCTGCTCGCGCTGCAGTTCGATCAGCTGGTCGTTGAATTCGCGCCGCGCCACCGGATCCAGCCCGGTGGTCGGCTCATCCAGCAGCAGCAGCGGCGGCCGCGAGGCGAATGCCAGCGCCAGCGACAGCTTGGTGCGCGTGCCGCCCGACATGGCGGACGCCTTGCGGTCGGTCGGGATGTCGAGGCGCAGCAGCAGGCGCTCGAATTCCTCGGCATCCCAGGTCGGATAGAACTCGCCGACGAAGCGGCCGAGCTGGCGCGCCTTCATCCACGGATAGAAATGCGGCTCCTGGGGAACGAAGCCGATCCGCTGCTTCAGCCGGACCGGCACGGACTTCACCTGCTCGCCAAACAGCTCGATGCGGCCGGCATCCGGCGGGCTCAGGCCCATCAGCAGGCGCAGCGTGGTGGTCTTGCCGGCGCCATTGCGGCCCAGGAAACCATAGATCTCGCCTTCCGGCACGGCCAGGTCGAGCTCGTTCAGGGCAAGCACCTTGCCGAAGCGGTGCGTGATTTGTTCGAGGCGCAGCAAGCAGTTCATCGTGTGTCGGGCAACGGAAATGTTTTCATCGTAATACAAATTTCGACAAGTTGAATCTCTTGCAATGTTTAATTTATACGCTAAGCTGAGGGCTTCATGGAAATCGCCGCCGCCACCTGCCTCTTCCTGCTGGTCGCCACGACCTTCATCCACTACGAGGTGCTGCGCCTGCTCACCGCCGGCCTGCCCGTATTGCGCATCCGTCCGCGCCTGCAGCTGATCTTCGTGATCGTCGGCGCGTTCTGCGCGCACTTCATCGAGATCCTGCTGTACGGCGCGGCCTACTATCTACTGGCTACACAGTTCGACATCGGCAGCATGGGCCAGTCCGGACCGCTGCCGTTTTCCCGCTGCCTCTACTTTTCTGCCGAGACCTATACCACGCTGGGTTATGGCGATGTGCTGCCGCATGGGGATTTGCGCTTGCTGGCGGGACTGGAGGCGCTGAACGGAATGCTGCTGATCGGGTGGACGGCGTCCTATACCTTCTTGTCGATGGAGCGGTTCTGGGGACGCGGATCGGATGGCTGAGGCCGCGCGCTGCTCTGGCCGCCCTGCATGAACAGGCGTGGGTCATTCGGCATGCACTTGCCGCTTGCCGTATAGACGGCGCATGTGAAAGGGTCGCCGATCCAATGGGACTGGGTCCCAGGATCACTCCGGCACATCGATGCCCAGCTTGTGCGCTTCGGCGAGCACACTCATCATCTGTAGACGCGGCAGCACCCCGCCCCCCAGGAGTTTGCGCGCTTCATCGCGGTTCGCGTCACTGGGGACGGTCAGGACTCTCAGCGTTCTCGGGTCGATCACGCCCCAGTTAGCCAAATCCATGCACCCGGAACCACCGCAGAACGCCTGGTACACCACGAGCGCTCGGGCACCGTTCTCGGCAACACATCGGCCTCCGATGAAATCGATGTTTCGGTATTGCAGCACGGTCTTTTCTCCCTCGCGGGATACGGTAACAACCGCTACCGAGCGGTCTTCCCATGCACGACTGTCGCGTGCCACGACTTCGATACGGACTTCGGCGCCGTCGCACGAAAAATTTTGTGCAGCATGGGAATGCGGCGCAATCAAAAATTCCAGTACACAGAAAGCCAACCCAGCGAGTCGCATCACATTCTCCAGCTCAGATGATCTGAATCTGCGCCGCATCCGACACGGGAAGCTGCGTCTGATAGTAATACTTGTCGCTGCGCTGACCATTACTATCAATGAACCAGATGGTCACGCGTTGGGCGCGTCCCTTTACCAGGATGCGCTTGCCGGTAGCTGCGCTCGAGAGATCGCCACCAAACAAGGCCTCGACTTTTTTCCTTGCCCCGGGAAGGATCACAACCGACACATTCCTTTGGTCGCGATAGTCGGCTTCGGAATTAAGGAAGACAAGCTCACGCTGATTCCCGACCGCCCTCACCTGCAGTGCCACCGTTGCGGAAACGGATTGCGGTGCGGCCTCCGCTGCCATGGAAATGACTTGCAGTGGATTGTTTGCGTCTTGTGGTAACGGGCCCTGGCTAGCGCAACCGGCTAGCAGAAATACGGCGGCTAAAAAGCTCCTGACTGCCATTTCATTCTCCCTGGTGAGTATGCCAGTGGATTGTAGAGCGAAGCGGTGGCCCCAACTCTCACCAAATGTGTCAAAAAAAGTCGCGCACGAAAAGAAAAAGCCGGAACACAAGGTTCCGGCTTTCGACACAGCAGCGACTTGATCGCTCAGCGCAAGATCAGCGCTTGCGTGGCGCCGGCAAGTCCGTACAGACGCCCTTGTACACCTCGGCCGCCATACCGATCGACTCACCCAGGGTCGGGTGCGGGTGGATGGTCTTGCCGATGTCCACGCCGTCAGCGCCCATCTCGATCGCCAGAGCGACTTCACCGATCATGTCGCCGGCATTGGTGCCGACGATGGTGCCGCCGACGATGCGGTGGGTTTCGGCGTCGAACAGCAGCTTGGTGAAGCCTTCGGCGCGGCCGTTGGCGACGGCGCGGCCCGATGCGGCCCACGGGAAGTGGCCCTTCTCGACTTTCACGCCCTTGGCCTTGGCTTCATCTTCGGTCAGGCCGACCCATGCCACTTCCGGATCGGTGTAGGCCACCGACGGAATCACTTTCGCGTCGAAGTAGGCCTTCTCGCCGTGCGCGGCTTCCGCTGCGACGTGGGCTTCATGCACGGCCTTGTGCGCCAGCATGGGCTGGCCCACCAGGTCGCCGATCGCGAAGATGTGCGGCACGTTGGTGCGCATCTGGCCATCCACGCCGATGAAGCCGCGGTCGGTGACCGCCACGCCTGCGTTCTCGGCGCCGATCTTCTTGCCGTTCGGGCTGCGGCCCACGGCCACCAGCACCAGGTCATAGGTCTGCGGTTCGGGGGCGGCAGCGCCCGCTTCGGCGGCTTCGAACGTCACCTTGATACCCTCCGGCAGCGCTTCCACGCCGACGGTCTTGGTCTTCAACATGATGTTGTCGAAGCGGTGGGCGTTGTACTTCTGCCAGACCTTGACGGCCTCGCGGTCCGCGCCCTGCATCAGGCCGTCCATCATCTCGACCACGTCGATGCGCGCACCCAGGGTCGAGTACACGGTCGCCATTTCCAGGCCGATGATGCCGCCGCCGATGACCAGCATGCGCTTCGGCACCTGGCGCAATTCCAGCGCGCCGGTCGAATCGACGATGCGCGGATCTTCCGGCACGAAAGGCAGCTTCACGACCGCGGAACCGGCTGCGATGATGGCCTTCTGGAACTTGACCACCTTCTTGCCGCCGTCGGCCGCCGTGACTTCGATATGGTTCGGGCTCAGGAATTTACCGACGCCCTGCACCACGTTGACCTTGCGGCCCTTGGCCATGCCGGCCAGGCCGCCGGTCATGGTCTTGATCACGCCGTCTTTATAAGCGCGCAGCTTGTCGATGTCGACGTCCGGCTTGGCGAAGCTGACGCCGAGGTCGGCCATGTGCGCGGTTTCGTCCATGATGTGCGCAACGTGCAGCAGCGCCTTGGACGGGATGCAGCCCACGTTCAGGCAGACGCCGCCCAGGGTCGCGTACTTCTCGACCAGCACGGTGTTCATGCCGAGGTCGGCGGAGCGGAAGGCGGCCGAGTAGCCGCCCGGGCCCGCGCCCAGCACCATCATTTCGCATTCGACGTCGACCTGGCCGCTGTAGCTCGCCGCGTTCGGCGCCGGCACGGCGTTCGGTGCGGCTGCATTGGCTTTGTGGGCCGGTGCGTAGGAGTCGGTCGGGGCTGCAGCGGCGGTTGGCGCCACTGCTTGCGCGCCGATCTGCGCGGCCGGTTTATCGGACGATGCAGCAGGCGCAGCGGCCGGTGCTGCACCAGCGCCTACACCCGACTCGTCCAGGACCAGCAGCAGCGAGCCTTCGCCCACCTTGTCGCCGACCTTGATCTTCACTTCCTTGACGACGCCGGCGTGGCTCGACGGGATCTCCATGCTGGCCTTGTCGGATTCCACGGTCGCCAGCGACTGGTCGACCTTGATGGTGTCGCCCGGCTTGACCATCAGCTCGATGACTTCGACTTCCTTGAAATCCCCGATGTTCGGGACCTTGACTTCAACGGTGCTCATCTTGTCGGCTCCTTACAGCAGCGTCTTGCGCAGGTCGGCCAGGACGTCGGCCAGGTAGGCGGCAAAGCGTGCCGCACCGGCGCCGTCGATCACGCGGTGGTCGTACGACAGGGCGATCGGCTGCATCAGGCGCGGCTGGAAGGTCGAGCCGTCCCACACCGGCTTCATCGCCGACTTGGACAGGCCCAGGATGGCCACTTCCGGTGCGTTGATGATCGGCGTGAAGTTGGTGCCGCCGATGCCGCCCAGCGACGAGATGGTGAAGGTCGCGCCCTGCATGTTGGCAGGGGACAGCTTGCCTTCGCGCGCCTGCGCGGACAGCTCGCCCATTTCGGTGGCGATCTGCGAGACCGATTTCTTGTCGGCGTCCTTGATGACCGGGACCACCAGGCCGTTCGGCGTGTCGGCCGCGAAGCCGATGTTGTAGTACTGCTTCAGGATCAGCGCGCCGTTCGGCTCGTCCAGCGAGGCGTTAAACGCCGGGAACTTCTTCAGCGCGGCGACCGAGGCCTTGATCACGAAGGCCAGCATGGTCAGCTTGACCGGCGACTTGGCTTTCGCGTAGGCGGCGTTGGAATCGACGCGGAAGGCTTCCAGGTCGGTCACGTCGGCTTCTTCGAAGTGCGTGACGTGCGGGATCATGACCCAGTTGCGGTGCAGGTTCGGGCCGGAGATCTTCTTGATGCGCGACAGCGGCTGGACTTCGGTCGGGCCGAACTTGCTGAAGTCAAGCGAGGGCCACGGCAGCAGGTTCATGCCTGCGCCACCACCGCCGGCGGCTGCCGGTGCGGCGGTCGGGCCTGCGGTCATGACGTTCTTCACGAAGCCCTGCACGTCCTGCTGGGTGATGCGGCCTTTCGGACCGGAACCCTTGACCTTGCCCAGATCAACGCCCAGTTCGCGGGCGAACTTGCGCACCGACGGCGAGGCGTGGGCGTTGGCGAAGGACGGCGCCGGGCCGGACGATGCGGCCGGCGCCGGAGCTGCTGCCGGTGCGGTGGCGGCAGCAGACGGTGCGGCGGCAGGCGATGCTGCGGCTGCTGCTGCGGCAGGCGCCGGCGCGGCGGCGGACGAAGCGCCGGCTGCCGTTTCAACCAGCAGCACCAGCGAACCCTTGGCGACCTTGTCGCCCACCTTGACCTTGATTTCCTTGACGGTACCGGCATGGCTGGACGGGATCTCCATGCTCGCCTTGTCCGATTCGACCGTGATCAGCGACTGTTCGACCTTGATCTGGTCGCCCGGCTTCACCATCACTTCGATGACTTCGACTTCCTTGAAGTCGCCGATGTCCGGCACGGTGACTTCGACGATGCCGCCCGATGCAGCAGGAGCGGCTGCGGCAGGCGCCGGCGCCGGGGCGGCGGCTGCAGGTGCCGGAGCGGCAGCCGGCGCCGGGGCAGCGCCCGCGCCTTCGGCGGAATCGGCCTTCGCCGATTCCTCCAGCATCAGCACCACCGAACCCTCGGCAACCTTGTCGCCGACCTTGACCTTGATTTCCTTGACGACGCCGGCATGGCTGGACGGGATCTCCATGCTGGCCTTGTCCGATTCCACCGTGACCAGCGACTGGTCGACCTTGATGGTGTCGCCCGGCTTGACCATCAGCTCGATCACTTCCACTTCCTTGAAGTCGCCGATGTCGGGGACTTTGACTTCCACAATGCTCATGTTGGGTAGCTCCGTTTTTATTAGTTAGCTGTAAAACCGTCGTACCCGCGCAGGCGGGTACCCAAGTTTCTGTGGTCTGTCACGAACTTGGATCCCCGCCTTCGCGGGGATGACGGCCTTTCGAGCATTACTGGGTCACAGGATTCGGCTTGTTCGGATCGATGCCGTACTTCGCGATCGCTTCCGCCACCGTCGACGCCGGGATCTTGCCTTCTTCGGCCAGGGACTTCAGCGCGGCGACCGTGATGTAGTAGCGGTTCACCTCGAAGAACTCGCGCAGCTTGACGCGCGAATCCGAGCGGCCGAAGCCGTCGGTGCCCAGCACTTTATAGGTGCGGCCGTTCGGGATGTAGGCGCGGATCTGCTCGGCGAACAGGCGCATGTAGTCGGTGGTCGCGACGATCGGGCCTTGCGTGTCCTTCAGCAGCTGGGTCACGTACGGCAGGCGCGGCGCCTCGAGCGGGTGCGTCAGGTTCCAGCGGTCGGCATCCTGGCCGTCACGGGCCAGCAGCGTCAGCGACGGGCAGGACCAGACGTCGGCGGCCACGTTCCAGTCGTTCTTCAGCAGCTCGGCGGCGAACTCCGACTCGCGCAGGATGGTGCCGGACCCCATCAGCTGGACGCGGTTGGCGGCGCTCTTGTCGCCTTCCTTGAGCAGGTACATACCTTTGAGGATGCCCTCTTCGGTACCCGGCTTCAGGCCCGGCTGCTCGTAGTTCTCGTTCATGATGGTGATGTAGTAGAAGACGTCTTCCTGCTTCTCCACCATGCGCTTCAGGCCGTCCTGGATGATCACCGCCACTTCGTGGCCGTAGGTCGGGTCGTAAGGAATGCAGTTCGGGACCGTGGCCGCGATGACGTGGCTGTGGCCGTCCTCGTGCTGCAGGCCTTCGCCGTTCAGCGTGGTGCGGCCGGCGGTGCCGCCCATCAGGAAGCCGCGGGCGCGGATGTCGCCTGCCAGCCAGACCAGGTCGCCGACGCGCTGCATGCCGAACATCGAGTAGAAGGTGTAGAACGGGATCATCACGCGGTTGTTCGACGAGTAGGACGTCGCCGCGGCGATCCACGAGCACATGCCGCCCGCTTCGTTGATGCCTTCCTGCAGAATCTGGCCCGCCTTGTCTTCGCGGTAGTACATCACCTGGTCTTTATCGACCGGCTCGTACAGCTGGCCCTGCTGGTTGAAGATACCGATCTGGCGGAACAGGCCTTCCATGCCGAAGGTACGCGATTCGTCGACCAGGATCGGCACGATGCGCTGACCGATCTCTTTATCCTTCAGCAGCGCGGTGATCACGCGCACATACGCCTGGGTGGTCGAGATTTCGCGGCCGGCGGCGGTCGGCTCCAGCACGGCCTTGAAGGTTTCCAGCGGCGGCACCGGCAGGTGCTCGTCGGCCTGTTCGCGGCGCGACGGCAGGTAGCCGCCGAGAGCCTGGCGGCGCTCGTGCAGGTACTTGATTTCAGGCGCGTCGTCGGACGGCTTGAAGAAGGGGATCTCGGCCAGCTTGTCGTCCGGGATCGGGATGGCGAAGCGGTCGCGCATTTCGCGGATCGCCTCGTCGTCCAGCTTCTTGGTCTGGTGCGCGGTGTTGCGCGCTTCGCCCGACTTGCCCATGCCGAAGCCCTTGACGGTCTTGACCAGCAGGACGGTCGGCGAGCCCTTGTTTTCCTGGGCGTTCTTGAAGGCGGCGTAGATCTTGTGCGGATCGTGGCCGCCGCGGGTCAGGCGCCAGATATCGTCGTCGGTCATGTTGGCGACCATCTTCAGCAGCTCGGGGTGCTTGCCGAAGAAGTGCTTGCGCACGTAGGCGCCGTCCTTGGCCTTGTAGTTCTGGTATTCGCCGTCGACGGTTTCCATCATCACGCGCTGCAGGATGCCGTCCTTGTCCTTGGCCAGCAGGGCGTCCCAGCCCGGGCCCCAGATGACCTTGACGACGTTCCAGCCGGCGCCGCGGAAGTCCGCTTCCAGTTCCTGGATGATCTTGCCGTTGCCGCGCACCGGACCGTCCAGGCGCTGCAGGTTGCAGTTGACGACCATGACCAGGTTGTCGAGCTTTTCGCGCGCGGCCATGCCGATTGCGCCCATCGATTCCGGCTCGTCCATCTCGCCGTCGCCGCAGAAGACCCAGACCTTGCGGTTGTCGGTATCGGCGATGCCGCGCGCGTTCAGGTACTTCAGGAAGCGCGCCTGGTAGATCGCCATCAGCGGGCCCAGGCCCATCGACACGGTCGGGAACTGCCAGAAGTTCGGCATCAGTTTCGGGTGCGGGTACGAAGACAGGCCCTTGCCGTCGACTTCGCGGCGGAAGTTCAGCAGCTGTTCTTCGCTGATGCGGCCTTCGAGGAAGGCGCGCGCGTAGACGCCCGGCGAGGAGTGGCCCTGGATGTACAGCAGGTCGCCGCCGTGCTCTGCGCTCGGGGCTTTCCAGAAGTGGTTGAAGCCGATGCCCAGCATGTTGGCCAGCGAGGCGAAGGACGACAGGTGGCCGCCCAGGTCGCCGTCGGCGCGGTTGGCCTTGACGACCATCGCCATGGCGTTCCAGCGCATCCAGGAGCGCAGGCGCTCTTCATATTCGAGGTTGCCCGGGCAGTGCTCTTCGAGGTGCGCCGGGATGGTGTTGACGTATGCGGTGTTGCTGGAGAAGGGCATCAGGGCGCCGCGGCGGCGCGCCAGGTCGACCAGGCGCTCCAGCAGGTAATGGGCGCGATCGGTGCCCTCGAATTCGATGACTGCTTCGAGAGCGTCGAGCCATTCCTTGGTCTCGAGCGAATCCGGGTCATTGGCGGCCTGGGCCGTCAACTGATCGAGTTGAGCTGACATTGCTACGTCTCCTTGAGTGTGGTGCCCCACCCGATCCCGAGATCGCCCGGACGTTTGGTGGCGAAAAGACTATCCCTAAATTAAAGCCTGTCGATTCTACCAGTGGAGCGCTTATTTTTCAAAATACGATATTCAATTTCATAATATGGAAAATGCCGATGCATCCAGGATGCACGTCGTCCCCGCGCCTATATACCGTCGTCCCCGCGAAGGGGGGGACCCAAGTTCTGCTCGCGTCATCGAAACGCCGCCAACTTGGGTCCCCGCCTTCGCGGGGACGACGGGTAGAACACGGCAACGCCGGGTTCATTTACCAACAATAATCTTTGCCGCCCAATCGAGCGGCTACATCCATAAATATGACAATGAACGCAGCCGCGCGGCGCGCGATTCCGGACGCGCACGTATAATTTCGTTTTTGTCCAGACCGAGCCCCGCCATGCCCGCCCAACTGATCGACGGAGTCAAACTTTCCCAACAACTGCGCGCGGACATCGCCCGCCGCGCCGCCGAACTCACCGCCCAGGGCAGCCAGCCCGGCCTGGCCGTGATCATCGTCGGCGACGATCCGGCCAGCCACGTCTACGTGCGCAACAAGGTCAAGGCCTGCTTTGAGGCCGGCTTCCACTCGGTGCTGGAAAAGTACGAGGCCGATTTCTCGGAGCAGGCGCTGCTGGACCGCATCGCCGCGCTGAATGCCGACCCGAGCATCCACGGCATCCTGGTGCAGATGCCGCTGCCCAGGCACATCGACCCGTCGAAGGTGATCGAAGCGATCGCCACCACCAAGGACGTCGACGGCTACTCGGTGCTGTCGGCCGGCGAGCTGGTCGCCAACCTGCCGGGCTTCCGCCCCTGCACGCCCTACGGCTGCATGAAGCTGATCGAGACCACCGGCATCGATTTGCGCGGCAAGCATGCCGTGGTCATCGGCCGCTCGAACACGGTCGGCAAGCCGATGGCCCTGCTGCTCTTGCAACAGAACGCCACCGTGACCATATGCCATAGCGCGACCCCGGACCTGGGCTATCACACCCGCCAGGCCGACGTCGTCGTCGCCGCGGTCGGCCGCCGCAATACCCTGCTAGGGGACATGGTCAAGCCGGGCGCCGTCGTGATCGACGTCGGCATTAACCGCGACGACGACGGCAAGCTGTGCGGTGACGTCGATTTCGCCAGCGTCAGCGAAGTGGCCGCGCACATTACGCCGGTGCCGGGCGGGGTCGGCCCGATGACGATTACCATGTTGTTGATGAATACCCTCGAGTCCGCGGAACGCGGGCTTCCGAAAAATCAAGCACAGCCTGGCCAGGCGCAGGGAATGGATCCGAAGCCCGGCCTGATGTGAACCCTGGAAGGAACACCACGATGAGCGATACCACCAGCAATCCCCTCCTCGACTTTACCGGCCTGCCCCGCTTCGACCTGATCAAGCCGGAACATGTGACGCCGGCGATCGAGCAGCTGATCGCGGACGCGCGCGGCGTGGTCCAGCAACTGGAAGCGCCGAGCGACAGCGTCAGCTGGGACGGCTTCGTGGTCCCGCTCGAGGAGTCGACCGAACGCCTGGGCCGCGCCTGGGGCGTGGTCAACCACCTGAACCACGTGATGGACACGCCCGAGCTGCGCGCCGTCTACAACGAGAACCAGCCGAAGGTGACCGAGTTCTGGACGGAGCTGGGCCAGAACGAGGCGCTGTTCGATAAATACAAGCAGCTGCGCGGCAGCAGCGAGTTCGTGAACCTGGCGCCGGCGCGCAAACGCATCGTCGAAAACGCCCTGCGCGACTTCCGCCTGGGCGGCGCCGAACTCCCTGAACATCAGAAGCAGCGCTTTGCCGAGATCCAGGAACAGCAGGCCGCGTTGTCGACCCGCTTCTCGGAAAACGTGCTGGACGCGACCAACGACTTCAAGCTGCTGGTCGAGAACGAAGCCGAGCTGGCCGGCCTGCCGGAGGATGCGAAGGCCGCCGCCCGCGCCGCCGCCGAGCGCGATGGCAAGAGCGGCTGGCAGTTCTCGCTGCACTTCCCGTCCTACTTCCCGGTGCTGCAGTTCGCCGACAACCGCGAACTGCGCGAGAAAATCTACCGCGCCAACGCCACCAAGGCCTCCGAAATGGGCGCGGTGTTCTCGGACGTCGAGAAGTGGGACAACACCAGCAATATCGCCCAGCTCCTGAAGCTGCGCGACGAGGAAGCCAAGCTGCTCGACTTCCGCAGCTTCGCCGACGTCTCGCTGGAGCCGAAGATGGCCGAGAGCCCGGAGCACGTGATCGAGTTCCTCGAAGACCTGGCCCGCCGCGCCCGTCCGTATGCGGAGAAGGACCTGGCCGAGCTGCGCGCTTTCGCGAAAGACGAACTGGGCATCGAAGAGATGCAGGCCTGGGACGCCACCTACGCTTCCGAAAAGCTGCGCGAGCAACGCTATGCCTTCTCGGCCCAGGAAGTGAAGGAGTACTTCCCCGAGCCGAAGGTCGTGGCCGGTCTGTTCGGCGTGATCTCGAAGTTGTTCAATGTGAGCATCGCGCCGGACCAGGCGCCGGTCTGGCACCCTGACGTGCGCTTCTTCCGCATCGAACGCGACGGCCAGTTGATCGGCCAGTTCTACCTGGACCTGTATGCGCGTCCGGGCAAGGGCCAGGGCGCGTGGATGGACGACGCGCGCGGCCGCAGGCTGACCACGGGCGGCATCGTGCAGACGCCGATCGCCTACCTGACCTGCAACTTCACACCGCCGGCGCTAGTGGACGGCCAGCTGCAGCCGTCGCTGTTCACGCACGACGAAGTGACGACCCTGTTCCACGAATTCGGCCACGGCCTGCACCACATGCTGACCGAAGTCGACGAATTGAGCGTGTCGGGCATCTCGGGCGTGGAATGGGATGCGGTCGAGCTGCCGTCCCAGTTCATGGAGAACTTCTGCTGGGAGTGGGACGTCTTGCAGGGCATGACGGCGCACGTGAAGACGGGCGAGCCGCTGCCCAGGGAACTCTACGAGAAGATGCTGGCGGCGAAGAACTTCCAGTCCGGGATGCAGACGCTGCGCCAGGTCGAGTTCTCGCTGATCGACATGCACCTGCATTACGACTTCGACCCGAACAGCCAGAAGACGGTGCAGGACCTGGTCGACGAAGTGCGCAACAAGTTCTCGGTGCTGATTCCGCCTTCGTTCAACCGCTTCCAGCACAGCTTCGGCCATATCTTTGCCGGCGGCTATGCAGCGGGTTACTATAGCTACAAGTGGGCGGAGGTGCTGTCGGCCGATGCCTATGCGGCGTTCGAAGAAGCGGTCGAGGCGGGCGGCGGTGCGCTGGACGAGACCGGCAAACGCTTCCATCGCGAGATCCTGTCGGTGGGCGGCTCGCGTCCGGCGCTGGAATCGTTCAAGGCCTTCCGCGGCCGCGAACCGCAGATCGACGCGCTGCTGCGCCACAACGGCATGCAGGCGGCCTGACAGCCTGTATTGGGAGCGAGCATGAAGGATGGGCGGGACAAGAGCGGCGCAGGACGCGGGTGGCGGATGCTGCCGGGATGGATGCTGCTTGTGTGCCTGCCTGCTTACTCCCAGATGTATAAATGGACCGATGCCCAGGGCACGGTCCATTACACCGATACCCCGCCGCCGTCGCAGAAGGCCAGCCGGATCAAGACGCCTTCCGCGGGCGGGTCTGCGCAGACGCCCCTGCCCTACGAACTGGCGCGCGCCGTCAAGGCCAGCCCGGTCACCTTGTACACCACCACGCAAACCGCCTGCGCCGGCTGCGACCAGGGCCGCGCGCTGCTGCGTGCACGCGGCGTCCCCTTCACCGAAAAGACCGTCGACACCGGCGAAGACAAGGAACAGCTGCGCCAGCTCACCGGCAAGCTGGAACTGCCGCTGCTGCTGGTCGGCAGCCGCAAGCTGGCCGGCTTCCAGGACGCGGCCTGGCAGGATGCGCTGAACGCGGCGGCCTATCCGCGCTCGGCCCAGCTGCCGCGCGGCTACCAGTACGCGGCGCCCCAGGCGGCGGCGCCAGCCACCGCCGAAATGCCGGCGCCGCCCGCGCGCGCGAAGAACGCGCCGCCGGCCGACGATGACGCCGCCGCGCAAGCCGCGGAACAGCAGCCGCGCCGCCCGGCGCAAAAGCCGCGTAATGCGCCGCCCGGTTTTCAATTCTGACGCATAGCACGCCCATGACCCGGATCGACTTCCATACCAATATCCCCGACAAGCTCGGTTACGCATGCCGGCTGGCGCGCAAGGCCTATGCCGCGCGCGGCAAGGTCGTGCTGCTGGCCGAGACCAGCGACCAGGCCGACCAGTTGAACGAGGCGCTGTGGACCCTGTCCGGCACCGATTTCATCCCGCACGTGATGGCCGGCGACCCGCTGGCGCCGGAGACGCCGGTGATCGTCACCTTCGACGAGCGCGCCGCCCTGCCCCACCACGACATGCTGGTCAACCTGACGCGCCGCACGCCGGAAGGCTTCGACCAGTTCGCGCGCGTGTTCGAGATCATCTCGACCGACGAGGAAGACGCCGCCGCCGGGCGCGCGCGCTATGTCGCCTACCGAAAACAGGAATACCCGCTGACCCACTTCGTCGCAGGCCAGTCATGACCGATACCCCATCCTTCGACGAGATCCCGGTGCTGACCGAGGTGGTGGCCGACAAGGCGCCGGTGCCGGCGATCGTGCCGGGTGTGCCATCGAGCGCTGCGGACGCCGTTGCGGAGGACGCGCCGCCCGCTGATGCTGCAGCCGATGCGCCGGCCGCCGGGGAGCTCGAGGCGATTCCGGTACTGGATGCGCTGCCCGAACGGGCGGCGGCCGAAGCCGCCCCGGCGCAGTCGGCGGCCCTCGACGACGAGGCCTGGCGCGCGCTGGAAGAGCGCCTCGTCACGCGCGTGCTGGACCGCCTGCAGCCCCGCATCGACGTCGTGCTGGAAGACCAGGTCCGCGACCAGATGGCGGTGGTGCTCGACCACGTCGCCGAACGGCTCGGCCTGGAGCTGCGCTCGGCCCTGCAGCAGTCGATCGAGCATGTGGTCGCGCGCGCCGTGCAGCAGGAACTGGCCCACCTGATCGCGCGTCAATCCTGAGCATTTTCTTCCTTTTTTGACCCGCCGCGGGGCAGTGTTGCACCTGCCCTGTGCGCCTCTCAGCTTTTGCTTTACCTGCCGCGGGCGGTGATGTACCTTTTCCAGGCGTATGGACGCAATTATCTGGAGAGGACATGCACGACGCTATCAAATTCACCCTGATTCCGGCCGCCATCGCGCTGGCCTTCGCCGGCTCCGCCTGGGCCCAGCAAGTCGTCAAGATCGGCCACGTGGCGCCGATCTCCGGTCCCAGCGCCCACCTCGGCAAGGACAACGAGAATGCCGCGCGCATGGCGATCGACGAACTCAACGCCAAGCCCTTCACCATCAACGGCCAGAAGGTCACGCTGCAGCTGATCTCGGAAGACGACGGCGCCGATCCCAAGCAGGGCACGGCGGTGGCGCAGAAGCTGGTCGACGCCAAGGTCAACGGCGTGATCGGCCACCTGAATTCGGGCACCACGGTGCCGGCCTCGAAAATCTACAACGATGCCGGCATCGTCCAGATCTCCCCGGCCACCACCGCGCCGGCCTACACCCGCCAGCGCTTCCCGGGCGCCTTCCGCACGGTCGCCAGCGACGCCAAGCTGGGCGGCACGCTGGCCAAGTATGCTGCCGACACGCTGAAGGCGAAGAACATCGCCATCATCGACGACCGCACCACCTACGGCCAGGGCGTGGCCGACGAATTCGTGAAGGGCGCCAAGGCCGCCGGCATGAAGGTGCTGGGCCGCGAATTCACCAACGACAAGGCGACCGACTACACCGCCATCCTCACCTCGATCAAGGCCAAAAAGCCGGACCTGATCTTCTTCGGCGGGATGGACTCGGTGGCCGGCCCGATGCTCAAGCAGGTCAAGGCGCTGGGCATCCCGGCCACCTTCATGGGCGGCGACGGCATGTGCACCGAAGCGCTGGGCCGCCTGGCCGGCGACGGTCTCGGCGAAGGCAAGGTGTACTGCGCCGAAGCCGGCGGCGTCAAGGGGCCGCAGGAGAAGGTGATGGACGACTTCCGCGCGCGCTACAAGAAGAAGTTCAACCAGGACGTGCAGCTGTACGCGCCTTACGTGTACGACTCGGTGATGGTGATGGCGACCGCGATGCAGAATGCGAAGTCGGCGGATCCCGCCAAGTACCTGCCGGCGCTGAAGGCGATCAAGTACGAGGGCGTGACCGGCACCATCCAGTTCGACCAGGCCGGCGACATCAAGGACGGCGCGCTGACCCTGTTCACCTACAAGGGCGGGAAGCGGACCAAGCTCGACGTGGTGCGTTAAGCCTGTTTGTACCGCGCATGAAAAAAGCGCCCTGTTTTCTGGGGCGCTTTTCCGTTGCGGAGCTGAGGCGGATTATTTCTGCGACAGCACCCACTTCACCAGGCTGCGGGCTTCGGCCTCGCTCACCTGCGGATTGGCCGGCATCGGCACCGGACCCCAGACGCCCGAACCGCCCTTCATGACCTTGGCCACCAGCTTGTCCTCGGCGCCCTTCTGGCCTGCGTATTTCGCGGCGACGTCCTTGTAGGCCGGGCCAACCAGCTTGTTGCCGATAGCGTGGCACGCCATGCAGTTCTTGGCCTTTGCCAGGTCCGCCTGCGCGAAGGCGCTGGTCGACACCAGGGCGGAGACCGCCATCAAGATCATCAGGGACCGTTTCATTCCGTACTCTCCAAAGTGTAATCCTGTGCAAATTCTATCCTGTTTCCCATACGTAGGGGCCGGGGATACATACTGTAACGGCTGATACACATTTCGGTTGACCAAATGGTAGGATTGTTGCTGCTGAAAAAGGACCCACTCATGCCCCTCATCCTCCTGCTCGTCGCCCTGGTCGGACTACGCTTCTTCGAAGTCTGGAAATTCGCCGAACTCTCCTGGTGGTGGATCGTCGCCTTGGCCGTGCTCGCCTTCATCTGGTTCGAGTTCATCGAAAAAATGCTCGGCCTCGACAAGAAGAAAGCCCACAAGGAAGACGAACTGCGCCGCAAAGCCCGCGTCAAGCAAACCTTCGACAAACGTAAATAAATTCGGGGTCAGTAAATAAATTCGGGGTCAGAGCACTTTTTCAAAACATTGTTTCGGGTCAGGTACTGCCTTGCAGGCCGAGTGCAGCGTGTCAAGGCTCTGGGACTCGTACTTGTTCAGAAAAGTGCTCTGACCCCGAATTAAGGCCAAAAAGTGCTCTGACCCCGAATTTTGGTGCAAGCCTGTGATACATTCCGCGAATAGATGAGTTGAATTTCGCGGGAAATGCATATCACATGAATCTGGAGCTCCGTCAGCTGCGTTACTTCGTCACCGTCGCCGAGGAGCTGCATTTCGGGCGGGCGGCGGCGCGGCTGCATATGACGCAGCCGCCGCTGTCGCAGGCGATCGCCGCGCTCGAGGATTTGCTGGGGGCGCCGCTGTTCGTGCGCAACCGGCGTACCGTCGAGCTGGCGCCGGCCGGCAGCGCCCTGCTGCCCGAGGCGCGGCGCCTGCTGCTCGAGGCCGATGCGCTGCCGGAACTGGCGCGAAGGGCGGCCGCCGGCGAGGCTGGCCGCCTCGCCCTGGCCTTCGTCACCTCCTGCGACTACAGCGTGCTGCCCTCCTTCCTGCGCCGCTACAGCGAACGCTACCCGGCCGTGCACCTGAACCTGCTGGAAGCGACCTCCGACGTGCAGGCCGAGGAGCTGCTGCGCGGCCGCATCGACGCCGGCCTCCTGATTCCGCCGCTGCCCGACAAGGCGCTGGACGAACTCGATTACATGAAGGTGCTCGAAGAACCGCTGATCCTGTGCGCGCCGGCGGGTCTCATCGAAACCGGCACCAAAGAAGTCCGCCTGCAGGACCTCCCCCGCCTCCCCCTGATCGTCTTCCCGCGCGAGATCTCGCCGGCCCTGCACGACGCCATCCTGTCCTGCTTCCGCGCGGCCGGCATCACCCCTGTCATCGGCCAGCTGGCCATCCAGATGCAGACCATTGTCAGCCTGGTGTCCGGCGGCATGGGCCTGGCACTTGTGCCACAATCCGTGTCTAACCTGATGCGGCCCGGCGTTGAATACCGTGCCCTCGCGGACCCGACCCCGCTGGTCGAGACCGGCATCGCCTGGCGCCGCGACAATCCGTCGCCCGTGCTGCAGGGCTTTCTGGAACTACTGAGGAATCACTGATCATGCTCGTCCACCCAAACTGGGACCCCGTCGCCTTCAACATCGGTCCCGTACCCATCCACTGGTACGGGATCATGTACGTACTCGCCTTCGCCCTCTTCATCATCCTCGGCCGCGTGCGCATCAGGACCCAGCCGCACATCCAGGCGCAGGGCTGGACCAAAGAGGACCTCGACGACATGCTGTTCTACGGGATGCTCGGCGTGGTGATCGGCGGGCGCCTGGGCGAGGTGCTGTTCTACCAGCCGGCCCACTTTGCCGCGCATCCGATCGACATCTTCAAGACCTGGCAGGGCGGCATGTCCTACCACGGCGGCTTCATCGGCGTGCTGGTGGCGATGGCGCTGTGGGCCCGCAAGCGCAAGCGCAACCTGCTCGACGTGTATGACTTCATCGCCCCGATGGTCCCGATCGGCTATGCCTGCGGACGCCTCGGCAACTTCATCAACCACGAACTGCCGGGCCGCATGGCCGACCCCTCGCTGCCCTGGGCCATGCAGTGGCCGGGCATCACGGACCACCTGGTCCACCCATCGCCGCTGTACCAGATGCTGGTCGACGGCGTGCTGGTGTTCGCGATCATGTGGCTCTTCGCGCGCAAGCCGCGCCCGCGCCTGGCGGTCGGCGCCCTCTACACCCTGCTCTACGGCTGCGCGCGATTCTTTACCGAGTACTTCCGCGTGCCGGACTGGGAGACCACCTTCCTCGGCCTGCCGATCACCTCCGGCCAGGTCCTGTCGCTGCCGATGATCGTGGCAGGTCTGCTGATGCTGGGCTGGGCCTACTCGCGCAAGGGCAACGGCACCCGCGCCGTCCACGCATAAGTCACAGCGACGACGCATGCGCCGCCGCCTCCTGATTGCCGCCGCCGTCCTGGCACTGGGCGGCTGCGCGAGCACGCCGCCGCAGCAAGACAAGGCCACCGAACTCGCCGCCGGCAAATTCAAGACCGCGCAGCAGGACGGTGTACTCCTCTTGCGGCCTGCGCGCGGCGCCACCTCACTGGTCACCGCCCGGGGCCAGGCCCGCATCGAACAGCCGCTCGCCAACGAGGCTCACACGCGCTTCCTGGTCGGCTCGATCTCCAAGTGGATCACCACGGTGGCGGTACTGCGCCTGATGGACCAGGGCCGCATAGAACTCGACAGCCCAATAACCGCCTACCTGCCCGAACTGCCGCGCGAAAGCGGCCGCGTCACCGTGCGGCATCTGCTGTCGAATACGAGCGGCATCCCGAACGGCCTGGCGCAAGCTTTGAAGCAGGACCGCGCCGCGACCGAAAGCTCGACACTCACGCCGTCCCAGGGCGCGCTGCGTTACGGCGCCGGCGCCCCGATCTTCGAGCCCGGCGCCAAGTTCGACTATTCCTTCACCAACTGGGTGCTGGTCGGCGCCATCGTCGAAAAAGTCACCGGCGAACCTTTCCAGCAAGCGGTCGCGCGCCTGGTGCTGCAACCGGCAGGCGTGCGTGACACCGGCTTCGCCGGCGAGACCTGGACCTCCCTGCCGCAAGCCGCCCTGGCCTACGACAAGCAAAAAGCAAAGCGCAAGATGAGCGCGATGCCGCCCATGGTCGCCGCCAGCGGCACGGTCTACAGCACCGCGGCCGACCTGGTCGCGATCGCCGATGCCGTGTATGCGGGCGATCTGTTGTCGAACAAGTCGCGCGCCGAACTGCTCACCGTGCAGCATGCGGAAGAAAACTATGCGCTGGGCGGCAGGGTCCGCGAAGTCGGCAGCGGTGCAGCGAAACGCAGGGTGATCTGGAACGGCGGCGTCATCGGCGGCTACAAGACCCTGCTGGTGTACGCGCCCGTAGACGGCGCCGCGGTGGTCCTGCTCAACAACACGGACATCGACCAATCCGACCAGAACAAGCTGGCGGAAGCCTTGTTGGACGAACTCTTACAAGCTCGCTAGGCGTCCTCCTGCACGCCCCGGCGGCGCCCTCCGCTGGCAGTGTCTTTAAACGATCCATGAGTTAAATGGAGCACCGTTCGTGGCCGCATGGGAATCTATCGTGGTCCCATGAAGCACGCCATCTCACCCAGAAAGCTGTACGCGATGCAGCGCATGTCGACCGCCCTGAAGCGGGCCGCCGCCGCGCGTCCGTTCGGCGCCGCCACCGACCAGGCCCTGCGCTGGGCCGCGGCCTGGGGCATGTGCGCCGGAATCCGCGCACCGCATACCCATTTGCGCATCCGGCGCGACACCCTGTCCGGCGCCTGCTGACACGCTCAGCGCGGCAGTGCGCTCCGGCCCAATAAAACCAGCCGCTCGCCGAAGAACATCACCGCGATGCCGGACAGGATGCAGCACGCAGCCAGCAGCCTGGCCGCAGCGATCGTCTCGCCGTAGACCAGCCAGGAGGTCAGCATGCCGGCCACCGGCACCAGCAGCGACAGCGGCGCGACCTGGCTGGCCGGGTAGGTCTTCAGCAGCGAATTCCACACCCAGTAGCCGAACAGCGTCGTCACCCAGGCCTGGAACAGCACCGAGAACACGGCTGTCGCGGACATCGCCGCAGCCATGCGGACGAAGGGCGCCGCGCCTTTGGTGGCCAGGGTCAGTGCTACCAGGGACAGCGTCGCGAAAGCGCAGGCCCAGACCAGGAAGGCGAACATGTCGTCCGGCCGCGCGCGCCGCACGATCACGTTGCACACGCTCCAGACGCCTGCCGCCAGCACGATCAGGGCGATGCCCCAGCCGGCGCCGCTGCCGATACTCGACGCGACGATGATCGCCAGGCCGGCGAAGGCCAGCGCCATGCCGGCCCACTGGCGCGCGGCGATGCGTTCGCCCAGCACCGCGGCGGCAAGCAGGATGGTGAAGAAGGCGCTCATCTGCAGCAGCAGCGAGGCCAGCCCCGCCGGCACGCCGACGAACATGCCCAGGTTGACCATGCCCCAGAAGCCGCCGCCGAACAGGGCGCCGTAGCCCGCCACATAGCGCAGCGGCGTGGCGGGACGCGGCAATAGAAATATGAGCGGGAACGCGCTGAGGAAGAAGCGCGCGCAGGCCAGCGCGAAGGGATCGACGTCGGCCAGGCCGAGCCGGATGACGGAGAAATTCGCGCCCCAGATGAGGGCGACGAGAATGCCGAGAAGGAGATCTTTGACTGCCATATCGTTCTTTCGTGATGGTTATAAAATAGGCGGATGGACATCCACCAGCTGAAGTCATTGGTCACCATCGCCCGCTGCGGCACCGTCGCGCGGGCGGCGGAACTGCTGCACCTGAGCCAGCCGGCGATCAGCGCCCACATCAAGCAGCTCGAAGAGGAGCTGCGCGTGCGCCTGTTCGACCGCCACGCCAAGGGGATGCAGCTGACCGCCGCCGGCGAGGCGGTGTTCGGCCACGCCAAGCGCGCCCTGCACGCGGTGGACGCGATCCGCGACGAGGCCAATACCCTGAACGGCGAAGTGGCCGGGGAACTGGTGATCGGCACCGTCAACGACCCCGCCTTCCTGCGCCTGCCGGCCTTCCTGCGCCACATGCGCGAAGCCGCGCCCCACGTGGTGCTGTCGCTGGTGCAGACGACCTCCGGCGCGGTGCTGAAGAACATCGAGGATGGCGTGCTCGACGCCGGCTTCGTCGAGGGCAATCTGGACGGGATGGCGCTCGATACGACCCTGCTGCGGCGGGCAGAATTCGTGGTCGGCTACCCGGCCGCCTGGCAGGACCGCGTCGACGCCGGCGGCCTGGCCGGCGCCCTCGCCCTGCCCTGGATCGGCACTTCCGACGACTGCTCCTTCTTCCGCCTGACGACGGCGCTGTTCGCGAAGCACGGCCTCCCCTTCGCGCCCGCCATCCGCACCGACGATGAAAGCCTGCTGCTCGAACTGGTGGGCCAGGAAACCGGCCTTTCGCTGATCCGCCGCGACCTGCTGGAGAAGCCCGGCGCCGGCGACGCCGTGCGCATCCTCGAAGGCGTAACGGTGGACGCCGGCGTGCACTTCGCGAGCGCCATCGATCCCGCCAAACCGAGCCTGCTGCGTGTCGCCCGGCGCGCAGTGCAGCGCGCCTGGCAAGACTGACTACACGACCACGTTCAAGGCGCTGACGACCCTGGCGCTGCCGCCGGCGTACAGGCCGGCGATCCGCCCTTCCTCCAGCCGCAGTTCGACCGCGATGCGCGAGGGCGAAGGCTCGCGCATGAAGGCGCCCTGCCGGATCTGCATCGCGGTGTCACGCACGCCCAGGCGGTCGTACAGGTAGCAGGCCAGCGGCCCGGCGGCCATGCCGGTCGCGGCTTCTTCCTCGATGCCGTAGGCCGGCCCGAACATGCGGGTGGTCGCCGCGAACTCAGGGTCGTCGGTCGCGAAGACGTAGTAACCGATCGCGCCGAAGGCTTCGCTCACAAGCGCGATCTCGCCCATGTCGGGCGCCAGCGTGGCGAGCACCGCGCTCGAGCGCGCATGCACCAGCACGAAACGGTTGCCGGTGCCGACCACGCAAGGCGATGCCAGGACGTCCGCGGGACCGAGCCCCAGGCTGGCGAGGATGCGGGCGCCCGTCACGGCCGGCGGAAAGTCCGCCTCGTCGACGCAGGTGGGGGCGCGCTGCTCCATGAAGGCCTGCTCGCCGCGCAGCACGATGCGGCGGTTACCGTCGATGGTCTCCTTGGAAGATTCGGGACCGCTTACCAGCCCGCGCTGGGACAGCAGGGCGAAGGTGGCGATGGTGGCGTGGCCGCAGTGGGCGATCTGGCGGCTGGGGGTGAAGAATTCGAGCTTGACACCGGCGACCCTGGACGCCGAGACGAAGGCGGTTTCGGACAGGCCGGCCAGCCTGGCGATGGCCTGCTTCTGCTGCGCGGACAGGGCGTCGGCGTCGAGCACCACGCCGGCCGGATTGCCGCCGCGGCCGCCGTCGACGAAGGCGTTCACGATGTTGACGATAGCTGCCATGACTGCTCCTTGGATGAGGGAGCAGCTACTCTACGGGGCGCCGCGCGGGCGCGTCCAATCAGGTTTTGCGGCCTGGCCTCAGGATTCCTGAAGGAGCCGTTGTTCGATGAAGCGCCATTCCGCCGGCTCGACCGGCGTGACCGACAGGCGGCTGCCTTTCGCCAGCAGGCGCATGCCTTCGAGTTCCGGATGGCTGCGCAGTTCGGCCAGCGGCACCAGCCGCGTGGTGCGCAGGTGGCGGATGTCGACGCTGTCCCAGCGCGGGGTCTCCGGCGTGGCCTTGGCGTCGAAATAGGGGCTGGCGGCGTCGAACTGGGTGGCGTCCGGATAGGCGTCGCCGACGATCTCCACGATGCCGGCGATGCCGATGTTGGCGCAGCTGGAGTGGTAGAAGAAAGCCTGGTCGCCGGGCCGCATCTCGCGCATGAAATTACGGGCCTGGTAGTTGCGAACGCCGAACCAGGCGACTGTCTTGTCCTTTGCGGCCGCCACGTCGTCGATACTGACTTCGTCGGGTTCGGATTTCATCAACCAGTAGCGCATGCGCTTCGCTCCAAAAATAAAAAAGCGGCTGCGCATCAAGTACGCAGCCGCTCCGAATTATGCCCCGCCTGTGCCGTTTTTGCCGGCATCCCGAACCTAAGCGGCTCAAGGTGGTCACAGTCAGCTCAATTTCGGGTTCGTCAAACTAGTGACGATCACGCCCACCAAGCATATCCCGCAACCTATGCGAATGAATGGTTCAAGGAATATATGGCAAATCTCGAACACCGCAGGGTAGACGGCAGTTTACTACGATGAACTGCCATGTCAAACGAATTCCGGCTCAGGCGAGATTTTCTTGCGGCGCCAGAGCCTGATCCAACACCGAATGCATGGCTTCCAGTTTCTGCTTGACTTCCAACATGGACTGGTCCCCGAGCGGGCCTTGCGGCGACTTCACGGACAGGAATTCGGCAGTCACCGACAGCGCAGCCATGACGGCGATGCGGTCGGTGCCCTTCACCTTGCCCGAGTCGCGCAGTGCGCACATCTTGGTGTCGAGGTAATGCACGGCTTCGCGCAAGGTTTGCTGCTCGCCCTCGCGGCAGGCCAGGCGGTAGGCCTGGCCCATGATCAATACGTCCAGGTGGATCATCGTGCGGCCTCGGCGTCGTCGGGGTTGGCGGATGCGTCGTCGCCGGCGCCATCGTCATCGGCATCGCCGGGTTCGAGCTGGACCAGCATCGCTTCGACTCTATGCTGGGCCTGCAGCAGCCGGTGCTTGAAATCGAGGTTTTCGGCGCTCAGCAGGGCATTGGCCTGGCGCAGCAGGTAGTTCTCGCTACGCAGCGACTGGGTCAGCTGGGCGAGCCGATCGATTTTATCGGACAGTTCTTGGAATTCGGAAATCATTCAACACTATAGGATCGGGAGCGATTCTTCGTCAACAGGATGCGTTCCGTGCGCAGGATTTAAAAAATGGGTGGTAGGCTTCTGCGCTTCCTTGCGCCAGGCCAGGTCATCCGCTTGCGCAAGCACAAAAAAGTCTGCCAAATCGCCAACATGGCCGCTTGAAATGCCCCATTATCGTCCCTATAATTAGCACTCGTTAGTGAGGAGTGCTAACAGCCCCTCACCCGCCGCCGAAACCGGGGCGGTTTTCAAACGAACAGTCAATCAACACACAAAGGAGTTTTGCATGAACCTTCGCCCATTGCACGATCGCGTGATCGTGAAGCGTCTCGACCAGGAAACCAAAACTGCGTCCGGCCTGATCATCCCCGATGCAGCGGCCGAGAAACCGGACCAGGGTGAGATTCTCGCCGTGGGCAACGGCAAAGTGCAAGAAAACGGCAACGTCCGTCCGCTGGAAGTGAAAGTCGGCGACCGCGTTCTGTTCGGCAAGTACTCGGGCCAGACCGTCAAGGTCAACGGCGAGGAACTGCTGGTCATGCGCGAAGAAGACATCATGGCCGTCGTGGCCCAGTAATCAGTCCAACACTTTCCGATACGGAGAATTAATAAAATGGCAGCTAAAGACGTAATTTTCGGCGATGTGGCACGCGCCAAGATGGTTGAGGGCGTGAACATCCTGGCCAACGCAGTCAAAGTCACCCTGGGCCCGAAAGGCCGCAACGTGGTGCTGGACCGTTCGTTCGGCGCCCCGACCGTCACCAAGGACGGCGTCTCGGTCGCGAAAGAGATCGAGCTGAAAGACAAGCTCATGAACATGGGCGCGCAGATGGTCAAGGAAGTCGCTTCGAAGACCAGCGACAACGCCGGTGACGGCACCACCACCGCGACCGTGCTGGCACAAGCCATCGTGCGCGAAGGCATGAAGTTCGTTGCCGCCGGCATGAACCCGATGGACCTGAAGCGCGGCATCGACAAGGCCGTCGCCGCCACCGTCGAAGAACTGAAGAAGATTGCCAAGCCGACCACCACCTCGAAAGAGATCGCCCAGGTCGGCACCATCTCGGCCAACTCGGATTCGTCCGTTGGCGAGCGCATCGCCGAGGCGATGGAAAAAGTCGGCAAGGAAGGCGTCATCACCGTCGAAGACGGCAAGTCGCTGAACGACGAGCTGGACATCGTCGAAGGCATGCAGTTCGACCGCGGCTACCTGTCGCCCTACTTCATCAACAACCCGGACAAGCAGGTTGCCGTTCACGAGAACCCGTTCGTCCTGCTGTGCGACAAGAAGATCTCGAACATCCGTGACCTGCTGCCGGTGCTGGAGCAAGTCGCCAAGGCCGGCCGTCCGCTGGTCATCGTCGCCGAAGACATCGACGGCGAAGCGCTGGCAACCCTGGTGGTCAACAACATCCGTGGCATCCTGAAGACCGTCGCCGTCAAGGCCCCGGGCTTCGGCGACCGCCGCAAGGCCATGCTGGAAGACATCGCCATCCTGACCGGCGGCCAGGTCATCGCTGAAGAAGTCGGCCTGACCCTGGAAAAAGTCACCCTGAACGAACTGGGCCAGGCGAAGCGCATCGAAGTCGGCAAGGAAAACACCATCATCATCGATGGCGCCGGCGCCGCTGAAAGCATCGAGGCACGCGTCAAGATGATCCGCGTCCAGATCGAAGAAGCGACCTCGGACTACGACCGCGAAAAACTGCAAGAGCGCGTGGCCAAGCTGGCCGGCGGCGTTGCCGTGATCCGCGTCGGTGCAGCCACCGAAGTCGAGATGAAAGAGAAGAAAGCACGCGTGGAAGACGCGCTGCACGCTACCCGCGCTGCCGTCGAAGAAGGCATCGTTCCTGGCGGCGGCGTGGCCCTGCTGCGCGCCCGCGCTGCACTGAACGTGCAAGGCGACAACCCGGACCAGGAAGCCGGCATCAAGATTGTCCTGCGCGCAATGGAAGAGCCGCTGCGCATGATCGTCCAGAACGCCGGTGAAGAGCCGTCGGTCGTCGTGTCGGGCGTGCTGGCAGGCAGCGGCAACTACGGCTACAACGCCGCCAACGGCACCTACGGCGACATGGTCGAAATGGGCGTGCTGGATCCGGCCAAGGTCACCCGCTCGGCGCTGCAGAACGCAGCCTCGATCGCCGGCCTGATGCTGACCACCGACTGCATGGTCTCCGAGATCGCCGAAGACAAGCCGGCCGGCGGCATGGGCGGCATGGGCGGTATGGGCGGCATGGGCATGGACGGCATGATGTAATCAAGCCGGACGGCTTCACAGCCAACCGAGTAGTAAAGTAAGGCCCGCGGGGTTTGCGCCCCGCGGGCTTTTTTCATTCCGGGAGGCAGGCGATGACAGCTGTGAAACTGGACGAACTGGAGAACGCGGCCATCCTGGTCGACGATGGCGAAGGCAGCGCGAAGGCGCTCGTTGCACGCGACACCGGCATGATCCATCTGCTCAACGACGAGTACATGGATGAGGAGGCGCCGCTGCCGGGCCAGATCGAGGCCGGCGGCAACTATGTGCCGGTGCCGGCCGCCAGCGAGCTCGGCCTGGGCCGGGCGCTGATGCAGCGTTTCGGCGCCGGCCATCTGGCGGGCGATCAACAGCGGCTGCAGGAAATCTTTGCCCGGCAGGATCCTTACGACCGCTTTTCCCGCCTGCTCGAGGAGCGCGGGTTGCTGGATGCATGGTACGGTTTCCGGGAGAAAGAAACCCGGGTCGCGCTGGAGGCCTGGTGCCGGCAGCACGGGTTGATTTTTCAGTGATTCCGGCAGCGCTTAGCAGGTGGCCCCGTTGATACTCTTACCGGTTGGGACGTTAAGGCCCAAATAGCAAGAATATCCATCGCTTTTGGTATAAGTACAGGAAAGATCGCCTTTATTCCGCTCTCGGTAATCCTCAGCGCCGCTACAAGGGGTCTTTGTGTCCGGCCCAATCTGGTCGAACAGCTCCTTCGCTAGGGGCTCCTTGAACATGAACGCCACCTTCCGGTCCTTTTTCGTTGGCGGCACCATGTCACCCAACTCACCGCCGTATATCTGGTAGTCGCCCTTCAGTGGCTTTGGGCTACCGTCCCAAGTTTCCCGCCTCTCGGCGGCTTGGGCCAGCGAACATAGGGCAAGCACACCCACGACAAACTTCAAACACGTTCTCATGATGCGTACCTCGGCCAGAGTTCAACATGGAAATGGTCGTTATGGTTGATGACGGATTTCACGCGGGCTGGACCTAGTGCTTTTTGTACTATCTCGTCATTGAAAAAAACGATCCTCGTCCATGGGTGATCCAGGAACAGACGAATCAACATAATTGTTGCCTCCTGGTCGTACACACCTTGTCCCGATAGGTGCAGCGAGCGCTTTGGCCCGTCACGTAGTCTTTACGCACAGGGCGGCAATCCATCTCAATACCTTGCCGGTGTGTCTTGTGCTTGTCGAACGCTTCACCTCCGTCGATGCTGATGCTCCCGATCCCAAACTTTCGATCACACATGGCCTGCCACTCCCGCTCGATCTGGAAAATATAGGTGAGCATATTGGGGTGAGCATACTGAGCAAGGCGACCAGTACCGGACACTCCATGCAGGTTACCGTACACGTAATAGCCCGCCTGTTCGGGCGCCTGCGGCAACATGAAGTAGCCACGCCGGTCTTTCGGTTGAATTGGAACGACCATGGTCAGCTCCTCACGCGCAGGTTTTCCGGCAAGCCAAGTCCCAGCCGCCGGTCGTACTGCCGCCGCTGCCGCCGCCGATCTTCTGCTGCGTGTACGACCACTTCACCTTCGAGAAGCACATGCCGATCTCGTCCTGGACGATGCCGCCGCCGTCGCGCATCACCTGGTCCATGTGGGACAACATCACATTCTCCAGCTCGACTTGGTAGTACCTCACCGGCTTGCCGTCGCCATCGGCGCGCATGAATTCGATCCTGGCCTTGGGAATTGTCTTGCCGGTCGAGCAGTGCTGCATCAGAACCGGCGAGGCGAGATCAACGAGCTTGGTGAAGCTCAGGGTCCGGTGCTCGGCATGACCAACGGTGTGGCCGCCTGCGGTGGACACGCTGGAACTTCGGGGCTGCGTCACGCCCCAATGAGCCGAGGTGAGCTCGATCCAGCCCTGGTGGCCCGCGTCGGCCGATTCACCCTTGATGCCATCGATTTGCAAATATGCGTCAGCTGCCATTCCTGTCTCCTATTGGTTGAGTGCATCGGCGATTCTTGCTTGCCAGGCACTGCTATGGCTTGAGGGGACGCAACGCATCAATCTGCTGGAAACTCGACGCGCAAATTTGACGAATCTAAGCGCGCAACCTAACAGACCCGAGCCCGCCTCTCCCCTACTGTGTTCAGACTTTTCACATGGGGAGGGAACATGATCAAGGTCACCGGTTACGCGGCGAAGCACTCGTTCAGCCGCCTGAAAAAATACGAATTCGAGCGCGAGGATGCCAAGGCGCATGAGGTCGAGATCGAGGTGCTGTACTGCGGCGTCTGCCATTCGGACATCCACCAGGTCAAGAACGAGTGGCACAACACGGTCTATCCCTGCGTGCCGGGACATGAAATCGTCGGCCGCGTGACCAGGGTCGGGCCGGCCGTGCGCAAGCATGCGGTGGGCGACCTGGTCGGCGTCGGCTGCATGATCGACAGCTGCGGCAAGTGCGAAGCCTGCTCCAGCGGCGACCAGAACTACTGCATGGCGCCCAACAGCTGGCTGGCCACCTACAACGGTCCGATGCAGCCGAAGAGCAAAGTCGGCGAGAACATCTACGGCGTCGACAACACCTTCGGCGGCTATTCCAGCATGCTGGTGGTGAAGGAAGACTTCGTGCTGAAGATCCCGGCCCAGCTGAAGCCCGAAGTGGCCGCGCCCATCCTGTGCGCCGGCGTCACCACCTACTCGCCGCTGAAGCACTGGGGCGTCAAGGCCGGCGACAAGGTCGGCATCATCGGCATGGGCGGCCTGGGCCACATGGCCGCCAAGATCGCCAAGGCCATGGGCGCCGAGGTGACGATGTTCACGACGACGAAAGAGAAGATCGAGGAAGCGAAGAAGCTGGGCGTGGACGCCGTCATCGAAGACGACAAGAAGGCCCTGAAGGACCTGGAGGCGAGCTTCGACTTCATGCTGTCGACGGTGCCGGAAAAGCACGACATCAACAACTACGTCCAGCTGCTCAAGCGGAACGCCGCGCTGGTGCTGGTCGGCGCGCTGGAGCCAATGGCGCCGGTCGACAACATGCAGGTGGCTTTCAAGCGCCGCACCGTTGCCGGTTCGCTGATCGGCAACCTGGCCGAGACCCAGGAAGTGCTGGACTTCTGCGCCCAGCACAACATCGGCCCGGACGTCGAGATGATCCGCATCCAGGACATCAACGACGCGTACAAAAAAGTCGAGCAGGGCGACGTGCGCTTCCGCTATGTGATCGACATGGCGTCGCTGAAGGAGGAGATGGGCGAGTAGAATCACGCCCATGCTCTACGACCCCACCCGCCATGAAGCCCTGGACCCGCGCCCCTGGGACGAAGCCCGCGCGCGGGCTGCCATCGCGGACATCGTCGCCGGCACCGAAGCCCGCTTCGACGCCGGCAGCTACTGGCCCCTGCACCCGCTCGACCGCGAAGGCGATGGCCCGGACATGGTCGAGACGCCGCTCTACCACGGCGCCGCCGGTGTCGTCTGGGCCCTGCACTACCTGCAGGATTGCGGCGCAGTGCGCCTGTCGCGCGATTACCTGGCCGGTGTCGGGCATCTGCTGGCCGCCAACCGCGGCTGGCTCGATGCGCAGGGGCTGGCCGGCGAACGCGCCTCCTGGCTGATGGGCGACACGCCGATCCTGATGATGGCCCTGGCGCGCGAACCGGGCGACACCCGCCATACGCAGGCGCTGCACGAACGCATCGCCGGCAACATCGAACACCCGGCGCGCGAACTGATGTGGGGCGCGCCGGGCACCCTGCTGGCCGCACTCTTCCTCCACGAACGCAGCGGCGATCCATCCTGGGCCGCACTGTTCCGCGCCACCGCCGACACCCTGTGGCGGCAGCTCGCATGGTCCGAGGAACACGGCTGCGCCTACTGGACCCAGGAGCTGTACGGCCGCCGCTCGAGCTACCTGGATGCGGTCCACGGTTTCATCGCCGCCGCCGTGCCGCTGATCCGCGGCCGCCATCTGCTCGACGACGACCGCTGGGAAGAATGGCGGCGCTGTATCGCCAGCACCGTGCGCCGCACGGCCGACCTCGAAGGGACGCAGGCCAACTGGCGCCCGCAGCTGTTCGGCACGCAAAGGGAAGCGGACAAGAAGCTGCTGCAGTTCTGCCATGGGGCGCCGGGCTTCGTAATCTGCCTGGCCGGCTTTCCCGGCGAGGAACTCGACGATCTGCTGCTGGCCGCCGGCGAGACCGTGTGGGCGGCCGGGCCGCTCGCGAAGGGTTCGAACCTGTGCCACGGCACCGGCGGCAACGGCTATGCCCTGCTGGTCCTGTACCAACGCACCGGCGACCCGCGCTGGCTCGAGCGGGCGCGCGCCTTCGCCATGCACGGTATCCATCAGGTGGAACGCGATGCCGCGCACTATGGCCAGGGCCGCTATTCGCTGTGGACCGGCGACCCCGGTTTCGCCATCTACCTGTGGGATTGCCTCCGCGCGGAAGCGGACTTTCCGACCCTCGACGTGTTCCAGCGATAAGTTGCTGTGAGACTATGCTGGGTGTAGACTGCTTCAATGTCTATCCATCCTGCCCGCCTGCTCGGCGCCACCGCCCTCGCCCTCTGCGCCCTTGCCGCCTGCAAGCGCGAAGCACCGCCGCCGCCCAAACCGGCCGCTGTCGAAGCCCCCGCCGCGCCTGCGCGCACGCGCGACCAGGCCATCGCCCAGCTGATGGCGGTGCCGGAGCTGAAAGCATGGTCGGAGCAGATCGAAAAGGATTCGCGCGGCAAGGTGCACGGCGCCGTGATCGAGGACGATCCGGCGCCGCGCATCATCGAGGGCAAGCCCTACTACCAGCTCAGCTTCGTGGAAAACCGCAAGCAGAACGTGCACCGCCGCGCCAGCTTCCTCGTCGCCAAGACCGGCGAGGACATCCTGGTCGAGGATGCGGAAACCGATACGCTGCAGTCGCTGGCTGAGTGGCGGCGGAATATCAAGCGCATCGAGTTGAAGTGAACTTGATCCCGCGCAAACCTCCTGCGCGATGACGCGCTTATCGTAGTCAGCGCCGCTGGCCGCGAGGTGCTGCCGCATGCGAGTGCGACAGTGCCACTCCTCCCCCGGCCGGCGGCGCCTATTTTTTCCATTCGGCCAAATAATGCTGCGGCGTCCTGCCCAGCAAACGCCTGAACATGCTCGTGAACGCGCTCGGGCTGGCATAGCCCAGCGTGCGCGCCACTGCCCCCACGCTTTCGCCGCGCGCCAGCATCTCGAAGGCGTGCGCCAAATGCACCTGCTGGACCCACTGGCGGTAGTGCAGTCCGGTCTCCTTCGGGAACAGGCGGATCAGCGTGCGCGCGCTGGCGCCGGCGTCGAGTGCCAGGTCGTCCAGCCGGCGCGGGCTGCCGGGCCGCGCCATGATTTCCGTGCACAGGGCCTGCAGGCGGCGGTCGCGCGGCCAGGGGACGGCGATCGGCACTGTCTCCATGGCTGCCAGCTCGGACAGGATCAGGCGCGCCAGGTCGGCGCCGCGGCTCTCCGGCGGATAGTCGACCGGCTCCGCAGCCAGCGCCAGGATCAGCTCGCGCAGCAGCGGGCTCACTTCGAGCACCTTGCAATCGGCAACCAGGCTGCCGGCCGCTTCGGCGTCGATGTAGAGGGTGCGCATGTTGACCTTGCTGAGCATGGTCAGCTCGTGCAGCACGCCGGGCGCGATCAGCAGCGCGCGGCGCGGCGGGATGATCCACACGCCGTGCTCGGTCCGCACGCGCATCGTGCCGCCGCTGGCGTAGAGCAGCTGGACCCAGGGATGGCTGTGGGCCTCGATCATGTCGCCGTGCCGGGCTTCGGAAGGCACCGCGGTGACGCTGCGCGGCAGCGCACTGAAGCGTTGACGATAGCGGGGAGAAGGCTTCAGTGTCACTTGGGCGACGATTAATGGAATATGCGTTCGGATTGCCCATATTACACTGGCTGCCATGACCACACCTACCACTTCTACTGCCGCCCCCGTCCAGGCCAAGGCCTCCGGCGCCGTCCTGCAAATCCTGTTCTCGGTCGCCTTCGTCCATCTGCTCAACGACTGCGTGCAGGCCGCGCTGCCGGCGATCTACCCGCTGCTCAAACAGGAGTTCGCGCTCAGCTTCGCGCAGGTCGGTTTGATCACCCTGACCTTCCAGTGTACGGCTTCGCTGCTGCAGCCCTGGATCGGCCTGTACACGGACAAGCACCCGATGCCCTTCCTGCTGCCGATGGGGATGTGCATGACTTTATTGGGCGTGGGTCTGCTGTCGATGGCGGGCAGCTTTGGCATGCTGCTGCTGGGCGCCGGCATGATCGGCGTCGGCTCCTCGACTTTCCACCCGGAGGCATCGCGCGTGGCGCGCCTGGCCTCGGGCGGGCGCTTCGGCTTTGCGCAATCGCTGTTCCAGGTCGGCGGCAATCTCGGATCGGCGCTCGGCCCGCTGCTGGCGGCCGCGATCCTGGTCGGCCGCGGCCACGGCAAGTTCGCCTGGTGCGCGATCCTGGTGGTGCTGGCGGTGCTGGTACTGGTAGGCGTCAGCCGCTGGTACGGCAGCCATCTGAAAAGTGCGACCAGGAAGGCGGCGCTGCATGCCGGTCCGCCGCTGCCGCGCAAGCGCGTGATCCAGGCGCTGGCGGTGCTGGCGATGCTGGTGTTCTCGAAGTACATCTACATGGCCAGCCTGTCGAGCTACTACACGTTCTTCCTGATCGAAAAATTCCACGTCCCGGTCGGCACCGCGCAGATGTATCTGTTCTTGTTCCTGGCCTCGGTGGCGGTCGGCACCTTCGCCGGCGGCCCGATCGGCGACCGCATCGGCCGCAAGCGCGTGATCTGGGTCTCGATCCTGGGCGCCGCGCCGTTCACGCTGGCCCTGCCCTATGCCAGCCTGGGCTGGACGGCGGTGCTGTCGGTGGTAATCGGCCTGGTGATGTCGTCGGCCTTCTCGGCCATCGTGGTGTTCGCCCAGGAGCTGGTGCCGGGCAAGGTCGGCATGATCGCCGGGATCTTCTTCGGCCTGATGTTCGGCGTCAGCGGCATCGGCGCCGCGGCGATGGGGCATATCGCGGACGTGGCGGGCATCGAGCAGGTGTACCGGATCGCGTCCTTCCTGCCGCTGCTGGGGATTCTGGCGGCGCTGCTGCCGAAGATGGAGCTAGACTCTAGTCGAACCAAGCGTGCGTAGAAGTGTCGAATCGTGATAATGGAAAACACGTTAGGCGCGGACACGGGGGCCATGCTGCTGGCGCACCGGATCAGGATTGACGCCACGGACGGGCAGCGCGAGTATTTCGCGCGCGCGGCCGGCACTGCACGCCGGGTCTGGAACTGGGGGCTGGCCAAGTCGCTTCGCCAGGTGATCAGCGGCGGCAAGCCCAATGCGATGGCGCTCAAAAGACAGTTCAACGCCATCAAGTACCTTGACCCGGCCTGGCTCGATGCCGACGGCAATCCTTGGCTGCGTTCCGTGCACCGCGACGCCCACGCGCAGCCCTTCGCCAATCTTGCCAAGGCGTGGAGCCGCTATTTCGCGCAGCGCCGCGCCGGAGAGAAGGCCCGTCCGCCGCGCTTCAAAAAGAAGGGGCGCTGCACCGATAGCTTCTATATCGCCAACGACAAGTTCCGCCTCGACGGAAAGACGGCCGTGCTGCCCAAGGTCGGCCGCGTGGCGCTGCGAGAGGCATTGCGCTGGCCCGGCCGGATCCTGGGTGCAAGCGTGTCGCGCGAAGCGGAACAATGGTTCTTGTCGGTCCAGGTCGAGGTGCCGGACGACGTGGCGCGGCGCCGCCGCACTGACAACGGCATCGTCGGCGTCGACCTTGGCGTGATCAGCGCCGCAACCCTCTCCACCAGCGAAAAGATCGCCGCGCCACGGCCACTCCGAGGCGCACTTCGACGCCTGCGAATCCGATCGCGCGGTCTTTCGCGCAAGCTGGAAAGCGCGAAGGCGGCGGTCGGCATTATAGGCCGGATACCGAAGGGCACGCGCTTGCCGGTATCAAAAAACAGGACCAAGGGCTCGCTGGCGCTAGCGCGCCTGCAGGCAAGGATCGCCCAGGTCCGCCGCGACTTCACGCACAAGCTCACAACCCGGCTCTGCCGCGAAAATCAAGCGGTGGCGATCGAGGACCTGAACGTCAAGGGCATGCTGGCCAACGCTCGGCTGTCGCGCGCAATCGCGGATGTCGGCTTTTACGAGTTCCGTCGCCAGTTGCTGTACAAGGCGCCACGCTACGGCACTGATATCGTGCTGGCCGACCGCTGGTATCCCTCAAGCAAATTGTGTTCACACTGCGGAGTGCGCAAGCGCGAGCTGACTCTAGGCGAGCGGACCTGGACCTGTACGGCCTGCGGCGCGCACCAAGACCGCGACGTCAACGCGGCGATCAACTTGCAACGGCTCGCCACCGGCGCCCTCGCGGCGCGAATGGCGCTACCCGAGGCGAGCCGGGCGGTAACGTCAGGCACTGCCGCCGGCACGGGGCCGACGGGAGGCGGGAAAGTCACGCCTGTCAGAGACGAGCACGGTCAGCAGGACGGCTCGGGGCAGGAAGAGAACGGCGCGCACTTCTGCGCACATTCTCGCTAGCAGAAGGCCGGCGCTACTCGATGAGGTTCATCTCGCTTTCGTCTTCCGTGTAGCGCACGGAACCGAGATTGTTTTCCTCGATGCGCTCTTTCACGCTGGACGCGGCAAGCGGGGCGATTTGCTCGTGAGCGAATATGTGGTCGAGAATTTCCTCATCGCTGCAACGATTCGGCGCAGCGAATTGCAGGGGCTC
Organism: Massilia sp. Bi118; assembly: GCF_918697865.1. Taxonomy (GTDB): domain Bacteria; phylum Pseudomonadota; class Gammaproteobacteria; order Burkholderiales; family Burkholderiaceae_D; genus Telluria. The sequence continues at coordinate 372,707 of NZ_CAKKMV010000001.1, read as the reverse complement.
GGTGTTGTCGCGGTACCAGACGCGATAAATAGGCATACAAGCTCCATCTGATCGGGTTCGATTCCAGGGCAGCTGATTTTGCTGTCGAGTGACACGATATACGAAAACCCGGTTATTGCGCGCAAGGGAGGTTTTCACTTGCAGCGGCTGCGGCCAGCAACTCCGGTCCGACATCCCGCAGGGACTTCACGCCGGTCAGCACCATGTTCGTGCGGATGTCCTTCTCCATGATCGCCAGCAGGCGTTCGACGCCGGCCTGCCCTTGCGCCGCCAGGGCATATACGAAAGCACGGCCGATCAGCACACCGTCGGCGCCCAGCGCGAGCATGCGGAACACATCGGTGCCGGTACGGACGCCGCCGTCGACGAAGACGGTCATCCGGCCGTTGACGGCGCCGGCGATCGACGGCAGCGCCCGGGCCGTCGACAGCGCGCCATCGAGCTGCCGTCCGCCATGGTTCGATACGACGATACCGTCGGCGCCAAACGCCAGCGCATCACGCGCATCGCCTTCATCGAGAATGCCCTTGATGACCAGCTTGCCCTTCCACTCGTCACGGATCCATTGGAGATCCTGCCAACTGATCCCGGGATCGAAATTCGCGCCGATCCAGCCCATGAAGTCCTGGAGTCCGGTGGCGCCGCCGAGGTAGGCCGAAATATTACCGAGATCGTGAGGACGGCCGAACAGACCCACGTCGACAGCCCAGCGCGGACGCAGCATGGCCTGGAAGATCCGCCGCATGCCGGCATGCGGCCCGCTCATGCCGCTGTGCGCATCGCGGTAACGTGCGCCCGGCAAAGGGGTGTCGACCGTGAACACGAGGGTCGACGCACCCAGGTCGCTGGCGCGCTGCATGACGTCGCGCATGAAGCCGCGGTCCTTCAGCACATACAGCTGAAACCATTGCGGCTTCGATGCCTGGGCCGCGACTTCGGCCAGCGAGCACACCGACATCGTCGACTGGATGAAGGGAATGTTGCGGCGGTCCGCGGCACGCACGGCCTGCACTTCGCCGCGCCGCGCGTACATGCCGGTCAGCCCGACCGGGGCCAGCGCGATCGGCAGGTCATAGCGCTGGCCGAACCACTCGACGCCCAGGTCGAGCGCCTCCGAGCCGCGCAGCACACGCTGGCGAAGCTTGACGGCTTGCAGGTCCTCGACGTTGGCGCGCATCGTGTCCTCCGCGCCGGCGCCGCCGTCGATGTAATGAAACAGGAAAGGCGGCAGGACGCGCTGCGCCGCGGCGCGGAAATCGGTGGCGGAGGAAATGAGCACGACGACGGATCGGGAATGGTCGGGTGATCAGTATGCACAAACTGAAGCTGTTCGTTGGCTTAATAGTTCGGCGTGCACTATTTGCGAGCCGGGTGCAACCGCCTGCCATCTGTCACAAATGGACGAATCAAGCCGTCTTACAAGCAACGGTGACGCGAATCGTCGGCGCCGACTTCACATAAGGAAGGATTCATGAAACGCCCAAACTGGTTCCAGGTCTCTGCTGAAGGTGCGAAGGCCGTAGGCGCCCTTCATCATTACGTCACAACCGGCACGAACCTGCCGGACGATTTGATCCATCTGGTTTTTTTAAGAACCTCGCAGCTGAACGGCTGCGCGCACTGTATCGATATTCATACCCGCGACCTGATCAAGAGCGGCATGTCGGTCGACAAGATCGTATTGGTGCCCGTGTGGGAGGAGGCGAACTATCTCTTTTCGGACCAGGAACAGGCAGCCCTGGCATGGACGGAAGAAGTCACACAGGTCAGCGAAACACATGCTTCCGACGATGCATACGCCGCAGCGCTGTCGGTATTCGGGGAAAAGGATCTGGTCGAACTTACACTTGTGATTGCAGCAATGAATGCCATTAACCGGATGGGGATCAGTTTCAGAATGAAGCCGCTTGCGAAAGCCTGAATCAGGCTCATCGGCGCTTCCGAGGGCGCACCATAGCACAGCGCGTGCGCGCATCGTGTATCCATTCGGCGTATGCTTTTAGTATCCCTGCAACGATGACATGGGAGGCCATCATGCGGCATACCTTGAAAGCAGTCTTCGATCGCCGGCGCGATGCCCAGCACGTGCTGGACGAATTACTGGCTTCCGGCTATTCGCGCACCGATACGGAAATTTCGAACGCGGAAGGACTTCGCGCCTCGGTCCGGCACAGGCTGGCGCGGCTGTTCGCCAGGCAGCACCCGCAATCGGCGGCGGATGCCGGCGCGTCCATGGCCGGACGCCATGTCGTCACCCTGACGGCCGATTCCGAACCGGATGCCGAGCGCGCCGTTCGTATCATCCAGCGCTTCCACCCGGTCGGCATCGAAGATCTCCCCAGCGAATGGGACCGCGACAGCGCCGGCGCCATGCCCGAAATCTGCCCGCCGGGCACAGGGCCGGGATCCCTGCAATACCAGCGCAATGAAAACAGCCAGTATTTCGGCACCCAGCACGCCTGGGCGCCGCCGATGGGCAACACTTTTGGAGAACCGATGATCGAGAAATCACCCCACAGCCACATGGAAACCTCTTGGACCAGCGCCGCCGGCAGCCACAGCGGCGACACCGCGGCCTATCGCTACGGCCAGCAGATGCGCGCCAGCGACAAGTACCGCAACCGTTCCTGGGATGAAGCCGAGCCCGAGCTGAAAAGCCACTGGGAAGCACGAGCGGACGAGGCCCCGGCCTGGGACGAGGCCATGGCCGCCATACGCCAGGGCTGGGACAGCGTCTCGCCGGAGATCGACGACGACGCCTACTACCGCACCCATTGGAATGCAAGCTACGGCGACCGCGCCGACAGCGGCGCTTACGACGAGCATGCGCCGGCTTACCTCTTCGGCGAAGAAGCGCGTCGCCTCGAAAAATACCGCAGCCATGACTGGGAAGACGCCGAACCGCACTTGAAATCGGACTGGGAGGCGCGTCACCCCGGAAAACTGTCGCCTTGGGAAAACTTCAAGGATGCAGTGAAACACGGCTGGAACAGGATCCACGCCGACACGGACGACCGGGGCTCGTGAGCAGGCGATAAACACCCCGCCCGGCCAAGTCATCAGATGTCTTATCAGGCCGGGCTACCCGCCTGCGCCGTTTCCAGCGCCTCCTGCGCCCGGCGCAGCCGCTCCCGGCTGTTGCCGATATGCAGGCGCATCGCCGCCCGCGCCGATTCCGCATCGCCGCGCGCGATGGCGTCGACGATCTGCTCGTGCTCGCGCCCCACCTGTTCCATATAGCTGGCCGGATCGGCCTGCGTCAGCCGCGCCGAATTGATGCGCGCACGCGGGATGATGTTCTCGCCCAGGTGCTGCAGGATGGCGTGGAAGTACTGGTTGCCGGACGCCTGGGCGATCGCCAGGTGGAAGCGCCGGTCCAGCTCGACGGTGTCCTCGCCGCGCTGCGCGCCCTGCTGCAGGGCCGCCAGCGCCGCGCGCACCTCCAGTAGCTGTGCCTCGCTGCGGCGCGCCGCAGCCAGGCCGGCCGCCTCGGTCTCCAGGCCGATCCGCAACTCCAGCAGGGCGATCACGTCGCGCACCGTCATCACCGTGGCCGGGTCGATGCCCATGATGGCCGGCGGCGGGGGCGGCAGCACGAAGGTGCCGATGCCGTGGCGTGTCTCGACCAGGCCGGCCGCCTGCATGCGTGAGATCGCCTCGCGCACCACGCTGCGGCTGACGCCCTGCTCGACCATGATCTCGGTTTCGGTCGGCAGCTTGTCGCCGGGCTTGAGCTCGCCATTCTGGATGTGCTCGCTCAGCTGGGACACCACCAGCTGGGCCAGGTTGCGGTGTTTACGCGGTGTTGTAGGAAGCGTCATGTCGATTGCTATTTTAATTGTGCCTGATTATACTGGCCCGCATGTTGTAAGACATCAGACAACTTAGAACCAGCTGGAGACATCGAGATGGACACTGGAACCCCACGCAGCATTCGCATGCACGACCAGGACAACGTCGCCATCGTCGCGAACGACGGCGGCCTTCCGGCCGGCACTGTCTTCCCCGACGGCCTGGTCTTGAAGGACAAGGTCCCGCAAGGGCACAAAGTGGCGCTGCGGCCCATTGCGCAAGGCGAGGCCATCCTGCGCTATAACGTCGCCATCGGCTACGCCCAGCGCGACATCGAGGCCGGCAGCTGGGTCGAGGAATCCCTGGTAGCCATGCCGCCGGCGCGCGAACTGGACAATCTGCCGATCGCCACCATCCGCCCCGCGCCCCTGCCCCCGCTCGAGGCTTATACCTTCGAAGGCTACCGCAACCCGGACGGCTCGGTCGGCACCCGCAACATCCTCGCGATCAGCACCACGGTGCAGTGCGTGTCCGGCGTGGTCGAATTCGCCGTCAAGCGCATCAAGAGCGAGCTGCTGCCCAAGTACCCGAACGTCGACGACGTCGTCAGTCTCGACCACACCTACGGCTGCGGCGTGGCCATCGATGCGCCCGGCGCCGACATCCCGATCCGCACCCTGCGCAATATCGCGAAGAACCCGAACTTCGGCGGCCGCGCCATGCTGGTCAGCCTGGGCTGCGAGAAGCTGCAGCCGGCGCGCCTGTTCCCGGCGGCTGGCGTTTCCTCATGGATGCCGATCCGCGACGTCGCCGGCCCCGATCACGTCTGCCTGCAGGACAATGCCCACGTCGGCTTCGGCTCCATGATCGAATCCATCATGGACACCGCCGAGCGCCACCTGATGGAACTGGACGCGCGCCGCCGCGAGACCTGCCCCGCGTCCGACCTGGTGGTCGGCGTGCAGTGCGGCGGCAGCGACGCCTTCTCGGGCGTGACCGCGAACCCGGCGGTCGGCTTTGCCAGCGACCTGCTGGTGCGCGCCGGCGCCGCCGTGATGTTCTCTGAAGTGACCGAGGTCCGCGACGGCATCGACCAACTGACCGCGCGCGCCATCGACGAAGAGACGGCCCAGGCCATGATCCGCGAGATGGCCTGGTATGACGAATACCTGCAGCGCGGCGGCGTCGACCGCAGCGCCAACACCACGCCCGGCAACAAGAAAGGCGGCCTGGCCAACATCGTCGAAAAAGCGATGGGCTCGATCATCAAGTCCGGCACGGCCCCCATCTCCGGCGTGCTGTCGCCGGGCCAGAAGCTGGAACAGAAGGGCCTGATCTACGCCGCCACCCCGGCCAGCGATTTCATCTGCGGCACCCTGCAGCTGGCGGCCGGCATGAACGTGCACGTGTTCACCACCGGACGCGGCACCCCCTACGGCCTGGCGGCGGTGCCGGTGGTGAAGGTCGCCACCCGCGACGACCTGGCGCGCCGCTGGCACGACCTCATGGACATCAACGCCGGCCGCATCGCCACCGGCGAGGCGACGATTCCCGACGTCGGCTGGGAACTCTTCAACTTCATCCTCGACGTGGCCAGCGGCCGCAAGAAGACCTGGGCCGAGCACTGGCGCCTGCATAACGCGCTGGCGCTGTTCAATCCGGCCCCGGTGACCTAAGCCTTTCGTATCCCTTTCACACCGGCTGCGCCTGCCCTTCACGGGGCCGGCGCGGCTGGCGCACGCCCCAGCAATTGCTATAAACAGGAGACAGCAGCAATGAAGAAAGCAGCAGCATTGACGATCGGCCTCGCCGCCTGCGCAGCCGCCCAGGCCCAGACGCAGGTAGAAATCTACGGCATCATCGACGCCGCCATCGTCAGCGAGCATGGCGGCGTCGCCAGCCCGTCCACCAAGATCACCAGCGGCGCGGCCTCGGCCTCGCGCATCGGCTTCAAGGGCAGCGAAGACCTGGGCGGCGGCCTGTCCGCCTTCTTCACGCTGGAAACCGGCGCCAGGATCGACACCGGCGAAGTCGACGCCGCCGGCACGATTTTCAACCGCCAGGCTCTGGTGGGCCTGAAGGGCCGCGCCGGCGAAATCGCGCTGGGCCGCCAGTACACGCCCTGGCACACGACCCTGGTCGCGATCGACCCGTTCAGCACCGGCTACGCGGGCAGCTCGAAGAACCTGTTCCCGGATAATGGCTCGAACGTCCGCACCAGCAATACGATCACCTACAAATCGCCGAAAGTGAACGGCTTCGACGGCGAACTGGCCTATGCGATGGGCGAGCAGACCACTTTCTCGACCGGGCGCCAGTTCGGCGGCGCGCTCGGCTATGCGAGCGGTCCGCTGGCCCTGCGCGTGGCCTACAACGCCAAGAACACGGACGTTGCCGCCACCGCCACCGCACCCGCCCTCAACCGCAGCCTGGGCCGCAACACCCTGTTCACCGCGGCCTATAAGCTGCAGGTGGCGACCCTGCGCTTCGCCTATGGCATCGACAAGGGCTTCAATGCCGCCACCCTCGGCAACAGCAACAACCCATACGGCGGCGTCAAGCCGACCCCGTCGACGGACGGCCGCAGCGTCCTGCTGGGCCTGAGCGCCCCGATCGGTCCGGGCAAGCTGATGTTCTCGGTGATGCACAAGGATGACCGCACCGCCTTCAACCAGGACGCCAACGCCTGGGGCATCGGCTACCTGTACAGCCTGTCGAAGCGCACCGGCCTGTACGCAGCCTACGGCCATATCGATAACAGGAACGGCGCAGGCTACACTGTGGCCAACAATACCGAATCCGGCACCGGCAACACGGGTTATAACTTAGGTATCCGCCACACCTTCTAAGGAGAACCGATGTTCGAGATCAGCCAGGTCCGCTGCTTCGTCGCGGTGGCGGAAGAACTGCACTTCGGGCGCGCCGCCGAGCGCCTGAACATGACGCAGCCGCCGCTGAGCCGGCAGATCCAGCTGCTCGAACACCATGTGGGCACCCGCCTGCTCGACCGCAGCAGCCGCGGCGTGCGCCTGACGGCGGCCGGCAAGGCATTCTTCCCGGAGGCTGCGCGCATTTTGCGCATGGCCGACGAGGCCGTGGTGACGGCGCGCCGGGTCGCCAAGGGCGAGCAAGGCGCGCTGGCGATCGGCTTCACCGCCGCTTTCGGCTACGGCCTGCTGCCCGACCTGGTGCGGCGCCTGCGCGAGCGTGCGCCCGGCATCTCGCTGACCCTGAAGGAACTGGTGACGACCTCGCAGCTGGAGGCGCTCGACAGCGGCCAGCTCGACGTCGGCCTGATGCGCCCGCATGCGCGCCACGGCGAACTCGAGAGCGTGCTGCTGGCCACCGAACCGCTGATGCTGGCGATCCCGGAACGCGAGGCCGATGACTGGCCCGAGCAGCCGCTACTTTCCTGCGTGCACGACAAACCCTTTCTGATGTACTCGCCCTACGAGGCGCGCTACTTCTACCAGCTGCTGAACAACTGTTTCGACGCCGCCGGCGTCACGCCCGAGGTGGTCGAGCACATCGGCCAGATCCACACCATGCTGGCCCTGGTCAGTTCGGGCGTCGGCGTGGCGCTGATCCCCACCGCGGCGGCGCGTCTGCAGCTGCGCGGCGTGGTGCTGCGCACGATGCAGACCGATCCGCCGGAGCCGGTGCAGACCGTCTGCGCCTACCGCCGCGACAACGGCAATCCCATTCTCGACATCTTCCGGCGCGACATCCTGCCCGCTTTCCTTCCTGCGCGCAGCAATTAAGTTCGATTCAATTCTTGAATCGATCGAGACATTCATTGGTTTGGTTGCGCATGAATGCGGGACTACTATACCTGTCATAAGAACAGCAAATGACCAACCTACAGGAGACACCCGTGGAACAAACGCAAGCCATCAGGACCGCAGCCGCGGCCAAAGTGCAGACCCGCACGCGCTGGATGATTCTGGCGATGCTGTTCGTGATCACCACCATCAACTACGCGGACCGCGCCACGATCTCGATCGCCGCGCCGGGCATCAAGAAGGAGCTCGGCCTGGACGCGGTCCAGATGGGCTTCGTGTTCTCGGCCTTCGCCTGGTCCTACGTGATCGCCCAGCTGCCGGGCGGCTGGCTGCTGGACCGTTTCGGCTCCAAGATCACCTACTTCTTCAGCATCTTCCTGTGGTCGGTCTTCACGATGCTGACCGGCGCGGCAGGCTTCCTCGCCGGCGGCGCCGCGGTGACCATGCTGTTCGCGCTGCGCCTGCTGGTCGGCGCCGCCGAAGCGCCCTCCTTCCCCGGCAACAGCCGCATCGCCTCGGCCTGGTTCCCGACCAATGAGCGCGGCCTCGCCGCCGCCATCTTCAACTCGGCGCAGTACTTCGCCACCGTGCTGTTCGCGCCCATCATGGGCTGGCTGGTGCACTCCTACGGCTGGCACAGCGTGTTCTACGTGATGGGCGGCCTGGGCATCGTGATGGCCTTCGTCTGGCTCAAGGTCATCTACGGACCGAAGGACCACCCCTCGGTCAGCGCGAGCGAACTGAAATACATCCAGGAAGGCGGCGCCCTGGTCGACCTCGACGGCGCGCAAAAGGCCCCGGCCCAGGTCAACACCTTCGCCTGCATCAAGGAGCTGCTCGGCAACCGCATGCTGCTGGGCGTGTACATCGGCCAGTACTGCATCACCACCCTGACCTACTTCTTCCTGACCTGGTTCCCGGTCTACCTGGTGCAGGAGCGCCACATGACCATCCTGAAGGCCGGCTTCGTGGCCTCGCTGCCGGCCATCGCGGGCTTCCTCGGCGGCGTGTTCGGCGGCTGGCTGTCGGACCGCCTGGCCAAGAAAGGCTATTCGCTGTCGGTGTCGCGCAAGCTGCCGATCGTGATCGGCATGCTGCTGTCGATGAGCATGATCGCCTGTAACTATATCGAGACCGACATGCTGGTCGTCGCCGTGATGTCGCTGGCCTTCTTCGGCAAGGGCGTCGGCGCACTGGGCTGGGCGGTCGTCTCCGACACTTCGCCCAAGGAAGCCGGCGGCCTGTCGGGCGCGCTGTTCAACACCTTCGGCAACACCGCCGGCATCACGACGCCCATCGTCATCGGCTTCATCGTGCAGGGCACCGGCTCGTTTGCCGGCGCGCTGGTCTACGTCGGCGCCAACGCCGCGCTGGCCATCGCCTGCTACCTGTTCATCGTCGGCGACATCAAGCGTGTCAGCCTCTCGAAATCCCTGATCAAGCAATAAGGACGCACACATGACCAACTACGTATCCGGCGCACCCGTCGTCACCGACCTGCGCGTCGTTCCCGTCGCCGGCCAGGACAGCATGCTGCTGAATCTCTCCGGCGCCCACGGCCCCTGGTTCACCCGTAATATCGTGCTGATCTCGGACAGCGCCGGCAACACCGGCCTGGGCGAAGTCCCGGGCGGCGAGAAGATCCGCCAGACCATCGAGGATGCCAGGCCCCTCATCGTCGGCAAGACCCTGGGCGAGTACAACAACATCCTGAATGCGATGCGCAAGACCTTCGCCGACCGCGATGCGGGCGGCCGCGGCAACCAGACCTTCGACCTGCGCACCACCATCCACGCCGTCACCGCGGTGGAGTCGGCCCTGCTCGACCTGCTGGGCCAGTTCATGAACGTGCCGGTCGCCGCCCTGCTGGGCGAAGGCATGCAGCGCGACGCCGTCGAGATGCTGGGCTATCTCTTTTATGTCGGCGATCGCAGGAAGACGAACCTGAACTACCGCAGCGAGCCGGATGCCGGCAATGCCTGGTTCCGCCTGCGTAACGAGGAAGCGCTCACGCCGGAAGCCGTGGTGCGCCTGTGCGAAGCGGCGCGCGAGCGCTACGGCTTCAACGACTTCAAGCTGAAAGGCGGCGTGCTGAGTGCCGACGAAGAGATGGAAGCCATCGTCGCAATGCACGAGCGCTTCCCGGATGCGCGCATCACGCTGGACCCGAACGGCGCCTGGTCGCTCAAGGAAGCGATCCGCGTCTGCCGCGACAAGCATGGCGTGCTGGCCTATGCGGAAGACCCCTGCGGCGCCGAAGGCGGCTTCTCGGGCCGCGAAGTGATGGCCGAGTTCCGCCGCGCCACCGGCCTGCCGACCGCGACCAACATGATCGCCACCGACTGGCGCCAGATGGCCCACTCGATCCAGCTGCAGTCGGTCGACATCCCGCTGGCCGACCCGCACTTCTGGACCATGCAGGGTTCGGTGCGCGTGGCCCAACTGTGCGAGATGTTCGGACTGACCTGGGGCTCGCACTCGAACAACCACTTCGACATCTCGCTGGCCATGTTCACCCACGTCGGCGCCGCCGCCCCGGGCAAGGTCACCGCCATCGACACCCACTGGATCTGGCAGGACGGCCAGCGCCTGACCAAGGACCCGCTGAAGATCGAAGGCGGCATGATCCGCATTCCTTCGAAGCCGGGCCTGGGCATCGAGATCGATCTCGACGAACTCGAGAAGGCGCATCAGGCTTATAAAAACATGGGCCTGGGCGCGCGCGACGATGCCGCCGCGATGCAGTTCCTGGTCCCGAACTGGACCTTCGATAACAAACGCCCCTGCCTGGTGCGCTGAATAAAAACGAGTGGAGACGACATGAGCTACAACACCCCCTATAGCGGCATTCCCAACCGTTTCAAGCAGGACCTGCGCGAAGGCAAAGTGCAGATCGGCTGCTGGTCCTCGCTGGCGAATCCCTTCACCACCGAGATCCTGGGCCTGGCCGGCTTCGACTGGCTGCTGCTGGACGGCGAGCATTCGCCAAACGATTTGAACGGCTTCATCTTCCAGCTGATGGCGCTGAAGGACAGCCCGAGCGCGCCGGTGGTGCGTCCGCAGTCCAACGACACGGTGCAGATCAAGCGCCTGCTGGACGCCGGCTTCTACAACTTCCTGGTGCCCTTCGTCGAAACCGCGGAAGAAGCTGCAAGCGCTGTCGCCGCCACCCGCTATGCGCCGGAAGGCGTGCGCGGCGTCTCGGTATCGATGCGCGGCAACCGCTTCGGCACCATCGCCGACTACCACAAGATCAGCAACCAGCACATCACGGTGGCGCTGCAGATCGAGAGCCGCAAGGCGGTCGCCAACATCGAAGCCATCTGCGCGGTGGACGGCGTCGACTGCGTCTTCATCGGCCCTTCGGACCTGGCCGCCGGCTACGGCTACCTGGGCAACGCCAGCCATCCGGAAGTGCAGGAAGCGATGCAGCAGGTGTTCGCCGCCGCCAAGGCCGCCGGCGTGCCGGTTGGGATCCTGGCGCCGGTCGAAGCCGACGCGCGCCGCTACATCGAGATGGGCGCGACCATGGTGGCCGTGGGCAGCGACCAGGGCCTGTTCCGCGCCGCCACGCAAGGCCTGCGCGACAAGTACGCATTTTAAAAATCAGGGAGAAAACAAATGAGCAAAATCGGATTCATCGGCCTGGGCATCATGGGCACCCCGATGGCGGGCCACCTGATCAAGGCCGGCCACGACGTCTTCCTGTACACCCACGGCAGCGTGCCGGCCGAACTGGTCGAGGCCGGGGGCAAGGCCTGCGGTTCGAGCAAGGAAGTGGCGCAGAACGCCGACGTGATCATCACCATGGTGCCGGATACCCCGCACGTGGCCTCAGCGCTGTTCGATGAAGACGGCGTCGCTGCCGGGCTCACGCCGGGCAAGGTGGTGGTCGACATGAGCTCGATCTCGCCGGTCGAGACCAAGGCCTTTGCAGAGCGCATCAAGGCGCTGGGCTGCGAATACGTGGACGCCCCGGTCTCCGGCGGCGAAGTCGGCGCCAAGGCCGCCAGCCTGACCATCATGGTGGGCGGTTCGGAAGCGGCCTTCGACCGCGTCAAGCCGCTGTTCGAACTGATGGGCAAGAACATCACCCTGGTGGGCGAGAACGGCGCCGGCCAGACCACCAAGGTGGCCAACCAGATCATCGTCGCGCTGAACATCGAGGCGGTGGGAGAAGCCCTGCTGTTCGCATCGAAGATGGGCGCCGATCCGGCCAAGGTGCGCCAGGCGCTGATGGGCGGCTTCGCTGCCTCGCGCATCCTCGAAGTCCACGGCGAGCGCATGGTCAAGCGTACCTTCGATCCGGGCTTCCGCATCGAGCTGCACCAGAAGGACCTGAACCTGGCGCTGTCCAGTGCGCGCGCAGTCGGCGTCTCGCTGCCGAACACCGCTACCGCCCAGGAACTGTTCAACAGCTGCGCGGCCCACGGCGGCGGCGGCTGGGATCATTCGGCAATGGTACGCGCGCTGGAAAAGATGGCAAACTTCGAAATCGGCCAAGCTACAGCTTAAACCCGCAGCCTGATTTTTTTGGAGAATAGTGATGCAAGCCAGTCCACGCGAGCTGTTGGTAAAGATGTTCGAAGCTGCGATCGAATCCGCGCAGCCCGGGCATTGCATCCCGCGGCATCTGCCCTCACCCGGCGCGGGCAAGACGATCGTCATCGGCGCCGGCAAGGCCTCGGCCGCGATGGCGCAGGCGCTGGAAAAGAGCTGGGCCGGTCCGCTGTCCGGCCTGGTGGTCACGCGCTATGGCTATGCGGTGCCTTGCGAGCGCATCGAGATCGTCGAGGCCGCGCACCCCGTGCCCGACCAGGCCGGCCTGGACGCTGCGCAGCGCATCATGTCGCTGGTGAGCGGCCTGCATGCGGACGACACCGTGATCTGCCTGATCTCGGGCGGCGGCTCCTCGCTGCTGCCCTTGCCTCTGGATGGCATCACGCTGGAAGACAAGCAGCTTGTGAATCGCGCCCTGCTCGCTTCCGGCGCCACCATCGGCGAGATGAACACCGTGCGCCGCCATCTCTCGGCAATCAAGGGCGGACGCCTGGCCGCGGCCTGCCATCCGGCGCGCGTGGTCACCCTGCTGATCTCCGACGTGCCGGGCGACCAGCCCTGCGACATCGCCTCCGGCCCCACGGTCGGCGACCCCAGCACCTGCGCGGACGCGCTGGCGATCGTGAAGCGCTACGGCATCGCCTTGCCGGCGGCGGTGCGCGAAGTGCTGGAGAGCGGTCGTGGCGAATCGGTCAAGCCGGGCGACGAACGCCTGGCGCGCTGCGAAACGCGGATGATCGCGACGCCGCAAATGGCGCTGGAAGCGGCGGCCGCCGTCGCACGCGAAGCCGGCGTCACGCCTTACATCCTCGGCAATGCGATCGAGGGCGAGGCGCGCGACCTCGGCAAGGCGATGGCGGGCATCGCACGCCAGGTGGCAGAGTATGGCCAGCCTTTCGCCAAACCCTGCGTGATGCTGTCCGGCGGCGAGACCACAGTGACGGTGCGCGGCCAGGGCCGCGGCGGGCGCAATGTGGAGTTCCTGCTAGCGCTGGGCCTGACGCTGGAAGGCCGCGCCGGCATTCACGCGCTGGCCGGGGATACCGACGGCGTCGACGGGCAGGAAGAGATTGCGGGAGCGGTGCTGGCGCCGGATACGCTGGAGCGGGCGTGGGGACTGGGGATCAAGCCGGCGGATTCGTTGCAGAACAACGATGGGCATGGGTTCTTTGGGGCGCTGGGGGATTCGGTGGTGACTGGGCCTACGCTGACCAATGTGAACGATTTTAGAGCGGTGTTGGTGCTCGAATAAAAGCCCGCACCCTGTAAACGTCATTCCCGCGAAGGCGGGAATCCAAGTTCTGCTAGCGCCGTCGAAACGCGTGCAACTTGGATTCCCGCCTCCGCGGGAATGACGTTTTGGGGGCTAAATTAGCCTTCGATCATGATCCTGCCATGGGAATCGATACGGTTACCATAAGCCGCAATCCACACCGCAAAAAAGCTGCGGAAGAACCCACGACCCGGCTTGCGCAGTGCCGGCAGGGACATCGACTGATCGAAGGTACTGGATTGGTTGGACATGGTTCACCTTGACTGAATGGGTTACGTTGGTGACCATCTTAGAGACCCGCCGATATATCGTCCAATGACATGTTCTGATGCCCGCCATCATCGCAGAAAATGATTGGCGTCCTGCTCACACCTCAGCTATCAAGGTGCGAAATGAGCGCCTGCGTCGGCGATGATAATGCCGACGTGCGCGCATGGTGCACGTCCACCGACACGCCTACCGCCATGATGTCGATGAGGAGCAGCTGCAGCACCCGCGAGATCATGGCCAGGAAGCTGGTGTTGTCCTCGGCGTGATCGACCGCCAGCACCACGCTGGCGCGCTTGGCCAGCGGCGACTGGCTGCTGCTGATCGCGATGACGTCGGCGCCGGCCGCGCGCGCCTTGTCGACGGCTGCCAGCAGCTCGGGCAGGCGCCCGGAATTCGAGATCGCCACCACCACGTCGCCCGGTCCCAGCAGGTCGGCCGCAAGGCTGAACAAGTGCGAGTCGCCGTACAGCGCGGTCGGGATGCGGAAGCGGAAGAACTTGTGCTGGCCGTCCAGCGCCACCACGCGCGCATTCCCCATCGCGTAGAACTCGATGCGCCTGGCGCGGCTCACCAGCTCGATCGCGCGGTCGATCGCACGCACGTCCAGCTGGTCACGGAATTTCAAAATCGCCGACACGGTATTGTCGATCACCTTGGCCGACAAATCATGGGTGCTGTCGCTGTGGCGCACCTGGCTGTGGCGCACCGGGATCGAACCCGTCAGCGAGCTGGCGAACTTCAGCTTGAAGTCGGCCAGGCCCAGGAAGCCCAGCGAGCGGCAGAAGCGGATCACGGTCGGCTGGCTGACGTCCGCCAGCCTGGCGATGCCGGCGATCGGCTCGTTCAGCACCAGGCGCGGCTGCTCCAGCACCAGGCTGGCGACGCGCTGCTCGGCCGGGGTCAGCTCGGTCTGCAGCTGGCGGATGCGGTCCATCAGCGTGTTGTCGCCGCTGCGCCCGCGCAGGTGCTCGGACAGGATATTCGCGACGCCGTCGAAGGCCACGTGCGGCGTGCTGATGACATAGGTCGGGATGTCGGCGATATAGCCCGAGAAGCGGCCCTTGGCCTCGAAGCGGGTGCGGAAAGGCGAGGTCTTGAACCACTCGCCCAGGCGCGGCACGATGCCGCCGCCGATGAAGATACCGCCGAAGGCGCCCAGCGTCACCGCCAGGTTGGCCGCGGCGCCGCCCAGCATCCCGCAGAAGCATTCCAGCACTTCCAGGCACAGCGGGTCCTTCTCTTCCAGGGCCGCGGCGATGATGCCGGCGGAGTCGCGCGGCGGCGCGTCGACACCATTCCGTTCTGCCAGCGCGCGGTGAATGATCTCCATGCCGGGGCCGGAGATCAGGCGCTCGTTCGACACGTGGGTCCACTCGCGCCAGGCGGTCTGCAGGATCGCGAACTCGCGCTCGTCGCTGGGCGCGAAGTTGACGTGGCCGCCCTCGCTGCCGAGGGTGACGAAGCCGTCGACGGTCGGGATGCCGCCGGAGACGCCCAGGCCCGTGCCCGGCCCCAGCACGCCCAGCACCGCATGCGGCGCCGGCTTGCCCGGCCCCACCTGCATCAGGTCTTCGCCCTTCAAACCCGGAATCGCCATCGCCAGCGCCGTGAAGTCGTTGACGATCAGGAGGGTGGTGAGGCCCAGCTCGCGCCGCACGGCGTCGGTCGAGAAGGCCCAGGGCCGGTTGGTCATGCGGACGTAGTCGCCATCGACCGGGTTGGCCAGCGCCAGCGCCGCGTGGTTCAGGCGCAGGTCTTCATGTTCGGACAGATAGAAGCGGAGCAGCGGGACGATGCCGTCGAACTCGTCGCAGCGCAGCACCCGTACCGAGCGGTAGGCGCCCGGCGCGATCTGCAGGGCAAAGCGCGCATGGGTCGCGCCGATGTCGGCCAGCAGGCGCGGACCGTCGGCAAAGGCGGTGCGTGCGTGTTTGCTGTCGGTCGCCACCTGCTCCTGCATCGCTCAGGCCTTCGAAGCGACGCTGCCGAACCAGCCACCGTAAGGCGGCAGGGTCACGGTGGTGCCGGTAACCTCTCCTTCCAGGCCGTGGCCTTCCAGCTTGTCCGCACCGGCTGCTTCCGGCCACTCGAACGTCAGCGGCGCATCGGTCACGTTGAACACGGCCAGCACCGACGGGTAGCCTGGCAGGTCCCGGCGGAGCGCCAGCGCCTGTTCCGGTACGTCGAAGAAGACGATCTCGCCGCGCGTGATCTGCGGCATGGTGCGGCGCCAGTGGATGATCTTGCGCTGGAAGTTCAGCATCGATTGCGGGTCGCGGTCCTGTACGTCTTCAGCCAGGGCCAGGTGCTCAGCCGGTACCGGCAGCCAGGGCTTGCCGGTCGTGAAGCCGCCATTCGCATCGGCGGCATTCCACGGCATCGGCGTGCGGCAGCCGTCGCGGCCCTTGAACTCCGGCCAGAAGGTGATGCCGTAGGGGTCCTGCAGCAGTTCATACGGGACATCGGCTTCCGGCAGCGCCAGTTCGTCGCCCTGGTACAGGCAGGGCGTGCCCTTCAGCGAGAGCTGCAGGGCGAGCACCAGCTTGGACAGCGCCGGGCTTACCGGACCGCTGGACCAGCGCGTCGCCACGCGGATCGCATCGTGATTACCGACCGACCAGGAAGCCCAGCCATCCTTCACGCGCGCATTGAATTCCTCGACCTGCTTGCGGATATGGGCGGCGCTGAACTGCGGCGTCAGCAAATTGAAGCTGTAGGCCATGTGCAGCTTGTCACCGCCTTCGGTGTACTCGGCCATCTGTTCCAGCGCATCGTCGGACGAGACTTCGCCGATCGAGACCGCGCCGAATTCGTCCAGCAGCGCGCGCACCTTCTGCAGGAAGGCGATGTTTTCCGGCTGGGTCTTGTCGTAGATGTGGGCCTGCATGCCGTAGGGGTTCACGTCGGTGACGGTCGATGTGTCGCGCACCAGGGCAGGCGGATTGCTGCGCAGCTGCTGGTCGTGGAAGTGGAAGACGCAGGCGTCCATGCGCACGCCGTCGACGCCGCGCTCGAGCCAGAAGCGCAGCGCATCCAGGTGGGCCTGCTGCACTTCCGGATTATGGAAGTTGAGCTGCGGCTGGCTGACCAGGAAGTTGTGCATGTAGTACTGCTTGCGGCGCGTATCCCACTGCCACGCCGAGCCGCCGAACACCGACAGCCAGTTGTTCGGCGGATTGCCGTCCGCCAGCGGCTCGGACCAGACATACCAGTCGGACTTCGGATTGTCGCGGCTCGAGCGGCTCTCGACGAACCACGGATGCGCATCGGCGGTGTGCGACATGACCTGGTCGATCATGATCTTCAGGCCGACACTGTGCGCCTTGGCGATCAGCGCGTCGAAGTCGGCCAGGTTGCCGAACAGCGGATCGACGTCGCAGTAATCGGAAATGTCGTAGCCGAAGTCCTTCTGCGGCGACTTGAAGAAGGGGGACAGCCAGACGATGTCCACGCCCAGGCTGGCGATGTAATCGAGCTTCGCAGTGATGCCCGGCAGGTCGCCGACGCCGTCGCCGTTCGTGTCGAGATAGCTGCGCGGGTAGACCTGGTAAATGATGGCTTCTTTCCACCACGGATTCTGAGCGTCGGAAGGATTCGTCATGATGATGTCCGATTAGTAAATTTTTTACGCAATATACAGCATCAAAACTGCGATGACAATCGCCTGCGAAATCGTCGATTTTATTAAATATCCTTTTAAATCATTGCCTTATGATTTTTCATAGTGAAGAATAGTTGGCACTGTAGTAGTCAAACTACACATTCAATGTTAGGGTGACGAACTTGCCGAAGAAGTTCTTGTTGCCAAGTTGAACAGGCTTGCATAGCATCCCATCACCTCGTCGTTCCCGCGAAGGCGGGAACCTAAGTTTGTTCGCAGCACGCTAGCCGAACTTGGATCCCCGCCTTCGCGGGGACGACGGATTAACGGAGACGCTCAATGACCAAAACCCCCCCGCCGGCCAAAACCGGTCGCATGCCGCGCCAGATCCCCTTCATCATCGCCAACGAAGGCTGCGAGCGTTTCAGCTTCTATGGCATGCGCAACATCCTGACGCCCTTCCTGATCTCCTCGCTGCTGCTGTTCCTGCCGGAGCTTGATCGCGCCGGCGAAGCCAAGCACGTGTTCCACACCTTCGTCATCGGCGTCTACTTCTTCCCGCTGCTGGGCGGCTGGCTGGCCGACCGCTACTTCGGCAAGTACAACACGGTGTTCTGGCTCAGCCTCGTCTACTGCGCCGGCCACGCCTGCCTGGCCGCTTTTGAGAGCAATGTGCAGGGCTTCTACTTTGGCCTGTTCCTGATCGCGCTCGGTTCGGGCGGCATCAAGCCGCTGGTCGCGTCTTTCGTGGGCGACCAGTTCGACCACACCAACAAGGACAAGGCCAAGGTGGTGTTCGACGCCTTCTACTGGATCATCAACTTCGGCTCCTTCTTCGCCTCGCTGCTGATGCCCATCTTCCTGCGCGACTACGGCGCGGCGGTCGCCTTCGGCATCCCGGGCGTCCTGATGTTCATCGCCACCCTGGTGTTCTGGAGCGGCCGCAAGAAGTACGTGCACGTGCCGCCGAGCGCCGCCAATCCGCATTCATTCCTCAACGTGGCGAAGAGCGCCCTGCTGGCCAGGCGCGAGGGCGAAGACCGTCCGGGCCTGGCGGTGGCCAGCGTCGGCGCCGTCGGTGCGCTGGTCTCGCTGGCCATGACGCCGAGCTGGGGCTTCGTGATCGCCGCCTGCACCGCGCTGGTGCTGCTGCTGGCCTTCGGCGGCATCGGCGTCTCGCTGCAGCTGGAGCGTGCGCGCGGCCTGCATCCGGATGACGCCGTGGACGGCGTGCGCGGCGTGCTGCGCGTGCTGATCGTGTTCGCGCTGGTGACGCCCTTCTGGTCCCTGTTCGACCAGAAGGCCTCGACCTGGATCGTGCAGGCCAATTCGATGCTGCGCCCCACCCTGTCGCTGTTCGGCAGCGAGTTCCGCTTCGAGCCGGCGCAGATGCAGGCCCTGAATCCGCTGCTGGTGATGCTGCTCATCCCTTTCAATAACTTCGCCGTGTTCCCGCTGCTGCGCAAGCTCGGCTGGGAGCCGACCGCGCTGCGCCGCATGACGGCGGGGATCGCGCTGTCGGCCCTGTCCTGGGTCGCGATCGGCAGCATCCAGGTGGCGATGGACGGCGGCACGCCGGTCTCGATGGCCTGGCAGATCCTGCCCTACGCCCTGCTGACCATGGGCGAAGTGCTGGTCTCGGCCAGCGGCCTCGAATTCGCCTACAGCCAGGCGCCCAGCTCGATGAAGGGCGTGATCATGGCCTTCTGGTACCTGGCGGTGACGGTCGGCAGCCTGTGGGTGCTGATCGTGAACGCCAGCGTCAAGAACGAGGCCGTGCTCGGCCACATCGCCAATACGGGACTGGGCGTGATGGCCTTCCAGATGTACTTCTTTGCGGCTTTCGCCTTTATTGCGGCATTGGTGTTCGGCTGGTACGCCACCCGCTACCGCATGGTGAATAACTACAGATCCGACCTGATTGCCTGATTTTTGAAACAAGCTATTTCGATGACAAGAACCACCACCACCGCCGGCCTGCTGGCCCTGCTGGCATCCGCCGGCGCCCATGCCGCCATTTCGCCGGACGCCTGCGACAGCAAGGCCTTCCAGACCGTGCTGTCTCCTTCGGCCGCCAGCTTCGATGCGCGCGCCGTCTGGCTCGACCGGCGTTTGATCGCCTTCCCCGGCGCTGCCGCCGATGGCGTGTTCAAGCTCTATCACTCGCCGACGGGTTCGATCGCCGCGCCGGCCGGCGGCAAAGTAGCCGGCAGCATCGGTGCGCTGAACCTTGGCCTGTTCCAGGGCAGTGTGCCGCCGGCGCTGGCGGAACGCTTCAAGTGGGTCGGCGCTGGTCCGGTGCTGCAGGTGAGCGATGCCGACGCCCTGAAGATGGGCGAGCTGCACCGCCAGCAACTGGTGCTGGTGCAGGAAGATGCACAGGGCATCGTGCGCGCGGCCACGCGCGTGCAGGTGGCGGGTGCGCTGGACGACCTGTATGCGGCGGCGGGCAAGCTGGACAAGCTGGGTGTCGATATCGCCGACAAGCGTACCGGCTTCAGCCTGTGGGCGCCGACCGCACAGCAGGCCGCGGTCTGCATCTACAACACGGGCGCCTCGACGGCACGCGCGGTCTACCAGATGCGCTTCGACCCGGCCACCGGCGCGTGGAATGCCCAAGTGGCCGGCGACCTGACCGGCAAGTACTACAAGTATGCGGTCGACGTGCCGGTCGATGGCGCAGGCATCGTGCGTAACCTGGTCACCGATCCCTATTCCGTTAGCCTCACCACCGATTCGAAGCGCAGCTACATTACGCGCCTCGATGCGCCGAAGCTGAAGCCTGCCGGCTGGGATGCGACGCTGGCGCCACAGACGGTCAGGAACCCGACCGACATGGTGGTCTACGAGCTGCACGTGCGCGACTTCTCGATCAACGACCGCAGCGTGCCCGAACACCTGCGCGGCAAGTACGCCGCCTTCAATCGCACGGAATCGAACGGCATGCGCCATCTGGCCGCGCTGGCGAAGAGCGGCCTGACCGACATCCACCTGCTGCCCGTCTACGACCTCGGCAGCGTGCCGGAAACCGGCTGCGCCGTGCCCAAGCCGTCGGGCGCGCCGGATGGCGAGGCCCAGCAGGCCCTCGTGAAAAAGACAGCGGAATCCGACTGCTTCAACTGGGGCTACGACCCCTACCACTACAACGCGCCGGAAGGCAGCTACGCCACCAACCCTGCGGACGGCGCCCGCCGCGTGATCGAATTCCGCGAGATGGTCGACAGTCTCCACAAGCTCGGCCTGCGCGTGGGCATGGACGTGGTGTTCAACCACACCTTCAGCGCCGGACAAGTTGAAAAATCGGTGCTCGACCGCGTGGTGCCCGGCTACTACCACCGCCTGAACGCGGCGGGCGGCATCGAGCGCTCGACCTGCTGCGACAACACGGCCACCGAAAATCTCATGATGGGCAAGCTGATGATCGACTCGGTGGCCCTGTGGGCGACCCAGTACAAGATCGATTCCTTCCGCTTCGACCTGATGGGCCACCAGCCGCGCGCCGTGATGGAGCGCCTGCAGCAGAAGGTGAATGCGGCCGCAGGCCGGCCGGTACAGCTGCTCGGCGAAGGCTGGAATTTCGGCGAAGTCGCCGACGGCGCGCGCTTCGTGCAGGCGTCGCAGCTGTCCCTGAACGGCAGCGGCATCGGCACCTTCAACGACCGCACCCGCGACGCCGTGCGCGGCGGTTCGGCCGGCGACTCGGGCGAAGCACTGTTCGCGCGCCAGGGCTGGATCAATGGTCTGGTATACGACCCGAACGGCCACGCCGGCAGGCACGAAGAAGCCGAATTGCTGCGCGCGGCCGACATGGTGCGCGCCGGCCTGGCAGGATCGCTGCGCAGCTACCAGCTGCAGACCTTCGACGACAGGACCGTGCCGCTGGAGCGTATCGACTACGGCGGCCAGCCGGCCGGCTATGCGAGCGAGCCTTCGGAGGTGGTGAACTACGTCGAGAACCACGACAACCAGACCCTGTACGACATCGACGTGTTCAAGCTGCCGGCATCGACCTCGAGCCAGGACCGCGCCCGCGTGCAGGTGCTGGCCATGGCCGTCGATGCCTTCGCCCAGGGCATCGCCTACTACCACGCCGGCATCGACGTGCTGCGCTCGAAGTCCCTGGACCGCAACAGCTTCAATTCGGGCGACTGGTTCAACCGCATCGACTGGACCTACCAGGACAACTACTTCGGTACCGGCCTGCCGCCGGCGGAAGACAACGGCAAGGACTACGCTGATCAAGCCGCTGCTGGCCAACCCCGCCTTCAAACCGGCACCCGCCGACATCGCCTTCGCGCGCGACGCCTTCCGCGACCTGCTCGCCATCCGCGCCAGCTCGACCCTGTTCCGGATGCCGAGCGCCGCGGAGATCCGCCGCCGCCTGCGCTTCTTCAACACCGGCTCGACCCAGAACCCGACCGTGGTCGCGGCCGCGCTGAACGGCGAAGGCTATCCGGGCGCTGGTTTCAAGAGCATCAGCTACTTCATCAACGTCGACAAGATCGGCCACACCGTCACCGACGAACAGGCCGCCGGCAAGACGCTGCGCCTGCATCCCGTGTTCCTGGCGCCGAATGCGGCCGACAAGCGCGCGACGCAGGCAAGCTTCGATCCGGCGACCGGGTCTTACAGCATTCCGCCGAGGACGGCGGTGGTGTTCGTGGAAGATTAACGTAGGGTGGGCACAATGTGCCCACGCATTACGCCCCCGTCATGGCAAGCACCGCGTGGGCACGGTGTGCCCACCCTACGGCGAACAGCAAGATTGCGGCCACGGTGCACAACCAGCCAAACACATCCCCAACCCGGCTGTACAAGGTCGCGCCAGGCGCCGCAGCCGGCACCCGCCCCAGCATCGTCACCCCAGGCAGCGGCCCCGACGCCTTCTCCATCACCACGCGCCCATACGCATCGCTGATCGTCAGCAGGCCCTCGCGGGACGCGCGCACCATGGCCACGCCGCTTTCCACGCCGCGCACGGCGGACAGGCGCGCGGCGTATTCGCCATCCTCGCCGAAGTCCCAGGCCGGCACCAGCAGCGCCTGCGCGCCCAGCCCCGCATAGGCGCGGCCCATCTCCGCGAAGTGCGCGTCCTTGCAGATCGCCAGGCCGTAGCGGGTGCCGTTAATGGCCTGCACGTCGAAGGCGGACCCAGTGGCATAGCTGCGCTCCGGCGGCGCCAGGTGGTGCTTGACGTAGTCGGCTGCCAGGCTGCCATCGGGTGCGAACAGCCACTGGTGGTTGGTGGTGCGGCCGTCATCGATGCCCACGCCCAGGCTCAGCCAGACCTGACTACGCACGGCAAGCCTGGCCATTCGCTGGCGCAGCAAGGCGGCAGCGTCAGGCGCCAGCACGGCGATCTTCTCCGGCAGCAGCACGATATGCGCGCCCTGCCCGGCCAGCGCTTCCACATGGCGCTCATACTGCGACCAGATGCGCTCCACCTGTGCGGCCGGCACCCGCGGGCCGATGAAGTCGTCGATGGAAGCCAGGCCGACCAGTTCTCCCTGCGGCGCCGGCGATGACGGAATGCGCGCAACACCGAAGCCGAAACTTGCCGCCACCAGGACGGCAGCCATCCCCAGCGGCCAGCGCACCGCGCGCCGGCCCCGCACCGCGGCCGCGGCCAGAACCACAGGCGCCAGCGACAGCACGAACACCAGCCCGGCCACGCCCAGCAAGGACGTGATCTGCAGCGCCGGCGCGAAGCCGGCCTGCGAATACGCGAGGCTGGGCCAGTTGCCGTCCGGGTGCAGGTGGGCCAGCAGGGTGTCCGCCGCACACCACAGCAGCGGGTAGGCCAGCAGCGCCCAGGGCGATGCGCTCGCCTTCATCACGCGGCGCGCCTGGCACACCACCAGCACCCATAACAGGGCCGACATCACCATCGACAGCAAAGCGGCCGGCAGCGGCATCACGGTGGAAAAATAATGCAGGTTGGCGCTGGCGGCAATCAGCCCGGCCAGCAGCGACCAGACCAGGGCCATGCGCGCCGTGCTGCGCAGGACCGCCGCCAGCAGGGGCGCCGGCGCGATCCAGGCCAGCCACCAAAGCGGATACAGGCCGAAGCTCCAGCGCATCAGCAGCCCGCCAACGATCGCCAGGCCCAGGTCGATTGCATCGTTTCTCGTCATGCGCATGATTCAATCCTTGCGTGTAAAACCATCGGCGCTCCAGGCCTCGCTGCCGACGCCGTGGCGGACCGTGAACAGGCCGTCCGGGTCGTAGCGCTGCTTGATCTTCAGGAGCTTCGCGTAATTGGGTCCCCAGTAGGCTTCCTGCCAGCGCTGCTGGAAGAAGTCGCTCTCGGACACGTAGGCGCCGGCGTTTGGCGCCACCTTGCGCAGCTCGCTCATCGCGCCGCGGATGCTTGCGGCGCGGCGGTGAGCCCGGGCTTCGTCCACCTGCACGCCCGGCATGCCCGGAAAAGCAGGGTCGCCGCCACCGGCGATGATCGCCAGCGCGAAGGCATCGAGCACGCCGGGGTGGGTGGCGGTATTGCGGGTCCGGTCCAGGGCGTCCTGCGGCGCCCCCGCGATGCCCTTGTTGAAGTGCAGCTCGACCCACCACTTGTTGGAGGCGGCGCACAGGCTGTTCACCAGACGCGCCTGCGCGCCCTCGTCCAGCAGCGCGGCCGGCAGCCAGGTCGATTCGTAGCCGTGGATGTACCAGCCGGCCTGGCCGCGGTCGCCCTGCCACACGGCGTGGTGGCTTGGGGCGCCATCGCGCTCGTCCTTCGCCATGATGCCCGGCGCCGCCTTGCTCCAGAAGTCGGCATCCCAGAAGCGGCGCGCCGGCACCGCCATGATCGTCGGCTCATTGAAGTTGTAGTCGCCGCTGGCGCGTACCCAGTCGAAGAAAGGCGCCCACACGCCGCGCGCCTCGGCCTGGGTCAGGCCCTGGAACACCATCGAAAGGTGCAGTTGCCTGCCCTCGCGCAGGGACACCTGTTCGCCCCAGTGCGCATTGAACAGGCGCTCGCGGTAGAAGGCGATGAAGCGCGCGACCAGGGCCTTGAAGGCGGCGTCGCTGGTGGCCGTGATATCGCCGAACACGCCGCCGAAAAACTCGGGCAGCTCGTGCGTGCGCAGGGTCATGCGCGTGACCACGCCGAAGGTGCCGCCGCCACCGCCCTTGATGGCCCAGAACAGCTCCGGATTGGTATAGGCGTTGACGATGGCTACCCGTCCGTCGGCGGTGACGATTTCCGCTTCGAGCAGGCTGGCCGCCGCGGTCCCGTAGCGCTTCGAGAAGCTGCCGAAGCCGCCGCCCTGCACCAGTCCCGGCACGCCGACGGTGGTGCAGCCGCCGCCCTGCACGTAGCGGCCGGCCTTGGTGGTCACGGCGGTATAGGCGTCGATCCACATGGCGCCGGCGCCGATGCGCACGGCCGGCATCGCGTCCGCCTCGGTGCCGCCATGCGGGATGAAAGCGTCGAGCACGCTGACCTCGTTCATGGCGCGCGGCCATACCAGCAGCGAATCCGGCGCGTTCGAGCCGCCCTTGTAGCTATGGCCGCCGCCTTTCACGACCAGGCGCAGCTTGTGGGTGCGGGCGAAGTCGACGGCGGCGGCGATGTCGGCCGTCTCGCGCGCCGCCACCGCATAGGCGCTGGGCTGCGACAGCCAGGCATCCTGCCAGCCGCTGGTCTGGGTCAGCGCGGGATTGTCGCCGATGGCGTAAGGGTTCTTCAGCTGTTCCCGCAGTGTGGCGCAGCTGGCTGCATCGGCCGCACAGCCTGCGAAAGGCGACGCCAGCTTCAGCAGCCGCCCCGAGGTCGCGCGCCGCAGGCCGTCCCACTCGGCGGCGCTGGGCCAGCCGGCCGCGCCGGGGCGCACGCGCGCGCGCAGCGCCTTTGCATTTGCAGCGCCGGCCAGTCCGGGCAGGCCGCTCGCCGCCAGCGCAGCGCCCAGGGAAACCTTCAATAGTCCGCGTCGTTTCATCTTCGCCTCTTGTTGTTGATTTGTTCAGGCAAGGATGAATCAGGCCGGATGGCCGGGCAAACGCTTTGTGGCGAAACGGGATAGTACGGGGGCGAACCGGTGCCCGGACGGCGCGAAGCGGTCCGGGCGGCTTCGCTAGAAGAAGACGGCCGGCCTGGCCAGGGCCGACGTCAATGCGCACAGCATGATCAGCGTGGCCATGATCGCCAGGGTCTTGACGTCATCCGGGTGCATCATGATGCTCTCCAATGGGGGACCTGGGTCCTCCATTGTGTAGTGCCATACGGAAACGTTATTGATCCAGCTCGCTTACTGTGTTGCGTCCTTGTAGACCGGGCGCTTCATCGCCGTCAGATATCGAGGTGGGAAATCAGCAAACGCCGGCGCTCGCTGTCGCCCTCGCCGTTCTCGCCGTTCTCCTGGCCCAGCGAGATCCCGACCGCCATGATGTCGATGAGCAGCAGCTGCAGGATGCGCGAGATCATCGAGAGGAAGGTCGTGCTGTCTTCGCTGTGGTCGACCGCCAGGCAGATGCTGGCCTTGCGCGCCAGCGCCGACTTGCTGCTGGTGATGGCGATGACGTCGGCGCCGGCCGCGCGCGCGGTGTCGACCGCGGACAGCAGCTCGGGCAGCTGGCCGGTGGTCGAGATCGCGATCACGACGTCGCCGGGTCCGAGCAGTTCGGCCGCCAGCGAGAACAGGTGGGAATCGCCGTAGGACGAGGTCGGGATGCGGAAGCGGAAGAATTTATGTTGGCCATCCAGCGCCACCACGCGCGAATTCCCCATCGCGTAGAACTCGACGCGCTTGGCCTTGCGCAGGATTTCGATGGCGCGATCGATCGAGTTCACGTCCAGCTGGTCGCGGAACTTCAGGATCGCCGACACGGTGTTGTCGATGACCTTGGCCGACAGGTCGTGCGTGCTGTCGGTCATGCGCACCTGGCTGTGGCGCACGGGGATGGTGCCGGTCAGGCTGCCCGCGAATTTCAGCTTGAAGTCGGCCAGGCCGGAGAAGCCCAGCGAACGGCAGAAACGGATCACGGTCGGCTGGCTGACATCGGCCAGCTTCGCGATCTCGGCGATCGGCTCGGATAGTACCTTGCGCGGATGCTCCAGCACCAGGGTCGCGACGCGCTGCTCGGCCGGCGACAGCTCGTGCTGCAGATGCTGCACGCGCTCCATCAGCGTGTTCGCGCCGGTGCGGCCGCGCAGGTGCTCCGACAGGATGCTGGCGACGCCGTACAGCGCCGGATTCGGCGTCATGATCACATAGGTCGGGATCTGCGCCAGGTAGTCGGAGAAGCGGCCCTTGGCTTCGAAACGCGCGCGGAAGGGCGAGCTCGCGAACCAGGGCGCGATGCGCGGCACGATGCCGCCGCCGATGAAGATGCCGCCGAAGGCGCCCAGCGTGACGGCCAGGTTGGCCGCCGCGCCGCCCAGCATGCCGGCGAAGCATTCGAGCACTTCCAGGCACAGCGGGTCGTTCTGCTCGAGCGCGCAGTTCGCGATCTCGGCGGCCGTGCGCGCGGGCGCCTGCACGCCGTTGCGCTGGGCCAGCGCGCGGTAGATGATCTCCATGCCGGGGCCGGAGATCAGGCGCTCGTTCGATACGTGCTGCCATTCGCGCCAAGCGTACTGCAGGATCGCGAACTCGCGCTCGTCGGCCGGCGCGAAGTTGACGTGGCCGCCCTCGCTGCCGAGGGTGACGAAGCCGTCCACGGTCGGGATCACGCCCGAGACGCCGAGGCCCGTGCCCGGACCCAGCACGCCGGCGACCGCATGCGGCTGCGGCTTGCCGCCGCCGATCTGCAGCAGGTCGTCCGGCTTGAACCCCGGCAGCGCCATCGCCAGCGCCGTGAAGTCGTTCACGATTAGCAGCGTGGTCAGGCCGAGGGTGCGGCGCACCTCGTCGGTCGAGAACTGCCAGTCGCGGTTGGTCATGCGGATGAAGTCACCGCTGATCGGATTCGCCAGCGCGAAGGCGGCATGGCTGATGCGCACGCCGCCCGTCTGCGCCAGGTAGGCGTTCAGCAGCGGGACGATGCCCGGGTAGTCGTCGCACAGCAGCACGGCGACGTTGCGCAGCACGCCGGGCGCGCTCTCCAGCGCAAAGCGCGCATGGGTCGCGCCGATGTCGGCCAGCAGGCGCGGACCGTCGGCATAGGCGGCGCGGGGTTGCTTTTGTTCGGTGGTGTCGGGCTCAATGGTCATTGCCATAGAATACCATTGATTGAATGGCACCAAAACAGTGAAACCGTCGTTCCCGCGTCCTTCTTCGTCGTTCCCGCGAAGGCGGGAACCCAAGTTTGGCGAGTAGCCACAATAAGCGTTTGTACTGATCCACGAACTTGGGTTCCCGCCTGCGCGGGAACGACGGGGTAACTATTCCGCCTGCGCCGGCTGCGGCGCCTTCGCCCCCTCCACCTGCACATGCGGCATGAACAGCAGGATCACCAGCCCCGCCAGCACGATCACGGTGCCGGCGCCGAAGATGTTGGCGATGGCCTGGCGGTAGACCTCGCGCATGGCCGGGTCGAGCACCGTGCCGGTGCCGGCGCTGGCCGCGGCTTCGATGCCGTGGGCATGCAGCTGGTGCGCCAGGATCGCCCCGGAGCCGGTCACGCCGAGCAGGCCGCCGAGCGAGCGGAAGAAGGTCAGCATGGCGGTGCCGACGCCGCGCCGCGCCACCGGCAGCGCGCTCTGCACGACGATGGTCATGTTCGGCATCACCAGGCCCAGGCCCGCGCCGAGGAAGAAGATCGGCGGCTCGATGAACAGGTAGCCGCGGCCCGTGGCCATGGCCCAGGTCAGCGCGGCAAACGCCGCAACCGCCACCGCCAGGCCGGCCACCTGCACTTCCTTGTACTTGCCGGCGCGCGCGACGGCGCGGCCGATCAGGCTCGAGGCGATGATCATCCCCACCATCATCGGCACCGTCAGCATGCCGGAATGCGCCGGGCTGGCGCCCATCACCAGCTGGAAGTAGAGCGGGAAGAACACGCTCGATCCCATCAGGCCGACGAAACTCAGCGCCATCACCAGGCTAGCCAGGTTGAACACGCGGTTGCCGAACAAGTCGGGCGGCAGCACCGGCTCGGCGGCGCGGCGCAGGTGCACCACCAGCCAGGCGCCCAGCACCACGGTGAGCGCGGCGCAGACCTTGATCTCGAACGCATCCCACGGCCATTCGGTGCCGCCCAGCGCCAGGATCAGCAGCAGCGAGACGATGCTGGTGGTGAGCAGCACCGAGCCGAGATAGTCGATGCGGTGGGCATGCGTGATGACGGGTTTGCGCAGCGAGCGCGCGATGGCCCAGCAGGCGAAGGCGCCGACCGGCAGGTTGATGAAGAAGATCCAGTGCCAGGACAGCAGGTCGGTCATGAAGCCGCCCAGCACCGGCCCGAGCACGCTGGTGACGGCGAACACGATCGCGATCGAGCCCTGGCGCTTGGCGCGGTCCTGCGGCGCCACCAGGTCGGAGATGATGATCTGGGCCAGCGGCATGAAGCCGCCCGCGCCCATGCCCTGAATGGCGCGGAACACGATCAATTGCGTCATGCTGCCGGCCAGGCCGCACAGCACCGAGCCAATCAGGAAGGTGGCGAGCGCGGTGAAGATCATCGGGCGGCGGCCGTACTGGTCGGCCATCTTGCCGTACAGGGGCATGGTGGCGGTCGAAGCCAGCACGTAGGCCGTCACCACCCAGGACAGATGGGCCATGCCGCCCAGGTCGGAGACGATGCGCGGCAGGGCCGTGGCGACGATGCTCTGGTCGAGCGCGCCCAGTCCGAGCACGGCCATCAGGGCGAAGTAGACGGACCGGATCTCCTTTTCGGTGACCGGGGCCGGAACGGGTGCGGTGGCGTGCGGGGTCTGGGTCATGGGCGTGCGATCAGCTTGAGGGGTTCGATGGCGGCGGCGAGGGCATCCAACTGGGCGTCGTCGAGGCGGCCGACGCGCTGGACCAGCCAGTCCAGGCGTTGCGCATGCAGCTGGTTGTGCATGGCCTGGCCGGCCTCGGTGAGCCGCAGGCCGCTGCGGCGGCGGTCTTCGGGATCGGGCGCGGCGCGCGCCAGCAGGCCCGCCTCTTCCAGGGCTTTCACTTGCGCGCTCATGGTCGGGGTGCGGACCTGCTTCATGCGCGCCAGCTCGGCCACGCCGATACCTGGCTGGTGGCCGACGGCGCCCAGCAGCATCGCTTGCATGAGCGACAGGCCGGAAGTGTGGCGTTCGGCGTCGCGGCGGATTTCGCGCATCAG
This sequence comes from Massilia sp. Bi118, assembly GCF_918697865.1. Lineage (GTDB taxonomy): Bacteria > Pseudomonadota > Gammaproteobacteria > Burkholderiales > Burkholderiaceae_D > Telluria. The sequence goes on along the minus strand of NZ_CAKKMV010000001.1, from coordinate 343,225 downwards.
GAGCTTGATGGCGTCGCGCAGGTCTTCCGCCACCTGCAGGCTACGGTCGGGTTTTCGTGTCTTCATGATTATATTAGGTAGGCTACCTAACTATCTTAGGACAAAACCCGGCCGGATTCAAGCAGGACGCATTCGAATCGTGCGCGCCTCGTGCACAAAGGCTGGGCAGAGGCCGCCAGCACGAAAATCGAAAACGCGCGAAAATAGCGGATTCCGTTTCAAATTCAAACACTTACCATGTCCGATTCTGCAACTTTGCCTCTTCCGCGCCGTGTCGACATCAATCCGAAGCCGCTCGGCGTTTCCCTTTTACTCATCCTGATCGGCGCCCTCTGGCTGGCACAGGCCGTCAGCGTCAAACAGGCCGCGCTGTTCGTGGTCGGCGCCCTGCTCGGCCTCGCGCTCTACCACGCCGCCTTTGGCTTCACCTCGTCCTGGCGCGTCTTCATCGCGGACGGCCGTGGCGCCGGCCTGCGTGCACAGATGATCATGCTGGCCGTCGGCGTGGCGCTGTTCTTCCCGGCGCTGTCCGCCGGCACGCTGTTCGGCAATCCGGTCAACGGCCTGGTTTCGCCCGCGGGCACCTCGGTGGTCATCGGCGCCTTCCTGTTCGGTATCGGCATGCAGCTGGGCGGCGGCTGCGCCTCCGGCACGCTGTACACGGTCGGCGGCGGCAGCACGCGCATGATCGTCACCCTGCTCGCCTTCATCGCCGGCTCCGTGATCGCCACCGCGCACATGCCCTTCTGGACCTCGCTGCCGCAACTGAAGCCGGTCTCGCTGGTGAAGGAACTGGGCCTGGCGCCGGCGCTGCTGCTCAACTGGCTGGTGTTCGCCGCCATCGCCGCCATCACGGTGGTGGTCGAGAAGCGCCGCCACGGCAAGCTGGTCGCGCCCAAGCTCCCGGCCGAACGCGCATCGACCTGGCTGCACGGCCCCTGGCCGCTGGTGGCCGGCGCCATCGCGCTGGTGCTGCTCAATTTCGCCACGCTCGCGCTGTCGGGCCGTCCGTGGGGCGTGACCTCGGCTTTTGCGCTGTGGGGCGCGAAAGCTGCGTCGGCCATCGGCATCGACACCGCCAGCTGGACCTACTGGTCGACCAAGGCGAATGCCGCCGCGCTGGCCGCGCCGGTGTGGAAGGACGTGACCTCGGTGATGGACATCGGCATCGTGCTCGGCGCCATGCTGGCGGCCGCGCTGGCCGGCCGCTACGCGCCGAAGTGGAAGCTGCCGCTGCGCTCCTTCATCGCGGCCGTCGTCGGCGGCCTGATGCTGGGCTACGGCGCGCGCCTGGCCTACGGCTGCAACATCGGCGCCTACTTCAGCGGCATCGTGTCGGGCAGCCTGCACGGCTGGCTGTGGCTGGTGGCGGCGTTTGCCGGCAACGTGTTCGGCACGCGTCTGCGTCCGCTGTTCGGGCTGGAAGTCGAGCGTATCAAGCAGACCGGCTGCTGAGCTACTCGGCCATGACCGGATGCGCCAGGTGTCCGGTCTTCAGATAAAAGCGCACGCCCTTCTCGCCTGCCGTGAAACCGGGCCGGTCGCCGGCGGGCAGCCGTATCCAGGTGCCGGGCTTGTAGCGCCGGTCGCCATCGACGATCCGGCCTTCGAGCACCAGCAGTTCCGCACCGTCGGCAGCGTCCATCAGGATGCGTCCTCCTGCCTGCACACGCTGCAGGCACACCTGCTCGGCAGGACTTGAAAACAGTGGGCAAACCATCCGGTCCTCGTGACGCTGCCAGGCCGACGCCTTGCGCGTATCGATGCGCACGACACGATCGTCCCCCGGCGCCATCTGGCGCAGCTTAACGAAGATGAGCGCTCCCTCGGCGCTCGACGGTTGATGCGAAGTCCCGTCCGGGTTGCGCAGATACCAGCCGGCCGGGAAATCCCCGGTCTCGTCGGAGAACGTGCCTTCCAGGACCAGGATCTCTTCGCCGCCCGGGTGCTGGTGCGGCGGAAAATGGGAATCGGGTGCGTAGCGCACGATGCTGGTGGCGCGCGCTTTCTCCGCGCCGATCCGGTCCAGCATCATGCGCTCGACGCCCGCTTGCGGCGAGGCGGCCCACTGGTACTGGCTGGGTTCGATGATGACGGGCAGCGAAAAATCGGCGTTGATGAGCATGGGCTTCCTCCTGCCTGCAAGTCTAGACCATCCGCGGCCGCATTTCCAAGGCCCTCCGCTGCGCGCGATAGATGCGCACCCAGCAGCACAGCACGACGATCATGCCGAGCACCGACGGCGCCAGCTGCGACCAGGGCTGCCCCACTCGCACGGTATTCCCGACGGCCGCCGACAGCATCCCGAACAGGCAACCGAGCATCTTGTAGATATGCTCATAGCGCCACAGTGCCGCATGCCAGCACCGCGGGAACAGCCAGCGCACCGCATCGTAGGCCAGTAGGATCATTACCGCAGCCAGCGTCGAATACAGGACCGATGCCGCCGCGCCCACCATCGCGCCATCGGCGAACAGGCGGCGCACCAGCATGGCGGTCATGGCCACGGCGCCCAGCAGCAGGCCCGCGTCCACTTTGTCGGGACCGTTCGCCCGCGTGTAGATGACGTGCCAGCCGCTCAGCAGCTGATAGGACACCAGCACGGTCAAGACCGCAAACAGCGGCAGGAAGCGGAAGACCGCATTGCCGACCGCAGCGCTCAGGCAAACCACGGCGGTGAGAAGCACGAACACGCGGCCGCGCCGGCGGTGGTGAATGGCGTCCTTCGGTTTGCCGAGCAGGTAGAGGCCGAGGACGATGGCGGCGCTGCCGGCCAGGATGTGAACGAGGACGTTTAGGAGATGTGGGGTCGTCATGCTTTCCACGGTAGGGAAAACATGAAGGGGGCACAATCGCGATGGAACGAACCGCCGCTTTCGTGCCCTCAACTGAGGGAACCCGGATCGAAGGATCAGTCCAGCGCGATCAGCGCCACCGGCGCCCGCAGCTCGAACTGCACCTTGCCTTTCGCAACCACGGCGGTCTTGCCGGTGTAAGAATCGCGCACGGTCTGGCCATCCATGAACACGCCGGCCACCGGAATCGCCACCGTGCGGTCCTGCGGCAGGTCGAGCGCCACCACCACGCGGTCCGTCACGCCGTTCTTTTCATAGGTGCGCTTGAACACGTAGGGGCTGGCCTGCAGCATCTGGTGCACGCCGGCGCCCACCGCCGGGTGCGCGTGGCGGAAGCGGCCCAGGCGCGCCCAGTGCTCGCGCACTTCGGCCACGCCGAACAAGCCGACGCGGGTGTTGTTCTTCAGCTGGTCCCAGTTCATGAAGGAGCGCAGGTTGGCGTCGCCTTCCGCGCCCTCGATCTTCAGCACGCGCGCGGTTTCGTCGCCGTAGTAGATCTGGGCCTGGCCCGGCGCCAGCAGCAGTTTATTCGCCGCTTCCATCGGGCGCTGGCGCAGCGCGTCGAAGGGATTGCCGTCGTCGTGCGAGTCCAGGTAGTTCAGCACCGAGTAGCCGGTCAAAGGGCCGTGCAGCGCCGCCGAGTAGGACGAGAACAGCTGCTCGTAGCCCTGGCCGGCATCGCGGACCATGCTGAAGTTGATCATGCTGTCGAAGCCGTTGCTGTAATAATCGACCTTGCTGCCGCCGTCGTAGGTGAACTCGCGGCCTGCCTTGACCGAGTAGCCGTAGGTCTCGGCAGTCATGAAGAAAGGCAGATCGCCGGGCACGCGCTTGGCCGGATTGGCCTTCTTCCAGTCCTCGTAGGCCTGGCTGGCGACCTTCTTCAGGTCTTTCCATGCGCCCGGCTCGACGTGCTTGACGGTGTCGGCGCGGAAGCCGTCGAAGCCGTACTTGCGCACCCAGTCGCTGTGCCATTTCATCAGGTAGTAGCGCGGCGCGCGCGGGTAGCCGGTGCGCTTGAAGAAGTCGTTCAGCTCCGCCGTCTCGCGCTCGTAGCGCCCTTCCTTCTTCCACTTCGCAACCAATGCCGGCGGCAGGTCCACTTTCTCGTTGCTGTCGGTGCGGAAGTCCGGCAGGTTCTTCACCAGCGTGCAGCTGATGGTGCTCGCCATGTCCTTGTAGGTGCAGCTTGGGGAGGTGCGCACCCACTCGGCCGGCCAGACCGGATCCTGCGGCGTCACCGGGCCGGTCTGGTTCATCACCACGTCCAGCAGGACGCGGATGCCGCGCGCGTGGGCGGCGTCCACCAGCTCGTGCAGGTCCTTCTCGGTGCCGAGATTGGCGTCGACGGCCGTGAAGTCGCGCGCCCAGTAGCCGTGGAAGCCGTAGGTCTTGCCCGTACCTTCATCGGTAGGCGCGTGGATCTGCTCCACCGGCGGCGTGATCCAGATCGCGTCCACGCCCAGGTCCGTGAAGTACCCGTCCTTGATCTTCTGCGTGACCCCGGCCAGGTCGCCGCCCATGAAGCCGCGCGCGACGGCTGCGTCGTCCTTGCGGCCATAGGCATGGTCATTGGCCGGGTTGCCGTTGTTGAAGCGGTCCGTCAGCAGGAAGTAGACGGTCGCGTTCTCCCAGGTGAAGGGCTTGCCTTTGACGGGCGTTAGGTCCGGGGCGGCGGACGCGGCGCCGAAGGCGAGCATCAGGGAAACGGCAAGGGCGGAGAATTTCATTCAGGGTCCTTTTTTAAGTGACGTCGTTCCCGCGGAGGCGGGAACCCAAGTTTGCGTGAATGGCCGCAATGAAGCCGGCAGTCCGCTACGAACTTGGATTCCCGCCTTCGCGGGAATGACGGGTGGGTGTGCGTGGGTGACGGGATCAAGTGATCACACTCGGCTCCTGGCGTCCAGTACGCTGCTTCAGTTCCGACACCTGCTCGGCGATGACGATCAAGGGCGCCAGCGCTTCCTGGGTGTCCAGGTTATGGCGCGACGGGTCGGCCTCGTAGCGTTCGAGGTAGACCCGTACGGTCGCGCCCTCGGTGCCGGTGCCGGACAGGCGCAGCACGATGCGCGAGCCGTCGCTCATGATGATGCGGATGCCCTGCTTGCTGGCGACCGAGTGGTCGACCGGATCGGTGTAGACGAAGTCGTCGGCCTGCGCGACGCGGAACTCGCCGAAGGTTCGCCCGGCCAGCGACGAGAGCTTCAGGCGCAGGTCGACCATCATCTTGTCGGCGCTTGCAGCGTCCACGGCTTCGTAGTCGTGGCGCGAATAGTAATTGCGGCCGAAGCGGGCCCAGTGTTCCTGTACCAGCTGGTTGACCGATTTGCCGCTGGCCGCGATCAGGTTCAGCCAGAACAGCACGGCCCACAGGCCATCCTTTTCGCGGATGTGGTTCGAGCCCGTGCCATAGCTCTCCTCGCCGCACAGCGTGGCCAGGTCGGCGTCGAGCAGGTTGCCGAAGTACTTCCAGCCGGTCGGCGTTTCGAAACAGGAAATGCCCAGGGCTTCGGCGACGCGGTCGGCGGCCTGCGAGGTCGGCATCGAGCGCGCGATACCCTTGATGCCGGCGCGGTAGCCCGGCGCCATCGTCGCGTTGGCGGCGATGATGGCCAGGCTGTCCGAGGGTGCGACTGCAAGATTGCGGCCGACGATCATGTTGCGGTCGCCGTCGCCGTCGGAGGCCGCGCCGAATTCCGGCGCATCGGGGCCGTTCATCAGCGCCACCAGTTCGGCCGCGTTGACGGGGTTCGGGTCCGGGTGGTGGCCGCCGAAGTCTTCCAGCGGTTCGTCGTTGATGACGGTGCCCGCGGGCGCCCCCAGCATGCCTTCGATGATGGCTTTCGCGTAGGGGCCGGAGACGGCGCTCATGCCGTCGAAGCGCATCGTGAAGCCGCGGCCGAACAGGGCGCGGATCGCGTCGAAGTCGAACAGGCGCGCCATCAGTTCGGCGTAGTCGGCCACCGGGTCGATGACCTCGACCGCCATCTCTTCAAGCTGGGTCGTGCCGGGCTGGTCGAGGTCGACCGGGCCGGCATCGCTGATGCGGTATTCGCTCAGGGTCTGGGTATGCGCATGGATCGCTTCGGTGATCTTCTCCGGCGCGGGGCCGCCGTTCTCGATGTTGTACTTGATGCCGAAGTCGCCGTCCGGGCCGCCGGGATTATGGCTGGCCGACAGTACGATGCCGCCGAAGGCGCCGTGCTTGCGGATCACGCAGCTGACCGCCGGCGTCGAGAGGATGCCGCCGCGGCCGACCAGTACCCGGGCCACCTTGTGCGCGGCGGCCATGCGCAGGATGGCCTGGACTGCGGTGCGGTTGTAGAAGCGGCCGTCGCCCCCGAGCACGAGGGTGCGGCCGCTGCAATCGCCCAGGGTCAGGAAGATCGCCTCGACGAAGTTTTCGAGGTAGCCGGGCTGCTGGAACTCGGTGACCTTCTTGCGCAGGCCCGAGGTGCCGGGGCGCTGCCCGGCAAACGGCGTGGTCGCTACTGTCTGAATCGTCATCTCGTGCTCCTGTATCGATGCGTGGTTTGTTGTCAAACCTTCATGATAGGACAGGAGCCGAAATGGTGGCGCAGCTTACTTCTCGGCTTTGTCGGTGACGAACAGCGTCAATGCCGCCGCCAGCACCATGCAGGCGCCGCCCAGCACCAGGGTCAGCACCGTGTGGCCGCCGAAGAAGTGCTTGGTGAAGAAGCCGAGCAACAGGCCGCTGACGATCTGCGGGATCGTGATGAAGAAGTTGAAGAGGCCCATGTAATAGCCCATGCGGTTGGCGGGCAGCGCGCCGGCCAGGATCGCGTAAGGCATGGTCAGGATGCTGGCCCAGGCGATGCCGACGCCGATCATCGGCACCATCAGCATAGCCTTCTCGTGGATGAGGAACAGGCTGGCCAGCGAGATGCCGCCGATGGCGAGGCAGATCGTGTGGCAGGCCTTGCGGCTGGTGGCGCGCGCGAGAATGGGCAGCAGGAAGGCGGCCAGCGCCGACACGCCGTTGTACACGGCGAACATCACGCCGACGTAGTTGCCGGCTTCCTGGTAGGCGACCGACTGGGCATCGACGGTGCCGTAGACATTGTCGGCGATCGCGGTGCCGGTGTAGATCCACATCGCGAACAGCGCGATCCAGCTGAAGAACTGGACGAAGGCCAGCTGCACCATGGTCTTCGGCATCTGGCCGAGGCCCCCGACGATCTCGCGCAGCGCCACGCCGAAGCTGCGTGCGTGCTGGCGCTGGGCCTTGAAGCTGTCGAGGTCCGGCGGCGGCAGCTCGGTGGCCGTGAACACGGTCCAGCTGACGGCGGCCAGGAACACCGCGCCGCCCACATAGAAGGAATAGCGCACGGTATCCGGAATCGCGCCGTTCACCGGCACGTTGGACACGCCCAGGTAGTCCGAGAAGAACATCGGCAGCAGCGAGGCGATCACCGCGCCGCAGCCGATGAAGAAGGTCTGCATCGCGAAGCCGGCGGTCTGCTGCGAGGTATCGAGCTTGTCGCCGACGAAGGCGCGGAAGGGCTCCATCGACACGTTGATCGCAGCGTCCATCATCCACAGCACGGCCACTGCCATCCAGACGGCGGCGGAATTCGGCATCAGGAACAGGGCCAGCGCGGCGAAGATGGCGCCGAGGAAGAAGAAGGGACGGCGGCGGCCCCAGGTCGGGTGCCAGGTGTTGTCGCTGAGGTAGCCGATTACCGGCTGCACCAGCAGGCCCGTGACGGGCGCGGCGAGCCAGAACAGCGCCAGGTCGTCGGGCGAAGCGCCGAGGGTCGAGAAGATCCGGCTGGTATTCGCGTTCTGCAGCGCGAAGCCGAACTGGATGCCGAAGAAGCCGAAGCTCATGTTCCACAGCTGCCAGAACGACAGGCGCGGCTTGAGCGAGTGAGTGTGCATTTCCATCTGTGTCCCCTAACGGTGCCTGGACTGGTGCCAGACTACCTCCATGTAGCAAAGTAACATGGGCATTGTAGAGTGTCAATCCAGACAATGCCTAGGGCGGCGATGAAATCGTGTAGTTAAACAACAGACGATTCGCGTCGTCCCCGCGAAGGCGGGGACCCAAGTTCGTTGAGCTGCCACCTGCGCTTGAGCCAGGGGCTACTCGGCAAACTTGGGTTCCCGCCTGCGCGGGAACGACGTTAACAGTGTAACGACAGGATCAGCCCTTCTTGAAAGGCTTCTTCTCCCCAAACTTCTTCTTCGGCGCCGCCTTGATCGGCTCCTCGCCATCCCGCGTGATGTTCAGCTGGCGGCCCGCCACCCACACCTTCTGCAAATGCTGCAGCAGGTCCTGCGGCAGGTCGGCCGGCATGTCCAGGGTCGAGTAGTCGTCGTAGATCTCGATGCGGCCGATTTCCTTGGACGGGATGCCGCCCTCGTTGGCGATGGCGCCGACGATGTTGCCCGGCTTGACGCTGTTGGCGTGGCCGACTTCGATGCGGTAGGTTGCCATACCCGGTTCCGGCGCGCGCATCACGCGCTCCTTCTTGAAGCTCTCGCGCGGCTGGGCGAAACCTTCGCGGGTCGGGCGCGCCGGGCGCTCCTCGCTGCCGAAGCTCTCGCGGCCGAAGCTTTCACGGCCGGCGCGGGCCGGACGCGCATCGTCGCGCCATTCCGGACGCGGCTCGCGTTCCTTCCACTCTGGCTTCGGCTCGCGGTCCGGCTTCTCGATCAGCAGCGGCTCGTCGCCGCGATTCAGCTTGGCCAGGGCGGCGGCAATGTCGATCGCCGGCACATTGTGGTCGCGCTCATATTCCTCGATGAGGTTGCGGAACATCTCCAGGCCGCCGGCGGCCAGCGCTTCGCCGATCTGGTCCTTGAACTTCGCGATGCGCACGTCGTTGACGGCCTTGATGGTCGGCAGGGTCAGCTGGGCGACCGGCTGGCGGGTGGCGCGCTCGATCGCCTTCAGCAGGCCGCGCTCGCGCGGAGTGACGAACAGGATCGCCTCGCCGCTGCGGCCCGCACGGCCGGTGCGGCCGATGCGGTGGGTATAGCTTTCCGGGTCCGAGGGCACGTCGTAGTTGATCACGTGGCTGATGCGCTCGACGTCCAGGCCGCGCGCGGCGACGTCGGTGGCGACCAGGATGTCGATCTTGCCATTCTTGAGCTGCTCGATGGTGCGCTCGCGCTGCGCCTGGGCCAGGTCGCCGTTGATGGCGGCGGCCGCGAAGCCGCGCGCCTGGAGTTTACTCGCCAGTTCCTCGGTGCCCAGCTTGGTGCGGGCGAAGATGATCATGCCGTCGAAAGGCTCGGCTTCGAGGATGCGGGTCAGCGCTTCCAGCTTCTGCAGGCCAGCCACCAGCCAGTAGCGCTGGGTGATGTTGGTGGCGGTGGTGGTCTTGGCGGCCACCGTCACTTCCTTCGGCTCGCGCAGGTAGGTGGTGGCGATGCGCTTGATCTGCGGCGGCATGGTGGCCGAGAACAGCGCGGTCTGGCGCGTTTCCGGCGTCTCCTGCAGGATGCGCTCGACATCGTCGATGAAGCCCATGCGCAGCATCTCGTCGGCCTCGTCCAGCACCAGGGTTTTCAGCTGCGACAGGTCGAGCGTGCCTTTGTCGAGGTGGTCGATCACGCGGCCCGGGGTGCCGACCACGACTTGCGCGCCGCGGCGCAGGCTCGCGAGCTGCGGACCGTAGGCCTGGCCGCCGTAGATCGGCAGCACGTGGAAATTCTTCAGGTGCGCGGCGTAGCTCTGGAAAGCTTCGGCCACCTGGATCGCCAGCTCGCGCGTGGGCGCCAGCACCAGCGCCTGCACGGCGGGGTTCTTGACGTCGATGCGCGACAGGACCGGCAGCGCGAACGCCGCGGTCTTGCCGGTGCCGGTCTGGGCCTGCCCGAGGATGTCGCGGCCTTCCATCAGGAGCGGAATGGTGGCGGCCTGGATCGGCGAAGGCGTCTCGTAACCGACGTCCTTCAGCGCTTTCAGGATCGGTGCGGGGAGGTTCAGGTCGGCAAACGTCGGGAGCTGGGTGTCATGCATGTAGGAAATTCTCTTAAAAATTCAAGGCAATCCTACAGTTTACTCTTTCGCGGGCTTGGAAGCCCGGATTATTTGCTGCCGATGCACCCGGAATACGACGCTGCTACACTCCCCAGCCATGGCCCGTCCCGACTTCAATCACCTGCAAGCCTTCATCCTTGTCGCCCGCGAACGCAGCTTCACGCGCGCCGCGGCGCAGCTAGGCGTGTCGCAGTCGGCGCTCAGCCATACCATCCGCGGACTCGAATCCCGGCTCGGCGTGCGCCTGCTGGCGCGCAGCACGCGCGGCGTGGCGCCAACCGAGGCCGGCGAAAAGCTGTACGCCTCGCTGGAGCCGCACTACGAGGCCATCGAAGCCGGCCTGAACGCACTGGGCGAAGCGCGCGACAAGCCGGCCGGCACGATCCGCATCACAACCCACGACCATGCGGCGTCCACCATCCTGTGGCCGAAGCTGTCGGTGGTGCTGGCGGCCTACCCCGACATCAAGGTCGAGATCGGCATCCACTACGGCCTGATCGACATCGTCGCCGAGCGCTTCGACGCCGGCGTGCGCACCGGGGACCAGGTGGCGCGCGACATGATCGCGGTGCGCATTTCGCCGGACATGAAGCGGGCCGTGGTCGGTTCTCCCGCCTACCTGGCAGGCCGGGCGCTGCCGCAGACCCCGCAGGAACTGACGCGCCACAACTGCATCAACCTGCGCCTGGCGACCTACGGCGGCCTGGCGCCCTGGGAGTTCAGCCGGGACGGCAAGGAGCTGCAGGTGCAGGTCGAGGGCCAGGCCATTTTCAACACGACGCCGCAGAAGCTGCAGGCGGCACTGGACGGCGCCGGCCTGGCCACCCTGCCCGACGACATGGTCGAGGAGCACGTCGCCACCGGCCGGCTGGTGCGGGTGCTGGAAGACTGGTGCCCTACCTACCCCGGCTACCACCTCTACTATCCGAGCCGGCGCCAGGCCTCGCCGGCCTTCGCGCTGGTGGTCGATGCGCTGCGCTGGCGCGGCGATTCGTGAAATTTCCTCATATCGGCATTGAGTAAGAGCCGCCTATTCTCATGAGTCGTTGCTGGCTATAGTGGCAAGTCTCCGGCACAACGAAAGGAATAAGCATGCAACTCAAACGTGTGGGCTCGCAGCCCTCGATGAAAGGCCCGGAAGAATACTTCACCGGCACCGTGCGGATCGATCCGCTCAACAGCGCGCCGGCGCCCTCGCGCGTGTCCTGCGCCAGCGTCACCTTCGAGCCGGGCGCGCGCTCGGCCTGGCATACCCACCCACTGGGGCAGACCCTGGTCGTCACGGCCGGCTGCGGCTGGACCCAGTGCGAAGGCGAAGCGATCGTCGAGATCCACGCCGGCGACGTGGTCTGGTGCCCGCCCGGCCATAAACACTGGCACGGTGCCTCGCCAACGACCTCGATGACGCACATCGCCATCCAGGAAGCGCTGGATGGCGTGAACGTGGTGTGGCTGGAGAAAGTCAGCGATGAGCAGTACCTGGCTGGCCCGCCGCAACAACCGCCTCGATGAACTTCTGATGGGTCGGCATGACATCCACGCATTTGCCGATTACACGCTCGATATCCCCGAGCATGTTGCGCAGCTCCTTTTCTTCCATCAGGTCGACCAACGGGTTGTAGCCGGCCGGGCGCACGCCCTGGCCGTGCAGTACCTGCTGCCAGCCGATCGGCGTGAACAGCTCCTCGTTCTCGCGCACTACCCGGCCTCGGGACTTGTACAACTCGACCTTGCGGCGCAGCGTGTCCGGGATGTCCATCGTGCGGCAATGGTCCCAGAACGGCGTGTCCGCGCGCTCCGTAGCGTGGTAGTGCAGGATGATGAAGTCGCGGATACGCTCGACCTCGAAATCGCACTGGCGGTTGAACTCGTCGATGTCGGCCTGGTGGAAGCCGGTGTCCGGGAAGAAGGCCAGCAGGCGCGAAAGGGTCGACTGGACCAGGTGGATCGAAGTCGATTCGAGCGGCTCGAGGAAGCCCGAAGACAGCCCGAGCGCGACCACGTTCTTGTTCCATACCTTGTTGCGCTTGCCGGCCGTGAAGCGCAGCAGCTTCGGCTCGGCCAGGGCCTCGCCGTCCAGGTTCGCCATCAGGATGCCGGCCGCCTCGTCGTCGCTCATGAAGCGGCTCGAATACACGTGGCCATTGCCGGTGCGGTGCTGGAGGCCGATGCGCCATTGCCAGCCAGCCGGCCGCGCGGTGGCGGTCGTGTAGGGCTGCAGCTCGCCGGACAGCGCGCAGGGTGCTGCCCAGGCACGGTCGCACGGCAGCCAGTGGCTCCAGTCCTGGAAACCGGTCTTCAGGGTCTGCTCGATCAGCAGGCCGCGGAAGCCCGTGCAATCGAGGAACAGGTCGCCGGCCACCACCTCGCCGCGCTCGAGCACCACCGACTCGATGAAGCCATCGCCAGGGCGCTGGCGGACTTCCACCACCTTGCCCTCGGTGCGGCGCACGCCAAGCGCTTCGGCGTACTTGCGCAGGTAGCGCGCGTACAGGCCGGCGTCGAGATGGAAGGCATACATGATCTCGGCCAGCGGTGAATTCGGAGTTTCGCTCGATGGCCGCATGAACTTGTTGGTACGCGTCGCCATCCGGTTGATCGAGTAGTGTTCGAGGTCGGGAGCAATGCCTGCCTGCCAGGCCTTCAGCCAGTACTGGAAGAAGTCGACCGTCCACAGGTCCTGGCCGAAACGGCCGAAGCCGTGCATGTAGCGCGCGCCGGGACGGCTCCAGTCCTTGAACTCGATGCCGAGCTTGAAGGTGGCTTTTGTCTCGCGCACGAATTCGTCTTCGTTGATGCCGAGGACGTCGTTGAAGAGGCGGATCATCGGGATCGTCGATTCGCCGACGCCGACGGAGGAAATCTCGTCAGATTCGACCAGGCGGATGGCGACTTTGCCCTGCAGCAGGCGGGCCAGCGCGGCGGCGGCCATCCAGCCGGCGGTACCGCCGCCGACGATCACGAGTTGTTGAATTGGAGTCTGTGTAGTCATGGTTTGCAGGATACAAAAAAACCCCTTGCCGGGATACCTGGCAAGGGGCGTTGTCAGCGTCGAGCCAACAGCATGATATTACATCTTGTAGTTCAGGCCGAACAGGATGCTGCGGCCCAGCGGACGGTCTTCGATGACGTTGTCCTTCTTGTCACGATAACGCTTGAAGTGCGAGTTCGACATGTTGTTCATCTGCAGCAGGAACGACAGGTTCTTTGCCGGACCCGACTGGATCTCATAGCCGAACTGCAGGTCGAGAACCTTGGTGCCTTCGATGAAGGTCAGCTGGCGGTCACCGGTGTTGGTGGCAACATCGCCGATGAAGTCGCCACGATAGGACTCAGCCGCACGTGCCGAGAAACCGTTCTTCTCGTAGTACACCGTCAGGCTGGCGGTGCGCTTCGACAGGCCTGGCAGCGCCATGTTGCCACCGGTGCCGTTGTCGGTCGTGTTCGGAATCGCCACCGAGCTGGCGTTTTGCGCCACGTTGGCCACGACGCCGAAGCCGTCCAGGTAACGGGTCAGGACTTTCAGCGGCAGCGAAGCAGCCAGCTCTACACCCTTGATGTTGCCGCCCGTGCCGTTCATCGGCGTGTTGAAGGTACCGGTCGTCAGAGGCGCCCCAGTAATCGGGCTCTTCGGTACGAACCCACCCACCAGATACGGGGTGAAGTCCATGGAGGCATCGGTGTTGATGATGTAGCTGTCCAGCTTACGATAGAACACCGCGGCGCTCACGTAGGCCTGGCTGTCCCAGTACTTTTCGAACGACAGGTCGGCACCCTTGGCACGGAACGGCTTTACCCGTGGGTTGCCGCCACTGCCGCTGAGCATATCTTTGGACGCATCGTAGCCGAAGCCGCCCGAAGCACGCATCTGCTGCAGTTGTGGGCGCGCCATGATCTTTTCCAGCGAGAAGCGCAAGGCTTGCTGGTTGCCCAGGTCGCCGATCAGGTTCAGGCTAGGCAGCACGTCGTTGTAGCTGGTACCGTCGGTAACGGTAGCGGTCGGGCGGTGCAGGTCGTCCGAACCCTGGATCTTGTCCACCGAGAAGGCGGTCGATTCCTGCTGGGTGTGGATGTATTGCAGGCCGGCCGAACCGCGCAGCGGGATGCCGAAGGCCTGGGTATCGATGCCCAGCTTGGTGAACGCGGTGTCGACTTTCTCGCGCACCACCCAGTCCTTGTTGTAGATGTCCGGGTGCTGCTTCGCGCTCACGGTGTAGACGCTGTTCAGGGCGGCGACCGGGTCGTAGCTGACCACGTTGATGCCGGTCAGGCCGGCCACCATCGTGCTGCTGCCCGCCGGGACCGGCGCGGTTGCGAAGCGGCTGGTGTCACCCTTGATCGACAGCAGGCCTTCCTGGTACGAACGGGTCTTCGAACGGTTCGACAGGTTCACGCCGGCGGAGAACTTGCTGAAAGGCAGGCCTTCCGGCAGGTCGCGCGACACATCGAAGCGCACAGCACCCAGGCGGTCATACACGTGCGGGAACTTGACGTAACCGGCCTGGATGTCGGTGCCGCCCCAGCCCTGCGGGTCGGTCAGCACGATGTTGGCCGGATTGCTCAGGTCAACGCTGCTGGTGTAGCCCAGGCTGCCGCGGGTGAAGCCGATGGTCGTCGGGTTGTTCACGGCCGTCGAAGCGTAGGTCTCGAGGTTGACGCCTTCGCGCTTGGCGTCGTTGAACGACAGGTCGAGCGACGCGGTCCAGTCCTGGTTCAGCTTCAGCTTGTTGTTCCAGCCGATCGAACGGGTACGGTCGTTCCAGACTTCGTTGTCGTTACGGATGATCGGACGCACGTTGTTGACCGAACCGCTCATCACGTTGCCGCCCGAAATGACCGGGTTGACCAGGGTGCTTGCCGCGTCGTACACGCTGCCGCCGTCGTTCAGCGGCATCTGGATGCCGACGTTGCGGGTGCTGCGGTCATACTGCGAATAGAACAGGTCCAGCGTGCTGGTGAACTCGCGGCTCGGACGGAACTCGACCACGCCCATCAGGCCGTTACGCGCCTGACGATAGGTCTCCGTGAACCCTTCCGCGCCATTTTGCGGGATGTTCACGGTCTGGCCGTTGTAGGTCGTCGTGCCGCCACCCCAGCCATTGAAGCGGCTGTTGGCCGGACCGGTGCCCTGCAGACGGGCGAAGCCGAATGCGATACCGATTTGACGGTTGGCGAACTGGTCGATGTAGGACCAGGTGAAGCGGTTGCCGCTGCCCTTCGAGTAGTCCAGGCCCAGGCCGCTCTTTTCGCGGCGGTAGTTGACCGCCATGGTGCGGCCCTTGAAGTCCAGCGGACGCACGGTGCGCAGGTCGACGGTGCCCGACAGGCCCTGGCCGACGACGGCTGCGTCGGGGGTCTTGTACACGGTGACGCCAGACAGCAGCTCACCCGGGTACTGGTCGAATTCGATGGTGCGCGAGTCGCCGGTCGAAACCTGTTCGCGGCCGTTCAGCAGGCCGGTCGAGAAGTCGCCGGACATGCCGCGGATCGAGATGATCGATGCGTTGCCGTGCACGTCGCGCTGCGTGGTCACGCCCGGCAGGCGCGCGAGGGATTCTGCGATCGACTGGTCCGGCAGCTTGCCGAGGTCTTCAGCCGAAATCGCTTCGACAATGGAGTCGCTGTTCTTCTTGACGGAGATCGCCGCCTCGATGCCGCGGCGGATACCCGTCACCTGCACGGTCTGGATCGCGGAATTGGTAGCGCCGGTCGCGGCTGCGTCCTGGGTGCTGGTTTCCTGCGCGAGCGCGGCGTGGCTGGTCAGCGCCATGAAAACGGCGCAGCCTGCTGCGACGGGGCTGAGCTTGAATGCGATGGTGCCCGGCACAGTGCGCGCCGTGCGCTTATTGATAAGGTTCATTTGTCCCCTCAAATCGTACAAATCTATGTTTTTTCCCGAAAACACTAGCCGGAGAGCCATCACTACGGGAGCCAAGAAGCAAACGTTTCTTAGACGTTCTGCCAACGATTCTGTACTAAAACTAGATGCACTGTCAACGAGACTTGTCCGGGACTACGGGAATCTCGGATTTTTACGTGGTTTTCTAAGAGTGAAGGCGAATATCGTTGTATTCGAGCTACAAAGGGTGCATACAGACGATGTAGTCGTACTACAAACGGCTTACTTTGCACCAACAGTGCTTGCTTTTGCACCGTCCTGGTGCAAATTTTCGTAGTAGATTTTCAGCTTATGTCAAGGTATGCGCTCGACACGCTGTATTTATGCTGCTGAAATGCTGTAGCAAAACTAGAGATTTACCTGGTCATTATCGTTGAAGCGCCATCCTCACTGTAGTATTCTCGGGGCAACAATGCAAATCCGGCAGCTTTTTCAGGACACTTCTGTCCGCCCGCCGATGTAGTTGCGCTACTTACGGAGACGCTTTCCATGCCCGCCCCCTTCCGCCCCACCCTGTCCAGCATCCTCATCCTCATCGGCGCCGCCCTGTTCGCCACCGGCACGGCTTACGCCCAGGCGCCCGCCATCGACCGCGTGGAGCCGCCCTTCTGGTGGGCCGGCATGCACGACCAGCGCCTGCAACTGATGGTGCACGGTCCCGCCATCGCCGAGCTCGAACCGGCGCTGGATTACCCGGGCGTGCGCATCGCCCAGGTGACGCGGGTCGCCAACCGCAACTATGTGTTCATCGACCTGGTCGTCGGCGAGAAAGCGGCGCCGGGCAGCATCCGCATCGATTTCCGCGGTAAAGATGGTGGCCACAGCGCCAGCACCACCTACCGCCTGCTGGCGCGCGAGAACGGCTCCGCCCAGCGCAAGGGCTTCGACACCCAGGACGCGATCTACCAGCTGATGCCGGACCGCTTCGCCAACGGCGATACGAAAAACGACAGCGTGGCCGGCCTGGCCGATAAGCTGGACCGCAAGCTGGGCCACGGCCGCCACGGCGGCGACATCCAGGGCATGATCGACCACCTCGACTACATCCAGGGCCTGGGCTTCACCCAGCTGTGGCCGACGCCGCTGGTCGAGAACGACATGCCGGGCGCCTCCTACCACGGCTACGCCGCCACCGACCATTACAGGATCGACCCGCGCTACGGCAGCAACGAGGATTACCTGCGCCTGTCCCGGGAAGCGAAGAAGCACGGCATCGGCCTGATCCAGGACGTGGTGCTCTCGCACATCGGCAAGAACCACTGGTGGATGAAGGACCTGCCGACGCCGGACTGGATCAACCACCCCGGCAAGTTCGTGAGTACCAATCATCACCGCACCGCCGTGCAGGACCCGTACGCTTCGAAGGAAGACGCCAGCAACTTCACCACCGGCTGGTTCAGCCCGGGCATGCCGGACATGAACCAGACGAATCCCCTGGTGGCGAACTACCTCATCCAGAACAACATCTGGTGGATCGAGTACGCCGGCTTGAGCGGGCTGCGGATCGATACCTTCGGCTACTCCGACGGCGCCTTCCTGACCGAGTACACGAAGCGCCTGATGGCCGAGTACCCGCAGCTGAACATGGTGGGCGAGGAATGGAGCAAGCTGCCGGCCGTGGTCTCGCACTGGCAGCGCGGTAAAGTCAACTTCGACGGCTACGTCAGCTCGATGCCGAGCATGATGGACTTCCCGCTGACCGAGGCAATGCGCACGGCGCTGGCCGACAAGGACGGCAAGAACATCTTCAGCGACGTCTACGAAACCCTGTCGCTCGACTACCTGTATCCGGACCCGAGCCGCCTGGTGCTGTTCGAGGCGAACCACGACATGGCGCGCATCTACAGCGTGGTCAACGAAGACTTCGACCGCTACAAGATGGACATCGCCTTCGTGATGACGATGCCGCGCATCCCGCATTTCTATACCGGCGACGAACTCTTGATGACCAGCGAGACCAGGCACCGCGACGACAACAGCTACCGCCACGACTTCCCCGGCGGCTGGGCCGGCGACAAGGTCAATGCCTTCACTGGTGCTGGCCTGACGCCGCGCCAGCGCGAGGCGCAGGCGTTCGTGAAGAAGCTGGTCAACTGGCGCAAGAACAGCCCCGTCATCCATCGCGGGAAGCTGATGCACTATGGGCCGGAGAACAATACCTATGTCTACTTCCGTTATGACGGGCAGAAGAAGGTGATGGTGGCTTTCAATGCCAATGACAAGGAGGTGGTGCTGGATGCTGGGCGCTTCCGGGAGATGTTGTCGGGGGTGGTGTCGGGTACTGATGTCCTGACCGGCAAGACCTATTCTTTGAAAGACGAAATCCGCTTGCCGGCCAAGGCGACCTGGATCCTCGAGATTTGACGTAGGGTGGGGTAAATCAGTCCGGGGGACTGATTTACGTGCACACCATGTAGCCAACGATTTGGTGGGCACGGAGTGCCCGTTCTACCTATGAAACCATCTGCTCTTCTCATCGCGGCCCTGCTCGCGCAATCCATCCCGGCCATCGCCGCGGAAGCCCCTCCCCTGCGCTACGACATCTACGTCCGCGGCGCCTTCAACGGCTGGGGCACGGACAACCAGCTCGCCTATAAAGGCAAGGGCATCTACGAAACCGACATCCTGGTCAGCCCCGGCAACCACGCCTTCAAGATCGGCAGCAAGGACTGGAACGCCGAGTGGGTTGCGAATCCTTCGGCCAGCGTAGCGGTGGCGCTCGGCACAAGCTACCCGCTGGCCCTTGAAGCCGGTCCCGAGGACTATCTGTTCACCAGGCAGACTGCCACCTTCCGCTTCCGCGTGGACGTGTCCGACCCTGCGAAGCCTGTGCTGAGCGTGAGCCGCGTCGAGACGCCGGCGTCTGGCCCGGCTGCCGATCCGCACGCGGGCGCGGGCGCGACGGCATCCCTGAGCTTCCCGACCTGGGACGGCAAGCAGGAGACGGCGCGCTTCTCGGTGCAGGATCCGCAGGCACCGCTGCGCAGCTACGCGCACTCGACCACCATGCAGCTGCGCGACCCCGGTCCGCAGTACACCACTTATAAAGAGGATGCGACGCTGCCCCAGGTCCGCAGCGGCAACCTGGCATTCGACGCCCTGTTCGCGCTGGCGGCCCACGAGATGCGCCTGGACTCGGTCAAGGAAATCCGCGACGGTAACTACAACGGCAACAACGCCATTCCCTGCGACTGCTTCGAGACCGGCGAGAAGTGGCACTACGTCTGGACCCGCGACCTGTCCTATGCCGCCGACCTCGGCCTGGCGATGCTGGATCCGCAGCGGGTGCGCAATTCGCTGCTCTTCAAACTGTCCGGCTGGCGCGATGGCATCCAGCAGGCGCCGCAAGTGGCCGGAACAAAGGACGGCCTGCAGATCGCGCAGGACACAGGCAGCGGCGGCAGCTGGCCGGTCAGCACCGATCGCATCACCTGGGCCTTCGCCGCCGAGGAAGTGCTGAAATCCCTGCCGCCCGCCGAGCGCCCGGCCTTCGCCGCCGCCGCGCTGAAGGCGCTGTCGAATACGATCGACAACGACCGTATCGCCGCCTTCGACAAGGCCACCGGCCTGTACACGGGCGAGGAATCCTTCCTCGACTGGCGCGACCAGAGCTACGCTTCGTGGATTCCGGAAGACCTGGCCTCGATGGCGAGTAGCAAGGCCCTGTCCACCAACGCCGGCCACTACAAGGCCCTCACGCTGGCGGCCATGCTGGCGCACGAACAGAAGGACGAGGCGCGTGCGAAACGCTACGCCGAATGGGCGCGCGAACTGAAACGCGCGATCAATGCCCGCCTGTGGCTCGAGGACGCCGGCATGTACAGCAGCCTCACCGCCGCCCACTTCGACGGCGCGCCGATGCACAAGTTCGACTGGCTGGGGCAGTCGCTGGCCATCGTCACCGGCATCGCCGACGGCAAGCGCGCGCAGCGCATCCTGGCCAGCTATCCGCACGGCCCGATGGGCGCGCCGGTGATCTGGCCGCAGCAGCTCGACATGCCGGTCTACCACAACCGCGCCATGTGGCCTTTCGTGACGGCCTACGGCCTGCGCGCCGCTGTGCTAGGGCGCAACGTGGCGGTCGCCGACGCCGCCTACGATTCGCTGATGCGCGGCGCGGCGCTTAACCTGTCGAACATGGAGAACCTGGAGTGGCTGTCCGGCCAGCCTCTGCTGCTGGACGAAGCCCATCCGAAGCTGATCGGACCGGTCATCAACTCGAAGCGCCAGCTGTGGTCCGTCGGCGCCTATATCGGCATGGTGGTGCGCAACGTTTTCGGCGTCTCGGCCACCAACGAGGGCATCGCCCTGCAGCCTTTCGTCACGGCGAAGCTGCGCGGCGGGATGTTCGCGGCCGCCAACGAGATCGCGCTCACCAACCTGCGCCTGCAGGGCCACGCCCTCAACATCAAGCTGCGCCTGCCCGCGGTGGCCGGCAAGGAGGCCAATGGCGTGTATGCCGTCGAGCGCATTCTCCTGAACGGCAAACCGGCCGGCGCGAATATCAAATGGAGCGAACTCACGGCCGACAACCAGGTCGAGATCGTGCTGGGCAAGCTCGACGCCGGCGAACAGGCGATCCGCCGCGTGAACGCCGATCCCTACGTCGAGACGCCGGCGGTGTTCGGGCCGCACGAACCGGTCATCGCCGATTTGAAGCGCAATGCAGCCGGCAACGCAATGCTGAGCATCGAAGCGAAGGACACCGGCAAGCTCCACTACAACATCTACCGCGACGGCAAGCTGGTGGCATCGAAGCTGCCGGCAGGCCTCTGGACCGACCGCCGCGCCAGCGCCACCGCCTGCTACGCGGTCGAAGCGGTATTCGAAGGCTCGGGCAACCGCAGCCACCACAGCCGCCCGCGCTGCCTCGATGCCGGCGTCGAAATCCCGGCAACCGATCCGCGCGTGAACGCAAGCGTCGCACTGGCCGGCCCCTCGCCGCGCTTCGACGAGCCGCACCTGGCCAATTGGGGCAAGCCGCAGGACCGCTTCAGCGTCAGGGATATCAAGCTGCCGGATGCCGGCGGCTACGCCGTCCAGGTCCGCTACCACAACGGCGCCAACCAGGTGAACCTGGGCATCAGCGGTGGCGTAAAATGGCTCGCGGTGAAGGATGAGTCCGGCGCCATCGTCGCGCAGGGCGTGGTGCAGCTACCGCACGCGCGCATCGAGAAAGCGCATACGCCCATCGTGTATTCGACGCCGCTGGCGGCCCGCCTGAAGGCAGGCCGTGCGTATCGGATCGAGATGAGCGACTTCTATAACATGAGCTACCTGCAAAGTAACAGCAGCTTCAGTGCGGCCGGCGGCGCCGAGGGGACATCCAACCGCTTCGACATTTATGGCGTGCGCCTGCTGCGCGTGCGCTGACACGGGAAACCTATGAAACGATTCATGAACACGGCCGCGGCGGCGATGCTGCTGGCGCTCACGGCCCAGCAGGCCGGCGCCACCACGGTGCGCATCCACTACCCGGCCGGCAAGGAAGACATCCGCGTCATCGGCGACAAAGGGCCGATGAGCTGGTCGAAAGGCGTGCCGGCACAGCGCCCGGAAGGCCCGGTCAACGTCTGGACCTATACCTGGCCGGACGAATTGGGCGCGGTACAGATGAAGCCCACGCTGGGCGAGGACAAGGTCTCGATCGGCGGCGCCTACAAGCTGGCGCCGGGCAGCACGGTCGACATCTACCCCTTCTTCGGCGCCCCCTTCGGCAAGCTGACGATCGTGAAGGACTTCGAGTCCAGGCAGCTGAACAACAGGCGCGCGCTGCGCATCTGGCTGCCGCCCAGCTATGCGGAGAACCCGGCCAAGCGCTACCCGGTGCTCTACATGCACGACGGCCAGAACCTGTTCGACGCGAAGACCGCGGCCTATGGCGTCGAATGGGGCATCGACGAGACCATGAACCGCCTGATCGCGATGGGCATCACCGACGAGGTGATCGTGGTCGGCATCGACAACACGCCGGACCGCATCCCCGAATACACGCCCTGCTGCGACCCGAAATACGGCGGCGGCAAGCTCGATGCCTACGGCGCCTTCATCGTCGACACGGTCAAGCCTTACGTCGACCGCACTTACCGCACGCTGCCGGGCAAGGAGAATACAGCGATCATGGGCTCGTCCCTCGGCGGCATCGCCTCGGTCGCGATCGCGCAGCGCTATCCGGAGACCTTTTCGAAGGCCGGCGGCGTGTCCAGCTCCTTCTGGTGGAACAAGGGCGCCCTGATCGCCAAAGTACCGGCGCGCCTGCCGGTCAAGTTCTACCTCGACGCCGGCACGGTCGACGATGGACTCGACGATACGACGAAGATGCTGGAAGCCATGCGGGCGAAGGGCTACCGCGAGAACGAGGACCTCATGTTCTTCAAGGCCGACGGCGGGCGCCACAACGAGGCTTCATGGGCGGCGCGGGTAGAGAAGCCGCTGACCTGGTTCTTCCCTTGGGGTAGCGTCAAACAATAATCACGCGGCCTAAAAACCGTCGTTCCCGCGCAGGCGGGAACCCAAGTCCGACGCGTGCCACCAGCACTAAATAAAGTGGCTATTCATGCAAACTTGGGTTCCCGCCTTCGCGGGAACGACGAGGTGTGAGCGGGAACGGCGTCAGAACTCGATACTGTACAAATTGGTCCCCGCATCCCCGGGCACCAGATGCCTGAACTCGACAAACTCCAGCCCCAGCTTGCGCAGCAAGCCATTCGACGCCACGTTGGCGGGCGACGTGATCGCCACCAGCTTGCGAATGCCGATGGTCGGCGCATAGTCCAGCACCGCCCGCGCCGCCTCGTAGGCATAGCCCTGGCCGCGCCAGTCCGGCAGGTAGGCGTAGCCGATGTCGATCTCTTCCAGCGTGTCGCGCTTGATCAGGCCGCACATGCCGATCGGCGATCCGCACTCGCTCAACTCGACCACGTACAGCGAATGCCCGCGCTCTTCCTGCATCGCGACCGGCCCGGCCAGCAAGGCCTGCCGGGCATCGTCCAGCGTGCGGATGCCGCGGTCGCCGATATGCTCGATGAAGGCGGGGTCGTTGACCAGCGCGTGATAGAACACGATGTCGTCTGGCGTTGCGGTGCGCAGGCGCAGGCGTTCGGTACGGAGGATCTCCATCAGGTGTCAGTCTTCCTCGGGAAGCTCCCAGCGCGCCGGGTCTTCCAGTAATTTGTACATCACATAGGCGTCGACATAACCCAGGCGGCGGTGGCGGTAGGCCTTGGGCAAAGTGCCGACGATAGCAAAGCCCAGCCGCTTCCACAGGGTGATGGCGGGACTGTTGGTGCTGACCACGTAGTTGAACTGCATGGCCAGGTAACGCTGGCGGCGCGCTTCCTCGATGCTGTGCTCACCCAGCATGCGGCCGACGCCCACGCCCTGGGCGTTCGGGCTCACCATGTAGGAAGCGTTGGCGACGTGGTTGCCGCGTCCGAAGTGGTTCGGCTGCAGCTTGTACATCCCGAGTATCCGCTCGCCTCCCTTGGTCGCCACGAAGGTGGTCGCACTCGGCGCGAACCAGTATTCATGGCTGTCCTCGCGGCTGGTCGAGCCGCCATGGGCGACGGTTTCGCCCGTGGCGACATGGGCCTGGAAGATGGTCCACATGGCGTTGAAGTCGGCGTCGCGCGCTGGTCGAATCTGGATGTCTCTCACTGCTGAGTCCGCTGGAGGGTAACGAAAGCGCAAGATTCTAAACCGGGAATTGACTGCGCGGCTAGAGAAAAATGTAACCGCATTTACACATGGAAACTGAGTTACGGTAAGCAACTTTTTCTGAATGTTTAGCATGCTTGTCCGCCATGTTTACGTATTTTCTCCTGCCTTGACTTGTATAGGCAGGACTTCGCAAAACGTTCCTACTCTTTGCGGGTCAGCCTGAAATCGACGCTCTGCGGCCTGCCCGGCAGGTTCAGCGACGCACGCGCGGGCGGCGCTTCGCTCAGCACTTTGCCGCGCCGCAGCACCAGGCGGCGCGCGGCGCGCAGGCGGATCGCCTCGACCGGGCCGCCGGCGTCGAGCAGCACCAGGTCGGCGCTGGCGCCCGGGACGATGCCATAGCCCTGCAGGCCGAGGATGCGCGCCGGCGTTTCCGTCACCGCCAGGAAGCACTGGCGCATCGCGGCCTGGCCGGTCATCTGGGCCACGTGCAGGCCCATGTGCGCCACCTCCAGCATGTCGCCGGAACCGAGCCCGTACCAGGGGTCCATCACGCAGTCGTGGCCGAAGGCGACCGGCACCCCGGCCGCCAGCAGCTCCGGCACCCGGGTCATGCCGCGCCGCTTTGGATAGGTATCGTGGCGGCCCTGCAGGGTAATGTTAATCAAGGGATTCGCAATCGCCGCCACGCCCGATTCGGCAATCAGCGGAATCAGCTTGCTGACATAGTAATTGTCCATCGAATGCATGGAGGTCAGGTGCGAGCCGGTCACCCTGCCCTGCATGCCGAGGCGCTGGGTTTCATAAGCCAGGGTCTCGATGTGGCGCGACAGCGGATCGTCGGTTTCGTCGCAGTGCATGTCGACCATCAGGCCCTTTCCGGCCGCGAACTCGCACAGCAGGCGCACCGATTCCGCGCCCTGCGCCATGGTGCGCTCGAAATGCGGGATGCCGCCGACCACGTCCACGCCCATCGCGATCGCGCGCTTCAGATTCTCGAAGGCGCCGGGACTGCGCAGCAGGCCATCCTGTGGGAAGGCCACCAGCTGCAGGTCGATATACGACGCCACGCGCCGCTTCACTTCCAGCAGGGCTTCGACGGCGAGCAGCCGGTCGTCGCAGATATCGACGTGGGTGCGGATCGCCAGCAGGCCGCGCGCCACCGCCCAGTCGCAGTACTCCATCGCGCGTTCGATCAGCGCTTCCTGGGCCAGCTGGGGTTTGAGTTCGCCCCACAGCGCGATCCCTTCCAGCAGGGTGCCGGATTCGTTCACGCGCGGCAGGCCGTAGCTGAGGGTGGCGTCCATGTGGAAGTGGGCGTCGACGAAAGGCGGGCTGACCAGATCGCCGCCGGCGTCGATCTCGCGCAGACCGCGCTGCGGCAGCTGCGGGCCGACCGCGGCAATGCGCTCGCCCTCGATGGCGATGTCGATCCCGTGGCGGCCATCGGCCAGGGAGGCGTTGCGGATGACGAGATCCATACGGTTTCTCCTGATGAGGACGACTTATTGTACTTCGAATGATGCAAATTAATAATTCATGCTGCATCGCAAGATTTCCTTGCAAAAACAACACAAATATCACTTTCAAACGCTAGGGAACGCCTTTACACTAGATCTTATTGCAGTGCGTCATAACTGAATATAAAGGGATACCGATGACTCAATTTTCCGACCAGTTGTCCACCGTCCGCCAGGCACAGTTCGAAGCCCAGCTCGATTTCTTCCGCTCCTTCACCACCCGCGCACTCGACAGCGCCGGCCAGCTGGCCGCGCTGAACGTGCGCACCTCGCGCGCCTCCGTCGAGCAGGCCGCCGGCGCTTTCAGGCAGCTGCTCGAGGTGCGCGACCCGCGCGACCTGTTCTCCCTCGGCTCCGCCGCCCAGGGACAGTGGCAGGCCCTGTTCTCGTATGGCCGCGAACTGGCCGGCCTCGCCGCCGGCGTGCGCACCCTGCCGGCATCCATCCCGCTGCTGGCCTCTCCCGCGCCCACCGCCAACGTCCCGACCAGCTACACCCAGGTGATCGAGCAGGCTTCGATTGCCACCGACGCCGCCGCCACGATCGGCAGCGAGATCGCCGCCGCAGCCGTGGACATTGGGGCCGCGCATGCCGAAGCCGCGATCGAAGCCGGCACCGTGGCGCGCGCGGAGCCTGCCCCGGCCTCGGCACAAGCCGGCGCACAGGCTGACGCGCAAACCGCGCAATTCGAAGCCGCCATCGAGACCGCCATCGCCGACGATGCGCCCCCGGCCGAACCGACCACGCTGGCGAAGGCCCTGAACGAGGTGTCGCCGAAGCCGGCAAGCGCCGCGCATCCGATCGCTTCCACCGTGCCGCTGGAAGCGGCGGAAGGCCAGGTCGAACTGCCCCAGGTAGCGCCGCCGGAAAGCATCGCGCCGGTCATCGCGCCGCCGCCGAAGGCATCGCGCTCCTCGCGCAGGAAGTGAGCCGCAGCTCGAAGCACAGCCGGTCTGCAGGCGCCTGGCAAAAATAGTACATTAGCGGTCCTCGCAACACGATCGAAGAACAGGACACGCAATGGGTTTGGCTAGGCTGATCGGCGGCTTCGTGCGCCGGCATTGGCGTTCGTACGCGTCGTCGGCGGTGATGCTGTTCGGCGTCGCCCTGTGCTCGGTGCTGGTGCCGCGCAAGGTCGGCGCCACCATCGACGCCCTGGCGGCGCACCGCCTGCAGGGCCAGGACCTCACTTTCCAGCTGTTGCAGCTGCTCGGCCTGGGCCTGGCGATTTATGTGCTGCGCGTGGCCTGGCGCTTGCGCCTGTATTCCGCCGCCTACCGCCTCGGGGTCGAGCTGCGCACCCGCCTGTATGCGCGTCTTTCGGCCCAGGGCCCGGCCTTCTACCAGCGCCAGCGCACCGGCGACCTGATGGCGCTTGCCACCAACGACATCGACGCCATCGAGCAGGCCGCCGGCGAAGCCATGCTGGCCGGCTTCGACGGCACCCTGACCCTGGTCATGGTCCTCGGCATCATGTTCCTCGGCGTCGACTGGCGCCTGACCCTGATCGCCCTGCTGCCCTTCCCGCTGATGGCGCTGGCCTTCTGGCGCATCTCCAGCCACATCCACACCGCGTCCAGCGATTCGCTAAAGCGTTTCTCGGCGCTCAACGACCACGTGCAGGAAACCCTGTCCGGCGTGCGCACCCTGCGCGCCCTCGGCCTGGAGCAGCGCAGCGCCAGGCAGTTCGGCGAGCTGGCCGCGCGCGCCGCCGACGCCAGCCTGACGGCGCAGAAATGGGAAGCGGCCTACGAGCCGGCGGTCGGCCTGACCCTCACGGCCGCCACCGGCCTCACGCTCGGCCTGGGCGGCTACCTGGTGTGGAACAACCAACTCACCATCGGTTCGCTGACCAGCTTCACGATGTATCTCGGGCAGCTGATCTGGCCGATGTTCGCGGCCGGCTGGGTGCTGTCCCTGATCGAACGCGGACGCGCCGCGCTGGCGCGCCTGGAGCCGCTGCTGGAGGCGCCGCTCACGATCGACGACCATGGCACCATCGCGCAACTGCAGCGCGGACCGCTGGTGCTGCAGGACCTGAGCTTCGCCTACACCGGCCAGGATATCCCGGCGCTGAAGCAGGTATCGGTGCGCCTGGAACCCGGCCAGACCCTGGGCCTGGTCGGCCCCACCGGCGCCGGCAAGTCGACCCTGCTGCGCGTTCTTCTGCGCCAGGCCGAGCCGCAGCACGGGCGCGTCAGCTGGGGCGGCCACGCCCTCGACGAATACACCCTGGCCACGCTGCGCGCCGGGATCAGCTGGGTGCCGCAGGAGTCCTTCCTGTTCTCGGCCTCGATTGCCGAAAACATCGCCCTCGGCAAGCCCGGCGCCTCGCGCGAGGAGATCGAGCACGCGGCGCGCATGGCCGACATCCACGACGACATCCTGCGCTTCCCGAACGGCTACGACACCCCGGTCGGCGAAAAGGGCATCACCCTGTCCGGCGGCCAGCGCCAGCGCGTGGCGATCGCGCGCTCGCTGCTGGCGCAAAGCCCGCTGCTGCTGCTCGACGACGCTTTATCCGCGGTCGACACCGGCACCGAAACCCGCATCCTCGAGCACCTCGACGAGCTGCGCGCCTCGCGTCCCGAGCTGTCCGCGGTCATTGCGAGCCATCGCCTGTCGGCCGTGGTCAAGGCCGATCTCATCATCGTGCTGAAGGATGGCCGCATCGCCGAATCGGGCAGCCACGAAGCGCTGCTGGCGCTGGACGGCTGGTATGCCAGCCAGTGGCGCTATCAACAACTGGAGGCCAGCCTCGATGCAGTCTAAAGAAAAAACCACGCCGGCCCAGGCCAGGCAGGCGGCCGGCCTGCTGCGCCGCGCCGCGCATCCGGACCGCGCCCACCTGGGCTGGGCCACCGGCTGGCTGATCCTGGCCGCCGGTCTCGAAGTCCTCGGCCCGCTGCTCGGCAAGAAGCTGATCGACGAGCACCTGCTGCCGCATCACCTGGACTGGACCCGCATGGGCATCCTGCTGGGCGGCGTGCTGCTCACCGGCTGGGCCGCGTCCTGGCTGCGTTTCCTGCAGCTGGTGCGCCTGTCCGGCCTGGCGATGCGCTCGGTGCAGCGGCTGCGCGAGTGGGTATATGGCCACGTGCTGCGCCTGCCGATGGCCTTCTTCGACCGCGCCATCACCGGCCAGCTGGTGAGCCGCGTCACCAACGACACCGAGGCCGTCAAGACCCTGTACATCCAGGTGCTGTTCGTGATCCTCGACTCCACCATCGTGCTGGTCGGGACCTCGATTGCGATGGCCTGGCTGGACTGGCATCTGATGCTGATCGTGCTGGCCCTGCTGCCGGCGGTGCTCGGCATCATCTGGCTCTACCAGCGTCTCTCTGCGCCGGCCGTCACGCGCGCCCGCGCCCTGCGCAGCGACATCAACGCCCAGATGGCGGAATCGATAGGCGGCATGAGCGTGCTGCAGGCGAACAATGCACAGCACCGCTTCGGCCAGCGCTTCGCCGCCACCAACGACCAGCATTACACGGCGCGCGTGGCCGAGCTGCGCGCGAACGCCTTCCTGCTGCGTCCCGCCCTCGACTTCCTCAACGTGATCCTGCTGGCGGTGGTGATCTTCAGCTTCGGCCGCCAGAGCATGGGCGCGGTCGAGGTCGGGGTGCTGTACGCCTTCATCAGCTATATCGCGCGGGTGGTCGAGCCGCTCATCCAGATCACGATGCAGTTCAGCGGCCTGCAGCAGGCGGTGGTCGCGACCGCGCGCGTGGCGCACCTGCTGGATGAAACCAGCGCGCCCGAACACGGCATGCGCAGCGGCAGCGGCGGCCGCCCGGCGGATACGCCGGCGAACCAGGTCGAAGGCGCGCCGGCGGTGCGGGTGCGCGACCTGAGCTTCGGCTACGTCGATGGCGTCACCGTGCTGCACCGCCTGTCGCTGGAGATTCCGCAGGGCGCCTTCTTCGGCATCGTCGGCCACACCGGCAGCGGCAAGTCGACCCTGCTGTCGCTGCTGCTGCGTTACTACCCCGTCAAGGAAGGCAGCATCGAGATCCACGGCGAGCCGCTGGCCGGCATCGCCAACGAGCGTTTCCGCAACGAGGTCGGCCTGGTGCCGCAGGATCCCTTCCTGCTGGCGGCGTCGGCGCGCGAGAACATCGACATGGGACGCGGCCTGCCGCAAGAGGCCATCGAAGCGGCGGCGCGCGCGGCCCATGCCCACGATTTCATTGCCGCGCTGGAACAGGGCTACGACACGCCGCTGGGCGAAGGCGGCTCGCGCCTGTCGTCCGGCCAGAAGCAGCTGATCGCGATCGCCCGCGCGCTGGCCGGCAAGCCGCGCATCCTGCTGCTGGACGAAGCGACCTCCCGCATCGACAGCGCGACCGAGCAGATCGTGCAGCAGGCCGTGGTCGGGCTGCGCGGCAAGGTGACGGTGATCGCGATCGCGCACCGCCTGTCGACCATCCGCGACGCCGACCGCATCGTCGTGCTGAACCACGGCCGCATCAGCGAGGCCGGCAGCCATGAGGCGTTGATGCGCATCGAAGGCGGGCTGTACCAGCGGCTTTATCTGCTGCAGCAGCTTGCCGCCTGAGCAATTGAACACGCATCGCATAGTACCTGTATATACAACTTATAAGGCATAGGAATACCTCTGTATCTTTTTCGCATATAGTGGGCGAAATTTGTATTTCTTTGTAGCAACCGGCGTACAATGGTTGGTTGAGTCCCGAGTGGGACGCAATCGACACGTCCCTGGGGAACTATGTTGGCAGGCCTGAAACGCGGATCGCACCACCGGCGCAGCATCAAGCTGCTGTTCGCGCTTTTGTGCGCGTCAGGCACCGTTGCCGCCGATCCAGGGCTGCTTCCCCAACGCCTGACCGAGGTGCAGGAAACCATTCGCATCAATCCGCAACGCGGGTTGACGATGCTGCATGAGCTGGCGCCCAAGGAAAAGGGAGCGCCTGCCGCGGAGTACGCGGAATTCCTCAGCCTGTCCTGCATTGCCCACTACCGGGTGGGTGACAACGACCGGGCCATGCCTTTGTGCGAGCAAGCGCTGGCACTGGCGCGCCAGAGCGGCGACCAGCGCGCGATCGCGAAAGCCTTGCTGGCGAAAGCCTATGCCCTGTTCGCCATCAACGAGATGGGCCAATCGCACCAACTGGTGTGGGAGGCCGAAAAGCTGGCGGCGTCCAGCCCGGACCTCGACTTGCGGCTGCGCGCCACCATCTCGTCGGGCGAGTCGTACGCCGAGGATGGCAATTTCCCGACCGCTCTAAGCAAGATGCAGGCAGCCGCCACGCTGGCGCGCCAGAGCGGCAATCCGCTGTACACCGTCATGGCGCTGAATTCGCTGGCCTACCTGTACAACCAGATGCGCGAGCATGCCAAGGCCTTCGAAACACTGGACGAAGCCTACCGCGCGGCGGAGCAACTGGATTCGCCGGGCCGCCTGGCCATCCTGAAGACCACGGATTACGGCGTGGCAATCGATTCCGGCCATGTCCAGCGCGGCCTCAATGCCCTGCAGGCGGCGCTCGAACTGTCGCGCAGGGCCAATGCCGACTCGATGATCGCCACGACTTACGTCAACCTGTCCGACTTCTACCTGAAGCAGCGCGATTACAAGAATGCCCTGGCATCTGCCCAGCAGGCGCTGGAACAGTCGCGCCGCATCAAGAACGAACCGACCATGGCCACCGCGCGCGTCAACATCGGCCAGGCTTACCTGGCGATGGGACGGCTGGCGGAAGGCAAAATGTCCATCGAGGAAGGCATGGCGTGGTACGAGAAGTCCGGCCACATGCCGGATCTTCAGATTGTCCTGACCGAATACGGCGATGCGCTCGAACGTGCAGGCGACCTGGCGGGCGCCGTGCAGGCCTACCACCGCGAACGCACGCTGTCGAACGAACTGTTCGAGAAGCGCCGCCAGAAGGCGATGGTCGAGCTGCAGGAAAAATACGAAGCCGACAAGCGCCAGCGCCAGATCGAGCTGCTGCGCCAGGAAAACCAGGTCAAGAGCACCGAGATCGACAACCGCCGCCTGCAGCAGCGCGTCTGGTGGCTGCTGGCGCTGGTGTTCGCGCTGTCCGCGGTGATCGTCTACTTCCTGTACCGCAAAGTGCGCCAGGCGAATGCCCAGCTCGAGGAAAAAAACCTGGAGCTCAAGCAGCAGAGCGCGCGCGACCCGCTGACCGCCCTGTACAACCGCCGCCACTTCCAGGAATTCATGCGCGGCCACCAGGAGATCGCGCAGCGCGGCGCCGGCAAGGACGCGAACGAGGAAATGGTCAGCGCCCTCTACCTGCTGGACGTCGATCACTTCAAGCACATCAACGACACCTACGGCCACGGCGCCGGCGATGCGGTGCTGCGCGAAATCTCCGACGCCCTGCGCGAGATCCTGCGCGAGACCGACATGATCGTGCGCTGGGGCGGCGAGGAATTCCTGGCCTTCCTGCCGTCGGTGCCGCGCAGCAGCCTGGACGACGTCGCGCGCCGCCTGCTGAGCGGCATCCCGGCCCGCAGCATCGACTACCAGGGCACCAAACTGTCGGTGAACGTCTCGATCGGCTTCGCGCCCTTCCCGCTGGCACCGGGCGGCAAGTCGATGTCCTGGGAACGCGCCGTCAACCTGGTCGACATGGCGCTCTACCTCGCCAAGGGCCACGGCCGCAACCGCGCCTACGGCGTGCAGGGCTTTGCCGGCGATACCCGCATGAGCATGGAAGAGATCGAGCAGGATATCGAGGCTGCGTGGCGGGCGGGCAGCGTGGAGCTGTCGGTGGTGCAGGGGAACTGGCAGGAGTTAAGGGCGGTTTCGTAATCGCCCGCGGCGGCCTCAGCGCGCAGCCTCCTGCATCTTCTCGCCCGCCTGCTCCACCTTCTCCCCCACCTTCGCAGTCGCCCGGTCCAGGTTGTCCCTGGCCTGCGCCGCCGCTTCCTTCGCCTTCTCCCGCGCCCGCTCGGCGGCGGCATCGGCCTTGACCACCTGGTCCTGGACCGCCGTCTGCACCCTGGCGCCGGCCTCGTCGACGACCTTGCCGGCTTTCTGCGCCGGGCCCATGCCGTCGGCGGGCGACTGGTTGCAGCCGGCCAGCAAGGCGGCGGACAATAAAGCGATAGCCGATATGCGATTCATGATGCACCCCCTCTCCGGTTACTGGAACTTTGCCTGCTGCTCGGCCTGGGTCTTCAGCGCGCGGCACTCGCGGTTGCCGGCATCGACCATGGTCAGGCACAGCGTCATCTTGTCGACGGCGGCGCCGTAATTCCCGTTTGCCAGGTCGCGTTCCGCGCTCTGGATCAGGTTGTACGCGGACTGGGCCGTTTCCTGCGACGACCGGCCGCCGCCGGAGCCGGTCGCGCCGCGACCCGAGGAACCGACCGCGTTGCGCGGCACCGCCAGCGGATGCGCGGCGTCGCGCCGCGCGGCCTCGATCCGCTCCTTCATCGCGGCCGTGTCCTCGTCCTCGCCCCAGCGTTTGGTGAAGGCTTGCAGGCGGGTCCTGGCCTTGTCCCAGCTGGCCGCCGCCAGCGCCGCCTCGACCGCGTTGCTGGCGTCGCTCCAGGCCTTGCCGCGCTGGCGGCGCTTCGTGCATTTGGCGGCTTCGTCGTTGAGCGCCTGCTGCAGGCGCTGCAGCTGCTCCGCCGTGGCGCGCGTCTTGCGCAGCGCGATCAGGTCGGCCTGGGCCTCGCTGCCCTTGCATTCGCGCGCCAGGGCGATCGCGGCGTCGATCTGGCGCTCGATCTTCCTGGTCGAGGGCTTGGCCACCAGCCACAGGCCCCATAACGCGACCAGGGCCAGGATCCACCAGCGCAGGCGGATCGGCGAGCGCCTGGGCGGGTGCGCGGCCAGCGGCGGGCGCGGGACTTCCTGGCGTGGCGGCGGCGGTGGCAGTGGCGGTGGCGGAGGCGGCGGGCTGCCCGCGCCGGGCTTGCCGCTGCGACCGAAAGCGCTTGCGCTCGGGGGCGCGGACGTGGACAGCGGTGCCGCGTTCGGACGTGGCGTCTCAGGCGGCGGCGATGCAGCGCCGGCGCCTGCGGACGGCAGCTCCGGCGGCGCATCCGACCAGCCGGACAGCGCGGCGGCCGCACTCGCACCGGCCGCCGCCGCGACGGCCGCAGCGGACGCCGGCGATGCCGTCACGTCCGCGCCGGCCGGCATGCCCTGCGCACCCGCGCGCAGCTGCGCTGTCCCGCACCAGGGACAGTAATGCACGGGCCGCGGCGTGGGCCGGCCGCAAGCCTCGTTGATACAGCGGTAGATTGCCTGGTCGTGCACGTTGCTCCTTTATTCCGGGTCCGGGATCCCGTCCTCGGGATCGGGGATGGCGGTGTCGAAGGCGGCCGCCAGTTCCGGGATCTCGCCGACCGTCTTCCATTTGTCCTGGCGCGGATTCCACTGCATGTTCCAGATGCGCGTGCCCTGGTCGATCTCGCCGCGCGCCAGCGCCTGCGCGACCTCTTCCAGCGCATACGGGCCGCGCTGGGCGCCGTTCACGAACAGTTTATAGCGCGCCGCCATCGGGCTTGCGCCCACCACGAAAGCCGCAGGGCTGCCGGCCGAGGGGTGCAGGTCCGATCCTGCCGGGGCACGCATGCTTGGGCTGACGATGGTCGCGGCGGACGGCGCGCCATGCGCCATGTCCGCGGACACCAATCCCGGCGCGGTGGCCGCCGGCGACGCCGAACGCCGCTCCAGCGCCTGCAGCGCGCGCGCCTCGCTGGCCAGGAAGTCGGGCCGGATCACGCGCTTGTCGACCGGGCGCTCGACTTCCCAGTGATAGGCGTCGCTGGCGGAATCCGGCACCGTCTCGCTCCACAGGTCGAGCTGTGCCAGCGCCGCCTCCACCTGGGCCGGCGACAGCTCGGGATGGAGCGAGGCTGCGCGCCGCATCCACTGGTCGTACAGGCGCCGCGCCGTAATCGTCGGCAGCGACGGCGAGGGCAGCTGGGCGCCGGTCTCGTCGACTTCCAGCTTGGGCTCGTAGACGCGCAGCTGGTAGTGGCGCATCAGCGCCGCCAGCAGCGCCAGCCGGTAAGGCCCCATCGTGCCCAGGCGCTGCCGCACGGCGGCGATCACCTGCTCGCGGTAATAAGGCGGCAGGCCGTTCGAGCGGATCGCGTACTCGTTGCCGATCTGGAGCCATTCTCCCGAGCCCTGCTCGACTTCGAACAGATACTGGCCGCGCGGCTGGAAAGCGGCTTCGCGGTCGCCGGCGTCCTGCTTGCGGCGGATGACGCCCAGCGCCACCGCCTGCAGGAACCATTCGTAGTCGTCGGCCAGGCGATTCAGCTCGTCCATCGAAGGCGAGATCGGATGGCGGAAGCGCGTAGAGTCAAAATGCAGATGCGTCGGAATCTTCGGGTTCTCGATCTGGTAAGAGGCGCGCCAGGTCGGCAGGCCACGCAGCACCGTCATCGGGTAGCCGGACAGCTCGATGTAGCAGACCGCCCGCCCCGCCACGCCGGTGTTGACGATGGCGACGGCGTCGCCGTGCAGGAAGCCGGTCGGCACCGCGGCGCGGATCTCCGGTTCCAGCTTGCGCCAGGCGGCCGGGTCGCCGACGCCGACGAAGCACTTGAACTGGTCGGCGCTGGGCGTGAACTCGGCCGAGAAGCGCGCATTAATCCAGGGCATGCTACTCCGTATCCATTCGCTGAACACGCGGTGGCGCTCCTGCGGCGACATCGCGTTCAGGCGCTCCAGCAGCGGATCGATGGCCTGCGCCGGCTCCAGACCGGCCGCCTGCATGCTGGAGAGCTGGGTCTGCGCGCGGCGGAACAGTTTCAATAACAGATCTGCACGCAGGCGCTCGTCACCCAGCTGCGGGAACAGCCTGGCCGAACCGCCGAATTCCAGCAGCACCTCTTCGGACCAGCCGCTGACGTCGCTGGTCAGCCGCACCGGTTGCGGCAGCACGTCGCTGGCCAGCTTGATGTAGGTGGCGTGGTCAATGCGGGCGTCGGCGCGCAGCTGGCCGATGCGCTGGTCGCAGGCCGCCAGCATGGCCTGTACCGAACGCCGGCCTTCCTGGAATTCGCCGGCGATGCCGCTCCACTGGGCGTTTCCATGTTCATCGGTGCCCTGCGGGTTGCCGAGCCAGGCCGACATGCTGTTCATGACGTCGATGGCCTGGCCCGAAGCGACCGCCAATAAATGGAAACGCAGGTAGTCCGCGATGTCGCGCTTTAAATGGTTCATGACTTCGCGCGCCTGCGCATCCTTGCCGAACAGGCGGCCGGCGGCCTGCGACAAATTGTTCAGCGATTCCTCGACCTGGCGCGTGCGCAGGGCATCGCGGATGTCGCGGTAGCGTTTGCCGTTGCGCTGGGCGTTGGCGAGGTCGCGCTGGGCCAGCCTGCTCTTCACCTGCTCCAGCAGCGAGAGCACGAACTCCAGGCCGCCCTGCTTGCGGTCGTCGAGCAGCATGTAGAGGCGCCCGCGCACGTTCAGGCGCAGGTTGGCCAGCAGCTCACCGGTGTGGCGCTTGATGCGGTCTTCGCTGGTTTCGGCGGTGGCGCCGGCTTCGCGGATGGCGTCGCGCTCCAGGTTGGGCAGCAGCTCGACCACCTTCTCGCGCCACAGTTTCAAATCATAGGACGCCATGATGCGGTCGACCTCGACCTGCACCTTGCTCTCGACCCGCTCCAGCAGCGAACGCTGGTCCTTGTCCATCAAGAGCATGTCGGTGAGCGCGTATTCCTGGAAAGGCGTCACATCCACCGTGCCCTTGCGGAAGTCGGGAAATTCCGAGAACGGATGCTCGCCCATGCCCATCTGCTCGCGCATGAAGCTGTCGCGCTCCGCATCGGTGGCGCGGCGCGCGGCCGAGCCGTCGCTGCCGGCGAGACCGAAGAAGGCCTTCACCATCAGCGCCGCCAGTTCGTAGGCGCGGATGTCGTCGCGCAGGCTTTGCTGGGTGTCGAGCACGGCCTGGCCGAAGGCGGAATAGACCTTCGAATAGGACAGGCGCATGTCGCCGAAGCGCTGCTCCGGCACGCGCGGATTGTAGGGTCCCAGCTTGTGCTGCTGCTGGTTGACCGCCACCGAGCGCTTGCGGTTGGCAAAGTCCGCCGAGGCGAAATCCTCGAACAGGGTATCCGCCACCATCTGATAGACGTCCTTCACGTCCTGGGTCGCCTTGTTGGCCAGGTTGGCGGTGTCGACAAAGTAGACGTCGTCGAAAGGCGCGCCGCGGCCGACCACGCTGTCCGGGTCCATCCACTGCACGCGCGCGTTCATGTCGCGCATGGTGGTCTCGAGCTCCATCAGGGTCGCGTAGGCATTCGCCTCGGTGCGCTCTTTATTCGCCTTCGCATAGCCCGAAGGCAGGAACATCACCAGGTCGACCTGGCTGTCCGACACTTCCTGGCGCGCGATGGCCTTGGCGATCCAGCCCAGGTCGATGGCGCTGCCGGCCCCGGTGCCGCCCGCGTTCGAGGCGATGACGACGATGCGGAATTTCGAGGTGTCGACCTGCAGGCCGAGGCGCTGGTAGTTCTCCTTGCGCTCGATGCCGGCGTTCGAGCTGAGGAAGTTCAGCGCGCCCTTGATGCGGCCCCTCAGCTTGGGATATTTATCGAACAGGTAGAGCCGCGCCAGCGCGCGGATCTGGCCCGCGCCTTTCGACGGGTCGATGCCCAGCGAGCGCAGCTTCTTGGGACGCAGCGGCATCCAGCTTTCGATGAGCGGAAAACGCGCCAGGCTGTCGTCGGACTCGTGGTATTGCGGCAGGTCGAGCGGCTCGACCAGGCGTTCTTCGTCGGACAGCTTGACCAGCTCGTACCAGGGGTCGGTCTGCTGCGACTTGCCTTCGTCGATGATGGCCTGGTTGTCGAGGTCGAAGTGCAGGAAGCGCGCCACCGGGAAGTCGGCAATCGACTCCACCCGGGTCGGATGCTGGCGGTTCCAGACCGCCGACAGGATGCGGCGGCGGATCCGCATCATGACTTCCATGCCGGTGCCGCCGGAACCGATGAATAGCGTCGGCCGCAGGTCGACTTTGAGTTCGGCTTTTTTATTCAGGGCCGAGGGATCGGGAAAATCTGCCATGTTCGTTCTTCCTTGATATCAGCGGCGGCCAATGAAAAGCGCCGCGATGAGTGCGACCACACCAATGACCACCAGCGGCCCCGTGATCGCCAGCGTCAGATACTTGGCGGCGTTGATGATCGCCAGCACCGCCGCAAACGAGAGGAAAGCCAGTCCGACGAACATCAGCCAGCCCGCGCTGCCGGCCGCGGACGGCGCCACGCGCTTGACCACCAGGTGGTGCACGTAGGCGTTCCGCACGAAGAAGTAAATCACCAGCAGCACCAGCAGCACCGCGCCGCCGATCGCCAGGTCGCGCCCCGAGGTGTCGCGCAGCGGCGCCGCGCTGGGATTGGTGGCGCCGCCGGGCGCGATCTCGACCGGCTGGTTGGCGGTGTCGGGCGTGGTCTTCGGCATCG
Source organism: Massilia sp. Bi118 (assembly GCF_918697865.1). Lineage (GTDB taxonomy): Bacteria > Pseudomonadota > Gammaproteobacteria > Burkholderiales > Burkholderiaceae_D > Telluria. The sequence goes on along the minus strand of NZ_CAKKMV010000001.1, from coordinate 305,851 downwards.
AATCCTGTGGCGCGGTCGGCGCGGCCGGCGCGGTCTGGCCGGGCAGCTTGAAGCCGGGATCGGTCGTTGTCGGTGAAGCCTTCTGATCTTGCATGGGGTCCTCTCGGGTCTGTTTTTATGGTGACTTCAGCGGCCCAGCCTGACCTGGGCGCCTTCGCGCAGGTCGATCAGCTGGTGGCCGAACAGCGTGGTCTTCAGGCTGGCCACCTGCTGGCCCGCCTTGTCGTAAATCGGCTGCGTCGCCCCGGCCCGCGTGTGCACGGTGCGCAGTTCATCTTCCACCGTCAGCTGCACGCGGCGCGGGCGGCCATAGGCCCAAGCGCCACCCGCCCCCGCCGCCAGCAGGGCCAGGGCACCGGCGATCGCGGCCAGCAGCGGACCGGCGCCGTAGTGAACCCTCACCTCCAGCGGCAGCACCGCGGTCGAGGCCTGGATCTCGCTGGGCGGGGTAAAGATCTCCGGCAGCGGGTCGCCAGGGAACAGTTCCGCCATCCGCTCGCGGAAAGCCTGCGACAGCACCAGCTTCTGGCCGGCCAGGTGCAGTTCGATCTGGCCCGGCAGCACATAGGCCGAACCGGCCGATTTCAGCGCCTCCATCGACCATTTGCCGGGCAGCTTGGCCACCGGCAGCTGCATGCTGGAGGCCAGCGGCTCGGTCTTGCCCGGCGCCAGCTGCTTGACTTCGTGGCGCGCCAGTTCGATGGGACGGTTTTCGCCGGCCAGCATCGAGCGCGCGCTGATCGTGGCGCCGGCGATGGTGTAGGGGTAGATCGTGTTCTGCAGCTGCCACTGGATGCGCGTGCCGGGCGCCACCGCATCCGGCTCGACGTCGGCATGCAGGCGGCCGCCCGCATCCATCGCCAGCGAGACGCCGGGGGCGCCCTCGACGCGGCGCGGCACCAGGCGCACGGTGTCGCGGTCCAGCGGTTTCAGGCGTGCCGGCGGCTCGGTGATCACGCGCTGCACGCGGCCGGAGGCCAGCAGGGCGTCGAGCGCCCGTCCGCCCTCCTTCCCGGCCGCGAACACATAGACCATCAGGCCGTTCGCGCTGTAGTGAGCGCCCGCTACCGGCATGCGCAGCGGGAAGGCCACGGCCTTGTCGATCGCGGCGCCGCGGTGGATCAGGGCGTAGAACTCGCGGTTGCGCGCGGCCGTCGCCTGGTCGTTGTTCGGGCTGTTGCGGTTGTTCGTCACCAGCCAGACCAGCCCCGGCTTGCCGGCCAGGACCTGGTTCAGGGCGGCGTCGACGGCCTCACCAAGGTCGGTGTCGGCCAGCGCCTGGCCGTTGGGCTTGCGCGCCGTCTGCAGGCCGGACAGCGCGGCTTCGACGTGGGCGTGGACCGTCTTCGCATCGACCTGCTCGGACAGCAATCCCTTCGGCGAGGGCGCGCCGGGCAGCGACTGGTTGAAGGCGGCCAGCACCAGGGCGTCGCCGGGCTGCACGACATTGGCGACCAGCGCCGTCACCAGCGGCTTGAAGGCCGATTTCGGATCCGTATAAAAGGGTTCCATCCAGCCCGAGTTCTGCACCAGCACCACGTGCGGGATGGCGAAGGCAGGCGCGCCGAAGCCGAGCAGGCCGGCTGCGAGCACCGCCAACCGTGCGAGCGCCCGCCTCACGTCAGCTCTTCCAGGTTCCAGCCGCGGATCCGGTTCCAGTCTGGGTGGTGCAGCCACAGATGATTGGCATACACGAAGGGCAGGCACTCGAGCGGACGCGACAGGCGTGCGATCTCGTCGAGGATGACGTTGCGCCGGCCTATCCATTCGACCGTGGTGCGGGCGATCACGCGGTCGGCCAGCGCTTCTTCGGCGCGGCCGGTGTATTTGTGGAAGCGCAGTACCAGCCCGCTGGGCTGGGCGCGGTTGTTGTTGAAGCTGCGCAGCAGCGGCAGCACCAGCGAATCGTCTTCGTTCTGGTCCTCGACATGTTCGCCGGACCAGGGCTCGTCGACCACCGGGTGGCCGCGCCGGAACAGCAGGTTGGCAAAGCCCAGGCGGGCGCCGTCGATGGGCTCGCGCTGCGGCTTCTCGACCCCGAGTTCGAGGAAGCAGTAGGACAGTCCATCATGCCCGATCAGCCACATGCGGCCGTCGCGGCTCAGGGTCGGCCCGCCGAACTGCAGGCGCGGCAGCCAGGTGTCGGGCCAGGGCAGGAAGCGCGGCGCCTCGCCCGGGCGCCACAGCAGCTGGCCCTCGTCGTGCAGCCAGCATAACTGGCCGTCGTAGCCGATCGGGCGGCTCCAGCCGGACAGCGGCAGCGCGCCGCATTCGTATTGCGGCCCCGGCGCCAGGTCCGCGCCCAGCGAGGACAGCACCAGCACGCCTGCATGCCCGCGCACCAGGCAGGCCAGCTGGCGGCGCATCGCACCCGGCGCCGCGGCCATCGGCGCGGCCAGCACCGGTTCAAGCCGGTAGGTCTCGTTGATCGGGTTGATCCACAGGCGGTACAGGCCTTGCGCGGTCGGCACCAGGCCCACCTCGCCGCGCCGCGGCTCCGCGGCCGGCAGCCAGCCATAGTCGGAGGCGCCGAAGCGCAGGTCGGCGCTGCCCTCTTCCGGCACCAGCACATGCCACAGCTCGCCCAGCGGATCCCAGTACTGCAGCACACCACGGCCCGGCGCCAGGGCCAGCAGGCGCTGCTCCGGAAAACCGTAGCCGGCGGCGATGAAGATGCATTGCGAGTTCGGCGGCGGCGGCATCGCGCTGTCGAAGCGGCCGACGACGGGGGCTGCGGGACGTTCCTCGAGGCTGTCGCCGAGCGGCAGCGAGGTCACCGGCAGGCCGTGCGGCACGTGGCGCGGCAGCAGCTGGTCGGCATGCGGCCCCCACCAGTCGGGCTGGCGCTGCGCCATGCCGGCCAGGCGCGTCAGGGGCTTGCCGCAGACGGGGCAGAAGGAGAAGCCTTCGGGATAGATGGGCGAGTGCTCGCAACCCTCGCCCTGATTGTCGGCACAAGCGCGAGGGAGCGAGGCGCCGAGCAGGTGCGCGAAGTCGGCCACGCGTCCACGCGCATGGCTGCTCCAGTCGATCCGGCCCAGGCCTTCGCTGGCCGCCAGTTCGAACTGCCCACTGCTCTCGTCTTCCAGCCAGACACTGGCCGGAGTTTCCCATCTGTATGCCATTGGTTCGCCATTGCCGTTGCCGTTGCACTTTTGGAATCATAGCGCCAGCAATAGGGCCACGGCGCGCCGTTCACGAAAGGAGCGCGGGGCGGTGCTTCACGGATCAAATGACGGGCTGTTCAGGGGAACTTCCTGCTGCATCGACGGCCGCCACCTGGCGGATTTTCCATACGCCGTTTTCGAGCACCATGGACAAGACCAGCACCTGGCGCGGCCCGCCTTCCTCGCCGCGCGCCTCGATGCCGTCACCCAGGGTGACCAGCACGTCCGCCGCGCCCGCGCGCTGGCGCATCACGGCCGCACGCACGCTGCGTTGCCAGGCCGGACGGTAACTGGCGGACTGGGTGAAGTAATCGCGCTGCGGCAGCTTGCCGCCCTGCAGGCGCTCGACCAGGCGCGCCGCCAGCTCCTTGGCTACGTAGCGGGTGAAGGTGTCGTAGCGGTCGCTGAGGGGATCCTGGTCGGCGCTCAGGGTCTCCAGGTACCAGCCGTAGAACTCCGTGGCGACGGTGTCCGGCGCGCGTGCGCCCGCTTTCGCCTCCAGCGCACGTGCCGGCGCGGCAAGCGCCAGCAAGAGCGCCAGCAGCAGCGGCAGCAAGTTAAAGATTGGAAATTTTCCTTTTAGAATCAACATGATAGGCTCCCGACAGACAAACTGTGCAGCAAAGCGGAGCGGGTGGCCGTGAGCTGCCGCAAGCATCGCCGTGGGCATCCAGGCAACCGGGAGCGCGGCTATAATGACGGGTTGCTTCCGAACGTATTCCCGCCATGACCGCCACCGAGCTTCCCACCGCCGACCTACCCTCTTCCGCCATCGACGCCGCCACCGCGCACCTGCGCGACGTGCTCGCAATCGCGCTCGAACACGAACCGGGACAGTGCGCATTGGTGGTGTACGACCGCCGCACGGCCCTGGCGCGGGCGCTGGTCGAGGCTTATCGCCGCAACCTCTTGGGCGCCGACTTCATCGACTTCGACGCCGTGACGCCGGACGTGGTGCTGGGGGCTTTCAAGAACTATGCCGAAGGCGACCTGGTGGTGCTGGTGCAGTCGACCAACTTCCGCCTCGACGGCTTCCGCCTGCGCGTGGAGCTGTTCAAGCTGGGCCTGAAGGTGATCGAGCACGTGCACCTGTCGCGCATGCCGGGCGCGCAGGGCGACCATTACATCGAAGCGCTGGCCTATGATCCGCAGTACTTCCGCGGCGTCGGGCATGCGCTGAAGCGCCGCATCGATACGGCTTCGCGTGCCGAAGTGCATGGCGGCGGTGATGTATTGGTGTTCGATTCGCCGCTCGAACCGGCCAAGCTGAACGTCGGCGACTACAGCGCGATGAACAACGTCGGCGGCCAGTTCCCGATCGGCGAAGTGTTCACCGAAGCGCGGGACCTGGAAGCCGTCAGCGGCCGCGCCCAGGTGCATGTGTTCGGCGATACGTCTTATCTCGTGAACCGCCCGGCGTCGCCGGTCACGCTGGTGATCGAGCGCGGCCGCGTGGTCGATGCCGAGAACGCGACGCCCGAATTCCAGCAGGTGCTGGACATCATCCGCCGCGACGAGGGCGAAGTCTGGGTGCGCGAGCTGGGCTTCGGCATGAACCGCGCCTTTTCGCGCGAGCGCCGCGTCGACGACATCGGCACCTACGAGCGCATGTGCGGCATCCACCTGTCGCTGGGCGCCAAGCACGGCGTGTATGCAAAGCCGGGCTTCAAGCGCAAGGATGCGCGTTACCACATCGACGTGTTCGTAGTGACGGATGCGGTGTACCTGGATGGTGAGCGGGTGTATGCCGGCGGCGGGTGGACCGTAGAGGCGTCGTAAAATAGCGCGGTCATTCAACGGAGTCCAAAGCCATGCTGACCCAGGAACAGCGCGACCAATACCAGCGCGACGGCTACATCGTCATCCCGAATTTCAAGGCGCCCGAAGAAATCGCGCGCCTGCGCGCACGCGCCGAGCACATCGTCGACGCCTTCGACCCCGCCGAGTCGCGCGCCGTCTTCACCACGCGCGACCAGGAGAACGCCAGCGACGCCTGGTTCCTCGGCTCCGACAATACCGTGCGCTGCTTCTTCGAAGAGGAAGCCTTCGACGAACACGGCCGACTCAAGCAGGCCAAGGCGCTGTCGATCAACAAGATCGGCCACGCCATGCACGATCTCGACCCGGTCTTCGAAGCCTTTACCCGCGATGCCAGGCTGGCGGCGGTGGCGCGCGACCTGGGGCTCGAACAGCCGCAGGTCTGGCAGTCGATGTACATCTTCAAGCAGCCCGGCATCGGCGGCGAAGTGCGCTGGCACCAGGACGCGACCTTCTTCGACTCCACGCCGATCAGCGTGACCACCTTCTGGTTCGCACTGGAAGACGCGACCGTCGACAACGGCTGCCTGTGGGTGGAACCGGGCGGCCACCGCGGGCCCTTGCGCGAGCGCTTCCTGCGCGATGGCGATCGCATCGCCATGGAAAAGCTGGACTCGACGCCCTGGCCGGACGACTCGACTGCAGTGCCGCTGGAAGCCAAGGCAGGGAGCCTGGTGTGCTTCCATGGGCTGCTGCCGCATTACAGCGCGCCGAACAGGTCGGCGGTGTCGCGGCATGCGTTCACCCTGCACGTGACGGATGCGCGCACCGCATACTCGGCGCGCAACTGGATCCAGCGGGATGCGAGCTTGCCGGTGCGTGGTTTCGAATGAGATAGTATTAAAACTACACAGCTAATCCGAATTCGATTGACACACAAATAAGCATATTCAACAATCTCCTCACCGGAGATGAGGAGACATCACAAAGCAAAACCTCCGGTCCGTAGTAAAAGTACCTAAACCAATACGTACGACAACGGAGGAGAACAATGAAAAACGCGATCGCGGCCGCCCTGGCCGCAGGCATGCTGCTGGGCGCCGCCCAGGCCGGCGCCGCCACCCCGGCCCAGCAGGCGGGCGGCAGCAACGCCATCCTGCTGCAAGGCTTCCACTGGAACTCGGCGGCCTATGCCGGCCCGGACTGGTACAACACCCTGATGGCCAATGTGGGCGACCTGAGCACGATGGGCTTTACCCATGTGTGGTTCCCGCCGCCCTCGGATTCGGCGGCGCGCGAAGGCTATCTGCCGCGCCAGTTGAACAAGCTCGATTCCAGCTACGGCAGCATGGCCGAGCTGACCAATGTGATCAGCGCCTTCAAGAGCAAGGGCGTGAAGGCGATCGCCGACGTGGTCGTCAACCACCGCGTCGGCACCACCGGCTGGTCCGATTTCACGAATCCGAACTGGACCACCTACACCATCGTCAACAACGACGAGTGCAACTGCGGCCTGGGCGCGGGCGATACCGGCGACGGTTTCAGCGGCGGCCGCGATATCGCGCACACGAACGTCGGCGAAGTCCAGAACGGCATCGTCAACTGGCTGAACTACACCCTGAAGCCGGTCGGCTTTTCCGGCCTGCGCTTCGATTACGTAAAGGGTTTCGGCGCCAATTACGTGGGCCAGTACGCGAACGCCTTCGGCGCCGAGTTCTGCGTGGGCGAGCTGTGGCCGAACTTCGACATCAACAACATCGACGCCAACCGCCAGGCGATCATGAACTGGATTAACGCCACCAGCAACAGCTGCGGCGCCTTCGACTTCACCACCAAGGGCATCCTCAACGACGCCCTCGCGAACGGCAATTACTGGCGCCTGAAGGCCACCGACGGCAAGCCGCAAGGCGCGATCGGCTGGTGGCCGGCGATGTCGGTGACCTTCGTCGACAACCACGACACCGGCCCGGCCGAAAGCTGCGGCAGCGGCCAGAACCTGTGGCCCGCCCCGTGCGGCAAGGTGATGGAGGGCTACGCCTACATCCTCAGCCACCCGGGCATCCCGACCGTGTTCTACCCGCACATCTACAACTGGAACCTGAAGACGCAGATCGCGGCGCTGATGAAGGCGCGCAAGGCTGCCGGCGTGAACTCGACCTCGGCGGTGGCGATCCAGCAGGCGGCCCAGGGGCTGTATGCGGCCATCGTCACCGGCAGCACGCACCAGCTGGCGATGAAGATCGGCCCGAACAGCTGGAGCCCGGGCGCCGGCTGGACCCTGCAGACCTCGGGCACCAACTACGCGGTCTGGATGAAGTAAGCCGCCAGACCCGCACCCGCCAGGCGTCAGTTCACTACCGCGTGCAAGCGTACGGCTTTCTTCTGCTCCGCCAGGTCGATTCCATGTACGCTCACGCGGTCGCGGCCGTGCTGTTTGGCGTGGTACATGGCCTCGTCGGCGCGCTTGAGCACATCTTCCCATTGCGCGTCGGCGTCCCGTGCCGCGGCCACGCCAACGCTGACCGTCATCGGCACGGAAAGGCCTTGCGCCAGCAGCGGCGTATTCGCCACCAGCTCGCGCAGGCGCTGTGCGATGCCCTGCACGTCCGCCAGGGCGCCGCCGCCGACCACGACCGCGAATTCTTCGCCGCCGATGCGGAACATAGCGTCGTAGCCGCGCAGGGCGCGCGCCGCCAGCGTGGTCACGTGGCAGATCGCGGCGTCGCCGACGCTGTGGCCGTAGCGGTCGTTGATGGACTTGAAGTGGTCGATGTCGAAGGTGATGAAGAACAGCGGCGTGGCGTTGCGCCGGCAGCGGCGGAATTCGCGCCTGGCGATGTCGTGCAGGGCGCGGCGGTTCAGCCAGCCGGTCAGGACGTCGGTCAGCGAGGCGCGGCGCAAGGCCAGTTCCTGCTGGTGGGTGACGATCAGCGCGCAGGCCATGGTCGACACCGACAGGAACACCAGCACGAACAGCGAGCCGGAGGTCTGCAGGAACTGGCTGCCCATGAACTCTAAAATCAAGCGCAACGCCATCTGGGCCGCGAACAGCAATTCCAGCGCCATCAGCGGCAGGTAGGCCCGTTTGACGCCGTCGTCGGGCTGGCGCCGCAGCAGCCAGACGACGCCCAGGTTGATGCCGACCACCACGGGCGTGAACAGGAACAGGCGGTGCAGGACCGAACCCTGCGTGTACGGCAGGGCGTGCACGCACAGCACGGCCAGCGCCAGCAGGCCCGCAAGATCGTAGCGCGGCCGCAGGAACAGGTGGCGGCGCACGCCGACCAGGATGCCGGCATGCCCGGCGATGTAGAACATGTTGGCGACGGCCGGCGCGAGCACGGTGTCGAGCCGGTATTTCAGGGCCACCGCGCCGATGAGATTACTCGCCAGGAAGCACAGGCCGCTCAGCGACCAGTCGAGCAGGCAGCGCTGGCGCGAGCTGGCACGGTACAGGAGCAGCATGCTGGCGGCCATGATGCCTGCCACCAGCGCGGAAGCCACGACGAGTGTGAACGAATCCATGCTTTGCCTCGACTACGGACCATGCGGTAAGGATTAATTCCCTGAGTATAAAACTATTGTCATAAGGTAAATCTCACACATTGTTTCAATGACCAATTCTTTTATATGCGGCACGCATGATCCAAGCGAAACCGGAGCCCGTTAAGGCTGTGATATAAGGTCAGACCGATCACCCGCCCGCGCCCATGAAACCCGCCTTCTTCGCCATCGTTGGGGCCCAGTTCTTTTCCTCGCTCGCCGACAGCGCGCTGTTCATCCTGTGCGTGTCGCTGGTGACGACCCTGGCTTTCCCGGAATGGATGACGCCGATGCTGAAGATGGGCTTCGTGCTCTCGTACATCCTGCTGGCCCCGTTCGCCGGCGCCTTTGCCGACATGTTTCCGAAGGGCCGCGTGATGCTGGTGACGAACACGATCAAGATGTTCGGCTGCTCGCTGATCCTGGCCAAGGCCAATCCCCTGCTCGCCTATGGCATCGTCGGCTTCGGCGCTTCGGCCTATTCGCCGGCCAAATACGGGATCCTCGCCGAAGTCCTGCCGGCCCGGCGCCTGGTGGCGGCCAATGGCTGGATCGAAGGGACCACCGTGGTCGCGATGATCCTCGGCACCATCCTCGGCGGGCTCATTTCCGCCAACCAGCACACCATCGCCTGGCTGCTGAAGATGGCGCCCGCTTATCCCGGCATGGCCGGGACGCCGCTGCGCGCGGCGGTGGCCGTGATCGTGCTGACCTATTTCATCGCCGGGGTGCTGAACCTGTGCGTGGTGAACGCCGGCACGCGCTATGCGAAGGCGCGCCGTTCCCTGCCCTCGCTGCTGCTGGACTTCTACCGCTGCAATTCGACCCTGTGGCGCGACCGCGAGGGCCGCGTCTCGCTGGGCGTCACCTCGCTGTTCTGGGGCGCCGGCATGGTGCTGCAGATCCTGCTGCTGGCCTGGGCCCAGTCGGCGCTCGGTCTCGGCCTGGACAAGGCGGCGGCGCTGCAGGGCGTGTTCGCGCTCGGGGTCGTGATCGGCGCAGCGATCGCCGGCAAGACGGTGCCGCTGGTGCGCTCGATGTCGGTGATGCCGGTCGGGATCGTGCTGGGCGTCGCCCTGTGCGCGATGGTGTTCGTGCACACGGTGCAGGTCGCTCTGCCCCTGCTGCTGGCGATCGGCATGCTGGCCGGCCTGTTCGTGGTACCGATGAACGCGATTTTGCAGCACCGCGGCCACAGCCTGATGAGCGCCGGGCAATCGATCGCGGTGCAGAATTTCAATGAGAACCTGGCCATCCTGGCGATGACGGCCAGCTATGCGATGGCGCTGCAGGTGAAACTGGAAATGAACACGGTGCTGGTGTTGCTCGGCATTCTGATCGCCCTTGCCACCCTCTATTTGCGCGCCGTGGCAAACACGGCGCAACATGCATGAGCTTTGCCAATAGTTGACATCGATATATTAGGTTTGCCTATAATAAATTATCGTCAACTCATGCATATGGAGGCAGCCATGGCCGTCATCTCACTGGTCATCCAAGTCCTCGGATTCATTCTTCTCGTTGCGGGATTCCGCGGCGCGAACCGCAACCTGCTGCTCGGCGCTGCCCTGCTGCTCTGGTTCGGGGCCGGGTCCAGCGACTTCATCCACGGCTTCATCGACGGGGTGCATAGTACCGGCGCCTGAAGCCTGCCTATACAAGAGTACCCAAAACGCCACAGTCACGCGTTTTGATGCTTTGTAACAAGCTTGTTACAAATCAAGCGAACAATTGCTTTAGAGGGAAGACTAGAATATTTTCTTTCTTTCAACCTCTAAAGCAGGGTAAATATGATACGTTTGCCGATCGGCTTGGCGGCTCTATGCCTCACCATGTCAGCAATTGCAGCGGAACCTTTCGACGACAAATTCCGCCAGCTCGACGAACTTCTCCCCACCCCGACCACGATCCGCACCGCCTCCGGCGCGCCGGGTCACGCCTACTGGCAGCAGCGCGCCGATTATTCGATCCGCGCCACGCTGGACGAGGCGAACCGTTCGATCAGTGGCGCCGAGACGATCACGTATCACAACAATTCCCCTGACACGCTGACCTACCTGTGGGTCCAGCTCGACCAGAACATCTACAAGCCGAATTCGGATTCGCGCACCGGCGCCACCGTCCGCTCGCGCGACGCCTGGGACAAGCCGCGCGGCCCGGACGACGGCATGAAGTTCGACCAGATGCAGTCCATGATGACCGCCCGTACTTTCGACGGCGGCTTCAACATCAAGTCGGTCAAGGACGGCAGCGGCGCCCCGCTCCACTACGTCATCAACCGCACGATGATGCGCATCGACCTGCCGCAGCCGCTCAAGTCCGGCGCCAAGGTCTCCTTTGCGATCGAGTGGAGCTACAACATCAACGAGCAGAAGGTGCTCGGCGGCCGCTCGGGCTACGAGAAATTCGACGACAAGAACGACCTGTTCGAAGTCGCCCAGTGGTTCCCGCGCATGGCGGCCTACTACGACGTGATGGGCTGGCAGCACAAGCAGTTCCTGGGCACCGGCGAATTCACGCTGGAGTTCGGCGACTACGACGTGGCCGTGACCGTCCCGGCCGACCACATCGTTGCCTCCACCGGCGAGCTGCAGAATCCGGGCGACGTGCTGAGCGCGGCCCAGCGCCAGCGCCTCGAGCAGGCCCGCACCGCGAAGCAGCCGGTGGTCATCGTGACCCAGGCCGAAGCGGAAGCCAAGGAAAAGACCCGCGCCAGCGGCAGCAAGACCTGGCGCTTCCGCGCGAAGAACGTGCGCGACTTCGCCTGGGCCTCGTCCCGCAAGTTCATCTGGGACGCCCAGGGCTTCAAGAAGGACGCGACCAATGTGATGGCGATGTCCTACTACCCGAAGGAAGGCAATCCGCTGTGGGAGAAGTATTCGACCCAGGCCATCATCCACACCATCGACCAGTACAACAAGTACTCCTTCGACTACCCGTACCCGGTCGCGATTTCCGTGAACGGCCCGGTGGGCGGCATGGAATACCCGATGATCTCGTTTAACGGCCCGCGTCCGACCAAGGACAAGAAGACCGGCGAGCTGACTTATTCGAAGCGCACCAAGTACGGCCTGATCGGCGTCGTGATCCACGAAGTGGGCCACAACTACTTCCCGATGATCGTCAACTCGGACGAGCGCCAGTGGACCTGGATGGACGAAGGCATCAACAGCTTCGTGCAGTACCTGGCCGAGCAGGCATGGGAAGAGAACTATCCGCAGTCGCGCGGCGAGCCGCGTTCGATCGTGGACTACATGAAGAGCGCCAACCAGCAGCCGATCATGACCAACTCCGAGTCCATCTCGGCGCTGGGACCGAACTCCTACGCCAAGCCGACCGCCGCCCTGAACGTGCTGCGTGAAACGGTGCTGGGCCGCGAACTGTTTGACTTCGCGTTCCGCGAATACGCACGCCGCTGGAAGTTCAAGCGCCCGACCCCGTCGGACTTCTTCCGCACCATGGAAGACGCTTCGGGCACGGACCTCGACTGGTTCTGGCGCGGCTGGTTCTATACCACCGACCACGTCGACGTGAGCGTGGACGGCATCAGCGAATACACCGTCGGTACCAAGGATCCGGAAATCGAAAAGGCCTGGAAGCGTGCACGCCACGACGAGCAGCCGGTCTCGATCACCGACCAGCGCAACAAGGGCACCCTGCCGCGCCGCCTGGACTCGCATCCGGAACTGAAGGACTTCTACAACGAGCACGACGAGTTCACGGTCACCAACAAGGACCGCAATAAGTACAACGAAGCCGTCGAAGGACTGGAAGACTGGGAAAAGGCGCTGCTGAAGGAAGGCAAGCACCTGTACCTGGTCGACTTCACGAACAAGGGCGGCCTGGTGACCCCGCTGGTGCTGGAGATCACCCTGGCCAGCGGCAAGAAGTACATCGAGCGCGTGCCGGCCGAAGTGTGGCGCTACAACCCGAAGAAGATCACGAAACTGATCATCACCGACGAGCCGATGACCAGCCTGGTGCAGGACCCGTACTGGGAAACCGCCGACACCGACCAGAGCGACAACGCCTGGCCGCGCAAGGCAACCCCGTCGCGCCTGGAACTGTTCAAGTCCCAGCGCGGTGGCGGCGAGGACATGATGAAGGACTATAACGAGAAGCTGAAGACCAAGGAGTCCAAGGAGTCGAAAGACGACAAGGGCGCCAAGGACGCCAAGCCGGAAGTGAAGGCAGCCGCAGACCAGGGCGCCGCAGCAGCAAGCAAATAAGAAGCACCGTAGGGTGGGCACCCCGTGCCCACGCGGACGTCAGCATGATGCCGGCGTCACGCGTGGAACACGGCGTGCCCATCCTCCGTTTTGGACCGCAAAAACATACATATAAATATAACGACACCATGAACCTCAAGCGCCTGCCCGCCAGCCTCGCTGCCCTCGCCCTGATCGCCACCGTTACCGGCACTGCCTTCGCCCAGCAATTCGACGACAAATTCCGCCAGCTCGACGAGCTGCTGCCCACGCCCACCGACACCCGCACCGCCTCGGGCGCGCCGGGCCACGCCTACTGGCAGCAGCGCGCCGACTACAAGATCCGTGCAAAGCTGGACGAAGCCAGGCACGCCATCACCGGCAACGAGACCGTCACCTACCACAACAACTCGCCGGACACGCTGAACTACCTGTGGCTGCAACTGGACCAGAACCTGTTCAAGCCGAACTCGAACGCGCGCACCTCGGCGACGGTGGTTTCGCGCGAGGCCTGGGCCCGGGCGACCCCGGAGACGGGCGTGAAGTTCGACGGCATGCGCACCATGCTGGAATCGCGCCTGTTCGACGGCGGCTTCAACATCACGGCGGTGAAGGATGCCGGCGGCGCGCCGCTCCACTACGTCATCAACGGCACCATGATGCGCATCGACCTACCGCAGGCGATGAAGCCGGGCGCCAAGCTGTCCTTCTCGGTCGACTGGCACTACAACATCAACAACCAGAAGATCGTGCACGGCCGCTCGGGCTACGAAGGCTTCGACGACAAGAACGAGCTGTTCGCGATCGCCCAGTGGTTCCCGCGCATGGCCGCCTACTATGACGCCCACGGCTGGCAGCACAAGCAGTTCCTCGGCGCCGGCGAGTTCACGCTGGAATTCGGCGACTACGACGTCGAGCTGACCGTCCCGGCCGACCACATCGTGGCCGCCACCGGCGAGCTGCAGAATCCGGGCGACGTGCTCAGCGCGGCCCAGCGCCAGCGCCTCGATCAGGCCCGCACCGCCAAACAGCCGGTGCTGATCGTGACCCAGGCCGAAGCGGAAGCCAAGGAAAAGACCCACGCCGAGACGAGCAAGACCTGGCGCTTCCGCGCGAAGAACGTACGCGACTTCGCCTTCGCCTCGAGCCGCAAGTTCATCTGGGATGCGCAAGGCTACAAGAAGGACGGTACCGACGCACTGGCGATGTCCTTCTATCCGAAGGAAGGCAATCCGCTGTGGGGCAAGTACTCGACCCAGGCCGTGGTGCACACCCTCGACCAGTACAGCAAGTACTCCTTCGACTATCCCTACCCGGTCGCCATCTCCGTCAACTTCGACGTCGGCGGCGGCATGGAATACCCGATGATCTCGTTTAACGGCCCGCGTCCGAGCAAGGACAAGAAGACCGGCGAAATCAGCTACTCGAAGAGCACCAAGTACGGCCTGATCGGCGTGGTGATCCACGAGGTCGGCCACAACTACTTCCCGATGGTCGTCAACTCGGACGAGCGCCAGTGGACCTGGATGGACGAGGGCCTGAACAGCTTCCTCGAATTCCTGGCCGAGGAAGCCTGGGAAGAGAAATTCCCGGTCCAGTGGGGCGAGTCGCGCCTGATCGCGAGCTACATGAAGAGCCAGAACCAGGTGCCGATCATGACCAACTCGGAATCGATCGTCCAGTTCCTCAACAATGCCTATGCCAAGCCGGCCACCGCGCTGAACGTGCTGCGCGAGACGGTGCTGGGCCGCGAACTGTTCGACTTCGCCTTCCGCGAATACGCACGCCGCTGGAAGTTCAAGCGCCCGACCCCGGCCGACTTCTTCCGCACCATGGAAGATGCCTCGGGCACGGACCTCGACTGGTTCTGGCGCGGCTGGTTCTACACCACCGACTATGTGGACGTGAGCATCGACGGCATCAGCGAGTACACCGTCTCTAGCCGCGATCCGGAAATCGAGAAGGCCTGGAAGCGCGCCCAGAAGGATGCGCAGCCGGTCTCGATCACCGACCAGCGCAACAAGGGCACCCTGCCGCGCCGCCTCGATTCGCACCCCGAGCTGAAGGACTTCTACAACGAGCACGACGAATTCACGGTTACCAACAAGGACCGCAACAAGTACCAGGAAGCCGTCGAAGGCCTGGAGGATTGGGAAAAGGCGCTGCTCAAGGAAGGCAAGCACCTCTACCTGGTCGACTTCAGCAACAAGGGCGGCCTGGTGACGCCGCTGATCCTGGAGATCACCCTCGCCAGCGGCAAGAAGTATGTCGAGCGCGTGCCGGCCGAAATCTGGCGCTACAACCCGAAGAAGGTCACGAAGCTGATCATCACCGACGAGCCGATGACCAGCCTGGTCGAAGACCCGTACTGGGAAACCGCCGACACCGACCAGAGCGACAACGCCTGGCCGCGCAAGGCGACGCCGACGCGCCTCGAACTGTTCAAGTCCCAGCGTGGCGGTGGTGACGACATGATGAAGGACTTCAATGAGAAGTTGAAGACCAAGGACGACAAGGCCAAGGACGAAGAAAAGCCGATCGCCAAGTAAGCCAAATAACCGTAATTCAACGCACATGGTGGGCACATGGTGTCCACCCTACGAACATGAAACATCTCGCTACTCTGACCCTGATCGCCTCGATCACCGGCACCGCCTTCGCCCAGCAATTCGACGACAAGTTCCGCCAGCTCGACGAGCTGCTGCCGACGCCCACCGATACCCGCACCGCCTCGGGCGCGCCGGGCCACGCCTACTGGCAGCAGCGCGCCGATTACAAGATCCGCGCCCAGCTGGACGAAGCGAAGCGCGCGATCACCGGCAGCGAGACCGTCACCTACCACAACAACTCGCCGGACACCCTGAACTACCTGTGGGTCCAGCTGGACCAGAACATGTTCCGCGCCGACTCGGACAACCGCATGATCTCGAGCTACCCGTCGCGCGAGGCATGGCGCACGGCCGGCGCCGGCGGCCAGACCGGATTGCAGTACGAGGCGGCGCGCTTCCTGGTCGAGAGCCGCAAGTTCGACGGCGGCTTCAAGGTCGCCAGCGTCACCGGTACCGACGGCAAGCCGCTGCGCTACGTGATCAACAAGACCATGATGCGCATCGACCTCGAGCAGCCGCTCAAGCCGGGCGCGCGCGTGTCCTTCAACATGGCGTGGTCCTTCAATGTGCCGGAGACGAATGTGCTGGGCCGCCGCATGGGCTTCGAGCGCTTCGTGGATGAGAAAACCAAGGAGGACAAGAACGACCTGTTCGAGATCGCCCAGTTCTACCCGCGCATGGCCGCCTATTACGACGCCCACGGCTGGCAGAACACGCAGTACCGCGGCGACGGCGAATTCACGCTGGAATTCGGCGACTACGACGTCGAGATCACGGTGCCGTCCGACCATATCGTGGCCGCCACCGGCGAACTGCAGAACGAAGGCGACGTCCTCAGCGCCGCCCAGCGCGATCGCCTGAAGCAGGCCCGCACCGCGAAGCAGCCGGTCGTCATCGCCAGCCAGCTTGAGGCTGAAGCGCGCGAAAAAGGCCGCGCCACGACGACCAAGACCTGGCGCTTCAAGGCTAAAAACGTGCGCGACTTCGCCTGGGCCACCAGCCGCAAGTTCATCTGGGATGCGCAGGGCTTCAAGAAGGGCGAGACCGACGTGCTGGCGATGTCCTACTACCCGAAGGAAGGCAATCCGCTGTGGGAGAAGTATTCGACCCAGGCCATCATCCACACCATCGACCAGTACAACAAGTATTCCTTCGACTATCCCTACCCGGTCGCGATTTCCGTGAACGGTCCGGTGGGCGGCATGGAGTACCCGATGATCTCCTTCAACGGCGGCCGCCCGACCAAGGACAAGAAGACCGGCGAGCTGACCTGGTCGCGCAGCACCAAGTATGGCCTGATCAGCGTGATCATCCACGAGGTCGGCCACAACTACTTCCCGATGATCGTCAACTCGGACGAGCGCCAGTGGACCTGGATGGACGAGGGCCTCAACTCCTTCATGGAATTCCTGGCCGAGACCGCGTGGGAAGAGAACTACCCGGCCCGCCGCGGTGAAGCGCGCAACATCACCGACTACATGAAGAGCCGCAACCAGGTGCCGATCATGACCGGCTCCGAATCGGTCACCCAGCGCGGCAACAATGCCTACGCCAAGCCGGCTACCGCACTGAACGTGCTGCGCGAGACGGTGCTGGGCCGCGAACTGTTCGACTTCGCGTTCAAGGAATACGCGCAGCGCTGGAAGTTCAAGCGCCCGACCCCGGCCGACTTCTTCCGCACCATGGAAGATGCCTCCGGCACGGACCTCGACTGGTTCTGGCGCGGCTGGTTCTACACCACCGACCACGTCGATGTGAGCGTGGACGGCATCAGCGAGTACACCGTCGGTACCAAGGATCCGGAACTTGAAAAAGCCTGGAAGCGCGCCCAGAAGGATGCGCAGCCGGTCTCGATCACCGACCAGCGCAACAAGGGCACGCTGCCGCGCCGCCTGGATTCGCATCCGGAACTGAAGGACTTCTACAACGAACACGACGAGTTCACGGTCACCAACAAGGACCGCAACAAGTACAATGAGACCGTGGAAGGCCTGGAGGATTGGGAAAAGGCGCTGCTGAAAGAAGGCAAGCATCTCTACCTGGTCGACTTCAGCAACAAGGGCGGGCTGGTGACGCCGCTGATCCTGGAGATCACCCTGGCCAGCGGCAAGAAGACCATCGAGCGCGTGCCGGCCGAAGTCTGGCGCTACAACCCGAAGAAGATCACGAAACTGATCATCACCGACGAACCGATGAGCAGCCTGGTGCAGGACCCGTACTGGGAGACCGCCGACGTCGACCAGAGCGACAATGCCTGGCCGCGCAAGCCGGCGCAATCGCGCCTGGAACTGTTCAAGAGCCAGCGCCCATCGGATGACATGATGAAAGACTACAGCGAAAAGCTGAAGACGAAAGAGCCGAAGAAGGACAGCAAGGAAGCCGTGAAGGCCCAGGAGCAGTCCATCGAGGCAGGCAGAAAAGTAGAATGAAACTGAAACGCTTCATCGCACAGTGTGCAGCCGCCGCCGCTCTGGCCGGCGCCTGCGCGCTGGCGCCGGCGCCGCTGCTGGCCCATAACTTCCACGCCGGGATCACCGACATCAGCTACAACGAGCGGAGCGGCAGCACTGAAGTCGTGCACACCTACATGGCGCACGACGTCGAGGCGCTGCTGACCAATCTGTACCAGCGCCAGTTCGACCTGTCCGATCCGGACGACCAGGCCGTGTTCCGCAAGTACGTGGAAAAGCAGTTCTGGCTGGCGGACAAGGACAAGCGCCGCCTGCCGCTGAACTGGGTCGGCATGACGGCCGACGCCCAGAGCGTCACCATCTACCAGGAAGCGCCGCAGACGCCGGCCGCGAAAGTCGAGATCATCCACGACGCGGTGCTGACCGACTTCATGCCGGACCAGCTCAACACCGTGAACCTGACGGTGGCGGGCAGCCTGCGCACCTTCGGCTTCAGCAGCAGCCAGTCCGAATTCAACGTTCATTAAGCCCTTATGCGTCTCCGAGTCCTGCCCTGCGCGCTGGCCGCGCTATTTGCCCACACCCTCGCCCACGCCGACGACCCGGTGATCCAGCGCGTGCTGGTCGAGGGCGCGCGCGCCAGCCAGCTCGGCATCGCCGACTCCGCGAATGCCGGCAGCGTCAGCCAGAAAGAACTGGAGATGCGCACCATCTACCGTCCCGGCGAGCTGCTGGAAGCGGCGCCCGGCCTGATCGCCAGCCAGCACAGCGGCGAAGGCAAGGCCAACCAGTTCTACCTGCGCGGCTTCAACCTCGACCACGGCACCGATCTCGCCACCTATGTCGACGACATGCCGGTCAACCAGCGCTCGCACGCCCATGGCCAGGGCTGGACCGACCTGAACTTCCTGATCCCGGAACTGACCGCCCGCCTCGACTACCGCAAGGGCCCGTACTCGGCGCGCGAGGGCGACTTCGCCTCGGCCGGCAGCGCTTCGATCACCTATGCGAACCGCCTGGTGCGCGACGTCGCGACCCTGAGCGTGGGCCAGAACGGCTATGCGCGCACGGCGCTGGCGGCTTCGAAGGATGCGCTAGGGGGCGCCCTCACCTATGCGCTGGAACTACTGCACAACGACGGCCCGTTCACCCGCCCGGACGATTACCAGAAGGTGAACGGCGTGCTGCGCTACAGCCGCGGCTATGCCAACAACGGCTGGAGCGTGACGGCGATGGCCTACCACGGCCGCTGGAATTCCACCGACCAGATCCCCGAGCGGGCGGTGGATGACGGGCGCATCGGCCGCTTCGGCCTGGTCGACGATACCGATGGCGGCGAAGCGCGCCGCTACAGCCTGTCCGGCGTGTGGCGCCAGACCACGGCCGATTCGGCCACGAAGCTGAACGCCTACATCATCCGCAACCAGCTGGACCTGTGGTCGAACTTCACCTACTTCATGGACGACCCGGTGCACGGCGACCAGTTCGCCCAGCCGGACCGCCGCGTCACCGGCGGCGTCAACGCCCAGCACACCTGGCACGCGCATCGCGGCGACACGGTGACGTCCGACCTCAGCGTCGGCCTGCAGGCCCAGAACGACAATATCTTCAACGGCCTGCTGCACACCCAGGCGCGGCAGCTGCTTTCCATCACCCGCCAGGACCACGTGGTCGAGACCAGCCGCGCGGCCTGGATCGAGAGCGCCACGCGCTGGGGCGACTCCTTCCGCAGCATCGTCGGCCTGCGCGCCGACGGCTACCGTTTCCGCGTGCAGAACAGCCTGACCAGCGCTTCGGCCAGCGCCATCGACACCCTGCTCAGCCCTTCGCTGAACCTGGTGTTCGGCCCCTGGAAGAGCAGCGAGCTGTATCTGAATTATGGCCAGGGCTTCCACAGCAACGACGCCCGGGGCGCCGTCACCAGCGTCGAGCCGCTGGTGCGCTCGCGCGGCATGGAGATCGGCCTGCGCACGGAAGCGATTCCCAGGAATCAAACCGCGCTCTCGCTGTACCGCCTGGATTTCGACTCCGAGCTGACCTATGTCGGCGACGCCGGCAACACCGAGGCCGGCTCGCCCAGCCGCCGCATCGGCATCGAGTTCTCGAACTATTACAAGCCGGTGAAGTGGCTGTCGATCGACTTCGACGCCGCCTTCGCGCATGCCCGCTCGCGCGAGGTGGAGGCCGGCCAGGCGCATATTCCCGGCGCGGTGGAAGGCGTGGGCCAGCTGGCCATCACCGCCAGCCAGCTCGGCAAGAACGGCGCCTGGGAAGGCGCGCTGCGCCTGCGCTACTTCGGCCCGCGCCCGCTGGTCGAGGACAACAGCGTGCGCTCGCATGCCAGCACCACCTTGAACGGCCGCATCGGCTACCGCATCGCGAAAGACCTGCGGCTGGAGCTGGAGGGCTTCAACCTGGCCAACAAGCGCGTCTCGAGCATCGACTACTACTATGCCTCGCAGCTGAAGGGGGAGCTTGAGCCCCATGAGGACGTCCACTTCCACCCGCTCGAATCGCGCTCGTTCCGCCTTACCCTCATCAAGAACTGGTGACGAAAACCTGCTACGCTAGCGGGATGACTACCTCGCAACCACCCTATTCCGACCCGTCGCGCATCGTCGATGCGCTGCGCACGGACGGCTATGCCCTGCTGCGTCCGCAAGACGTGGCCAGCCTCGCCGGCTGCTCCCTCGACGATCTGCAGGCCCTGGCGCCGAGCTGGGACCGCCTGGAACTCGACAACTACCTGAAGGACGGCGGCCGCTACCGGCGCCGGCGCCACTCCTGCTTCGTCGACGACGGCTCGGCGCTGGTCCAGAGCCCGCACCGCGCGCACTGGCAGCCGGTCGAGTACAACGCCCTGCACGGCGGCATGCACCGCCTGTTCGTGCCGATCGAAGCGGCCACCAGCGACCAGCCGGCCTGGAACCGCCTGCTGCGCGCACTGGGCGCGGTCTGCACCGCGGTGAAGGGTCCGCAGCCCTGGTATGTCGAGGCGCACCAGTTCCGCATCGACACCGCCGACGGCATCGGCCGTCCGACGCCGGAAGGCGCGCACCGCGACGGCGTCGACTTCGTGGCCGTGATCCTGATCGGGCGCGAGGGCATCAAGGGCGGCGAGACCCGCGTGTTCGAAGCCGATGGCCCGAAGGGACAGCGCTTCACGATGCTCGAACCCTGGACCATGCTGCTGCTCGACGACGCCGCTGTGATCCATGAATCGACGCCGATCCAGCCGCTGGGGGAGCATGGGCACCGGGATACGCTGGTGTTGACCTGGCGCGCGGGCGCGTTCCAGGGCGACGACGCGTCATAACCGTCATTCCCGCGAAAGCGGGAATCCATACTGAGCATCAGAAGCCAGTATTCCTGGAGCAGCCGAGGTATTTCCGAGTTACTGAATTCTGTTATTCAGAATGGGTTCCCGCTTTCGCGGGAACGACCAGCGAATAAAAAAAAAGCCCGCTACCTTGCGGAGCGGGCGGAATCCAGATTTCGGAGAAAACTGGAGGAGACAATTCCACTATAGCGCCGTTTATTGTGCAGCGCAATACAGTAGAACTACGATAGCTTCTACGCCTCGCTCCAGAGTGGGATGGCTCCTACATTCTCATCACACCACCTTGAACGAGGGCCCCTTTTGCGGCATTGCGGGAAACACCTGTCCCAGCTGCCTGTCACTCAAAAGTAAATGTCGTTCGGCTACCTGCGCCAGCACCGAACGGAAATCGGTTGTGACCGGCAAATCCCGCCCTTCGTTCAGCGCCGCGTCTTCCAGCCCTTGCCAGTCGCCGTAGACGCGGCCGCCGTTGACCTTCCCGCCCAGTACCCACATCGCATTGCCGTGGCCGTGATCGGTGCCGCCAGTGCCGTTCTCGCGCGCGGTGCGGCCGAACTCCGACATCACCACGATGACGGTATCGTCGAACAAAGTACCGAGGCGCTCGGCCAGCACCGCCAGGCCCTGCCCCAGCGGCGCCAGTCGATTCGCCAGCTGGCCGGTGCCGGCGCCCTGGCCGACGTGGGTGTCCCAGCCGCCCAGCGCGACGAAGGCCATCTGGATCTTCGGGTCGTTGCGCATCAGGGTGGCCAGGCGCGCCGCATCGTCCGGGAAGCCATTGGGCAGCGGCGCGCCGCGGTCGGCAGCCTGCATCTGCGGGGTCTCGGCGGCGGCCATCATCACTTCGCGGTGCGCCTTGCGGCCATCGTCGTAGGCGCGGCCGAAGCGCGGGTGGTTCGCGTACAGCTGGTCGAAGGCGGCGCCGATCGCCGGGCGGTCGAGGATGTCGGCACGGGTGCCCGAGGCGACGTTCGGCAGGTTCACGGCCGCCGCCTGGCCGGCCAGGATGCGCGGCATGACCGGCCCGATGCCCAGCAGGCGGCTCGGCGTGGTGGTGCCCGGCAGGGTCGCGACCAGGCGGTTCATCCAGCCGTCCGGCGTGTTCTTGCGGCCCGGCGTTGCCGATTCCATATAGTCCTGGGCGTCGAAGTGCGAGCGGGTGCCGTCGGGCGAGCCGCTGGCGTGCACGAAGGCCAGCTTCTTCTGCTGCCATAGCGGCTGCAGGCTGGCCAGCGCCGGGTGCAGGCCGAAGTAGCCGTCCAGGTCCAGCGCGCCGTTCTCCATGCCGGGGCTGGCCAGGCCGATGCCGGGGCGCAGGCGCAGATAGTTCTCGTCGCCCACCGGCGCCACCACGTTCAAACCGTCCACCGCGCCGCGCAGCATCACCACCACCAGCTTCTTGCGGGTCGGGCTCTCGCCGGTCCCGGTCGCGGCCCAGGCGTGAGGGCCCAGCGGCAGCACGATGCCGGCGCCCAGCGCCAGCGTGTTCAGGAAGTTCCTGCGTTTCATGCTTGTCTCCTCGAAGCGTGCTCAATGCTGCATGAAGTCCGGGCTGCCGAGCACCATGGCCGCGCGCAGGTTGTCGGGATGCCTTGCGATGGTGTCCAGGGTCGCGGGCGACAGCGCACCGGCCAGCGTGGCCTGCAGGCGCGCCGGATCGACCGGCACCGGCGGCGCGGGCGGCGTTCGTGGCGGCGGCATGAACATCGCCGGCGAGGCATCGCTGCCGGCCAGGTTCTGCATCATCGGCGCCGGCGGCGGTGCGAGCACCGGCCTGGTCGCCAGCGGCAGCCGGCCCTGGGCCAGCGAGGTCGCGAAGGCGATGCGGCGGGTCAGCGCGTCAGGGTTGAGCCAGGCCTCCTGGGTGTTCTTGTAGCCGTCCGGGGTCTGGCAGCCGTACAGCGGCATGCCGAGCTGGCTCATGGTGTTCACCAGCGGGCCGACGTTCGCCAGCGGTGCGCTGCTGGCGCGCGCGGCCGACACCACGAACTGGTAAGGCGTCTTGAACTTGGCCCCTAGCGCGGCGTCATCCATGAACTCGGCGCTGGAGAACATCGTCTTCAGCACCGTGCGGATGTCGCCCTGGCTGGCCAGCCAGGCCTGGGCCATGCGCTCGACCAGCGCCGGCGGAGGCGCATCGCTGACGAAGTACTGGGCCAGCTGGAAGCTGAGGTGGCGCGCGGTGGCCGGGTGCGTGGCCAGCACGTCGAGCGCATACTCGCCCTCGGCCTGGCCGGACGGCGCGATCTCGTGGCCGAGCCAGGTCTTGGTCCCCTTGTCATGGCGGCCGGCGTCGAAGCGGAAGGTCTCGTTCAGGCGCACCAGGCGGCGCTGGTCGAAAGTCCAGCCGGTCAGCATGCGCGCCAGCTCGGTCACGTCGCGCTGGCTGTAGCCGCCGTCCACGCCCAGCGTGTGCAGTTCCATCAGCTCGCGCGCGTAGTTCTCGTTCAGGCCTTGGGCTTTCCCTTTGACGTTGTCGAGGTAGAACAGCATCGCCGGGTGCCTGGCGGTGGCGCCCAGCAGTTCGCGGAAGGAACCCAGCACATACGGGCGGATGGCGTCGCGCTCGTAACTGGCAACCAGCGCGCGGTCGACGCCCTTGCCGGCGAAGACATTGAAATGGTTGTACCAGAAGTCGACCATCACCTCTTCGAGCTGGCGCGGGCTCTCGACCGCGCGCACCAGGCGCGCTTCGGCTTCTTCGCGCGTGGCGCGGCCCTGCTCGATGCGGCGCCGCTGTTTGGCGCCCTCCTCTTCGTTGCGCACTTGCTTGCGCAGCTCGATGTAGTCGCCGAGGGCCGTGCCGGCGCTGCGCTTGACCGTCTCCAGCGCGTCCAGGCGCGCGTTCAATTCGGCCGGCATGGGAATGGTCTCGGGATGCAGCTGCTCGTCGATGTAGCGCTGCACGCCCATGCGCTGGACCCGTTCGACGTCGCCGGGGCGCGGCCCGAAGGCAAGGCGGTTCAGCACGTGCACCGCCTGCTGGTCGGCAGGCAGAGGCGCGGCATGCAGCACGGGTGCGGCGGCCGACGCCGCGGCAAGGAGAGCAAGGAGAAGGCGCTTGGTCATGAACGGACGCTCCGATGGGATATCGCACACAAGCATAAGATACAGTGTAGTAGGCAGGTTGCGTTTTCAGGCGTAAAGATTTGTAAAGCCGGATTCGTACATACGAGGCGGCAGCAAAGCATGCATTTTTGTTACACTCGCAGGATGATGACCCGCCCCCGCCCCCACATCCTGATCCCGCTCGCCGTGCTCGCAGCCCTGGCCGGCGCCTATGCCACCAGCCGCGCCGCCGACGACAAGAAGGCGGCCGCCCCGCGCCCGGCCCTCACCGTGACCACGGCGCGGCCAAGCACCGCGCGCCTGCCGCTGCGCCTGAACGCCAACGGCAACGTCGCCGCCTGGCAGGAAGCCGTCATCGGCAGCGAATCGAACGGCCTGCGCCTGCGCGAAGTGCGCGTCAATGTCGGCGACATCGTCAAGAAGGGCGAGGTGCTGGCCGTGTTCGATGCCGACGTCGTCAACGCCGACCTGGCCCAGGGCCGCGCCGCGCTGCAGGAAGCCGAGGCGAATGCGGCAGCCGCCCAGGCCGACGCCCAGCGCGCCCGCGCACTGAAAAGCTCGGGCGCCATGAGCGAGCAGCAGGTCACCCAGTACATCACCGCCGAGCGCACCGCCGCGGCGCGGGTGGCGGCTGCGCGCGCCAGCCTGTCGCAGCAGCAGCTGCGCCTGAAGTACACGCAGGTGGTGGCGCCCGACAGCGGCATCATCTCGGCGCGCAATGCCACCGTGGGCGCGGTCGCGGGCGTGGGCACGGAGCTGTTCCGCATGATCCGCCAGGGCCGCCTGGAATGGCGCGCCGAGGTCACCGCCGCCGAGCTGCCGCGCATGAAGCCGGGCCTGAAGGCCGAGGTCAAGGCCGCCAGCGGCGCCACCATCAAGGGCACGGTGCGCACCGTGGCTCCGACCGTCGACCCGCAAAGCCGCGTCGCCCTGGTCTATGTCGACCTGCCGCCGAGTCTTTCGTCGAACGCCCCGCTCAAGGCCGGAATGTTCGCTGGCGGCGCATTCACGCTTGGCGAGTCGGGCGCGCTGACCGTGCCGCAGCAGGCCGTCGTCGTGCGCGACGGCTTCTCTTATGTGTTCCGCCTGAACCAGGACAATCACGTCAGCCAGGTCAAGGTGACCACCGGCCGCCGCCTCGGCGACCGCGTCGAAATCGTGGCCGGCCTGCCGGCGGATGCACTGGTGGTGACCAGCGGCGCCGGCTTCCTGAACGATGGCGATCTGGTGCGGAACGTGCCAGCTGCGGTGCCGTCCGCGCCGGCGGCGCCGACCGCCGTGGCCAAGCGCTGAAGGGGCAGGCATGAATTTCTCGGCCCTCTCGATCCGCAACCCGATCCCGGCGATCATGCTGTTCGCCCTGCTCACGCTGGCCGGCATCCTGGCCTTCCGGGCCAACAAGGTGCAGGATTTCCCGGACATCGAACTGCCCATCGTGACCGTCACCGCCACCCTGGACGGCGCCGCGCCGGCCCAGCTGGAAACCGAGGTCGCGCGCAAGATCGAGGACTCGGTCGCGACCCTGCAAGGCATCAAGAACATCTATACCAAGGTGCTGGACGGCGTCGCCACCATCACCGTCGAATTCGTGCTCGAGAAGGACTTGTCAGACGCCGTCAACGACGTGCGCGACGCGGTGGCGCGCGTGCGCGCCGACCTGCCGGCCGAGATGCGCGACCCCAGCGTGACCAAGGTCGCGACCGCCGGCCGCGTGATCCTGACCTTCACCGCCGAGGCGGCACAGGCCAACGGCAAGCCGGCGCTGGATGCGCCGGACCTCAGCTGGTTCGTCGACAACACGGTATCCAAGCGCCTGCTCAGCGTGCCGGGCGTGGGCGCGGTCAAGCGCGTCGGCGGCGTGACTCGCGAAGTGCGGGTCGAGCTCGACGACGCCCGCATGGCGGCGCTGCGGGTGTCCGCGCTGGACGTCTCGCGCCAGCTGCGCAACGTGCAGCGCGAGGAGCCGGGCGGACGCGGCGACGTCAGCGGCGCCGAGCAGTCGGTGCGCACCCTCGCCACCGTACAGACGGCGCAGGAGCTGGCGCGCATGGAGATTCCGCTGCCGGACGGCCGCCACGTGCGACTGGACGAAATCGCGAAGGTCGAGGACACGGTGGCCGAGCCGCGCGCACTGGCCGAGCAGAATGGCCGCAGCGTGGTCGGCTTCGAAGTCTTCCGCACCCGCGGCGCCGGCGAGACCGAGGTCGCCGAGGGCGCCCGCGCCGCCATTCGCGAGCTGCAGGCCAGGCATGGCAACGTAGTGCTGCGCGAAGTGATCGACAACGCCGAACCGGTCACGGAAAACTTCAAGGCCTCGATGGAGATGCTGTACGAGGGCGCGATCCTGGCCGTGCTGGTGGTGTTCTGGTTCCTGCGCGACTGGCGCGCCACCCTGGTCGCCGCCGCCGCCCTGCCGCTGTCGGTGATCCCGGCCTTTCTCGGCCAGTACCTGTTCGGCTACACGCTGAACATGGTGACCTTGCTCTCGCTGGCCCTGGTGGTGGGCGTGCTGGTGGACGATGCGATCGTCGAGATCGAAAACATCTCGCGCCACCTCAAAATGGGCAAGACGCCGATGCAGGCCGCGCTGGAAGCGGCCGACGAAATCGGCATGGCGGTGATCGCGACCACGTTCTCGCTGGTGGCGGTGTTCCTGCCGACCGCCTTCATGAGCGGCATCCCCGGCAAATTTTTCAAGCAGTTCGGCTGGACCGCGGTGCTGGCCATCCTGGCCTCGCTGCTGGTGGCGCGCCTGCTGACGCCGATGATGGCGGCCTATTTCCTGAAGCCGGCCAAACACGGTGAGGAAAAGGACGGCCCGGTCATGCGGCGCTACATGCACATCATGCAGTGGTGCCTGCGCCACCGCGGCCTCACCATGCTGGCGGCGGCCTTGTTCTTCGTCGGCTCGATCTCGCTGGTGCCGCTGCTGCCGACCGGCTTCGTGCCGGCCGCCGACCGCGCCCAGACCCAGATCAACGTCGAACTGCCGCCCGGCTCGACGCTGGCGGAGACGCGCCTGGTGGCCGAGCGCGTGCGCCAGGCCGCGCTGCAGGTCCCGCAGGTAAAGGGCGTGTTCAGCTCCATCGGCGGCGGCTCCAGCGGCGACGCTTTCGCCCCTGGCGGCGCGGCCGAAGCGCGGCGCGCCGTGCTGACCCTCACCACCGTACACCGCAGCGACCGCAAGGAATCGCTGGCCGCCATCGAATCGAGCCTTCGCGCAAAGCTGGCCGACATCCCCGGCGCCCGCTTCACGGTAGGACCGCCCGACACCGGCGTCAAGATGCAGCTGGTGCTGCGCAGCGAAGATCCGGTGGCCCTGACCGCCGTCGCCCGCGAAGCCGAGCGCCAGCTGCGCACCCTGCACGGCGTCGGCAACGTCAGCTCCAGCGCCTCGCTGGTGCGGCCGGAGATCATCGTGCGCCCCGACTTCGCGCGCGCCGCCGACCTCGGCGTGACTGCGGCCAGCATCGGCGAAACCGTGCGCGTGGCCACCGCCGGCGACTACGACCAGGTGCTGGCGAAGATGAACGTGTCCGAGCGCCAGGTGCCGATCCGCGTGAAGCTGCCGGACGCGGTGCGCGCCGACCTCGACGCCATCGGGCGCCTGACGGTGCCGGGCAAGAACGGCCCGGTGCTGCTGGCGAACGTGGCGGAAATCACCATGGAGAGCGGCCCGGCCCAGATCGACCGCCTGAACCGCAGCCGCAACGTGACGCTGGAAGTGGAGCTGAACGGCCGCTCGCTGGGCGAAGTGAACGAGGAAGCGCGCGCCCTGCCGGCCCTCAAGAACCTGCCCGCCTCGGTGCAGATCGCGGAACTGGGCGACGCCCAGGAGATGCAGGCCTTGTTTGCCAGCTTCGGCCTGGCGATGATCATCGGCGTGCTGTGCATCTACGGCGTACTGGTGCTGCTGTTTACCGACTTCCTGCAGCCGGTGACCATCCTGGCGGCGCTGCCGCTGTCGATCGGCGGCGCCTTCGTCGCGCTGCTGCTGACGCGGAATGCGCTGTCGATGCCGACCATGATCGGCCTGATCATGCTGATGGGGATCGTGACCAAGAACTCGATCCTGCTGGTCGACTACGCGATCCTGGCGAGGAAAGCCGGCATGAACCGCTTCGACGCCCTGGTGGACGCCTGCCACAAGCGCTCGCGCCCGATCGTCATGACCACCATCGCCATGGGCGCCGGCATGCTGCCGCTGGCCCTGGGCTTCTCCGGCGACCCGAGCTTCCGCTCGCCGATGGCGGTGGCGGTGATCGGCGGCTTGATTACTTCGACCTTACTGAGCTTGCTGGTGGTGCCGGCGGTGTTCACTTATGTGGACGATGCGGAGCACTGGATGGGGAGGATGGGGCGGAGGTTGCGGAAGCATCCGCATCATGAGGTGCCGCGGGAGGAAAGCGCCGTCAAGTGACCGTCATTCCCGCGTAGGCGGGAATCCAAGTTGGACGAGCTATCGAAACGCATGCAGAACTTGGATTCCCGCCTGCGCGGGAATGACGGTTTTTAGGGTAGCGGTATTAGAAAGTCTCCCACTCCTCAACCGCCGCACCCTTCTTCGCAGCCGCCGGCTTCGCCACCACCGCGGGCAAACGCTGCCCTGGCGCCGCCTTCGCCACTACCTTGCGCGGCGCAGCCGCCATCTCCACCCTGAACACCGCCACCATCTGCGCCAGCCGCTCCGCCTGCTCCTGCAGGCTGCCCGCCGCACCGGCCGCTTCTTCGACCAGGGCCGCGTTCTGCTGGGTGACCGCATCCATCTCGGTGATGGCGTGATTGATCTGGGTGATGCCGCCTTCCTGCTCGCGGCTGGCGCTGCTGATCTCGGCCATGATGTCGGTGACACGCTGTACGCTGTTCACCACCTCGCCCATCGTGGCGCCGGCCTGGCCGACCAGCTGCGTACCCTGGCTCACCTTACCGACCGAGTCGTCGATCAGCTGCTTGATCTCCCTGGCCGCCGAGGCCGAGCGCTGCGCCAGGTTGCGGACCTCGCTCGCGACCACGGCGAAACCACGTCCCTGCTCGCCGGCCCGCGCCGCTTCGACGGCGGCGTTCAAGGCCAGGATGTTCGTCTGGAAGGCGATGCCGTCGATGACGGCGATGATCTCGACGATCTTGCGCGAGGCGACGTCGATGTCGCCCATGGTCTCGACCACGCGCGCCACCACTTCACCGCCGCGGCGCGCCACGTCGGATGCGCTGGCGGCCAGCTGGTTCGCCTGCAGCGCATTCTCGGCGTTCTGGCGGACGGTCGAGGTCATCTCTTCCATCGAGGACGCCGTCTCTTCGAGCGAGCCGGCCTGCTGCTCCGTGCGCGAGGACAGTTCCAGGTTGCCGCTCGCGATCTCGTTCGCGGCGGTGGCGATTTCCTCGCTGCCGGTGCGTACTTCGGCAACCAGCCTGGCCAGCGAGGCGTTCATGTCCTTCAGGGCCAGCATCATCTGCGCGGCTTCGTCGCTGCCCTGCACCTCGATGTGGCTGGTCAGGTCGCCCGAGGCCACCGTGCGCGCCACCTCCACCGCGCGGCTCAGCGGCCGCACCACCGAACGGGTGATCAGCAAGGCTGCGGCGATCGCCAGCAACATGGCCACTGCGGCCACGATGGCGATGACGCGCAGCGCGGTCGTGTAGGTGCCCGAGGCTTCCGCCGCCAGTTCATCGAAGCGCCCGCTCTGGAATTCCATCTGCTTGCGCAGGTTTGCGGCAAGCGCATGCAGGGCGTCGTAGGTCTTGCCGAACGCGAGGGCGCGCGCCTCGTCCAGCTTGTCTTCCTTCACCAGCGCCTGCACCTGGCCGACCAGCGCCAGGTAATCGCTGCGCAGGGTTACCGAGTCCGCCAGCAGGACCTTGCCCGCCGGCGCCACCAGCAGCGGCTCGAGCTCCTGCAGCGCCTTGTCGGCCGCCGCCATGTTCGCGGCCAGGCGCGCACCGGCGGCGTCGCGGGCAGCGGGGTCGGTCACGGCAACCAGTTGGCCGACCCGGCCCATGCTGCCGCGTACGTTGTCGAGCGCGACGTTGGCCAGGCGCACACGCGTCGACGCGCGCTTGGCCAGCTCGTCCGTGCCGTCATGGAGCTTGTCCACCGACTTGGCGCCGACGATCGCCAACACGAGGATGAAGATGAGCTGCAGGCCAAAACCGAGACGTAGGCGGTTCGCGATGTTCAGATTCAGGAAGTTCATATCGACCGAAAAATGGATGTGCGTGGCCATGCGCCTGCTGCTTGCGCACGGGAGATGACGAATGGAGTTGTAAGGGACGGCCGGCGGGATATGGGACGGCGCATCTTTGGCAATTGCCGCAGCGCACCAAGATTAAGGCAATTTTTGCTTTATTTCAATTAATTACTGAGAATTTGTGATGCTTCGGCAATAACCATGAGTCGCAAGCCAAAACTGGCCCGGAAAACACAAAGCCGGCATGACGCCGGCTTTGTGTGTCGCTGTTGCAGGTGCTAAAAAATCGATCAGTAATCGCGGCGGCTACCGCCCAGGATCTTGGCCAGCAGGAAGCCAACGCCCGCAGCAATCGCCACGGCAGTGCCCGGATTCTGGCGCACGTACTCGCGGCCCTGGTCCATGTACTCGCCGTAGGCGTCGGTCAGCTGCACCTTGCGCTGGCCCAGGCTGTCGCCGGCGCCGCTCAGCATGCCCTGCAGGCGATCCACGCCGGCGTGGGCAGTCGAGGCCAGGCGGTCGACGACCGGCGCCACGCTGTTGACGGCCTTGTCGACCATCGGCTTGGCGGCGTCCGCGGCCTGGTCGATCTTCGAGTGCAGGTCCTGGGCCTTCTGCTCGGCCATGCCCTGGGCCTTGTTGGCCATGTCCTTCATGTCGCCGCCGGTGCCCGAACCGGTGCTGGCGCCCGCGCCCATGCCGCTCTGGCTGCTGCCGCTCGAACCGGTCGGACCCATGCTCGAGCCCTTGTTGGCGCTGGAGAAGCCGGTCGAACCGCTGCTTGCACTATTCGTGCCGCTGGCGGTCGAGCCGCCGGCGCTCATCGCGCCCATCGAACCGGTGCTCTGCGACGAGTTCGACGACGACGAACCGGCGTTGCTGGTGCCGCCCACGGCGCCGGTGCTCGACGCGGTGGCGCCGCCGGTGCTGGAGCCGGTCGAAGCGGTTTGATCCTTGCCCTGGTTCAGCTGGGTGCTCTTGTTCAGGCTGCCCGAGTTGCTCGAGCTGCCCTGGTTACCTGCGTTGCTGCCCGAAGTGCTGCCTTTTGCTTCGCTCGACTTTTGATTATCCATGATGTCTTCCTTCGTAAAATTTTGACCAACGCGGAACAGACCGATACTCGACCATCAACACATTGACCCTGAACACTTTCAGGAGTTCCGCGCCTGGGGATGATCCATTTCGCGTTTGCTGGGGTTAAGCCGCGATGCCGGTTCGACACCGGTTGCGCGGCGTCGCAATACAAAAAATATAACTTTCGCGTGACGGGGACTGTGCGCTGACTAACAGAGCTGTGGGAAGACGGGGGAAAGGGGCCGATAGAAACAAAAAAGGGTCGCATGTAAGAACATGCAACCCTTTTTGATGAATCTTGAATCCTGGTGCCGCTGACCGGAATCGAACTGGTGACCTTCGCATTACGAATGCGCTGCTCTACCGACTGAGCTACAGCGGCGGGGAGTCGTATTCTAACAAACAACTACGCAAACTTGCTAGTCCGGCTCAGCATTTTTGCTTGCGAGTCAAAAATCACTCCGCGTGGTAGCCCGTGACCAGTTCGACTTCGTTCTTCGAGCCCAGGAACACCGGCACGCGCTGGTGCAGCTTGGTCGGCGGGATGTCGAGGATGCGCTGGCGGCCGTCGGTGGCGGCGCCGCCGGCCTGTTCGACGATGAAGGCCATCGGGTTGGCTTCGTACATCAGGCGCAGCTTGCCCGGCTGGGAAGGATCGCGCAGGTCGGCCGGGTACATGAAGATGCCGCCGCGGTTCAGGATGCGGTGCACGTCGGCGACCATCGAGGCGATCCAGCGCATGTTGAAGTCCTTGCCGCGCGGGCCGGTTTTGCCAGCCAGCATTTCGGAGACGTAGCGCTGGACCGGCGGATGCCAGTGGCGCTGGTTCGACATGTTGATCGCGAATTCCTTGGTCTCCGCCGGGATCTGCAGGTTCTTCTGGGTCAGCACCCAGGAGCCCATCTCGCGGTCCAGGGTGAAGCAGTTGACGCCGGCGCCGGTGGTCAGCACCAGCATGGTCTGCGGGCCGTAGACGGCGTAGCCGGCCGCGACCTGCTTGGCGCCTTCCTGCATGAAGTCGGCTTCGGTCGGCGCGCTCATGCCCTCAGGCGCTTTCAGGACCGAGAAGATGGTGCCGATCGAAACGTTGACGTCGATGTTCGAGGAGCCGTCCAGCGGATCGAACAGCAGCATGTATTCGCCCATCGGGTAGCGGTTCGGGATCGGGTGGATCGATTCCATCTCTTCCGAGGCCATGGCCGCCAGGTGGCCGCCCCACTCGTTTGCTTCGAGCAGGATTTCGTTCGAGATCACGTCGAGCTTCTTCTGCACTTCGCCCTGGATGTTCTCGGTGTTGGCGCTGCCCAGGATATCGCCGAGGGCGCCCTTGCCGACCGAGTGGCTGATGGTCTTGCAGGCGCGCGCCACCACCTCGATCAGGAGGCGCAGCGATGCCGGGATGTTGTTGTGGAGACGCTGCTCCTCAACGAGGTATTGGGTCAGGCTGACACGTTTCATGAACTTCCTTTGGTTGAAAAATTAATTGGCGAGGGCTTTGCTGACGACTTCGCGCACGTCGTTCGACAGCTTCGCCTGCCCGGCCACTTGCTGCAGCGCCTTCTTCATGTGTTCCTGCAGCGCCGGCGAATAACGGCGCCAGCGGTCCATGGCGCGCGACAGGCGGCTGGCGACCTGCGGGTTCAATGCATCCAGCGCGATCACCTGCTCGGCCCAGAAGGCGTAGCCGCTGCCGTCCGGGGCGTGGAACTGCACCGGATTGCCGCTGCAGAATGCGGCGACCAGGCTGCGCGCGCGGTTCGGGTTGCGCAAGGTGAAGGCCGGGTGCTTCATCAGTTCGCGCACGGCGGCCACGTCGGTGGTCGAGGAGGTCGCCTGCATCATGAACCACTTGTCGACCACCAGCGCCTCGCCCTGGAACTCGTCGTAGAAGCGCTGCAGAGCCTCCGCGGCCACCGGAGCGCGGGCGTGCACCAGCGCGCTCAGGGCAGCCACGCGGTCGGTCATGTTGCTCGCCTCGTCGAACTGGCGCTCGGCCAGGGCCAGCGATTCCGCATCCGGCGCCGCGCACAGGTAGGACAGGGCCAGGTTCTTCAGCGCGCGTTTGCCGATCGAGGCGGCGTCCGGGCTGTACTCGCCCGGCGTCTGGTTGGCCTGGTACTGGTCGAGCAGCTCTTCGCGCAGACGGGCGCCGATGTCGGCGCGCACGAACTGGCGCGCGGTGTGGATGGCGAGCGGATTCACCACGTCAAGCTGGTCGGCGATCATGCTTTCGGTCGGCAGCAGCAGGGCCTGTTCGCGGAAGGCCGGGTCGAGGCTTTCGTCGGCCAGCATCTTGCGCATCGCTTCGACAAAGACGTCATCCAGGTCCAGGCCGTCCGCGCCGCCGTTGGCGCCGGCCATGCCGGTCAGTTTCAGCAGGCGGCCCATGGCCAGGCGCTGGCCGGCTTCCCAGCGGTTGACCGGGTCGCTGTCGTGGCTGAACAGGTGGACCAGTTCGGCGTCGCTGTAGCCGTGCCGCAGGACCACCGGAGCCGAGAAGTCGCGCAGGATCGAAGGCGTCGGCTGCTCCGGCACGTCGGTGAAGACGAAGGTCTGGTCCGCGTCAAGCAGCTCCAGCACGGCGGTGGTGCCCTTCTGCCGGCCATCGATGGTCAGCGGCAGGTCGCGCCCATCCTTGCCCAGCAGGCCGACGGCCACCGGGATGTGGAAGGGCAGCTTCTCGGCCTGGCCCGGGGTCGCCGGGCAGGTCTGGACCAGGCGCAGTTCATAGGTACGGGCGGCTTCGTCGTAGCGGGTCTCGGCCTGCACGATGGGCGTGCCGGCCTGGCTGTACCAGCGCTCGAACTGCGTGAGGTCGCGGCCGTTGGCGTCGGCCATGGCCGTGCGGAAGTCGTCGCAGGTGACGGCCTGGCCGTCGTGGCGGTCGAAGTAGAGGTCCATGCCCTTGCGGAAGCCTTCGCGGCCCAGCAGGGTCTGGTACATGCGGACGACCTCGGCGCCCTTCTCGTACACGGTGACGGTGTAGAAATTATTAATTTCGACGAAGGAGTCGGGGCGCACCGGGTGGGCCATCGGGCCGGCGTCTTCCGGGAACTGGGCCTGGCGCAGGGTGCGCACCTGGTCGATGCGGGTCACGGCGCGGCCGGTATCGGTGCCGATCATGTCGGCCGAGAATTCCTGGTCGCGGAACACGGTCAGGCCTTCCTTCAGCGACAGCTGGAACCAGTCGCGGCAGGTCACGCGGTTGCCGGTCCAGTTGTGGAAGTATTCGTGACCGACCACCGCTTCGATGCCCTGGAAGTCGATGTCGGTGGCGACGCGCGGATTGGCCAGCACGAACTTGGTGTTGAAGATGTTCAGGCCCTTGTTCTCCATCGCGCCCATGTTGAAGTCGCCGACGGCGACGATCATGAAGCGGTCGAGGTCGAGCTCGAGGTCCCAGCGCTCTTCGTCCCAGCGGATGCTGCGCTTGAGCGACTGCATCGCGTAATCGGTCTTGTCGAGGTTGCCCTCTTCCACCCACACCTGCAGCAGGGCCGTGCGGCCATCCTGGAGCTTGAAGTTTTCCTCCTGGCAGACCAGGCGCGCGGCCACCAGGGCGAACAGGTAGGACGGCTTCTTGAACGGATCTTCCCACTTGGCGTAGTGGCGGCCGTCGGGCAGCGTGCCCTCCTCGACCAGGTTGCCGTTCGAGAGCAGGACCGGGAATTTTTCCTTGTCCGCACGCAGCATCACCATGTACTTGGCCATCACGTCCGGGCGGTCCGGGAAGAAGGTGATGCGGCGGAAGCCTTCGGCCTCGCACTGGGTGTAGAAATTGCCGTTCGAGACGTAGAGGCCGCTGAGGGTCGTATTGCTCTCAGGAACGCAGATGGTCTCGATTTCCAGGGTCACGGTATCCGGCGCGTCAGGGATGCGCAGCACGCTGCCCTCGATCGCATAGCCGCTCTCGTCCAGGGCCCTGCCGTTCAGGCGGATCGCCACCAGCTCGATATCCTCGCCATACAACTCGATGTCGCGCCGGATGCTGTCCGGATTGCGGCGCATGGTCATGCGGTTGGCGACAATGGTACGGGCGGGATCGAGGTCGAAGCCGAGTTCCACGGTGTCGACCAGGTAGGTGGGAGCCGTGTAGTCCTTACGGTAGATAGTCTGGGGCGTATCGGTGCGCATGGTTGGGGTCCGCGAACGATGGTGGAATGAATGCTTATTTTACCAATAGCGGCGGCACGCTTCGACTCCAAGTTTCGCAACCGCTTTCATGTATCGCACTGTAACTGTCTTAACCGCTCGTAAATGTATTTCCGTAAATTGAACAGCAAGGGTAAGCTGTACCCGTGAAGAATTCCGATTGAAGAAACGATAGCGAGATGGAGCACATCATGAAACGCATTATGATCGCCGCGGCGGCATCGCTGAGCCTGCTGCTGGCCGGCTGCGCGACCACGATCCGCAGCGACGTCACCACCTTCCACCAATGGCCGGCGCAGATCGCCGACAAGAGCTATGCCTTCGAGGCCCCGGCCCCGCAGGACAACACGCTCGAGCTGCAAAACTACGAGAACCTGGTGCGCGGCCAGCTGGCGCGCCTCGGTTTCCATGAGGCGCCGCAAGCCCCGGCCATGAAGGTCGCGGTGCGCTTCGTCACGGTCGACGTGCCGACCCAGGTGGTCTATCCGTCGTATGCGCCTTTCTATCCGTATTCGGCGCGCTTCGGCTACGGCGGCTTCCGCCGGCGCTACTGGGGCGGCGGCTGGTACAACCCCTTCTACGATCCGTTCTGGGGCCCGGTGCCGCGCTACAGCGTCGAGGAAGAACACCGCTACCACCGCCAGGTGCAGATCGCGATCACCTCGGTGGCCGACAACAAGCGCCTGTTCGACGTCACGGTGCGCAACGTGAGCAAGACCATGTCGACCCCGGCGGTGATGCCGGCGCTGGTGCAGAGCGCCTTCGAAGGTTTTCCGGGCCCGAACGGCGGCGCGCGGGTGATCGAGTTGAAGCAGGAGCCGCGCAAGGGTTGAGCCGGGTCTGCACATGACAAAGCCGGGGTCGGCATGCCGCCCCGGCTTTTTGTTTGCTGCGAAAAGCCTCAGCCGGCCTTGCGGCGGCGTGCGGCGGCCAGTCCGGCCAGGCCCAGGCCCATCAGGCCCAGGCTGAGCGGCTCGGGCACGTCGGCGCTGTGCTCGACGCGGAAGGCGTAGTTGACCGCTCCCCAACCGAGGGCGATATCCATGACCATCGCCGAGGTGTCGCCGCGCACGTCATACTGGCCCAGCACGCCGCTATCCTGACGGTAGTCCTGCGCGAATTGCGACGGACCGATACCGTACTGGTCGTACCACCCCATCCGGTTGATCAGGGCGGCATCCATGCCCAGGGTCGAAATCACGTAATCGCTGGCAAGGCCGCCGAACAGGACCGCCGCGGCTTCCTGGGCGGTATAGGTCGGCGGCTTGGTATCAAATTCGGCGCCGCTGAAGAGGTCCCAGGACCCGACATAGGTCGGGGTGGCGAAGGCAGATGCGGCGGAGCCGACCAGGATCGCGGCAGCGAGCAGTTTTTTCGTCAATGTCATGTTTTTCTCCCCTTCTTGTCGGACGCACAGACTGAAGCACAATACATGCCAGAAAGAAATAATTGAATCAATTCAATTATTTGCATCTACGAACAATTTCAATGCGAGGAGAACTGTAAAATTTTCCGACAGTCCGGTGCGCCATGCCGTACCGGAACAGGCTAGGCCAGGTAGGCTTCCGACAGCATGGTAATCGCCACGATCAGCAGGATGGCCAGGGCCAGCACCACCAGCAGGCGCCCGAAACGGGGGCTGTCGCCTTGCTGGATGGGCGCCGGATCGCCGGCCGGATCGTTATCGTCGCTGAACTCTCTCATGGCGCTCATGGCAGCAGGATGGTTTTACCGGTGGTGCGCCGCGACTCCAGCGCGATGTGGGCTTGCGCCGCATCCGCCAGCGGGAAGCGCTGGTGGATCTCGATCTTGACCTGGCCGCTGGAGACCATCTGGAACAGGTCGGCCGCCATCGCTTCCAGGTCTTCGCGCTTCGCCGCATAGGTTGCCAGCGTAGGGCGCGTGATGTACAGCGACCCGCGCGACACCAGCTCGCTCAGCGCGAACGCCGGCACCGCGCCGGACGAGTTGCCGAAGCTGACCATCAGCCCCCGCGGCTGCAGGCAGTCGAGTGAGCGGATGAACGTGTCCTTGCCCACCGAGTCGTAGACCACAGGCACCTTCGCTCCCTCAGTGATCTCGAGCACGCGCTGCACCACATCCTCGGTGTTGTAGTTGATGACGTGGGCGGCGCCGTGGCTTTTTGCCAGCGCCGCTTTTTCGTTTGACCCCACCGTACCGATCAGGTTCACGCCCATCGCACGCGCCCACTGGCAGGCGATCAGGCCGACGCCGCCGGCCGCCGCGTGGAACAGGATGGTGTCGCCGGCCTTCAGCGCATAGGTCTGGCGGAACAGGTATTGCACCGTCAGGCCCTGCAGCATCATCGCGGCCCCGGTCTCGAAATCGATGGCGTCGGGCAGCTTGACGAGGATATCGGCAGGCATGACGCGCAGCTCGCTGTAGGCGCCGTTCGGGCGCGCCGCATAGGCCACGCGGTCGCCCGGCTTCACGTGCTGTACGCCCTCGCCCACCGCCTCCACGACGCCGGCCGCTTCATGTCCCAGGCCGTCCGGCAGCGGCGCCGGATACAGGCCGTTGCGGAAATAGACGTCGATGAAGTTCAGGCCGATCGCATGGTTGCGCACGCGCGCTTCGCCAGGACCGGGCTCGCCGACTTCGACGTCGACGTACTCCAGCACCTCGGGACCGCCGGTGCGCGCATAACGGATTGCTTTTGCCATCTTCGATTCTCCTTGTCAGGACATTTCGCTCAATCGGGTCAGCACCAGGCGCGCGCTCGAGACATTGGTCGCGCAGGGGATGTTGTGCACGTCGCAGGCGCGCACCAGGGCGTTGATGTCGGGTTCGTGCGGCTGCGGCGTCATCGGGTCGCGCAGGAAGATCACGCAGTCGATCTCGCCGTTGACGAGGTGGGCGCCGATCTGCAGGTCGCCGCCCAGCGGGCCCGAATGCATGCGCGTGACCTCGAGGCCGAGCTCGTTGATCAGGCGGCCGCCGGTGGTGCCGGTGGCGGTGAGCGTGCAGCCGGCCAGGAAGTCGCGGTATTCGAAGGCGAGCGCGATCATGTCGTCTTTTTTCTTGTCGTGGGCAATCAGCGCAATGCGTGGTTTCATGTGGTTCCCTTTAGTTTTTTTTCAGCGACAGCAGATAGATCCCCGCCAGCACCAGCCCGGTCCCGGCCAGCTGCACGGCCGTGATCGGCTCCCCCAGGATGGCCCAGCCCAGGAACAGCGTGGACACCGGGCCGATCATGCCGGCCTGCGAGGCGACCGGGGCGCCGATGCGCTGCACCGCGATCATGGTCATGAAGACCGGGAAGATGGTACAGAATATCCCGTTCACGAGCGAGAGGCCGTAGACCTGCAGCGGCTGCACCAGCAGGCTGGCCGGGCGCAGGATGAAGAACTGGGCGATGCAGGCCACGCTCGAGACGCACATCGCGTAGGCGACCAGGCGCAGCGAGCCGATGCGCCGGACCATCTCGCCGGTGCCGAGCAGGTAGGCCGCGTAGGCCACCGCCGAGCCCAGCACGAGCAGGGAGCCGGTCACGATGCTGCCGGCGCCCGCGCCCAGGTCGTGCACGAACACCAGCACGATGCCGCAGTAGGACAGGCCCAGCGCCAGCCATTGGGCGGCGCCGATGCGGCGCTTCAGGAACACCGCGGTAATCAGGAGCACGAAGGTCGGGGTCAGGAACAGGATCAGGCGCTCCAGTCCCACCGAGATGTACTGCAGCCCGAGGAAATCGAGATAGCTGGACAGGTAGTAGCCGACCAGGCCCAGGCCCACCAGGCGCCAGCGGTCGCGCACCGACAAGGGCGGCTGGGTGCGCATCTTCCAGATCGCCACGCCCGCAAACACCGGAAGCGAGAACAGCATTCTGAACGCGATCAAAGTCACTGCATCGATGTGGTAGCGGTACAGCAGTTTGGCGACTACGGCCTTCGTGGAAAACAGAACGGCGCCAGCGATGGCAATGGCGAGGCCGGCGACCAGGGCAGAACGTGGGACCGGCGCAACGGATGTGTCGATTGCGATTTTGCTCATCGGACGATTGTAGTGCGAATCCGGAATCCCGGCTGAGGACGGCAGCGAACGCCGAAGGGACGCAGTGGTCCAACCGCCGCTGACCTACTTGAAGCAGAGGATTTCATGAACCACCCCCGGATCGCATGCAGGAGCGCGGTCACATGAGCCGCGCCGGCCGCATCGGGCGCAGCGGTTCCGAACGCACCGTCGTGCTCACCCTGCTGGGACTGCTCGCGGCCCTGTGCTGGGCTTACCTGCTCTACCGCGTCGGCCGCATGGCGCCGATCGGCCTCGCCACGGCCGGCAAGAAGATCGCTGCGCCCTATCACGCGGGCGACCTGGTGCTGCTTTTCGCGCTGTGGGTGGTCGTGATTGCGGCCATGATGCTGCCGGCGGCCGCGCCCTCGGTGCTGCTGTATGCGCGCGTCAAGCGCCTGTGGCGCGAACGCTGGATCTATCCGGGCACCCTGATGTTCGTGCTCGGCTACCTGTTCGTCTGGTGCTGCTGCGCGCTGGTGGCCACACTGGCCGGCTGGATCCTGCACGACGCCGGCGCGCTGGACGAGAGCATGGCGATCGCCCACCCCACCGCCGGCGCGCTGGCGCTGGTGGCGGCCGGTGTCTACCAGTGGACGCCGGCCAAGCACGTCTGCCTGGACAACTGCCGCACGCCGCTGGCCTTCGTCCTGACCCACTGGCGGCGCGGGGCCTGGGGCGGGTTCCGGATGGGCGTCACCGATGCCCGCTACTGCATGGGCTGCTGCTGGCTGCTGCTGGCGCTGGTGCTGCCGGCCGGGGTGCTGAACCTGCCCGTGATCTGCGGCCTGATCGCCCTGATCCTGGCCGAAAAGCTGCTGCCCGGCGGCCACCTGCTGGCCTGCGCAACCGGGCTCGGACTGGTCGCCTGGGGCACTGCGCTGTTGTTTCCCTGACAGTTTTTGGGCAAGGGGGCTATGCTAAAATGTCGAGGATTTAGTATACCGACCAAGTAAGGACACTCGACATGGCTGGACACAGCAAATGGGCCAATATCAAGCATAAAAAGGCCGCCACCGACGCCAAGCGCGGCAAGATCTGGACCCGACTCATCAAGGAAATCACGGTTGCAGCCCGCATGGGCGGCGGCGACGTAGCGACCAACCCGCGCCTGCGCCTGGCCGTCGACAAGGCCGCCGACGCGAATATGCCGAAGGATAACGTCACCCGCGCGATCCAGCGCGGCTCGGGCGGCCTGGAAGGCGTGAACTACGAAGAGATCCGCTACGAAGGCTACGGCATCGGCGGCGCGGCCATCATCGTTGACTGCATGACCGACAACCGCGTGCGCACCGTGGCCGAAGTCCGCCACGCCTTCAGCAAATACGGCGGCAACATGGGCACCGAAGGTTCGGTCTCCTTCATGTTCAAGCATGTCGGCCAGTTCCTGTTCGCGCCCGGCGTCGAAGAGGACAAGCTGATGGAAGCCGCGCTGGAAGCCGGCGCCGACGACGTCATCGCCGACGACGAAGGCGGCTTCGAAGTGCTGTGCGACCCGAACGCCTTCAGCGGCGTCAAGGACGCGCTGGAAAAGGCCGGCTTCAAGGCCGATTCCGCCGAGGTGATCATGAAGCCGGACGTCGAAACCGTCTTCACCGGCGAAGATGCGCAGAAGATGCAGAAGCTGCTCGACGTCCTGGAAAACCTCGACGACGTCCAGGAAATCTATACGAACGCCGTCATCGAAGAGTAAATGGGACGAAACTGAGCATGAAAATCCTGGTAGTCGGCTCTGGTGGCCGTGAACACGCCCTGGCCTGGAAACTGGCCCAATCCGACCGCGTCCAGATGGTCTATGTCGCACCCGGCAACGGCGGGACGGCACGCGATGCGCGCCTGATCAATATCGACATCACGGACCCGGCCGCGCTGGCCGACTTCGTGGTGGCCGAGCACATCGCCCTGACCCTGGTTGGGCCGGAAGCGCCGCTGGCGGCCGGCATCGTCAACATCTTCCGCGCGCGCGGTCTGAAGGTCTTCGGCCCGACCCGCGAGGCGGCGCAGCTGGAAAGCTCGAAGGACTTCGCCAAGGCCTTCATGGAACGCCACGGCATCCCGACCGCGAAGTACCAGACCTTCTCCGGCGCTGCCGAGGCCCACGCCTACATCGACGCCAACGGCGCCCCGATCGTGATCAAGGCCGACGGCCTGGCGGCCGGCAAGGGCGTGGTCGTCGCGATGACGCTGGACGAAGCGCACCAGGCGGTCGACCACATGCTGTCGGATAACCGCTTCGGCGACGCCGGCGCGCGCATCGTGATCGAGGAATTCCTGGCCGGCGAAGAAGCCAGCTTCATCGTCATGTGCGACGGCAAGAACGTCCTGGCCCTGGCCACCTCGCAGGACCACAAGCGCCTGAAGGACGCCGACCAGGGCCCGAACACGGGCGGCATGGGCGCCTACTCGCCGGCGCCGATCGTGACGCCATCGATGCACGCGCGCGTGATGCGCGAGATCATCAACCCGACCATCCAGGGCATGGCCAGGGACGGCATCCCCTACACCGGCTTCCTGTACGCCGGCCTGATGATCGACGCCAACGGCACGCCGAAGACCCTGGAATTCAACTGCCGCATGGGCGACCCGGAAACCCAGCCCATCATGGCGCGCCTGAAGAGCGACTTCGTGACCGTGCTGGAACACGCCTGCAACGGCACGCTCGACACCGTCGAACTCGAATGGGACCGCCGCACCGCGGTGGGCGTGGTGATGGCCGCCGGCGGCTATCCGGACGACCCGGTCAAGGGCGACATCATCGACGGCATCCCCGCCGAGACCCCGGAATGCGTCACCTTCCACGCCGGCACCCGCATCGTCGGCGGCACCCTGCAAACCTCGGGTGGCCGCGTGCTGTGCGTGGTGGGC
The DNA here is from genome assembly GCF_918697865.1 of Massilia sp. Bi118. Taxonomy (GTDB): domain Bacteria; phylum Pseudomonadota; class Gammaproteobacteria; order Burkholderiales; family Burkholderiaceae_D; genus Telluria. The sequence goes on along the minus strand of NZ_CAKKMV010000001.1, from coordinate 263,441 downwards.
CTGGGTGACAGCGTCAAGATGGCGCAGAAGCAGGCTTACGAGACCGTCGAGAAAATCCACTTCAATGGCGCGCAGTACCGGCGCGATATTGGGTGGCGTGGGGTGAAGCAGTAAGCTTTACTGCGCGTTTGAAAGCGGGGCGTTTGCCGAAAGGTGACGCCCCATTTTACTTTCCGACGACTCGCAGCCTAAAGACCGTCGTTCCCGCGAAGGCGGGAATCCAAGTTTACATGTATGCTAGGCGGCAATCTCATTATAGAGGTCACGCCAATCAGGATTTTTCTCCTGAATGAGATTCACCTTCCAATCCCGGTTCCACCGTTTGATCTGCTTTTCGCGCTTAATGGCTTCCAGGATCTCGGAATGGACTTCGAACCAGACGAGTTGCTTGACGCCGTATTGCTTGGAAAAGCCGTCGACGACACCCTCGCGATGTTCCCACACGCGCTTCACCAGATTCGAGGTCACGCCTATATAGAGAACGCCGTAAGGCTCGCTTGCCAGAATGTAGACGTAGCTGGATTTGTCCATCGCGGCATCGTCTCATCTCCGATCATTTAGTCGCTGATAGCTATCAATGGTGCGCAGCAGGCGCTCGCCGAACTTGGATTCCCGCCTTCGCGGGAATGACGAGGGGTAAGCTCGCGGGGAGTCGTTTCGGGCAATGCCCGGAACGACGGGGCTGGTGATGACGGCGCAATGGCCAGTAGTGTACAATCCCCCGTTCATTTTTCAGCCCACACCCATTCCCACATGTCCACCCCGAACCCTGCCGCCGTCAAGGCCTGGCTGCTCGACCTGCAGGCGCGCATCGTGCAGGCGCTGGAGGAAGTCGATGGCAAGCCGTTTTTGCGCGACGCCTGGGAGCGTGCCGAGGGTGGCGGCGGGATTTCGCGCCTGATCGAAGAAGGCAATGTGTTCGAGCGCGGCGGCTGCAATTTCTCGCACGTGCAAGGGAAAAGCCTGCCGCCGTCCGCGATGGCCGCGCGGCCGGAACTGGCGGGCCGGGCCTGGGAAGCGATGGGCGTGTCGCTGGTGCTGCATCCGCGTAATCCTTATGCCCCGACCGTGCACATGAACGTGCGCTTTTTCGAGGCGACCGCGGAAGGCAAGGAGCCGGTCTGGTGGTTCGGCGGCGGCATGGATCTGACGCCCTATTACGGCGTCGAGGAAGATGCGCGCCATTTCCACCAGGTCTGCCATGATGCCTTGCAGCCTTTCGGCGACGATCTGCATCCGCGCTTCAAGCGCTGGTGCGACGATTATTTCTACCTGAAGCACCGCAAGGAAGCGCGCGGCGTCGGCGGCATTTTCTTCGACGATTTCAACGAACTCGGTTTCGAGCAGTCGTACGCAATGCTGCAGAAGGTCGGCAACGGTTTCCTCGATGCCTACCTGCCGATCCTGATTGCGCGCAAGGACCAGTCTTACGGCGAGCGCGAACGCGACTTCCAGGCCTATCGCCGCGGACGCTATGTCGAGTTCAACCTGGTGTGGGACCGCGGCACCCTGTTCGGCCTGCAGTCGGGCGGGCGCACCGAGGCGATCCTGATGTCGATGCCGCCGATCGTGAAGTGGCGCTACGACTGGCATCCAGAACCGGGCAGCCCCGAGGCCAGGCTGTATAGCGACTTCCTCCCGCATCGGGACTGGCTGGCGACGTGACACATTGCGTCGCCCTGCTGGGAGGCAGTTTCGACCCGGTGCATCACGGCCACGTCGCGCTGGCCGATCTGTTCGTTCACCTGCTGCGCCCAAGTGAACTCCGCATCATGCCGGCCGGGCAACCGTGGCAAAAGAAGGCGGGCCTGGAAGCCGGTGACGCCGACCGCGTCGCGATGCTGAAGCTGGCTTTCGAGGATGCCGCGATCGAACCGGTCATCGACACCCGCGAAATCGAACGCGACACGCCGACCTACACGGTCGAAACCCTGCGCGAGCTGCGCGCCGAACTCGGGCCGGACGCCTCCATCGTGTTCCTGATGGGCGCCGACCAGCTTCAAAAACTGGACAGCTGGGTCGACTGGCAGGACTTGTTCGCGCTGGCGAATTTCGGCGTCGCCGCCCGCCCCGGCTACGAACTGGACGCCGCGTTCCTGCCGCCCGCAGTGGCGCGCGAACTGGCGCCGCGCCTGGCCAGCCCGGAAGAGGTGCGAGAAAGCAAGGCGGGACGTGTCTGCCTGGCGCATACGCTGGCGGTCGATATCTCGGCCACCGAGCTGCGCGCGGCCCTGCACGCGGGCGCTGCGGCGGATGCAACTGAGCGGGCAAAGCTAAGCGCGCTCCTTGCGCCGCAAGTGCTAGACTATATTCAACAACACAACTTATACAAGAACTAATGGACATCAAGAAACTGCAATCGCTCGTCGTCGACGCTCTCGAAGACGTCAAGGGCCAGGACATCGCCCTGTTCGACACGACCAACCTGACCAGCCTGTTCGACCGCATCGCGGTCGTCTCGGGCACCTCGAATCGCCAGACCAAGGCGCTGGCCGCCTCGGTGCGCGACAAGGTCAAGGCAGCAGGCGGCGATGTCGTCGGCCTCGAAGGCGAAGACACCGGCGAATGGGTGCTGGTCGACCTCGGCGACATGATCGTGCACATCATGCAGCCGGCGATCCGCCAGTACTACCGCCTCGAAGAAATCTGGGGCGAGAAGCCGGTCAAGCTGGGCGCCGCCAAGCGCAAGTCGACCGTGGAAGGCCTGGAAGCCGCCGCTGCGCCGAAAGGCAAGGGCAAGCACCTGGCCGCCAACCAGGAACAGCCGGAAGCCAAGCCGGTCGTCGAGAAAAAGCCGGCCGCCAAGCGCGCCACGGCTGCTTCGAAGACTGCCGCCGCTGGCGCAGGTACCGCTGCGAAGAAGCCGGCCGCCAAGATCCCGACCGGCGCCAAAGTGAAAGTGGCCGTATCGAAGACCGCCGCCGCCTCGGCTGCTGCCGCGAAAGCCGCCAAGGCCGCCGCACCGAAGCGCGCAACCAAGGCCGCTCCGGCCGCGGATGCAGCACCGGCCAAGAAGGTCATCCGCCGCATCAAGAAGACTGAAGAGTAAACCGCTTCAATGCAGTTGATCATTGCCGCGGTCGGCCACAAGATGCCGGCCTGGATCGAGACCGGTTTCGCCGAGTACACGAAGCGCATGCCGCCCGAGCTGCGCATCGTGCTCAAGGAGATCAAGCCGGTCGAGCGGTCCGGCAGCAAGACCGCGGCCACCGCGATGGCGCTCGAACGCGAGCGCATCGAAGCCGTGCTGCCGAAGGGGGTGCGCATCGTCGCCCTCGACGAGCGCGGCAAGGACCTCACCAGCGTCGGCCTGTCGCAGCAGCTGGAAGCCTGGCAGCAGGATGGGCGCGACGTCGCCTTCCTGATCGGCGGCGCCGACGGCCTCGATCCCGAACTGAAAGCCCGTGCCGATGGACTGATCCGCATTTCCAGCATGACGCTTCCCCACGGAATCGTGCGTGTGATGCTTGCGGAACAGTTATATCGTGCCTGGTCGATCACCCAAAACCACCCCTACCACCGCGTCTAGGAGCCGTTAAACATGCGCATGGCGTTGTTGCAGCTCCTTGTCGTGCTAAACGCACTGCCTGCGTCGCCGCGCCTAGCCCTGCGCATGTTTAACGGCTCCTATTTGAAATGAAACTCCTCGATAAAAAAATCTACCTTGCCTCGAAGAGCCCTCGCAGGCGCGAACTGCTGCGCCAGGTCGGCGTCGACTTCGAACTGCTCAGCCTGCGTACCGATGCCGCGCGCGGTCCCGACGTCAGCGAGGCCGAGCGGCCGGGCGAATCGCCGCTCGATTATGTGGCCCGGGTGGCGCATGAAAAGGGCGCGTTCGCGTGGAAGATCCTGGCGCTGCGCCGCATGCCGCTGCGTCCGGTGCTGTCGGCCGACACCACCGTCACCATCGACGGCCAGATCCTCGGCAAGCCGGCCAATGCCGACGAGGCGGCGGCAATGCTGGAGCGCCTGTCGGGCCGTACCCACCAGGTGCTGACCTCGGTGGCGCTGCACCACGTCGACCTGGCCGAGCAGGTCACGCAGGTGTCGAACGTGCGTTTTACAAAACTGAGTCCCGCCGCCATCAAGGCCTATTGCGCGACCGCGGAACCCTACGACAAGGCCGGCGCCTACGGCATCCAGGGCCTGGCGGCGCTGTTCATCGAGCATATCGAGGGCAGCCACTCGGGCATCATGGGCTTGCCGGTGTTCGAGACCGCGCAGCTGCTGAAGAAGGCCGGCGTCGAGTTCTTGTGATTGTTTAAGGGTGGCCGTGTATGATGTCATCCTGAACAATAAACGCACGGCCCTAGCCTCATGACTGAAGACATCCTGATCAATATCACCCCACAGGAAACGCGCGTGGCGCTGGTGGTACAGGGAGCCGTGCAGGAGCTGCACATCGAGCGGACGCTCACCCGCGGGCTGGCCGGCAACGTCTATTCGGGCAAGGTCGTGCGGGTGCTGCCGGGGATGCAGTCCGCCTTCATCGACATCGGCCTGGAACGCGCCGCCTTCCTGCACGTGGCCGACATCTGGGAAGCCCGTCCGCACGACAACAATGGCGGCGGCAACGGTAACGCCGCCCCGACCCCCATCGAGAAAATCCTGTTCGACGGCCAGGTGCTGACCGTGCAGGTGATCAAGGACCCGATCGGCACCAAGGGCGCGCGCCTGTCGACGCAGATCTCGATCGCCGGGCGCATGCTGGTCTACCTGCCGCAGGACAAGCACATCGGCATCTCGCAGAAAATCGAGAAGGAAACCGAGCGCGAGGCGCTGCGCGCACGCATGCAGGGTCTGCTGCCGCCGGAAGAAAAAGGCGGCTACATCGTGCGCACCCAGGCCGAAGACGCCTCCGACGCCGACCTGGCGGCCGACATCGACTACCTGCGCAAGACCTGGAACGCGATCCTGCAGGGCGCCCGCACCCGTCCCGCCACCAGCCTGCTGTACCAGGACCTGAACCTGGCCCAGCGCGTGCTGCGCGACTTCGTGCACGACGAAACCGCCGCCATCCTGGTCGACTCGCGCGAGAACTACCTGATGCTGGCGGAATTCGCCCAGGTCTACACGCCCAGCGTGCTGTCGCGCCTGCAGCACTACACCGGCGAGCGCCCGCTGTTCGACCTCTACGGCGTCGAGGAAGAGATCCTGCGCGCACTGGGCCGCCGCGTCGACCTGAAGTCGGGCGGCTACCTGATCGTCGACCAGACCGAGGCGATGACGACCATCGACGTCAACACCGGCGGCTTCGTCGGCGGGCGCAACTTCGCCGACACCATCTTCAAGACCAACCTCGAGGCCGCCCACGCGATCGCGCGCCAGCTGCGCCTGCGTAACCTCGGCGGCATCATCATCCTCGACTTCATCGACATGGAGAACAACGAGCACCGCAACGCCGTGCTGGCGGAGCTCAAGAAGACCCTGTCGCGCGACCGCACCAAGGTGTCCGTCAGCGGTTTCTCGGCGCTGGGCCTGGTCGAGATGACGAGGAAGCGCACCCGCGAGTCGCTGGCCCACATCCTGTGCGAGCCCTGCCCCGCCTGCTCCGGCAAGGGGCAAGTCAAAACCTCGCGCACCATCTGCTACGAAATCCTGCGCGAGCTGCTGCGCGAAGCCAAGCAGTTCAATCCGCGCGAATTCCGCATCCTGGCCTCCCAGGAAGTGGTCGACCTCTTCCTCGAAGAAGAATCGCAGCACCTGGCGATGCTGGGCGACTTCATCGGCAAGAAAATCTCGCTGCAAGTTGAAAAAGGCTATCACCAGGAACAGTACGACGTGATCCTGATGTGATCCACGTGTGAACTTTACACATCAGGTTCGCCGGCTGAATCTCATGCATTTGTCGTCGTGTTCAGAGGATGTTGCTGCTACAGGACAATACCGTTAAAAATCGAGATACGGGCAACGCAGTTGGCGAGTTTGGACTACAATTTGTGACAATTTGCTGATATTTCGAGAGTTGGCGGTATCGCGTTTTCAGGCATATGCATGCAGAAGCGACCAGCCGACCGCTTGGCGCTGCGGCTGATGGCAGCGGCGGCGTAGGCCTGGAGCTGATAGCGACCCCGTAAGAGACAATGAACGACCCACTCATTCCATCCGACTTGCTGAAGAAGTCGGACAAGATCCTGTTCATCGCCCACCTGGCGCTGGGCGACTACACGTATCTGCAGAACTGCTTCCAGGCGTTCGCGCGGGCCTATCCGCACCTGAAGCTGCACCTGTGGGTCGACGAGGTCCGCCGCACCAGCGACGCGTCGCAGTGGCCGCACCTGAAAAAGAACGTGCTGTACGACTGGCTCGATGCCTGCGAATTCATCGACAAGACCTACAAGCAGAACTATTCGCCGGAGCTGTTCGAAGCCTCGATCAAGGAAGCGCGCGAGGAGCACTACCCGATCGTGGTCTCGCTCGGCACCCTGCGCCCGCACTTCTACGCCAACCTGGCGCGCCGCATCAGCCCGGACGGCTTCGTGGTCGGCCTGAAGAAGCCGATGCGCCTGTCCGGCCTGCCGCATTACTTCACCTACCGCAAGCTGGATGCTGCCCTGGACCCGGACGTGGCCGACCGCAGCGCCGCACCGCACATCAGCGACGTGCACGCCGAGTGGTTCCGCCAGTTGGCCGGGGTCGAGATCCCGCCGCGCGAACGGATCCCCTTCGTCCACATTCCCGAACGCTTCGTCGAAGGCGCCAAGGCGCGCCTGCACGAGTGGGGCTTCGACAAGCGCCAGGGCAAGCTGGTCTTCATCAATCCCTTCGCCAAGACCCGCAAGCGCTGCTGGCCGGTCGAGCGCGTGGCTGAACTGATCACCACCATGCGCGCCCAGCCGGAATGGCGCGACGCCTGCTTCATCGTCAACGCGGTGCCGCAGGAAGTCGAGCGCGTGAAAACCATGCTGGCCGAGCGCCAGCTGGACCGCACCGAGCTGTTCAGCGCCAACGAGAACTTCTTCCAGCTGCCGGCCATGCTGGCCCAGTGCGACCTGATCGTCTCGGTGGAAACCGCCGTGATGCACCTGGCGAACGCCGTCGGCGTGCCGGTGGTGGCGCTGATGCGCCAGAAGACGCCGGAATGGGCGCCGGTGGACAAGGCCAACAGCACCGTCATCACGGCGCATCAGCGCAGGGATTGGGTGAAGGCGATTCCGGTGCAGGATGTGATGCACGCGCTGGCGTGATCGTGGTTTGATGCGTTGATGGGGCCGCTTTGTGCGGCCCTTTGTTTTTGCGGTCTGCGTGCAACTTGGGTTCCCGCCTGCGCGGGAACGACGCGCTAGAGCCGATGGCCCCAAGACCGTCATTCCCGCGCAGGCGGGAATCCAAGTTGAATTTACTTGCCCGCCGACGGGAAGAACAGCTGCTCCCCAGCCGGTTTAAAGGCCGCAATCTTCGCCTGCCCCTCGGCCGACGTAATCCACTGAATCAGCTGCGTCGCCCCCTTGTAGTTCACGCCTTGGTGCTTCTCCGGGTTCACCGCGATGATGCCATAGGGGTTGAACATGCGCTTGTCGCCTTCGACCAGGATCGCCAGGCCGGTCTTGGCTTTATACGCGCCGTAGGTGGCGCGGTCGGTCAGGGTGTAGGCGTTCATTTCGGCGGCCATGTTCAGCACCTCGCCCATGCCCAGGCCTGCGGACACGTAATTGCTGCCTGCAGGCTTGGCGCCCACTTCCTTCCAGTAGGCCTTCTCCATCACGTCGGTGCCGGAATTGTCGCCGCGCGAGATGAACTTGACGTTGGAAGACGCAATTTTCTTGAAAGAGGTCAGCACGTCATGGCTGCCCTTCACGCCGGCCGGGTCCGCCGTCGGCCCGACCACGATGAAGTCGTTGTACATCACGTCGCGGCGGTCGATGCCCCAACCCTCGGCCACGAACTTGTCTTCGAGCTGGCGCGCGTGCACCAGGGTCACGTCGACGTCGCCGTTCTTGCCCAGTTCCAGGGCCTTGCCGGTGCCGACCGAGATCACGTTGACCTTGATGCCGTACTTCTGCTCGAAGCTGGGCAGAAGATAAGTCAGCAGGCCCGAGTTCTCGGTGCTGGTAGTGGTGGACAGGCGCAGGACCTGCTGCTGGGCTTGGGCCGGCGCATAGGTTATCCCGAGCGTGGCGCCCATGACGAGGGCAAGACTGAACAGACGACGTTGCATGCAGACTCCTTGTGATTAACGTACTTCGAGTTGCCCCTCGCGCAGCTTGAGGCGCTGCACGCCGGGCAGTCCAATCAGGTCACGGTCGTGGCAGGCCACGACCACGCTCCCTCCTGCTTCGACCATGGTAGGGATCAATTCGATCACCTGCTCGCGCGCCTGGCCGTCCAGGTTGGAGGTCGGCTCGTCGAGCAGCAGCAGCTTCGGGCACAGCACCTTGGCGCGCGCCAGCGCCACGCGCTGCCGTTCGCCGCCCGACAGCCTGCCCGGCTCGACGTCCTGCAGGTGGGCCACGCCGGCCCACACCATCGCCTCTTCGACCTTGCGCGCGGCCTCCAGCTTCGGCACGCCGCGCACCTGCAGGCCATAGCCGATGTTGTGCGCGATACTGGTCGAGAACATCACCGGGTGCTGGTGCACGTAGACGATGGCTTCGCGCAGCGCGCGCGGATACGGGTAGGGGCGCTCCTCCATGCCTTCGAAGCGCAGGCTGTCGATCTCGGCGCGTTCCAGGCCGCCCAATATGCGCAGCAGGGTGCTCTTGCCGGCGCCGTTCATCCCCGTCAGGACGTAGGCGCTGTGGGTCGCGATTTCCATGCAGCCGATGTCGAACAGAAGGCGCTCGCCATGGCGCTTGCGCAGGCCCTTCACGCCCAGCAGGGACTTGCGGCGCTCGTCGCCGGTGCGCGCCGGGGTGGCGCCGAGCATGCCCTGCAGCGTGATGTGCTGGATCATGGCCGATCCCTCGCCACGTGGGCGTCGCCCTGCAGCAGCATCAGCATGCCGTTCATCAGCAGCGCGATCGCCACCAGCACGATGCCCAGCGCGATCCCCTGCGCGAATTCGCCCTTGCTGGTCTCGAGCGCGATGGCGGTGGTGATGGTGCGGGTCTCGCCTTCGATATTTCCGCCCACCATCAGCGCGCAGCCGACTTCCGAGATCACGCGCCCGAAGCCGGACAGCACCGCCGCCATCACGCCGAAGCGCGCCTCGTGCAGCACGCGCACCATCACCTGGATGCGCGAGGCGCCGTGGGCAATCGCGGTTTCGGCATAGCGCGGGTCGATCGCCTGCACGGCGGCCAGCGTGAAGGCGAGCAGCACCGGCAGGCCCACCACGAACTGGCCGGCGATGATGCCCGGCTGCGAGAACAGCCATTGCAGCCCGCCCATCGCCCCGTGGCGCGACAGCAGCAGGTAGAGCAGGAGGCCGATCAGGACGGTCGGCAGCGAGAGCGCGGCCTGGGCCAGCCAGATCGCAATGCGGCGTCCGCGGAAGCGGTGCATGGCGATCAAATAGCCCAGCAGCACGGCGGGCGGCGTGGCCAGCAGCAGGCCGAGCACGCTGGTCTTCAGGGAGACCCAGATGATGCGCCACAGGTCCGGGTCGCCGGTGAACAGCAGGGTGAAGGCGCGCAGTGTGGCGTCGAGCATCACATCGTCGTTCCCGCGACGCTCGCTTCCGTCATCCCCGCGCAGGCGGGGATCCAAGTTTGCAAGCGTTTCGTTAGCTCACGCGGAAATTGGGTTCCCGCCTTCGCGGGAACGACGTAGTGGGTCGCGGGAACGACGTGCTGAAAGTTACGCATAGTGCCGCTGACGCTCCGCTTCCAGCGCGTCCAGGAATTCCGGTTCGAACACCAGCCGCTCTTCTCCCGACAGCAGCAGGAAATGCCGCCCGGTGCAGCGCGCCAGCAGCGACATGCCGACCTTCTCCGCCACCATATGCCCCATCTGGGTGGTGCCGGAGCGCGACAGCAGGAAGGGAATGCCCATCTGGGCGCCCTTGATCACCATCTCCGAGGTCAGGCGCCCGGTGGTGTAGAAGACCTTGTCCTCGCCGCGCATTCCGTCCAGCCACATCAGCCCGGCGATGGCGTCGACGGCGTTGTGGCGGCCGACGTCCTCGACAAAGTAGAGCAGCTCGCCGGTGTTCGAGAACAGCGCGCAGCCGTGCACCGAGCCGGCCTGCTTGTAGACCGACTGCTGGGTACGGATGGTTTCGACGATGCGATACACCACCGATTGCGTTAGGCGCGCTTCCGGCGGCAGCTGGATCTGGTCCACTTCGTCCATCAGGCCGCCGAACACCGAGCCCTGGCCGCAGCCTGTGGTGACGACCTTTTTCGCAGTGCGTTCCTCGATGCCGGCGATGCCATTCCTGGTCACCACCGCCACCGCGTCCACCGACCAGTCGACCTGGATCGACACGATATCCTCGATCGACCGCACCAGGCGCTGGTTGCGCAGATAGCCCAGGGTCAGCGCTTCGGGCGCGCCGCCCAGGGTCATCAGGGTCACGAGCTCGCGCTTGTCGACGTAGACCGTCAGCGGGCGCTCGGCCGGGATGTGCAGCATCGAGCGGCGGCCACGCTCGTCGATGGCCGTCACCTCATGGGTCAGGCTGGCGCTGGCTTGGGACAGCTGAGGTCGATAACGTTGCTCGTTCATCAGCTTATTGTGCCACGGCCGCGAGGATCTGGCCGCCACCGTAGGAACCCTGCTGCCCCACCTCGCCGCCCAGCGTCGTGCGGATCGCACAGTACTTGAACTCGGGGATCTTGCCAAAGGGGTCGAGCGCCGAGTTGGTCAGCCGGTTGATGGCCGCCTCGTAGTAGCAGAAGGGCACGAAGATGGCGCCACGCGGCGAGCTGTCGTCGGCCCGTGCGTACAGGCTGACCTCACCGCGGCGGGAAGTGATCGTGATGACGTCGCCCGGACGCCCGCCCATCGCTTCGAGGTCCAGCGGATGCACCAGCGCCACCGGATCCGGCTCGATCGCATCCAGCACGCCGGCGCGCCGCGTCATGCTGCCGGTGTGCCAGTGCTCGAGCTGGCGTCCGGTAATCAGGACCATCGGGTACTCGGCGTCGGGACGCTCGTTGGCCGGGATGATGTCGGCCGGGACGAAGCGCGCCCTGCCCTTCTCGGTCCCTTGCCCGCGCGGGAAGTCCTCGACGAAGACCACCGGCTGGCCAGGGTCGCCCTCGGCCGCGCACGGGTAGGTGACGGCGTCTTCGCGTTCCAGCCGCTCCCAGGTGATGCCGGCGATGCTGGGCATCAGCCTGCGCATCTCGTCGAACACCTCGGACACGTGGCCATAGTTCCACGGCAGGCCCATCCGGTTTGCCATCTGCTGGATGATCCACAGGTCCTGCTTCGCCTCGCCCGGCGGCGTAATGGCCTGGCGGCCCAGCTGGACCAGGCGGTCGGTATTGGTGAAGGTGCCGGCCTTCTCCGCAAAGGCCGATGCGGGCAGGATCACGTCGGCCAGGTAGGCGGTCTCGGTCAGGAAGATGTCCTGCACCACCAGGCAGTCGAGGGCCGCCAGCGCTTCGCGCGCGTGATTCGCGTCGGGGTCGGACATGGCCGGGTTCTCGCCCATGATGTACATGCCCTTGATACCGCCGGCCAGGATGTCGTCCATGATCTCGACCACCGTCAGGCCGGGCTTCTCGTCCAGCGGCATGCCCCAGGCGGCTTCGAAGCGCGCCTTCGCGTCCGGATTGTCGACGCGCTGGTAGTCCGGGTACATCATCGGAATCAGGCCGGCGTCCGAAGCGCCCTGCACGTTGTTCTGGCCGCGCAGCGGATGCAGGCCGGTACCGGGACGGCCGATCTGGCCGGTCATCAGCGCCAGCGCGATCAGGCAGCGCGCGTTATCCGTGCCGTGCACGTGCTGCGAAATCCCCATGCCCCACAGGATCATCGAGCCCTTCGAGGTCGCGTACAGGCGCGCCACGTAGCGCAGGGTCTCGGCATCGATGCCGCAGATCGGCGCCATCGCTTCCGGGCTGTAGCCTTCGACGTTCTTCGCCAGTTCCTCGTAGCCGATGGTGCGGCTGGCGATGAAGTCCCTGTCGACCAGGCCTTCGGTGACGATCACGTGCATCATCGCGTTCAGCATGGCGACGTCGGTGTCGGGCTTGAACTGCAGGTGGCGGTGGGCGTGGCGGGTCAGGTCCGATTTGCGCGGGTCGCACATGATCAGCTTGGTGCCGGCGCGGACCGCGTTCTTGATCCAGGTGGCGGCCACCGGGTGGTTCACGGTCGGATTCGCGCCGATCACGATCACGACCTCGGCGCGGGTCACATCCATCACCGGATTCGAGACCGCGCCCGAGCCGATGCCCTCCAGCAGCGCCGCCACCGACGAAGCGTGGCAGAGGCGCGTGCAGTGGTCGACGTTGTTGCTGCCGAAGCCAGTGCGCACCAGCTTCTGGAACAGATAGGCTTCCTCGTTGCTGCCCTTGGCCGAGCCGAAGCCGGCCAGCGCGCGTTTTCCGTTCGTATCGCGGATGCGCGCCAGCGTGCCGCCGGCCAGTGCCAGCGCCTCTTCCCAGCTGGCTTCGCGGAACACGTCCATGACCGTGCTCGGGTCCATCGTGAAGGCACCCAGCTTGGGCACGCCCGCGCGGCGGATCAGCGGCTTTGTCAGGCGGTGTGGATGGTGGGCGTAGTCGAAGCCGTAGCGGCCCTTCACGCACAGGCGGCCGTGGTTGGCGGGCCCGTCGCGGCCCTCGACGTAGAGAATCTTGTTGTCCTTGACCTTGTAGGTCAGCTGGCAGCCGACGCCGCAGTAGGGGCAGACCGAATCGACCTGCTTGTCCGGCACCGAAAGCGCGGCGTCGCGCGCCGGCATCAGCGCGCCGGTCGGGCAGGCCTGCACGCATTCGCCGCAGGCCACGCAGGTCGAATTGCCCATTGGGTCGTCCTGGTCGAACACGATCTTCGCATCCTGGCCGCGGAAGGCCAGGCCGATCACGTCGTTGACCTGCTCGTCGCGGCAGGCGCGCACGCAGCGCGTGCACTGGATGCAGGCGTCGAGGTTGACGGTGATGGCGGCATGGCTCGCGTCCTGCTGCGGCGCGCGGCGCGTGGCCGGGAAGCGCGGCTTGCCGACGCCGAGCTTCATTGCCCACGCGTCGACTTCGTTGTGGCGCGTGTAATCCTTTTCGGGCATGTCCGAGGCCAGCAGCTCCAGCACCATCTTCTGCGCTTTTACCGCGCGCTCGCTGTCGGTCGTGACCCTCATGCCTTGCGAAGGATGGCGGCAGCAGGACGGCGCCAGCACGCGCTCGCCGTCGATCTCGACCATGCAGGAGCGGCAGTTGCCGACGGCTTCCATGCCTTCGGCGTAGCAGAGGCGCGGGATTTCGATCCCTTCGCGGTCGGCGACCTCAATTAATGTTTCGTGGCGCAGGGCCTCCACTTGTCTGCCGTTGATCGTGAAGGTGACGCTTTCCAATTTCAGGCTGGCGTTCATTGCGCGCCTCCTAAGGTGTGGCTACTGAGTTCATGCGGGAAGTACTTGATGACGCAGTCGAATGGATTCGGCGCGGCCTGTCCGAGGCCGCAGATCGAGGCGTCGCGCATCACCTGGGACAGGTCGCCCAGCAGTTCGATATCCCAGTCCGGCTGTTCCATGATGGCCACGGCCTTGGCGGTGCCGGCGCGGCAGGGCGTGCACTGGCCGCAGGATTCGTCCTTGAAGAAGCGCAGCGTGTTCAGGGCCGCGGCCTTGGCCGTGTCCTGGTTCGACAGCACCACCACGGCGGCCGAGCCGATGAAGCAGCCGTAGGGCTGCAGGGTATCGAAGTCGAGCGGGATGTCGCCCATCGAAGCGGGCAGGATGCCGCCCGAGGCGCCGCCCGGCAGGTAGGCGTAGAACTGGTGGCCTTCCTGCATGCCGCCGCAGTATTCGGCGATCAGCTCCGTGATCGTGATGCCGGCCGGAGCCAGCTTGACGCCCGGGTCGCGCACGCGGCCCGAGACCGAGAACGAACGCAAGCCCTTGCGGCCGTGGCGGCCGTGGCTGGCGAATCGTTCCGGGCCCTGCTCGACGATGTCGCGTACCCAGTGCAGGGTTTCGAAGTTGTGTTCCAGCGTGGGCCGGCCGAACAGGCCGACCTGGGCCACGTAGGGCGGGCGCAGGCGCGGCATGCCGCGTTTACCCTCGATCGACTCGATCATGGCCGACTCTTCGCCGCAGATGTAGGCGCCGGCGCCGCGGCGCAGGATCAGTTCGGGCATGTTGGCGACCGGCGGATCGGCGCGCAAGGCTTCCAGTTCGGCTTCCAGCATGCCGCGCAGGCCGTGGTACTCGTCGCGCAGGTAGATATAGATGGTCTCGATGCCGACCGCCCAGGCGGCGATCAGGGCGCCTTCCAGGAAGCGGTGCGGGTCGCGCTCGAGATAGACGCGGTCCTTGAAGGTGCCGGGTTCGCCTTCGTCGATATTGATGGCCATGAGGCGCGGGCCGGGCTCGGTGCCCACGATGCGCCACTTGCGGCCGGCCGGGAAGCCGGCGCCGCCCAGGCCGCGCAGGCCGGAGGCTTCCAGCGCCGCGATCACGGATTCCACGTCGCGGCGGCCTTCGGCACAGTCGCGCAGCAGCGCGTAGCCGCCCTTGGCGCGGTAGTCATCCAGGCCGTCATGATTCGTGTGGACGTGGGTGGTTTCCTTCGCCACCACCTTGGCCAGCACGGTTTCCGCAGTCGCGCGCGGCACCGGATGCTGGCCGACCAGCACCGCCGGCGCCTGCTCGCAGCGGCCGACGCAGGGTGCGGCCTGCAGGCGGACCTCCGTGCCGAGGATGGCCGGCAGCCTGTCCAGCAGCGATGAAGCGCCCGCCATCTCGCAGGACAGGCCCGCACACACGCGCACCGTCAGCGATGCCGGCGCCGCTTCGCCGTCGCGCAGCACGTCGAAGTGGTGGTAGAAGCTGGCCACCTCGTAGACCTCGGACTGGGCCAGCTTCAGCTCCTGCGCCAGGGCCGCCAGGTGGGCGGCGGACAAGGCCCCGAACGCGTCCTGGATCTTGTGCAGGCACTCGATCAGCAGGTCGCGCCGGCGCGGCATATCGCCCAGCAGGTCCTGCACCTCGCGCAGGGATTGCGGATCGGCGCGGCGGCCCTTCGGGGCTTCGCGCTTGCGCTGGCGGCTGGCGCCCTGCACGGCAATGGGGATGACGGGATGGTTCATGGCGGTGGTCCTGTAATGCGTTTAATTCTTGGATCGTGCGTTGATACCGAGGTTCGTTGAATGCGTGGGCGGAGGCCGCCCACCTTACGGTCGGGCACCGGTAGGGTGGGCACCCCGTGCCCACGCATTACGTCACTTGAACAGCACAATCGCCTTCTGCAGCGTGATCCACATACCGATCAGCAGCGGAATGCCGACCGCGGCCCAGGCCAGCAGCGTAACCAGCGCGCCGCCCGCGGCAACCGGGGTTGCGGCGATGACGCCGGCGCCGGATACGCCCGCCACCATGGTGTCGCCGCTGGCTGCTGCTGCTGCTGCGCGGCTGCCGGCCGAGGCGGCAACGTCGCGCTCATGGGCGCTGCGCTTCTCGTCCGCCAGCTCGGCGTCGGTCATGAAGTACTTGTCGGCCACCGGGCGCACCAGCAGGTTGCACAGGAAGCCCAGTACCAGCAGGGCCGCCAGCACGTACATGGCGGTGTCGTAGGCCTGGGCCTTGGCGACGCCGTGCGCGATCTGGTATTCGCGGATGTAGTTGACCAGGGTCGGGCCGAGCACGCCGGCGGCGGCCCAGGCGGTCAGCAGGCCGCCGTGGATCGCGCCCACCATCTGGGTGCCGAACAGGTCGGCCAGGTAGGCCGGCACGGTCGAGAAGCCGCCGCCGTACATCGACAGGATGATGCAGAAGGACAGCACGAACAGGCCCAGGTGGCCGTTGTGGGCCAGGGTCGGGATCGCCGAGTACAGCACGAAGCCCAGCACCAGGAACACGAAATAGGTCATCTTGCGGCCGATGTAGTCGGAGCAGGTGGCCCAGGCGAAGCGTCCGCCGATGTTAAACAGCGACAGCAGGCCGGTGAAGCCGGCGGCGATGGTGGCGATCTGCGCCTTCTGCGCGGTGTCCAGTTCGTTGAAGCCGGCGGTGACGCCGATCAGGCGGCCGCCGAACACTTCCTGCAGCAGCGGCGAGGCCATCGCCAGGATACCGATGCCGGCCGAGACGTTCAGAAACAGCACCAGCCACACCAGCCAGAACTGCGGGGTGCCCCAGGCGCGCTTCACGTGCACGTGACGGCTGGTGATCATGGTCTTGCCGCTCTTGGCGGCCGGCGCGGTCCAGCCTTCCGGCTTCCAGCCGTTGGCCGGGACGCGGTAGGACAGCGCGCCCACCATCATGAACACGAAGTAGATCGCGGCCAGGGCCAGGAAGGTTTCCCACACGCCCACCGAGGTCGGGGTGGCGAAATACTTCATCAGCTTGTCGGCCAGCGGTGCGCCGATCATGGCGCCGCCGCCGAAGCCCATGATGGCCATGCCGGTCGCCATGCCGCGCCGGTCGGGGAACCATTTGATGAGGGTGGAGACTGGCGAGATGTAGCCGAGTCCGAGACCGATGCCGCCGATGACGCCGGAGCCGAGCCACATCAGCCAGATCTGGTGCTTGTAGATGCCCAGGGCCGAGATCACCAGGCCGCCGCACCAGCACAGGGCCGAGACGACGCCGGCCTTGCGCGGGCCCGCGTGCTCGAGCCAGCCGCCGAACAGCGCGGTGGCCAGGCCGAGGAAGACGAAGAACAGCGTGAACATCCAGCCCAGCATCGAAATCTTCCAGTCGCAGGTGGTGGAGGTGATCTCGGCGATGAAACTCATGTCGGCCGGGCAGGCCAGCGATTCCTTGATGCCGATCGCTTTCGACAGCGGCAGCCAGAACACCGAGAAGCCATAGGCCATGCCGATGCAAAGATGAATCGCCAATGCTGCTGGCGGCACCAGCCAGCGGTTGAAGCCGGGCCTGGCAATGGTGTGCTCCCGGTCCAGCTTATCCAGTAAAGCCATGTCTCCTCCGTTTTTTGTTCGAATTAATATGTTTTAAAAAGCATATACTTCTGGCTTACATCTACTGCAATGCCGAGCGTATCATGGTGTCTTCCTGTCAGAAATAGGCTTTATTAAGCATATAAGCCATGCTCAAGGTTCACATCCGCCCGCATTGGGAAATAAGTTTCAATAATGACGCCCCGCTCGACACGGCTACGCTGCTGGGCTTGCTGCTGGCGATCCAGGACCATGGTTCGATCGCCGCCGCGGCCAAGGCCGCCGGGCTGTCCTACCGCTACGCCTGGGGCGTGCTGCGCGAGGCCGAGGAGCTGTTCGGCGAGCCCCTGCTCGAGACCGGGCGCGGGCGCGGGACGCGCCTGACCATGCTCGCGCAAAAGCTGGTGTGGGCCGACCGCCGCATCGCCGCGCGCCTGTCGCCGACGCTGGACAGCCTGGCCTCCGAGCTGGAGACGGAACTGGGCAAGGTGCGCATGCGCGGCACCGGCCTGCGCACGATCCGCATGGACGCCAGCCACGGCTTCGCGGTGGCCGCCCTCACCGGCTACCTGGACAAGCTGGAACTGCCGGTCGAGCTGCGCTACCGCACCAGCCTGGACGCCGTGGCCGCGCTGGCGCGGCGCGAATGCGACCTGGCCGGCTTCCACGTGCCGGAAGGCGAATTCGAAGCAGCGACGGCGCGCCGCTACCTGCGCTGGCTGGACCCGGAGCGGCACTGCCTGGTCCACATTTGCGGACGCCAGCAAGGCTTGCTGGTCGCGCCCGGCAATCCGCTCGGCATCGAGGGATTGGCCGACCTCGTGAACACCAGGCTCCGCTTCGTCAACCGCCAGGCCGGCTCCGGCACCCGCATGCTGCTCGAGATGATGCTCGATCGGGCCGGCATCGACGGTGAGGCGATCAACGGTTGGAACAGCGCCGAATTCACGCACTCGGCGGTGGCCGCCTACATCGCCAGCGGCATGGCCGACGTCGGCATCGGCATGCGCACCGCGGCCGAGCAGTTCAAGCTCGGCTTCATCCCGCTGCTGCGCGAGCGCTATTTTTTCGCCCTGCACCTGGACGCGCTGGAGGACAGCCTGATGGCCCAGCTGCTGGCGGTGCTGCGCCAGCCCGGCTACCATCGCCTGGTCGACGCCCTGCCCGGCTACGACGCCGAACGCACCGGCAGCATCGAATCGATCCAGGAAGCCTTTTCGGAAAGACCCGCATGATCCGCGACCATGAAACCCTGAACCTGCTGAAGGACAGCATCGCCCGCTTCGTGCGCGAGGTGCTGATCCCGTCCGAAGAAACCGTCGCCGAGACGGATGCGATCCCGGATCACATCGTCGCCCAGATGCGCGAGCTCGGCCTGTTCGGCCTGTGCATCCCCGAAGCATACGGCGGCCTTGCGCTGACCATGGAAGAAGAGGTGCTGGTGGCGATGGAGCTGGCCTATGCCTCGCCGGCCTTCCGCTCGCTGGTCGGCACGAATAACGGCATCGGCGCACAAGGCATCGTCATCGACGGCACGCCGGCACAGAAGGCGGCCTGGCTACCGCGCCTGGCCGCGGGCGAGATCATCGGCTCCTTCGCGCTGACGGAACCGGACAGCGGGTCCGACGCGGCCTCGCTGCGCACCACCGCAGTCCGCGAAGGCGACGATTACATCATCAACGGCGTCAAGCGCTTCATCACGAATGCGCCCGAAGCCGGCGTGTTCACCGTGATGGCGCGCACCGATGCGACGCGCAAGGATGCGGGCGCGATCTCGGCGATCCTGGTCGAACGCGGCGCGCCCGGGCTCTCGCTGGGCAGGATCGATAAAAAGATGGGCCAGCGCGGCGCGCATACCTGCGACGTCATCTTCGAGAACTGCCGGGTGCCGGCGGCGAACCTCATCGGCGGCAAGGAGGGCGTCGGCTTCAAGACCGCGATGAAGGTGCTCGACAAGGGCCGCCTGCACATCGCGGCGGTGTGCGTGGGCGCGGCCCGGCGCATGCTGGACGACGCGCTGCGCTATGCGATGGAGAGAAAACAGTTCGGCCAGCCCATCGCCGGATTCCAGCTGGTGCAGGCGATGCTGGCCGACAGCCAGGCCGAACTCTACGCCGCGCGCAGCATGGTGCTCGATGCCGCGCGCCTGCGCGACGAAGGCCGCGACGTCACGCTGGAAGCGTCCAGCTGCAAGCTGTTCGCGTCCGAGATGTGCGGCCGCGTGGCCGACCGCGCGGTGCAGATCCACGGCGGCGCCGGCTATGTGTCGGATTATGCGGCCGAGCGCTTTTACCGCGATGTCAGGCTGTTTCGCATCTATGAGGGCACGTCGCAGATCCAGCAGCTGGTCATTGCGCGCAACATGATCAGGCGGGCCGGCGCATGATCGCTGTACACGCGCTGCCGGCGCGCATCGATGCCATCGTGCGCGGGCATGCGCGCGAGACGCCGGATGCGCCGGCGCTGCAGGAAGATGGGCGCACGCTCGGCTACGCGCAGCTGGAAACCGAAATCGACGCCTGCGCCGCCTGGCTGCGGGAGCTTGGCGTACAGGCCGGCGAACGCGTGATGCTGGTCAGCGAGAACTGCATCGCCCAGGTCGGCGCCCTGTTCGCGATCGCCAGCCTGGATGCCTGGTCGGTCAACGTGAACGCCCGGCTCACCGGTCCCGAGCTGGAGGCGATCCGCGAGCATTGCGGCGCGCGCCTCGTGCTGTACACGGCGGCGGCTTCGCCCGATGCAGCCGCGCACGCGACGCAGGCAGGCGCACGCGTGCACGCGCATGGCGGTCTGGTGGCCAGCCTGCATGCGGACGGCGCTGAGCCGGAGCCGGCGGCAAAGCAGCCCATCGCCGCGCTGGTTTACACCACCGGCACCACCGGCAAGCCCAAGGGCGTGATGCTCAGCCACCGCAACCTGCTGTTCGTGGCCGCCGTATCGAGCCGCCTGCGTGGCCTGGCGCCGGGCGATGTCGCTTATGGCGTGCTGCCTATCTCGCACGTCTACGGCCTGACGTCCGTGCTGCTGGGGACTTTGTATGCCGGCGCCTGCCTGCGCCTGGAAGCCCGCTTCACGCCGCGCGCCATGCTGGACGCGATCCGCGGCGGCATGCTGACCATCGTGCAGGGCGTGCCGGCCATGTATGCGCGCCTGCTGGAGCTGTGCGCGCTCGACGGCGTGCAGGCGCCGCTGGCCTCGACGCTGCGCTTCGCCTACGCCGGCGGCTCGCCGCTCGATCCGCTGCTCAAGCGCGAAGTGGAAAGCTTGCTCGGCGTCCCGCTGCACAACGGCTACGGCCTGACCGAAGCGGCGCCCACCGTCAGCCAGACCCGCCTCGACGCGCCGCGCGCCGACACCTCGGTCGGCCAGGCGATCCCCGGGGTGGAAGTGCGTGTGGATGCGCCGGACGGCCAGCTGTTCGTGCGCGGCCCCAACGTCATGCAGGGCTATTACCGCGATCCGGCCGGCACCGCCGCGGTGCTGAGTCAGGACGGCTGGCTCGACACGGGCGACCTCGCGCGCCAGGATCCGGACGGCGCCCTGTTCATTCAGGGACGCAGCAAGGAGCTGATCATCCGCTCCGGCTTCAAGGTCTATCCGCTGGAAGTCGAGACGGTGCTGAACGCGCACCCGGCGGTGACGCAGTCGGCGGTGGTCGGGCGGGTGCAGGAGGATGGCAATGAGGAAGTGGTGGCCTTCGTGCAGCCTGCTGCCGGCAGCGTGCTGTCGGCCGATGCGCTGAGCGACTGGGCCGCTGCCCGGCTGGCGCCCTATAAACGCCCGGCCCGCATCGTCTTCATGGAAGCCCTGCCGGCGGCCGCCAGCGGCAAGGTGCTCAAGCACCGTTTGAAGCTGGAGCAGTTGGCCTAGCGTCGCCTTTTTTTCCAGTTGTAATCGGGCCCGGTCACATCCACGCCGGGATGCCCGACCACGTCCGGATGCTCCGAGCACATCGTGATGAAACGCACCGCCTCGCCGGCCCGCTGGCGTGCGCGCAGCGCTTCCATGAACTTCATGGCGGCCACCATTTCGCTGGTATCGAAGGGCTCGGCATGGGGCACGCCGCAGTCTTCTTCAATGGTGCTCCAGTACACCATATACATGGCTTCATTCTCCTTCTTCGTTTATTTGAGCGCATTTTCGCATGGGTCGCGCACCTTTCCCCAATAATGTCTTGGACAACGGCTGACTCTACGTAGGACTTGTCCTAAATCGCCTCTATATGTTCGCTGGCCCACAAAGGAAGCTGTGTCTGCCGACTAGGCTTACACCTTGTTTCAAAAAACGCAGGAAGACTCATGAATCTGAATAACCATATCCAGCCAGCAAGCTCACCGCTCCAGCTCTGGGGCGGCCTCGAATGCACCGTCAACCGCGTACGCGACAATTACTTTTCCCAGATGGACCGTAACGGCCATGCAGCCAGGCTGCAGGACCTCGAGCGCTTTGCCTCGCTCGGCATCCGTGCGATCCGCTATCCCGTGTTATGGGAACGCACCGCGCCGGACAGCATCGACAGCGCCGACTGGTCGTGGCCTGACGAGCGCCTGCCCGTGCTGCAGCAGCTGGGCGTGACGCCCATCGTCGGCCTGGTCCACCACGGCAGCGGTCCGCGGCACACCAGCCTGGTGTCCGAGGACTTCCCGGAAAAGCTGGCGGAATACGCCGGCGCCGTGGCCCGGCGCTACCCGTGGGTCGAGTACTACACCCCGGTCAACGAGATCTGCACCACCGCCCGCTTCTCCGGCCTGAACGGCGTCTGGTACCCGCACGGCACCAGCGAGGCGATGTTCGTGCGCGCGCTGATCGTGCAATGCCGCGCAACCGTGCTGGCGATGCGCGAAATCCGCAAGGTCAATCCGAATGCGAAGCTGGTGCAGACCGACGACCTGTCGCGCACCTACGGCACGCCGGAAATGGCGGAGATCGCGAACTTCTTCAACGAGCGCCGCTGGCTGGGCTGGGACATGCTGTGCGGCCGCATCGACGAACATCACGCCCTGTGGGACTACCTGCTCGAGTCGGCAGCGACGCCCGAAGAACTGCTGTGGTTCAAGGAGAACCCCTGCCCGCCCGACATCATGGGCGTCAACTACTACATCACCAGCGAACGCTGGCTCGACCATCGCATCGAGCGCTATCCGGAATCGCACCGCACCAGCTACCGCGGCGTTCCGCACGCCGACATGGAATGCCCGCGCGTGCTGGCCACGCCGACCCCGGGCATCGGCCCCCTGCTGCAGGAGACCTGGGACCGCTACGGCCTGCCGATCGCGATCACCGAAGCCCACATCGACGCCAACCGCGAAGACCAGTTGCGCTGGCTGGTCGAGATCTGGAATGCGGCCAAGAAGGTGCAGCAGAACGGCGCCGACATCCGCGCCGTCACCGTCTGGGCCCTGCTCGGCTCCTTCGACTGGAACTGCCTGGTGACCGAATGCCGCGGCTACTACGAGCCCGGTCCCTACGACGTCCGCGGCCCGCAGCCGCGCCAGACCGCGGTTGCGCACCTGATGCGCGAACTGGCCACCGGCCGCCCGCTGTCGCATCCGGTGCTGCAGGGCCAGGGCTGGTGGCGCCGTCCCGGACGCTTCCTGGCCAAGCCGGTCGCAACCCGCACGGCGGTGGCCGACATCAACGACCGCGGCGCTTTCCGCTCGACTTTCCCGCAGCCGATCCTGATCACCGGCGCCACCGGCACCCTGGGCCGCGCCTTCGCCCGCATCTGCGAACGGCGCAACCTGGCCTGCCACGTGCTGAGCCGACAGGAGATGGACATCGCCGACCCGGCCTCGGTCGAAGCGGCGATCCTGCGCTACAAACCGTGGGCGATCGTGAATGCCAGCGGCTACGTGCGGGTCGACGATGCCGAGCACGAGTTCGAACGCTGCATGCGCGAGAACGCCCACGGGCCGACCGTGCTGGCGCTGGCGGCGATCCGCCATGCGGTGCGCTTCCTGACCTTCTCCAGCGACCTGGTGTTCGACGGCGCCGCCGGACGGCCGTATGTCGAGTCCGACAAGGTGGCGCCGCTGAACGCCTACGGCCGCAGCAAGGCCGACGCCGAGCGCCGCGTGCTGGATTCCGACCCGCAGGCGCTGGTGGTGCGCACCAGTTCCTTCTTCGGCCCCTGGGACGAGCACAACTTCGTGACCCAGGCCCTGGCGGCACTCAGCGAAGGCCGGCCGTTCGCGGCGGCCGGCGACGTGACGGTGTCGCCGACCTATGTGCCCGACCTGGTCAACGCCTGCCTCGACCTGCTGATCGACAGGGAATCCGGCATCTGGCACCTGACCAACGGCCAGGCCATGAGCTGGGCCGAGTTGGCGCAGCGCGCCTGCGCCGCCGCCGGCATCGATCCGGCCGGCTTGCAGGTGCTGCCGTCCAGCGAACTCGAGATGACGGCCCCGCGCCCCGTCCATAGCGCGCTGACCAGCGAGCGCGGCCTGATCCTGCCGTCCTTCGACGACGCCCTCGCACGCTATCTGCGCGAACGCGAGCTGGGCGAGCAGCGTTTCGGCCAGGAGGAGTCGGCGCACTACGCCAGCTAATTCCTTGCGGCACTGCCGGATATGACGAAAGCGCAACAGCCGCTCAGCTCTTTGAGCGGCTGTTGTCGTTTATATGCTTAACGAATAGCATTATATTTACGCTAGTCATTTCCTCAGATACACTGTGTTACATAGCGTTACTTTGCGCAATTTAGTGTACACAGCCATGTCTGCCTGCCCTACCCTGCCGTTTGCTGTTTCTTTTGATGCCGGGCGGCCGGCATGAAGCTCTACCGCGATGACTTTGCCTGGTCCGAGCACATGGTCGCCACGGCAACGCCTTCGGTCACGCTGGACTCCGCGGTGCCGCTGCACCTGAAGCGCCTGCCGCTGCTGCGCGAACGCATCAAGATCCGCGTGCGCGCCCTGCTGCACCCGCTGCAGACCCCGGCGTGGCTGCGCCTGCTGAATTCCCATCCGGCCTTTTCGGACTATGTGCGCAACTGCCCGCGCTTCCTGTACAAGGTCTACCGGCCCTACAGCAGCCATGCGCTGGCGCCGGAAGAGCGCCTGGCGGCGATCCAGGCCCATTACGATTTCGTGTTTCGCCGCGGCCTGGGCCAGACGCTGGCGCGCGCCAGCCTGGGTCCGGTGATGCTGGCGGCCTGCGAAGGCAAGAGCGGCCTGCCCTACGAGATCCAGCTGCGCACGGTGAACATGTTCGACCGCGAGGGCGAGCTGGTACTGCAACTGGCCCAGGACGGCAAGGTGATCTACACGGTCGCCTTCACGGTCGCGCCGCGCGCCGGCCGCCCCGCCCTCAGCATCGGCTGCGTCCAGGGCGGCAAGACGGACGATGCGCGCGAAGCGATCCGCCTCGCCACCCGCGACCTGCACGGCCTGCGTCCCAAGCAACTGATGGTGAGCCTGGTGCGCCAGCTCGGCTTCGAGTACGGCTGCGAGCGCATGCACCTGGTCTCGAACCGCAACCGCGTGATTTACAAAGCGATCAGGCACGGCCGCGTGCTGGCCGATTACGACCTGCTGTGGGAAGAGCTGGGCGCGGTCAAGAACGCCAGCGGCGACTACGAACTGGATTGCGCCCCGCTGGCGGCGCCGGATCTGGAAAGCATCCCATCGAAAAAACGCTCGGAAGCAAGAAAGCGCCACGAAATGCTGCGCGGCCTGGCCGAAGGCGTTTGCAAGAACCTTCGCGCCCGCAACTAAAAATTCGGAAAATTCGGGGTCAGAGCACTTTTTTGAACAATTGCGTCAACGAAAGCGATTGCGAGCTGAAGACGAATGCACGCGAAGATCGCCGCGAAGGGCGGCCGCGACAAGGGTTGAATTTGTCCGCGAGCCATTGTTCGAAAAAGTGCTCTGACCCCGAATTTACTGACCCCGAATTTACCGCGCCAGGATCGGCAGCAGTTCGCTCCAGACGCGGTCCACGCTCATCTTGTTCATGCAGTCGTGGTGGCCCAGCGGGCATTCGCGCTGGCGGCAGGGCGAGCATTCCAGGCGCAGCGAGATCGTGCGGGCGATTTCCGACAGCGGCGGGGCGTAGTCCGGGTCAGTCGAACCGTACAGGGCGACCACCGGGCGGTTCAGGGCCGAGGCGATGTGCAGCAGGCCGGAGTCGTTCGAGACCACGGCGCGCGCCTGGGCCAGCAGGGCGATGGCGTCGTCGAGCGAGGTCTGGCCGGCCAGGTTGCGCACGATGCCGGTGCCGATGCCCGCCTGGGCCAGCACCTGCTCACAGGTCTCGGCGTCGTTCGCCGATCCCATCAGCGCGATCTGCACGTTCGGCACCGTGTCAGCCACGCGCGCCGCCAGTTGGGCGTAGTGGGCCGGCGGCCAGCGCTTGGCGATGCCGAATTCCGCGCCCGGGGCAAACGCGACCAATGGACGGTCCAGCGCGATGCCCAGATGGCGGGCGACGGCTTCGGTCTCCTCGCCGGCCACCACGAGCGAAGGCCGCGCCAGCTGACCCGGCAGCGGCAGTTCGGGCTCGCGCGCCAGCGCCGCGTAGAACGGCACCATCGAGCGCGGCGGGCTCTCGTCGAAGTGCATCACATTGACCATCCCGTAGCGCATCTCGCCCTTGTAGCCGACCCGGCGCGGAATCCGCGCAAGCCAGGGGATCAGCGCGTACTTCAGGGTGTTCGGCAGCACGTAGGCGTCGCGGTAGCCGCGCTTGCGCAGCTGCCTGGCCGTCTTCAGGCGCTCGCCCAGCTGCAGGGCGCGGTGCCGGAACGGCGTCTCCATGATCTGGTCGGCTTCCCGGATGCGCTTCCACACCGGCACCACCTGCGGCGGCGCCAGCACGTCGATGGCGCGCTCGGGGTGGGCCTGCTTCAGGAGGCGCAGCAGGGGCTGGGCCATCACGGCGTCGCCGATCCAGTTCGGCGAGATGACGAGGGTGCGGTCCTGGCCGTTCATCTTGCTCATACCGCTTCCACCGGGGTCGTGAACTGCAGGCGGTACAGGTTGGCGTAGGTGCCGCTCCGGGCCAGCAGTTCCTCGTGCGTGCCCTGCTCGACGATGCGGCCCTGCTCCATCACGACAATGAGGTCGGCGCGCTCGATGGTCGACAGGCGGTGCGCGACCACGAAAGTGGTGCGGCCGGCCATCAGCGTATCGAGGGCGGCCTGCACGGCGCGCTCGGATTCGTTGTCGAGAGCCGAGGTGGCTTCGTCGAGGATCAGGATAGGCGCATCCTTGTAGATCGCGCGGGCGATCGCCACGCGCTGGCGCTGGCCGCCGGACAGGCGCATGCCGTTCTCGCCGATGTCGGTCTCGACGCCTTCCGGCAGGCGCGCCACCACGTCGTCCAGGTGGGCCGCCTTGATCGCTCCCGCCAGGCGCGCGTAGTCGACCTGCTCGGCGCCGTAGGCGATGTTGGCTTTCAGGGTGTCGTCGAACAGCACCACGTTCTGGCTCACCAGCGCCAGCTGTGCGCGCAGGCTGGGCAGCGTGATGTCCTGGTAAGGCACGCCGTCCAGCAGGATCCGGCCGCTTTGCGGCTCATAGAAGCGCGCGACCAGGTTCACGAAGGTCGACTTGCCGCCGCCCGACATGCCGACCAGGGCCACGGTCTGTCCGGGCTTGACGTCCAGCGAGACGCCATCCAGCGCCTGCATCTGCGCGTTCGGGTAGCGGAAGGCGACGTTCTCGAAGCGCACCTGGCCCTGGGTGCGGCCGAGCGTGCGGGTGCCGGGGTCGTGTTCGACCGGTTCGTCGATCAGCTGGAACACGGTTTCGGCGGCGGCGATCCCGCGCTGCATCGGGCCGTTGACTTCGGCCAGCGCCTTCAGGGGCGTCAGCAGCATCAGCATCGCCGCGACGAAAGCGGTGAATTCACCCGAGCTCATGCCGGCGCGCAGCGCCAGTACCACCACCAGCGACAGCGCCAGCGAGGTCGCGACCTGGGTCACCGGGGTGGTGGCGGCGAAGGCCACCGTCATGCGCTGCGAGAAGCCGCGCAGGGCCTCGGCGCGCAGGAAGAAGCGGCGGCTCTCGTAGCGTTCGCCGGAGAACACGCGGATCACCTGGTGGCCGCGCGCCGCTTCCTCGACCACCTGGGTCATCTCGGCGGTGACGCGCTGGTTCTCGCGGTTCAGCTGGCGCAGGCGCTTGCTGGTGGTGCGCACGATCACCGCGGTCAGCGGCACGACCACGATCGCCACCAGGGTCAGCTTCCAGTTCAGGTAAAGCAGGTAGGCCAGCAGGCCGGCCACGACCAGCGTGTCGCGCACGAAAGCGACGAACACGGACTGGATCATGTCCACCACCTGGCGCACGTCGGCCACTACGGTGTTGATGATCTTGCCGGTCGACTCCTGGTGGAAGCGCGCGACCGGCAGGCGCAGCACGCGCGCGAAGGCCATCGCGCGCAGGTCGTTGGTCATCCGGCTGAGCACCCAGTTGTTGTAGTAGGCGGTGGCGAAGGTGCCGATGCCGCGCAGGACGAACAGCGACACCAGCACGCCCGGGATCCACCACAGGGAAAAGCCCGGGGTCTCGCGGAAGCCTTCGTCCATCAGCAGCTTCAAGGCATTAGCCACCAGCGGCTGGGTGGACGCCGTCAGCGCCATCGCCAGCAGCGCCATGAAGGCGCGCCCGCGATAGGGTTTCAGGATCGCCCAGAGGCGCTTGATGATGATACGGTTATCCAATTTTATCTTTCGCATTCAGGCAGAAGCCCATGAGCAGGAACACCATGAGCGCATAAAACAGACTGCCTTTCATCGACCAGAAAATCACTTCGGTCAGGCCGAAGCACACATAGCTGGTCACAACCAATACCCCTGCCAGCGCCACTGCCGACTGCGGGCTGCCCGCACCGGCGCGCAGCTCGCGCATGAAGAACACCAGCGGCGCCGCCAGGATCGCCGCCCACAGCGCGAAGCCGACCGCACCGCCCGTCGCCAATTCCTGCAATGCATCATTATGCAGGTGCGGCAGCGTCAATACCACAGGATCGAGCCGGCCTTCGCGCGCAAATTCGGCCAGGCGCTCGCGGCAGGCCGAAAAATCCATGCCCAGCAGCGGATGCTCGGCCACCAGCATGGACGCGCCCTTCCACAATTCGAGCCGGGTGCCGACCCGCGTGAAGACGGTGCCGTCCTCGAACCAGCCGCGGACGTCGCTCACGCCTTCGTCGAAGCGTCCCTGCATGCCGCTGGCCGGCACGAACCAGGTGGCCAGCACCACCGCCGCCCCGGCCGCCAGCAGGACCCGCAAGCGCAGCCCGCCAAGCAGGCGCGCATGGCGCAGGAACAGCAGCGCCGCCACCGCCAGCGCCAGCCAGCCGCCGCGGCTGCCGGTCATCAGCGAGGCCGCCAGTCC
Organism: Massilia sp. Bi118; assembly: GCF_918697865.1. Lineage (GTDB taxonomy): Bacteria > Pseudomonadota > Gammaproteobacteria > Burkholderiales > Burkholderiaceae_D > Telluria. The sequence continues at coordinate 235,146 of NZ_CAKKMV010000001.1, read as the reverse complement.
GGCAATCGCACCCACCGCCGCCAGGCCGGCCTGGCGCGTATTGTCGCGCATGTCGATCGCGGCCGTCACCGACAGCAGCGCCAGCAGCAGGGCCAGGTCGCCGAAGGTGATCGCATTGATCAGGCCGCCCGGACGCTCGATGCCCAGCGCGATCCGCTGCCAGGCCACGAAGGGCAAGGCCGCCAGCGCGCCGCCGATCACGCCCCACCACAGCATGCGCCGCGGCGGCCGCGCCGCCAGAACTGCCGCCAGCGCAGTGACCGCAAAAAACATGCGGGCAGGCTTTTCCACCGTGTTCATATTCGCTCCGCGCACGAGGGCGCAACCCAGTACGAACAGGAAGTGCAGCAGAAAGGCTAGCACGACCCAGCGCACCTGCGGCCAATGGCGCACCAGCGCGTCACGGCACGGCTTGAACGAGATCAAAGCGGTGGCCAGGAAGAGGAAACTACCAAGACTGACGCCGAACAGGGTGACGAGGCTTAGAAACGGAAACAGGAAGGCCAGGGAACCGGTCCAGGCTTGCGCCGGTCCCCTCGTATTCGTCGGATTACTGTTCATTGATGTTCTTGTGGGATACTCTTGCCCCTGAATACAGCAGTGTACATCGGACCTTATGAGGCATGCACAGACAATCTCGGTCGTGATCACCACCTACAACCGGCCAGACGCGCTGGCCGCCGTGGTGCGGGCATGTTTTATGCAGAACGACAAGAATTTCGAAATCATTATCGCTGATGATGGCTCGACTGCCAACACGCGTAAGCTTGTGTCACAACTTGCCGAGGAGTCGCCGGTGCCGCTGCGCCACGTCTGGCAGCCCGACGAGGGCTTCCGCGCGGCGATGGCGCGCAACCGCGGCACCCTGGCGGCGCACGGCGACTACATCATCTTCCTGGACGGCGACTGCATTCCGCAGCGCGACTTCATCGCCCGCCACCGCGCCCTGTCGGAGCCGGGCTGCCTGGTGTCAGGCAGCCGCATCCTGATGAGCGAGGGCCTGACACGGCGCGTGCTGGACCAGGGGATCGCCATCCCTTCGTCCGGCCTGGCCAAGCGCGTGGCCTGGCGCCTGCGCGGCGACCTGAACAAGACCCTGCAGCTAGGGCTGCGCTGGCCCGACCTGGGGCGCGTGCGCAAGGGTTTCAGCTGGCGCCGCATCAAGAGCTGCAACCTGGCGGTCTGGCGCAGCGACCTGGAACGCGTGAACGGCTTCGACGAGAGTTTTACGGGATGGGGCCACGAGGATTCGGATCTCGTGGTGCGCCTGTTTCACGCGGGGGTGAAGCGCAAGGATGGGGCGTTTGCGACCGAGGTGTTCCATTTGTGGCACCGCGAGGCGCAGCGGGATCAGGAGTCCAGTAACAGGAAAGTCGTATTGGAACGCGCCGAGGCGAAGGTCACGCAGGCGACGATCGGGTTGCGCGAGCACGTTGCCTGAACCGCGATCGTGCAATCGTCGCCCCCGCGCAGGCGGGAGCCCATGCTGAGCTGGCCGAAGACGCTCGGTATGGATTCCCGCTTTCGCGGGAATGACGAGGTAATTAGCAGGCGGTGACCCGGAACACACTCACCGTCTGCGCCAGCTTCGCCGCCTGCTCCTGCATCGCCTCCGACGCCGCCGCCGCTTCTTCGACCAGCGAGGCGTTCTGCTGGGTCACCTGGTCCATCTGGGCGATGGCCTGGTTGATGTGCTCGATGCCCGTGCCCTGTTCCTGGGTCGCGCTGCTGATCGCCGCGATCATGCTGCTGACGCGGTTCACGCTGGACACGATCTCCTGCATGGTGGCGCCGGCGTCCAGCACCAGCTTCGCGCCGTCGCCGACCTTTTCCACCGAGTCGCCGATCAATTCCTTGATTTCCTTCGCTGCCTGGGCCGAGCGCTGGGCCAGGTTGCGCACCTCGCCCGCGACCACGGCGAAGCCCCTGCCCTGCTCGCCCGCGCGCGCCGCTTCGACCGCCGCGTTCAGCGCCAGGATATTGGTCTGGAAGGCGATGCCGTCGATGACGCCGATGATGTCGACGATCTTGCCGGACGACGTCTTGATCGCCTCCATCGTGTCGACCACGCGCGCCACCACCTCGCCGCCGCGGTCGGCCACGCCGGCCGCCGATTCGGCCAGCTCGCTGGCCTGGCGCGCGTTCTCGGCGCTCTGCTTGACGGTGCTGGTCAATTCTTCCATCGAGGCCGCGGTCTCTTCCAGCGAGCTGGCCTGCTCCTCGGTGCGGCTCGACAGGTCCAGGTTGCCGCTGGCGATCTGGCTCGAGGCCGTCGCGATCAGGTCGGTGCCGCTGCGCACCTGGGTCACGATGCCGGCCAGGGCGTCGCGCATGGCTTTCATGGCCGCCATCAGGCTGGCATCGTCGCCGGCGCGGACCGTGACCTCGGCGCCGAGGTCGCCGCCGGCGATGCGCTGGGCCACCGCCACCGCGTAGCCGGGGTCGCCGCCCAGCGCGCGTTCGACATTGCGGATCAGGAGCAGCACCACGGCGGAGAGCGCCGCGCCGATCACCGCCAGCCAGACCGCCGAGGCCAGCAGCTTGCGGTAGAAGGCCTGGTCGAGGTCGTCGACGTAGAGGCCGGTCATGATGTTCCAGCCCCAGGGTTTATAAGCCAGCGTGTAGGTCAGCTTGGGCACCGGCTGCTGCGAACCCGGCTTGGCCCACAGGTAGTCGGTGTAGCCGCCGCCATCCTGGCTCGCCTGCGTGGCGGCGATCGCGTCCAGGTAGACCTGGCGGCCTTGCGGATCGCGGGTCGCGCTGATCTTCGTGCCGACCAGGGCGGCCTTGATCGGATGCATCAGCACCTGCTCGCCGTCGAACACCACCAGGTAGCCGGTTTCGCCGTAGCGCAGCGCCTTGATGCGGGCCAGCGCCTGCTGCTTCGCTTCGTCTTCCGGCAGCGCGTGGCTGGCGGCCAGCGCGCCGTATTCCCTGGCGATCGAGGCCGCCATCTGGCCGGCGTTGGCCAGCTGGGTCTTGCGCTCCTCCAGGCGGACGTCGCGGTTGTGCAGCGTGTCGATGAGGAAGACGATCAGCAGGCAGAGCAGGCTCAGCAGCAGAGGAAGGAAGAGTTTTTGGCGGAAGGAGAGTGTCATGGCTTTGCTCGATAAATTGCTTTAGACCAATTTATCGCCAACCTGCATGAGAACTCGATGGCAAGAAGTTAAAGATGCCGATTATTTTTACGTTCAAAAACTAAAAACGCTCCCGATACAACAGTTTCGGGAGCGTTCGCAAACTTGGATCCCCGCCTGCGCGGGGATGACGTGCTGGTCAATACTCGACCGCGACTTCCTTCGCCCCCAGCTGCAGCTCCAGCGCATACTTGAGCTCATCCGAAGGCGCCACCCGCCAGCCATCCCCCAGCTGCACCACGCAGGGAATTCCTTGCGGCGTCAAGCGCAGGCTGACCGGCAGGCCGCCGTCCTGGCGATAAGGCTGCAGGATCTCGGCCAGCTTGGCCGGGTTGATCGTGCAGGCCAGGTCCATCTCCAGCTTGTGGCCGTACTGGATGCGCGCCTCGGCGATGCCGAATGCCTTTTCCGCCGTGATGCGCAGGCCGCCGTTGAAGCGGTCCTCGGACACCTTGCCGACCACCAGCAGGAATTCGTCCTCGCGGAAGATGTTCTTGTTCGCTTCCAGCAGCTCGTTGTAGATCGTGACCTCGACCACCGAGGTCTTGTCGTCCAGGGTCACGATCAGGATCTTGCCGCGCTGGGTCAGCTGGGTGCGCACGCCGGTGATCACGCCGCACAGCATGCGCGGGTCGCGCGAAGGTTCCAGGTCCTTCAGCTTGGTCTTGGCGAAGCGCCGCACCTCCTGCTGATAGGAGTCGAACATGTGGCCCGACAGGTAGTAGCCGAGCGCGGTCTTCTCTTCCGACAGCTTCTGGCGGTCGGTCCAGGGCGTCGCCTTCACGTATTCCGGCGGGGCCACCAGGTCGGAATCCTCGCCGCCGAACAGGCTGACCTGGTTGGCGGCGGCGGCGGCCTGGCCGGCCGCTTCCATCGCGAAGCCGACGGAGGCCAGCAGCACAGCGCGGTCGACACCGAAGCAGTCCATGGCGCCGGCCCGAATGAGCGATTCGATGGTGCGGCGGTTGATCTGCTTGCGGTCCACGCGCAGGCAGAAGTCGAACAGGTCCTTGAATTTGCCGCCTTCGTTGCGCGCCGCGATGATGGCTTCGATCGCGCCCTGGCCGGCGCCCTTCACACCGCCCAGGCCGTAGCGGATGTTCGACACCTGCTTGCCGGTGACGGAGCGCGGCGGGCCTTCCGGGGTGAAGCGGAACTGCGATTCGTTGACGTCCGGCGGCAGGATGGTCAGCTTGCAGACGTCGATCGAATCCTCGACCAGGATCTTGATCTTGTCCGTGTCTTCCATGGCCAGCGACATGTTGGCTGCCATGAACGCGGCGGTGTGGTGGACCTTCAGGTAGGCCGTGTGGTAGGACAGCAGCGCATACGCGGCGGCGTGCGACTTGTTGAAGCCGTAGCCCGCGAACTTTTCCATCAAGTCGAAGATCTCGTCGGCCTTCTCGGTCGACAGGCCGTCCTTGGCGGCGCCGGCGCGGAATATCTCGCGGTGCTCCGCCATCTCCTCGGCCTTCTTTTTACCCATCGCGCGGCGCAGCATGTCCGCGCCGCCCAGCGAGTAGCCGCCGACGATCTGCGCCATCTGCATGACCTGCTCCTGGTAGACCATGATGCCGTAGGTCTCGGACAGGATGGACTCGGTGCGCGGGTCCGGATAATCGAACTTCTCGCCGTGTTTTCGTTTGCAGAAGTCCGGGATCAGGTCCATCGGGCCCGGACGATACAGCGCCACCAGCGCGATGATGTCCTCGAAGCGGTCGGGACGCGCATCCTTCAGCATGCCCTGCATGCCGCGCGATTCAAGCTGGAACACGGCGACGGTCTTCGCCTCCGTCAGCAGCTTGTACGAGGGCCGGTCGGTCAGCGGCAGCGTTTCGAGATTGAAACCGGCGTCCTGCGGATCGAGCGCGCGGATGTAGTTGACGGCGCGGTCGAGGATGGTCAGCGTGGTCAGGCCCAGGAAGTCGAACTTCACCAGGCCGGCCGCCTCCACGTCGTCCTTGTCGTACTGCGACACCACGCCGGCGTCGCCACCCTGGGTGTAGAGCGGGCAGAAATCGGTCAGCTTGCCGGGGGCGATCAGCACGCCGCCGGCGTGCATGCCGATGTTACGGGTGATGCCTTCGACCTGCTGCGCAAGGTCGAGCAACTGCTTGACCTCTTCCTCGTTCTCGAGGCGCTCCTTGAGCATCGGCTCCTCTTCGATCGCCTCGGCAATCGACACTGGTTTACCCGGTTTGAAGGGGATCAGCTTGGAGATGCCGTCGCAGAAGTTGTAGCCGAAATCGAGCACGCGGCCGACGTCGCGGATCGCGCCTTTCGCCGCCATGGTACCGAAGGTGGCGATCTGCGAGACCGCGTCGCGGCCGTACAGATCCTTCACGTGCTGAATGACCAGCTCTCGCTTTTCCTGGCAAAAGTCGATGTCGAAGTCCGGCATCGAGACGCGTTCCGGGTTCAGGAAACGCTCGAACAGCAGGTTGTATTTCAGCGGATCGAGGTCCGTAATTTTGAGAGCGTAGGCCACCAGCGAGCCGGCGCCCGAACCGCGGCCCGGTCCGATCGGCACGCCGTTGTTCTTGCCCCACTGGATGAACTCCGCCACGATCAGGAAGTAGCCCGGGAACTTCATCTTGATGATGGTGTTGTTCTCGAACTCGAGGCGCGCTTCGTAGCGCGGACGCGCCGATTCGCGCTGTTCCGGGTCCGGAAACAGCTGCAGCAGGCGCTCTTCCAGGCCCCTCTTGGTTTCGGCGACCAGGAATTCGTCGATGGTCATGCCCGGGGTCGGGAAGTTCGGCAGCTGCGGCTTGCCCAGCACCAGGGTCACGTTGCAGCGCTTGGCGATCTCCACCGAATTCGCCAACGCGCCGGGCAGATCCTTGAACAGCTCCGCCATCTCGTCCTGGGACTTGAAGCACATGTTCTCGTTGAAGCGGCGCACGCGCTTGGCGTTGGCCAGCATCTCGCCTTCCGCGATACAGACGCGCGCTTCGTGGGCGATGAATTCTTCCTTCTTGATGAACTGCACCGGGTGGGTCGCCACCACCGGCAGCCCCAGGCGGCCGGCCAGCGCCACCGAATGGCGCACCTGCTGCTCCTGGTTGGGCTGGCCGGCGCGCTGGATCTCGACATAGAAGTGGCCCGGGAAGATGCGGGACCAGCGTTGCGCGCAGGCTTCCGCTTTTTCGATGTCGCCGTTGTCGATGGCCTGGCCGATGTCGCCGAACTGGGCGCCCGACAGGACGATCAGGGCGTTCGCCTGCGGCACCTCCGGCTCCAGGGTCGACACGGACGTCGCGAGCGCTTCCAGCCACTCGACGCGGATCTCGGCCCTGCCCTTGTATTGATTGGTGAGCCAGGCTTTCGACAGCAGCTCGCACAGCTGCAGGTAGCCGGTCTTGTTCTTGCAGAGGATCAGCAGGCGGAACGGCTTGTCGCGGTTCTCGTCGTTGGTGATCCAGGCGTCGACCCCGACGATCGGCTTGACGCCCTTGCCACGCGCGGCTTTATAGAAGCGGACCAGGGCGAAGGCGTTGGCCAGGTCGGTCACGGCCAGCGCCGGCTGCTGGTCCTTCACGGCGGCGGCCACCAGGTCGTCGATGCGGACCAGGCCGTCGACGATCGAGTATTCGGAGTGGACGCGCAGGTGGGTGAAAGTCGGGGATGTCATCCCATCATTTTACCGCGCCGGACCGGCGGACGGGAGCGCTGGGATTGCTTTTAAGAACGGGCGTGGCCAAATTGCCAACGTCGTTCATTGTTGACCTGAAGACCGTCATTCCCGCGGAAGCGGGAATCCATACGCAGTCTGCTCAGCCGGCTCAGCATGGATTCCCGCCTTCGCGGGAAGTCATTTCCGGCAACGCTGGGAATGACGATTGTGCTTGTATATCCGCCGCGACCAATAGACCCATCAGGCAGCTTATAATATTGGGCTAAAGCCTTGATCCGACAGCACTTCCATGCAAACGACTTCCTACGTAAACATCGCCGCCTACAAATTCATCACCCTCGACAATCTCGAAGAACTGCGCCCGCAATACCAGGCGCTGTGCAATGAGCTCGGGCTCAGGGGCACGGTGCTGCTGACGCCGGAAGGGATCAATATGTTCCTGTCGGGCACCCGCGAATACATCGACCGCTACCTGGACTGGGTGCGCAGCGACGCCCGCCTGGCCGACCTGGAGTGGAAGGAAAGCGTCTCGAGCGAGCAGTCGCATCGCCGCATGCTGGTGCGGATCAAGAAGGAAATCATCACCATGCGCATGCCGCTCATCAAGCCGGAACTGGGCCGCGCACCCTCGGTGGAACCGAAGACGCTCAAGCGCTGGCTCGACCAGGGTCACGACGACGACGGCGTGCCGGTCGTGATGATGGAAACCCGCAACGCCTTCGAAGTCGACGTCGGCACCTTCGACAACACCCTCGACTACCGCATCGACAAGTTCAGCGAGTTCCCGGACGTCGTTGCGAAGCACAAGGATGAATTGCAGGGCAAGACCGTAGTCACCTTCTGCACCGGCGGCATCCGTTGCGAAAAGGCCGCGATCCATATGCAGAACATCGGCTACGAGCGCGTGTACCAGCTCGACGGCGGCATCCTCAAGTACTTCGAGGAAGTCGGCGGCGACCACTATACGGGCGACTGCTTCGTGTTCGACTACCGCACCGCCCTGAATCCGAAGCTGGAACCGACCGAGACCGTGCAGTGCTTCGCCTGCCGCGCGGTGGTGACGCCGCGCCAGCAGCTGGCGCCGGAATATGTGGTGGGCGTCTCCTGCCCTCACTGCGCCGCCGCGCCGCAGGCCGCAGCGGCCAGGGGAGAAGGCGCCGACGCACACTGAGCTGCGCCCGGTGAAAGGAAAAAAGGCATCGTTCGCTCTGGCGTACGATGCCTTTTTCTGGATTGGCGCACCGCCGGCTCTGCAGCGGTGACTGATTATTTCATTCACGCGGCTTGCGTGAAATAAAATTTCACTACGATCGGTTATATCGATTCAGGCGTGGAAGATAGGGTCGTGGACATTGCTGCCCACACCAACCAGGCCGGCAAAACCATCCATGCCCGAGGCGCCGGCGAACTTGGCAATCGCGGCGTCGATATTACCCGGGTCCATGCCGGCGGCAGCGGTCTGCAGGTCTTTCACCGACGAGATGTAATCGACCGCCACCTTCAGCGCGTTGGCGCCGGCATAGCTGCTCTGCTCCGCAGGCAGATCCATGCGCGTGGTAAAGGCGCCGGCCACTGCCACCTTGGCGTCATAGGCGAACTTGTCGCTGCCCTGGGCGCCCGCGGCGATCTGCGTCACGACGTTATCGATCGTGATCTTGTGCTCGTTCAGCAGGTTGGTCCAATAGCTCAGGCCAACGGCCTCCGCAGGACGGTTGAACAAGTGTTCATACACGGCATTGACCGTGGCGGCGTTATCCATGCCGGCATAGGCGTCGTGGTATTCCTGCGAAGAGGCGAAGCTGGCCGAGATCACCTGGTAACCGGACGGGTTGGTGGCCAACAGGTTCGACCAGTAGGCCAGCCCGCCGGCATCGGCAGGACGGCTGAAATATGCCACGTATAGTTTCTGAACTTCGGTGTTGTAGTTCGTTGCCATGACGGCCTCCTCTGCGAAAGTGTGAGTAAAAATCCTACCCTAATCGCAAATTTTCAGGCGCACTCAACTGAACTTTAAATTGTGTAAGTGATTGAAAGAAAAAGATTTTTTTAGGAAAGCCGAATCCCGCCGAGCCGAATATCCGGTCTGTGCGCACGCTGACGCATGGGGTAAAAAACGCATGAAAAAAGCCCCGTGCCAGAACATCCCACGGGGCTTTTCGGAAGGCCTGGATCAGCGGAAATACGCTGCAATCTCGCGTACACCGCCCGCATCCAGGGTGCCGGCCGCGCCTCGCAGGCGCAAGATGCCGATGAGGTAGCTGTAGCGTGCCTGGGCCAGGTCGCGCTGGCTGGTGTACAGCTGCTGCTGGGCATTGAGCAGGTCCAGGTTGATGCGTACGCCACCCTTGATGCTTTGCTCGGTGGCCTTCATCAGCAGTTTTCCGGACGCGACCGCCTTCTCCAGGGCCTCGATCTTGTGCACACTGGACAACACGATACTGTGTGCTTTTCGCAACTCAACGAGGATTTTATTCGTGCGCGCATCGAGATCGGACTGGGCGCGCTCGTAGCCGGCCGCGGCCTGGCGCGTGGTCGCGCTGATGGCGCCGCCCTGGTAGATCGGCACGTTCACCTGGACGCCGATGGTGCGGTTCACCGACGTCTGGTTGTAGGTGTTGATCGATTCGTTGTCGCCCTTGCTGTAAGCGGCAATCAGGTCGACGCGCGGATAATGGCCCGCGCGGTTCTTGCTGATTTCGAGCCGCGCATTTTCGACAGCCAGGCGGGCGGCCGCCAGCTCGTGATTGTGCTCGCGTGCGATCTTTGCCCATTCCTCGAAGCTGCCGGGCGTCAGCGTGGCGGGGCGGAAGCCCTCGCCGAGCTTGTCCAGCTGGCCCGGGTCCATGCCGATCACGCCAGCCAGGGTTTCGCGCGCGGCGACGGCATTGTCCTGGGCTTCGGTCAGCTGGGCCTCGGCGATGTCGAGCCTGGCCTGGGTTTCCAGCATGTCGGTCTTGGTGCCCTCGCCTTTTTCGAACAGGCGATTATTCACGTGCATCATCTCGACGTACATGTCGCGCGAGACCTTCGAGAGCGCGACCTGGTCGTCGGCGAACAGCACATCCATGTAGGCGCTGGCCACGCGCAGGGTGACGTCGTCGGTGCTGGACGCAAACGCGGCCTCGCCCTGCGCCGCGATCACCTTGCCCTGACGGTAGCGCGCAATGCCGTCCAGGTTCAGGATGGGCTGGCGCAACTGCACCGCGGACGAGCGGCCGATGTAGCGCGGATGCGTGATGCGCTGTACCGGCAGGACGCCCAGCGGCCCGAAGTCTTCCTGCGTAAGCGTGGTCAGGTCGACCACGTTGCGGCTCGCCGAATAGCTGGCCGACACGCTGGGCAGCAGGTAGGAGCGGCCGATGATGCGGTTTTCCTTGGCCGACTCCTTGTCGTAGAAGCTCATGCGGTATTGCGGGTCGTTCTTCAGCGCGGCCTCGTAGGCCTGCTGCAGGGTGACCGCGCCGGCCTGGCCGGCGACAGCGGCGCCGAACACGGCGGCCAATGCGAGACGGAATTGACGCTTCACCCTCATTCCTCCGACATCGACGACCTGGCGCGGTCGAACACCGGCTTCAGCAGGTAGTTCATCATGGTGCGCTCGCCGGTCTTCACGAACAGCTCGACCGGCATGCCCGGACGCACGTCCAACTTGTGCTCGGCGATCATTTTCTGGCCCTTCGGCGTCACCCGCACGCGCACCTTGTAGTACGGCGCGCCGGTACGCTCGTCGATGCTGCGGTCGGCGGCGATCTGCTCGACCTGCCCCTCGATGTGCGGCGTCTTGTTGACGTTGAAGGCCGAGAAGATCAGCTCGGTCTTCAGGCCGGTGTGCACGCGGTCGACCAGGTTCACGGCCAGCTGGCCCTCGACGATCATCGGATCGTCGGTCGGCACGATTTCCATCATCTTGAAACCGGGCTGGACCACGCCACCCTGGGTGAACACCGCCAGGCTGGTGACGGTGCCGTCGACCGGCGCCTTGACCTCGATGTTGTCGACTTCGTACTTCTGGCCTTCCATGCGCGCGGAAAGGGCCTCGGCCTCCTTCTCGACGTCGCCCAGCTGGGTGCGGACCTCCTTCTGGTAGTCCTGCATGCGCTGGGACTTGCGCAGGCCGATTTCCAGCACCTGGCGGCGGAAGCGGCCGATGTTGCCGATGTCTTCGGAAATGGCCCCGCTCAGTTGGGCGTAGGTGCGCTCCAGGTCGAGCAGGCGGTTACGCGCCACATAGCCCTCCTTGGCCAGGTCGCGCATGCCGTCCAGTTGCTCCTTGAGGAAGCCCATCTGCTGCTTCTTGCTTTCGCGCGATTCTTCCAGGCTCTTGATCTGCTCCTTCAGGCCGGCGACGTTCTCGTCGTAGCTGCCGAGTTCGTTTTGCAGGGACATCTGGCGCGAGGCGAACAGCTGGTTCTGCAGCGTCATCAGCTCCATCACGCGGGGCTCGTTCTTGCGCTGCTCCAGCTCGGCCGGGAACTTGATGACCTTCAGGCCGTCGCGCTCGGCGGTCAGGCGCGCCTCGTTGGCGCGCGCGGTCAGGTATTGCGCTTCGCTGGTCTCGTACGAGGACTTGGCCAGCACGCCGTTCATGCGCACCAGGACCTGGCCCGCCTTCACCACGTCGCCATCCTTGACCAGGATCTGCTGCACGACGCCGCCGGTCTGGTGCTGGATCGCCTTGCGGTTCGATTCCTTGGCCACGATGCCCTGCAGCGGCACGCCCTTGTCGAGCGGCGCAAACATGCCCCACAGCACGAAGCCGCCAAAGCCCAGCAGCACGATCAGCCAGCCGATGCGGCTGAAGGAACGCGCATCGGTATTCACTTCGAGCGGCGTCACATCGTGTGAAATGACTTCCGCTACATCTTTCTTGAGCAGTTTCATCTAGATTATTTACCTTCTTCGGTGGTCGCCGAGGCCTGGGCGCGTTGCGCCGCTTGCTGGGCCGCCTGCTGCTGGGCCAGGGCCTTCTGGTTGGCATCGTTGAGCGCCGCCAGCACGTCCTTGGTCGGGCCGAAGGCCTGGACGGTACCGTCTCGCATCAGCAGCAGCTTGGTGGTGGCGCCGATCGCGCTGGTACGGTGCGTGATCAGGACAATGGTCTTGCCATGCTGGCGCAGGTCCATCACGGCGTGCACGAGCGCCTGCTCGCCCGTTTCATCGAGGTTCGAATTCGGCTCGTCCAGCACGATCAGGGCCGGGTCGCCATACATGGCGCGGGCCAGGCCCAGGCGCTGCTTCTGCCCGCCGGACAGGCCGGCGCCGCCGTCGCCCAGCTGGGTGTCGTAGCCTTCCGGCAGGTGCAGGATCATGTCGTGCACGCCGGCGCGCTTGGCCGCCAGCACGACTTTATCGGCATCGATTTCGCCAAAACGGGCAATGTTCTCGGACACAGTGCCCGAGAAAAGTTCGATGTCCTGCGGCAGGTAGCCGATGTGCGGGCCCAGTTCGGCCTTGTTCCAGGCGTACATGTCGGCGCCGTCGAGGCGCACCTTGCCCGCCATCGCCGGCCACACGCCGACCAGCAGGCGCGCCAGCGTCGACTTGCCCGAGCCGCTGGGGCCGATCACGCCCAGCACGTCGCCGGGCACGATGCCGAAGGACACGCCCTTGAGCACGGGAATGCGCACGCCCGGCGGCGCGGCAGTAACGGCTTCGACGGTCAGCTGGCCTTGCGGCTTCGGCAGCGGCATGCCGGCGGGGCGCGCCGGGTTGGCTTCCAACAGGACGTTGATACGGTCGAAGGCGCTGCGGGTGCTGCTCCAGCTCTTCCACACGGCGATCAGCTGCTGCACCGGGGCCAGGGTACGGCCGAGCAGGATGGACGCGGCGATCATCATGCCGGAGGTGATCTTGTTGTCGAGCACCAGCAGCGCGCCCAGGCCCAGCACCAGCGAGGACAGCGACATCTGGAAGAACTTGGTGGCGGCGCTGATGGTGCCGGCCTTCTGGCTGGCCTGGGCCTGCAGGCTCAGGAACCTGCCATGCAGCTTGAACCAGCGCGACATCAGGTTGGGCAGCATGCCCATCGATTCGATCACCTCGGCATTGCGCAGGTTGTTGGTGGCCGCCGTGCTGGAAGCGATCGCCATGCTGTTGGCTTCCTTCAGCGGCGCGTAGGTGACGCGCTCGTTGACGATGGCCAGCACGATCAGGATCAGCACGCCGCACAGGGCGAACAGGCCGAGCCAGGGCTCGAAGAAGAAGATCACGATCAGGTAGATCGGGAACCAGGGCGCATCGAAAAAGGCGAACAGCGCGTTACCAGTCAGGAACTGGCGCAGCGTGGTCAGGTCGGTCAGGGCCTGGCCGGCGTTGGCGCCGGAGGCCTTCAGGTTGTGCTCGAAGGCAGCCGTATACAGGCGCCGGTTGAGCTGCATGTCGAACTGGGCGCCCACGCGCACCAGCACGAAGGAGCGGATCAGCTCCAGCGCACCCATGAAAAGATAGGCGCCGACGATCATCAGCGACAGCATCAGCAGCGTGATCTCGTTGCGGCTTCCCAGCACGCGGTCATAGACCTGCAGCATATACAGCGACGGGGCCAGGGCCAGCAGGTTGACGATCGCGCTGAACGTTCCCACGGTGTAGAACGTTCCTTTGAAACTGAGCAGGACCCGCCCAATCTCGGTTTTCGGATTCAGAAATTTATTCATGTGCTCTTATAGTAGGGAAACTGCCAGCGGGCACATTATCTATCAAAACAGTTGAAAAATGTGATGTCCATCACATTTTTCGTAGCGTCCCAGCGTCAAAAGTCGCCAAAAAGAAAAACCCCGCCTCCTTGCGGAGACGGGGTTCTGCCTGCTTAAGTCTGCGACCCGCGAGCGGGTCGGGCGACTTATTAGCCGACGGTGATGATGCCGTTGTTCAGGTGAACGTCAGCAGCAGCAACGCCGGTCAGGGTGATGGTGATGACTTCCGGGGTAGCAGCGCTCGAACCGAAGGCCGACTTTTCCAGAACGATCTGGGTGTCGTTGCCACCGTTCGAACCCACGATGAACACTTCCTTGACAGCGTCGTTGCCGGTCATGTCTTTCGAGGTGTTCAGGGTGTAGTCGGTGCCGATGAACAGAGCGTCTTTACCTTGCAGGCCGAACAGAACGATCGACTGGTCGGTATCGCCGGCCATGTACAGGTCCGACGAAGCGGTGCCAACTTGGTTGCTGTCCAGGTCGGTCACAACGTAGCCGTTGTTGACGAACACTTGCTCAGCTGCGGTCACGGTTGCGTGGAAGCCTTCGTACTGAGCCAGGGTTGCCTTGGCTGCGTTGTAAGCGGCCACGTCAGTGGTGAAGGTCTTGATCGCGGTGGTTGCGTTGTCCACTGCGGTCGCAGCGTCCGACTGAGCCAGCACGGTCGGGTCCGAAGCGGCCTTGGTGTGGTAGTCGGTGACCAGCGGGGTCAGGGTGTTCAGCGCGGTGGTCGCGGCAGCGTCACCAGCGTTCGACTTGGCGGTCAGGGTCGCGATTTCGCTCGAGATCTGCGCTTCGGTCGGCATTGCACCTTTCAGGTCGATGGTGGTGAACGCGTTGGCAACAGCTTTCAGGGCTGCGGCTTCGCCGTTGTTCGCATCGACGTCCAGGTGGTGCACTTGCAGGGTAGCAGCGTCAACAGCCAGGCCGGTCTTGGTGACGTTGGCATCAGCAGCTTCCAGAGCGACGCTCGAAGCCAGCAGAGCGGTCACGCCCGGCATCTTGGCTTCGGTCACGGCGGTGCTGCTGGCCAGCTTCAGGGCGCCGGTGTCGGCATCCTTGACGATCAGGGCAGCTGCAGCAGCGGTGCCCTTGACGTAGGTCGCGGTGCCGTCGGCGTTGAAGGTCACGGTCACGCCGTTGTTGACTTCGAAGGCAGCTTCTTTCGACACCAGGTCGGCCTTGGCAGCGGTGTCGGCTTTGCCGGCAGCGGTCGAAGCGGTCTTGGCGGCAGCCAGAGCGTCGACAGCAGCTTGCAGGCCAGCGACCTTGGCGACGTCAGCGGTCTTGGTCAGCAGGGTAGCTTGTGCGGTAGCCAGGGTGGTGGCGTTGGCGCTCACCTGGTCGGCGATCAGGGCGGCCTTGACGGCGTCCGAACCGGCGGTGAATGCAGCACCGTTGGCGCCCAGGTCGGTCACGACAGCGGCAGCCTTGGTGGTGACGGCGGTGTTCAGCGAAGCTTCGGTAGCGCTGGTCGATGCCTTGTTGTCGCCGTCGGCGGTGACCAGGAACTTGTCTTCAGCAGCTTGTGCAGCAGCCAGCGAGCTCAGGGCGCCGGTGACGGTGAACGGGGTGCCTTTGGCGACGACGCCAGCGACGGTCGCGTTCAGTGCAGCCGGGGTGGTCGAAGCGGCCAGGGTTGCGTCGGTGGTGATGGTGCCCAGCCAGGTCTTGGCGGTAGCGACGGAGTCGGCGTTGTAGCCAGCTTTTTCAGCGTCGGTGTCCAGAGCGGCGGTGAAGGCCAGCGAAGCCGAGACCTTGTTGTTGAACGCGGTCAGGTCCGAACCCAGGGCAGCTTTCGAGATGTCGCGCACGGCAGCGTCGATGGTGATCGTGCCAGCGGTCATCAGGTCGGCCCAGTACTTCTTGCCTTCTGCTTCAGCAGCGCGGCCGAACAGGTTCTGGTAGATCTTGTCAACGATTTGCTCGTTGGTCATGCCAGCGTAGGTGGTCTTGTACTCAGCCGACGATGCGAATTCAGCCGACACAGCAGCGGTGCTGCCGTTAGCGGCTTCGACACGGCCTTCCCAGAAAGCCAGACCAGCCGGGTCTGCCGGACGGTTGAAGTAAGCCACGTACAGTTTAGCGATGTCGTTGTAGTAAGTCGTTGCCATTATTGCTCCAAAATAGATCGATCGATCGAAGAGATAAATCAAACAGCAGTGTTTTAAATCGTGTTCTGCCGTCGACGTTCCGAATCATGACAGACAGCGCATCGTTGCCGATGTGATGGCCATCACAAAAAACGGGGCGATTGTGTCCTTGGTGTAAATTTCAAACAAACAATCGGGGCACATTATCGAAGAGACCTAGCTTCTAGGCAAGAAGCAGAACAATAACATTCAGATTTGTATTCAATTTATCATTCAATACTATCCAATACTCACAATTCCGTCGAAATTCTTATAAGTTCATTAATCGACCTGTAATTTTTCAATTACTTTTTGAAACAAACTTTATACAAAAAATTTTGTTGCAATAAAGCGTCAAATAAAAAACCCGGCCAGGCCGGGTTTTCAAAAACGCTGGATCAGCGCGTCAGGGCTTTCGCTCCCAATAGGTAGCGCCGTTCACCGTACGCTTCTCGTCCAGCCGGCCATCGAAAATATAGGCGGCCGAACCGCCGTTCTGCTTGCTCAGCAAGCCCTGGAGATCGATGGCGCCGGGACGGCCATTGGAGGCGTCGCCGTGCAGCTGCCCGTCGGCCCCGACCGCGCCGGTCCCTTGCAGCCTGAAGGTTTCGGCACTGGTGCTCAAATCGAATCCGGTGGCGAAGGTCTTGCTGCCGAAATCGACATTCAGCGTTCCATTACTAAGCGTTGCCGGCGTTTCGATGCGGTAAGTCGGCGTGAAGTTGGTATACACGAAGGCTTCGCTGTCGCGCAGCTGGAAGCCGAGACTGCCATTGACCGGCGCCACATAGTTGTCGCTGCCCGGACCGCGCAGCAGCGCATAATTGCCGTTCAAGCGGAGCAGCTCGTTCTGTTCCTTGGCAATCGAGAGAATGAGCTTGGGCGGCAGGCCGGCGACAGGCTGCCAGCGTCCCCAGACGATGTCGCGCTCCGGCAAGGCCAGGCTGACCTCGGCCGGCGGCACCGGCGGCGGCACCACGACCGGCGGCGGCGGCGCGGGCTGCACCGGCGCTTCCTTGTCGACCACCTTGACCAGGTTGACGGTCTTCTGCGCATCCAGGTTCGGCTGTCCCGCCGAGCTGGCGCCACCGCCGGTGCCGGCGCCATGCGCCAGCGGCTCGTCCGCGCGCGGCGGCGAGACCTGGTCGGGCGACAAGGGGCTGCCCTGCAGCAGCTGAGGCATCGCCTGGCCGCGCTGCACCTGCAGCAGCAGGCCGCGCTGGGCGGCGCTCAGCTCGCGGCTCGCGCCGCCTTCGCAGGGACCCGCGCCGCCCGGACTGCAGGCGCCGGTGAAGCCGCTCATCACGATGGCGCCGGAGATGACCGCCACGCGCGCAGTATCGTGGTCGGCGAACACCGTGAAGTCGGTGCCGCGCACGCCGATCGCCGCCACCGGTGTATTGAAGCGGAAGTTCTGGCGCGCCTGCTTGACCGCGGTGCCGGACTGGCTGCGCGCGACGCCGCTCAGCAGCTCGAACTTGACCTGGGTGTTGGCCGGGTTCTTTTCATCGACGTGGTAGGTGGCGATCCGCGCCTCGGTGTTCGGGCGCAGGATGAACAGGCCATGGTCGACCGTCCTGATATAAAGGAAACCGTCGGCACCCGTGGTCAACATCTGCCCTTCCTGCACCGGCGCGCCATTGACCGCCGGCTGGCCGGCCACGTCGACCTTGCCCGCAACAAAGATGATCTTGCCAGCTTCAGCCGCCTGGACTGCCTGGACCGCGCACGCGAGTGCAATAAAGACAAGTGAACGCCACATACATTTCCCCTTTTCGCCGAATCTACCTTGCTTAGCGAAACTAGCTCTGTGATAAGCATCACATTGTAAGCGCAAGCGTGAATGAACAGGAAAAACTAAAAATCACGAACATGTTAAAAATATAATGCGTGTAAGCAACAAAATGCTTATACTCTGCACGTCCTAAAAGAATGACAACAATGTAAATCCAGAGCAGGCGTGGCTATTTTTTCTTCCCTTTCCTCCGCACCGGCCCATCTGCGTTCCTGGCAGGCCTTGCTGCGCTGGCTGATCGCGCTGGCCGCACTGGCGCTCGCCGTCTGGGCGGAATGGGGAGCGCCGCCCGTGCACGCCTTCCTGCCCGGCGAATGGCTGCGCGACGCTTTCCTGCGCATGCAGGTCAGCACGAAAGAAGAGCCGCGCGTGCTGGTGGTCGACATCGACGAAGCCAGCCTGGCCCGGCTCGGGCCCTGGCCCTGGCCGCGCGCGCGGATCGCCGACCTGGTCGAGATCCTGCTGACCCGATATGAAGCGCGCGGCGTGGCGCTCGACATCATGCTGCCCGACAGCGCGGACAGCGCCGGCGATACCCGCCTGGCCCTGCTCGCGCGTTACGGGCCGGTGGTGCCGCTCCAGGCCTTCGACTTCAACCGGACCCGCGAACTGCAGGTGCGCGTCGGTACGCTGGGCGGCGCCGTGACGGCGGCGACGCGCGGCGTACGGGCCACCGGCTACATCGGCAACTACCCTGCACTGGCGGCGGCCCCGCATGTCGGCGCGGCCGCCTATATTACGGACGCGGACGGCGTCCTGCGCCGCGTGCCGCTGCTGACGGAATTCGAAGGCAGGCAATATCCGGCGCTGGCGCTGGCCCTGATCGGCTGCTGCTCGGGCCAGGCCCAGAGCCCGGCGCCCAGGCTCGAGAGCAGCACGATCCGCGTCGGCTTCGACCGCGACTGGCCTGCCTACACGGTGGTCAGCGCCGCCGACATCCTCGATGGCGCCATCGATCCGCCCAGCGCCGCCGGGCGCCTGGTGGTGGTCGGCTCGTCCTCGCTGGGCATGGCCGACCGCGTGACCACGCCGTTCGGCGCCGACCGCCCCGGCCTCGGGGTCCAGGCAAACATGCTGACCACCCTGCTCGACCGCCAGGCCGGACTGGCGCCTGCGCCATGGCCGGGACGCCTGATCGCCTGCATCTTCGCGCTCGTCACCGCCTTCGGCGCCACGCTCGCTTTTCCGCGCCTGTCCGCCCTCGCCAGCGTGGCCTTGCTGGCCGCCAGTTCGCTGGCGTGGCTGGTCCTCGCCTTCTTCGCCAACCGCCACGATCCGGACTTCTCGCCGGCCGGGCCGCTGGCCACCAACCTGTTCCTGCTGGCGGCGGCAATTCCCTTCCAGTGGCAACTGGCCCAGCGCCGCTCGCGCCACCTGCTGTCGACCCTGCGCCAGTACGTGGCGCCGGCGGTGGTCGAGGAACTGCTGCGCAGCGAAGCGGAGGACCCGCTCAAGCCGCGCCAGCTGGACGTCACCACCCTGATCGCCGACATGGAAGGCTATACCAGCCAGGTCGAGGCGCTGCCGATGGCGGAAGGCGCCCGGCTGACGCGCGACTTCCTGGATTGCCTGACCGGCCCCGTGATCGAGACCATGGGCACACTGGACAAATACACCGGCGACGGCCTGGTCGCGTTCTGGGGCGCGCCGCTGCCGATCGCCGGCCATGCCGACCTGGCGCTCGACGCCGCCCGCGAGATCCTGCACCGCGTCGAGGTGCTGAGCCGGCGCCACCAGGCCGCCGGCCACGCCCCGCTGCGGGTCCGGATCGGCATCGAGAGCGGCCCGGCGATGGCAGGCGATTTCGGCACTTCCTTCCGCAGCATATATACTGCGGTCGGCGACAGCGTGAACACCGCCTCGCGCCTGGAACAGGTGGCGCGCGATTTTCCCCACGACGTCATCATCGGCGCCGGGGCGGTCGAACGCGCGCGGCGCCACCAGTTCATCCTGCTCGGCGAGCGCCGGCTGCGCGGCAAGGAAAACCCGACCATTCTTTACACTTTCGAATCCAGCATGAAGCAGGAAGGCAGTACGCATCCCGATCGGCGCCAGGCCGGCGCCAGCCTCCGCGAGTCCGCCCGATGAAGAGCCGCCTGCTTCCGGCCGCGCTGGCGCTGCTGGCCGCGCTCGCGGCGTCCGCGCCGGCGCGCGCCCAGGCGGAGGCGCCCGAGGCTGCGCAGGAAGCCGCGCAGCAGGCCCTGTACCAGGAAGCCCTGCTGGCGCTTGCCGAAGGCCGCCGCACCGACGCCTCGCGTGCGCTACGGCGCCTGATCGAATTGGAGCCGCGCCATGCCGGCGCCTGGCTCGACCTGGCGCTGATCCAGTGCGGCCTCGGCAACGCCGACGAGGCCGAGCGTCTGTTCGCCACCGTCGAGACGCGCTTCGATCCCTCGCGCGAGATCCTGGAGCTGATTTCGCAGACGCGCGAGGACGGCTGCCGGCCGTGGACGCCCAACAGCTTGCTGTCGCTCACCGTCGGGCGCGGCATCGACCACAACGTCAACCAGGGCGCCAGCACCTCCACGCTGAAGCTGGGCGACGGCTCCTTCGAGGTGCTGCTGGACGAGTTCCTGCCGAAGAAGGATGGCTACACCACGACCAGCCTCGAATACCTGCGCGACCTGACGCCGAACGGCACCATCGGCTTTGCCCAGCTGCAGTCGCGGCGCAACGATTCCCTGCGCCAGTACGATTCGAGCGCCGCCTTCGGCGGTTTCGAGTCGCCATGGCGCTTTGGCCGCTGGGCCCTGCGTTCGGCCTTCGTGGGAGGCATGGTCACCCTGGGCGGGCATGTCTACCAGCGCCAGGCCCAGACCCAGCTGCGGGTGACGCCACCCTTGTCGCTGCCGAACAACACCGTGTTCAACCTGATGGGCGGCTACACCTGGACCGATTACCGGCGCCTGACGAACTTCGATGCGCGGACCATGGAGCTTCGGCCCGAACTGTCGCACCGCCGCGGCAGCCTGTACGCCAGCGCCAGCCTCGGCTTCCTGAGCGACCACGGCAACAGCCTGCGGCCGGGCGGCAAGCGCCATGGCCAGCTGCTGAACCTGCTGCTGCGCAGCTCGCTGGCGGCCGGGGCGACGGGGGAGCTCGGCTATACCCGCCAGACCTGGCTCAGTGCCCGCCCCTACGCGCCCGAACTGTTTGTGCCGCAGACGCGCGACCAGGCCACCCAGGTGCTGCGCGCCACCCTGACTTATCCGATCAACAAGAACCAGAGCCTGCTGTTCGAGGCGCGGGCGGTACGAAACCGGGAAAACATCGACATCTTTCAGTACAATAACCGCCAGTTCCAGTTGAGCTGGCGTTGGCAACCCTGATCGAAATAGATGCTCCAATCCGAATCCGCACCGCAGGAAGTGCAGATCCAGGTCCACCTGCGCAAGATTCCCTTGCTGGCCGACCTGGCCCCCGACGAAATCGCGCACATCAAGCCGGAATTGCGCTTTCGCCACTACAACAAGCGTGAAGTCGTGCTGCACAAGGGCGGCAGCGGCGACGGCCTGCTGTTCCTGCTGTCCGGCCAGTTGCAGGTGGTCGACATCACCGAAGACGGCCGCGCGATCGGCCTGCGCATGCTGGCGCCGGGCGACTTCTTCGGCGAAATCGCCCTGATCAACAATTCGACCCGCTCGGCTTCGGTGGTGGCGACCAGCGACGTGCTGGTGGCCTTTCTGCCGGCGGCCACCGCCCTGCATCTGTTCTCGCACTCGCCCAGCGTGGCGAAGCAGATGCTGAAGCACCTGGCGCAGAAAATCCAGCGCGATTCCGAATTCCGCGCTCTGCTCAGCATCAACAATACGGCGCGCCGTATCTATACCTATCTGTCGCTGCTGCAGAAAAAGCCGGAAGACGGCGGCAGCCACGCGGTCGTGGAAAACCTGCCGACCCACCAGGACATCGCCAACATGATCAATACCAGCCGCGAGACCGTCACCCGCGCGCTATTGACGCTGGTGCAGCAGGGGATCGTGCAGAAGGAGGCGAACCGCTTGGTGATCCTGGATCCGCTGGCGCTGCAGAAGCTGGTTCAAGGAAATTGAACGCGTGGGCACGTCATTCAGGCCCCCAGCCTGAATGACCCCACCCTACCGGCGAAGCGATCTTTACAAGCTGCTGGTAAGACATTCTTGTCCAATTTGCTTACATCTGTACCAATTGTGTGGCATTACCGTAGAGTATAATTTTGCGCTCGAACGGCCTTGCCACCTTATGAAGAAACACCTCACGCACCTTTTCGTGCCCACCGCGCCATGATGGCGCCGCAGATGCTGCGCGGCCTGTGGGCCTATCGCGGTTTCGTGCTGGGCAGCGTCAAGCGCGAATTCCAGGCGAAGTACATGAACGCGATGCTTGGCGCCCTGTGGTCGCTGCTGTCGCCGCTCGCCATGATCGTGGTGTATACCGTGATCTTTTCCGAAGTCATGCACAACAAGCTGCCGGGCGCCGACGCCGGCGCGCGCTTCGCCTATTCCATCTATCTGTGCGCCGGCGTGCTGACCTGGGGCCTGTTCGCCGAGATCGTCGCGCGCGCCCAGACCATGTTCATCGAGCAGGCCAACCTGATCAAGAAAATCAGCTTCCCGCGCATCTGCCTGCCGTTGATCGTGGTCCTGAACGCGCTGGTCAACTTCGGCATCATCTTCGGCCTGTTCACGCTGTTCCTGGTCGCCTCCGGCAGCTTCCCGGGGCCGGTGTTCCTGGCCCTCGTCCCCGTGCTGCTGATCCAGTTGCTGCTGGCGCTCGGCCTCGGCATGATCGCCGGCGTCCTGAACGTGTTCTTCCGCGACGTCGGCCAGTTCGTGACGATCGCGATGCAGTTCTGGTTCTGGTTCACGCCGGTGGTCTATCCGGTCACGATCCTGCCGCCCGAGGTGCGCGCCGCGATCGGCTGGAACCCGATGGCGCGCGTGGTCATGGCCTACCAGGAAATTCTGGTGAAGGGCATGGCGCCGGACTGGATGTCGCTGCTGCCGGTACTGGGGCTGGCGCTGCTGCTGTGCGTACTGGGGCTGCGCCTGTTCCGCCGCCGCGCCGGCGAGATGGTGGACGAACTCTGATGGGCCGCATCGTCGTGCAAGGCCTGGGCAAGGCCTACCGCCAATACCCGACGCGCTGGTCGCGCCTGGCGGAATGGATGCTGCCCGGCGAAAAGCCTCGCCACAAGCTCAAGTGGGTATTGCGCGACATCGGCTTCACCGTGGAGCCGGGCGAAGCCGTGGGCCTGATCGGCATCAACGGCGCCGGCAAGAGCACCCTGCTCAAGCTGATCACCGGCACCACCCAGCCGACCACCGGCGGCGTCCACATGGAAGGCCGCGTGGCCGCCCTGCTGGAGCTGGGCATGGGCTTCCACCCCGACTTCACGGGCCGCCAGAACGTGTTCATGGCGGGCCAGCTGCTCGGCATGACGGTCGAGGAGATCCAGCAGCTGATGCCGGAGATCGAAGCCTTCGCCGAGATCGGCGACTACATGGACCAGCCGGTGCGGGTGTACTCGAGCGGCATGCAGATGCGGGTCGCCTTCAGCATCGCCACCGCGCGCCGCCCGGACATCCTGATCGTCGACGAAGCCCTGTCGGTGGGCGACGCCTACTTCCAGCACAAGAGCTTCGACCGCATCCGCGGCTTCCGCCGGCACGGCACCACGCTGCTGCTGGTCTCGCACGACAAACAGGCGATCCAGTCGCTGTGCGACCGCGCCCTGCTGCTCGACGGCGGCCGCCTGGCCAAAGAGGGCCCGCCGGAAGAGATCATGGATTTTTACAACGCCATGATCGCCGAGCGCGAGAACGAAACCGTGCGCCTGAACGCGACCCCGGAGGGCAAGGTGCAGACCGTGTCCGGCACCGGCGAGGCCACCGTCGCCGACATCGCCCTGCTGGACGAACAAGGCGAGCGGGTCGAGGTGGTCGACGTCGGCGCGCCGGTCACGCTGCAGGTGCGGGTGCGGGCCAGGGCCGCAATTCCGCGCATGGTGCTGGGCTATATGATCAAGGACCGCCTGGGCCAGACCATGTACGGCACCAATACCCACCTCAAGGAACTGCCGCTCGACGACGTGGCGGCCGGCGACGAGGTGGTGTACCGCTTCGCCTTTCCGATGAACCTCGGGCCCGGCACGTATTCGGTGGCCACCGCCATTGTCAGCACCGACACCCACCTCGTGAACAATTACGAATGGCGCGACCTGGCGCTGGTGTTCACCGTGATGAACATGCAGCGCCCGCACTTCGAAGGGTCGGCCTGGCTCGATCCGGCCATCGACATCGAACGCACATGAACAAGCGACCATGACTTTCCTTTCCTACTCCCAGAACAACGAGGACGTGCTGCTGTGGCGCGCCCTCGGCCACGTGCAGAACGGCTTCTACATCGACGTCGGCGCCAACGACCCGGTCGAGCATTCCGTCACCAAGGCCTTCTATGACGCCGGCTGGCGCGGCATCAACATCGAGCCGCTGCCGGCGTTCCACGAAGCGTTCAAGCAGCAGCGCCCGCGCGACATCAACCTGGCGGAGGCCGCCGGCAGCAGCGACGGCAGCCTGACCCTGTACGACGTCGCCGATGTCAACGGCTGGGCCTCGCCGGAACGCGAGGTGGCGGAAGGCCACCGCGCCGCCGGCCACGATGTGCGCGAGCTGACGGTGCCGGTGCGCACCCTGGCCTCGATCTGCTCCGAGCACGTGGAGGGCGAGATCCACTTCCTGAAGGTCGACGTCGAAGGCTTCGAGGGCGAGGTCCTGCGCGGCATGGACTTCGCGCGCTGGCGCCCATGGGTGCTGGTGGTCGAGGCGACCGTGCCGGGCAGCCGCGAAACCAACCACGAGACCTGGGAACACCTGGTGCTCGATCAGCGCTACATCTACGCCTGGTTCGACGGCCTGAACCGCTATTACGTGGCCGGCGAACACGCCGACCTGCTGCGGCATTTCAGCGTCCAGCCGAACGTGTTCGACGAATTCATCTCGCACCACCTGGACAAGGCCTGGAGCGCCAACCGCGCCGCGATGCGCTCGCTGAAGGAACAGGAGGAACACGCCGACGCCGTGCGCGCCGAGCTGCACGACATGATCCAGTACGCCGAACAGCTGGAACTGGAAAAGCAGGACATGCAGGACCAGGCCGAGCAGCTGCGCCAGGACCTGGCGGCGGCGCACGCCAACGGCCAACAGGTCACGCAGTGGGCGAACGATCTGGAGCAGCGCCTGGTGGCCACCCACAACAGCACCTCGTGGAAGGTGACCAGGCCGCTGCGCATGGCGGGCAGCCTGATCAAGCGCCTGCGCCGTCCGGGCCTGGCACGGCGCGCCCTGCTGCGCACCACCCGCAGCGAAAAGCTGCGCCGGGTCCTGATTCCGATCCTGCTGCGCTACCCGCCGCTGGGCCGCCGCGTCAGCGCCATGCTGCAGGCGGCGCGCCACGCCGCGCCGCTGGAAATCGGACCCGGCGTCGAGGTGCCGGCCGAATTGCGCGGCCTGCCGGCCTCCGTCCGCAGCGTGCTGGGCGACCTGCAACGCGCGCGCGGCCTGCAACGCGAACCGAACGAGTAAGAATTATGCGTATCGTCATCGACTTCCAGAACAAACCGGCCGGCCCCAGCCCGGCAGAACTTGCCATGGTGCGCCAGCTGGCCGCCCGCATCGGCGCCGACGAACTGTGGATCGCGGCGCCGCTGCGCAGCCCCGCCCTGCTCGAAGACCTGCGGGTCGCGCTGGATGGCAGCGTGCCGCGCGGCCGCGTGCGCGCCTGCGATACCGTCAAGGGTCCGCTGTCGCTGCCGCTGCGCCGCCATGCGCTGGCCGAGCTGCGTCCCGGCGTGGTGCTGGTGTTTACCCCCGAAGCGCTGGACGATGCCCCCTTCCCGGTACTGGCCTGGGAGCTGGCGCAGGGCGACGCCGACACGCTGATCACCGCGCTGCGCGCCACCGCCGCCGAAAAGGCCGCCGCGCCGGCAGCCGAGGCTGCGCCGCGCAAGCCGCGCCTGGCCTACATCTCGCCGCTGCTGCCGGCCAAGTCCGGCATCGCCGACTACGCCTCCGAACTGGTGCCGGAACTGGCGCCGTATTACGAGGTCGAGCTGGTGGTCGGCCAGGACCAGGTCGACGATGCGCGCCTGGACGGCCTGCCGCGCCACGACGTCGAATGGTTCCGCGCGCATGCCCATGAATTCGACCGCGTGCTCTACCATTTCGGCAATTCGCACGCCCACCAGCACATGTTCGAACTGATCCGCGAGGTGCCGGGCGTGGTGGCGCTGCACGACTTCTTCTTTTCCGGGATACTCGACAACCTGGAACGCGAGGAATACCTGCCGCAGGGCTTCCTGAAAGCGGTGTATGAATCGCATGGCTTTGCCGGCCTGCTCGACCACCGGAAAATCGGCCGCCCGCCGGCGATCTGGAAGTACCCGGTCAACCGCGGGGTGCTCGACAACGCCACCGGCATCATCGTCCACTCCGAATTCTCGAAGCAGCTGGCCGAGACCTGGTATGGCGCCGGCGCCGCAAACGACTGGCGCACCATTCCCCTGCTGAAGGGCAAGCCCGAACGCAGCACCCGCCCCGGCATGCGCGAGCGCGCCCGCGCGCGGCTGCAACTGACGGACCAGGACTTCCTGATCTGCAGCTTCGGCATGCTGGGCCGGACCAAGCTCAATGAAGAGCTGCTGGACGCCTTCCTCGCCTCCTCGCTGGCGCAGGACCCGCATTGCCACCTCGCCTTCGTCGGCGAGAACGACCCCGGCCTGTACGGCGCCAACCTGGTCAAGAAGATCAAGGAGAGCGGCGTGAAGGCTAAGATCCGCATCGCCGGCTATGCCGACGCCGACCTGTACGCCGACTACCTGGCGGCCGGCGATTCCGCCGTCCAGCTGCGCGCCTCGACCCGCGGCGAGAGCTCGGGCGCCTCGCTCGACTGCCTGCTGTACGGCCTGCCCACCATCATCAACGCGCACGGTTCGACCGCGCTGCTGCCGGACGATTGCGTGATCAAGCTGCCCGACGAATTCGCCGTCGAACAGCTGTCGCGCGCGCTGGAACAGGTGCATGGCGACATCAAGCTGCGCGCCCGCCTGTCCGCCAACGGCCAGGCCCACATGCAGCGCCACGCGCCGGACCATGCCGCGCGCCTGTACCGCGACGCGCTCGAACACTTCGCCCAGCACGGTCCGCAGGCCGCCTACCGCGCGCTGGTGCGGGAAGCCGCGCCGCGCTGCCCGCAGCAGCAGTTGCCGGAACTGGCCGCCACGGTCGCCTTCAACCGCGCGCCGACGGCGCCGCGCCAGCTGTTCGTCGACGTCTCGGCGATGGTCGAATCGGACCTCAAGACCGGCATCCAGCGCGTGGTGCGCAGCATCCTGCTGCACCTGCTGACCGAGCCGCCGGCCGGTTTCCGCATCGAGCCGGTGTTCACGGTGGGCGGCAACAACGGCTACCGCTACGCCCGCAACTGGACCCTGAAAATGATCGCCAACGGCGGCGATCCGATCAAGCTGGCGCTGGAAGACGCCCCGGTCGACCTGCGCCCGGGCGACGTCTTCCTCGGCCTCGACCTGTTCACCAACGGCACCGCCCAGAACCAGCAGAACCTGATCGACATGCGCGCGCGCGGCGTCGAGATCACCTTCGTGGTCTACGATCTGCTGCCCATCCTGCGCCCCGACGTGTTCCCCTTCGGCGCCGAGCAGCACTTCACCGCCTTCCTGCACACCGTGCGCACGGTGGCCGACGGCGTGCTGTGCATCTCGCGCGCAGTGGCCGACGAATTTGCCGACTGGGCGCAGCAGCAGGAGCCGGTGCGCAAGGCGCCGCTGCAGGTCGGCTTCTTCCACCTCGGCGCCGACATCGACGCCAGCGTGCCGAGCAACGGCCTGCCGCCGGACGCCCACATCGTGCTGGACGCGCTGAAAGCCCGTCCGAGCTTCCTGATGGTCGGCACGGTCGAGCCGCGCAAGGGCCAGGCCCAGGCGCTGGCCGCCTTCGAGCAACTGTGGGCCGCGGGCGTGGACACCAACCTGGTCATCGTCGGCAAGCATGGCTGGATGGTCGACGAACTGGCCGCGCGCCTGAACGCGCATCCGGAAAACGGCAAGCGCCTGTTCTGGCTGGCCGGTGTCTCGGACGAGATGCTGCTCAAGCTGTACGCCGGCTCCTCGGCCCTGCTGGCGCCCTCGGAAGGCGAAGGCTTCGGCCTGCCGCTGATCGAGGCGGCCCAGCACGACATCCCGATCATCGCGCGCAGCCTGCCGGTGTTCCGCGAAGTCGCCGGCGAGCACGCCTACTATTTCGAAGGCAAGGAGCCGGCCGATCTGGCGCAGGCCGTCACAGCCTGGCTGGCGCTGTGGAAGGAGGACAAGGCCCCGGCCTCGACCGGCATGCCGTGGCTGACCTGGGAGCAAAGCACGCACCAGGTGGTCGATGTCGTCATCGGCGGCAGCTGGCACCGCAGCGTGCCCGGCGCGGGTAGCTGAGGTGCAGGGCGCGCACAGCCCGGCGATGGAGACGGCCGCCGCGCCGCTCGTGGTCGACCTCGACGGCACCCTGATCCATACCGACCTGCTGTGGGAATCGCTGGTGCTGTTCCTCAAGCGCCACCCGCTGCAGGCCTGGCGCCTGCCGTTCTGGCTCCTGCGCGGCAAGGCCGCCCTCAAGGAAAACCTGGCCGCGCACGCCGGGCTCGATGCGGCCGCCCTGCCCTACGACGAGGTCCTGCTCGAGCACATCGCCCGCCAGCGGGAGGAAGGCCGCGAGATCGTGCTGGCCACCGGCGCCCACGCGCAGCTGGCGGAGGGGGTCGCCGATCACCTGGGCCTGTTCGACCGCGTGCTCCCGACCGGCGGCGGCGTCAACCTGACCTCGCATGCCAAGGCGCGCCGGCTGACCGAGCTGTATGGCGCCGGCGCGTACGACTACGTCGGCAATTCGCGCGCCGACCTGCCGGTGTGGCTGGCCTGCCGCCAGCCCTATTCGGTCACCGTGCGGCCCTTCCGCCTGGCCGACGGGCGCCAGACCCGCCAGCTGGGCGCCGTGCGCGGCGGCCTGTTCGGCCCCCTGCTGAAGGCCCTGCGGCCGCGCCAGTGGCTGAAGAACCTGCTGGTGTTCACGCCCATGCTGGCCAGCCATACGCTGGACCTGCCGACTTTGCAGACTTCGCTGCTGGCCTTTGCCGTGTTCTCGCTGTGCGCTTCCAGCGCCTACCTGCTGAACGACGCGCTGGACGCCCAGGACGACCGCCGGCATCCGGTCAAACGGCGCAGGCCGATCGCCAGCGGCGCCCTGCCCCTGTGGCTGGGCCTGGCAGCCAGCCCGCTGCTGGCCGGGCTGGCGCTGACCCTGTGCGCCATGTTCAACCCCTTGCTGCTGGCCGCGGCCGGCATCTATCTCGCCTCCACGGTGGCGTATTCGGTGCACCTGAAGCGCCTGCTGATGGTCGACATCGTCGCCCTGGCGATCCTGTACACCATGCGCGTGCTGGGCGGCGCCGCCGCCACCGGCATCGCGCCCTCGTTCTGGCTGCTGGCGTTTTCCTTCTTCATTTTCCTCAGCCTGGCGCTGCTCAAACGGCACAGCGAACTGGGGCGGCTGCAGCGCGACGGCAAGGACAAGACCCATGGCCGCGGCTACACCACGGCCGACCGCCTGCCGGTCGGCATCATGGGCGTCAACGCCGCTTTCGTCTCGCTGCTGATCTTCATCCTGTATTTCCAGTCAGAGAATGTGCTGATCCTGTACGCGCAGCCGGCCTGGCTGCTCGGCATCATCCCGCTGCTGGTGTACTGGCTGGGCAGGCTGTGGACACTTTCCTTCCGCGGCGAGGTCAATGAAGACCCGGTGCTGTATGTCAGCCGCGACAAGGTCAGCCTGCTGGTGATCGCCCTGTGCGCCGCGCTCGCCGTCGCGGCCAGCTGGTGAGGCCATGGCGATGACCCACACGGCTTCGCCAACGCAGCGCATGGGCTGGGCCTTTCCGGCCTGCCTGCTGCTGGTTCTCGCCGTCCTGTTCGCCCTGACACCGCCCTACTACGGCGGCGACGTGGCCGAGTACACGGCCGAGACGGTTGCGCTGGCCACGCATGCCAGCCCGGACATCCGGCTGGCGGACGTCGACCGCACGCTGCAGCTGGCGCCCTACCTCGGCGGGCCGCTCGGCCTACTGCGCCAGGGCATGGCGGCCGGCGACGAGAAGCTGTACGCAGCCTTCATGCGCGGCCGCGACCGCAAGGTCTATTCGATTCATGCACTCGGCTATCCGGCGCTGTCGGTGCCGCCGTTCAAGCTGCTGGAAGGCCTCGGCTTGCCGCCCTTCAAGGCCTTCCAGGTTGTCAACTATGCAGCCGTCTTCATCCTTGGCCTGGCGCTGTGGCGCTTCTTTCGTTCCGGCCCGAAGGCGATGTTCGGGGTTGCCCTTTTCCTCGGCTGCGCCGGTATTCTGTACCTGGACTGGACCAGCCCCGAATGCCTGAGCGCGGCCTGCCTGCTGGCCGGCCTGCTGCTGTTCCTGTGCGATGCCCCCATCGCCGCCGGCCTGCTGGGCGGCGTCGCCGGCCTGCAGAATCCGACCCTGGTGTTCTTCTTCGTGTTTGCACCGCTGCTCAAGCTGCAGCTCGACTACCGCGCCGGGCTTGGCCTGGCCGCCAACCTGCGCGCCCGGTTGCCGCGCCGCGCCGTGGCCGGACTGCTGCTGGGAGCGGCGCTGTATGCGCTGCCGACGCTGTTCAGCCTGGCCACCTTCGGCGTGCCGAACGTCATCGCCAAGTATTTCACCCTGCCCGAACTGGTCAACGCGACGCGCCTGCTGTCCTTCTTCTTCGACCTCAACCAGGGCATGATCCTGGGTATCCCGGGCGTCGCGGCGGCGCTGGCCCTGTGGGGCTGGCGCAGCGGCCCCAGCCTGCGCCGCAACGGCGCGACGCTGGCGCTGTGCCTGCTGTTCACGCTGGCCCTGATGCTGCCCTCGCTGGCCGTACCGAACTGGAACTCGGGCGCCGCCGGCGTGATGCGCTACGCCTTCTGGGCTTCGATGCCGATCCTGCTGGCCCTGCTGCTGCGACTAAAGGCGCAGGCGCGCTGGCCGGCGGCGCTGGTGGCGGGCCTGGTGCTGGCGCAAGCGGGCGCAATGTGGCATGCCTCGACCTACGCTTATACGCGTTTCAGCCCGCTGGCGAAAATGGCGCTGGCCTGGGCACCCTACCAGTACCACCCTGAACCCGAGATTTTTGCCGAGCGCGCGGGCAATAACGACGATTACATCTGGCCCGACAAGGTCTATACCTACAAGGAGCCGGGCCAGGTCCAGAAGATCCTGTTTTGCCCGGCCGACGCCAGGAGCGATGCGCTGCTATGCGGCGAAGGCGCGGTGCCCGGACCCGACAACCATGTCGTGGAGTCGACCCACGGCTGGCGCTATATCGACGGGCCGGTGCGCTGCCGTCCCGCCGCCGGACAACAGAATATCCACAAAGAAATATTTGCAATTGGACAACTATGTCAAATTCGGTTACCATAGAGAATTGCGTCCAGGTTAACAAGCTGTACAAGAGCATGCTGCCTCCCGATTCCGTTGCCGTCGTGATCCCCAGCTACAAGGTCACGCGCCACATCCTCGGCGTGATTGCCGGCATTGGTCCGGAAGTCGCGCGCATCTACGTTGTCGACGACAAATGTCCCGACGGCTCGGGCGCCTTCGTGCGCGCCAACTGCGAAGATCCGCGCGTGCTCGTCATCGAGCACGAGCAGAACCAGGGCGTGGGCGGGGCCGTCATGACCGGCTACCGCGCCGCCATCCACGAAGGCGCAGCCGTGATCGTGAAGGTCGACGGCGACGGCCAGATGGACGGCAGCCTGATCCCGCATTTCGTCGCGCCCATCCTGGCGGGCGAGGCCGACTACACCAAGGGCAACCGCTTCTTCAACCTGGAACGGATCGGCTCGATGCCTTTGACGCGCCTGGTCGGCAACGCGATCCTGTCCTTTCTCACCAAGCTGTCGTCCGGCTACTGGGACCTGTTCGACCCGACC
This sequence comes from Massilia sp. Bi118, assembly GCF_918697865.1. Lineage (GTDB taxonomy): Bacteria > Pseudomonadota > Gammaproteobacteria > Burkholderiales > Burkholderiaceae_D > Telluria. The sequence goes on along the minus strand of NZ_CAKKMV010000001.1, from coordinate 203,726 downwards.
AACGGCTACACGGCGATCCACGCCGACGCCGCCCGCTACCTGCCCTTCGACAAGATCAGCCGCCGCTACTTCTTCGAGACCGACATGCTGTTCCGCCTGAACACGCTGGGCGCGGTGGTGGCGGACGTGCCGATGGATGCGGTGTATGGCGACGAGGTCAGCAATCTGAAGATTTCGCGCATCGTCACCGAGTTCGCGGCCAAGCACGTGCGCAACTTCTTCAAGCGCCTGTTCTATAACTATTACCTGCGAAATATGTCGCTGGCCTCGATCGAACTGCCGCTGGGCGTCATCCTGCTGCTGTTCGGCTCGATTTTCGGCATCTCCCACTGGATCGACGCCAGCCGCCATGGCCTGGCGACGCCGGCCGGCACCGTGATGGTTGCCGCCCTGCCCGTCATCATGGGCGTGCAATTGATCCTGGCCTTCCTGGCCTACGACATCGCCTCGGTGCCGCGCCGGCCGCTGCACAAGAAGATCTTGTTCCGCAAGCCGCATGCGTAAGCTCATGAACCATTCGCGCCAGTTCGGCACCTTCATCGCCGGCGGCCTGCTGTGCGCCGTGGTCGACATCGGCGTCATGCAATTGCTGCTGCGCGCCGGCGCGCATTTCACCGGCGCCACCACGGCCGGCTTCCTGGCGGGCCTGCTGGTCAACTACGCCTTCCACAGCCGCGTGACCTTCGAGGCCGGCGCCAGCGCCTCCAGCTTCGCGCGCTACCTGTGCGTGGTCGGCCTGAACTACCTGCTGACCATGGGCTGCGTGTCGCTGGCGGTGGCGCTGGCCGGCATGCCGCTGGCGGGCAAGATCGTGTCGCTGCCGCTGGTCGCGGTCAGCGGTTACCTGCTGAGCAAATTCTGGATTTTCAGGAAGGCGCACCATGAGCACTGAACTGAGCTTTGCCCCGATCCGTACCGACGCCGCTGCGCTGGCCCAGTACGGCGCGCTGTTCAAGGCCTGCTTCCCGATGACCGACAAGTTCACGCCGCGCTACCTGGCCTGGCTCTACGTCGACAATCCGGACGGCAAGGCGGTCGGCTACGACGCCTGGGACGGCGAGCGCCTGGCGGCCCATTACGTCTGCATTCCGGCGCGCGCCTGGGTCGAGGGCCGCGAGGTGCCGGTGCTGCTGTCGCTGAACACCGCCACCCACCCGGACTACCAGGGCAAGGGCCTGTTCACGAAACTCGCAAGCATGACTTTCGAGGCCGGCGCCGCCCAGGGCTTCGACGGTGTCTACGGCGTCGCCAATGCCAACAGCACACCCGGCTTCGTGCGCAAGCTCGGCTTCCAGCTGGTGCGCCCGCTGGAGGCGCGGGTCGGTGTCGGCAGCCTGCGGCATGGCGCCAAGGCGGCGCCCGATGCGCTGTCGTTCGAGCGCAGCTGGAGCATGGATGCCCTGCGCTGGCGCTGCGCGAATCCGCACAACCCGGTCTTCATGAAGAACGGCGCCGGCAAGCTGCGCTTCCATGCCGCGGCCAGCGGACACAAGCTGCCGGCCTATGCCGAACTGGAGGCGGGCGGCGTCGCGCTGCCGGCGTCCGAACGCGCGCCGATGCTGTCGCCGCTGCGCCTGTTCATCGGCCTGGCGCCGGACGCCTCCAGCAGCTACTGGAACTACGCCAGCATCCCGATGCGTCTGCGCCCCTCGCCGCTGAACCTGATCTACCGCTCGTTCGCGCCTCGCGTGCGCGCGCTGGATCCGTCGCGCATCGCCTTCTCCTTCCTCGACTTCGACGCGTATTGAAATGAGTGACGCGCGCGAGCGGCCGGCCGCCCTGTTCCTGTTCGCCCACCAGGACGACGAATTCGGCGTGTTCCAGCGCATTGCCGACTGCCGCGCCCAGGGCCTGCGGGTGGCCTGCGCCTATTTCACCGACGGCGCCACGGCCAGCGCCACGGCGGCCCAGCGCAACCTGGAATCGCTGGCGGTGCTGCAGAAGCTGGGCGTGGAGCGCGACGAGGTCCACTTCGCCGGCCAGCAACTGGGCATCGCCGATGCGCAGCTGCCGCAGCACCTGCAACGCGCCGCGCGCTGGCTGGAACACTGGCTGGATGGCTACGGGCAGATCGACTCGCTGCATGTGACCGCCTGGGAGGGCGGGCACCACGACCACGATGCCCTGCACGCGCTGGCGGTGACGGTGGCGGACCGGCGCGGCCTGCTGGCGCGCACCTGGCAATATTCGCTGTACCAGGCCGCCGGCCTGCCCGGACCGCTGTTCCGGGTGCTGGCGCCGCTGCCGCAGAATGGGCCGGCCCGTACCTGGACTATCCCCTGGCAGATGCGCCGAACCTATCTGCGCCATTGCCTGTCCTATCCCTCGCAACGCGGCACCTGGATCGGCCTGTTTCCCTTCGTCCTGCTGCACTACCTGCTGCGCGGCACGCAGGCCCTGCAGCCGGTCGACCCGGGCCGCCTGGGCCAGCGCCCGCACCCGGGCCCCCTGTATTACGAAAAGCGCCGCTTCTTCAGCTGGGACCGCATGGTCCAGGCACTGGAAGCCTGGCGCGCCAACCGTTCCTGAAGACAAAGAATGAAACGAGAAACCATCGTCATGACGACGTCCCCCGGCCTCCGCAAGCATCTGTTCCCATTGGCCTCGTTCGTGGTGCTCGCCGCCATTTTCGCCTGGCTGGTGGTACGCAGCCATGGCCTCAATCCGACGGTGTTCGCCGACGAGTGGTACTACGACAAGATGGCGCGCCTGCAGCCGCTGGCCGAGGCCATCGTGCCCTCCTACCTCTACCTGTGGCTGTTCGGCGCCACCAAAGCCTGCGGCAACGGTTTCCTCGAATGCGCGCGCGGAGGCAACGCCCTGCTGTTCGTGGCCGCCGCGCCCTTCGTCTACCTGACCGCGCGCAGCGTCACCGGCCGCGGCACCGCCGCCGCCATCGCGCTGCTGGCCACGCTGGCGCCGTTGAACTTGTTCACGGCCTATTTCATGCCGGAAACGATGTATTACTTCGGCTTTTGCGTGCTGAGCTGGGTTGCGCTGACGCGCCGCCATTGGCACTGGGCCCTGCATGCGCTGGCTTGCGGCGTCCTGCTCGGCCTGATGAGCCTGATGAAGGTGCACGCCGTGTTCCTGGTGCCGGCCCTGCTGCTGTTCCTGGCCTATTCGCGCTGGCTGGCGGGCCCGGGCTGGGCCGGCAGCGCCGTGCTGGCCATGGCGATCGGCGGCGCCGGCATGTTCGCGGTCAAGTTCGGCCTCGGTTATCTGCTGGCCGGCGAGGCCGGCCTGAGCCTGTTCGGCCCCTTCTACGCCGGCGGCGCGAATGCCGCCAGCGCCGGCGACAAGCTGCATCTGCTGAAGCCGGCCTTCGTCATCGGCCGCGCCCACCTGATGCTGCTGGCGCTGGCCTTCGGCGTGCCGCTGGCCATCCTGCTGCAGAGCGTGCTACGCCCAAGCAAGCGGGCCCAGGCCGGCCAGGCCGAGCTGGTGGGCATCTATACGCTGCTGGTACTGGGCGCCGCGGCCGGCATGACCATCCTCTACACCGCCACCCTGGCCTACCCCGGCACCAACGAGGGCCTGCGCATGCACGTGCGCTACTACAGCTTCGTGTTCCCGCTGCTGTGGGTGGTCGCCGCCGCCACGCAAGGCCGCGACGAGCGCCAGCCGGCCGCCCTGCGCTGGACCCTCGCGCTGCTGCTGACGGCCGTGCTGGCCATCGCCATCGTCAAGTTCCCGACCTATTCCTTCAATGCCGTCGACGGCCCCGAAGCCTTCGCCCTGCGCCTGGACAAGCCCCTCAGCCTGGTGATCCTGGCGCTGCAGGTGGCCGCCCTGTTCCTGTGGGCCGCCGGCCGCGCCTCGGCCCGGCGCGTGTTCCTGTTCGTGGTCACGCCGCTGTACATCGCCAGCGGCATCGTCGACAACAATTACCAGCTCGGTCTGTACGTGGACGACCAGGCCGCCGACCTGGCCGGCAAGGCGGCCTACCGCCTGGTGCCGCCGGCGGAGCGCGGCAAGATCACGGTGGCCGGCTCGGAAATCGGCCAGGTCATGCGCGCCCAGTTCCACATCGACGACAAGGACTCGGCCATGCTGGTCCTGCCGCAGGGCGTGCCGATCGAGCCCTACCAGCTCCCGGTGCGCAACAACTGGCTGCTGGTGTTCGGCAAGCATGCCCTGCCGCCGGGCCTGACGCCGGTGGCGGGCAATGAGCACTATGCGCTGGTACACACCAGCGTCGAGCGCCGCATCATCGGCAACGCGCGCTTCAACGAGCCCTTCGCTGCAAGTGGCCTGCTGTCCGGCGCCGAGGGCGTGGCCGATATCGAGGGCTTCGGACGCTGGTCGAACGCCAAGCAGGTCGTGCTGCACTTCAACGCGCCGCTGCCGCAGCACGCCTTCATCGTGCTCAAGGCCTGGGCCTATGGCGACAACACCGAGTTCCCGTTCACGCTGCGCATCGGCGGCAGCAGCGCCCAGTTCCGCCTGAGCGGCACGCCGCAGGAAGTCGGCCTGCGCCTGGACACCGACGGCCAGCAGCGCAGCCTGACGATCGAGGTGCCGCACCCGGTGTCGCCGATGAGCTACGGCGATCCGCGCGACCCGCGCCTGCTGGGCATTGCGCTGGCGGAAATCGAGATTTCGACGCCCGCCCACTGAGCCCCCGCCTCCGTGCGTCCGCGAACAGTGGATGCACGGAGGCGCGCCCTAGAATTGTCGGCGACATGTCGACGATGGGGATGTGGGATGACGACCGGAAGCAACAGGGAGGAGCAGCTCGAAAAAACGCTTGACCGGCAAGGCGGCGGCCAGAGTGCCGGTGTGCCGGCTTCGGGCGAAGTCGAAGGCAATGCCGAGAGCCCGCTGGGCGGCCCCGGCGTCAAGCATTGGCAGGCCAGCTTCATTACCAAGGACGGCCTGCAGGACCGCGGCAATATCTTCTTCGCCGCCGTCGAGATGACCCGCATGCCGATGGTCGTCACCGATCCGCGCCAGCCCGACAATCCCATCGTGTTCGCCAACGGCGCCTTCTTCGACCTGACCGGCTACAGCAACGAGGAGACGGTCGGCCGCAATTGCCGCTTCCTGCAAGGCCCGCAGACGGACCGCGCCACGCTCGATGAAGTGCGCAAGGCACTCCAGGAGCAGCGCGCGGTCGCGGTCGACCTCCTGAACTACAAGAAGGACGGCAAGCCCTTCTGGAACGCCCTGTACATCGGTCCGATCTTCGACCAGGACGGCGAGCTGCTGTACTTTTTTGCCTCGCAGATGGACATCACCGAGCGCCGCGCCACCCAGGAATCCTACCTGCAGGCACAGAAGATGGAAGCGATCGGCCAGTTGACGGCGGGCATGGCGCACGACTTCAACAACCTGCTGCAGGTCATCAACGGCAACCTCGAAGTCGCCCTGATCAGCCTGGACCGGCCGGACAGCGCGCGCCAGCAGCTCGAGCGCGCCCAGCGCGCCGCCATGCGTGCCGGCAGGCTCACCCAGCAGCTGCTGACCTTCGCGCGCAAGCAGCGCCTCGAACCGCGGCGCATGAACATCAACAACCTGGTCTTCGATTTTTCCGAAATGCTGGTGCGCACCCTGGGCGCCAAAGTCGAGCTGCGCCTCGACCTGCGCCCCGGCCTGCCGGTCTGCATGCTGGACCCGACCCACCTCGAGATGGCCCTGCTCAACGTCCTGATCAACGCGCGCGACGCCATGCCGGATGGCGGCGAGGTGACGGTCGCGACCGCGATCGTGCGCGGCGAAGACCGCCTCAAGGTCCATGGCCTGCCGCAGGGCACCTATGTTTCCTTGTGCGTGATCGACAAGGGCACCGGGATGGCGCCGGAGGTGCTGCGCCGCGCGACCGAGCCCTTCTTCACCACCAAGGGTCCGGGCACCGGGCTGGGCCTGGCCATGGTGCACGGCTTCGTCCAGCAGTCGCACGGCCGCCTCGAGCTCGACAGCCATCCCGGCAAAGGCACCAAGGTCACGATGATCTTCCCGATTGCCGACAATGCCATCGGCCATGGCGATGCCACCGCGGATGCGGGCCAGCCGTCCTCCGCAGACGACGCGAAGGCCAGGGACGACAAACCGCGCGTGCTGGTGGTCGAGGACAACGACGACGTGCGCGAACTGGCGGAACAGGTACTGGAAATGGAAGGCTACGCGGTGCAGTCGGCGGCCAGCGGCGAACAGGCATTGAGCATCCTGGAACAGGGCGCCCAGGCCGACCTGCTGTTCACGGACGTGATCATGCCGGGCGGGATGGACGGGCTGGAGCTGGTCGAACGGGCCCGCGCGCTGCGGCCGGGACTGCCGGTGCTGGTCACGACCGGCTACATGGACGAACTGCCGCAAGGCGGTCGCGGCGGCGGCTTGAATATCCTGGCGAAGCCGTACCGGCAGGAGGATTTGCTGGAGCGGGTGAGGAAGGAGCTGGAGAAAAGAGCGGCGTGAGTGTTACCCGCATCGTTGGCCCGCAAACGTCATTCCCGCGTTCCAAACGTCGTCCCCGCGAAGGCGGGGATCCAAGTTCTGCGTGCGTTAACGAAAAGCTGACAAACTTGGATCCCCGCCTGCGCGGGGACGACGAGGTAGTGCGCGTGCTACGGGTGTAAATTACTGCTTCGGCAACCCACCCAACAAGGCCGCCAGCTGCTGCTTCGGCTTCGCCTGCGTGACAGGCACGGCTTCCGCCGGGTCCTTGCGCGGCGCCACGGCCGGCTCGTAGGGCTTGAGGAACCACGGATCGACCTTCTCGCGGCGCGGGGCGCCCGGGCCGCGCGGGCCACGTTCGCTGCGCTCGCCACGATCGCCGCGTTCGAAGCTGCGCGAAGCGTCGCTCTGGCGGCGTCCGCTGCTGCTGCGGCCGTCGAAGCGCTCGCTGCCGCCCGAGCGGCCCGGCGCGAAGCCGGTCAGCTCGCCGCGGGTAATGGTCTGCTTGATCAGCTTCTCGATGTCGACCAGCAGGCGCTCGTCCTTGTCCGAGTAGACCGACAGCGCATCGCCGGTGGCGCCGGCGCGGCCGGTACGGCCGATGCGGTGCACGTAGTCTTCGGCGTTGTACGGCAGGTCGTAGTTGATCACGCAAGGCAGGTCGGTGATGTCGAGGCCGCGCGCGGCGACGTCGGTCGCGACCAGCACGTCGATCTCGCCGTTCTTGAAGGCGTCGAGCGCGGCGATGCGTTCCTGCTGGGTCTTGTCGCCGTGGATGGCGGAGGCCTTGATGCCGGCCTGCTCCAGGGTGCGCGACAGGCGCGAGGCGCCGATCTTGGTGTTCGAGAACACCAGCACCTGCTTCAGGTCGCGCGAGCGGATCAGGTGCAGCACCACCTCAGGCTTCTGCCCTTCCTCGACCTTGTACAGCACCTGGGTGATCGAGGTATTCGTGGCATTGCTGCGCGCCACTTCGATGGTCAGCGGATCGGTCAGGAAGCTGGCGGCCAGCTTCTTGATCTCCGGCGAGAAGGTGGCCGAGAACATCAGGTTCTGGCGCTTCTTCGGCAGCAGGTTGATGATGCGCTGCAGGTCCGGCAGGAAGCCCATGTCGAGCATGCGGTCGGCTTCGTCCATCACCAGCATCTGCACCTGGGCCAGGCTGATGTTCTTCTGTTCGACGTGGTCGAGCAGGCGGCCCGGGGTCGCGATCACGATCTCGACGCCTTTGCGCAGGATCTCGGTCTGCGGCTTCATGTCCATGCCGCCGAACACGACGGTGGAGCGCAGCGGGGTGTGCTGGGCGTAGGCCTTGACGTTCTCGGCGACCTGGATCGCCAGTTCGCGGGTCGGGGTCAGGACCAGCGCACGCACCGCGTGACGGGCCGGCGACATGCTGGTGTTCGCATGCGGCAGCAGGTTCTGGATGATCGGCAGCGAAAAGCTCGCGGTCTTGCCGGTGCCGGTCTGGGCTGCGCCCATGACATCGCGGCCCTGCAGGACGACAGGAATCGCCTGGGCCTGGATCGGGGTCGGGTGGACATAGCCCTGGTCCGACAGCGCGCGCTGGATCTCAGGCGCCAGACCGAAATCGGCAAAACGCACGGTGGGTGCGCCGCCAGCATCATTGGTGGTCGTCGTTTCAGACATTTTTTCTTTCGGGCGTAATAAGAGTTGCGCTCTACGGCCAAAGCGGCCCTGGCATGGCCAACGCGGGAAACTCCGGAGGTACGGGACGCGCCGGCGCGGCGTGAGCTGCGGTGGCGGCTTGGGCGGACGTAGAGATACTAAACCGCGCTCAATTTACCTCAAATCCACCCCTCTGTATATGAATTCCTGTACTTTCGACCGCGAATTGCCATGTTTTTACGCAGTTTCTCTTAACATTCCTTTACCCGACTTTACAGTTTCCGCCCTCCTCCTCGTCCCGCCGGCGTCCGATAATTGATGCAGTGCATTAAATATAAGGACTCCAGGATGGTCGCTAGCATCAGCAGCAATACCGTGTCGAACTGGGCGGACTCCGTCTTCTCCAAGCTCGACACCAAAAACCAGGGCTATATCGAGAAGACCGACCTGCAGGACGCCCTCTCGAAGGTCGGCGACCAGGGCGGCGACAGCGGCCAGGCGGTCGACATCGACAGCACCTTCGGCGCGCTCGACGGCGACAGCGACGGCAAGGTGACCAAGAGCGAGCTCACCGACGCGATGACCAAGCTGGGTGACCAGCTCAACGCCCAGTTCGATGCCTCGCGCGTGGGCCAGGGCGGTCCGCGCGGTGCGGGCGGCCCGCCGCCTGGCGGAGGCGGCGGCCGCGTCGGCGGCAGCGAGGAATCGGACAGCGCCACCGACTCGACCGACGGCACAAGCAGCACCAGCACCGATTACGTCGCGGCCGCCGACACCGACGGCGACGGCACGGTCAGCGACGCCGAACAGGCGGCCTATGACAAGAAGGTGGCGAGCGGCCAGGCGGATGAAGGCGGTAGCAGCGGTGACAAAGCCGCGGGCGGCGCCGGGAAAGCCGAGCGCCCGAAAGACCCGATGCGCGAACTGGCGCATGCGCTGCATCTGTTGAAGGCGTATGCCGAGAACAGCGGCGGTCGCGATAGCTCGACGGCGTCGACGGGCGATGCTGGCGCCACCAGCAGTGTCAGCGTAGAAGCCTAAGCGTCATTCCCGCTTTCGCGGGAATGACGGCGCTCAGGACGTGATCAGCCCGTGTTCATCCAGCACATCATGCAGCAGCTCCAGCCGGATCATCGGGTTATCCAGCATGAGCATGTGCTGCTTCTGCTGGTTCGGCAGCGGCAGCAGTTCGCACCAGCGGTTGGCGACCCAGCCGCAGTCGTCGAGGCGGAATGGCGGCTGCACCGGCCAGCGGCTTTGCGGCACGTCGTGCAGCGAGGAGAGCACGCGGTCGAGGGCGTCGGCAGCGCCCTTCAGGTCGGAGGGGATACGCACCGCGTGGTCGTCCTCCAGCAGTTCGGCCTCGGCCATCCACAGGCCGTTGCTGCGGCGCTCGCTAGCCAGCACCTGGAAGCGCGAGTTGCCGCGGCAGACCACCTGCAGCAGGCCCGGCGTCGAGGCCGTGGTGTCCTGCACCGAGGCCAGCGTTCCCGATGCCACGAAGCGCTCCAGTCCCTGCGGGGTGCGCACCTCCTGCCCATGCGTCAGCAGCACCACGCCGAAAGGGCTGTCCTCCGTCAGGCAATGGCTGATCATGTCGAGGTAGCGCACCTCGAAGATCTGCAGCGGCAGCACGCCATCCGGAAACAGGACCGTGCTGAGCGGGAACAGCGGTAAGGAGATCGTGGCCATGCGCGCATCATGACAGATTCGCTTTGCGGGACGGAGCACGATTGCGTGGCGAACTCAGTCTTCGGGACCCTGCAAAGGAAGGGTCCGCACTGCATCCAACAAGGTGGACAAACGCCAGCGCAGCCGGGGCCAGCCGGGGTCGGGTTGCTCCCCCACCCGCACCGTCACCGTCGATGCCGGCGCAAGGTCGCAGGCGAAGGGATAGTCGCCGGCCTGCTCGAAAGGCAGGCGCACTTCGCGCCCCGGCAGCACCAGCACCTGGCCGAACACGTGCGGCGCCAGGTCGCGGTTACGCAGCAGCAGCACGTCGCGCACGCCCAGCGTCAGGCGGACTTCGGCCGGCACTGACGCAGGCCCGGGCTGGCCGCCCAGGACCGCCGCGCCGCGCGAGAACTCGAACAGGCGCTCGCGCGTCGGATAGTGCAGCGGCGCCAGCGCGGCCCACAGCAGCGCGGCGCACAGGATGGCTGCCAGCGTCCATTGCAGGCGGCGCAGCAGGCTGCCGTGCGGCAGAGTTTGAACAGAATCGGGAGCGGGCATAGTCATCGCGGATGGGTGCCGACATTGTAGCCGGGGCAACTTCGTGCGCCAAGGTCAGCCACTGTTGTGCGCCTTGCAAGGCCATGGCCGGGTATGATTTTGCCACCATGCCGCTTTCCGATCATCCCGCCACGCCCGCTCCGCAGCGCTACCCGGCCTCCGTCCCGCTGCTGCTGGCCGCGCTGGTGTTCCTGGTGTCGCTGATCGTGACCTATGTGGTGGCGGACAAGGTCGAACGCACTGCCGAGAACGAGCTCCAGGCCACCTTCGACTACCGCGTCCGCGATCTCGCCGCCATCCTGGCGCGCCGCATGGCGGTGTACGAGCAGGTTCTGCAAGGTACGCGCGGCTTCCTGCGCGGCGCGGTCGACGTCAGCCAGGACGACTTCGCCGATTACTACGCCATCCTCAGGCTGAACGAGCGCTATCCCGGCATCGAGGCGATCGGCATCGCCACCATCGTTCCGCCCGCACAGCTGGCCGCCCACGTCGCCGCGATGCGCGCCGCAGGGTTTTCCGGCTACGAGATCAAGCCGCCCGGCCCGCGCGACTTCTATACCTCGGTCACCCATATCCAGCCCTTCGGCGGCCGCAACCTGCGCGCCTTCGGCTACGACATGTTCAGCGAACCGGTGCGGCGCGCGGCAATGGAGGCGGCGCGCGACACCGGCGCCGCCGTCGCCACCGGCCGCGTCACGCTGGTGCAGGAAGGCGCACGCAACGTGCAGTCCGGCTTCCTGATGTACGTGCCGGTCTACCGCCGCGGCATGCCGCGCGCTACCCTGGCGGAGCGCCGCGCCGCGATCGCCGGCTGGGTCTACGCGCCCTTCCGTATGAACGACCTGATGCGCGGCCTGGGCGGCGAGCACGCCAGCGATCTCGAGGTCGAGGTCTACGACGGCAAGCTGGCAAGCGAGGACACCCTGCTCTACCGCTCGCCCGGCGCCAGTCCGCCGGCCAGGCGAGCGATGTTTTCGCGCACCGAGACGATGGACACCGCCGCCCGCACCTGGACCCTGGCGATCCGCTCCGCGCCGCAGCTCGAAGCCACGCTCGACAAGCGCCCCACCGCCGCGATCGCCGCGACCGGGATCGGCCTGGGCCTGCTACTCAGCCTCGTGGTGTGGCTGCTGGCCACCGAGCGCCGCCGCGCCCTGCAGCTGGCGGGGGGCATGACGCTCGAGCTGCGCGAATCGCGCGACCGCATCGACGCCGAGCGCCAGCGCATCCGCCTGATCCTGCAGAACGCCTACGACGCCTTCCTCGCGATCGGTCCGGACAGCCGCGTCACCGACTGGAACGAGCAGGCCACCAAGCTGTTCGGCTGGAGCGAAGAGGAGGCGCTGGGCCGCGAAGCCGTCGAGCTGATCACCGCGCCCGAATGGCGCGAACGCTGGCGCGCCCATTTCGTGGCCTTCCACGCGCGCGGCGAATGCGAGCTGCTGGCCGCCCCCACCGAGATCATGCTGGCCGACCGCGACGGCCGCGCGCTGCCGGTCGAGATCGCGGTCACCGCCCTGCCCTCGAATGGCGGCTTCGCTGCTGTCGCCTTCGTGCGCGACATCCGGCCGCGCAAGGTGCAGGAAGAGCGCGAGCGCCAGCGCCAGGCGCGGCTCGACGAAGCGCGCACCGCGCTGCTGCGCTCGCAGAAGCTGGAGGCGGTCGGCAAGCTGACCGGCGGCGTCGCGCACGACTTCAACAACATCCTGCACATCATCAGCGTCAACGTGCAGCTCATGATGCGCAACGAGGAGACCAGCCGCAAGCGCCTGCTCAGCATCATGGACGCGGTGGAACGCGGAAAGAAGCTGGCCGCGCAGCTGCTGGCCTTTGCGCGCCGCCAGCCGCTGCACCCCAGCGTGGTCGACCTGGCGCAGCTGATCGAACGCATGGACAGCCTGCTGCACCGCGCCGCCGGCGACGCCATCGAGATCCGCTTTGCCATCGCCGACCAGCTGTGGCACACGCTGGTCGACCCGAACCAGCTCGAGAACGTGCTGCTCAACCTGGTGATCAATGCGCGCGACGCCATGAACAACGAGGGCCGCATCACGATCGCCCTCGACAACGTCCACGTCGAGGAAGGCGACGCGCTGGCGATCACCAACATACGGCCGGGCGACTACGTGCGGATCGCCGTCACCGACACCGGCAGCGGCATGCCGCCGGAAGTCGCCGAACGCGCCTTCGAGCCCTTCTTCACCACCAAACCGGAGGGCAAGGGCACCGGCCTGGGACTGTCGATGGCGCATGGCTTCGTGAAGCAGAGCGGCGGCCATATCCGCCTGGCGAGCACGCCGGGCGAAGGCACCACGGTGTGCGTGTTCCTGCCGCGCGCGCTGCAGGACAGGCCCGATCCGCTCTACATCCCGACCCCGCATTGAAGGAGGCACCGTGACCCCGCTGAACGTGCCCGCCGAGGGAGGTTTCGACCGCACGCTGGCGCTGCTGGCCGAGGGCTACCGCTTCCTGCCGGACCGCTTCGAGCGCTTCGGGACCGACATGTTCACCACCCGCCTCATGCTGCGCAAGGCGCTGTGCGTGCGCGGCGAGGATGCGGCGCGCATGTTCTACCAGCCGGGCCGCTTCACGCGCCGCCATGCGCTGCCGCCGACCACGCTGGCGCTGCTGCAGGACTACGGCAGCGTGATGGCGCTGGACGGCGAGGCGCACAAGAAGCGCAAGGCGATGTTCATGTCGCTGCTCGGCCCCCTCGAGCGCCAGCGCATGGCGGGGCTGGCGCTGGCCCAGTGGCGCGCCCATATTGCGCGCTGGCCGAATCTGCCGTCCGTGATCGTGCACCGGGAAACGGAGCTGGTGCTGTGCCGCGCCGTGTGCCAGTGGGCCGGCATCCCGATCAACGCCGACGAAGCGCGCCGGCGCACGGCGGAGTTCTCGGCGATGATAGACGGCGCCGCCTCGGTCGGGCCACGCACCTGGAAGGCGCTGATGCTGCGCCGGCGCACCGAGCACTGGGCGCGCGCCCTGATCGACGCCGTGCGTGCCGGGCAGGCGCAGCCGCCCTTCGACAGCGCGCTGAACGTGGTCGCGCGCCATCGCGACGCCGACGGCCGCCCGATGGACCGCAAGCACGCGGCGGTGGAACTGATCAACTTCCTGCGCCCGACCGTGGCGGTGGCGCGCTTCATCACCTTCGCGGTTCTGGCGATGCACGAGCACCCCGCCTGCCGCGAACGGATTGCCGCCGGCGACGAGGCGTATTTGACGATGTTCGTGGAGGAGGTGCGGCGCTACTACCCCTTCCTGCCGGCGATCGGCGGACGGGCGCTGCACGATTTCGACTGGCACGGGATGCGCATCGCGAAGGGCACCTGGGTCCTGCTGGACCTGTACGGCACCGACATGCATCCGGCGATCTGGGGCGACCCCGGCGTGTTCCGGCCCGAGCGTTTCGAGCGCCGCGAGAACAGCGGCTTCGATCTGATCCCGCAGGGCGGCGGCGACCATTATGCGGGGCACCGCTGCCCCGGCGAGTCCTTGACGGTGGACCTCGTGAAATCGGCGGTGCGGCTGTTCGCGACCGGGATCGCCTACGCCGTGCCGCCGCAAGACCTCTCGATCAGCCTGCGCCGGATTCCGACGCTGCCGGCCAGCGGCATGGTGATCGAGAAGGTGGCGCTGCTCCCTTAATCGCGGATGAGGTGGCCCTGCTGGACACGCACGCGGTCGCCGTTGCGGTAGCGCGGACGGCCCTGTTCAGTGAAGGTGCGGTAGCCGCCCCTGGCCATGCGGACGCGGACGTCGGTGTAGGTGGTCGAGTGCATGTTGCGCTCGACGCGGTTGCCGGCGTAGGCGCCGCCGACCGCGCCGGCGATGGTGGCCAGGGTGCGGCCGTTGCCGCTGCCCACCTGGTTGCCCAGCAGGCCGCCGACCACGGCGCCGCCGCCGGCGCCCAGGCCGCTGGCGCGCTCTGCCGCGCGTTCATAGGTGCGGGTCGAAACCACGGTGCCACAGTTCTGGCAATGCGCGTTCGAGGCTTTCTGGTGATGGTCCGGTGCGGCCTGGGCGGCCAGCGGCGCGGCGCCGGCGGCGGCAAAAGCGGCCACGAGGGCGAGGCGGGCGCCGATGTTCGAGATCGTTTTCATGGTGTTCCCCTTAGGTGTTGTTTTGACAGACATGGACACAGAGTAACGGCCATAACCTGTTCCGGAAAGAGCGATTCCGTATCAAATGCAAACGCTTGTAACAACGCCATGTACTCTAAGCAATGAACATGGCGCTGACATTTGCCAGTAGAATTTGCTTTTTTGAAAGCACGGCAGATGAAGAACAAGAACGCGGATGGACTACGGGGCGTCGCCGCCCTGAACGTGGCGATCACCCATTTTGTTGCAGCCTTCCTGCCGTCCATGCTGCACAAAAACTATCCGTCGACCTTTCCCGTCAACGCCGCGCCCGGCACGCTCTTCGAAGTCCTGACCTCGCCGCTGGCGACGATTTTCTACAATGGCCATATCTCGGTCCTGATCTTCTTTGCCCTGTCCGGCTACGTTCTGACCCTGCCCTATTACAGCGCCGGCCACGGCCAGCCTACGCTGCAGCAGCGCATGTGGGGCCGCTACCTGCGGCTGAACATCCCGATCGCGGCGGCCGTCCTGCTGTCCTTCGCCGTCTACCGGCTCGGCCTGTACGCCAACGTGCAGGCGGCGACGGTGTCCGGCTCCGTGAACTGGCTCAAGACCTTTTATCCGGACGGCATCACCGGCTGGGCCGCGCTGCAGGATGCCTTGTACGGCGCCCTCGTCTACGGCAGCGGCACGCTGGTGCCGCCGTTGTGGACACTGAAGATCGAATTCATCGGCTCGCTCTACGTGCTCGCCTTTTTCCTGGTCAAGCCGCACGCAAGGACCCTGGCGCCCATGCTGGCCGCCTTCCTGCTGCTGTATGCGGTGCACAAGGAAGAGTCGATCTATTACTTCGTGATCTTCATCGGCGCGACCCTGCATCGGGCCCAGCCCGGCGCACGCGCCAAGCTGGCCCTGCTCGCGGCCGGCCTCTACTTCGCCTGCTTCCAGTTCGAGTCGCGCGCCTACGACTTCCTGCCCGCGCTGCAGGTCCACGGCGCCCTGGTCTGGGAAAAGAAGAATTTTTATAATGCCCTTGGCGCGCTCTGCCTGACTCTGGCAGTCGTGCATGGCTTCGGTCGCGCCTTCTTCGAACATCGCATCGTGCAATTCCTGGCGCGGATTTCGTTCTCGCTCTACCTGCTGCACTTCATCGTCCTGTGTTCGTTGGGGTGCTGGTTCTACCTGCACTTCCCGCAGCAGCGCCTGTGGCTGCTGCCGAACTTCGTGCTCTACCTGGGTGTGTGCTTCCTGGCCGCAAGCCTGTTCGAAGCGCGCGTCGATCGCGGCGCGATCAGGGTGTCGCACCGCTTCTCGGCCTGGCTGTTTTCCAGGTGATGCCAAATACGCTAGGCGTAGCGGCAAGTGTGTCGCCGTTTCGGATTCGCGTGCAACAGTTGGCCGCCAGAAGGGGCGCAATTCCTTGACCCTGGGCGGGGCTTCCACTATGGTAGCGAGATGTCGCAGGGAAACAAAACCCCGGGCATGACACTCTGAAAACAGTCGCGCCCAAGGCCAGCTTACCCATGCCAGATACCACCCTCGTACCGCTCAGTGAAGAGATCCAGCGCGTCGCCGAACAGGCGATGCAGCTGGCGCTCCAGCACCTCGACGCCGGCCAGTTCGACCAGGCCGCCACGCTGTGCCGCGCCATTCTCGACATGCATCCCGGCCATGCCCAGGCGCAGTACCAGCTCGGCCGGCTTGAATGGCAGGCCGGGCGCTTGCAGGAAGCCGCCGCGCACCTGTCCGGCGCGATCCAGGCGGATCCGGGTGAAGCCGCCTACTGGCTGGCCTATATCGAAGTCCTGCTGGACGGCGCCGAGCTGGCCGCCGTGCGCGAGACCATCGACCTGGGACGCCGCCATGGACTGCGCGGCGCGGCGCTGGACGGCCTGGCCGAGCGCCTGGCGCGGGCCGAGCGCGGCACGCCCCCGCGCAAGGACACCGACCTGCTGTCCGCCCTGATGCGCGAGCGCCGCCTCGACGAGGCCGAGCACGCGGCCCGCCTGATGACCATCGATTGCCCGCGCTATGCCTTCGGCTGGAAGTCGCTGGGCGTGGTGCACCACATGCGCGGCCAGGTCGCGCCGGCCGTCCAGGCCATGGCCAGGGCCTCGGAATGCGATCCCGACAACGCCGAAACCTACAGCAACCTGGGCCTGCTGCTGAAGGAATCGCGCCGCCACGAAGACGCGATCGTGGTCCTGAAGCGCGCACTGGAACTGGACCCGCGGCGCGCCGACGCGCACAACAACCTGGCGGTCACCCTGCTCGACATGAACCGCCTGGCCGAAGCCGAAGCCAGCGCGCGCGCCGCGGTCGCCATCAACCCGAAGAATGCGCTGGCCTGGAACACCATCGGCGTGGCGCTGATGGGCCAGAGCCGCATGGCCGGCGCCGTCGACGCCTATCGCCACGTGCTGAAGCTGGAGCCCGATAACGCGGGCGTGCACAGCAACATGCTGTTCGGGATGAGCCAGATGGAGGACATCGACGCCAAGGCGCTGTTCGCCGAGCACCTGCGCTACGCCGAGCGCGTCGAAGCGCCGCTGCGCAAGAAGTGGCGCCCGCACGCCAACGCGCGCGATCCGCAGCGCCAGCTGCGCATCGGCTTCGTCTCGGGCGACCTGCGCCACCACGCGGTGGCCTCCTTCGTGGAACCGATCTTCGAACGCCTTGCCGGCCGTCCCGGCGTGGCCCTGTTCGCCTATCACAACCACGTTCTCACCGACCAGGTCAGCGAGCGCCTCAAAACCTATATGACCCAGTGGACCGATGTGGTGGGCCTGGACGACGAGACGCTCGCCCAGCGCATCCGCGACGACGGCATCGACATCCTGGTCGACCTGGCCGGCCATACGGCGCACAACCGGCTGCCGGTGTTTGCGCGCAAGCCGGCGCCGATCCAGTTGAGCTGGATCGGCTATCCAGGCACCACCGGCCTCCAATCCATGGATTACTACCTGAGCGACCGCCAGATCCTGACGCCGGGGCAGTACGACCACCAGTTCACCGAGAAGCTGGTCTACCTGCCGGTGTCGGCGCCGTTCCAGCCGGAGCTGGATTCGGCGCCGGTCAATCCGCTGCCCGCCCTGAGCAACGGCCACATCACCTTCGGCAGCTTCAACCGCATCAGCAAGATTGGCCGCAACGTGGTGGCCACCTGGGGCAAGCTGCTGCGCGCCCTGCCGGATTCGAAGCTGCTGCTGGGCGGCGTGCCGCCAGGCGGCATCGCCGACCAGATGCTGGCCTGGCTGCACGAAGAAGGCGTGGACGCCTCGCGCGTGAGCACCCATCCGCGATGCCCGCTGAAGGAATACCTCGCCCTGCACAACCAGGTCGATGTGCTGCTCGATTCCTTCCCCTACTCGGGCGGCACCACGACCGCGCACGCCTTGTGGATGGGGGTGCCGACCTTGAGCATGGCCGGCGACACAGCGGCCGGACGCCAGACCACCTCGATGCTCGAGCATCTGGGCCTGCCGCAATTCATCTGCCACGATGCCGATGATTTCGAGCGCAAGGGCCTGGCCGTCTGCGCCGACCTGGACGCCCTTGCCCAGATACGGGCGACGCTGCGCGCCAAATTCGCGCTGCCCTCGGACGAGGTCATGAGCTGGGTCGCGGACCACGTGGAACTGGCCATGCGGACGATGTGGCAGCGCTGGTGCGAAGGCTTGCCCGCGGCTCCCTTCGAGGTCACGCTGCCGGCCGCCGAGCCCGTGCTGCCGGCGCCGGCGCAGGCGCCGATCTACGTGACGCAGCCGGAGATGCCGCCGCTGGCGGACTTCGTCGCCTCGCTCGAGCAGATCTGGGACAGCAAGTACCTGACCAACGGCGGCCCTTTCCACCAGCAGCTCGAGGAAGCCTTGTGCAAGCACCTGGGCGTCGAGCACATCTCGCTGTTCGCGAACGGCACGCTGGCCCTGATGACGGCGCTGCAGGCGCTGGGCATCAGCGGTGAAGTCATCACCACGCCCTACTCCTTCGTCGCCACCACGCACGCCTTGACCTGGAACGGCCTGCAGCCGGTGTTCGCCGACGTCGATCCAGTGACCCTCAATCTCGACCCGGACCGGATCGAGGCCGCGATCACGCCGCGCACCCAGGCCATCATGCCGGTGCATTGTTATGGCAACCCATGCGATGTCGAACGCATCGAGGCGATCGCACGCAAGCACGGATTGAAAGTCATCTACGACGCCGCACACGCCTTCGGGGTGCGCCAGGACGGCAAGAGCATCCTGCGCTACGGCGACCTGTCGGTGCTGAGCTTCCACGCCACCAAGGTATTCAATACCCTCGAGGGCGGCGCCATCGTCTGCCGCGACGCCGCGATGAAGCAGCATATCGACCGCCTGAAGAACTTCGGCATCGTCGATGAGGTCACGGTGGTCGCGGCGGGCATCAACGGCAAGATGAACGAAGTCAGCGCCGCCTATGGCCTGCTGCAGCTGAAGGGTGTCGAGGCGGCGATCGCCAGGCGCGGCGAGGTGGCGGCACGCTACCGCCGGCTGCTGGCCGACGTGCCCGGCATCGCCTGGATTCCGGCACTGGGGCATGAGGCGAATTTCTCGTATTTCCCGATCCTGGTGCAGGACGCCTATCCCCTGAGCCGCGATGGCCTGTACCAGAAGCTGCGCGATGCGGGCATCCACGCACGCCGCTACTTCTTCCCCCTGATCAGCGAACTGGCAATGTACAGCGCGCTGCCGTCGGCCGCGCCCGGCAACCTGCCGGTCGCCTCCACCGTGGCGCAACAGGTGCTGTGCCTGCCGATTTATCCGGCACTGGATGAGCGGGACGTCGAACGCATCGCCGCCATCGTCAGGTCCGCGTAATTTGCGCGGCAAGCCGGGGGCGAGTAGGATTCACAGTCAATTCAAATTAAGGAAACTCGAAGAAAATGAAAGATTATTCATTGAAAAGCGGCGAACGATACTCGTCGCTCGATTTGAATCTCATCGGTGGCGATCACCTATGGCGATATCAATACGTCGCAACCCGCATGGCTGAACAGAAACGGCCTTTGTTCGGTGCCGACATTTTCTGCGGTGCAGGCTACGGCGCCATGCTGATGTCGCAGCAGCTGGACTCGACCATTCTTGCCATCGATGGCTCGGCTGAGGCAATCGACATTGCAAACAAGAAGCTGAATGCGCCTAACGTGATCTTTGCGGCCAAGCTGTTCCCGTTCGAATTGCCGGAAGCGGCCTTTGACTTCATCGCAAGCCTCGAGTCGATGGAGCACGTCAAGGATTTCGAAACCTTCTTCTGGACCCTGGCGAAAGCGCTGAAAAAAGGCGGCCGGCTCTTCATTTCGGCGCCTAACGAAGTCACCATGCCCTACACGGGTTATATCTGGCATTACAAACACTTCCGCCCGGAAGAGGTCAGGGCCCTCGCCGAAAAATATGGCCTGAGTGAGATCGCCGCGTATTCCACCACTTGTCAGATTTTGAAGGATGGCGTCGCCCGGGTGTTCTATCCGTATCAGATCGATAGCAACCGTCCGCTCGAGCTCGACGCCGGCGATACCCTGTTTTTCGAGTTTGAGAAGAAATGACAATGAAAATCTTTACTGCCGGATGGTCGCTCCAGAGGCCAGATCATAACTACTTCAAGCATTTTCTCCGTCTTAACAAGAATAAAGTATCGATAGACGGTATCGTTTATCCGAAAAAGATTCCTGAAGATATCGAAGGCATTCCCGTGCTGGGCTTCGACGTGGCACAGAACCTTGTCGCGCCGGACGATACCGTTCTCGATATCTCGTCCACGCCCGAACTGAAGGTCGAGCTGAAAGCATTCTTCGAGGGGAAAGGCGCCAAACTCCTCAGCGTCGCGGACTTCCTCGACCGCCTGATCACCGAAGACCAGCAAGACGCGCTGCGCCTGCCTTTCGCCGGGATCGCGGCGAGCGACATCAGGAAGCTGAAGTCGGCGCCGCCGCCCAGCCTCTTCGACCAGCATTTCGTCGATGCCGAATCGTATGAAGTGGCAAGTAAGCTCGATACCATCTTCCGCAACGCCGAATGGAACCGGATGGTCGAATTCGATCGCGACGATACGCCGGGCCATGTGCTCTTTAATGTATTGCTCGATCTGAATGCGCGTGGTTTGGTGAAGCACCTGCACGTGCTCGACACGCCGCGCGTGTTCCTCGACGCGATCCTGAAACTGCGGCTGCACGCGCCAGCGGCAAGCTTTACCGTCAGCGTGAGCGACGCGGCGTTCGCGGATCTGGGCGGGCGGGCCGAGTTCTACCGCCGCAGCCTGGCCGATTGCCTCGTGCCTGTCGACGGCAGCGAGGCAAGCGCCGGCCAGGCGATCCAGCTGGCCGGATCGGCGGAGACGCTCGTGGCGGCCGGTGCACGCAAGCCGCTGCAGTCTGCAATCTGCTTCATGCCGCGCTCGATCATGGACACCATCGCCATCAGGAATGCCTTCGGCGATCGCCAGTACCGCGTGCTGCTGCGCCAGCCGGATACGACGGTGGAGAACCTGCTCGCGGCAGTCCTCACGCCTGCGCTGTTCGGCAACTGACAGCGGGTTGAAAGCCGGCCGGGCAGGCAATAAAAAGGGGCGCATTGAGCGCCCCTTTTTATTTTGCCGTTTGGTAAAACTTATTCGCCGAAGATCACCACCGGATGCGCGTGCGAAGGCTGGATGAAGGTCTTGGCGGCGATGTTTGCCTCGTACCTGCCAGGCTTGTCGATGACGCACAAGGTCCCGATCTCCACGCCATGGCCGATCGCGACGCCCAATCCTAGAGTGGCCTTGGTGCCGATCCTGGCGCCATGGCCCACCGTCACGCCGGCATCGATGAAGGCCGACTGGCCGATCTCGGCGCCGCCGCCGACAATGGCGCCGGGCCCGATCACGACATTGAATCCGATGCGGCAGCCGGGCTGGATGACGGCGCCGGCGCCAATCCAGCAATTATCGGGGATCTTTACATCCGCACCGACGATGGCGCCGCGTTCGATCAGCGGCGGCATGGCGATGCCGCGCCCGCGTACCGCGCTCATCAGCTCGAGCCGGTGAAAATTCAGGAAATAGGCATCCGCGGCGACGAAGGCCGTCGCTTCCAGCGGATCGATGGCATCCAGCGCGGCCTGGGCGCCTTCTGCAGCCATGTCGACGGGACGCAGTTCGGTTTCCGGCGCCAGTTCGCGCCAGGCGGCCAAAGCCCGCTGCAGTTCGCGGCCGCGGCCGATCACGTATTTAGAGCGCAAATTTCCCCTCCATCAGGCTCATGTACCAATGCTCGATCCCGGCGTTGATGAACTCGTAGTCGCCCAGATGGGCCGGCCGTGCGCCTTCGTACAGCGTGCGCTGGATCTGTTCCATCACCTCGATGTCTTCGCGCAGGATCTTGTCCGCGCCCAGGGTATGCGCATGCAATACGGCCGCCGAGGTCGCATATGGCCGCTTCTTCTTCGCCGTCACGAAATAGACCACGAACTCGGTGCGGCCCGGACCGACCGGGATATGGTGCTCGATGGTGAAGGAATGCCCGCCGTTCGACGAGGCGATGTGCAGGTTCGGGTAAGCGAGCCAGTTGTAATACCAATCCTGGTCGCGATAACGCTCGACCAGGGGATGCCAGAATTCGTTGGGCGGGGATTCCATCGGCGCGTCGCGGCCGCCAAAGCTGAACGAACGCATCAGGGCCAGCGCCCGGCCGCGGTCCGTCAGATCTTCCTGCCGCAGGCGCTGGGTCGCCTCGAGACCGAATTCATCGATCTTGGCGTCGAACTTCACGTCCTGGTACAGCGTGCGTGCATGCAGGTAGCGCGGATGATGGCTGTCGCGGAGATTCTCGTAGATCAGCTTCCAGTTGAACTTCGCGTCGTAGGTGGTCGTGATGACCTCGGTGTCGTAGGCTTCCGACGATGCCTTCATCGACGCCAGCATGGCCGCGCCGAACTGCTGCTTGATCGGCAGCGGATTGTCCGACAGGTTCACGAACACCAGGTTGCCCACCACTTCCAGCGCAAAGCGGCGCAGGTGGATGCAGGCCCGCTCTTCCTGCGGATAGCGGTACAGCGTGTCTTCGTGGGGGATCTTGGTGGCGCCTTCGCTGTCGAAGCTCCAGCCATGGTAGCCGCAGAACAGCGGACGCACGCCTTGCGGCTCGACCTGGATCGGGTTCTGCCGGTGCGGGCAGACGTTCTCGAAGGCGCGCAGTTCGCCGCGGAAGTTCTGCACCACGATCGGGATGCCGAACAGGGTGCGCGCAATGAAGGAATTATGCTTGTCGAGCATGACCTTCAAGCCGATGAACTGCCAGAGCGGCTTGAACAGCAGGTCGCGCTCCCGATCGAACCAGGCCTGGTCGATATAGGCCTGCGGCGGCATTTTTGATTGCATTATTTAAACCTGAAAACTTTGGCCGGATTGCCGATCATGGTTACGCCCGGCGGCACGTCGCTCATCACGACGGCGCCGGCGCCGATCACCGCGCCATCGCCGACCTTCTTGCCGGGCAGGATAGTGGCATGCGGATGGATGATAACGTCATTGCCGATCTCGGCGCGTCCGCCAATGAACACGAAACTGCCGATGGTCGTGTAGGAACCGATCTTCACCTCGTAGCCGATCACGCTGGTCGACTGGATGATGACGAAGTCGCCCATCTGCGTGTCGACGCCCATGCGCACTTCGGACTCGAACATGCAGCCCTGGCCCATGATAATGCCGGATGCGTCGCGCAGGCCATGGCACAGGTTCATGAAGCGCGCACCCTGCCCCAGCAGCGGCGCCGCGAATTTACGGCGCTGCGCAGGCTCGCCCAGCGCGCACAGGAATTCCTGGCGCGGCGTGCGGTCCGGATCGTAGCGGTAGGTCAGCGGATCGCCGAGGATGGGCAGCGGGCATTTGTCGGCCAGCTCGGTGCGGCTGTCGAGGAAACCGGTGACCCGCCACTCGACGTTATTCGCGGGATCGGTCTTGATGGTGTTGAGCATCGAGCGGCCGAAGCCGCCCGCGCTGACGATCAGTACGTCGAACATATGTGGTTCAGGTCCATGGAATGCCGCCGTCCAGGTGCAACTGGGTACCGGTCACCTTGCGGCTGGCGTCGCACAGCAAATAGATCGCGGCGTAGGCCACGTCTTCGGGTTTGCCCACGCCTAGCGGATACATCCTGGCCTGGGCTTCGAGCAGGTCGGGCGCGGCCCGCACCATCGGCGTGTCGACCGTGCCGGGAACCAGCGCGTTCGCACGCATGCCGCGCGGCGCAATTTCCAGCGCCAGGCAGCGCATCATGCCTTCGAGCGCGGCCTTCGATGCGGCGTAGGGCGAGAGGCCGACGGTGCCGGTGTGGGCGGCAATCGAGGACAGGAACACGATCG
Organism: Massilia sp. Bi118; assembly: GCF_918697865.1. Lineage (GTDB taxonomy): Bacteria > Pseudomonadota > Gammaproteobacteria > Burkholderiales > Burkholderiaceae_D > Telluria. The sequence goes on along the minus strand of NZ_CAKKMV010000001.1, from coordinate 180,022 downwards.
AGGCGTTGTTGCGCAGGGACTTCTTGAACAGGAACTTCTGGGTCAGCATGAGCGGCGCCATGAAGTTGTTGTTCAGCGTGTTCTGCATGAACGATTCGCGCAGCATTCGCATCGGAGAGAGGCTGCTGATGCCGGCGGCGTGCACCACGCCATCGACTTCCCCGGCCGCGGCGACCAGCATGTCGAGCTGGGCCATATCGGTGAGATCGCCCTCGCAAGCGACGTGGCCGCCGCTGCTGGCGGCATCCATCAGGGCCATCGTCTGCTGCAGACGTTCCGGACTGCGGCCGCTGATTACAACGCGCGCCCCCACGCGCGCGCACTCGACAGCAATCGCACGCCCGATGCCGCTGGATGCACCCGTGACCAGGATCGTCTTGCCTCGCAATTGAAAAGGATGTTGGAACATGTGTGCTTCGCTTATCGTACGTGCAGGGTCTGGCCGGAGTCGATCAGCAAGGTCGTACGCGACACCCAGCGGCTTGCCGGCGCCAGCAGCCAGGCGATGCCGGCCGCGATTTCATCGGGTTCGATCATGCCGAGGGGCGCCGTGGCGGCCAGCTGTTCGGGGTTCATCACGTCCTCCAGCCCATCCAGCATGGGAGTGGCGACATAACCGGGCGAAACGCAATTGGCACGGATGCCATGCTTTGCCCCTTCGAGCGCCATGATGCGTACGCTCGCCGTCAAGGCCGCCTTGGCGCCCGCATAGGCCGCGGTCGCGTTGGGCGTCACGTGTTGCGCAATCGACGTCACATACACCATCGATGCGCCATGCGCGATCCTGCGCTTGGCCAGCAGGGCCTGGGTCAGCAGGACGGGCGCGTTATAGTTCACGGCGAACATGGCGTCCAGGTGTTTCTGCGACAGCAGGCGCATCGGCGCGAGCGCGGCGGTGCCGGCGCTGAACACGCAGCCGTCGAGCGAGGGCACGGCATCGACCACGAGCTGGCGCGCAGCTGGATCGGTCAGATCGCCGACGATGGCCTGGTGGCCTGCGCCCGCAAGTTCGGACACGACCTTGTTCAGGCGTTCTTCGTTGCGGCCGCACGCGAACACGCGCGCGCCCATGTTCGCACACAGGCGCGCGGTGGCCTCCCCGATGCCGGACGAGGCGCCGGTCACGAGGATCTGGCGCCCTTCAAGGCTGAAAGGATTGAATGCTGCTTCGGTCACGAGATGATCATCTCCGGGAATACGGCACTCTCGATATCGATGATGCAGCTGCCCCACGACAGGCCAATGCCGAAGCCCGACAGCAGCACCTTCTTCTTCCCTTCCAGCAGGGAGTCGCGGATACGCGCGGTCATGGTCACCGGCAGCGAAGCGCCGCTGGTGTTGCCGAAGTCATGCAGCGTGCTCGGCACTTTTTCCGGCGGCAGGCCCAGTTTCTTGCGGATGGTCTCGTTGATCATCCGGTTGGCCTGGTGGAAGATGAAGTAGTCGACCTGCTCGGTCGAGCAACCCGCATACTCGAGCAGGTCGCGCACGGCCGGCGGAATCCGCTGGGTCGAGAAGCTCAACACGGCCGGGCCGTCCAGGACCAGGTTGGACGGGCTGCGATAGATGCCGTCTTCGTCTTTGACCGGCACCAGATGCTGGATGCCGTAGGGCTCGCGATGGCCGCCGACCGGCAGCATGATCGCCTGGTAGCCGCTGCCGTCGCTGTTCAGGTCGAAGTACATTGGCGGCGCGTCCGGATCGTATTCCAGCGCAGTGGCGGTGCCGGCGTCCGAGAACAGCGGATCGAGCACGGAACCCGACTTGTCGCCAACCAGCAGCAGGCCTTTCTTGATGCCGCCCGCAGAGATCATCGAGCCCAGCACGTGCAGGCCGAAGGCATAGGCCGAGCAGCCCAGGTTGATGTCGAAGGCGATGGTGGTCTGCTTCAGCCCAAGGCGGTCCTGCATGATGATCGCAGTGGACGGGATCGGATAGTCGGGCGATTGCGTCACCACGATCAGCGCATCGATCTCGTCGCGTTCCCACTTCAGCTCATCCAGCAGGCGCTCGGTGGCATCGTAGGCCAGGTCCGAGAAGTACTGCCATTCGGAGCAGACGCGGCGCGTCTCGATGCCGATATTGCGTACCAGCCGCTCGCGCGCGGGGCGGATCTGCGGCGGACAGTCGTCGATGTTCGACACCACGCGCTTGGGCACGCAAGTCGCCATGCCCGCGTAGCGCACGTTACGGATGGTTGCCTGGGCCATGATACTTAAGCGACGAGTTTGTAGACGTCGGCGACGGTCTGGCAGACCACGAGGTCCTTGCCGGTGATCGCCTTGTTGTATTCCATGTCGAACATGATGATCACGCCGAGCGCCGCCAGCGAATCCCACTCCGGCAGGGCCTTCAAGTTGGTGTCGCCGGTCAGGACTACGTCGGTCTGGAAGTCGACTGCGTTGCTGAATTTTTCAACGAATTGTTCGAGGGTGTCCATGTGTTAAGGCCTAAGTGAGGTAATGCTTGACTAGTAATTACGAAACAGTAAGAACCACTGTTATGGCGTTGCTCTAAGGCAGCACTATAAATGAAATCGGATAGCTTGGGGATAGGCCGGGAAGTTTTTCAGCGTAATGGCGACATTCATGCGAATGAAATTAGCAGACCGATACCTTTTTGAATAACGTTCAGACTATATCGCCGCTGTTCACGCCGTTTTGCTTGCAAATAGAACAAACAACTTTACCCAATTTAGATTAGCAACCAGGAACTAATTGATACCGCATTTCCTGCCAACATTAACGGCAACTATTTCCAATTATTGATAAAAGCTGCTGATTTCAATACAGGGAATATCCATGTGTTTTGGCCTGTGCACATTGGTTTGCAGTGTCGTTTATGCTCAGCCTGTCCCTTACCTGGAGCCCGCCATGGAAAAGCGCCCATTCGACATCGACATCGCGCTCGAACGCATCGAGCAGGCCGTCCAGCCCTGGCCCAAGGCCGCCCTGTTCCAGCTGGCCGAGGAAGGCCATACCTCGGTCTTCGAACAACTGCTGGCCTGCATGATCTCGATCCGCACCTACGACGAGGTGACGCTGCCGGTCTCGCGCAAGCTGTTCGCGCGGGCGCGCACGCCGGCGGAGGTGGCGCGGCTGTCGTGGGAAGAGCTCGACGCCCTGATCAGCCCCAGCACTTTTCATGAACGCAAGGCGAACCAGATCCTGGCGATCGCGCGTGAGGTGGAGGAGAAATCTGGCGGCATTTTGCCCGGCGACCGCGACCTGCTGCTGTCCTTTGCCGGCGTCGGCCCCAAGTGTGCGAACCTGGTGCTGGGCGTGGCCTGCGGTACGCCGGTCATCAGCGTGGACATCCACGTGCACCGGGTAACCGGGCGCTGGGGCTACATTGCCGCGTCCACACCGGAGAAGACCTTGGTGGCCCTGGAAAAAAAGCTGCCGGAACAGTACTGGATCGCTATCAACCGCCTGCTGGTGCCCTTCGGCAAACACATCTGCACCGGCACCCGGCCGCATTGTTCGACCTGCCCGGTGCTTGATATGTGCCAGCAGGTGGGCGTGACAGAGCATCGCTAAGCCAGCCATACCCCATCCGCATTGCGCGGCGCTAAACCCTCCTTGCATGGACGACGTATCTTGATCGACGGGCCGGCCATCTGGCGAACCCATCCCAATCAGGAGATTGCCATGCACTTGCGTAAGCGTATTTCCCTCTTCCTGCTGTCGTTCACGCTGGCCGCCGCCAATGCCGCCCTGGCCTACCCGGAGTACCGGGTGACGATCGTCGGCCCCGCCAACAGCTATGCCTACGACATCAACAATGCCGGCGTGGTGGTCGGCGCATACCCGGTCGCCTTCAACGTCTACCATGCCTTCCTCAACCGTGGCACAGGCATGGTGGATCTGGGCACGCTGGGCGGCGCCAGCAGCAAGGCCGCTGCCATCAACGACAAGGGCGAAGTGCTCGGCAACTGGGTGACCGGCGCGGGGCAGTCGCGCGGCTTCATTTACTACCACGGCAAGATGCGCGACCTCAGGCCCATCCCCGGCAGGGGCACCGGCTTCACCGACATCAACAATGCCGGCTACATCACCGCAATCGGCACGATCCCGAATTCCTCCCTGGGATCGCGCAGCTTTCTGCGCGCGCCGGACGGCAGCTTCAGGGACATCGGCAACCTGCCGGCCGACAATCCCCTCACCTACGCCCAGCGGCTCAACAACCGGAACCAGATCACCGGCGCCTCCGGACCGCTCACCTTCCCCGACCAACCGCTGCACGCCTTTGTCTGGAGCAAGGGCGTGATCCGGGACCTGGGCACCCTCGGCGGCGATCCCAACGGCGGCCTCGCCATCAACGACCGCGGCCAGATTACCGGTTATGCGTACGTGCCGAACGGATTCCGGAACCAGACGGCTTTCCTGTACAGCAATGGCCGTCTGATCGACATCGATGGGCGCCCCACTACCGAAGAACGCTTCAGTGCCGGCACCGGGATCAACAAGCTCGGCCATATCGTCGGCACCAGCAATCACCTGTCCGGCTTCATTTATCGCGGCAAGCGCATGCAGAGCCTGAATGCACTGATCGATCCGAAGCTGGGCTGGAATATCACCACGCCGCAGGCGATCAACGATGCGGGCCAGATCGCGGCCAATGCTGTCCGCAATGGCGTGCAGTACGCGGTGCGCCTGGACCTGGTCCGTCCGCACCTCGAAACCGCGCCGGCACTGGACACCGATGACGAGACCGGGCCGGTTGTCCGGTCGCTGTCGCCGGAACAGGAGGCGGCGGATGCCAGGGCTGAAGCCGAGGCGGTCTCGCATGAGGTGGTGCTGCCGGTGCGGCAGTGACCCCGAAGTTCCCATGATCGCGAATGCGCTTGAGAGGTCTCATGTCGCACGCCGAAGAGCCATGCATCCCGCTTTTCCCTGCCTAGACTTGAACGACATCCGCATGCAGGACCGTTTCCAGCGTAGGGAGCAAAAAGATGAACAAGACCCTCAAAACCGCAACCGTACTCGGCCTCGCCGGCGCCACGGTTACGCTTGTCTCCGTGTCGGCGCACAGCAATGACTACGGCAGGCACGACAACTATGGCGAGCAGCTGGTCAAGCGGGGCTACGAACTGGTACCGCCCGGCGTCAAACTGAACCTGCAGGGCAAGAACCGCGCCCTGGTCGGCTTGGGCAGCTACGTCGTCAATACCAGCGGCTGCATCGACTGCCATAGCCATCCCTCGTATTCCCCGGGGGGCGATCCTTTCCTGGGACAACCCGAAGTGATCAACGCGCCGGAATACCTGTCGGGTGGGCGCCAGTTCGGCCCCACGCTCACCGCGCCCAACATCACGCCCGACTACGCCGGCAGGCCCGCCGGCCTCACGCGCCGGCAGTTCATCCAGACCCTGCGCACAGGACACAATCCGAAAGACCCTCCGGGCGAAATCCTGCAGGTCATGCCCTGGCCCACCTTCGGCAAGAAGAGCGACGTCGACCTGGCGGCGATGTACGAATACCTGCGCGCGATCCCTTCGCTGCCGGACAATACCCATCCGGGACCGTAGCGCGTAGACATGGGCAGCCACGCCCCGGAGGGCGCAGCCGCATGTGTCGATGGATGAAGATTAGTGGACGGCAGGACGCGTTGCGCCCTTGCCCGCAGCAGCGCCAGCGATGGCGCCGGGCAGCTGGTAGGCCTGTGCGGCCTTGTAGGTATCGTCGTATTCCTTGAAGCTGGCAATCTTGCCGCCGGCGATACGGAAGACATGGCACCAGTCACCGCTGAACTCGGCGCCGGTCGCCTTGACGGTGAAGGTGGCGTGCCCCAGCACGACCACCCGGTCGCCCTGGCCGATGTACTGGTCCGGCTTGAATTCACGCGGCTCCTGGCACTCGGCCAGCACGCGGAAGAAGTCGGATACCTGGCCCAGGCCACGGCGCTTGCCGGTGAAGGGAATGCCTTCCACTTCCGGTAGATCCCACTCGATGTCCTGCGCAAGCAGGCCGAGCAGGCGTTGGATGTCGCCCTTGTCGTAGGCGTCATATGCCTGTTTTAGCAGGCTGATGTTTGCATCCATGATCTCCTCCATGAATGTCGGATGATCGGACTTTCAGTATCGTTCGTGGGAGGGAGATTGCAATGGTGGGCGGGAAATGGCGAGAGGGCGTGCAGGGCCGGCATCGCAAGACATGCTGAGCGATTCGATATGCAGTGCGGGCTTTACCCGATTTGCATTGTGCAGGGCTAAGGCTGCTTCGCATTGACAGCGTAACTTGATTGACGGGCCGGCCGTTCGGCGAGCCCTTGCCGATCAAGGAGATTCCCATGCAAAGGCGTCATTTCATTTCCCTGTCTCTGCTGCCGCTCACCTTCGCCGCGGCCCAGGCAGCGGCGACCTATCCCGAATACAGGGTCACGATCGTGGGGCCGCCGAACAGCACAGCCGCCGACATCAACAAGGCCGGCGTGGTGGTCGGCACCTACCCGGTCAGCGCCACCGCCACCCACGGTTTCCTCAACCGGGGCAAGGGGCTGGTCGACCTGGGGACGCTGGGGGGCACATCCAGCAGGGCGGTCGCCATCAACGACAAGGGCGAGGTGCTCGGCAACTGGGCCAGCCGGGCGGGACAAGCGCGCGGCTTCATCTACTACCACGGCAGACAGCGCGACATCGGCATCATCCCCGGCCGATTCAGCATCTTCACAGACATCAACAACGCCGGCTACATCACGGCCTACGGCGCCATCGTCGATTCCTTCGAGGGACCGCACGGCTTCCTGCGCGCGCCGAACGGCAGCTACAGGGACATCGGCCACCTGCCGACCGACAATCCGCTCACGATCACGACCGCGCTGGCGCTCAACAACAAGAACCAGATCACCGGCGAGTCCGGGCCGCTCACCTTCCCGGACCAGCCGCTGCGCGCCTACATCTGGACCAAGGGCACGATCCGCGACCTGGGCGACCTGGGCACCGAGCCCAACGGCGGCACGGCGATCAACGACCGCGGCCAGATCACCGGCTACGCCTCGGTGCCGGAGGGCTTCCGCGACCGCGTGGCCTTCCTGTACAGCCGTGGCCGCCTGATCGACATCGACAGGCGCCCCGCCACCGTGGAACGCTTCAGCCATGGCAACGGCATCAACAACCTGGGCCATGTCGTCGGCACCAGCGACCACCTGTCCGGCTTCATTTATCGCGGCCGGCGGATGGAAAGCCTGAACGCGCTGATCGATCCGAGGCCGGGCTGGAATATCGTGAATCCGCAAGCCATCAACGATGCGGGACAGATCGCGGCAACCGCGATCCGCGGCGGCGTGCAGTACGCGGTGCGGCTCGATCTGATCCGGCCCAGCCTCGAGGCGCCGCCGCCAATGGACGCCGATGAGGAGGCGGCTCTGGCCGTCCCAGCGCCATCGGCGGAAGAAGCGGCTGCCGAAGCCGAGGCACAGGCGCAGGAAAAGGTGCAGCCGGTGCGGCAGTAATCATTTTTTTCACTGAGGAGACTCCCATGCAAAGACGTCATTTCATTTCGCTGTCCCTGCTGCCGCTCGCCCTGGCCGTGGCCCAGGTAGCCTCGGCCGGCGCGTATGCCGAGTACAGGGTCACGATCGTCGGCCCCGCCAACAGCCGTTCTGTCGACATCAATGCCGGCGGCACCGTGATCGGCACCTATCCGATCGGCACCGGCGGGCTGAATTTCGGCAGCTTCATCAACCGCGGCAGCGGCGTGGTGAACCTGGGTACGCTCGGCGCTGCCTCCGCCCAGGTCGTGGCCATCAACGACAAGGGCCAGGTGCTCGGCAACCGGACCAGCAGCAGCGGCCAGCGGCGCGGCTTCATCTACTACCACGGCACGCGCCGCGACCTCAACGCGCCTCCCGGCGGCGCCTACTACGTCGACATCAACAATGCCGGCTACACCGTCGCGGTCGGTTCGATACCGGTGCCGCCGGAATTGACGGGCGTACGCAGCTTCCTGCGCGACCCGAGCGGACACTTCAGGAACATCGGCACGCTGCCAGGCGGGAACCCAGTCACCCAGGCCGAGGCCCTGAACAACCGCAACCAGATCACGGGCGAGTCGGGGGATTTCATCTCGCCGGAACCGCCGCTGCGCGCCTTCCTCTGGACCAAGGGCGTCATGCGCGACCTGGGCGACCTGGGTTTCCGGCCGAACTATGGACTGGACATCAACGACCGCGGCCAGGTGACCGGCTACGCCGGGGTCGAGCCGGGCCCGACCGCGTTCCACGCCCAGAAGGCCGTCATCTTCAGCCACGGCCGCGTGATCGACATCGACGGGCGCCCCGCCAGCGTGAGCCCTTTCAGCACGGGCGAAGGCATCAACAACCTCGGCCACGTGGTCGGCAGCAGCGATCATCTGGGCGGATTCATCTATCGCGGCAAGCGGATGCAGAGCCTGAATGCGCTGATCGATCCGCGGCTGGGATGGAACATCCAGTTTGGGCGGGCGATCAATGACAAAGGGCAGATCGCGGCGGATGGGGTTCGGGGTGGAGTGCAGTATGCGGTGCGGCTGGATCCGATCCGGCCTAGCCTGGAGGCGGCGCCGACGGATGATATCGATGAGCAGGCGGGGCCGATTGTGGGGTCGGGCTTGACGGCGGCGCAGGAGGCGGTGGAGGCGAAGGCGGAGGCTGACGCGCAGGCGAAGGAGGTGGTGAAGCCGGTGCGGCAGTGAAAACGAAAAGGGGTTACGGCGATGTCGTAACCCCTTTTGCAATCCAATTTTGGTAGGCCTCCCCAGAGTCGAACTGGGCACCAACGGATTATGAGTCCGCTGCTCTAACCAAGCATGAGCTAGAGGCCCGAAACCTGTACTACGCAAGGGCGCTAGAAACTCGCCACTGTCACATGCACATCAGCTACCGTGCATGCAAAGTGGCGAGAGGATATTGTTTTAAAGAGAACCCGTCAAGGCTCAAAGAGCAAGATCAGCTACTACCCTCAAGGAAGCTCTTCAACTTATCCGACCGCGAAGGATGCCGCAGCTTGCGCAGCGCCTTGGCTTCGATCTGGCGGATACGCTCGCGCGTGACGTCGAACTGCTTGCCCACCTCTTCCAGGGTATGGTCGGTCGACATCTCGATACCAAAGCGCATCCGCAGCACCTTGGCCTCGCGCGGCGTCAGCGAATCCAGCACATCCTTGACCACCCCGCGCATCGAGGCATGCAAGGCCGCATCCGAAGGCGCCAGCGTGTTGTTGTCCTCGATGAAGTCGCCCAGGTGCGAATCGTCGTCGTCGCCGATCGGCGTCTCCATCGAAATCGGCTCTTTCGCGATCTTCATGATCTTCCGGATTTTGTCTTCCGGCATTTCCATCTTGATCGCGAGGGTTGCCGGATCGGGCTCGGCGCCGGTCTCCTGCAGGATCTGGCGCGAGATCCGGTTCATCTTGTTGATCGTTTCGATCATGTGCACCGGAATACGGATCGTGCGCGCCTGGTCCGCGATCGAACGGGTGATGGCCTGGCGGATCCACCACGTCGCGTAGGTCGAGAACTTGTAGCCGCGGCGGTATTCGAACTTGTCCACCGCCTTCATCAGGCCGATGTTGCCCTCCTGGATCAGGTCGAGGAATTGCAGGCCGCGGTTGGTGTATTTCTTCGCGATCGAGATCACCAGGCGCAGGTTGGCCTCGGTCATTTCGCGCTTGGCCTTGCGAGCCTTCATTTCACCGGCCGCCATCTGGCGGTTGATGTTGCGCAGGTCCGGCAGCGGCAGCACGACGCGCGCTTGCAGGTCGATCAGGCGTTGCTGCAGTTCCTTGATCGTCGGGATGTTACGGCCCAGGATGGCGCTGTAGGCGTGGCCGGCGTTCACTTCGCCGTCGACCCATTCCAGGTTCGTCTCGTTGCCCGGGAAGACCTTGATGAAGTGGGCGCGCGGCATGCCGCAGCGGTTCACGGCCACGTCCAGGATCTGCTTCTCGATGTGGCGCACTTCGTCGACCTGGCCGCGCAGGGTGTCGCACAGCTTCTCGACCACCTTGGCGGTAAAGCGGATGCCCAGCAGTTCATTGGAGATCGCTTCCTGGGCCTTGACGTAGTCCTTCGAGTTGTAGCCCTGCTTCTCGTAGGCCTTGCGCATCTTGTCGAACTGCTGGTCGATGAAGGAGAACTTCTCGAGGGCCGAATTCTTCAGCTGCTCGAGCTGCTCGGCCGAATAGCCAGCCGCGCCGCCGCCGGCGTTGGCTTCTTCTTCCTCTTCCTCTTCTTCGTCCTCTTCTTCCTCGTCCTCGTCCTCGTCATCGGTCGAGCTTGGAGCAACCGCCGCCGGCGAGTTGTTCTCGTCTTCGTCCGGGTCGACCATGCCGTCGACGATCTCGTCGATCTTGATCTCGTCGTTCTCGATGCGGCGCGAGGCGTCGATGATCTCGGCGATCGTCACCGGGCAGGCGGAGATCGCCTGGATCATGTCGCGCAGGCCGTCTTCGATGCGTTTCGCGATCTCGATCTCGCCTTCGCGGGTCAGCAGCTCGACCGAGCCCATTTCGCGCATGTACATGCGGACCGGGTCGGTGGTGCGGCCGAAGTCGGAGTCGACGGTCGACAGCGCGGCTTCCGCGGCGGCTTCGGCTTCGTCGTCGCTGGTGACGGTGGCGACATTGTCGGACAGCAGCAGGGTTTCGGCGTCAGGAGCGTGCTCGTAGACGGCGATGCCCATGTCGTTGAAGGTGCCGATGATGCCTTCGATCGCTTCCGGATCGACGATGTTGTCCGGCAGGTGGTCGTTGATCTCGGAATAAGTCAGGAAGCCGCGCTCCTTGCCCGACTTGATCAGGGCCTTGAGCTTGTTGCGGCGGACCTCGAGCTCTTCCTCGCTGGCTTCGGTATCGGACGAGAACGCGTCTTTCAGCAGCGCTTTTTCCTTGGCCTTGCGGTCCTTGGCCTTGGCCTTGTCCGCGGCTTTCAGTTCGGCGCGCTCGACCGCGTTCAACGCGGCGACTTCGTCGTTCTCGGGCGTAAATTCCTTGGGCTTGCGTCCACGCCGCCCCGGTACTTTGACGGCCGGCAGCACGTAGCCCGACGTATCGATGGCGGCAAGTGCTTCCGCATCGGTCGTCTGGCTCACAGGCGCAACACCCGCGACGCGGGCTTCCGCCTTGTCTTGAGAATTGTCCGCCTTGGCGGACATCCTGGTGGATTTGGTAGCCACTTTGGTTTCGGGTTTCTTGGTTGGCACAGGCGCTTTCGAAGTCACGACGACTTACTTTACTAGGTTAAAGATAAAGTTTTGTTACCTTGCTTGCACTGCCCTGCTAACTGAAACGCCATGCAGCAAGAAGACGAAAAATCGTTTCAAAGCTTGCAATAGTTAGCGTTTTATTATAGCACGCACCCCCGTATTTTCCAGTCGAGAACACCCATGTCGCCACGGGTATTGATCAGGCGAATTTCGCGGGGGTGTCGTTTGCGGCTTCCCGCATCAAGAGGTCCTGCTGTGCTGTGATTTCGCGATAGCGGGCACTCACCTGATCTGGGGTCAGCCCAGAGGAAAACAACTGGTTCAACTCCTGTTTTAAAACATCCATCTTGATTTGCCGCACGGCACTTGTGATCCATACGCGATCCATATCGATATCCGATTCGGGTTCGGATGCAATCTCCGCGACCAGATGATCGAACTCGGTGCTGGCTTCCTTTAACTGCTGCGACAGCGCGGCGAAGCTGGCGTTCGCACCCAGGGCCTGGGCCTGTTCGACCAGCCAGCGCAGGCGGTCGGCCGGCTCGGCGCCGAAGTGGTCGAAGGCGCGCAGCGCGGCTTCGTCCAGGTCCAGCGCGATAGTCGGATGGGCTACCAGCATGCGCATGATCTGCAGCTCCAGCCCGACCGGCTCCGGCCGTCCCTGGCGCGGCGGCGCCTTGCGCGCGACCGATACCGGCTTGGACAGCTCGAACAGGGCTTCGATCTCCGCCGGCGTCGATTGGGTCATGCTGGCCAGGCCGCGCACGATCTGCAGGCGCAGCGCGGTCGGAGCCATGGCCTGCAGCAGGGGCTTGGCCTCGAACTGGGCGTGCGCCCTGCCCTCCGGCGTGTCGAGGTCGTGCTCCTGCGTGACTTCCCTTAACAGGAAGGAGGACAGCGGCATCGCCTCGTCGATCTCGCGGGCGAAGGCGTCGCCGCCGAATTCGCGCACATAGCTGTCCGGATCGTGCTCCTGCGGCAGGAACAGGAACTTGATGGTCTTGTCGTCCGACATCTGCGGCAAGCAGGCTTCCAGCGCACGGCGGGCGGCGCGGCGGCCGGCCTTGTCGCCGTCGAAGCTGAAGATCACGTGGTCGGTCTGGCGCAGCAGCTTTTGCACGTGGGTGCTGGTGCAGGCCGTGCCCAGGGTCGCCACCGCCTGCGGGAAGCCGAGCTGGGCCAGCGCGACCACGTCCATGTAGCCTTCGGTCACCAGCACGTAGCCGGCGTCGCGGATCGGCTGGCGCGCCTCGAACAGGCCGTATAGTTCCTGGCCCTTGTTGAACAGCGGGGTTTCCGGCGAGTTCAGGTATTTCGGTTCGCCGCCATCCATTACGCGGCCGCCAAAGCCGATCACCTGGCCCTTGGTGTTCCGGATCGGGAACATGACGCGCTCGCGGAAGCGGTCGTAGCGTTTCTTGTTGCCGCCGTCCTCGTCCACGCGGTCGATGACAAGGCCGGATTCGACCAGCGCAACGGCCTCGTAGTCCTTGAACACCTGGCGCAGATTGTCCCAGCCGGCCGGCGCATAGCCCATGCCGAAGCGCGCCGCCACCTCACCCGTCAGGCCGCGGCCTTTTAAATAGGCGATCGCGTTCGGCGCCTGGCGCAGCTGGGCGCGGTAGAAGTCGCAGGCCTGGTTCAGCGCGTCCGTCATCGCCAGCGACTGCGCCTGCTGGGCGGCGCGCTGGGCCGGCGGAATCTTGTCATCTTCGTTCGGCACGACCATGCCGACGCCTTGCGCCAGGTCTTTCACGGCATCGACGAAGCCCATGCCCGAGTATTCGATCAGGAAGCCGATGGCGGTGCCGTGCGCGCCGCAGCCGAAGCAGTGGTAGAACTGCTTGGTCGGGCTCACCGTGAAGCTGGGCGACTTTTCATTGTGAAAAGGGCACAGGCCCATGTAGTTGGCGCCGCCCTTTTTCAGCTGGACGTAGCGGCCAACGACATCGACGATATCAATCCGGTTGAGAAGATCGGTAATGAATGATTGCGGAATCACGTTAAATGCGGTCGCTTCAAAACGGCCATGACATTGTTGCAGCGACTCGCCGTGCAATCGCACTGTCTTCGTCGCTGCGCCTAGTCATGACCATTTTGAAGCAACCTCTACAGTGTTTGTCTAAACTCAGACTATACCGCAGCGCCCGCTAGCAATTGATTTGCAGCAAGCAACAGGGCATCGCCACCCTGAATCGGAAAACGCCGGCGTCGCTGTGGCAAGGATGCCGACAGCTGCGCCTGGCCGTTTCCGGTACGACATCAGGCGCCCGACAGCGCCTTCTTTACCTGCGCCGACACGGCCGTCATGTCTGCGCGGCCAGCCAGCCTAGGCTTCAGGATGCCCATGACCTTGCCCATATCCTGCGGACCGGCGGCGCCAGATGCGGCCACGGCGGCGGCAACTTCGGCGGCGACTTCCTCGTCCGACAGGCCGGCCGGCATGTAGGCCGACAGGATGGCCAGCTCGGCCTTTTCGATATCGGCCAGGTCCTGGCGGCCGCCGGCTTCGAACTGGGTGATCGAATCCTTGCGCTGCTTGATCATCTTTTCGACGACGGCGGTGACCTGGGCATCGTCCAGCTCGATACGCTCATCCACTTCCTTGCGCTTGATTTCGGCAAGGACGAGACGGATGGTGGCCAGGCGTTCGCTTTCCTTGGCGCGCATCGCGTTCTTCATGTCGTCGGTCAGTTGTGCTTTCAAGCTCATGGATTCTCCGCGGTATTATTTTTGAAAAGGGAAAAAGGCAAAACCCGCTGCGGCATCGACCGGAGCGGGCTTCGACGTATTCAGGCCTCGAAAGCCGGGACTGGCACAGGCCGTCGCCGGTTGGGGCAGCTGAATGGAATTAGTACAGCTTCTTCGGCAGCTGCTGGCTGCGGATACGCTTGTAGTGACGCTTCACGGCGGCGGCCAGCTTGCGCTTGCGCTCTGCGGTCGGCTTCTCGTAGAACTCGCGTGCGCGCAGTTCGGTCAGCAGGCCGGTTTTTTCGATAGTGCGCTTGAAGCGACGCATAGCGACTTCGAACGGCTCGTTTTCTTTAAGGCGGATAGTGGTCATGTAAAAATGAAACCGTTGGATTTAGGGAAGAACGAAATTCTAACAGCTTTTCCGGCTCCGTGCGAAGTTTTCTCAGCCTGTGCCGCAATTGCCACATTGAGCACTTCACTCGATAGACGAACCTGCGACGTAGCCTGAAGCCCATGCCCACTGGAAGTTATAACCGCCCAGCCAGCCCGTCACATCGACCGTCTCGCCGATGAAATACAGGCCCGGCACCTTGGTCGCCATCATGGTCTGCTGCGACAGTTCGCGGGTGTCCACGCCGCCCAGCGTCACCTCGGCCTTTTTATAGCCCTCGGAGCCGGTCGGCACGATGGCCCAGCGGTTGATCGCATCGCCCAGCTTGCGCAATCTAGCGTCGGCCATGTCCGGCAGGCGCGCGTCCGGGGCGAAACCGTTGGCCACCAACAGGCCCTCGGCAAGGCGCGCCGGCAGCCACTGCGACAGGACATTGCCCAGCTGTTTCTTCACGCTGGTCTTGGAAGCGATCAGCTCTTCGGCCACGTCCAGCTCCGGCAGCAGGTTCAGCACGATCGGCGTGCCCGGTTGCCAATAGCTGGAAATCTGCAGGATCGCCGGGCCGGACAGGCCGCGGTGGGTGAACAGCAGGTCTTCGCGGAAGTGGCCGTACCTGGCTTCACCTTTGGCGCCCTTCCCTTTCTTGCTGCCGGTTTCCACCTCGACCTCCAGCGCAATCCCCGCCAGCGGTACGAAAGGCTGCCAGCTCGGCCCGTCGAAGGTCAGCGGCACCAGGCCCGGACGCGTTTCGACGATGCCCAGGCCGAAGCTTTTGGCAATACGGTAGCCGAGGTCGGTGGCGCCGATCTTCGGGATCGACAGGCCGCCGGTGGCCACCACCACATTGCCTGTCTCGATAGGCCCATCATCCGTGCCGACCACGAAGCCTTCGGACAGCTGCTCCACCCCGGTCACCTTGCACGGCATCCGCCACTGCACGCCGCCGGCATCGCATTCGTCCTTCAGCATGCGGATGATCTGCTCCGACGAGTCGTCGCAGAACAGCTGGCCGCGGTGCTTTTCGTGGTGCGCGATGCGGTATTTTTTTACAAGCGTCAAAAAATCCTGGGCCGTGTAGCGGGACAGCGCGCTGCGGCAGAAGTGCGGATTCTCCGACACGAAGTTCTGCCAGCCGGCGTTGATGTTGGTGAAGTTGCAGCGGCCGCCGCCGGAGATGCGAATCTTCTCGGCCAGCTTGGCCGCGTGGTCGACCAGCAGCACGCGCTTGCCGCGCCGGGCCGCCACTGCCGCGCACATCATGCCGGCCGCGCCCGCGCCGATCACCACCACATCGTATCGTCTTGCCATCCTGCCCATCCCGCCGCGCCTCATTGTCGTGCACAAGCCGCGCACAAAGGACGAGATTGTATCGCGCCTACTCCCCCGCCTGCACGTAGAAATCGCGGCCGTTGAGCACATTGCCGTCCAGCGTGATGGTCACCAGGTGCATGCCGGTGTCGCTCAGGCCCAGGCGCTTGAGCTGGTCCGGGGTGATGCGCAGCAGGTAGTCGCCGGGGAAGATGCCGGTGATGACGTAATAGCCGTCGGCGGCGCTGGTCAGGCTGGCAACCACCTGGCGCCGGCGGTCCACCAGCTCGAGTTTCAGGTCGCCGATCGGGCGCTTGCCGTCCTTGCCCAGCAAATAGGTCGTGCCGTCGATCTCGCCCGTCATCCCGACCGCGAAATCGATCTCCGCCACCTTGCCGGGACGCGGCACGATGCGCACGCCCTTGCGCTGCGGCTGCCATTGCGGGTCTTCGAGGGTGTTCGGATCGAGGGCGATGTCGACGTACTGGTTGGCCGGCAGCCGGCCGAGCCAGGCGATGCCATTTGCATCGGTGCGGCTCAGGTGGTTGCCGCCGTTGACCGTGAAGCCGGCGTTGCGTATCCCTTCGTCCTCAGCATCCATGGTGCCGTTCTGGTTCTTGTCCAGGAACACCCGCACCGAGGCGCCGCCGGTGTTCGCCATCGGCTGGGCGTCCGTCAGGAAGCGCGCGGCGCGCGGCTCCAGGCCCATCGCCATGAACAGCTGCACGCCGGCGCCGTACTCGTGGCTGTTGCCGTAGAAGGCGTTCAGGCCCAGGCCATAGCTGCCCAGGCTCTTGTTCAGCGAGGCCGTCAGGCGGTTCGGCCCCTTGCCGAAGGTGTGCACCAGCCCGAGGTTGCCGACATAGCCGTCGGCGAAATAACGGTCGGCGGCCAGCGCCAGGCTGCCCAGCTCCGCATGCGGCTTGATCAGGTATTGCAGCTGGCCGCTCAGGCCGATGCCCGCGACCCGGCGGCTCACCTGCAGCTGGCCGTCGGCCAGGCTGCGGCCGGACAGCGATTGCCAGCGCAGGGCATTGCTGACGGCCAGGCCGGCGCCGTAGGCCGACATCCGTCCCTGCACCTCGCGGTTCTCGAGACCCGAGGCCAGCGCCTCGCGGCGCAGCTGCAGCGAGAGCGGAAACACCATCGGTATGTCCTTGCCCAGCGAACCCACCAGCATGCCGTCGGCGCGCAGCTCGTCCCGCAGGCGCACCGGGTCGAAGGTCGGCAGGAAGAACTCGCTGGTGAAGTTGTCCAGCCTGGCCCGGCTGGCCGACAGCGACACATTGCCGATCCGGGTCTTGAGGCCGAGCTGGGCCAGCTTGCCGCCGTCGCCGGCCTGTGCGACATCGCCGCTCAGGATGAAGGATTGCAGGTAGCCGCGCAGCCCGAGAGTGGCATATTTCTGTTCGTCCTGCAGCACGGGCAGGCGCAGCAGGCCGGCGCTGGCGCTCAGGTGCTCGCCCACGCCCCACTCCATCTGCGCCAGCGCGCGCGCGCGCCCGAACACGTCGCGGTGCGCAGCCACATCGTAGTAGACGGCGCCGGGCGGCACCGCCGACTGCTCCAGCAGGAAGCTCTGGCGCTCCACCCGCAGTTGCCCCAGCGGGCCATGGAAGACCAGGCGGAATTCGTTGGGACCATACACCATGGGCTGGTCGTCGAAGCTGTACTTGCCGTCCGGGCGCGACTGCTGGAAGCCGACCAGGGCATCGTTGTAATAGAGTTCGACGTCCCAGCCGGGCGGCAGGTCGCCCTGCAGGCTGTGGCTGTCGAAGCGGGTCGGCTGGTCCAGCGGGCGGTTGCTGAGGGCGAGGCCATTGCCGGTCGGGCTGTTGGCCGAGATGTTGGCGACGCCTTGCACCGGCACGCTGCCGGCCAGGGCGCTGCGCGCATGCAGGGGGCCGAGCAGGCCGGCGCCGGGATCGTTGCGGCCCAGGGTCAAACGCAGGCCGGAGGTCGGGTCGCGCTTGTTATAGCTGGCGTACAGCGCCGCCTCCATGCCCAGCAGGTCGGTGGTCAAGTAACCGGTGTAGGTCGATTCGGCCTCGCGGTGGGCGCCCGAGCGGGCCACGGACACGCTCGCGGTCTGGTCGATGAAGGGCACGTCCACCAGGCGGTAGGGAATGGCCAGGCGCGGATAGCCGGGGTCGATATAGCCGCCCGACCTGCCCGATTGTGCCCCGCGTTCGCGTCTTTGCAGGCGCGCCTGCAGCGGCAATTGTTCGCGCGGGCGCACCTTGATCGTCAGGCTGGGCATATCGACGCCGAGATCGACCGGGAGCCAGCGCGCCAGCAGCCGGCTGGCCACGTAGATCTCGTCGGCCTGCAGTTTTATCTGCGAGCGGTCGAGCTCCTCCAGTTTGCCGGCGATGTGCACCTCGCGCGCCGGCACGTCCAGGCTGAAGGCCCGTTCTTCCTGCAGGATGTAGCCGCTGGCCTTGCCCTCGCCCGGCGTCACCCGCACGGCCAGGGTCAGCAGCCGCGCCATCTCGCCCAGCGGCAGGTAGATGTCCTTGCCGATCTGGTAGGCGGTAACGGCGTCGGACAGCACCTGGTCGCCCAAGCGCACTTCGAACAGCAGCAGGTTGGATTCGGCGCCGGGCGTGGCGCGTGGGGCGGCCGGCGGCGCCGCCGCAAAGGCAGGCGCCGCCAGCACCGCGGACAGAAACAGCGGCAGCGCGAGCGTCCGGATCGGGCGCATCGCCAGGTTCAGCGGTCCCGCAAACTTCAGGGCAGTTCCAGCGTGGCCTGGGCCAGCAGCCTGCCGCCGGCCTCGGGACGGTCGCGGTAGCTCACTTCGATGGTGCCGTGGGCCAGCGCAGCGCCTTGCACCTGCAGCGGCACGGCGGCCTTCCGCAGCTTGTTCGGCGTGTAGACGGCGATGCCGCCCACCTGTGCCAGCTGCTGTGGCTGGCCGCCGCGCGGCGTGAAGCTCACGGCCAGATCCCCGTACACCGAGCTGCTGCCTTCGCGCTCGAACTGGAATGAAAGCATCGGCTGCTTGCCCTCGCGCGCCAGCGTCAGGTTCGCCAGGCGCACCGTGGCGCTGGTGGCGCCGTGGCGCACGATCACCGGCACCGAAGCGCCGACCAGGGTATTGAGGACGACGCCGATCTCTTTGGCGCCGCCCTGGTTCTCGATGCTGCTGTTGCCGGCGACCTCGGGCAGCAGCTCGAACTGCAGGTGCGAGCGGTACTCGCCATCGAGCAGCTCGGCGGGTTTGCGCAGCATGACGCGCACGGTCTGGGCCATGCCCGGCTGCAGCGTGATCTGGCGCGGCGAATAGCGCAGCATGGGATCGGCAAACTGCTCGCCCGGCGCCGGGGTCTCGACGGGTTCGAACTGGCCGCTCTCGCTCATGCGGCGGTTGACCAGCGAGATGCGGTAGGTGGCGGGGGTGCTGCCGTTGTTGATCAACTCGATCTGCGCGGCACGCTGGTTCTTCTCGAATACCAGGCGGGTCGGGTGCAGCATCAACTCGGCCCAGGCCGACTGCGTGAAGAACAGGAGACCAGCCAGCAGGATGGAACGAAGGTTTGCCAACGGGGAAAAAGCCATGTGAACTCTACTGAAAATTGACGATGAGCGGGATCGAACCCGTGTAAGTGCCGCGCGGCTGATTGGCTGCGACCGTCATGGTCGCCCCGACCGACAGCGTCAGGCCGCCATCTGGGACAGTCAGGATCGTCGCGGGCGACGTGACGAAGGCGCTCAGGGGCATGCTGCTGCTACCGCTGCTCATGCTGATGCTGCCATTGGGCGGCAGGGTGATCGCCACCGACTTGCTGGTGATGCCATTGGTACTCTTGCCGACGTTGAGGACGGCGGGACCGGCGCTGGGCGAATTCAACAGCAGGACGGCGCCGGTACTGCTGCGCGCGCCGCTCGGGCTGACCGTGATGGTGCCGCCGGAGCGCGCGATGAAGCGCCCGAAGTCTATCGGGCGGGACGCGGTCAACACGATCTCCTGGGCTGGCGTATCGTGCGCAGCCAGCGCCAGGCAGACGGCCATAGACCAGCCGCCTGCCCGGATTGCGATGGTGCGACGCAGGAACATGCCGGCCAACGCGGAAACGCTCCTTGCTGCTTAGTTGTAGTCGACCGAAGCGACGACCGAGCCGGTGTAGGTACCCGGCGCCTGGCCCGAACCCACGGTCAGCACGCCGCCGACGTAGATCGACTGGGCGCCGGCGGTCAGGGTGCCGCTGGTGACGGTGCCCGAGGTGGCGTTGGCGCCAGTCAGGTCGCTCACCGCGGTGAAGGCCATGGTGTCGCTACCCGAAGTCAGGCCGGTCGGGCCGGACAGGCTGATCGAATAGGTCGCACCGGTTTCGCCGGCCACGTCGAACTTGGCGGCGGTGGTGGTGCTGGTCATTGCGACCACGGTACCGGTTACGGTGCGGGCGCCGCTGGTGCTGACGGTGACGGTACCGCCGGTGCCGGCGGCAAATTTGCCGAACGCCAGGTCGGCGCTCTTGGTGATGGTGATCGGCGTCACGACAGTGCTGCTCGAGGACGCGGTGGCGCTGGCTGCCATGCCGAGGCTGGGAACGGCCAGGCCGACGGCGGCCAGGGCCGCAACCAGGGTAATACGCGATTGCTTGATCATCGGATCTCTTCTTTCAAGTAGGTTTTGCGAGAGACGCAGCACAGCCAATGTTTCCAGTATGAAATCATTATCTCCGGCTAAGCACTGCATTTTTTGCCATGATGCAATTTCATATTACGTCCACCAAGAAACATTCTCACCAAATCTTTTGTCAAAAGATCTATCCTGCATGACATGATTGTCGTGATTTGTGACTTAGAGGAACGGCACTAGAACTACGTATAACTACGTATTCGCACATATTGAAGAGAAACCGGGAAGATCACGGAAATTAACGTGAGGTTTTAGGTGTATATGTTTCAGTTATAACGCATATGATGCATTTCGAATATTCATTCTAGACAAATGAAATAGGCGTGAATACAACACTAGTGGGTAGCTGAACGCGTCAACCAGGCTGACGAAGTTCCTTGGCCACGCGCAGGCAGTGCGTGACCTGGGCCGCGATCGGCGGCGGCACTGGCTGTTCGCCGCGCAGGGCGCGCACGATCCAGTCGGCGGTTGCGGGCGCATCGCGTCCTTCCGGCGCCGGCGCCAGCTCGTCGGTCGGGGCGTCGCGTTCGGCCAGCAGGGTCTGCTCGCCGGCATGGAACCAGTCGATCTGCTGGGCGCGGTTGGCGTTCGCCACCGTTTCGCCTTCAGTGCCGCGCATCAGGAAGGCATCGCCGCGCCCGGCTGGCGCCGCAGTCCTGAAGTACTCGGTGAGCATCGCCAGGTATTCGGGGTGGGTGTAGGAGACCAGGCGCAGCGCCGGGCCGTCGAAGGGCTGCAGGATTTTCACCAGGGTGTGCGTGGAATTGCGCACCCCGAGGATGCGGCGCAGCGCCAGTTGTCCGGCCAGCCTGGGCGCCAGCGTGTCGATGGGCATGAAGCAGGGCTTGTTTGCCGCGAAGGCGTCCAGCATGTCGGCGGTGGAGCCGATCGGGCCGGTGCCCATTTCGGCCAGGATCTCGGCCGTGGTCACCCTTCCCGGATCCTGCTGCACGCCGTGGATCAGCACCGGCACGCCCTCGCGCGCCAGCAGCAGGGCCAGCAGCGGGGTCAGGTTGGCCAGCTTGCGCGAACCGTTGTAGCTGGGGATGAGCACCGGCGCATAGGGTCCCGGCGGCGAGGGCAGCGGCGCGAAGGCGCTTTCCGCAGCCTCCATGAAGCCGGCGATCTCCTCCACCGATTCGCCCTTGATGCGCATGGCCAGCAGGATGCCGCCCAGCTCGAGATCGGACACGCGGCCGTCCAGCATGGCGCCGTAGAGTGTTCTGGCATCCTCGCGCGTCATGCTGCGCGCGCCTTTCACGCCGCGGCCGATCTCCTTGATGAAGCGGGCGGCGGGAAACGGATCGGTATTCGGTTCGGACTTGGTCTGCATGACGCAAGGATAACATCGCGGCCCGTGCATTTTTCGCACATTGCGGTGCAACATTTCCATTTTCGGGCTAGACTGATCCTCCCCCTAAGACAAAACGCCCGGACATCGTCCCGCCATGCTGAACACGCCCGATATCGAAAATACCAACGTCACCTCGTTCGCGACCATGCCGTCGCCCGTCGAGCTGCACCAGAAGCTGCCGCTGACCGACCTGGCCTTCACCACCGTCATGAAAGGCCGCGAGACCCTGCGCAACATCCTCGACCGCAAGGACAAGCGCCTGTTCGTGGTCGTCGGCCCCTGCTCGATCCACGATCCGGTGGCCGGCCTTGATTATGCGCGGCGCCTGAAGGCGCTGCAGGCCGAGGTCGCCGACACGATGGTGCTGGTGATGCGCGTGTATTTCGAGAAGCCGCGCACCACCACCGGCTGGAAGGGCTATATCAACGACCCGTTCATGGACGATTCCTTCCGCGTCGACGTCGGCATGGAGCGCGCCCGCAAGTTCCTGCTGGACGTCTGCGAGCTGGGCCTGCCGACCGCCACCGAGGCGCTGGACCCGATTTCGCCGCAATACCTGGGCGATCTGATCGCCTGGACCGCGATCGGCGCGCGCACCACCGAATCCCAGACCCACCGCGAGATGTCGTCGGGCCTGTCGACCCCGGTCGGCTTCAAGAACGGCACCGACGGCGACATCGAGATCGCCATCAACGCCGTGCTGTCCTCGTCCAGCCCGCACTCCTTCCTGGGCATCAATGGCCAGGGCACGGTCTCGATCGTGCGCACCCGCGGCAACGGCTATGGTCACGTGGTGCTGCGCGGCGGCGGCGGCCGTCCGAACTACGATTCGGTGTCGGTGGCGATCGCCGAGCAGGCGCTCAAGAAGGCCAAACTGCCGGCCAACCTGGTGGTCGACTGTTCGCATGCGAACAGCTACAAGAAGCCGGAACTGCAGCCGCTGGTGATGTCGGACGTGATCCAGCAGATCAGGCACGGCAACGGCTCGCTGGTGGGCGTGATGATCGAATCGAACATCGTCAGCGGGAATCAGGCGATTCCTGGCGACCTGTCGCAGCTGAAGTATGGCTGTTCGGTCACCGATGGCTGCATCGGGTGGGAGGATACCGAGGCGATGCTGCGGAGTGCGCATAAGGAGCTGCTGCAGCGGCCTTGACCGGTGCGCACGCGGGCACGGGGTGCCCGCCCTACGTTACAATGGTGGATTCCGCTTTTCCACCACCATTTCCCCCATGATTGTCCTCGGCGTCGAATCCTCCTGCGATGAAACCGGCCTCGCTCTGTACGATACGGAGCGCGGCCTGCTGTCCCATGCCCTGCACTCGCAGGTCGCGATGCACGAGGAGTATGGCGGCGTGGTGCCGGAACTGGCCTCGCGCGATCACATCCGCCGCGCCCTGCCCCTGCTCGAGCAGGTGCTGGCCAAGGCCGGGCTGCCGAAAGAGCGCATCGACGCCATCGCCTACACCCAGGGCCCGGGCCTTGCCGGCGCGCTGCTGGTCGGTTCCTCGGTGGCCTGCAGCCTGGCGCTGGCGCTGGACAAGCCCGTGCTGGGCGTGCACCACCTCGAAGGTCACCTGCTGTCGCCGCTGCTGGCCAGCGAGCGCCCGGAATTCCCTTTCATCGCCCTGCTGGTCTCGGGCGGCCATACCCAGCTGATGCGGGTCGACGGCGTCGGCCGCTACACCCTGCTGGGCGAAACCCTCGACGATGCCGCCGGCGAAGCCTTCGACAAGTCGGCCAAGCTGCTGGGCCTGGGCTACCCGGGCGGGCCGGCCATTTCCCGCCTGGCCGAGTTCGGCGATCCGGAAGCCTATAAACTGCCACGCCCCATGCTGCATTCGAAAGACTTCAACTTCAGCTTCTCCGGCCTGAAAACGGCGGTGCTGACGGTGGTGAAGAACAGTGGTTTCGAGATCGCCAACATCTGCGAGCAGGACAAGGCGAACATCGCGCGCGGCTTCGTCGATGCGATCGTCGATGTGCTGACCGCCAAGTGCGTCTCGGCGCTCAAGCACACCGGCCTGAAGCGCCTGGTGATCGCCGGCGGCGTCGGTGCGAACCGCCAATTGCGCGAGTCCTTGAACGCGGCCGCGGCGAAGAAGAAGTTCAAGGTCTACTATCCGGAGCTGGAGTTCTGCACCGACAACGGGGCGATGATCGCCTTCGCCGGCGCGCTGCGCCTGGAGCGCAATCCGGCGGCCGCGACGCATGATTATGCGTTCAATGTGCGGCCGCGCTGGCCGCTGGATGAGATAGAACCCGCCTAAGGTCCTTGTCCAGCCGTAGCGAGCGGCGGCAGTTCCGTCCGAGAAGCGCAGCTGTACGGGAGTACAGCGAGCATCGCAGGACGGAAATGCAACGCGCAGTAGGCTGGGCAAGGACCTGAACTTGTTAGGTTGATATCGATCCTACCGTGTGACCTTTTAGCCCGAATAGATGGCAATATCGGGCAGTCGAGTTTCACGGAGGTGCTGCATGCGCGTAGTCAGCTGGAATATTCACTGGGGCTGTGGGAAGGACGGGCGCATCCGGATCCACGCCATCATCGATGTGCTGCGCAAGCTGAACCCGGACGTGATCTGCCTGCAGGAAGTGGCGGCCAATCACCCGGAACTCGAAGGCAGCGCGACCGCCAGCCAGTTCAAGCAGCTCGGCGGCGCGCTCGGCGGCTACCACATGATCGAGCACGCGCCGAGCGAAATCTACCGTAACAACCTGCCTCGCCAGTTCGGCAATATCCTGCTGTCCAAGTACCGCATCACCCAGGCCCAGCGCCACATGCTGCCGTGGCCTGCCGCGCCGGAGCATCCGCCCGGCATGCCGCGCGGGATGATCGAAACCGTGCTCGACGCACCCGGCGGCAAGCTGCGCCTGCTGACCACCCACCTCGAGTATTATTCGCCGCCGCAGCGCCGCGCCCAGGTGGCGCGCATCCGCGAACTGCATGCGGAAGCCTGCGCGCGCGCCGCCATCTACCAGCCGGAAACCACGCTCGATCCGCCCTTCCAGCTGGGCTTCCGGCCGGGCAGCGCCATCTATTGCGGCGACTTCAATTTCACGCCGGATGGCGAGGACTACCGCGCCTTGACGGCGCCACCCGCGGACGGCACGCTGGCCCTGGTCGATGCCTGGAAAGTCCGCCACGGCGACATGGCGCGCGCACCGACCGCCGGCCTGCACGGCTACCCCTGGCCAGCCCGTGCGGACTGCTACGACTATTTCTTCGTGACCGAGGACCTGGCGCCGCGCATCGCGGAGGTCAACGTGCAGTCCGAGACTGCGGCCTCGGACCACCAGCCGATCGTCCTCGATTTACATTAAACCGTTTCTTCCTGCTGCGACAACTGGCGCAGGGCCTGCTCGAACACTTCGGGCGGCTGGCCGCCGGAGATCAGGTGGCGTTCGTTGATGACGATCGCCGGGACCGAGCGGATGCCGGCGCGCTGCCAGTAGTACTCGCGCTGGCGCACCTCGTCGGCATAGGCGTCCGACTCGAGCACGGTGCGCGCCTGCGCCTGGTCGAGCCCGGCCTCGCCGGCGACACGCACCAGCAGGTCCTGCGAACTCGGGTCTTCGCCTTTGGTGAAATAGGCCTCGAGCAGCTTTTCCTTCAGCGCGCGCTGGCGGCCATCGCCCTGCCCTTCGGCCCAGTGCAGCAGGCGGTGGGCGTCGAAGGTATTGTAGATACGGCCGCGCTTGCTCATGTCGAAGGTGAAGCCCACCTCCGCGCCGCGCTGGCGGATCATCTCGCGCGACTGCTCCTGCTGGGCCGGCGTCGAACCGTATTTTTCAGCGATGTGTTCGAAGATATCCTGGCCTTCCGGGCCCATGCCCGGATTCAGCTCGAAGGGTTGGAAATGGATGTCCGCCTCGATCTCGCCGGCGACGCGTTCGAGCGCCTTTTCCAGCGATTTCAGGCCGATCGCGCACCAGGGGCACGATACATCCGACACGAAATCGATTCTCATCTGCTTGCTCACGACTCACCACCTTCCTGGAATAGGTGCCGCACGGGGTGCAGCGTTTGGCATATGGTGACACATCGAGCAAAAGCGGGCAGCGCATGCACGAAAACGGCCCGTCGTTCGATTCACGACAGAAGACGACGCGCAGGAAAAAATTCGGGGTCAGAGCACTTTTTCATCATGCGAAAAAGTGCTCTGACCCCGAATTAGGGCAAGTCAAAGGGTGACTTACTTTTTCTTGACTGGCTGCTTGGAGCCGGCGGCTTTGCTGCCGATGCGCGACTCTTTGCCGGCCAGCAGGTTGCCGATGTTCTTGCCGTGGCGGACCAGCAGCAGGGCGCTCATGATGATGACGGCGAACAGGATCTCGTTCGCACCGAACAGCAGGCCGTAGTAGAAGGGCGCGAAGATCGCGGCCACCAGCGCGGCCAGCGAGGAGTAGCGGAAGGCGTAGGCCACCACCAGCCAGGTGACCAGGGTCGCCAGGCCCAGCCAGACGTTCAGGCCCAGCAGCACGCCCAGCGCGGTCGCCACGCCCTTGCCGCCGACGAAGCGGAAGAACACCGGCCACAGGTGGCCAACGAAGACGGCGATCGCAATCAATGCAATGCCGCCATCCTCGATGCCGAAGCGGTCGCCGTAGTGCACCCCCAGGAAGACCGGCAGCCAGCCCTTGGCGCAGTCGCCCAGCAGGGTGGCGATGGCCGCCTTCTTGCTGCCGCTGCGCAGGACGTTGGTCGCGCCCGGGTTCTTGGAGCCGTAGGTGCGCGGGTCGGACAGGCCGAAGGCGCGGCTTGCCACCACTGCGAAGGAAATCGAGCCGATCAGGTAGGCGGCGATGGTGAAAATAAGGGTGTAGGTCGTCGAGCTGTCCATGCTGTTTCTTTCTTAGTTTGCGCCAAACCAAACCGGGGTCTGGCCCCGGTTTTGGGCAATTGCTCAGGCGCGTGGAATATACACCATCGGCTGCGCCCGGCGGTAACTAATCGGCCAGCGCACAATGCACCGGCTTTGCCTTCAACACGTCCGCCAGCACGGCCGGCGCGATCCCGATCAGGAAGCCGCGCCGGCCGCCGTTGATATAAATCTTGTCCAGCGCCAGGATGCTTTCCTCGACATACACCGGCATCGCCTTGCGCACGCCGAAGGGCGAGGTGCCACCGACCAGGTAGCCGGAATGGCGCTGCGCCACTTCCGGCTTGCAGGGCTCGACCGACTTGCATGGAATCGCGCGCGCCAGGTTCTTGGTCGATACCTTGCGGTCGCCATGCATCAGCACGATCATCGGCCGCGCCGCCTCGTCCTGCATCACCAGGGTCTTCACCACTTCGTGCTCGGGCACGCCCAGTGCGCGCGACGAGACCGCCGTCCCGCCATGCTCTTCATACTCGTAGGGATGCTCGGAAAACGCCACGCCCTGCTTGCGCAGGAATTGCGTCGCCGGTGTCTCGGAAATGTGCTCTTTCTTGGCCATGCGTGTTACGCTAAAAGCAAACGGAGGAGTTGCTTATTATGCAGCAAGAAATTCGCTTTGCCACCTTCAACGTCTGCAACCTTGCACCGCCCGGCGCCCGGCTCTACGAGAACCTGGAACCCAGCACGCCTGAAGAGTACGAAGCGAAGATCGCCTGGACCGCGCACCAGATCGACATGCTGGGCGCCGACGTCATCGGCTTCCAGGAAGTGTTCTCGCAGGGCGCGCTGGCCGAGGCCCTGTCGCGCACCCGCCGTTACCGCGAAGCGATCCACGTCGGCTTCGACCCGGATCCCGGCGCCGATAAACTGACGCCCAGCGTCGCCCTGGTCTCGCGCCTGCCGCTGGCCGACGCCGCCGCTTCCTTCCCCTATTTCCCGTCGGGCATCGCGATGCCGCCCGGGAACCGCGACCCCGAGCGCTTTACCCGCGCGCCCCTGCACGCGGCCATCGAGATCCGGCCCGGGCTGGTGGTCGACGTGGTGGTGGTGCACCTGAAGTCGCGCCGCCCGGACTACCGCGCCAGCGACACCGGCGACGATCCGCAGCTGTACGCCCTCGCCTCCCTGCGCTCGCTGATCCGGCGCGGCACAGAGGCCGCCGCCCTGCGCGTGATCCTGTCGCGCCTGGGCCGCGAGAACCGCCGTCCGCGGGTGGTGCTGGGCGACTTCAACGACGTCGCCGACGCCGTCACCACCGGCATCGTGCTCGGCATCGGCGCCCCCAGCGGCGACCGCCTGTACGACGCCTGCCAGCTGCAGCGCCGCCAGGACCGCCTGCGTCATGTCGGTTTTTCCAACCTGCACGAAGGGCAGTACACGACCATCGACCATATCCTGGTGTCCGGGGAGTTCAACGGCGAGCTGCCGGGGGCGCTGGGCGAGATCGTGGATGTGGTCTATCTGAACGATCACCTGGACCTGGGTTTGCCGGAAGCGTCCGATCATGGGCAGGTGCTGGCGCGGCTGCGGCTGTTCGAACGGCCTGCCGGCAGCGCCCCCTACGGCGACGCCTAGCCGTCGTTCCCGCGCAGGCGGGAACCCAAGTTTTCAAGCGTTTCGATAACTCAAGCAGAACTTGGATTCCCGCCTCCGCGGGAATGACGGCAAGTGGTGTCCACCCGGTCGTCCGCACTGTCCAATATCGCACACGCTCGTCCCGGGTTTTTGACGTTTCAGCGGCCCGAATGCACGGCTCGTCGCATTCCGATAGCTGTTCGTCATGCTCTTCCCTATTCTGCCGCAATCCCTCCGAATAAGAAGAGTCACGCCATGAAAATCGAATCCCTGCCGCCTGCCTCCGTCGAGCCCTCCCCTATCGTGGCAACCAAGCCCCGCCGCTGGCGCAAGCCCGTCATCGGCCTGGCCATCCTCGCGCTCGTGGGCGCGGGCGGGTATGCGTACACGCATGCGGGCAGCGGCGCCAAGCCGGCCGCGCCAGTGGCATCGGCAAAGAAGGATGTGGTGCACGAACTGTCGGCGCGCGACGTCGCCAGGGTCGAGGCGCGGCCGCTGGCGCTGACCCTGCCGCTGTCCGGTTCCCTGACGCCGCTGGCCCAGGCCACCGTGCGCTCCAAGGTCTCGGGCGTGGTGCGGCACACCACGGTGCAGGAAGGGATGCAGGTGGCGGCCGGCCAGGTGATCGCCCAGCTGGACGACAGCGAAGCGCGCGCCCGCGTGGCCCAGCAGCAGGCGCTGCTGGCCGACGCCAATGCGCGCCTGGCCCTGGCGAAGAAAAACCAGGCCAACAGCGCCGCCCTGCTCAAGCAGAACTACATCGCCCAGAACGCCTACGACACGAGCACCAACAGCGTCGAGCTGGCCCAGGCCGCGGTCGACTCGGCGCGCGCCCAGCTCGACCTGGCGCGCATCGCCATGAACGACACCACCATCCGCGCGCCCATCGCGGGCGTGGTCAGCAAGCGTCATGCGCAGGCGGGCGAGAAGCTGTCGCCGGACAGCCCGGTCTTCTCGATCGTCGACCTGAAGCAACTGACCCTCGACGCCCAGGTGCCGGCTTCCGACATCCCGCGCGTGAAGGTCGGCCAGGAGGTGCAGTTCAAGGTCGACGGTTTCGGCGACCGCAACTTCGCCGGCAAGGTCCTGCGCATCAACCCGGCCGCGGAAGCCGGCTCGCGCGCGATGCTGGTCTATATCGGCGTCGACAATCCGGATGGCGCACTGCGTGCCGGCATGTTCGCCAAGGGCATGGTGACGACCGAGAAGACGGCCGCCCGCCCGCTGCTGCCGCTGCTGGGCGTGCGCCAGGAACACGGGCGCGACCTGGTCTACCGCGTCGACTCTGGCCGCGTCGTGGCCCAGCCGGTCAAGCTCGGCCTGCGCAACGAAGACGAAGGCCTGGTCGAAGCCGTCGACGGCATCGCCGCAGGCAGCACGGTCCTGGCGGTCAAGCTGGACGGCCTGAAGCCCGGCGACAAGGTCAAGCTGCCCAACCAGGAATAACAAGGACAACGACATGTGGATGACCCGTATCAGTATCAAGCACCCGGTGTTCGCGACCATGGTGATGGTCGGCCTGATGGTGCTGGGCCTGTTCTCCTACCGCAGCCTGGGTGTCGAGAGCATGCCGAACATCGAGATCCCGGGCGTCTGGATCGAGACCGCGTATCCGGGCGCCTCGCCGGAACAGGTCGAGATCGACGTCACCCGTCCGATCGAGGAAGCGGCGAATACCGTCGGCGGCATCAAGACGATTCGCAGCAACTCCTGGGAGGGCCGCTCCGGCGTCGGCGTCGAGTTCCAGCTGAGCGTGGACATGGACCGCGCCGTGCAGGACCTGCGCGACCGCATCAGCACGGTGCGCGGCGGCTTCCCGCGTGAAGTCCGCGAGCCGGTGGTCTACCGCCAGGAAGGCGAGAACGCGCAGCCGGTGCTGCAGGTGGCGCTGCTGTCCCACGAGCGCAGCCTGCGCGACCTGTCGATGCTGACCGACCAGGTGATCGTCAAGCGCATCCAGGCCGTGGCCGGGGTCGGCCAGGTCCGCGTCAACGGCAAGCAGAATCGCCAGGTGCTGGTCGACATCCGCCCGGACCAGCTGCGCAGTCTGCATGTCGGCATCGACGAAGTCATGACTGCGATCGCCTCCACCAACGCCAACCTGCCGGCCGGCCGCATCAGCCAGGGCGAGCGCGAGAACCTGGTGCGCATCGAAGGCAAGATGAAGGAAGCGGCCGACTTCAAGCGCATCATCGTGGCCCGGCGCGCCAACGGCCCGGTCTACCTGGAGCAGGTGGCCGACATCAGCGACGGCGCCGCCGAAGAGGAATCGATCTCGCGCGTGGACGGCGAGCGCGCCCTGTCGCTGGAAATCGCCAAGGTCCAGGATGCGAACACGGTCGAAGTCGGCGCCAACGTCAAGAAGGCGATCGAGGCGATGAAGGAGACGCTGCCGAAGGACGTGCAGTTCCGCATCCTCGAGGACGTGTCGAGCCGTGTCCAGCACCAGGTCGACAACGTCAAGGAGACCATCGCCGAAGGCGCGGTGCTCACCATGTTCATCGTGTTCCTGTTCCTGCACTCGTGGCGCAGCACCGTCATCACCGGCCTGACCCTGCCGATCTCGGTGCTGGCCAGCTTCATCGCCATGAAGTACTTCGGCTTCACGCTGAACTTCCTGACCCTGATGGCGCTGTCGCTGTCGATCGGCCTCTTGATCGACGATGCCATCGTGGTGCGCGAGAACATCGTGCGCCACCTCGGCATGGGCAAGAGCCATGTGCGCGCCGCCGAGGACGGCACCAACGAGATCGGCCTGGCGGTGATGGCCACGACGTTCGCGATCGTCGCCGTGTTCGTGCCGATCGCCTTCATGAAGGGCATCATCGGCCGCTTCTTCCTGCAGTTCGGGATCACGGTGGCGGTGGCGGTGCTGGTTTCGCTGTTCGTCAGCTTCACGCTCGATCCGATGCTGTCCTCGGTGTGGCCGGACCCGGTCAAGGGCCGCTTCAAGTATGTGCCCTGGCTGGGCCGCCTGATGGCGCGCATCGACCGCGGCATCGAGCACGTGCACGGCTGGTATGCGAAGGTGCTGGGCTTCGCGCTGGCCTGGAGAAAAGCGACCCTGGCCTTCGCTTTCGCGGTGTTCGCCGGTAGCCTGATGCTGGTGCCGATGATCGGCGGCGAATTCGTGCCGCAGGTCGACAACGGCTACATCCAGCTGACCTTCAAGACCGCGGTCGGCTCCAGCCTCGAGTACAGCGACGCCAAGGTGCGCCAGATCGAGACCGCCCTGAAGGACTTCAAGGAAATCGACAACGTGCAGACCGTGGTGGGCGCCTGGGAAGGACGCAACACGTCCATCATCAGCCTGAAGCTGACCGACGTGCGCAAGACCCACCGCCGCTCGCAGCAGGAGATGGAACAGGTGATCCGCGACCGCCTGTCCAGCATCGCCGGCGTCGAGATGACGGTCGGTAACCGTCCCATCTTCATCGCCATCCTCGGCAGCGACGAGTCGAAGCTCGACATCGTGGCGCATCGCCTGATGGACAAGATGAAGAAGATCAAAGGCGTGGCCGACATCCAGTACAGCCAGGAAGGGGCGAATCCGGCTACCATCGTCAAGATCGACCGCGAGCTTGCCACCGACCTGGGCCTGTCGGTGCAGCAGATCGGCGCCGCCCTGCGTCCTTTTGTGGGCGGTGACCAGACCAACCGCTGGCTGGCGCCGGACGGCCAGAACTACGAAGTCAACGTGCAGCTGCCGAAGTCCGGGCGCCAGAAGGTGGCAGACCTGGCCGACCTGGCGGTGGCCTCGAGCAAGATGGATGCGGCCGGCAATCCGATCATGGTGCCGCTGCGCCAGGTGGTCGAATTCGTGCCCTCGACCAGCCCGCAGGTGCTCAAGCGCCAGGCGCTGGAACGCCGCGTGGCCGTCATGGCCGGCCTCGACCAGCGCCCGCTCGGCGACGTGATGAAGGAAGTGAACGCGGCCATGAAGGCTATCGACCTGCCGGAAGGCGTGCGCTTCGACGTCGGCGGCCAGTCGAAGGACATGGAAGAGACCATGGGCGGCTTCGCGATCGCCCTCGGCATCGCCATCATCTTCATCTACCTGGTGCTGGCTTCGCAGTTCGGCAGCTTCCTGCAGCCGATCGCGATCATGACGGCGCTGCCGCTGTCCCTGATCGGCGTGCTGCTGGCCCTCCTGATCACGAAGAGCACACTGAACATCTTCTCGATCATCGGCGTGGTGATGCTGATGGGCCTGGTGACCAAGAACGCGATCCTGCTGGTGGACTTTGCCAACCAGGGCCAGCGCGAAGGGAAATCACAGTTTGCGGCGCTGATGGAAGCCGGCCAGGTGCGCCTGCGCCCGATCCTGATGACGACGCTGGCGATGATCTTCGGCATGCTGCCGATGGCGCTGGGGCTGGGCGAAGGCGCAGAGAACCAGGCGCCGATGGGCCGCGCCGTGATCGGCGGCGTGATCACCTCGACCCTGCTGACCCTGGTGGTGGTGCCGGTGGCTTATACCTACCTGGATAGTTTGGGCAAGCGGGTGAAGCGCTGGTTCCAGAAGGGGCATGAGCTTGAAGCCGATGCTGCGCCGGGAGAAGGACAGGCAGTCTGAACGTCGTCCCCGCGCAGGCGGGGACCCAAGTTGACCTTCGTGGCAACGCGCCGAACTTGGGTCCCCGCCTTCGCGGGGACGACGGCTTCAAGGCCAACTAAGCCGAATCCCGCTCCGGCTCGACTTCCGCCGCATCCTCCTCAGGAGAAGCATCCCCCTCCTCCCCCTTGTGCTGCTTGGCCTCCAGCTTGCGCTTGGCCTTTTCCTCCGCCTTCTTCTTTTTCTCCAACTCACGTTGCCGTTTTTCGTACTGGAAATTCGTCTTGGCCATGGTGTCCTCGTGCGTGTGGGAAGAGTGCTACTAGATCATTATGACTCACCAGACCCGCCAGGTCTTGAGAATTAACCACGCGGGTGGTGCTGGGCGTGCAGGTGCTTCAAACGCTCGCGCGCCACATGGGTGTAGATCTGCGTCGTCGAAATGTCGGAATGCCCCAGGAGCAGTTGCACCACGCGCAGGTCGGCGCCGTGGTTCAGCAGGTGGGTGGCGAAGGCGTGGCGCAGCGTGTGCGGCGACAGCGGCGCCGTGATGCCTGCCCGCGCCGCATGCTTCTTGATCACGATCCAGAACATCTGGCGCGTCATCGGTCCGCCACGGCCGGTCACGAACAGCGCATCGTCGACCTGGCCGTTCAAGATCTGGCCGCGCGCCTCCTTCATGTAGCGCTCCAGCCAATGCCGTGCCTGCTCGCCGAAGGGCACCAGGCGGGTCTTGCTGCCCTTGCCCGTGATGCGCAGGATGCCGTCGTTCAGGCTCAGCTCGACCACTTTCAAAGTCACCAGTTCCGACACTCGCAGGCCGCTCGCATACATCAGCTCCAGCATGGTGCGCTCGCGCAGGCCCAGCGGGGTCGAGACGTCCGGCGCGCCCAGAAGGGCTTCGACCTGGGCTTCGCTCAGCGTATGGACGAAGCGGGTCGGCTGCCTGGCCGAGGCCATGTTCAGGCAGGGGTCATGGTCGATGCGGCGTTCGCGCAGCGCCATCTGGTAGAAGCGCTTCAGCACCGACAGGCGCCGGTTGGCCGAGCTGGGCTTGGTGTCCTCGTGGCGCTCGGCAAAGTAAGCGGACACATCCTGCGGCTGCACCGCATGCAGGCTGGCGCAGTCCGGCCGCTTTTTCTCCAGCCAGCCGGCGAACAGGCGCAGGTCGCGGCGGTAGGCGTCGAGCGAGTTCTTCGCCAGCCCGTGCTCGAGCCAGAGGGCGTCGCAGAAGCCGTCGATCAGGGAAAGATTGACTGCTGCTGCCATGGGACGTCGATGGGAAGTGCGCCTTCGTGGCGCAACAGCCAGCGCTTGACCGTGAGCGTGAAGCCGTGTTCGTCGTCGCTGCTGGCAAAGCCGCCCAGGCCGCCGCTTGCCGTCACGCGGTGGCAGGGAATCACCAGGGGGAACCAGTTGGCGCCGCAAGCCTGGCCCACCGCGCGCGGATGCGAGTCGAGCAGCTTGGCCACCTGGCCGTAAGTACGCACGCTGCCGCGCGGGATCGCGCAGATGGCATCCCAGACGCGGCGCTGGAATTCGCTGCCGGCATCCACCAGCGGCAAATCGAAACGGAAATCGGCGTCGGCGAAATAGCGCAGGACCTGCTGCGCGGCCTGCTCGGCGGCGGCGTCCTGCGGCGCTTTTTCTTCGTAATGCGACGGCAGGTAGACCAGCTCGCGGACTTGTTTGTCTTGCGTGCGGATGCCCATTGCCCCGAACGGCGCCGCGACGATGGCGCTGAAAAGCTCGCTGCCCTGTTGTGTATTCATCGACGCAGTGTAGCAAAAAAAAACGCACCCTCGTGAGGTGCGCTTTCAGTGTGGGTCACGTTTGCGGCCACGCGGTCAGTGCCGGCGGCATCTATAAAACGTGCGTCTCCTCATCGTTTCTCCGGTAGTCCGTTCTGGATTACCGCTTTTTTGGTGCTTCTCCCCAAATTCGTATCCGGGCTTCTTTAACGCACCACTGTGGTGCCAAAGCTGCGCCATCATAACGCATTCGTATAAGAAAAGCGTAGTTTTTTATATACATTCACGAAATATATGTCAGCTATATACCAGCCTCGGCAGCCATAAGGAAATCGCCGGCACATAGGTGATCAGCAGCAGGAAGCCGATCATCGTCAGCAGCCAGGGCATCACCGCCACCGTCAGTTCGGAGATCCCCATCTTGGTGATGCCGGACGCCACATACAGGTTCAGGCCCACCGGCGGATGGCACATGCCGACCTCCATGTTGACCACGATGATGATGCCGAAGTGGACCGGGTCGATGCCCAGCTGGACCGCGACCGGGAACAGGATCGGCGCCATGATCAGCACGATGGACGAGGGCTCCATCACGTTGCCGGCGATGAGCAGCAGCAGGTTCACGACGATCAGGAAGCCGATCGGGCCCAGGCCCTGGCCGGTGAGCCAGCTGGCCATCGCCTGCGGCACGTTCTCGCTGGTCATCAGGAAGGAGAACAGCACGGCGTTGGTGATGATATACAGGAGCATCGCCGACATCGCCGCCGAATCCAGCAGCACCTTGCCGACCTGGACCAGCTTCAGGTCCTTGTACACCCACACCGCGATCACGAAGGCGTACACCGCCGCGATGCCGGCCGCTTCGGTCGGCGTGAACACGCCGGAGTAGATGCCGCCCATGACGATCACGATCAGGAACAGGCCCCAGGCGCTGCGGCGGAAGGCGGTCCAGCGCTCGCCCCAGGTGGCGCGCGGCATGCGCGGATAGTCGCGCTTGCGTGCAATGGTCCAGGTGGTCAGGCCCAGCAGGAAGGCCAGCAGCAGGCCGGGCACCACGCCGGCCATGAACAGCTGGCCGACCGAGGTGTTGGTGGTGACCGAGTACATCACCATCACGATCGAGGGCGGGATCAGGATGCCGAGCGCGCCCGAGGTCGTGATCACGCCGGCGCCGAAGCGCTTCGGGTAGCCCTGCTTGACCATGGCCGGCAGGATGATGGAACCGATCGCCACCACCGTCGCCGGGCTCGAGCCCGACACCGCGGCGAACAGCGCGCAGGCGAACACGCCGGCCAGCGCCAGGCCGCCATGGAAATGGCCGACCATCGAGGTGGCGAAGTTGATCATGCGCCGCGCGACCCCGCCATGGGTGAGGAAGTTACCCGCCAGGATGAATAGCGGGATGGCCATGATCTCGAAGTTGTCGATGCCGGTGAAGAGCTTCATCGCCACCGATTCGATCGGCACGTGCGTCATGGTGAACAGGAAGGTCAGCACCGTGAGGCCGAGCGCGATCGAGACCGGCATCCCGGTCAGCATCAGCAGGATCAGCAGGACGAAAATGATGGCGGCGTTCATGGGGCTTTCCTTGCTTCGTTGATTTCGTCTTCCAGGCCTTCGACGTAGGCGTGGTCATGCTTCGGCAGCTCGCCGGTGCGCACGAAGTGCCAGGTCACCTGCAGGAAGCGGAAGCACATCAGCCAGGAGCCCAGCGGCAGCGCCAGGTAGACGATCCACATCGGCAGCTCCATGTCGGGCGAGGTCTGCTCGGTGCCGGCCATGCGCCACACGAAGCTGGCGCCGAGGGTGCCGATGATGCCGGTGAACAGCGCGCCGGCCAGCAGGGCCGTCACGACCATCTTGTTGCGCCAGCGCTCGGACAGGCGGTTGATCAGCACGTCGACGCCGACGTGGATGCCGGTGCGCACGCCGTAGGCGGCGCCGAACTTGGCCATCCACACGAACATGATGGTGCTGAGCTCCTGGGCCCAGCTGGTATTCAGGGAAATGAGCCAATCCTGCAGCGCCCCCAGGGGCAGGCCGGACAGGTAGCGGTGCAGCACCGCGATGAAGATGATGAAGGTGGCGCCGGCCATCAGGCTGGCGATGATCCACTCTTCCAGGCGGTCGAGGATTTTCATGGTCTGGGCGCGAGACGTCGTTCCCGCGCAGGCGGGAACCCAAGTTTGCATGAGCTGACGAAACGCCGGCAAACTTGGGTCCCCGCCTTCGCGGGGACGACGGTTACAAGCTAACGGTTACGAGAGAGGCCGCGTCTTACTGAACGGACGCAGTCGCCTTGTTGATCGACTTGATCAAATCAGCGCCGACCCGGCTCTCCATCTGCTTCTGCACCGGCAGCAGGGCCTTGCGCCATGCCGCCTGTTCCTGCGGGTTCAGGTTGTAGATGGTGGTCTTGCCGGCCTTGCGGATGGCTTCCAGGGCCATGTCGTTGTCCTGCTGGGCGATCGCCTTTTCGTACTTGGTGGCGTCCAGCATGGCCTGCTGCAGCTGGCCGCGGACGTCGGCCGGCAGGCCGTCCCAGAACTTCTTGTTGACGATGACCGCATAGCCCAGGTAGCCGTGGTTCGACACGGTCACGTGCTTCTGCACCTCATGCATCTTCTGGGTGTACATGTTCGACGGCGGGTTCTCGGTGCCGTCCACCACGCCGGTCTGCAGCGCCTGGTAGACTTCCGAGAAGGCCAGCGCCTGCGGGTTGGCGCCCAGCGCGCGCATTTGCGCGTCCAGCACCTTCGAGCTCTGGATACGCATCTTCAGGCCGCGGAAATCGGCCGGCATGTGCAGCGGCTTGTTGGCCGACATGACCTTGAAACCGTTGTCCCAGTAGGCCAGGCCGGTGATGCCCTTCGGCTCCAGCTTCTGCATCAGGCTCTTGCCGATCGGGCCTTCGGTCACGGCGTACAGCGCGGCCTTGGTCGGGAAGATGTAGGGCAGGTCGAAGGCTTCGAATTCCTTCACGCCCAGCGGGCCGAACTTGGCCAGCGAAGGCGCCAGCATCTGCACGGCGCCCAGCTGCAGGGCTTCGAGTTCTTCCTTGTCCTTGTACAGCTGGCTGTTCGGGTAGACTTCGACCTTGACGCGGCCCTTGGTCATCTTCTCGGCCAGGTCCTTGAAGCGCTCGGCGGCGCGGCCCTTCGGCGTGTCGGTCGCCACCACGTGGCTGAACTTGATGACGATGGGCGCCTGGGCGAAGACGTCCAGGGCAAAGCTGGCGCCGGCGAACAGGGCAAGTGCTGCGACCACGGATTTGATCTTCATTTCGTCTCCTTTGTTATAAAAATAAGTATAGTTTTTGTATTTATCACGAGTCTGCTGAGCTTTCCTGTCGGGGGCTATTGTGGAAAACCACAATAGGCGGCTCAGCAGTAAAAGTATCACGTTATGGCACCATGAAAAACCCATTCTCGATTCCACGCCCCGTTCCGGACGGTCCCTGGCGCTGGCTGGTGCCGGTGCTGCTGGTGCTGCTGTTCCTGCTCGTCCTGCTGTGGCTGCCCTGGCAGGCGCGCCAGATGGAGGCCAACGAGCGCCAGGAACAGCTGATCGCGGACACCCTCTGGGTCGAGCAGACCCTGCGCTTCGAACTGGCGCGCAGCGAGGAAGCGCTGGCGACCCTGGGCGCGGACCTGTCCGCCGACGCCCCGCCCGCACCGAACGCGCTGCAGGCGCGCCTGGCGCAGATGTTCAAGAATGGTCACGAACTGCGCCGCATCGCCTGGCTGGACGCCGACGGCAAAGCGCTGGCCCTGCGCGGCAGCGAGCTGCCGGAAAGCGGCCTGACCCAGTCCTCGCGCGATGCCCAGACCATGGCGCGCAGCTCGCGCAACGGCCGCTACAGCGATGCCTACGGCGCCGGCCACGCGAGCGGCGGCCTGGTCGACTACCACTTGCCGCTCTACCGCCACGGCCAATATGCCGGCAGCCTGCTCGCCACCTACAACCTGCAAACCCTGCTGGACGAGAACGTGCCCTGGTGGTTCGCCCAGGACAACGCGCTGTCCCTGCTCGACCGCGACGACCGCGTGGTAGCGCGCCGCGCCGCCGGCGGCCCCGGACACGGCGTCTACACCCACAAGCGTGCGCTCGACCTGCCCGGCGCCCAGATCGCGCTGGCCACCGACAGCGTGAAGGGCGCGCCCAAGCTGCTGCCGAATTTGCTGGTCGGCTCGGTGATCGTGCTGGCGCTGGGCCTCGTCATCTCGCTGGCCGCGCTGTGGCGCCACATCGCGCGCACCATCGCCGCCGAGAACGCGCTGCGCCAGCAAATGGCCTTCCGCACCGCGATGGAAAACTCGCTGCTGACCGGCCTGCGCGCGCGCGACCTCGAAGGCCGCGTCACCTACGTCAACCCGGCCTTCTGCCGCATCGTCGGCCACCCGGCGGCCGAGCTGATCGGGATGAAACCGCCCATGCCCTACTGGGCGCCGGAGGCGATGGCCGACTACGAATACCGCTTCCGCAAGGTGCTCGAAGGCCAGCCGGTGCAGCAGTTCGAGACCGTGTTCCAGCGCCCCGACGGCACGCGCGTGCCGGTGCTGGTGTTCGAGGCCAGGCTGGTCGACAGCAATGGCCGCCACACCGGCTGGATGAGCTCCATCCTCGACATCACCGACCGCAAGCGCGCCGAGGAGCTGGCCAGGCAGCAGCAGGAAAAGCTGGAGACCAGCGCGCGCCTGGCCACCATGGGCGAGATCTCGTCGATGCTGGCGCACGAACTGAACCAGCCGCTGGCGGCGATTTCCAGCTACACCGCCGGCGCATTGAACGTGCTCGAACGCGACGGGGCGGGCAGTGGTGCGGGCGACGGCGCGGGCATGCTGAAACGCGCGCTGGAGCAGGCGAATACGCAGGCGCGGCGCGCCGGCCAGATCATCCGCAGCGTGCACGAATTCGTGAAGAAGCGCGAGCCGCGCCGCGAGACGGTGATGGTGCCGCAGGTGATCGAGGGCATCCGCTCCCTGGTCGACCTGCAGGCGCGCCAGAGCTACGTCACGCTGCAAGTTAACGTGGCGCCGGGCCTGCCGCAGGTAGAGGCCGACCGTGTGCTGCTCGAACAGGTGCTGCTGAACCTGACCCGCAATGCGATCGAGGCGATGCAGGCGATCGACCCCGAACGCCGCGTGCTGCGCATCGAAGCCGCGCACGACGTAGAACTGGGACAGGTCTCGGTGTCGGTCATCGACAATGGCCACGGCATCCCGCCGGAAGTGGCGGAGCGCCTGTTCTCGCCCTTCTTCTCGACCAAGGCCGAGGGCATGGGCATGGGCCTGTCGATCTGCCGCACGGCCATCGAATTCCACGGCGGGACCCTGACCCACGCCGACAATCCGGGCGGCGGCACGGTGTTCACGTTCACGCTGCAGCAGGCACAAGATAAAATAGCGAGCTGATACAGGAGACCTCCAATGCTGCATATCGTCGACGACGAAGACGTGATCCGCGATGCCCTCGAATGGCTGGCCCAGTCGCGCGGACTCGCCGCGCGCGGTTACGCCGGCGGCCAGGCCTTCCTCGATGCCCTGGGCAGCCAGCGCGATGCGGGCGGCGCGCAGTCAGGTGAATGCGTATTGCTGGATGTGCGCATGCCCGGCATGAACGGCATCGCCGTGTTCGACCAGCTGGTGGCGCGCGGCCTGCTGGCGCGCCTGCCGGTGATCTTCCTGACCGGCCACGGCGAGGTGCCGATGGCGGTCGACTCGCTCAAGCGCGGCGCCTTCGACTTCTTCGAAAAGCCCTTCAACGACAACCAGCTGATGGACCGCGTCGAGGAAGCGCTCGCCAAATCGCGCCAGGCCGCCGCCTCCAGCGCGGTGCACGAACGCCTGGCCACACTGTCGGCGCGCGAACGCGAGGTGCTCGATCTGATCCTGGCCGGGAACATGAACAAGGTCGTGGCCGACAAGCTGGGCATCAGCATGCGCACGGTCGAAGTGCACCGCGCCCACATCTTCGACAAGATGCAGGTCAAGACGGCGGTCGAGCTGGCGGGCCTGCTCAAGTAGCCTCGCGCACGGCTGGTTCCGTGCCCGGCTTTTCTGCAGTTCGCTTGTAAAATCATCTGAACACACCATGGTCGAACTGACCATGCAGAACATTTCTGAAGGAAATCAGATGAGCGAAAAGACAATTGCAGACAAGATGTTCCTGAGGAACGCGAAATCGATGCTGATCCTGAACGGGAACGTCCATCCTGGCATGGTGTCGCAGATGCCGCCCGAGCTGATCAAGAACGAGCAGGACAAGGTGGACGTGGTGCTGCTGTTCGCGATGAACCGCAAGGAACTCGAACAATTCTTCCCCACCGCCAAGGAACGCCTGGGCGACAAGGGCTCGATCTGGGTGTGCTATCTGAAACAGACGGCGTCCAAGGCCACTGATATCAATCGCGACTCAATCAACGCGTTTGCGAAGGAAAACGGTATCACAGGCGTGGCCATGATTTCGATCGACGGCGACTGGTCGGCTTTGCGCATGAGGCGCATCGAAGTCTGAGCTGATTCAGGCGCCGTGGCGTTGTAAAGCCCAGGCTACATGCTCGCGCACCAGCGCCGACGGATGTTCGCGCCGGGCCTGCAGCGCCGCCACCATCTGCGGATCGCCCGGGACAGTATCGGCAGCGTTCCCCATGCCCACCGCCAGGTTGCGCAGCCAGCGCTCATGGCCGATGCGGCGGATCGGGCTCCCCTCCATGCGGCGGTTGAATTCCTCCTCTTCCCACCCGAACAGTTCCACCAGGCTGGCCTCGCCCAGGCCGTGGCGCGCGTCGAAATCCGGCAGCACGGCGCGCTGCGCAAACTTGTTCCACGGGCAGACCAGCTGGCAGTCGTCGCAGCCGTAGATGCGGTTGCCGATCAGGGGCCGGAGGTCTTCCGGGATGCTGCCTTTCAGCTCGATCGTCAGGTAGGAGATGCAGCGCCGCGCGTCCAGCCGGCCCGGGCCCAGGATCGCATTCGTCGGGCAGGCCGTGATGCAGGCTTCGCACTGGCCGCAGTGGGCGCCGGTGGGCTCGTCGACAGGCAGCGGCAGGTCGACCAGGATTTCGCCGATGAAGAAGGTGGAGCCGGCCTCCCGCGACAAGAGCAGGGTGTGCTTGCCGCGCCAGCCGAGTCCCGATTTTTCGGCCAGCGGCAGTTCCATGACCGGCGCCGAATCCGTGAACACGCGAAAGCCCAGCTCGTGCCCGGCCGCCCTGACCTTTTCGGCCAGGGCCTGCAGCCGGTTGCGCAGCACCTTGTGATAATCGCGTCCACGCGCATACACCGAGACCACGGCGGCGGCCGGATCCTGCTGGCGCAGGCGTTCCTTCACACGCCAGTCGGCGTCAAGGTCCATCGGCAGGTAATCCATGCGCGCCACGATCGCGCGCACCGTGCCCGGCACCAGCTCCGCCGGCCGGGCGCGCTTCATGCCGTGGCTTGCCATATAATCCATCTCGCCGTGATGGCCGGCGTCCAGCCAGGCCTGCAGGCCGGCTTCGTGGCGCGAGAGGTCGACGTCCGCAATGCGGACCTCGGCAAAGCCCAGTTCCGCACCCCATGCCTTGATGGCGCGCGCGAGTTCGTGAAGATCGGCAAACATCCATCCATTTTAAATCCCGCAGCACCTATGCAACAACTGAACGCTTACCTCGAGGACGAATCCGCAACCCAGGCCCTGGGCGCCGCCCTCGCGCGCGCCGTCGTGCCCGGCCTCGTGATCTACCTGCACGGCGACCTCGGCGCCGGCAAGACGGCCCTGACCCGCGCCCTGCTGCACGCGGCCGGCCATAAAGGCGCGGTGAAAAGCCCGACCTACACGCTGTCCGAGCCCTACCGCATCAACCTGGATGGACAAAGCGTCAACCTGATCCACTACGACCTCTACCGCATGTCCAGCCCAGAGGAATTCCTCGACGCGGGCTTTCGCGAAGACTTCGACGGCAGGAACATCTGCATCGTCGAATGGCCGGAAAAGGGCGAGCCGGTGTTGCCGCCGCCCGACGTCCAGGTATTGCTTACCGTCAGCGGTCACGGCCGTGCTGTAGAATTGCAGGCGTTGTCCGACTTGGGCCTGCTATGCCTCGAACGCCTGCACTTCCCCCCGACTCCCTGATTCCCGGTTCCCCCCAGCGTCGCACGGTCCTGAAAGCCGGCGGCACGCTGCTGCTGTCCGTCCTCGGCGCCGCGCTGGCCCCATCGTCCGCGCTTGCCGCGCAGATCATGGCGGTGCGCGTGTGGCCGGCCGACGAGTACACCCGCGTCACCCTGGAAAACGACGGCGACCTGAAAGCCACCCACTTCATGGTGGCCGATCCGCCGCGCCTGGTGGTCGACATCGACGGCCTGGCGCTGAACGAGACCCTGAAAAGCCTGGTCGCCAAAGTCGAATCGAACGATCCCTACATCAAGCAGGTGCGGGTCGGGCAGAACCGCCCGAACGTGGTACGCCTGGTGTTCGACCTCAAGGAAGAGGTCAAGCCGCAGGTGTTCAACCTGGCCCCGGTGGCCGGCTACAAGCACCGTCTGATCTTCGACCTGTATCCGGTGCGTGCCGTCGATCCGCTGGCGGCCCTGATCGCGAAAGAGAACTGGTCGGACAGCGGCGTCCCCGCCGCCACGCCGACCCCGGCGCCGCAGCCGGGCGACGCCACCATCGGCAAGGCCGGCCCGGACGCGATCGCCAAGCTGGAAGCCGACGCCGCGCGCGCCGGCAGCACCCCGGCCCAGCCGCAGCCCAGCGCGCCGCAGTCCCAGCCCCAGCCGCCCACGCAGCCCAGGCCCGCCGGCAATGCCGGCAAGGTCACGCGCATGGTCACCATCGCCCTCGACCCCGGCCATGGCGGCGAGGACCCGGGCGCGACCGGCGCGACCGGCGTGCACGAGAAGGACATCGTGCTGGCGGTCGCGAAACGGCTGAAAGGCAAACTGGAAGAGCTGCCGAACACGCGCGTGATGCTGACCCGCGACGCCGATTTCTTCGTGCCGCTCGGCCAGCGCGTGGAAAAGGCGAGGAAGGTGCAGGCCGATTTGTTCGTCTCGATCCACGCGGACGCCTTCATCCAGCCGTCCGCGCGCGGCTCCTCGGTGTTCGTGCTGTCGGAAAAAGGCGCGAGCTCGAGCGCGGCGCGCTGGCTGGCGAACGACCAGAACAAGGCCGACCTGATCGGCGGCGTAAACCTCGGCACCCAGGACAAGCAGCTGGCCAGCGTGCTGTTCGACCTGTCGACCACCGCCCAGATCAACGACAGCATGAAGCTCGGCAAAGCCGTGCTCAGCGAGATCGGCGGCATCAACCGCCTGCACAAGGGCGCGGTCGAGCAGGCCGGCTTTGCGGTGCTGAAGGCCCCGGACATCCCCTCGATCCTGGTCGAAACGGCCTTCATCTCGAACCCGGAAGAGGAAGCGAAACTGAAGGACGACGCCTACCAGAACCAGCTGGCGGACGCGATCACGAAAGGCATCAAGCGCTACTTCGCGTACAATCCGCCGCTGGCGAAAGGCCGAACGGCTTGAGGTCCAGGTAGTCTTAATCAGAGTCAGAGGAGGATAAGTCGTGAGCGCATCCACTATCGAATACGGGCAATTGCCCGCTCTGCTGCTGCGTGCGCCGGACGGCGCCGAAGCGACCATCACCTTGTACGGCGCCCATCTGGTGTCGTGGAAGCCCATTTCCGGCACCGCGGCGCCGGCCCAGGAACGCATGTTCATGAGCCGCCTGTCCGCGCTCGACGGCAGGCGCGCCATCCGCGGCGGCGTGCCGGTGATCTTCCCGCAATTTGCCGAACGCGGCGAAGGCATGCGCCACGGCTTCGCTCGCACCAGCACCTGGCGCGTGCTCGACAGCGGCGAAGAGGACGGCGCCGCCTTCGCCGTGCTGGGCCTGAACCAGGCCGATTTGTCGCCGCAGGCATCGAGTGCCTGGGCCTATCCCTTCGAACTGGCGCTGCGCGTCAGCGTGCATGCTGCCTCCCTGGCCATGACGCTCGAAGTGCGCAACACCGGCACCCACCCCTTCCCCTTCGCCGCCGCGCTGCACACCTATCACCTGGTCGACGACGTCGAAGCCGTGCGCATCGAGGGCGTGCAGGCCGAGACCCTGGCCGTGACCGACAAGCTGGACCAGGTGTTCACGGATATCGCCGGCCCCATTCGCTTCGACAATGGCGCCGACGAGCTGCTGCTGCGGCAGAGCGGCTTTACGGATGCGGTGGTGTGGAATCCCGGCGCGGCCGACGCCGCGGCGCTGGCGGATATGGAAGATGAGGAGTACCGGAACTTCGTTTGTATCGAGCCGGCGCTGCTGGGGCCGCTGACCTTGGCGCCGGGTGGGGTTTGGCGGGGCGAGTACCAAATTAGTCCGGCGTTGGCCTGAAACCCAGAACGTCATCCCCGTGAAAACGGGGATCCATGCTGAGCCGGAAGATTCGCGGCTTTAACTTCGGACGCTCAGCATGGATTCCCGCCTTCGCGGGAATGACGGGTCAGTTCGATTCTTTAACCATCCGCCCAGCCGTCGACTGCACCGGCCTTGCATTCAAGGGATACAACCTCGAAAACAG
This sequence comes from Massilia sp. Bi118, assembly GCF_918697865.1. Lineage (GTDB taxonomy): Bacteria > Pseudomonadota > Gammaproteobacteria > Burkholderiales > Burkholderiaceae_D > Telluria. The sequence continues at coordinate 135,124 of NZ_CAKKMV010000001.1, read as the reverse complement.
CGCCATCTGCGCCGGCGACGCCTGGCGCGGCTGCTTGAACACCAGCCACAGCACGCCTTCGGTGCACGGCGGCTCCGTCATCGAACCCATGTAAGTGAAGTACTCGCGCTTCTCGGGCAGCGCATCCATCGGATTGATCACGATGGAAGGCGACACCACCTCGTTCTTCTCCAGCGGCAGATTGTCCCAGACGGTCTGCATCAGGCTGTGCGGCTGGCCGCGCTCGAGCAGCACGGCGACGATCGCGATCTTGCCGTCGTAGCTCTTGTGCACCAGATGCATGACCATCTCGGTGCCCTTGCCGTTGATGCGCTCTTCCGACGGGCGGTGGAAGTGGAACTGCTGCAGTTCATAGGTCTGGTTGCCGACCGTGATGAAATTGCCGCCGCCGACCGTCACCTGGATGGTGTGGCCATTGTTGATCTCGTTGAACGAGGACGGGTGGTAGTCGAAGCCGATCTGCTCGAGATTGACCTTGATGCCGTCGCGCAGGTCGATTGGCGACTGGCGGTTGCCGGTGCCGCACTTGGCCCAGTCGACATTGATCTTCGACCAGTTGGCCGGGCCGAGCTCGCCCTCATAGGACCAGACGGTGCCGTGCTTGGGCGCGGCGGCCAGGATCGCGGCGGCCGCCGCAGCCTTCTCTTCTTCGCGGCGCCTGGCATCCGCGGCCTTCTTCGCGCGCGCGGCCGCAGTGGCGCGCGCCTGCTGGCGTTCGCGCAGCTCGGCGAGGCGCTCGGCGATCTTGGCCGAGAGGGCGACTTCGGCTTCCTGCTCCTTGTCGTCGTCGACCGGCGCGGCTTTCCTGGCGGGCGCTTCCTGGTGGGAAGGCGCAGCGGTCTCTTTCTTGCCCGGCACGGGCTCCTTGGCCGCGTCCCTGGCCATCTGTTCCTTGGTCGGCATCGAGGCCGACGCCGGCTTCGACACGGAGGCCGCGAGTTTGGCTGCCGCGGCGGGGGCAGGATCGTTCGCGCTTGCGCTCAGGACGACGCAGCTGCAAGCGATCAGGGCGATCAGGTTACGCATGGGATTCCAGTAGTGTTGCTGTCCCCTGCTTTATCGGCGCAAACGCCAGTAAACTTGAGTCCGCGCGGCAACTTCGCCCAGGCTTGCCGTAAACGCAAAACGCGCCGGCGATGCGGCGCGTTTTGCAGATGATGCGGAGCAGGTGTTTTAGCGACTCATCATGCGGCGGCCGAACTTGTAGAGACCGCCCAGCGCCAGCGGCACCACGGCCGCGCCGACACCGACCAGCACGATCGCGGTCAGGTGGTCGCGCACAACCGGAATGTTGCCGAAGAAGTAACCAGCAGTCACCAGACCAGCCACCCACAGCACGGCGCCGGTAATGTTAAACATCTGGAAACGGGTATGCGTCATGTCCGACACGCCGGCCACGAAAGGCGCGAAGGTGCGCACCACCGGCACGAAGCGCGCCAGGATGATGGTCTTGCCACCATGTTTTTCGAAGAAGTCGTGGGTGCGCTGCAGTGCATCCTTGTTCAGCCAGCGGTAATCGTGGGTGAAGACGCGGTGGCCGATGGCCCCGCCGATGTAATAGTTCAGCGTATTGCCGGTGACGGCCGCAATAATCAGCAGCAGCATCAGCAGCGGATAACTCATCTCGCCGGTGGCGCAGAAGGCGCCGGCAATGAACAGCAGGGTGTCGCCGGGGAAGAAGAACAGCACCACGAGACCGGTCTCGCAGAACACGATCGCGAACAGGACCGCATAGACGTACACACCGTACTGGGCCAGCAGGGTGCCCAGGGCTTTATCGACATGCAGGAGCATGTCGAAGAGTTGCATCAGATCCATAATCATCCTAAATGGTAGCGCCGAATCATACCATCAGACCGCATCCAGAAAATGGCGGGATCGTCAACTTCATCGGGAGAATTTGCACGTTCCGGATTACAATCCCTCGCACAATAATGACAAGGAGACATAGATGCCCTACCCGAAAGTTCGTATCGCCCTCACCCTGGGCATCGCCGCCCTGCTGGCTTCTCATGCTGGTGCAGCGGAGAAAAAGACTGAGAAAGAGCTGGCGCCCAGACCCAGCGTCGGCGATGTGCTGAAAGGCTCGAAGCCGGGCGACTGGCGCCCGCTGGATCCCGAGAACACCCTGTACCTGGAGCTGCCGAGTGGCCGGGTGGTCATCGAACTGGCGCCTGCGTTTGCGCCCAACCACGCCAAAAACATCAAGGCCCTGGCGCGCGAGCACTACTACGACGGCCTGGCGATCATCCGCTCGCAGGACAATTTCGTGGTCCAGTGGGGCGACCCGCACGAGGACGACGACAAGGTGCGCAAGGTGAAGGACGCGCAGAAGACCCTGCCCGCCGAGTTCACCGTGCCCCTGTCGAATGACAAGCAATTCACGCGCATGCGCGACGCCGACGGCTTCGCGCCGCAGATCGGCCACTCGAACGGCTTCCCGGTCGGACGCGACCCGAAAGCCGGCCAGACCTGGCTGACGCACTGCTACGGCATGGTCGGCGTGGCCCGCGGCAACGAGTCGGACAGCGGCGGCGGCACCAGCCTCTACGTCGTCACCGGCCAGGCCCCGCGCCAGCTGGACCGCAACATCACCGTGGTCGGCCGCGTCGTCGCCGGCATGCCCCTGCTCTCGACCCTGCCGCGCGGCCCCGCCCCGATGGGCTTCTACGACAAACCGGAGCTGCAGGTGCCGATCATGGCGGTGAAGGTCGCAGCCGATGTCCCCGAAGCCGAGCGCGCCCACCTGGAAGTCATGCGCACCGAAAGCGCCACCTACCAGGCAGTCCTGGACGCCCAGCGCAACCGCGGCGGCCCCTGGAACAAGGTCTCGCCCAACTACCTGGACCTCTGCAACGCACAGATACCCGTCCGCGAACAAAAATAATTCGGGGTCAGAGCACTTTTCTCAACAAATTCGGGGTCAGAACACTTTTTCGAACAAGGTTCCTGAAGCACTCTTCCAGCGCATTCTCCTCTGGGGCACAAGGACCGGATTGCGTCTGAAGCACGAATTCGGCTTGCCTGAAAATGTGCTCTGACCCCGATTTATCGACAAAATGTGCTCTGACCCCGAATTATCGAAAAATCGGACAGCCCTGCTTTGCCACCGGGGCGCCGAGCTATAATTTGTGCATGAACGCCCCGGCCCCCACCCACCGCCCCATCCAGCAGCTCCCCGACCAGCTCATCTCGCAGATCGCCGCCGGCGAAGTCGTCGAGCGGCCTTCGGCCGTGGTCAAGGAATTGCTGGAAAACGCGCTCGACGCCGGCGCCACCCAGGTCACGATCCGTCTCGAGGAAGGCGGCGTGAAGCGCATCGCCATCACCGACAACGGCAAGGGCATTCCGCCGGAAGAGCTGCCGCTCGCGCTGGCCCGCCACGCGACCTCGAAGATCGCCTCGCTGACCGACCTCGAAAACGTCAACACGCTCGGCTTCCGCGGCGAAGCGCTGGCCTCGATCGCATCGGTCGCCGCCGTGAGCATCACTTCGCGTACCGCCGATGCGGCCCACGCCTGGGAGATCGTCGGCTCGCACCAGGGCACGGTCTCGCCTTCGTCGGGCGCCTTCGGCACCACGATCGACGTGCAGGACCTGTACTTCAACACGCCGGCGCGCCGCAAGTTCCTGAAGTCGGAGCAGACCGAATATGGCCACTGCGCCGAAGTCGTGCGCCGCATCGCGCTGGCGCGTCCGGACGTCTCGTTCAGCCTGACCCACAACGGCCGCACCATCGACCACTGGAACGTCAGCGAAGCGGCCAAGCGCAGCGCCCAGATCCTCGGCAACGACTTCGCCGAAGCACGGCTGCAGCTCGATGAAAGCGCCGGCCCGCTACGCCTGCAAGGCTATGTCGGCCTGCCGACCGCCTCCAAGGCGCGCGCCGACGGCCAGTTCTTCTACGTGAACGGCCGTTTCGTGCGCGACAAGCTGCTGGTCCACGCCGTCAAGGCCGCCTACGAGGACGTGCTGCACGGCGACCGCTTCCCGTCCTACGTGCTAGCGCTCGAACTCGACCCGGCCATGGTCGACGTCAACGTGCACCCCTCGAAGATCGAAGTGCGCTTCCGCGACAGCCGCGCCGTCCACCAGTTCGTGTTCCACGCGGTGCAGCGCGCGCTGGCCCAGACCTCTGCCACCTCGCACGGCAATGCGCCGGCGCCGGTCAGCGCGGCCGAGATCACGCCCTCGTCCGGCGCGTCCTGGGGCGGCGGCTTCGGGCGCGATTCCGGCGGCGGCGGCGCAAGCCCGGCCTGGCGCCGTCCGCACGAGCAGACCTCGTTCGGCTCGCAACTGTCCTCGACCTATTCGCCCTCGCCCTTCCCGGCCGGCAGCCGCTGGGATGCGCCGTCCAGCGGCGGCTCCGGTGGCGTCGCCCAGCGCACCGAGAGCTATGGCGCGCTGTTCACGGGCCTCAAGGATGCCGATGCGGCGCCGGCCAAGCCTGCATCGTCCGGCTTCGAGATCCCCTTACCGACAACGCAGCCGGCACACGACGACGACTTCCCGCTCGGCTTCGCCCTCGCCCAGCTGCACGGCATCTACATCCTCGCGCAGAACCGCAAGGGCCTGGTGCTGGTCGACATGCACGCGGCCCACGAGCGCATCCTCTACGAGCAGCTGAAGAACGCACTCGACGCCCAGGCCGGCGGCGAGCAGATGCAGGTGCAGCAGATGCTGATCCCGGTGACCTTCTTCGCCGACGCCATCGAGGTCGGCACCGTCGAGGAACACCAGGAGACGCTAAAAGCGCTGGGCTTCGACATCGCCGCCGTCTCGCCGACCACGCTGGCCGTGCGCGCCGTGCCCATCCTGCTGAAGAACGCCGACGCCCAGACGCTGGCGCGCGACGTCCTGCGCGACGTTCGCGAATACGGCGGCTCACGCGTGCTGATCGAGCGCCGCAACGAGCTGCTCGGCACCCTCGCCTGCCACACGGCGGTCCGCGCCAACCGCATCCTGTCGGTGCAGGAGATGAACGCCCTGCTGCGCCAGATGGAAGCGACCGAGCGCGCCGACCAGTGCAACCACGGCCGTCCGACCTGGGTGCAGCTTGAGATCTCAGCATTGGACAAGCTGTTCCTGCGCGGGCAGTAAGCCACATTTATTTATGACTCAGAATCACAAATCGATGGCAGTCGCCATCATGGGCCCGACCGCGTCCGGCAAGACCGCCGCCGCACTCGCCATCGCCAGGCAGATGCCGGTCGAGATCATCTCGGTCGACTCGGCCCTGGTCTACCGCGAGATGGACATCGGCACCGCCAAGCCGACGGCCGAAGAACTGGCCAGCGTGCCGCACCACCTCATCGACATCATCGACCCGATCGAATCCTATTCGGTGATGCAGTTCCGCGAAGACGCGATCCGGCTGGTGGCCGAGATCCAGGCGCGCGGCAAGCTGCCGCTGCTGGTCGGCGGCACGATGATGTACTTTAAAGGCCTCGTCGACGGCCTCGACGACCTGCCGACCGCCGACGCGCTAGTGCGCGCACGCATCGACGAGGAGGCGGCGCGCATCGGCTGGCCGGGCATGCATGCCAAGCTGCGCGAACTCGATCCGGTGACGGCGGAGCGGCTGGCGCCGAACGACGCCCAGCGCATCAACCGCGCGCTCGAGATCATCGAATTGAGCGGCAAGCCGATGTCCGAGCTGCTGTCGCGGCGCGAAAAAACCGAGCTCCCGTTCGAGCTGCTCTCGTTCGCACTGGAGCCCTCGGATCGCGCGGTCCTGCACAAGCGCATCGCGCTGCGCTTCGACCAGATGCTGGGCGAGCGCGACGACCAGGGCATCGTGGCCGAAGTGGCGCGTCTGCGCGCACGCGGGGATCTGCATCTGGGCTTGCCATCGATGCGCTGCGTGGGCTACCGCCAGAGCTGGGAATACCTCGACGGCCTGTATGGCCGCGAGCAGCTGCGCGAAAACGGCACCGTCGCCACACGCCAGCTGGCCAAGCGCCAGCTGACCTGGCTGCGCTCGATGCCGGCGCGGATCGTGGTCGATTGTCTGGCCAAGGATGCAACGGACCAGCTTCTTGGCGCGCTGGACAAGCACATTCGAAGCGCGTAACCTTGACAGTCTTGTGTGCGGACGGCATAATGCCCTCCGCTTTGGTGATATAGCTCAGTTGGTTAGAGCACAGCACTCATAATGCTGGGGTCGGTGGTTCAAGTCCACCTATCACCACCAGATTTCAAGCGAGATGGCTTGGCTTTCACTGGCTAAGCCATTTTGTTTTAGTAGCTGTTTTCGGTGATATAGCTCAGTTGGTTAGAGCACAGCACTCATAATGCTGGGGTCGGTGGTTCAAGTCCACCTATCACCACCAACATGCGTTTTCGCACGCTTGAAAAGCCCGCATAATTCTTAACGAATGTGCGGGCTTTTCGTTTTAGACTTCGCCCTGAATCACACCGGAAGCGGCGTCACCTCTAGTTCCGGCAGAGATTTCGGCTGCAGCTTAAACCCGTGGACCTTTTGCAGTTCCTGCAGTTTTGTTATAGCGATCATGTTCTTGTTGTCCCTCTCGGACCTTCGAGACGCTGCAAGCACGGGAGCAAACGGGCCGAAATACATTTCGGTCCAGTTTCCATCGTTCGTCACATTCAATACCAACAGGATGTCGGCGTTGCCCCGAAATCCGACCTGACTCGCTGCGTAGTTCGTTTTAATCTGAACTTTGCGTCCGTCCTCGCAGACTGCGTCAAATCCGTTCGCGCCTGCGGAGGCCTTTTTCAATTTATAAGCTTGGATAGCTACGAGTTCGCCAAAGTCACCAAGAAGATTGCCTAACCCAGCCCACTTGAACTCCGGCGCAAGCACCTTGAGAGTACGTTGGGCGGCAAATATGCTCGCTAACACATGTTGTATCGCTTCAATCTTCTCTTCTACCGGTTCCATGTCTCGAACTGTGCTGTCTATACCTAGTATTTCGTTGTCTTGCAGTTATTGGGGCGAAAATCCCGAATCGTCCACCCTCTACTGCAACCATGTCGACGGCGAAATGCCGGCTCGCTGTTCAGTATGCCAAGAAAATTGCAAAAATGCATTTGCAGCGGAAGCGTGACTATTCGTGAGTTTCCACATGGAAATTATCTCTACAATGAGGGCTTCGGACTTTGCGATCACGGGTAGACACAACCATGAAACGACGCTTTTTCCTAATCCTCAGCGCCTTTTTCTTCAAGCACCAAGCCATCGCCACACCCCGGCCCCGGCAGTCTAACAAGGCGACCCGCTCCACCTCCTGGCGCACCGCCCGCGCCATGCTGGCCCTGCCCAAGCACCACGACACCTGGGCTCACTACATCCAAAAAGACGAACACGAAACCGAATTCCTCTGGACCGGCGATGGCGAAGCCGTCGAACGCTGGAACGAGCTCTTCGCCGGCAAACACGACATCGGCACCGTGCACGCCACCGTCGAAGGAAAGAAAGAACACTTCTTCCTCGAATACGGCGGCAGCAAGCTCCAGGCCCCGGTAAAGCACGACCGCGACGACGAACTGGTCGTCGTGGTCACCCTGAATCGCCTCGTGAAAGACATCACCGAAATCCGCTTCTGCATCGACTCCTACCACTCCAGCGACCTCGTTTTCCTCGCCCTGCCGCCCGTCGAATGGGCCGCGCTCGAAGCGGAATTCGGCGCGGCGGCAGTCGCCTATCGCTTCATGCCGCTGCCCGATACAATGGCGAAATTCTGGCCGCGCCTGCTAAAAACCTCGGATGAAGCGCACGCGCGGCCCTATCACCAGACCGCCTGAGAGAGCACTTAGATGACCGACCAAGCCGCCGAACTGGCCCGCCGCGAAGCCGCCGCGCGCCAGGCCATCAAGAATGGTTTCAACATGGAAGACGAGGACTCCGGCGCCGCCATGTTCGTCGCCTTCCACCTCGAAGAACTCCCGCCCGTCTACTGGCAGGAGCAGATGGAGACCACCCGCCCCGATCCAGGCGCCGTGCTCGACATCCTCGAACTGCGCGAGCACTGGGGCGAAGACGACGAGCTGGAACACTTCGATTTCACCCTGCCGGGCAAGGTCACCGACTACGTAATCAGCGTGCGCTTCGACGGTAAAGGCAAGGTCGCTGAAATCTCGATGGAGAGCTAAGAAGGCTGGCTGAAATGCTCGGCCAGAAAATCGATAAACGCCCGCGCCCGCGCCGCCTGATTCCGCCGGTTCAGGTAATACACAAACAAATCCGCCGACGGCAGCCGGTACTGCGGCAGCACGATCTGCAGCCGCCCGCTCTCCACATAACGCGCCAGGTCCCACTCCGAGCGCACCAGGATGCCGTGCCCATCGAGCGCCCAGCCCAGCACGATGTCGCCGTCATTGCTCGACAGCGCACCGTGCACCTTCACCGTCTCGCTGTGCTCCTCTCCTTCGCCTGAATAGAAGCGCCACACGCCATGCGCCTCGTCGTTCTGGCGATGCACGATGCAGCGATGCTTGGCCAACTCGGCTAGCGAAGAAGGCAGACCATGCCGCTGCAGATACAAGGGCGACGCACACAGGAAGCGCCGGTTGCTCATCACGCGGCGCGCATTCAGGCGCTTGTCCGGCAGCGCGCCGAAGCGGATCGCCAGGTCGTAGCCGCCATCGACCAGGTCGACCGGACGGTCCGTCACCTCCATCTGCACCTCGACCTGCGGATAGCGCTGCGCGAACGCGGAGACGATGGGCGCGATCGTGGTGCGGCCGAAACCCAGCGTAGCGTTCACGCGCAGGAACCCCTTCAAAGCTGAGCGCCCGCCGGCGACCGCGTCTTCCATCTCCCGGATCGACGCCAGGATGCGCGTCGCATGCAGCAGGTAGGTCTCGCCTTCGCTGGTCAGGCTGATGCGGCGCGTGGTGCGGTTCACCAGGCGCACGCCCAATCGCGCTTCCAGCTGGGCCAGGCGCTTGGTGGCCGCCGGCGGCGTCAGGTCGAGGGCGCGGGCGGCCGCGGCCAGGCTGCCGTGGCGGGCCACCAGCACGAAGAATTCCATGTCTGCCGTATGGTCGGGCCTCATCCGCTATTCACCTCAGGTTAATAATCAATTCGATGCCGGAAAATTATAGACGGCCCGGCACGAACTAAGCTGACGGCTCCAGAGAACCACACAGGCAAGCCATCATGAGAATCGTCGAGATCCGCGAACAGACCCTCCCCATCAGCTCTTCCATCCGCAACGCCTATATCGACTTCAGCAAGATGACGCTGAGCCTCGTGGCCGTGATCACGGACGTGATCCGCGACGGCAAGCCGGTGGTCGGCTATGGCTTCAATTCGAATGGCCGCTACGGCCAGGGCAAGCTGATGCGCGAGCGCTTCATCCCGCGCATCCTGGAAGCCGAACCAAGCACCCTGGTCAACGACAAGGGCGACAACCTCGATCCACACCGCATCTGGGATGCGATGTTCACCAACGAGAAGCCGGGCGGCCACGGCGAGCGCTCGGTGGCGATCGGCACCATCGACATGGCGGTGTGGGATGCGGTCGCCAAGATCGAGGGCAAGCCGCTGTTCCAGCTGCTGGCCGACCGTTACGGCAACGCTAAGGCCGACCGCAAGGTCTTCGTGTACGCGGCCGGCGGCTACTATCACCCGGGCCAGGACCATGAAAAGCTGAAGGACGAGATGCGCAGCTACATCGACCGCGGCTACACGGTCGTCAAGAAGAAGATCGGCGGCGCCTCGCTGGACGAGGACCTGCGCCGCATCGACTCCATCCTGTCGGTGCTGCAGGATGGCCAGAAGCTGGCGGTGGACGCCAACGGCCGCTTCGATCTCGATACCGCGATCCGGTATGCCAAGGCGCTGTCGCAGTACGATCTGTTCTGGTACGAAGAAGCCGGCGACCCGCTCGACTTCGAGCTGCAGGCCACCCTGCGCAATTACTACGACAAGCCGATGGCGACCGGCGAGAACCTGTTCTCGATGCAGGATGCGCGCAACCTGATCCGCTACGGCGGCATGCGCCCGGACCGCGACTGGCTGCAATTCGACTGCGCGCTGTCGTACGGCCTGGTCGAGTACCTGCGCACGCTGGACATGCTGCACCAGCACGGCTGGTCGCGCAGCCGCTGCATTCCGCATGGCGGCCACCAGATGTCGTTGAACATCGCGGCTGGCCTGGGCCTGGGCGGCAACGAGTCCTATCCGGACCTGTTCCAGCCTTTCGGTGGCTTCCCGGATGGCGTGAAGGTGGAGAACGGCTATGTGACGATGCCGGACCTGCCGGGCATCGGCTTCGAGGGCAAGGCCGACCTGTATCGCGAGATGCAGAAGCTGTCGAGCTGAATCCTTAGGCCTCGCCGACGTCGGCGTCTTCGCTCAGGGCGAATTCGCCGCGCTGGAAGGCCTCCAGCACGGCCTGGGCCTGGACCAGATGCGCTTCGGGCACCAGTATGCGCACGCCGCCGAGGGCCGGCGCCAGCAGCAGGTCGGTCTGCATCAGGTGGGCGTCGGCCAGCACCGCCGGGATGCCGGACGCCACCAGGCAGCCTTGCACCAGGCTGGCTTCCATCGGAATCAGGTAGCGGGCGACCTCGAACAGGTCGCGCCCGGGCATGAGCGCCGTTTCGGGCGCCCCGGCCAGCAAGGCATGCGATGCGTGTGTCATGACATCCTCCTGTAGCTCATCTTACACCCGCCCCAGGCTCTGATCCAGCCGAATACGGGTCGCGGCGACAACGATACCGATTAAAGGAAAGGCAGCGTGGACAGGCAGTACAAGACCACGCCGATCAAGCCGCCAACCACGGTGCCGTTGATCCGGATGTACTGCAGGTCTTTGCCGATATTCAGTTCGATCTGCTCCGACATCTCGCGGCTGTCCCAGTTCTTGACGGTGTCGGCGATGTGGCTGGTCAGGAAGCCCGCGAACTCGGGCGCCGCGCCGCGCGCCGCCAGTTCCAGGTTCTCGTTGAGCGAGGCGCGCAAAGCGGGATCCTCGGCCAGCATGCGCCCGACCCAGGCGCCTGTCGCTTCCAGGCGCCGGCGCAGGGTCGAGTCCTCCTTGTCGAGATCGGCCTTGATCCAGCCTTTCAAATCGTTCCACAGCGAGCCGAGGTAGCCGTTCAGGGTCGCGTCGCCGATCAGGTAGCGCTTGATGTCCTCGCCCTTTTCCAGAAAGGCCGGGTCAAGCTGCAGGCGCGCGATGAAGTCGAAGGTAGAAGCGTCGAAGCGCTGGCGCAGCGGATGTTGCGGGTCTTCGCTGACGCGCTTGAGGATGCCGGCGGCCAGCTTGACGGTCAGGTCGGCGCCCTTGCGGCCGATGAGCTCCGAGGGCAGCATCTTCTCCATGAAGGCGTATTCCTCGCGCAGCCATTCGACGATGCCCTGGGCGATGAAGGCCTGGGTTTCCTCGTTGTCCAGCAGCTTCGCCAGCTGATGGATGCCTTCGTCGAGCAGTTGCTGATGGCGGCCGTCGCGCGTCACGCTTTCCAGGATGGTGCCGGCGGTCCTGGACAGGTCGATGCCCTGGATCATGCCGTGCACGGCGCGGCGCACGAAGTTCTGCACGGCGGCGTCTTCGATGAAGTCGAGCGCCCAACCGGCGGTCTTGACCAGGTAGCGGCCCAGCTGCCGGGTGTTCTCGGGCTGCGTGAGCCAGCCGGCCACCTTTTGCGCCGGGTCGTGGCGCTGGATCAGGCGCACGATGGAGTCCGTGTCGAGGAATTTCTCGTGCACGAAGGCGGCCAGGTTATCGGCGATGCGGTGCTTGTTGGCGGGGATGATCTCGGTGTGGCGCGAGACGACCGGAATCGGGATGCGCCGGAACAGCGCGGCGACCGCGAACCAGTCGGCCAGCGCGCCCACCATCGCAGCCTCGGCGAAGGCCTTCAGCAGGCCGGTCCACCAGGTCGGCGGCAGGAAAAGCGAAACCACGAACAGCAGGGCCGCGCCGGCGAAGAAGGACAGCGCCAGCCGTTTCGACTGGCGCAGTTCGGCTTGCTTATCGAGTTTCCTGGATATGGCTGGGTTCACCGCGCCATCTTAGACCAGCCTAGACGACGCCGGCGCGCCGCAGCGCCTCCACGCTGGCCGCGCTCCAGCCCCAATCTGCCAGCACCGCCGCGCCGTCCTGGCCGGGACTGGAGGGCCGCGCGCCGATTTCCGGCTCGGTGCGCGAGAAGCGCGGCGCCGGCGCCGGCTGGGTCACGCCGTCGCGTTCGACGAAGGTGCCGCGCGCCGCATTGTGCGGATGGCGCGGCGCTTCCGCCATGTCGAGCACGGGGGCGAAGCAGACGTCGGTCCCCTCCAGCAGCGCCGACCATTCGGCGCGGCTGCGGGTGGCGAACAACGCGGCGAACTTGCGCTTGAGTTCCGGCCAGTCGGCCTGGCGCCACTGCTTGCCGAATTGCGGATCCTCGACGCCGGCCAGCGCCAGCAGCTGGGCATAGAACTGCGGCTCGATCGCGCCGATGGAGATGAACTTGCCGTCCGCGCAGGCGTAGCAGTCGTAGAAAGGGGCGCCGCCGTCGAGCAGGTTGGCTTCCCGCTCCCCCTTCCAGGAACCGAAGGCGCGCAGGCCGTACATCATCGCGCCCAGCAGCGCGGCGCCGTCCGTCATGGCGGCATCGACCACCTGGCCCTTGCCCGAGTTCTTCGCCTCCAATACGGCGCAGACCACGCCAAAGGCCAGCATCATGGCGCCGCCGCCGAAGTCGCCGACCAGGTTCAATGGCGGCGCCGGCGGGCCGTCCGCGCGCCCCATCGCATGCAGCATGCCGGACAGCGCCACGTAGTTGAGGTCATGCCCGGCCGCCTGCGACAGCGGCCCGCTCTGGCCCCAGCCGGTCACGCGGCCGTAGACCAGGCGCGGGTTACGGTCCAGGCAGGAGTCGGGGCCGAGCCCGAGACGCTCCATCACGCCGGGCCGGAAGCCTTCGACCAGCACGTCAGCCTTGGCCACCAGGTCGAGCAGCAGCTGGCGCGCGCGCGGATCCTTCAGGTCCAGCGCCAGCGAGCGGCGCCCGCGCGCCATCACGTCGAACTTCGTGCCCAGGATTGGATACGGGTTCGGCGCATTGGGGTCGGGCTTGCGATCGATGCGGATCACGTCCGCGCCCATATCGGCCAGCATCATCGCCGCGAAGGGGCATGGGCCGATGCCGACCATTTCGATTACCTTCAGTCCGGATAAAGGTCCAGGCATTCGATTCCTCCGATTACAACGAACGGGCGATGATCTCTTTCATGATCTCGTTGGCGCCGCCGTAGATGCGCTGTACGCGGGCGTCGACATACATCTGCGCGATCGGGTACTCCAGCATGTAGCCGTAGCCGCCGAACAGCTGCACGCACTGGTCGACGATCTTGCATTGCAGGTCGGTGATCCAGTACTTGGCCATCGAGGCCTGCACCGTGTCCATGCGGCCGGCAATCAAATCCTCGATGCAGCGGTCGACGAACACGCGCGCCACAAACGCCTCGGTCTTCGCCTCGGCCAGCACGAAGCGGGTGTTCTGCATGTCGATCAGGGCCTGGCCGAAGGCCTTGCGCTCCTTGGTATGCTCGACGGTCAGCCGGATGGCGCGCTCGATCGAAGCCACGCCGCACACGCCGACGATGGTGCGCTCGTAAGGCAGCTCGGTCATCAGCTGGGCAAAGCCCCTGCCCTCCTCCCCGCCCAGCACGTTCGCCAGCGGCACGTGGACGTCGTCGAAGAACAGCTCGCAGGTGTCCTGGCCCTTCTGCCCGACCTTTTCCAGGATGCGGCCGACGCGGAATCCTGGATTGTCCCGCGTCTCGACCAGCATCAGTGAGATGCCTTTCGAACCGCCCGCCGGATCGGTCTTGGCCACCACCAGGATCAGGTCGGCCATGTAGCCGTTCGAAATGAAAGTCTTGGAGCCGTTCAGGCGGTAGCCGTCACCGCTCCGGATGGCCGTGCTGCGGATGCCTTTCAGGTCGGAGCCGGCGCCCGGTTCCGACATGGCGATCGCGGCGATCGTCTCGCCGCTGCCCAGCTTCGGCAGGTAGCGCCGCTTCTGCTCTTCGGTGCCCTGGTTCAGCAGGTAGTGAGCGACGATGGCGTGCACGTGCAGGCCGAAGGCGGTGTCGCCGGCGTAGCACAGCTCCTCGAACACCACGCACTGGTGGGCGAAGCTGCCGCCCGAGCCGCCGTATTCTTCGGGGATGTCGGCCAGCAGGAGGCCCATTTCGCCGGCCTTGCTCCAGACGGCGCGGTCGACGTGCTGCTGCTCGCGCCAGCGCTGCTGGTGCGGGACGACCTCATGGTCGACGAAGCGGCGCACGGCGTCGCGGAAACCTTCGAGCTCGGCGTCCATCCAGGGAGAGACGTAGTCCATGCTTCTCTCCTTATGCGCGGTACATGGTGACGACGCAGGCGCCGCCCAGGCCCAGGTTGTGCTGCAGGGCGACCCGCGCGCCCTCGACCTGGCGTGCGCCGGCGCTGCCGCGCAGCTGGTTGGTCAGCTCGAAGCACTGCGCCAGGCCGGTGGCGCCCAGCGGGTGGCCCTTCGACAGCAGGCCGCCGGACGGGTTGGTCACGACCTGGCCGCCGTAGGTGTTGTCGCCTTCGCTGATGAACTTGTCGGCGCCGCCCTCCGGGCACAGGCCCAGGGCCTCGTAGGTGATCAGTTCATTGTGGGCGAAGCAGTCGTGCAGCTCGACCACGTCGAGGTCTTCCGGGCCGACGCCGGCCTGGGCATAGACCTTGTTTGCCGCTTCCCTGCTCATGTCGTAGCCGACCAGGCGCATCATGTCGTCCGCATCGAAGGTGCTCGGGCGGTCGGTGGTCATCGCCTGGGCGGCGATGTGGACGTCGGCGCGCAGGTTGTGCTTCTTCGCGAAGCTTTCGGAGACCAGCACCGCGGCGGCGGCGCCGCAGGTCGGCGGGCAGGCCATCAGGCGGGTCATCACGCCGGGCCAGATCGCGGGCGCGTCCAGCACGTCCTGTTCCGTCACCTCCTTGCGGAACAGGGCCAGCGGGTTGTTGACCGCATGGCGGCTGGCCTTGGCGCGGATGCGGGCGAAGGCGTTCAGCGGCGTGCCGTACTTTTCCATGTGGGCCAGACCGGCGCCGCCGAAGTAGCGCAGCGCCAGCGGGATGTCGGCCTGGCCGACCAGGCGGTCGGTGACGGCGTCGAAATCGTCGAAGGGCGCGGGACGGTCGTTGAAGACCGAGGCCAGGGCGCCGGGACTCATCTGCTCGAAGCCCAGCACCAGCACGCAGTCCGCCGCCCCGCTCTGCACGGCCTGGCGCGCCAGGTAGAGCGCCGTCGAACCGGTCGAGCAGTTGTTGTTGACGTTGACGATGGGGATGCCGGTCATGCCGACGCCGTACAGCGCCTTCTGGCCGCAGGTCGAATCGCCATACACATAGCCGACATAGGCCTGCTCGACGCTGTCGTAGGCGATGCCGGCATCAATCAGCGCGGCGCGCACGGCCAGCGCGCCCATCTCGTGGTAAGGCGCGCTGGCGCCCGGCTTGGCGAAGGGGATCATGCCCACGCCTGTGACGAATACTTTCTGGCTCATCGCTGTCTCCTCAGGTTTTTTCTAGGTCACTCGACGGTGTCTGGACAATTATAGGTCAACTGTACTAGTCGATAAAGTATAATCGCCGCATGGATACGACACTCGACAGCACGCTCAGGAACAAGGCCTCCGGCACCACCGAGAAGGGCCTGGGCCGGGCGCAGGACATCCTCGAGGCGGCGCGCGGCCTGCTCGCCGCGGATGGCTATGCCGGGCTGTCGATGCGGCGCGTGGCCCAGGAGGCCGGCATGAGCCTCTCGAACGTGCAGCACTACTACGGCAGCAAGGACTTGCTGCTGGAAGCCCTGCTGCTGACCACCATGGACAGTTTTCAGGCCAGGATGGATGCCATCGCCGCGGCCATGAGCGAGCGCTCGCAGCTCGAACGCTTCCTCACCACGGTCGACATGTTCCTGGACGAGATCACCGATCCGCTCACCCACGCCTTCTTTTTCGAGCTCTGGGCGCTGGCCTCGCGCAATCCCTTCGCCTCGAACCTGATGGACAAGATGCTGGGGCGCGAGCGCAAGACCGTCTACAACCTGATCCGCGGCCTGAACCCCGGCATCTCCGACGACGAAACCATGCAGCGCGCGATCCTGATGGTGGCGCAGATCGAGGGCCTGATGCTGTTCCGGCTCGACAAGCGGCGCCGGCGCACGCAGTTCGATGCGGTGCGGGCTTCGCTGCGCAAGGCCTTGCTGGCGCTCGCGACGATGCCCTGATCCGCCGTCATCTGCTGTTTTCCGCGCAGATTCTCCCGTGATCTGCCGTGATGTCGCTTATACTGGACTGGTTTAACTTTACAAAAGGAGCCACGTCCGCATGCACCACAACATCAGTCTGATCACCACCATCGCGGCCGCCCTCGGCTTCGGCCTGCTGTTCGGCATGGTCGCCGTGAAGGTCCGCTTGCCGGCCCTGGTCGGCTATCTGGCCGCCGGCGTCCTGATCGGCCCGGCCACGCCGGGCTTCGTGGCGGACGTCGCGCTCGCATCCCAGCTGGCGGAGATCGGCGTGATGCTGCTGATGTTCGGGGTGGGCCTGCACTTCTCGCTCGACGATCTATTGGAGGTCAAGGGCATCGCCCTGCCCGGCGCGATCCTGCAGATCACGGTCGCCACGCTGATGGGCATCGGCGTCAGCCATTTGTGGGGCTGGGGCCTGGGTGCGGGCCTGGTGTTCGGCCTGGCGCTGTCGGTGGCCAGTACCGTGGTGCTGCTGCGGGCGCTGGAAGACCGCGGCCAGCTGGACTCCTTCAACGGCCGCATCGCGGTAGGCTGGCTGGTGGTCGAGGACCTGGTCACGGTGCTGGTGCTGGTGCTGCTGCCGGCGCTGGCCGGCCCGCTGGGCGGCCACGCCGCCGGCGGCCATGGCGCCAATGACTCGCTGTGGCTGGCGCTCGGCAAGACCCTGCTGTCGGTGGGCGCCTTCGTCGCCTTCATGCTGCTGGTCGGCCGCAAGCTGTTTCCCTGGTTCCTGTGGCGCGTGGCCAAGACCGGTTCGCGCGAGCTGTTCACGCTGGCCGTGATCGCGGCCGCGGTCGGCATCGCCTACGGCTCGTCGGAGT
This sequence comes from Massilia sp. Bi118, assembly GCF_918697865.1. Taxonomy (GTDB): domain Bacteria; phylum Pseudomonadota; class Gammaproteobacteria; order Burkholderiales; family Burkholderiaceae_D; genus Telluria. The sequence continues at coordinate 118,055 of NZ_CAKKMV010000001.1, read as the reverse complement.
TATTTGGGGTTTCGTTCGCGCTGGGCGCCTTCTTTGCCGGCATGGTGCTGCGCGAATCGGCGCTGAGCCACCGCGCGGCCGAGGAAACCCTGCCGCTGCGCGACGCATTCTCGGTGCTGTTCTTCGTTTCGGTCGGCATGCTGTTCGACCCGCGCGTGCTGGTCGAACATCCGCTCGAACTGCTGGCGGTGGTCGCCATCATCCTGTTCGGCAAATCGCTCGCGGCCTTCGTGCTGGTGCTGGCGCTGCGCTATCCGCTGAACACAGCCATCACCGTCTCGGCCAGCCTGGCGCAGATCGGCGAATTCTCCTTCATCCTGGCGGCACTGGGCATGTCGCTGGGCCTGCTGCCGGACCTCGGCCAGAACCTGATCCTGGCCGGCGCCATCATCTCGATCGCCGTGAACCCACTGATGTTCAAGGCCATCAATCCGCTGCAGGAGTGGCTGCGCTCCAAATCCGACCTGGCCCGCAAGCTCGAGCGCTCGGCCGACCCGCTGGCCGAGCTGCCGATGACGGTCGCGCACGAGCACCTGCGTGGCCAGGTGGTGCTGGTCGGTTTTGGCCGCGTGGGCAAGCGCATCGCCGAGGAGCTGGACCGCCAGAAGGTGCACTACGTGGTGGCGGAACAGAACCGCGAGATGGTCGAGGACCTGCGCCGGCGCAACCAGCCGGCGGTGGCCGGCAATGCGGCCGATCCGGCGGTGCTGATCCAGGCCCACATCGCGCACGCCTCGATGCTGGTGATCGCCACGCCTGACACCTTCCACGTGCGCAGCATGATCGAGACCGCCAAGGCGCTCAATCCATCGATCCGCTGCGTGGTGCGGACCCACAGCGAGGAAGAGGCGCGCCTGCTGCGCGAAGAGACCGGCGGCACCGTGTTCGTCGGCGAGCGCGAACTGGCCAGGAGCATGACGGAGCATGTGCTGCAGGGCCTGGCGCAGGCGCCCGCAACACACTAAATACAACTGAACCAGGCGTGCGTGGCGCATCCTTGTCATCTTGTACAGTGAGGGGATGCGCCATGACCGCCACCGGTTCGACTTCCCCGGCTACCTGGGCGAGCGCCTGCTCGCTTCCGATCCCGCGCTGGAGCGGCTCCAGAGCAGCCTGCGCGCGCTGCTCACCGCCGGCATCTGCGCCGGCGCCTTCCTGTTCCTGACCCGCTGGCTCGGCCTGAAGTACGAATTGGCCCTGGGCGGCATCGTGGTGCCGATGATCGCCGCCGCCGCCCTGCCGGATGCGGGCCGCCGCCAGCAGCAGGTGACCATGGCCTGGGTGCCGGTGGTCGCCAGCGCGATGCTGGTGCTGGGCAGCCTGGTGTCCGGCAATCCCTGGCTGAGCGGCGCCTGCTTCCTGCTGGTGATTTTCGCGGCCTTCCAGGTGCGCCGCTTCGGGCCGCGCGCCAGCGGCCTCGGTACGATCGCCTACCAGTCCTTTTTCTACGCGCTGCTGCTGAAGGTGCCGCCGTCGAAGGCGCAGTGGGATCCCGTGTTCGTGTTCAGCGGCTGCGCGATCGCCTTCATCATCCGCTTCTGGCTGGTGCCCGAGCATCCGGGCCGGATGCTGCGCAGCGAACTGCGCGCATGGCGCGCCCGCATCGCCGCGCTGCTGCATGATCTGGCGCGCCAGCTGGAACAGGACGGCGAGGCTGGCCGCAAGCGCGTCGAGGCGCAGCTGGCGGCCCTGAACGGGCAGTCGCTGGACATCGATACGCGCATCGCCGATTTCGGCAAGGCGCCGGCACAGGGCGAGGCCGCCCGCCTGCGCGACAGCATCCTGCACGGCGAAATGGCGGCGGAAGCCGTCGATGCGGCCGTGCGCGCATCGGATGGCGCGGGCGACCGGCAGGACTTCGCCGCGGGCCTGCGTGCGCTGGCCCGCGACGTCCGCAAGGACCGGCCTGTGGATGCCGGCGCCTGGACCGCCCGCCATGCACCCGGCGCCCTGCCGGAAGCCCTGCGCTGGCGCCTGCGTCGGGCGCTCGACATACTCGCCGGCCTGCCTTCGCTGCGCGATCCCTTGCCCGCCATGGGCGACGAGCGCAAGCCGGCGCCCGCCGCTTCGCGGCCGCCCAAGGCGAAAGACCAGCACTGGCCGGACGACACCACCCGGCGCGCGCTGCAGGCCTGCGCGGCCGCGCTGGGCGCCCTGCTGGCGGGACGCGCCTTATCGGCGGACCACTGGTTCTGGGCGGTGTTCGCGGCCTTCGTGGTGTTCACGCGCTCGGCCACCGTCGGGCAGACCCTGTCGGGCGCCTGGCGCCAGGTGCTGGCGACGGTGGCCGGCGTCGGCGTCGGCATCGCGGCGGCGGCACTGGTGCACGGCAGCCGGAGCATCGAACTGTCGCTGCTGTTCGTGTTCATCGCGGCCGGCTTCTATGCCTTCCACGGGCTGCAGAATGCCTATACGGTGCTGCTGAGCGCCATGCTGGCGATGCTGTACGAATTGATGGGGATGGACAGTCCGGGCCTGCTGCTGCTCCGGCTGGAAGAAACCGCGATCGGCGCGGCCAGCGCCATTCTCAGCGCCAGGTTCGTCTTCCCGGCGCACACGCGCGACGAATCCGGCAGCAGGAGCGCGGACCTGCTGCGGGCCGCCGGCAAGCTGCTGCGCGCAACCTGGACCGAACCCGCACCGGAAACACAGCACGCGGCGGTGCGTGAGCTGGACCGCAAGCTGCAGGCGCTGCGCCAGGCGCTCGGCCCCGTCACCGGCACGGCCTATCCGGGCTCGAAGGAAAACCGCCGCGAACACCTGGCGCGGCTGGCGCGCATCGCCTATTGCGTGCGCCATGCCTGCGCGCCGGCGCAATCCGAAGCGCTGCGCGAGGCTGCCTGCACGCTGGCGGCAAGCCTGGACGACACCGCCGCGCTGCTCGACACGCCGGCCGGGCGCGAACAGCCGCAGCAAGCCCCGCCCACGCCGGCGCTGCCGCAGGCGGACGACGGCAGCATCCCGCAGCAGCTGGCCGTGCGCTGGCTGGCCGAAACCGACCGGCTTCTCCGCACGATCCGCGCCGAGCTCCAGGCGCCCGGCAAGCCATGAAAAAAGGCGGCGGACATCGCTGTCCGCCGCCTTCACCCGGGACTGGCCCGGGAAGCATCACATTGTCAGACTCACGCCACCGCGGCTTCCTCTGCGCACAGCTTCAGGCTGGCGTGGCGGGCGTGATGCAGACCGGCCAGCAGCGCATCCTTGTGCTCTTCCAGCAGGGAGAACACGGCATCCTTGGACAGCACGTACTGGTCGAGCAGCGTGTCCTTGAGCGCCACGATCACGTCCTGGTAGTCGCGGATCGAATTCAGCGTGTAGTTGTACAGCTCATCCGACTTTTCCTCGACCTGGCGCAGGGTGTGCTCGCCCGAGGCGTCGTTGCCCATCTGGCTGTAGTCGATCTTGGCGCGCGAGTACATCGACAGGCGGCCCACCATCAGGTTCAGCATCTTGGTGATCTTCTCGATGTCGTTCTGGCTGCCGACCGAGATGCCGCGGGCGCCGTAGAACAGCTCTTCCGCCGCCACGCCGCCGTACAGGCCGATCACGTCGCGCTCCAGCTCTTCCAGGGTGCGGAGCGACATGTCGTCGCCCGACTGCAGGACGTAGCCCAGGGCGCCGATCTTCGACACGGCTTCGGTGCTGATCTTCAGCAGGTGCGACTTCTCCTTCACTTCGTCCAGGGTCATGCCGGCGCGCAGGAAGGGGTCGATCTGCATGAAGAAGTGACCCAGTTCGTGCACGGCGATGCGCTCGCGCTGCTTGTGCTTCTCGGCGGTGGTGGCGCGGTCGGTCAGGCCGATGGTCGCACGCTCATACGCACGGAACAGCAGGTCGGTATTGATGATGACCTTTTCCTGGATCGACAGCATCGAGGCGCGTTCCACCACGGATTCCAGCAGGGCCGGGCTCAGGTTCTGGGTGATCTCGGCCACCTGGTCCAGGTCGAGGTCGTTGAAGTCCACCAGGCCTTCCTTCTTGCGCGACAGGAAGCTGCGCAGCAGTTCCTTGCGCTCGGCCTTGTTCGGCAGGCGGAAGTTGATCTTCACCGAGAAGCGGCGCAGCATCGCTTCGTCCATCTCGGTCGAGGCATCGTCGAAGTTCGAGGCGACGACCCAGATCACGCCCTGGCCCTTGTCGCTCTTCACGCCGTCCAGCAGGCCCAGCAGGGTATTGGCGGTGTCGTCTTCCCATTTCTTTTCGCTGCGGCCGCGCGGCATGAACAGGCTCTGCGCTTCATCCAGGAAGATGATGCAGCGGCCCTTGCTCGAGGCCTTGCGGTACAGGGCGTTCAGCGCCTTCGAACCGCCGCCGACATAACCCGATTCCAGCGCCGAGCCCGAGGCCTGGATCAGCGGGATGTCCAGGCGCTTGGCCAGGTAGCCGACCAGCTTGGTTTTACCCGTACCGGCAGGACCGGTCAGCATGACGTTAAAGGGCTTGTCGATGTTGTGCTCTTTGTACAGCTCGCGGTTGCGGATCATGTCTTCCAGGTGGAGGACTTCCTGCTTGATGTCTTCCATGCCGATCAGGTCGTCCAGCGAGCCCTTCAGCTTGTCAGGCGAGATCATCTGGGCGCCGCCGGCGTTCATGCCCGGGATGCCGAATTTCAGGGCGTACAGGATCACGACCAGCACCGTCAGGTCGAGCGCGTGGCGCTTCATGAAGGACACGACGTCGGAGGCGAAGCCTTCGCTCTCGTCCTGCAGCACGGCTTTGTGCGAAGCCAGGTAATCGTCCTTGGCGATCGAATACGGGATGGCGTTCTTCAGCAGGACTTCGCGCTCCAGCGACAGGTGGGAGGTGCTCGGCACCTTCACCACGTGCAGCTGCGGCGCGCCCTTGAACTTGTAGATATAGCGCGGTGCGTCGGACAGGGGACGGGCCACCAGCAGATAGTCGAGCTTGTCCTTCTGGCTGGCCAGTTCGGTGATCTCGGAGATATTCTGCGAGTGGACGACCGGCGACGGATCCTGCGGGACGTCTGCCTTGTAAATGAACCAGCCCACTAGCATGCCCAGCAACACGGCAGTCAGGATACGGACATAGACATTCTTAAAGGCAATTTGAAGTCGGGCAAAATTGGGCATATATCAGTACTCTTTAATCTGAAGGTGCTTCACGATGTAGATAATGCGTGCCTTCCGAAATGCCGAGTGGACGCGAAAGGCGGCGGTGCATGGGACCGCATTGGATGCAAACGTAGGCGTCTGCTATTGTTTTGATGCCCGAAGGCAATGGGGATATGGAGACTATACCCCCAAAGAAAAGATACGTGTATACCGTGCGCTGAAAAAACTTTGAGACACAACACAGCTGATCAAATTGATATCTGTTTTCTTTATAATTTCAATAAGTTAGCTAAACAAATCGCAAAGTTTAATGCGTTTTTTGCATATTAAATAAGTGGCTACGGCATAATAATTTCAAATAAGTTAATTATAAAAAATTTATTATTTCTAATTGCTGAGAAACAGGTAACAAGACGTAACGAGCGCAATGCATAGCGCATTTTTGCTATGCTGGATTGGTACCCGGATGCGCTCTCCGAGGTGGACATTTGGAAGGAATGACCGTGAAACGATATGTTCTTGCCGCTGCGCTCAGTTCGGCACTCAGCCTGCCTTTCGGCGCCGCCCAGGCCGCCGCCATCGACCTCGACACCAGCCACGCCATCCGCGCCCATCGCATTGCCGATGTCTCGACGGTCGGCCGTACCGAAGTGATCATGCCGCCCTCGCCTTCCATGTCCGAACTGCCGGAACCGGAAGTGTTTGCGATGATGCTGGTGGGCCTGATCCTGATCGGCTACCGCGCAAGCCGCGACAGCAGCGAAAAGTTCAAGAAGGACTGAGAGGAAAAAGCGGAGAGTCGACGGCGCCACAGGGCGCCGTTTTCATTTTCTTATATGAGTACAGGATGCCCGATTACAAGGGCTCGCTGCACAGCGCATGCAGTTTCAGCAGGGTGGCCCAGTTGCGCGAGGTAGTCGTGTCGCCCAGCTGCTTGCCGAGCGCGGCCGCGGCGGCGCTGTCGAGGATGCCGTCGGGACACCACACGTAAGCGGCGCGCTGGCCCAGCGCGGTGGCGCCGGATTCCCAGCTTTGGCCACAGAGCGCTTCGAGCGCCTGGCGGGCCTGTGGCGTGGAATGCGGGCTCGAGAGGATAAAGGCCAGCAGGCGCGAATGGTCGCCGGCCTGGCCGAGCAAGGGATTGCTGGCAACGACATCGGCGAGCTCGGCGGCGTCGAGCACCAGCACGCGCGCCGCCACGCCCAGCTTCAGCACCAGGGCTTCCTCGATTTGCGCGGCGACTTCGTCCTGCGGCCGCAGCGGGCCGCTGAAGACCAGGTTGCCGCTGTTGAGGACACTGCGCACCTCGTCGTAGCCAAGGTCGGCCACCAGTTTGCGGAGATCGGCCATGGCGACCCGCTTTGCGCGCCCGACATTCACGCCCCTCAGCAGGGCCACGTAGCGATTGCTTGTCATGGCGCGCATGGTAGCCTGTCCGGGCGCCCCGTGGCGCAGCGCAGCATCCACATTGCCGGCCGGCTTACTTGAGCAGGCCTTCGTCGCGCAGCGCCTGCTGCACCGCCGGGCGGGAAGCGACGCGCTGCGTATAGGCGGCAAACACCGGCCACGCCGACAGATCGAACTGGACGAAGTTGGCCCAGCCCAGCACCGTGAACAGATAGCCGTCGGCCACCGTGAACTGCGAACCCATCAGGTAATCGCGGCCTTCCAGCTGGCCGGCCAGCCAAGCCAGGCGGTTGGTCAGGTGGGTGCGCGCGGCCGCCTTCATGTCCTCGGTCGAGGTCGGACGGAACAGCGGGCTGAAGCTCTTGTGGATCTCGGTCGAGATGAAGTTCAGCCATTCCACCAGGCGATAGCGCTCCATCGTGCCGTTGGCCGGCGCCAGCTGGCGATCCGGGGCCAGGTCGGCGATGAACTGGACGATGGCCGGGCCTTCGGTCAGCACGGCGCCGTCCTTCAGTTCCAGGGCGGGCACATAGCCCTTCGGATTGATTGCCAGGAAATCGGCGCCGCTTTCGGTCTTGCGCGCGCGGATGTCGACTTTTTCGGTCGTGAAGTCCAGGCCTGCCTCGAGCAGGGCGATGTGGGGAGCGAGCGAGCAGGCGCCCGGGCTGAAATACAGTTTCATACTTGTCCTATCGAATTGAAACCTGCCGAGAATACAACAGTTCAGGACAGCTTGCCGGCCAGGGACTGCCTGTTCCACCCGGATCGGGTGTTAATATAATTCCGTTAACGAATGGAAAGAGGGAAGTATGAACAGGGCTTACCAGCTGACACCCTTGCAAGAGGCCAGCCCGGGTATGGTACTGGGCGAGGTGCTGCGCGACGAAAAGGGCAATGTGCTGCTGGCACAGGGCGTGGTGCTGACCGAGGGCATGCTGGCATCGCTGGCCCGCCATGGCGTCGAGATCCTGCCCATCCTCGTGGCCAGTCCCGCCGCGCCGCCCATCGACGCGGCCCGCGTGCAGGAAAGGCTGGATCACGTATTCCGCAAGCACGAGCGCGGCAGCAATGACGACTGGGCAACCACCATCCTGCGCCAGTACATCGAAGATTTCCGCCTGCAGCGCGAGGTGCAACGATGAGCAAAATTTCCCTGGAACAGCTGGCCGCCAGCGTGCAGGACCTGCCTTCCCTGCCGGCCGTCGTCATGGAACTGCTCAGCAGCATCGAGCAGGACAATATCGATATCTCGGTGCTGGCGAAGAAAGTCTCCTACGACCAGGCGCTGACGGCCAAGACCCTGCGCCTGGCGAACTCGTCTTCCTTCGGCCTGCAGGTGAAGGTGGCGACGATCCAGCAAGCCATCACCTTCCTCGGCTTCCAGACCACGCGCAACCTGATCACGGCGGCGGCCGTCACGGGCTGCTTCCCGAACGGACTGTGTCCCGGATTCAACGACAAGGCCTTCTGGCGCCATTCGATCGCGACCGCGGTCTGCGCCCGTTCGCTGGCGCGGCGCCTGCGCTTCAACCAGGATGTCGCCTTCACGGCCGGCTTGCTGCACGACATAGGCCGTCTGGTGCTGGTGACCGGCCATCCGCAAGCCTATGGCGAGGCGCTGGCCTGGCGCAGTGAACACGATGGCGAATGGCTGGACGCCGAGCGTACGGTACTGGGCGTCGACCATGTGGATGCCGGGGTGGCGCTGGCGGAACACTGGAACTTTTCGGACACGATGCGCCAGGCGATCGCGTATCACCACGCGCCCGAAACGCCGGGCGCGGGATTTCTTGCCGCCATCGTCCATGTGGCCAACGCGGTCGTCCATGCCCTCGACCTGGCGGGCGAGGAAGATGAACTGGTGCCGGCGCTGTCCAGCGTGGCCTGGAATGCGATGGGCTTGAACGAAGATGCTTATATGGACTTGTTCCGCGAGTCGGAACAACAACTGGAAGAAATGTCGGCCATCCTGATGGCTTAAGGGGAGCGACCCCTCTTTCTCAGGACGGCCTGGAAGTGACGGCAGCAGGTGCGAACCCGCTGCCGGGTCTCGCCGGAGGCATGACAGGACCGGCTGTCATGCCCTCGGCATCAGTGCGCATAATTGCCGGATTTGGAAGCGTCGCTCTGATCTTGCGGTTGGGCTTGCTGAGCGGCTTGTGCGGCAGCCTCCTTTGCAGCTTTTTCTTCAGGCTTCGGGCGGCCTTGTGCGTCCGACAGACGATACTTGGTACGACGGTCGCCCATCAGGTCGCGCAGGTCGCGAATGCTCATGCCGGTCACTTCGTGCATGCGGATCAGCAGCGATGCGCCGACCGGCAGGCGATGGTGACGGATCTTGCTGATCACCGGTGGAGCAACTTCCAGCATGCGCGACAGCGCTGCGTCATTCTTCAGCTGCATCTTGCCGAGCAGAATGTCCAGCAAGTGGTTCGGGTTGTAGCTTTCCTGTGAAGACAGAGCGTGATGTGCCATGATTACCTCGTGAGTGGTTAAAATAGTTCTCTTACGAACTTTGTTAAAGACTTCGTTTCGTCAACATAAGTTCCCGGATACGTTACCGAACGATCAATCGACTGCGCGTCGACAACGTTCCCGGACCCCGTGCGCTCCCTGACTCGCTACCCCTACGCACTTGTTTTTCGAACAAATTATCAAACTCATACGCCGGGTTCACACTCGACCGGAGCACGAAAATCATTGGTCGAAATCAAGCTAACGTTCGGAAAGCTTGTCATACAGTCATTTCAGCACATGGTGACAGATTGTGGCGCACGCAAGAGTTTTCTTGAACTTATTTTGCAATTGCCAGTACGGAGTAGCTATTTGATTTACAAGAAGAAATAAAAAAAGAGTTGTTCCGGCAATGACAAACATAACAGTTAGCAACCCGATTTCAAGATTTAACAATGTAACCGACTGTTTCAAAAATTTCGGTTAAGAAATTACTCATTCCGACCAGTACCGAAACCGGGTGCACACGTCCATTTCCGGGCGGGTTTCCGATTTGCGGTAAACTGGAATTCACTTGTCAAAGCATCAGCCATGCAGAAAAAAGTATTCATCAAGACCTTTGGTTGCCAAATGAACGAGTACGACTCGGACAAGATGGCGGACGTGCTCGGCGCGTCCGAAGGACTCGTACGCACCGACACCCCGGAAGACGCCGACGTCATCCTCTTCAACACCTGCTCGGTGCGTGAAAAGGCACAGGAAAAGGTCTTCTCCGATCTCGGCCGCCTGAAGGAGCTCAAGCGCGGCAAGCCGGACCTGGTGATCGGCGTGGGCGGCTGCGTCGCCTCGCAGGAAGGCGCAGCCATCGTCAAGCGCGCGCCCCACGTCGACGTGGTGTTCGGCCCGCAGACCCTGCACCGCCTGCCGCAGATGATCCAGGCGCGCCGCGCCAGCGGATCGGCCCAGGTCGACATCAGCTTCCCGGAAATCGAAAAGTTCGACCATCTGCCCCCTAGCAAGGTCGAAGGCCCGGTCGCCTATGTCTCGATCATGGAAGGCTGCAGCAAGTACTGCAGCTACTGCGTGGTGCCCTACACCCGCGGCGAGGAAGTCTCGCGCCGCTTCGAGGATGTGCTGACCGAGGTCGCCGGCCTGGCCGCCCAGGGCGTGAAGGAAATCATGCTGCTGGGCCAGAATGTGAACGCCTACCGCGGCGTGATGGCCAGCGGCGAGATCGCCGACTTTGCATTGTTGCTCGAGTACGTGGCCGAAATCCCCGGCATCGAGCGCCTGCGCTTCGTCACCAGCCACCCGAAGGAATTCACCCAGCGCCTGATCGACGCCTACGCGAAAATCCCGCAGCTGGTGAACCACCTCTACCTGCCGGTGCAGCACGGTTCCGACCGCATCCTGCAGGCCATGAAGCGCGGCTACACCGGTCTCGAATACAAGTCCATCATCCGCCGCATCAAGGCGGTGCGGCCGAATATCTCGATCTCGTCGGACTTCATCGTCGGCTTCCCGGGCGAGAGCGACGCCGATTTCGAAGCGATGATGAAGCTGGTGGAAGACGTCGGCTTCGACAACAGCTTCAGCTTCATCTTCAGCAAGCGTCCCGGCACCCCGGCCGCCAATCTCGAAGACGATACCCCGCACGAAGTGAAACTGGCGCGCCTGCAGCGCCTGCAGGCCCAGATCGACCTGAACACCCGCAAGTCCAGCGCGGCGATGGTCGGCTCGGTACAGCGCATCCTGGTCGAAGGACCGTCCAAGAAAGGACAGGGAGAACTGGCCGGCCGCACCGAGAACAACCGCGTCGTCAACTTCCTCCCGGGCGAGCTTGGCGAGACGCTGATCGGCCAGCTGGTCGACGTGCGCATCACCGAAAGCCTGGATTACAGCCTGCGCGGCGACCTGGTCGCCAGCATTGATACGATAGCCAAAGCAAGTTGAAAAACCAGACACCCACCCAGCCTTCGTATTTCATCCCCGAGCCGCTCGATAACACGCGGCTCGCCCATCTTTGCGGTCCGCTCGACGAGAACCTGCGCCAGATCTCGGCCGCCCTCGACGTCACGATCTTCCGGCGCGGCGAGAAGTTCATCGTCAGCGGCACCAACGCCGAGCGCGCGGTCGAGCTGCTCGAACGCTTCTACGCGGTGGCCAACAAGGTCGTGCCGATCGAGGAAGTGCAGCTGGCCCTGGTCGAACAGCGCGCCGGCCTGAAACCGGCCGCCGCCGAAGCACCCGCCGCGCCCGAAGTGAAAAAGGAGCCGGGCGAAACCTTCACCGCGGAGGAAGAAGGCGGCGAGACCGACAGCGACCTGGTCAGCCCGATGCTGAAGACGCGCCGCAGCGACCTGCGCGGCCGCACCCCGCACCAGATCCAGTACCTGAAGGCGGTGCTCGAGCACGACATCAGCTTCGGTATCGGCCCGGCCGGCACCGGCAAGACCTACCTGGCGGTGGCCTGCGCCGTCGACGCGCTGGAACGCGACGCCGTCAAGCGCATCATCCTGACCCGCCCGGCCGTGGAAGCCGGCGAGCGCCTCGGCTTCCTGCCCGGCGACTTCGCGCAAAAGGTCGACCCTTACCTGCGTCCGCTGTACGACGCGCTGTACGACCTGCTCGGCTTCGACCGCACGCAGAAGCTGTTCGAAAAGCAGGTGATCGAGATCGCCCCGCTGGCCTTCATGCGCGGGCGCACGCTGAACCACGCCTTCGTGATCCTGGACGAAGCCCAGAACACGACCGTCGAACAGATGAAGATGTTCCTGACCCGCATCGGCTTCGGCAGCAAGGCCGTGGTCACCGGCGACGTCACCCAGGTCGACCTGCACAAGACCCAGCGCAGCGGCCTGGTCGATGCGATGCACGTGCTGAAGGATACGCGCGGCATCGCCTTCTCCCACTTCTCCAGCGCCGACGTGGTGCGCCACCCGCTGGTGGGACGCATCGTCGACGCCTATGAAAAATCCGCCTCGATGCAGGAGCTCGGCGCCCTGCCCGGCGTGGCCAAACCCGTGACCCGAAATGCAAGAAAAAAAGCATAAGCTGGAACTGGACGTCCAGTACCCCGACATCCGCCTGGAAGCCTCGATCCCCCCTGCGATGATCGAGCGCTGGGTAGAAGCCTCCCTGCTCGGCCCGGCCGAACTGGCGATCCGCTTCGTCGACGCTGCCGAAGGCCAGGTCCTGAACCGCGACTACCGCCACAAGGACTACGCGACCAACGTCCTCACCTTCGCCTACAACGAAGGGGAGGAACTGGCTGACGACGAACCGGTCCAGGCCGACATCGTGCTGTGCACCGACGTGCTGCAGCGCGAGGCGGAAGAGCAGAAGAAGACGGTCGAGGAACACGTGGCGCACCTGGTGGTGCACGGCGTGCTGCATGCGCAGGGTTACGACCATGAGCATGACGAGGAGGCGGAGGAGATGGAGCAGCTGGAGCGCGACATCATGGAGGCGCTCGGCTACCCCGATCCGTACGCCGAAGAGTAATTAATAACTCGTCGTTCCCGCGCAGGCGGGAACCCAAGTTATGCGATCTGCCGACAAACTTGGGTCCCCGCCTGCGCGGGGACGACGTTTCAGGCCTTCTTGAGCTGCTCCCCAATCGGCAGCTTCCTCACCCGCTTCCCGGTCGCCGCAAACACCGCATTACTGATCGCCGGCGCAATCCCCGCCGTTCCCGGCTCGCCGATCCCGCCCGGCTCGTCGTGGCTGTTGACGATATACACCTCCACCGTCGGCGCCTCGTTCATCCGCATCACGCGGTAGTCGCCGAAGTTGGTCTGCTGGACCCGCCCTTTCTCGTGGGTGATCTGGTCCCATAGCGCGGCGCTGGCGCCGAACACGATGCCGCCTTCCATCTGCGCGATGATGCCGTCCGGGTTGACGTTCTGGCCGCAGTCGACCGCGCACACCACGCGGTGCACGCGCACATCGCCGTCCGGGCCGACCGAGACTTCCGCCACCTGCGACATATAGCTGCCGAACGCGAACTGGGTCGACACGCCGCGGCCCACCTTGCGCCCCGCCACCGGTTTCAAGGGCCGTCCCCAGCCCGCCTTCTGCGCCGCCAGGTTCAAGACCCCCAGCGTGCGCGGCGATTTCTGCAGCAGGGCGCGGCGGAAGGCGACCGGGTCGGTCTTGCTCGCATACGCCAGCTCGTCGATGAAACTCTCGACCACGAAGATGTTGTGGGTCGGGCCGACGCCGCGCCAGAAGGCGGTCGGCACGCCTGGCGGTTCGTGGCGCACGTACTCGACGCGCATGTCGGGAATCGTGTACTGCAGGTCGGCCGCGCCTTCGACGGCATCCGGGTCGACGCCGTTCTTGACCATCGGCGGCGCGAAGCGCGACATGATCGAGGAACCGGTCACGCGGTGGAACCAGGCCAGCGGCATGCCCTTGTTGTCGAGCTTCGCCGACAGGCGGTCATAATAATAGGGGCGGTACATGTCGTGCTGGATGTCTTCCTCGCGCGTCCAGATGACTTTCAGCGGCCCCTTTGCCAGCTTGGCGAAGGCCACCGCCTGCAGCACGTTGTCGACTTCCAGCCGGCGCCCGAAGCCGCCGCCCAGGTAGTGGTTGTGCACCTTCACTTTCTCGACCGGCAGGCCGGTCACCTTGGCGGCGGCGCCCTGCGCCAGCGCCGGCACCTGGGTGCCGACCCACAGTTCGCAGGCATCGGCGCGCAGGTCGACCGTGCAGTTCATCGGCTCCATGGTCGCGTGGGCGAGGAAGGGCATCTCGTAGACGGCGTCGATGCGGCGCCCCCCACCTTCCTGGCCCAGCACCTTCAGGGCGTCGCCCTTGTTGGTCGCGATTGCGCCGGTGCCTTCCGCGGCCTTGGCCATGTCGGCCACGATGGACGCGGTGCTGACGTTGGCGTTCGGGCCGTCGTCGAAGCGCGGCGCGCTTGCTATCAGGCCCTGTTTCGCGGTCCAGAAGTTATCGGCCACCACCGCCACGGCGCCTTCGATGCGCAGCACCTGGCGCACACCTTTCACCGCCATCGCCTTCTGCTCGTCCACCGCCGCTACCTTGCCGCCGGTGACCGGCGAGGCCATCACCGCCGCGATGCCCATGTTGGGCAGGCGCGCGTCGATGCCGAACATGGCCTGGCCATTGGTCTTGACCGGCGAATCCAGGCGCTTGAGCGACTTGCCGATCAGGGTGAAGTCGGCCGCATCCTTCAGCGTGACCGTCTTCGGAAACTGCAGCTTCGATGCGGCGTCGGCCAGTTCGCCGAAGTGGGCCGAGCGGTTCGAGGCGGCGTGGCGCACGGTGCCGCCGACCACGCTGAGCTCCTTCTCATCGACCTTCCAGGTCTGGGCCGCCGCCTGCACCAGTACCGTGCGCACCTTGGCGCCGGCTTCGCGCAGCGGCTTCCAGGCGCCGCGCACCGAGGTCGAACCACCCGTCACCTGGCCGCCCAGCATCGGGTCGGCGTACAGGCTGTTGTCGGCCGGGGCCTGCTCCAGCTTCACTTTCGACAGGTCGGCGCCCAGCTCCTCGGCCAGCAGCATCGGCATCGAGGTGAAGGTGCCCTGCCCCATCTCGACCTTGTGGATGATCAGGGTGACGATGCCCTCCCTGTCGATGCGGATGAAGGCGTCGTGCGCCAGTCCCGCCGGTTCGGTGGCGGCGGTGGCCGCCTGGCCGACCGCCGTTTCGGACGGCTTCTCCTTGCGGTCGTTCTGTCCTTCTTTACCGTCCTTGCTGCAGCCGAACAGCGAGAAGCCGAACAGCAGGCCGCCGCCGGCCACCGCGCCTGCCTTCATGAAGCCGCGGCGCGCGTTCGATACTTTGTCTTTGGTTTCCATGTGCGCTCCTCGGTTCAGGCTTTTCGGGGGGCTTGCGGCTGGGCGGCAGGGGCCACGGCCGGGGACGGGATGCCTGCGGCGATCTTGATCGCTTTTCTAATACGCCCATAGGTGCCGCAGCGGCAGATATTGCCGGCCATGGCGCTGTCGATGTCGGCGTCGCTCGGCTTGGCGTTTGCCTGCAGCAGCGCGGTGGCGGACATGATCTGGCCGGACTGGCAGTAACCGCACTGCACCACGTCGACCTGGCGCCAGGCGTCCTGCACCTTCGCGCCCACGGGGTCGTTGCCGATCGCCTCGATGGTCGTGATCTTCTTGCCGGCCGCCGCCGACACCGGCGTCACGCAGGAGCGGATCGGCTGGCCGTCCAGGTGCACGGTGCAGGCGCCGCACAGCGCGACGCCGCAGCCGAACTTGGTGCCGGTCAGGCCCATCACGTCGCGGATGGCCCACAGCAGGGGCATGTCGTCGGGGACGTCGAGATTGGTGGCGGTGCCGTTGATATCGAGGGCGGGCATGGGGAGCTCCTTCAGTGGCTTCAGTAGCGAATGAACAACTATAGGACAAAGGCGGATCAATACGGCGCACACATCCACCGCTTACCTTGGCTGCATAAAAAACAGGCATCCGCGGTTTTGGTGTATCCTAATGCCCATCGCAACAACGGCTTCACGCCAACTATGCCCGAGCACCCTGCTGACGTCCGTAACGACGTCAAAACCCACCGGTCCCTCTTCGAACGGCTGACCGCCCTGATCTCCCCCGAGCCCGAAAATCGCGCCGAGCTGCTCGAAGTGCTGCACGACGCCCACGAACGCAACCTCATCGACGCCGATGCCCTCTCCATGATCGAGGGCGTGTTCCAGGTCTCCGACCTGTCGGTGCGCGACATCATGGTGCCGCGCTCGCAGATGGACGTCATCGACATCACCAAGCCGATCGAGGAATGGCTGCCGATCGTGCTGGAAACGGCGCACTCGCGCTTCCCCGCCATCGAGGGCGAACGCGACAAAGTGGTCGGCATCGTGCTGGCCAAGGACCTGCTGCGCTACTACGCCGAAGAGTCCTTCGACGTACGCGACATGCTGCGCCCGGCCATCTTCATCCCCGAATCGAAGCGCCTGAACGTGCTGCTGCGCGACTTCCGCGCGAACCACAACCACATGGCCATCGTGGTCGACGAGTACAGCGGCGTGGCCGGCCTGATCACCATCGAGGACGTGCTCGAACAGATCGTCGGCGACATCGAGGACGAATACGACTTCGACGAGGAAGAGGACAACGTCCTGTCGATCAAGGAGGGCCAGCACGGCCCGCGCTGGCGCGTCAAGGCGCTCACCGAGATCGAGCAGTTCAACGAAGAGATCGGGGTCGACCTGCCGGAAGACGACGTCGACACCATCGGCGGCCTGGTCGCCAGCCACCTGGGCCGCATGCCGCACAAGGGCGAGGTGTTCGACCTCGACAACCTGCGCTTCGAGGTGCTGCGCGCCGACGCCCGCCAGATCCATGTGCTGCTGGTCGAGAAGCTGCCCGTATCCGAGAGCGACCACGACTGACACCCCCGTCGTCCCCGCGAAGGCGGGGACCCAAGTTCTGCATGCGTACCGTCTGCTCGTCCAACTTGGGTCCCCGCCTTCGCGGGGACGACGTAGAATGAAATGGACCCTAGCTTGATCCTGCGCCGCCGTTCCCAGACCGCCACTGCCCCCGACCCGGCGCTGCGCGGCACCCGTCCCAGCTTGACCGCCCTCGCCTGCGCCGTCGTGGCCGGGGGCCTCAGCCTGTTTTCCTTCGAGCCCTTCGGCTGGTGGCCGTTGCAGTTCCTGTCGCTGGCCTGGCTGTTCTACCAGGTCGGCATGGGCAGCTCGACCCGCCGCGCCACCCTGCTTGGCTGGGCCTTCGGCTTCGGCTGGTCGGTGGCGGGCATGCACTGGCTGTACATCTTCATGACCCGCTTCGCGCACCTGCCGGCGGTGCTCGGCGCGATCGGTGTCGTCCTGCTGGGCCTTTACATGGGCCTGTTCGGCGCGCTCGCCACCGGCATCGCCACCTGGCTGCGGCGGCGCTGGTCGCTGCCGGTCAGCGCCTTCCTGCTGCTGGTCCTGCCCATCCTGTGGGGCGTCAGCGAGTGGATGCGCGGCTGGGTCTTCACCGGCTTTCCCTGGGCGGCTTCCGGCTACGCGCATGACGGCGCGCCGCTGGCCGGCTTCGCACCGCTGATCGGCGTCTACGGCATAGGCGTGCTGGTGGCGATGTGCGCCGCCTGCCTCGTGATGCTGACCCAGCGCCATAAACTGCCCGCGCTCGCGCTGTTCGCCGCGCTGATGCTGGCGGGCGCCGCCCTGCGTACCGTCGAGTGGACCCAGGTCACGGGCCAGCCGCTGACCGTGCGCCTGTTGCAGGGGAATATTCCGCAGGACCGCAAGTTCGACCTGGCCTTCCTGACCAGCATCCTGGAGACCTACCAGGGCCTGATCACGGCCGCGCCGGCCGACCTGGTGGCGACGCCCGAGACCGCGATCCCGATCTTCGCGCACAACCTGCCCCCGGGTTACCTGGAAGGCCTGCAGCGTTTCGCCGCCTCCAGCGGCAGCACGCTGGCGCTCGGCATGCCGCTGCTGGACGGTCCCGGCAAGTATTCGAACAGCCTGGTCACCGTGCCGCCGCAGGCGCAAGCGCAGGCCTACCGCTACGACAAGGCCCACCTGGTGCCCTTCGGCGAATTCATCCCGCCGGGCTTCCGCTGGTTCACCGACATGCTGAACATCCCGCTGAACGACGCCACCCGCGGTGCGGCCCTGCAGGCGCCCTTCGCCGTCAAGGACCAGCTGGTGCTGCCGAATATCTGCTACGAAGACGTGTTCGGCGAAGAGATCGCCTACCAGCTGCGCAATGCGCCGCGCCCGGCGACGATGCTGCTGAACGTGTCCAACCTGTCCTGGTACGGCCAGTCGACCGCGATCCCGCAGCACCTGCAGATCTCGCGCATGCGCACGCTGGAAACCGGGCGCCCGATGCTGCGCGCGACCAATGACGGCGCCACCGCCGTCATCGACCACCGCGGCCACATCGCGCACGTGCTGCCCTTCTACAAGGAGGGCGTGCTGAGCGCCACCGTGCAGGGCACTTCCGGCATGACGCCGTATATCCGCTGCGGGAACTACCTGTTCCTCGGCCTCGGCATGCTGGGCCTGGCCGGCGCCTGGCTGAGCGGCAGGATGCGCAAGCGTAGTTAGAATTCGCGATTCGTTTCGAGTCAGCCGTGAAAACCCGCTAAAATTGGCCTTTTAGCAAACTCACCGTGTTCGCGGCCCGCGTGCCCGAAGCCGACATACAGCTCCACGCCTAAAGATGCTCACATTCCAACAAATCATCCTGACCTTGCAAACCTACTGGGACAAGCAAGGTTGCGCCCTGCTCCAGCCGTACGACATGGAAGTCGGCGCGGGCACCTTCCACACCGGCACCTTCCTGCGCGCGATCGGACCCGAGCCCTGGCGCGCCGCCTACGTCCAGCCTTCGCGCCGTCCGAAGGATGGCCGCTACGGCGAGAATCCGAACCGCCTGCAGCACTATTACCAGTACCAGGTGGTGCTCAAGCCGGCGCCGGAAAACATCCTCGACCTCTATCTTGGCTCCCTGGCCGCGCTGGGCCTGGACCTGAAGAAGAACGACGTCCGCTTCGTCGAGGACGACTGGGAAAGCCCGACCCTGGGCGCCTGGGGCCTGGGCTGGGAAGTCTGGCTGAACGGCATGGAAGTCACGCAGTTCACCTACTTCCAGCAGGTCGGCGGCCTGGATTGCAAGCCGGTGCTGGGCGAGATCACCTACGGCATCGAGCGCCTGGCGATGTACCTGCAGGGCGTGGAAAACGTCTACGACCTGGTGTGGACCGAGTGGGAAGAAAACGGCGTCACCAAGCGCCTGTCCTACGGCGACGTGTTCCACCAGAACGAGGTCGAGCAGTCGACCTACAACTTCGAGCACTCGAACACCGAGCTGCTGTTCCAGGCGTTTAATAATCACGAATCCGAAGCCAAGCGCCTGATCGAGCTGGAACTGACCCTGCCGGCCTACGAGCAGATCATGAAGGCTTCGCACAGCTTCAACCTGCTGGACGCGCGCGGCGCGATTTCCGTCACCGAGCGCGCCGCCTACATTGGCCGCGTGCGCACGCTGTCGCGCCTAGTGGCCCAGGCCTATTACGATTCGCGCGAGAAGCTGGGCTTCCCCATGCTGCCGAAATCGCCCGAAATCGACGCCGCCGAAGTCAAGGTCGGCTAAGCCCAGAACAGAAGAATAGAACGATCATGAACCAGACCTTGTTAATTGAGCTGCAGACCGAAGAGCTGCCGCCGAAAGCCCTCGTCAAACTGGGCGCCGCTTTTGCGAACGGCATCGCCAATGGCCTGAAGGCGCGCGACTTCCTGGAAGCCGACAGCGTCGTCACCGCCTACGCCACCCCGCGCCGCCTGGCCGTGGCTATCACCAATGTCCGTCCGACCTCGCCGGACAAGGCGATCCGCGAAAAGGTGCTGCCGGTCGCGGTGGCGCTGGACAAGGACGGCAATCCGACCGCGCCGCTGGCCAAGAAGCTGGCCGCGCTGGGCTTCCCCGACCTCAAGATCGAAGACCTCGAACGCGCCCAGGACGGCAAAGCCGAGAGCTTCTTCTACAGCCACACCGCGCCGGGCAGCCAGCTGGCCGAGGGCCTGCAGCCGGTGCTGATCGATGCCGTCGCCAAGCTGCCGATCCCGAAGGTCATGAGCTACCAGCGCCCGGACGGCGAGACCGTGCAGTTCGTGCGCCCGGTGCATACCCTGCTGGCCCTGCACGGCGATGCCGTGGTGCCGCTGTCGCTGCTCGGCCTCGACGCCGGCCGCAGCACCCTCGGCCACCGCTTCCTGTCGCATGGCCAGTCCTTCGATATCGCCCACGCCGACCAGTACGCCGCCGTGCTGAAGGACCAGGGCAAGGTGGTCGCCAGCTCGGACGAGCGCAAGGAAACCATCCGCACCCAGCTGCTGGCCAAGGCCGGCGCCGACCAGGTCCTGATGCCGGAATCGCTGCTGGATGAAGTCACCGCCCTGGTCGAATGGCCGGTGGTGTACGAGTGCCGGTTCGAGGACGTGTTCCTGTCGGTGCCGCAGGAATGCCTGATCCTGACCATGCAGACCAACCAGAAATACTTCGCGCTGACGGACAATGCCGGCAAGCTGCGCTCGCGCTTCCTGATCGTCTCCAACATCGCGACCGACGATCCGAGCGCCATCGTCGGCGGCAACGAGCGCGTGGTGCGCCCGCGCCTGTCGGACGCCAAGTTCTTTTTCGAGCAGGACAAGAAGAAGCCGCTGGCCTCGCGCCTGCCGCTGCTTGCCAACGTGGTCTACCACAACAAGCTTGGCACCCAGCTCGAACGCACCCAGCGCGTGACCCGCCTGGCATCGAACATCGCCCAGCGCCTCGGCTACGATGTAGCCCTGGCCGAGCGCGGCGCCCAGCTGGCCAAGGCCGACCTGCTGACCGACATGGTCGGCGAGTTCCCCGAGCTGCAGGGCATCATGGGCACCTATTACGCGCGCAACGATGGCGAGAACGAGGAAGTGGCGCTGGCCGCCTCCGAGCACTACCAGCCGCGCTTCTCGGGCGACGCCCTGCCGGCGACGAATACCGGCCTGGCCGTGGCGCTGGCCGACAAGCTGGAAACCCTGGTCGGCATCTGGGCCATCGGCCTGCAGCCGACCGGCGAGAAGGATCCGTTCGCGCTGCGCCGCCATGCGCTGGGCGTGACGCGCATGCTGCTCGAAAAGCGCCTGCCGCTGCCGATCTCCGCACTGCTGCTTGATGCCGTCGCCACCTTCGAAGGCCAGGCCGGCTTCAAGGACCCGAGCGTCGAGGTCACCGCCTTCATGCTGGACCGCCTGCGCGGCCTGCTGCGCGACCGCGGTTTCTCGCCGAACGAAGTGGAAGCAGTGCTGGCCCAGAACCCGGACCGCGTCGACGACGTGGTACAGCGCCTGGAAGCGGTGCAGTCCTTCGCCGCCCTGCCGGAAAGCGCCTCTCTGGCCGCCGCCAACAAGCGCATCTCGAACATCCTCAAGAAGAACGAGGAAGCGCTGGCGCAAGCCGGCGCGGTCGATGCCGCCCTGCTGCAGGACGAGGCCGAGAAGAAGCTGTACGCCAGCGTGCAGCGCGTGCAGCCGGAAGTGGACGCCGCCTTCGAGCGCGGCGACTTCAGCGGCACCCTCAAGACCCTGGCCCAGCTGCGCGACGACGTCGACGCCTTCTTCAACGATGTGATGGTGATGGCCGAAGACGTCCAGCTGCGCAACAACCGCCTGGCCCTGCTCGCCATCCTGCACCGCATGATGAACCGCGTGGCCGACATCTCGAAACTGGCAGCATGAAACTCGTCATTCTCGACCGGGACGGGGTCATCAACCATGACTCCCCCGAATTCATCAAGTCGCCGGCCGAGTGGATCCCGATTCCGGGATCGCTCGAGGCGATTGCGCGCCTGAACCAGGCCGGCTACCGCGTGGTGGTGGCGTCGAACCAGTCCGGCATCGCGCGCGAACTGTTCGACATCACCACGTTGAACGCGATCCACCAGAAGATGCATGCGGCGGCCCAGCTGGTCGGCGCCGACATCGACGCCATCTTCTTCTGCCCGCACGCCGCGATCGACAACTGCGACTGCAGGAAGCCGAAAGCCGGCATGTTCGAGGAAATCAGCAAGCGCTTCAAGCTCAGCCTGAAGGGCGTGCCGACCGTCGGCGATTCGCTGCGCGACCTGCAGGCCGGCTTCATCAGCGGCTGCACGCCCTACCTGGTCCTGACCGGCAAGGGCGAAAAGACGCAGGCCACCGGCGGCCTGCCACCCGGCACCCAGGTCTTCCCCGACCTGGCCGCGATGGTCACCGCCTTCCTGAAGCAATCTGCCTCTAGCCCGACTGCCGCCTGATCTGCTAAGCTGAGCCGAGCCTGGTCGAGCTCCACCGAGTCCGACCAGGCCGCCGCCCTCATGTCCCGGAGACCCTTCTTGCGTACTGCCACAATGTTCCTGCGCTCCCTGTTGTTCACGATCGTCATGGTGGTCGCCACCGTCGTGTGGGCCTGCGTCTGCTTCCTCGCAGCGCCCTTCAAGTACAACACGCGCTTCTGGATTACTTCGCGCTGGAACGTCTTCATCATCTGGTGCGCAAAGGTCCTGTGCGGCATCCGCTACGAATTCAAGGGCTACGACAATCTGCCGGACGGGCCGGCGATCCTGCTGTCGAAGCACCAGTCGGCCTGGGAGACCATCTTCCTGCTGCCGAACATGACGCATCCGCTGGTCTTCGTCTTCAAGAAGGAAATCCTCTATATCCCCTTCTTCGGCTGGGCCATGGCGCTGCTGCGCATGATCCCGATCGACCGCAAGCAGGGCAAGAACGCCTTCGCCAACGTGGTCAGGCACGGCAAGCGTCGCCTCGCCGACGGCCAGTGGATCATCATGTTCCCCGAAGGGACCCGCATTCCGGTCGGCCAGAAGGGCAAGTACAAGAGCGGCGGCACGCGCCTGGCCATCGAAACCGGCGCCGTGGTGGTTCCGATCGCACATAATTCAGGCGAGTGCTGGCCGAAGAATTCCTTCATCAAGCGCCCCGGCCTGATCACCGTCTCGATCGGCAAGCCGATTTCGCCGGAAAACCACACTCCCGACAGTCTGATGCAAGAGGTCGAAAATTGGATAGAATCGGAAATGCGCGTCATTTCGCCCCACGCCTACTGAGGTACCTGAACGAGTTGGGGGCGCAGACGACAGCACCATTCAAAGCACCATCGGCACCATCGCTGCAGCCCACCATGACCTCCCCCAAGACCGACGCGTCGCAGCTCGAGCTGTTCGCGCAAGAACTGTTTGCGGCATTCAAACCTGCCGCATCGCCACCGGCGCCGCACAAGGCGCCGGCCCCGCTGTTCAAGGCGCCCACCCGGCCCACTCCCACCCTGCCGGTGCCGCCGGTCGGTCCCAACGATGCGCCGCTGCGCAAGATCCAGCTCGGAACGCATACCGTCCATTACGTGCTGCGCCGCTCGGCGCGCCGCTCGCACGGTTTCATGATCAGCGACGAGGGCCTGCACGTGACCTCGCCGCGCCGTGCGCCGCTGGATGACGTCGAACGCGCCATCCGCGCCAAGCAGAACTGGATCCTGACCAAGCTGTTCGAACGCAGCGAACGGCGCAGCATGCGCGGGCAGCAGCAGCCTGTGGCCTGGGTCGACGGCGCCAGGCTGCCCTACCTGGGCGCTGACATCGTACTGCGCCTGCAGGAAGCCACCCGCAGCCACTGCGTGTTCGATCCCGAAGCGCGCGAGCTGCGCGTGGGCGTGACGCCAGGGCTGGAGGAATGGCAGATCCGTGAACGGGTGAAGCTGTGGTTCCAGGGCGAGGCCAAGCGCCTGTTCGGCGAGCGCCTGGACCTGTACGCGCCGCGCGTCGGCGTCAGCTACAACGCGTTCGCGCTGTCCTCGGCGGGCACGCGCTGGGGCTCGTGCACGGTGGCCGGGAACATCCGCCTGAACTGGAAGCTGGTGCACTACCCGCTGGCGCTGCTGGATTACGTGGTGGTGCACGAACTGGCCCACCTGCGCGAAATGAACCACAGCCCGGCATTCTGGGCGGTGGTGGGCGAGGTGTTTCCGGATTATGAGGGCGCGAAGGCGGGGCTCAAGAAGCGGTCGATCGAGATGCCGGTTCTGTTCCCCGACGATTGATGGCGTGGGCACGGTGTGCCCACCCTACGATTACGCAGTCGCCCGCATCTGCAGTTCACCCGCCGCGCGCGCCTCGGCAATCCCCTTCATCGCATCGACCTCTTTCGCGTTCAGGCAGCGGAAGGGAATCGGCAGCGTGCCGCGCTTGAGCACCATCATGAAGCCATTCGTGTAAGTACGGATGCGCGCCACGTCGTCCCAGCCGATCAGGGTCACACCGGTATCGCTGGTGCGCACGATGCCGTGCTGGTCAATGGTGAATTCGTAGGTGCGGCGTCCACGCTGCAGCAGCACGAAATGCAGGGCCGCCGCCAGCGTGCTCTTGATGCGCAGGTAGATGCCCATCGGCCAGCCGATGCGGCGGCGGCGGATCAGGTAGCCGCCGTGCTCCCACATGAAGCGGATGTATTCGGCCAGCGAATAGCGGACCCAGAAATGCAGGCTGTAGAGCGCTGCAGGAGGATGCACTACCGGTATCGGCGCCGGCGGCATTGCGTCGGCTCCCAGATCCGGCATCATTTCAGGCGCGTCCATGAGCGCAACGCCACCATCCACGTTGCCGCCTGCTCGCGCACGATTAGACCACAACATGTGCATCCCCTTTCGTTATCCAAGCTAAAGAGAATGGTAACAAAAGCTATGCAATAAGTTGTCGCAAGAGTTCAACAGTGCGCAGGGTAGCACCACGATGTCGTTTGGCGAAGCTCAGAGCATGTTCACTCATCTGTGCGCGAGCGCCGTCGTCGCTCAGCAGCCGGACCGCTTCGCCCATCAATGCGGCGGCATCCGGCACGCGCAGTGCCGCGCCGGCGGCGACGGCTTCCTCGGTCGCCTGCAGGAAGTTGAAGGTGTGTTCGCCGACCAGCACCGGCTTGCCGACGGCGCAGGCCTCGATCAGGTTCTGGCCGCCCAGCGGCAGCAGGCTGCCGCCGATGAAGGCGCAGTCGCAGGCCGCAAAGTAAGCGAACATCTCGCCCATCGAATCCCCGAGCAGGACATCGGCGCCGACCTGCTCCGGAAGATCCGACCTGCGCGCCAGGCTCAGGCCGCGCTCTTCGGCCATGCGCGCGACCTCGTCGAAGCGCTGCGGATGGCGCGGCACCAGCAGGAGCAGCATGCCGGGCGGCTTGTCCGCCAGCGCGCGGTACGCATCGAGGATGAGCGCTTCCTCGCCCTCCCGGGTCGAGGCGCACAGCAGCACCGGGCGCTGCGCGAAATGCGAACGCAGCATGGCGCCGGTCTGCAGCGCGGCTTCGGGCGGGACCACGTCGAACTTGATGCTGCCGGTGACGGCCACCTGCGGCGCGCCCAGCGAGGCAATGCGGGCCGCATCCGCCTCGGTCTGGGCCGCCGCCAGCGTGATGCCGCGCGCCGCTTCCATCATGATGCCTTTGAGCCGCCGGCCGCGCCGCAGCGAGCGTTCCGACAGGCGCGCATTCACCAGCGCCACCGGCACGCCGTGGTCCTCGCAAGCTGCGATCAGGTTCGGCCAGACCTCGGTCTCCATCAAAATGCAGACGGAGGGCGAAAAATGGCGCAGGAAGCGTCCGACCATGAAGCCGGTATCGTAGGGCAGGAAGGATTGAATGACCCGTTCCCCATGCTTGCCGAACAGCGCCTTGCCGGTCGCGCGGCCGGTCGGCGTCATGTGGGTCAGCAGGATGCGGCAATCGGGCCAGGCGCGCAGCAGGGCCTCGACCAGGGGCTCGGCGGCGCGGGTCTCGCCCACCGACACCGCGTGGACCATGATCGTGCGGCGCAGCTGCTGGTCCGGCCCCGGCGTCGGGCCATAGTAGCCGAAGCGCTCGCCCAGGTGCCGGCGGTAGCCCGGCTCCTTGCGTCCGCGCCACCATAGGCGGCCCAGCACCAGCGGCATCGCCAGCCACCACAGGAAGGAATACAGGAGGCGCATCAGGACTGCTCCAGCAGGCGCTGCGCAGCGCGGATGACGTCCCCGCTAGCCGGAGGATGGCCGGTATCGCCGAGGTTGACGATGCGCGGCGACCAGTTGCCTTCGGTCTTCCAGCGCGGCGAATCGGCGTAGATCTCGACCGTCGGCCGCACGAAAGCCGCGGCGATGTGGGTCAGGCCGGTGTCGACACCGACCGCCAGCGCCGCATGGCGCGCCAGCTCGACCGCATCCATCATCGAGAGCCTGGGCAGCACGCTCGCATTCGGCAGTCCGGCAGCCAGGCGCTCGGCTTCTTCCTTCTCTTTCGGCGAGCCCCAGGGCAGCAGAACGGGCAGCGGCGCCAGCGCCTGGCCCAGCGCGATCCAGTCAGCGGGCGCCCACTTCTTGGCATCGCGCGCGGTCCCGTGGAAGAACACGGCATAGTCCCCGGCCGGCATCCAGGCCGGGCGGCGCGCCGGGTCGGGCGCGGGCAGGCCGAAATCGGGCGGGCTGTCGATCGCATAGCCGAGCGCCGCGGCGGCCACCTCGCGGCCGCGCTGCACCGCATGCGTGCGCGGCGCCACCGGGATGCTGCGGCTATGGAAGATGCGCGAGACGCCTTCGTAGCCGGAATCCTCGGTGCCGTTGGCCATGCCGACCTTCTGCCCGCCCGGGCGTACGCGCGCGGCGGCCATGATGATGCCGGTCTTGATCAGGCCCTGGGTATCGAACACGTAGTCGTACTGTTCCGCGCGCAGGTCGCGGAAGAAACCGCGCAGCTCGGCGCGCACGGCCTTGTCTTGCAGCCCCTTTTTCCAGCGGCGCAAGGCGAACGGGATCACCTTGCGCACATGCGGATTCAGGCGCACCAGGCTGACGTAGCCCTCTTCCACCACCCAGTCGATCTGGGCGCCGGGATGGTGGCGCAGGATGTCGGCCACCATTGGCAGGTTGTGCAGGACGTCGCCGAGGGACGACACCCGCACCAGCAGGATCTTCAACTTCTACTCACTCAGAACGGCAGATGGGCGTCGGGCCTGGCGGCCAGGATCACGCGGGCGAATTCCTTCTGGATGCGCTCGAGCGCTTCCGGAGTCTCGCCTTCGAAGCGCAGCACCACCACCGGGGTCGTGTTCGAGCCGCGCGCCAGGCCGAAGCCGTCCGGGTACTCGACGCGCAGGCCGTCGATGTCGACCACGCGGTCCGAACCCGGGAATGCGGCTTCCTTGCGCAGCTTTTCGATCAGCGCGAAGTTCTCGCCTTCCTGCAGGTGCAGGTGCAGTTCGGGGGTGCTGCTGGCCTTCGGCAGCGCGTTCAGCACCGCCGACGGATCTGCTTCGCGGGTCAGGATCTCGAGCAGGCGCGCGCCGGTGTACAGGCCGTCGTCGAAGCCGAACCAGCGCTCCTTCCAGAAGATATGGCCGCTCATCTCGCCGCCCAGCGGGGCGCCGGTTTCCTTCAGCTTGGCCTTGACCAGCGAGTGGCCGGTCTTCCACATCAGCGGGCGGCCGCCGTGCTGTTCGATCCAGGGGCCGAGGTGGCGCGTGCACTTGACGTCGTAGAGGATCTCGGCGCCAGGGTTGCGCGACAGGACGTCGGCGGCAAACAGCATCATCTGGCGGTCCGGGAAGATGATTTGGCCATCCTTGGTGACCACGCCGAGGCGGTCGCCGTCGCCGTCGAAGGCCAGGCCGAGTTCCGCATCGCCATTCTTCACGGCGGCGATCAGGTCTTCCAGGTTTTCCGGATGGGCCGGATCCGGGTGGTGGTTCGGGAAGTGGCCGTCGACTTCGCAGAACAGTTCCGTCACTTCGCAGCCCATGGCGCGATACAGCTCGCCGACGAAGGCGCCGGCCACGCCGTTGCCGGCATCGACCGCGATCTTGATCGGACGCGCGACCTTGACGTCGGCGGCGATGCGCTGGATGTATTCGTCCTTGATATCGTGGGTGGCATAGGCGCCCTGGGTGGCTGCCGGCTTGAAGTCGCCGCGCTCGATGGCCTGGTACAGCGCCTGGATCGCGTCGCCGTAGATCGCTTCGCCGGCCAGCACCATCTTGAAGCCGTTGTAGTCGGGCGGGTTATGGCTGCCGGTGACCATGATGCCGCTGCGCGCGCCCAGCACATTGGTGGCGAAGTACACCATCGGCGTCGCAACCATGCCGAGGTCGATCACGTCGACGCCGGCTTCGCGCAGGCCCTCGGCCAGTGCCTGCGACAGGCTGGAGCCGGACAGGCGGCCGTCACGGCCGATCACGACCTTGCGTTCCCCCTTTGCCAGCGCCGCCGCGCCGAATGCCTGGCCGATCTTCCTCGCGATGCCGGCGTCGAGCGTACTATCTAGCACGCCGCGGATGTCATATGCCTTGAAGATCGTTTTCGAGAGAGGGACCATTGCCTATACCTTGAAGGAAAAAGAGCTTCATTGTAATGGCAAGCAGGAGGCTTGGGAACGACGAGCGGCAATCGGAACCGATGCCGGAATTCCGCCGCCGCAGATCAGCGGCGGCGAATGCGGGAATGAATCAGACGCGCAGTTTGTCCAGCGATTTACCGCCTTCGACCCATTCCTTGACCCATTTCGGCTGGCGGCCGCGGCCGGTCCACTGCTGGGATTCATTGTCTGGATTACGGAAACGGACGGCAACCGAACCCGAGCCCGATTTGCCGCCGGACTTGGCGCCGCGGCCGCCGGTGGCGATCAGGTCTTTCAGGGGCAGGCCCACGCTTTGCGCGATTGCCATGATCTGTTCGCGCGCTTTTTGCAGATCCTGCTGCTCACGCTGTTTCATCTCCTGCTTGATCTGCTCCTGCAGGTTGCGCAAATCGCCCAAGGACATATTAGACAGATCCATCGTCGTTCCTTTATCAATGTTAAGTTGAAACAGATTTTAGCTAAATCTCACCAATTGTCGCAATATACACTATTTACAATAATTGGTTAGTTCTTTTTGTTCCAAATCAGCCAGCGTGGGGACTTGAATCGAACAATACGCGCGTACAACCAAACGTAACTGATAATGAACAACAAACAGAAGAATATCAGAGGTCCGGTATTCCGCCAGAACACCGTTGCCGGGATAACCGCGGTCAATGAAAACAACCACAAGTAAGGCGATGTGCGTGCATTCCGTTTCATCAGCGCGCGCGCTTCCTTGCGGCCCACGGTCCATTGGACGATACGGCGGAAAATCAGGCTATGCAGATGAATCCCGTCGGGCATTGCCGGCGATTTCCCCCGCACGAACATGCGCCTATAAGCAGAAAAAATCGTTTCGAATGCCGGATAAATCAACAGTAATGCCGCATACCAGGTCGATACGCTGGGATTGCGCATCACCAGCAGCATGGCCAGCTCGCCCAGCATGAAACCGATGAAATAGGCGCCGCCGTCGCCGAGGAAAATCAGCCCGACCGGATAATTCCAGATGAGGAAACCGGCGGTCGCGCCGGCCACCGTCAGCGCCGACACCAGCACGAACATGTCGCCCACCTGCCAGGCGACATAGGCCAGCGATACCAGCATGAAGATAGTGACCACGCTGGCCAGTCCGTTGAAGCCGTCGATGATATTCACCGCATTCGCGATCCCGGCCACCGCCAGTATCGTCAGCGGCAGCACGATCCATGGCGAGACCAGGTTCCAGCTCATGAAGGGCATATCGAAGCGTGCGATTTTCGCATCGAGCACCAGATATCCGAGCAGGGCTGCAATCATGGTTAATACCAGGCGCCGCGAGGGTCGCACTTTGCCGGTATAGTCTTCGACGATTCCACCGGCGAATGCAATCGACGAGCATACCAGCAGCGCCAGCAGCCAAAAACCGAGCGAAGGCTCCCGCCATGCCGAGATTCCCGCACTGATGGCAACCGCCAGGAAAATCGGCAGTCCGCCTATCCTTGCGACATCGTGCGAATGCACCTTCTGGACACCATTGAAATTGTTGTCGAGCGCAGGGCCGTGCAATTTCGAATGCTTGATGACCAGCAGGGTCAGCAATGCAGAAGAGACAAAGCTCAGAAGGAATGAAAACATTTATTCTTTTTTAAATGCAATAGCCGGCCACGCGCCTGATATGCATGCCGGGATAAATGCACCACAAAATATCGTGATACCGGCGCATTGTACTGGATTAAGGGCGCCGTCCAGAACCCAGCAGTTTACGTGCTCACGCCCGGTTCCGATTGACGAAGATCGGCATTTTCCCCGGCGTCGGCCGCCAGGGACCCGATTTTTACATTTTGAAATGCCAGATATATTAGTATCGTCACATGATGAAAACTTATGTGATTGGCGACCTGCAGGGATGCGCCCATGAAGCGGGCCTCCTTCTGGAACGTATCGCCGCCGACGCGCGTTCGATGGACGAAGCGCGCATCCTCTTCGTCGGCGACCTGATCAATCGTGGGCCGGCCTCGCTGACCGCGCTGCGGCGCATGAAGGCGCTGTCGGAAGCCAGCCAGGGCCGGGTCGATGCCCTGCTCGGCAACCACGACCTGCACCTGCTGGCGGTGGCGGCCGGGGTCCAGAAGGCCAGCCGCTCGGATACCCTGGACGAGATCCTGGCCGCGCCCGACCTCGACGAATTGATCGCCTGGCTGCGCCGGCGCCCGCTGGCGATGTTCGTCGATGCGCACCTGCTGGTGCATGCGGGTGTGCCGCCGCAGTGGAGCGCCGAGCAGACCATGCAGCTTGCGGGCGAAGTCGAGGCGGTGCTGCGCGGCGACGGCTGGGTCGACTTCCTGGCCCAGATGTACGGCAACGAGCCGGACCGCTGGGACGACGCCCTGACCGGCATAGCCCGGCTGCGCTGCATCGTCAACGCGCTTACCCGCATGCGCCTGTGCTGGCCGGATGGCCGCATGGACTTCCTGCACAAGGAAAGCGACAAGGGACCGGAAGGCTCGGACCTGCTGCCCTGGTTTGACGTCCCGGGCCGCCGCACGGCCGATGTGACGGTGGTATTCGGGCACTGGTCGGCGCTGGGACTGGTGCTGCGGTCGAATCTGGTGGGGCTGGACAGCGGCTGTGTTTGGGGTGGGAAACTGACGGCGGTCTGTCTGGATGACCGGGCGCTGTTGCAGGTGGATTGTCCTGAATACAGGCCGCACAGCGGGAAGAAGTGATTCACCGTCATCCCCGCGAAAGCGGGAATGACGAGTTTTTAATGTACGGACACGCCCAGCGCCGCCCCGATCGCCTCATGCGCCGCAGCCGACAACTCCCGCCGATGCGCCCCCACCGCCTCGATCGGCGCCAGACAGGCCAGGCGGGCGCGTACCGGTTCGCCGCCGATGATGCGGAAGATGCTGTCCACGAAGGTGGTCTCGCCGGTGTAGTCGACCGCCGGATGCCAGCCGCCGGCGCCGTCGAGATAGGACAGCGCATAGGGCTGCACCGGCACTTTGGCGTCGATCGCCGCCTCGAACAGGTTGGCGTGGAAGGGCAGCAGGCTGCCTTGGCTGGCCGTGGTCCCTTCCGGGAAGAAGGCCACGCGCTGGTGCTGGGCCAGCGCATCCACCAGTCCCTTGAAGATGTGGCGCAGGTCGCGCCGGTTACCGCGTGCGATGAAGACGGTGCCGGCCTGTGCCACCAGCCAGCCGAGCACCGGCCAGGCGCGGATCTCGGCCTTGGCCACGAAGCGGCAGGGATGCAGGGAATTGATGACGAAGATGTCGAGCCAGGAGATATGGTTCGACACGATCAGCGCGTGCTGCAAGGGCGCGGCGCCGTCGGCGCGCTCGACCTGGACCCGGCAGATGCCCAGCAGGCGCGCCGACCAGCGCCGCACCAGGCGCTCGCGCAGCGGCACGCCGGCCCAGGGGAAGACCAGCGCGCAGGTCACCAGGCCTTGCAGCAGATGAAGGATGAGGCGCGCGAGGCGCCAGCCGAGCCGGATGTTCACCGGCCGACTGTCACGATCAACGCTCCCAGGCCAGGTGACCGGCGACCACGGTCGCCCGCACCTGCCCGGTCAACTCGTAGCCGAGGAAGGGCGTGTGCTTGCCCTGACTGGCCAGCGCCGATGGTTCCACCAGCCAGCGCGCCTGCGGATCGAAGACCACCACGTCGGCGCTGGCGCCCACCGACAGCGTGCCCGCCGGCAGGCCGGCCATGCGCGCCGGTTCGTGGGTGATCCTGGCGATCGCGCGCGGCAGCGCGTCCGCGTGGCCGTGCTGCTCTTCCGCCCACTTCAGCATCAAGGACAGCAGCAGCTCCAGACCGGTGGCGCCGGGCGAGGCTTCGGCGAAGGGCAGCAGCTTCTCGTCGTCGTCGACCGGGGTGTGGTCCGAGCAGACGGCGTCGATCGTCCCATCCAGCAGCGCCGCGCGGATCGCCTCGCGGTCGCGCTGGCTGCGCAGCGGCGGCGTCAAACGCGCGTTGGGATCGAAGAAGCCGATGTCGGCGTCGGTCATGTGGAGGTGGTGCACGCCGACGTCGCAGGTGACCGGCAGGCCCTCTTTCTTGGCGGCGCGGATCAGCTCCAGCGCGGCGGCGGACGAGATGCGGCACAGGTGCACGCGCGCGCCGCTGGCGCGCATCAGCTCGAAGATGGTGTGCAGGGCGATGGTCTCGGACATCACCGGCACGCCGGACAGGCCCAGGCGCGAAGCCAGCGGGCCGGCATGGGCGACGCCGCCGAAACCGATGTACGGATCCTGCGGGCGCAGCCAGACGGTGTAGCCGAAGGTCTTCGCATACTGCAGGGCGCGCAGCAGCACAGTGGTGTCCGTGATCGGGCGCTCCGCCTGGGCGAAGCCGATGCAGCCGGCCTCGGTCAGCTCGGCCATCTCGGTCAGGGCCTGGCCCTTCAGGCCGACGGTCAGCGCGCCGAGCGGATGCACGTTGGCCTGGTTCAGGATGCGCGCGCGGTGCTTGAGCATCTCGACCAGGCCCGGTTCGTCGAGCACCGGATCGGTGTCGGGCGGGCAGACCAGGGTGGTCACACCGCCCTGCACTGCCGCCTGCATCTCCGATTCCAGGGTCGCCTTGTATTCGTAACCCGGCTCGCGCAGGCGCGCCGACAGGTCGACCAGGCCGGGCGCGACCACCAGGCCGGCGGCGTCGATGCTGCGCTCGGCCTCGAAGCCGGCCGGGGCGCTGCCCAGCGCGGCGATTTTACCGTTGACGATGTACAGGTCCTGCACGGCGTCGATGCCGTTGGCGGGATCGATCACCCGTCCGTTCTTGATATGCAAATTCATCATGCGTGCGTCCCTGCCAGAATGCTCATCACCGCCATCCGCGTGGCGATACCGAAGGTCACCTGCGGCAGGATCACCGCCTGCGCGCCATCCGCTACCTTGGAGTCGATCTCGACGCCGCGGTTGATGGGGCCCGGGTGCATCACGATCGCCCCAGGAGCCGCCAGCGCCAGGCGCTCGGGCGTCAGGCCATAGCTCTTGAAGTATTCGCCGGCCGAAGGCAGCAGCGCGCCCGACATGCGTTCGTTCTGCAGGCGCAGCATGATGATCACGTCGACGTCCTTCAGGCCCTCGTCGATGTTCGTGAACACGCGCACGCCCATCTGTTCCAGGCCGCCCGGCAGCAGGGTGTGCGGGCCGATCGCGCGCACTTCCGGCACACCCAGCGTGGTCAGCGCGTGGATGTCCGAGCGCGCCACGCGGCTGTGCAGGATGTCGCCGACGATCGCCACGCGCAGGTTGGTGAAGTCCTTCTTGTAGTGCCTGATCGTGTACATGTCGAGCAGGCCCTGGGTCGGGTGCGCATGGCGCCCGTCGCCGGCGTTCACCACGTGCACGTGGTTCTGCTTCGTGTCGTTCAGGTGCTTGGCGATCAAGTAGGGCGCGCCCGACTGCGAATGGCGCACCACGAACATGTCGGCGTGCATGGCCGCCAGGTTGTCGATGGTGTCGAGCAGGGACTCGCCCTTCGAGGTCGAGGAAGCCGCGATGTTCAGGTTGATGACGTCGGCCGACAGGCGCTTGGAGGCGATCTCGAAGGTGGTGCGGGTGCGCGTCGAGTTCTCGAAGAACAGGTTGAACACGCTCTTGCCGCGCATGAGAGGCACCTTCTTGACTTCGCGGTCGGAGATGCTCACGAAGCTCGAGGCGGTGTCCAGGATGTGGTTGATGATGGACTTGGGCAGGCCTTCGATGGTGAGAAGGTGCTGCAGCTCGCCGTTCTTGTTGAGTTGCGGGTTATGCATTGTCGTCTTCGATCGTGAGCGAGAGTTGGCCGGCGGCGTCGCGCGACAGCGCCAGCGACTGGCCCGGCTGGACGGCGGCCTGGGTGCCGGCGAAATCGGCCGCGACCGGCAGTTCGCGCCCGCCGCGGTCGGCCAGCGCAGCCAGCATGATACGCTGCGGACGGCCGTAGTCGAACAGCACGTTCATCGCCGCGCGCACGGTGCGGCCGGTTTCCAGCACGTCGTCGACCAGCAGGATCGCGGCGCCGTCGACATTGAAGTCGATGCGGGTCGGCTTCACGTCCGGATGCAGGCCCTTCTTCGCGTAGTCGTCGCGGTAGAAGGAAACGTCGATGAAGCCCAGGCGGGCCTGCAGGCCGAGGTCGGCGGCGAGCCGCTCGGCCAGCCAGGCGCCGCCCGAATGGATGCCGACGATGGCGGCATCGGGCACGCCTGCGAGTCCGGCGCGCACCTGCTCGAGCAGGCTGCGGTACAGCGCCTCGGCGTCGTAGCCGCCGGGGGTATCAGTAGGAGTTGGCATGGTCGTCAAAGTATTGTTGCAAAATGATGGCGGCGGCCTTGGCGTCGATGATCTCGCCGCGCTTGGCGGGGATCACGGCGGACGAGTAGCGCTCGTCGACCAGCTCGACGGGCAGGCTGAAGCGGCCGTGCAGTTGATTGGCGAAGCGGCGCGCGCGCAGGGTCATGTCATGCTCGGCGCCGTCGGGATGGCGCGGCTCGCCGACCACGAGGCGCGTGGGCTTCCACTGCTCGATGAGTTCGCCGATGAGCTTGAAGCGGGTCGCATTGTCGACAGCCTTGATGACGGACAGGGGCTGTGCCTGGCCGGTCAGCGTGTTGCCCATCGCGATACCGATGCGCTTCACGCCGAAGTCGAATCCGAAAACGATCTCTACCATTACCTAATTACAAGGGTCGAGAAAAACCGTAGCGAGCGGCGGCAGCGTTGGTCGAGAAGCGCAGCTGTACGAAAGTACAGCGAGCATCGCAGACCGACGATGCAACGCGCAGCAGGTTTTTCGAAGTGCCCTTCATGCATGGCCGGCTTCGGTTGCGAGCATGAGCGGATCGATGCCCAGCAGCTTGATGGCGGCGGTGTAGCGCTCCTCGATCGGCAGATCGAACAGCACGCGGGCGTCGGCGCCCACGGTGAGCCAGCCGTTGCGGCCGATTTCCTCTTCCAGCTGGCCCGGGCTCCAGCCGGCATAGCCGATCGAGACCAGCATGCGCTGCGGGCCGGTGCCGTTGGCGACGGCTTCCAGCACGTCGATCGAGGTGGTGAAGGCGACGTCGTCGGTGACGCTGAGCGAGGACGAATAACGGCCGCCCGGCGAATGCAGCACGAAGCCGCGGTCGTCCTGCACCGGGCCGCCGAACATGATCGGTTCGTCGACCACGTTGGGACGCAGGGTGTCGGTGACTTTCAGGTCGATGCGGTCGAACAGCACGTCCATGGTCATGTCGGTCGGCTTGTTGATGACGACGCCGAGCACGCCCTTGTCGTTGTGTTCGCAGATATACACGACCGTACCGCCGAAGATGGGATCATTCATCGACGGCATGGCGATCAGGAAATGATTCGCCAGGTTCAACTCGGACTTGACCGGTTGCAGTTGCATGATGCTCTCGGGCGCCTCCTGGGGCATCCCGGGCATGCTTAGAGGCTTGCCGACCTTACTTTTCTTCATACGCATACTCTCTGTTGGCTCACTCTCTCGACCGCTGGTGGTCCACACGATAAGCTTGGGTTTTTCGCTAGTTTACACCCATTTGCTTACGCGGCCATGAAGGCGCCGTCTTAGGCCGCCCCCAGTCGAAGGAATGGTAGACAGTAAAATGCCTAACTGCATTGACTCCGCACACAAAAGATGACTCTGAGAAACTCTCTGGTCTGGTTCCGGCGCGACCTGCGCCTCGACGACCATGCCGCCCTGCACCATGCGCTGCGTTCGTCCGACCGCGTCTACTGCGCTTTTGTGTTCGATACCGACATCCTGGCCGGCCTGCCGCGCGACGATCGCCGCGTGCAGTTCATCCATGCCAGTCTGCAAGAGCTGGATAAGCGATTGCGTGAATGGGGAGCTTACCTGATCGTGCGCCATGGGCGCGCCGCAGACGAGATCGTGGACCTGGCCGCCGGACTGGAGGCGGAATCGGTGTTCGCCAACCACGATTACGAGCCCGGCGCCATCGCCCGCGACCGCGAAGTCCAGCAGCGCCTGCGCGAGGCCGGCCGCAGCCTGCAGAGCTTCAAGGACCAGGTGGTCTTCGAAAAGGACGAGGTGCTGACCCTGGCCGGCGGCCCCTTCTCCGTCTTCACGCCCTACAAGAATGCCTGGCTGAAGCGCCTGGCGGCCCATCCGGAAGCGATCGAGGCATTCGAGACCGCGCCCTGGGCCGGGGCGCTGGCGCCTGTGAGTTTATCTGCCGGGCATGTGCTGCCGACGCTCGAAGCACTCGGCTTCGCGCCCGGCGAAGCGCCCATCCACCCTACCGGCATGTCCGGCGCCCGGCAACTGCTGGACGCCTTCCTGCAGCGCATCGACGACTATCGCACGGCGCGCGACTTCCCTGCCCTCGACAGCACCTCGCGCCTGTCCGTGCACCTGCGCTTCGGCACCCTGTCCATTCGCAGCCTGGTCCGCCTGCTGCGCGAACGCGCCGATAATGGGAAAGACGGCGCCGCGACCTGGCTGTCGGAACTGATCTGGCGCGAGTTCTACATGATGATCCTGCAGCGCCATCCGCGCGTGGCGACGCAGTCCTTCAAGACCGCGTTCGACAAGCTGCGCTGGGAAGAAGGGCCAGAGGCCGACGACGCCTTTACCGCCTGGTGCGAAAGCCGCACCGGCTACCCGCTGGTGGACGCGGCGATGGCGCAGCTGAACCGCAGCGGCTTCATGCACAATCGCCTGCGCATGGTGACGGCCAGCTTCCTGACCAAAGACCTGGGGATTTCATGGCTGCGCGGCGAGCGTTATTTCGCGGCGCGGCTGAACGACTACGAGCTGTCGTCGAATAACGGCGGCTGGCAGTGGGCGGCATCGACCGGCTGCGACGCCCAGCCCTGGTTCCGCATCTTCAACCCGGTTACGCAGTCGAAGCGCTTCGATCCCGACGGCGCCTTCATCCGCCGCTGGCTGCCGCAGCTGGCCGCGCTGGAAGGACCGGCCATCCATGCGCCGTGGCTGGCCAAGCCGGCCGTGCTGGAACGCGCCGGCCTGGTGCTGGGCCGCGATTATCCGCTGCCCATCGTCGACCACGAGCAGGCGCGCGAGCGGACGCTGGCCCGTTTCGGTGCCCTACGCTAGCAGGCCGCCAATAGCCGCCAGCAGCACCTCTTCCTGGAAGGGCTTGCCGAAGTAGGCATCCACGCCCAGCCCCAGCGCATAGTTGCGGTGCTTGTCGGCCGTGCGCGAGGTGATCATGATGATCGGGATGCCCTGCGTCGCTTCATTGCCGCGCACGTTGCGGGTCAGGTCGAAGCCGTCCATGCGCGGCATCTCGATATCGACCAGCATCAGGTCCGGGCGCGTTTCAAGCGCCTGGACCTGTTCCAGCGCGTCGACGCCATCCTTGGCCAGCAGCACCCGGTAGCCCTCGCGCTCCAGCAGGCGCTGGGTCACGCGGCGCACGGTCAGCGAATCGTCGACCACCATGATGGTCGCGCGGTGCGCCGGCGCGGCCACCTCTTCCACTTGCGCCGGCACCGGCGGCAGGCCGTGGGCCGGCAGCAGCAGCGGATTCAGGATCAGCACGATCTCGCCCGAACCCAGCACGGTGGCGCCGGCGATGCCCGGCATGCGCGCCAGCTGCGGGCCGACGTTCTTGATCACGACCTCGCGGTTGCCCAGCACTTCGTCGACCTGCAGCGCAAGGCGATGCGCGCCGCTGCCCAGCACCAGTACCGGGAAGGAGCGCGCGCCGCCGGGACCGCCCGGCTCGTTCAGCAGTTCCGGCAAGTAGCGCAGCGGCACCGCCTCGCCCTGCACCTGGATCGCACCGGCGGCGCGCGCGGCGGCCAGCTCGGCCTCGCGCACCTGCAGTACCTGGCCGACCAGGTTGGCCGGCAGCGCATAAGTCTTCGCACCGCTGGCCACCAGCACGACCTGGTTGACGGCCAGGGTCAGCGGCAGGTGGATGCTGAAGGTGGCGCCGCGGCCAGGCTCGCTGGCCACCTCGACACGCCCGCCCAGCGCGCGCGCCTCGGAGCGCACCACGTCCATGCCGACGCCGCGGCCAGCCAGTTCGGTCAGCGCATCCGCGGTCGAAAAGCCCGGCTCGAAGATCAGCTCCGCCACCTCGGCATCCGAAGCCGGCGCGCCGGCGCCGAGCAGGCCGAGGGTTTCGCCCTTGGCGCGGATCCGCCCGAGATCGAGGCCGGCGCCGTCGTCGCTGAAACGGATCTGCACCTCGTTGCCCTGCTGGCTCACCTGCACCAGCAGCTCGCCGGTTTCTTCCTTGCCGCTGTCCACGCGCCGCGCGCGCGGCTCGACGCCGTGCACGATGGCATTGCGCAGCAGGTGTTCGAAAGGCGCGGCCATCCGTTCCAGCACGCTACGGTCGATCTCGACCGCGCTGCCGCGGATGTCCAGGTTGACGCGTTTATCCGTCTCCTTGGCGGTCTGGCGCGCCACGCGGAACAGACGCTCGGACAGGCTCGCGAACGGCACCATCCGCGCCCGCATCAGGTCGCGCTGCAGTTCGCGCGTCAGGCGCGATTGCGAGGACAGGTCCTCGACCGCCGAATCGACGGTGCGGCTCAAGCCTTCGTGGAAGGACGCGACGTCGTTCACGCTCTCGGCCATCATGCGGGTCAGTTCCTGCAGGCGCGTGAAGCGGTCGAATTCGAGCGGATCGAATTCGCGCTCGCCGGCGATCGACAGGCGCGAGGCGATTTGCGACTCGGCCTGCATCTCGACTTCGCGCAGCTGGCGGCGCAGGCGTCCCAGGTTGTCCGAGAAGTCGGCCAGCGCCGATTTCAGGGAGCCAACCTGGGTCTCGAGCTTGGAGCGCGTGATCGACACCTCGCCGGCCTGGTTGACCAGGCGGTCGAGGATGTCGGCGCGCACGCGCACCAGCGGCGCACGCACGTCCTGCTGGCGGCGGTCCTGCGGCGGCGCTTCCGTGCCCGGCGCCGGCGCGGCCGCAGACGCAGCTTGCGCGGGCTGGGCGCCCGGCTGCTGCAGCTGTTCGAACAGCAGCAGCGCCTGGTCGTAGTTGGCCAGCAGTTCGTCGAAGGCCGCCGGGCTGGTGGTGCCGGCGTGCAGCATGTTCTCGACCTGGGTTTCCAGCGCATGCGTGTGCTGGCCCAGGCGCATCGCGCCGGCCATGCGGGCGCTGCCCTTTACGGTGTGCAGGGCGCGCAGCAGGCCGTGGGCAACGGCGCTGGCGGCCGGGTCCTGCTGCCACTGGCGCAGGTCCTTGCCGATCTGCGGCAGCAGGTCGGACGCCTCTTCCATGAAGACCGGCAGCAGGTCCGGGTCCAGCTCGTCGGTGAAGACGGGCTCGGTGGCCAGGACCGGTTCGGCGACGGTGTCGAGTTCCGGTTCGGGTTCGAGTTCCGGTTCGGGTTCCGGCGCGGCTTCGAATGCAGGTTCGGCTTCCGGTGCAGGTTCAGCTACCGGTTCAGGTTCGGCTTCCGCGACAGACCCGGCTTCCGGCACAGACTCCGGCTCCGGCAACGGCGCCACCGCCTGCTCCAGGCTGGGCGCGGCAAACGGATCGTCGAAATAGGTATCGAACAGGTCGTCGACGGCGGCCACGGCCGGGTCGACCGGCTGCGGCTCGGCGGCGCGCAAGCCGCTGGCCGGCACCGCATCCGACGCAGGCACGGGCAGCGGGCCGGCCGGCAGCGGCGGGTCGGC
This sequence comes from Massilia sp. Bi118, assembly GCF_918697865.1. Classification (GTDB taxonomy): domain Bacteria; phylum Pseudomonadota; class Gammaproteobacteria; order Burkholderiales; family Burkholderiaceae_D; genus Telluria. The sequence continues at coordinate 78,596 of NZ_CAKKMV010000001.1, read as the reverse complement.
CAGGATGCTGTCGTAGGCGGCGGCGAACAGCGCATCCAGGCGCTGCGCCAGCTCGGCGTCGGCGCCGTCGAACACGCTGTCGGCCTTCTTGCGTCCCAGTTCGTCGCGCAGGCCCTGCAGGCGCGCCAGCAGCTCCGGCTGCGCCGGCGCCAGCTCGCCCAGCGAGAACACCTGGCGCATGATGCGCACGCGCTCCACGGTCTCGTCGAGCAGCTGGTGCTGCTCCTCGCTCAGCGGCGGCGTCGCCACTTGCAGCGCCTCTTCCAGCGCAAAGGCGATCTCGCGCAGCGCGTGGAAGCCCACCGTGGCCGAGGTGCCGCCCAGCGTGTGCGAAGCCTTCAGCGCCTGCGCCGACACGGCGCGCAGCGGTTCCTCGCGCCATCCGGCGAAGTCGCGCGCCAGGGCATTGATCAGGTCTTCGGTCTCGCCGAGGTAGATGTTATACAGCGGCAGCGGGATTTCGAGCCCGCCGATACGCTTGAGGTTTTCTTCGGCCAGCGGGAAGGCGACCACGTTCGGCGGCAAGGCCGCGTCGACCTCCTCCGCGGCGGCGGCGATGTCCGCCACCGGTTCCACGGTGTCCGGCTGCGGCGCTTCGTCGGGTTCCTCCACGGCTTCCGGCTCGACTTCGGCCACCGGCTCTTCGGCAGACGACGCCGGCTCGTCCATCGCGAAGGCCCCGCCCTCCTGCACCCGCGCGGCGCCTGCTACCAGCGCTTCGCTGCTGCGCGCCGAGCCGGCGCCCGCGGCCAGTTCATCGACCCAGGCGGACAAATCGGCATGCGCGCGGTCCAGCAGCGCCAGCAGGTCCGGCGTGGCGGCTCGCGATTCGGCCAGCCACTGGTTCATGGTCTTTTCGATGGCGGCGGCGGCCGACGCGAATTCGTCCAGGCCGACCATGCGGCCGCTGCCCTTCAGGGTGTGGAAAGAACGGCGGATGCGGGTCAGCGTCTCCTGGCTGTCCGGATTGGCATGCGCGGCCGGCAGGGTCTCGGCCACCACGCCCAGCACTTCCTGGGCTTCGCTGATGAAGATCTCCAGCAGCTCGGCTTCGATGGCGGCGTCGCCCTGGTCAGCGGCCGTATCGGCGGCCGGCGCAGCCGGAACAACCGGCGCCGGCTCGGCCACGGCAACTGGCGCCTCGGCCGGCTGCGCCACCTGATCCGCCACCTCAGCGACAGCATCGAAAGGCAGCTCGCGGAACAGCCCCTGGCCGGCATCGAAGCGGAAGCGGCGGCGCGCGGTCTCGGTGTTCTGGGCCAGCGCGTCGATGAAGAAGCCGAGCGCTCCCACGTTCTGGGCCAGGTTTTCCAGTACCCTAGCGCGGGTAGCGTCATCCTGCCCGCCGCCGGCCAGCTCGCGCACGCGTTCGCGCACCCAGGCGCAGGCGCGCGTGGCCTGGTCCTGGTCGAGGATGGACAAGGCGCCGGCAAGCTGGTGCAGCAGCGGGTCGGCCTGTTCCAGCGCGTCGACCCGGGCCGGGTTCTCATGGTATTCCTCGATCAGCTTCTCGACCTGGCGCAGGCCGGTGCGGATCTCGCCCGCCAGCACGGCCACGGTCTGGCCCTGCTGCAGCTCGCGCGCCAGATCGCCCTGCCACACCGGCGCCTCGGGCGGATTCTCGCCCTGGGCCAGGGCCAGCAGGCGCTGGCCGACGGCTTCGGCGTGCTGGCCGAAATCCTCGGGCAGCTGGCGCACCTGGTCGAGCCCGTGCTCGACGAACAGCATCGCCGCCGCCATCTCCATGCTGAACTGGTCGCTGCGGCCGCCGGTCACGGCCTGGCGCGCCGCCTCGCCCAGTTCGCGCAGCAGGTGGGCCAGCTCGGGCGCGCCCAGCTTTTCGCTGGCGCCGGCCAGCTTGGCCAGGGCGCCGTCGAAGTCGGCTTCCTGCTCGGGCGCGCCTTCGCTGGCGATGCGGTCCCAGCCTTCCTTGGTCTGGGCCAGCGCCTCCTTCGCATCCTTCAGCGCTTCGCGGTCGATGCGGCCGTAGCGGCGTTCCAGGTAGTCGCGCGGCGCCTGGCCTTCAAGGCCGTAGGCGTCGCGCAGCAGGCGCGCGTCAGGCGTCGGCTCCGCCGCCTGGGCAACGAAGAACAGGGCGTCGCGCAGCATCGCTTCGGGCAGGCTGGTATGCCCCTGCACCATGCGCCGCAGCTGCAGGTTGATCTGGCCGAGCAACTGTTTCAGATAGATGTCGCTGGCGAGCTGGCCATGCGCGGCCAGGTCGGCCACGGTCTGCATCGCCAGCCAGAAGGCGTAAGCGCGCGGCTCGCGCTGGGCGCGTGCGATCGGCGCCAGCGCCTCGCGCAGCTCGGCCGCTGCGTCCGTGCTGCCGCTCTTCAGGAAAGGCAGCAGCGCTTTTTCGAAGCGCGCGCGGCAAGCCGCCAGGTCGGGCGCTTCCTCATCCGAAGCGGGCGGCGCCAGCGCGGCGCCAGGGGTCAGCACCAGCATCTCGCCCGGATGCACGCGCTCCGCGCCCAGCAGTTCCTGCAGCGCGCGGTAGTAAGGGAACAGGCGCACCGGCTGCTGCTGCGCGCCGCCCAGCAGCTCTTCCAGGTACTCGACCAGCGCCTGGTAAGCCTCGCCCACCGCCGACGCATGCTCGCCCGTCACCGCCAGCGAGCCGTCCTTGAAGCGGTCCAGCGCCTTTTCGGCGGCGCCGGTCAGGCGGTCGACACCCTCCACGTCCACCATCTGCAGCGCGCCGTGGGCCTGGTGCAAATGGGTCTTGGCGTGCAGCAGCAGGGTCGGCTGCGCTTCCACGCTGCGTCCCGCCGCATCCTGCAGCGCCTTGGCCGAACGCTCGAGGGCGTCGCGGATCTCGCCGATCACCCAGGACAGGGGACCGGTGTCGAAGGGGGCCATGGACGTGGAATGGATCGAAGGCAGGGACGAAGAGTGGGTCATGGATCGTTCTTAAGCGGCGGAGACGCGGAAGCGCGACACCGAGTTTTTCAGCTCCTGCGCGAGAAGGGACAGCTCCTGGATCGACTGCGCGGTCTGCTGCGTGCCGTCCTGCGCCTGTCCGGTGATCGCAAGGATGTGCTGCATATTGTGCGCCACTCCGTTGGCGGACGTCGCCTGCATGCCGGTCGCGGTCGAAATCCCCTGGATCAGTTCCGCCAGGCGGTTCGACACGCGCGAGATGTCGGCCAGCGCGGCGCCGGCGGCGTCCGACAGGCGCGCGCCCTCGACCACGCCCTGGGTCGATTTTTCCATTGCGGCGACGGCGTCGTGGGTGTCGGTCTGGATGGTACGCACCAGCGCGCCGATCTGCTTGGCCGCGTCGCCCGAGCGTTCCGCCAAGCGCTGCACCTCTTCCGCCACCACCGAGAAGCCGCGTCCGGCCTCGCCGGCGGACGCCGCCTGGATCGCCGCGTTCAGCGCCAGCACGTTGGTCTGCTCAGTAATGTCGGAAATCAGCTCGGTGATCTCGCCGATCTCCTGCGAGGATTCGCCCAGGCGCTTGATGCGCTTCGAGGTTTCCTGGATCTGCTCGCGGATCTCGCCCATGCCCTTGATCGCGTTCTGCACCGCGGTCGCGCCCTGCTCCGCCGCGGCCACCGACTGGCGCGCCACCTCGGCCGATTCGTTGGCCGACTGCGACACCCCGGTGATCTCGCCCGCCATGCGCAGCATGGTCGAGGAGGTATCCTGGATCTCGCGGGACTGCTGGCCGGCCGCCACCAGCAGGTCGCTCGAAATCTTCTGCGCCTGGCTCGAGGCCTGGTTCACCTTGCCCGCGGTGTCGATGACGCGCACCACCAGCTCGCGCAGTTCCTCGACCGTGTAGTTGACCGAGTCGGCGATCGCGCCGGTGATGTCCTCGGACACGGTGGCGTGGACGGTCAGGTCGCCGTCCGCCACTTCCTGCAGTTCGTTCATCAGGCGCAGAATCGCGGCCTGGTTCTGGTCGTTGGTGGCCTTGGCTTCTTCTTCCTTGGCCTGGGACAGCAGGCGCATCGCTTCCGCTTCCTGGCGGCGCGCCTCGGCGCCGCGGGTGCGGTTGCGCGAGTCCTGCAGCATCACGCGCGAGATACTGCCGGCCATCGCCAGCGTGAAGATCGCGGACGCCACCAGCAGCCAGAACCACGGGCTCGAGCTGCCTTCGCCGAGACGGAAGTCGCTCTGCAGCGCGGACAGCTGGGCGCGCAGCTCTTCGTTGTCGCGGAAGATGCTCTGCTCGGCGGCCTTGGCGGCGGTCAGGTCGGCCAGGTTGTTCAGGAAAATGGAGACGATGGTCTGGCAGATGCCGAACTTCGACTGCACTTCGAGCAGCTTGTTGCGCAGCTCGACATCGGTCAGCTCGGCCAGGCCGAGCGCCTTGTTTCCGTTCAGCAGGCCATCCACGGTCGCGCGGAAGGTGGCGGTGTCGCGGCCCATCTGGAACGCGGTTTCCGGGCTGATGCCGCCCGAGGTCAGGAATTCGCTGGCGCTGCGCGACAGGCGCTGGGTCAGCATCATCAGGCGGCCGAGCGCGGCCAGCTCGCGCGGGCTGCCGCCCCTGGCGGTACGCTCGGTCAGGATTTCCTCGGTCAGGGCCAGCATCTCCGGCGCCAGGATGTCGAGCTGCTTCAGGCTCTTGTCGAAGCTGATCAGCTCGGGCTTCATCTTGAGGATGCTGGCGGCGGCGGCGTCCGAGACCTTCCACTTGGCGCCGACCTTGGCCAGCTGGCGCGCGGTGTCGCCGGAAGCGCCCGGGATCGCGTTGTTGTTGAAGACGCCGCCCTTGGCCAGCAGGTCGAGGTCGCGGCCCAGGGCCACGCGGCTGTCCTGCAGCTGGGCGAAGGCGTCCGGGTTGCCCTGCATCGCGTTGGGCGCCGCCTTGCCGACGCGTTGCGAGTGCATCAGGGCTTCGCTGGCGATCTGGGTCTGGCTGGACGCCACCGCGCCGCTGCCGGCGTTGCGCCACAGCGAGAAGATGGTGAGCAGGATGCCGGCCCCGAAGGCGACCAGCAGGATGCGCAGCTGGCGCGGCAGCGACAGGTGGCCGATCAGCGGCAGGCGCAGGTCTTCGTCGGCGCCCGTGGCGGTGGCGGCGGCTGCTGCGGCGCGCTGCTTGCGGCCCGGCACGCCGCCGAGCCGCTCGGCGGCATCGTCGGCCGAGTGCTGCGGCAGCGTGGCGGCGTCGACAGCAGCGGCGGGCGCTGCGTCGGCGGCGGCGGCGGCCGTCGCCATGCCCGGCATCATTCCGACCCCGAACTGGGTGTCGGGCGAGGCCAGCACGGTGGCGCCGTCGTCCTTGTCCTTGGGGAGAAAATTCACCGAGAGTTTAGATGCGAATCCCATGCCAGCTCCAGTCCGAACCTGTCGTTATATATATGTGTGAGTTAGAGGCCGACCTGCAGGAAGCGCTCGTCCTGCGCCAGCGCCGCCAGCGCCAGCGGCGTCCAGGCGTTGCCGTCGGCGTCGATCAGGCGGCCGTCCTGCGGTGTCATGTCGGCGGCCTGGCGCAAGCCATGCACGCGCGCGGCCAGGAAGCCGCAAGGCATGCCCAGGCTGGGCGCAAAGGTCACCAGGCGTCCTGCGGAGCCGGATACCGGCGCGCCGGCCGTGCCGTCCTGCAGGCCAAAAAAGCGCGCCAGGTCGACCACGCCGACCAGGTTGCCGCGGATGTTCGCCAATCCCAGGTACCAGGGCTGGGTAAGCGGCACGCCGGTCAGCGCCGGCACCGGCACGATCTCGCCGGCTTCGAGCAGGTCGAGCAGGTAGCGCTCGCCGCCGATCTCGACGCCCAGCTGGTGCGTGCGGGCGCCGCTGCCGGTGCGCGCGGCCTGCATGCGCTCGAGCAGCTCTTCCTGGTACTGGCGCAGGCGGGTGCGCCGGGCGGCGGGGTCGAGGGTAGCCATGCTTACTCGCCGAGGGTGGCGATCCTGGCCAGCAGCGCTTGCGCGTCGACCGGCTTGACGAAGTAATCCTTGGCGCCCTGGCGCATGCCCCAGATCCGGTCGGTTTCCTGGTTCTTGCTGCTGCAGATGATGATCGGCACCGAGGACAGTTCGGGGTCGCGCGAAATCGAGCGCGTGATCTGGAAACCGTTCGCACCCGGCATGACCACGTCCATCAGGATCAGCTGCGGACGGTCGGCGCGGATCTTGGCCAGCGCCTCCTCGCCATTGTCCGCGGTGGTCACGGTGAAGCCGTTGCGCACCAGGATGTCGGTCAGGTAGTAGCGTTCGGTCGGGGAATCGTCGACGATCAGGATCTTTTGTATGGCCACGGTGGGCTCCGGAGTATTCATGCCGCGGCGGCCGTATGCTCACGCACGGCCGCCAGCAGGCTGTCTTTGGAAAACGGTTTGGTCAGGTAGGCGCTGGAGCCGACCATGGCGCCGCGCGCGCGGTCGAACAGGCCGTCCTTCGAGGACAGCATCAGGACCGGGGTCGCGTGGAATTTCGCGCTCTTCTTGATGAGCGCGCAGGTCTGGTAGCCGTCCAGGCGCGGCATCAGGATGTCGCAGAACACCAGCGCCGGCTGGTGGTCGTTGATCTTCGCCAGTGCATCGAAGCCGTCCTCGGCCAGCACCACCTGATACCCGGCCTGGGTCAGGAAGATTTCGGCGGAGCGGCGGATCGTGCTGCTATCGTCGATCACCATGATCTTCAGGCCTGTCGCTTGGGTCGTCATATAAGTTTCACTTCAGCATGAACCCGCACGATAGCATAGGGCGCAGGGCTTGTGCGTGAAGTGTTGCTATACGTCAACTAGGTGAAAACCAAGGCGATAATGTATTGGCAAGAAGCTTGGCAAGAAGGCATCGCCTGAGCCGGCGGTGCCCCATTTTCACTGATTAAAACGACAACTCAGATGGCGGTCATCTCGAAATCGTCCTTGCGCGCGCCGCATTCCGGGCAAGTCCAGTTCATCGGCACATCGGCCCAGCGGGTGCCGGGAGCGATACCGTCTTCCGGCGCGCCTGCGGCTTCATCGTAGACCCAACCACAAATCAAGCACATCCAGGTCTGAAAAGCCTGCGTTTCGTTACTCACGTTTCGATTCCTTCATCTAGTAGAATGTGAAGCTAGGTATCTTAATCTAACCCCTGTGCAAAACCAACCGTCTCCACTCATCCTCACATTCGGCCCGGCCGATCCGGTCGGCGCGCTGGGCATCCAGTCCGACGTGGCCGTCTTCGCCATGCACGGCTGCCATGGCCTGTCGGTGGTGACCGGGCTGCTGGTGGCCGATTCCGCGCGGGTCGACCACATCCAGCCGGTCGAGTCCAGCAGCGTGGTCGAACAGGCCCGCATGCTGCTCGAGGACATGCCGATTGCGGCGATCAAGGTCGGCACCATGGCCAGCCTCGAACAGATCGCGGCGATCGCCGAGATCGTCTCCGACTACGCCCAGGTGCCGCTGATCCTCGACCCCTTCACCACCGGCCTGCCCGACTGCGGCGTGCGCGACGACGACATGCTGACCCTGATCCACCAGTTGCTGGTGCCGCAGGCGCACGTGCTCATGATGTCGCAGCCCGAGCTGGCGCGCTTCGCCGATTGCTGGCGCGACCCGGGCTCGATCGCCACCGTGGCCGAGGACGTGGCCGACCTGACCGGCTTCGGCTGCGGCCACGTGCTGGTAACCGGCATCGGCGGCGGCGACGGCGTCCGCGCCGACAATCTCTACGATCCCGACGGCCTGGCCGTCAGCCTGTCCTGGCCGCAGCACCTTCCCGGGCCTTTCGTCGGCGCCGGCAACACACTGTCGGCCGCGCTGACGGCGCGCATGGCGCAGGGCCTGGACATCATCGAAGCCCTGGCCTATGCCCAGGATTACACCAGCGGCGCCCTGCAGCATGCCTCGCGCTTCGGCATGGGCCGGCTCATCCCCAACAAACTGTACAAGAAGAACAACCATGACGACTGACACTTCGAAGAACGACACCCTGTTCGCACGCGCCCAGCAGACCACGCCCGGCGGCGTGAACTCGCCGGTGCGCGCCTTCCGCTCGGTGGGCGGCACCCCGCGCTTCATCACCCGCGCCGAAGGCCCGTATTTCTGGGACGCGGACGGCAAGCGCTACATCGACTACATCGGCTCCTGGGGCCCGGCCATCGTCGGCCACACCCATCCGAAAGTGGTGAAGGCGGTGCAGGACGCGGCCGCGCGCGGCCTGTCCTTCGGCGCCCCGACCGAAGGCGAGATCGAGATCGCTGAAGAGATCTGCCGCCTGGTGCCGTCGATCGAGCAGGTGCGCCTGGTTTCCTCCGGCACCGAAGCGACCATGAGCGCGCTGCGCCTGGCGCGCGGCGCCACCGGCCGCGACAAGATCGTCAAGTTCGAGGGCTGCTACCACGGCCACGCCGATTCGCTGCTGGTAAAGGCCGGCTCCGGCCTGCTCACCTTCGGCAACCCGACCTCGGCCGGCGTGCCGGAAGACTTCGTCAAACACACCCTGGTCCTCGACTACAACAACGTCCCGCAGCTGGAAGACGCCTTCGCATCGATGGGCGACACGATCGCCTGCGTGATCGTGGAAGCGGTGGCCGGCAACATGAACCTGATCCGCGCGACGCCGGATTTCCTGCGCCGCATGCGCGAGCTGTGCACCGAATACGGCGCGGTCCTGATCTTCGACGAAGTGATGTCGGGCTTCCGCGTCGGCCTCGGCGGCGCGCAGGCCCTGTACGGCATTACCCCGGACCTGACCGCGCTGGGCAAGGTGATCGGCGGCGGCATGCCGGTGGCGGCCTTCGGCGGCCGCGCCGACCTGATGCACAACATGGCGCCGATCGGCCCCGTCTACCAGGCCGGCACCCTGTCCGGCAACCCGGTGGCGGTGGCCGCCGGCATGACGACCCTGAAGCTGGTGCAGGAGCCGGGCTTCTACGAGAAGCTGAGCGCGCAGACCGCCAAGCTGGTCGAAGGCCTGACCGCCGCCGCGAAAGAAGCCGGCGTGGCCTTCTGCGGCGACGCCGTCGGCGGCATGTTCGGCATGTACTTCTCGAACCAGATCCCGTCCAGCTACGGCCAGATGATGGCCGGCGACAAGGAGCGCTTCAACCGCTTCTTCCACGGCATGCTGGACGAAGGCGTGTACTTCGCACCGGCGATGTTCGAGGCCGGCTTCGTCTCGGCAGCCCACGACGATGCGGTGATCGAGGAAACCGTGGCGGCTGCGCGGCGGGTATTCGCACGCATCGCTTGAGCCCCCGGCTTCTTTACCTTTTCTTACATGGCGGGGACGCTCGCAAGCGTTTCTGCCGTGATACACTCCGCGCCGACCATGAACAGTCCCTCTAAAAACTTACCCCACCCGGCGCGCTGACCTTTACATCGTTGGCCGCGCCCGTTTTCATTTGCGCAGGCCAGATATGAAGAAGCTCTACCGCCGTCTCACCGACAACGCCACCCTCAAGTCCCTGGGCCCCGGCCTCATCACCGGCGCGGCGGACGACGATCCATCCGGCATCGCCACCTACTCCCAGGCCGGCGCGCAATTCGGCTTCAATACCCTGTGGACCCTGGTCCTGACCTATCCCTTCATGGTCGGCATCCAGCTGGTCTCGGCGCGCATCGGCCGCGTCACCGGGCGCGGCCTCGCCGCCAACATCCGCCGCGCCTATTCTCCCTGGCTGCTGTACGCCGTGGTCGCCCTGCTGCTGGTCGCGAACGTGATCAACATCGCCGCAGACATCGCCGCGATGGGCGAAGCGCTGCGCCTGGTGACTGGCGCCGGCTCGCAGCACATGTATTCGCTGGGCTTCGGCATCGTGTGCCTGGCATTACAAGTTTTCCTGCCCTACAGCACCTACGTGCGCTACCTGAAATGGCTGACCCTGGGCCTGCTGGCTTACGTTGCCACCGCCTTTGCCGTGCACATGCCCTGGACCGAAGTGGTGGCGCGCACCGTGTGGCCGCACTTCAGCTTCACCAAGGAGTCGGTGGCGCTGATCGTCGCCGTGTTCGGCACCACGATTTCGCCCTACCTGTTCTTCTGGCAGGCGTCGCAAGAAGTGGAAGAGATCCGCAACGACGCCGGCACGCGCGCCCTGCGCACCCGCCCGAAGGATGCGCGCGCCCAGATGAAGCGGATGAAGGCCGACACCCTGATCGGCATGGGCTTCTCGAACCTGGTCGCCTTCTTCATCATCCTGACCACCGCGGTGACGCTGGGCGCGCACGGCATCACCGATATTCAATCGTCCTCCCAGGCCGCCGAGGCGCTGCGTCCGGTGGCCGGCGAATTCGCCTTCGTGCTGTTCGCGCTGGGGATCATCGGCACCGGCATGCTGGCGGTGCCGGTGCTGGCCGGCTCGGCGGCCTACGCGGTCACCGAGAGCTTCCGCTGGCGTAACGGCCTCGATCTGAAAGTGGTCGAGGCGCGCGAGTTCTACGGCATCATCGCCCTGGCGACCCTGGGCGGCGTGCTGCTCGACTTCGCCCCGGTCGACCCGATCGCGGCGCTGGTGCTGTCGGCCCAGATAAACGGCGTGATCGCGGTGCCGATCATGGCCGTCATGATGATGCTGGCGCATAACCGCAAGATCATGGGCCAGTACACGCTGAGCGCCCGTCACACCGTGATCGGCTGGTTCGGCGTGGCCATCATGCTGGTGGCGGTGGTGGCGATGTTTGCGACGATGTGAACTGTTCCTACAAACAGCCCTCGATATATTGCACCTGGGCCCAGCGGCCGGCGTAGACGTTCTCGATGTGGCCTTTTGCCGTCTCGAAGCGGATTGCGTTGGCACCGCTGCGTTGCGTGAAGAAGCGCTCGTTTTCTTCATAGGCGCGCGGCTCGACGCGCATGCCGGGATAGGCGCGCATCGCCTGCGCCACGCGGCTGCCAGGACCGACGCCGCGCGTGGTCCGCGGACCTGGACGGAACAGGTCGATGCGCGCAAGGCCGCCATCGACGAACATCAGCGCGACGCCTGGGTGACCGGGCAGCGGCAACTGGTCGCAGCCGCTGCTGGCGCGCAGACTGGCTGGGGTTGCATTCAGTCCTGGTGCGAGCGTTTGTGCCTGTGCAAACGGCATGCCGACCTTGAACGGGCCGAAGCTGTCGGGTCCGAGCCGCCAGTCCGCAGGCGCCTTTGCCCGCGCGGCTGCAGCCCAGGCCAGCGCCAGGCAGGCCGCGACAACACACCATCTGCCGCTGAGTCGCATATTTGTCCTTTCGATGAACGGTCGCCGCGCCATCCCCCACACAGGGGGCTGCAAATAAGCCTCCCGAGTCACTACGATGCGTGCATTACATACAGATCGATTCACGATCCAATCCACACATCGTACGGGAAAATACCATGCAAACCACGCTCACCCCTTCCGCACCGGCATTCTCGCGCGCCGGCATCGTCTGGCTGAAACTGTCGGTCGTCTACCTCATCATCGGCGTCTCGATGGGCATCGCCATGGGCGCCAGCCAGAACTTCACGCTGCGCCCGGTGCACGCCCACGTCAACCTGCTGGGCTGGACCACGATGGCGCTGGCGGGCCTGATCTACAGCGTGTTCCCGAAGGCCGGCGAGAGCCGCCTGGCGCGCGCGCACTTCTGGCTCATGAACCTGGCGCTGCCGGTGATGATGGTGGCGCTGGGCCTGGTGCTGTTCGGCCAGATGGCGGTGGTGCCGGTGCTGGGCGCGGCGGAAATCGTCGCCGCGCTGGGGATCCTGGCGTTTGCGGCCAACTTGTTCGTCAATCTGAAGAACTAAGTCCAGCGGCGCGCCTAGAAGCAGCCTTCCACCAGCTGGACTTCTTGCCAGCGGCCGCCGTAGATGCGGTCGATCCGGCCCTTGTTCGTCTGAAAACGCAAAGCGTGGCCGCTGCTGGGACCGAGAGTCAAGTATTGTTCGCCGCTGGCGTATTTGTGGGGCGTCGCCGTCAGCCCCGGATAGGCCTGACGCACTTTGCGCACGGCGTCGCCCGGCGCGATGCCGCGGGTGGTGCGGATACCCGCCTTGTAGACGTCGACGCGCTGCAGCGTGCCGTCGACAAACATCAGCGAGACGCCGGGATGCCCGGGCAGCAGCATCTGGTCGCACTGCGGATTGCCTTGCGGCGGCGGGGTCGGCTTGAGGCGCTTGCCGGCGACGCGGCGGGCTTCGCTGAAGCGCATGCCGATCTTCAGGGGGCCGAATCCGTCCGGGCCGAGTTTCCAGGCGGGTGCGGCGTGGGTGGCGCCGGCGGTGGCCAGGCCGATGGCGAAAGCGGCCAGATGCCGCGCGATCGTCGTTCGATTCATGCACTCTCCTTGTTGGGGCAAGTGCACAGCTTAGCGCGAGGCCCGGCAGGGCCGGCGCGCATTTACTTCAACCAGCCGCGGTGGCGGAAATACAAGAAAGGCGCAATCGCGCTGATGACCATCAGGGTCAGCGACCAGCCGTAGCCGAAGCTCCAGTGCAGCTCCGGCAGGAACTCGAAGTTCATGCCGTAGACGCTGGCGATCAGGGTCGGCGGCAGGAAGGCGACCGAGGCCACCGAGAAGATCTTGATGATCTTGTTCTGGTTGATGTTGATGAAGCCGACGGTGGCGTCCATCAGGAAGTTGATCTTGTCGAAGAGGAAAGAGGTGTGGCCGTCCAGCGATTCGATGTCGCGCAGGATCTGGCGCGCTTCCTCGAACTGTTCCGAATTCAGCAGCCGGCCGCGCATCAGGAAGCTGACCGCGCGGCGGGTGTCCATCATGTTGCGGCGGATGCGGCCGTTCAAGTCTTCCTCGTGGGCGATCGCATTCAGCGCGGCGGCCGCGTCCTGGTCGGTGAATTCCTTTTGCAGCACGCGCTGGCTGACCTCTTCCAGGCTCTCGTAGATGCCTTCGAGCGCGTCCGCCGAGTACTCGGCGTCGGTCGCGTACAGGTCGAGCAGCACGTCCATGTAGTCCTCGATCGAACCGGGACGCGAGCGCGCGCGCAGGCGCACCAGGCGGAACACCGGCAGGTCGTCGTTGTGGACCGAGAACAGGATCTTTTTCGCCAGGATGAAGGCCACGGTGACGATGCGCGAGGGGCCCTCTTCCTCTTCAAGCAGGAAGTCGGTGCGCAGGTGCAGGTCGCCGTTTTCCGCCTCGTAGTAGCGGGCCGAGGCCTCGATGTCCGACACTTCGTCCTCGCCCGGCAGGATAACGTCGTACATCGCCTTGACGACGGCACGCTCTTCGTCGGTCGGGTCGGTCAGGTCGACCCAGACAGGCGTTACTTTCTCCAGATCGGCGCGAGAAGCGATCGCAACCTGGTTCAGTCGGCCATTTTGTAGGACAAATACGTTGATCATGCGCTGCTTTCTCGGCCGGGATTCGGAAACAGCGCAAGTGTATACGTAAGCCCTGAGGCCGGCCACCCCGGAGGAAAGAATTTTACCGCTGGGCTAAGGCCAAGATTCCAAATTCGGGGTCAGAGCACATTTCGCGAGAAATTCGGGGTCAGAGCACATTTCGTCGCTTAGCAGACGGCACGTATTTCGACAAATGCCCAAGTCGATCGCTACAAATTTGTCGGATGGATGCTGAAAAACCTGCCGCCGCATCATTTCCACAAAAAGTGCTCTGACCCCGAATTTCCAAAAAGTGCTCTGACCCCGAATTTCCGAATTTCCTGACCCCGGCTCAGGGGAGATCGGCGGCGTTCATCCGGCGTTGGATGACGCCGGTGCGGCGGGACAGGTAGTTGGTCTGGCGGTGGGCGTCGTAGTAGCGCGGGTTGGGCAGCATGACCGCGAGGCGCGCGGCCTGGGCCGGGTCGAGCCTGGCGGCGCTGCTGCGGTAGTAGTGGCGGGCGGCGGCTTCGGCGCCGAACACGCCGCGGCCGAATTCGACCACGTTCAGGTAGATTTCCAGGATGCGCTGCTTGCTCATCACCGTTTCCAGCATGTAGGCGATGACCAGTTCCTGGCCCTTGCGCAGGTAGTTGCGCGAGCCGGACAGGAACAGATTTTTCGCCAGCTGCTGCGTGATGGTGGAGCCGCCGCCGATCACCTTGTGGCGCTTGTTGTTGCGCTCCCAGGCTTTTTCCAGCGCTTCCCAGTCGACGCCGTCATGTTCGGTGAAATTCGCGTCTTCGGAGGCGATCACCGCGCGTTTCAGGTTGTTCGAGATACGCTCGTAGGGCACCCAGACCTGCTCCAGCTTCGCGTTCGGGTTCCTTTCGCGCAGCGTCGACAATTGCGAGCGCATCATGCTGGTCGACGAGGGGTTGAACTGGGTCCACCAGCAGACCATCGCAAAGAAGTACAGCTGCACCAGCAGCACGGCCAGCAGCGGCCCGAGGATGATCCACTTCAGCCAGCGGCGCCGGCCTTTGGCGCCGCTGGACGCCGCAGCCCTGCCGCTTGACGCCGCCATGCCCGCCTTGAGCGCTTTCGTCATCGTTTCGATCGCATCTGTTCGAGGATGGCAGCGGTCTGCGGCCGCACCCCGCGCCAGATGGCGAAGGCTTCGGCGGCCTGCTCGACCAGCATGCCCAGGCCGTCGCGGGTGGTCGCGCCGTGGCTGGCGGCGAATTCCATGAACGGGCTCGGTTTGTTCCCGTACATCATATCCAATGCCAGCGTGTTCCGGCTGAACGCGGCGGCCGGCACCGGCGGCATCGAAGAAGACAAACTCGCCGAGGTCGCGTTGATCACCACGTCGAAGGCGCCGGCGATGTCTTCGAAGCCGCAAGCGGATACCTGGCCTGGATGCGCAGCCAGCGCCGCAAACTGCGCCACCAGCGCGTCGGCGGTGGCGCGGGTGCGGTTGGCGATCACGATCGCCTGCGGGCCATGCTGCAGGATGGGCAGGATCACGCCGCGCGCCGCGCCGCCCGCGCCCAGCAGCAGCACGCGCTTGGCCGTAAGAGGCACGCCGGCATTGCGAACGATGTCGGCCACCAGGCCGGGGCCGTCGGTGTTGTCGCCGACGATCTCGCCGTTCTCGAAGCGCAGGGTGTTGACGGCGCCGGCCAGGCGCGCGCGTTCTTCCAGGCGGGTGGCGAGACTGGCCGCTTCCAGCTTGAAGGGCACCGTGACATTCGCGCCGCGATACCCACGTTCGATCAGCCCGCGCACGGTCTCGGCAAAGCCGTCCAGCGGCGCCAGGCAGCGCTCATATGCAATGTCCTGCCCGGTCTCCGCGGCAAAGGAAGCATGGATGTCCGGCGAGCGGCTATGGCCAATCGGGTTACCAATCACGCAA
This sequence comes from Massilia sp. Bi118, assembly GCF_918697865.1. Lineage (GTDB taxonomy): Bacteria > Pseudomonadota > Gammaproteobacteria > Burkholderiales > Burkholderiaceae_D > Telluria. Next base: position 63,487 of record NZ_CAKKMV010000001.1, on the reverse strand, counting down.
TACTTATCGCTCATGCAGATTCAAGCTCCTTTTTCTTCCCGCAGTTCCGCCTGCAGCTTGCCTTCGCGGGTGAAGGTGAAGGTGGTGATCACGATCCAGAGATCGTCCTTGTCGGTGGACCGCATATTGGCCGGGAATTTGCCGAAAGGCGCCGCGCGGCGCACGATGCCCAGCGCGGCCTGGTCCAGCGCGCGGTTGCCGGAGCTGCGTTCGATGCGCGGCCCGCCTTCCTTTTCATAGATGCTGCCGTCCTGGAACACCGGGATGTACATCACCAGTTCGCCGTACAGCTTGCGGCCGTTCTGCTGCGGGAAGCTGAGCGTACCCACCTCTTCGACCCGCTTCTGCAGCGCCTTGTAATAGATGGCGTAGCCGACCCCGCGCGTGCTGGGGCTGATGAAGGTCTTCTTCGGGCGCTTGTTCTGGTCGGAGATGCGCTGGGTGATCTCGGCGGTCTGGCGCGCGATGGCGCGGCTGGTTTCCAGCATGTCGGCGCCGTTGCGCGACGGGTCCGGCTTGTCCTGTTCGGCGATCGGCGCCGCGTTGAAGCCGGAGACGTGGGTCTGGGTTAGCAGCTTCTGCCGCTGCTCGAGCTCGGCGATGCGGCGCTGCACGGCCTTGATGCTGTCGCCATCCTCGATCTTGCGCAGGTCCGGCAGCGGCGACTGGGCGCGGCCCGCGTCCGCATTGCCGCCGCCGTCCAGGTTGGACTGGGCCAGCGCCTCGGCCTTGACCGGGGCGCGCTCGTGCTTGGCATTGACCAGGATGACTTCCAGCCCCGGATCGGTCGGCTGCAGGCGGAACGCGTCCGGCGCCGCAAAGCGGACTGCCAGCAGGGATGCGTGCGCCAGCACCGAGAAGGCGATGGCGATCATCATGGGACGGTTGTGTTGGAGGCTCTTCACGTGCTGCGGGATGGGACGGTAACTATTCATTCTACCGTGCAAGCCTGTGAGTTTGTTAGCCTGATTTGCCGCTGTTGTTGGGTGGGCACTCCGCGGCCACGTTCAGCGTTTACATAACGCCAACATCCGCGTGGGCACGAGGTGCCCACCCTACATTACGCGGCGGGTACGTCGGTTTGCGTTGCGGGATCCGTGACTGTCACGGAACCCTCGGCTTCGACCGCTTCCTCGGCCGCCGCCTCGCCGGTATCCGCGCTTGCGGAAGCCGCTTCTTCTTCCTCCTCGAATGCCAGCTCGGCGGCCGCTTCCGGCGTCGGCTCGGCCACCTCGAGCAGGCGGGCTTCCAGCGACAGGTCGACTTCGTCCCAGCGCACGATGTCCATGCGCACCTGGGCGCCGCGCGGCGCCGAGGGCATGCCCGGCAGGCGGATCACCAGCGGGATCTCGACCAGGCGCAGTACCTCGTCCTTCAGCACCACGGCGTCCACCTGGCGCGCGTTTTCCTGGCCCAGCCAGCGCAGGCACCAGTAGCGCTCCATGTTCTGCTGGAACTCGTTGTAGGCGGCATAGGCGGCGTCGAAGGCGGAAACGATCGAGAACAGGGTCGCGTCGCGGTGCTTGAACGGGGCCACCAGCGGCGCCGTCACGCCATGCGAGGCGCAGGCCAGGATCTGCCACTGGTTGACCAGGTCGGTATAGCGGCGCAGCGGCGAGGTGCTCCAGGCGTACTGGTCGACGCCCAGGCCCTGGTGCGGCGCCGCGTGGGTCACCATGCGCACCTGGATCTTGGTGTTCCAGCCGCCGGCGCCGGGCCCCTGCGAGCGGTAGATGCCCGGCACGCCCGAGTCGTGCAGCAGCTTGCCCCAGGTGCTGTTGGCGAAGATCATCAGCTCGGCGACGATCTTGTCCAAGGGCGCGCCACGCTTGCGGCGCACGATCGTGACGATGTCGTCCTGGACGTAGAAGTTGAAGTCGACGCGGTTGGCCTGCTCCGGCTTCAGGCCGAAGGCTTCGCGCTTCTTCATGCGGCCCGCTTCCAGCTGCAGCGCCCACTGCCACAGCAGGCCCAGCTCGTCCTTGTGCGCATATTCGCCGGTGCCGTTGGCCAGCACCTCCTCGGTCACCAGCGCGTCGAGGTCGTTCAGGCGCAGGTTGGTCTTGATCGGCACGCGCTCGGCGCGGGTCTCGGTGGACAGCACCGACCAGTTCTCCGGGTTCAGGGTCGCGTACAGCGACAGCGCCGGGCAATCCTTGCCTTCGGCCAGGGTGAAGGCTTCCACCACTTCGTCCGGCAGCATGGTGATCTTATCGCCCGGCATGTACACGGTCGACATGCGCGCGCGGGCGATCTTGTCGATGGCATCGTCCGGGCGGATGCCCAGGCCCGGCGCGGCGATGTGGATGCCGACCCGCACCAGGCCATCGGCCAATTGCTCGACCGAGAAGGCATCGTCGATCTCGGTGGTGGTCACGTCGTCGATCGAGAAAGCCGCCACCTTGGCCAGCGGCAGGTCCGCCGGCGCGCCTGGCACCGTCACGGCCGGGAAGCCGGCGCCGCGCGGGAAGTGCTCGAACAGGAAGCGCGACATATGCAGTTCCTTGGCCGAGGCCACGCCTTTTGTCGACAGCATCAGCCGCTGCGGCGTGGTCTGCATCTCGCTGGCGGCCGTTTCCAGCGCCTTGAATTCGATACTGTTCTTGTCCGGCTTGAAGAGCAGCTGCTGCACCAGCGGCCGCATGACGTCCGGCAGCTTACCCGCCTTCAGTTCCTCGACATAGGAGGCCTGCACGATGGCCTGCTGCTTCTTCTTTTCGATGCCGGCCAGGGCCGCGCGCAGCGACTGCTCCGGCGCAGCCTTGTAGCGGCCGCGGCCCTTTTTATAGAAATAGATGGGCGCATTGTGCAGCGCCAGCACCAGGCCGGCGGCCTCGAAAGGCAGCGGCGCGTGGCCGAAATATTCGGCGCCCAGTTCCGTGAACCCGAACTCGTCCTGGCCCGCGACTTCCCACAGGAATTCGAGGTCGACCTCGCCTGCTACCGCCTTGGCCTGCTCCAGCAGCTCGCCCGGGGACGGCTTGTCGAACTGCAGCAGCACATCGCGCGACTTGACCTTGGTGCGCTTACCGCTCGGCATTTCGACCTGGTAGGCCTCGCCCGCCTGCGACAGCACGGCGCCGACCTTGAAGTCGCCGGATTCTTCGAAAAATACGTTCATGTCACTTCACATTCATATCAGATTTCGCCGCCACCAGATCGAGCACCGCGGGCAAGAATACCTCGGTGACCAGCAGCAGGCCTTGACGGCGGCGATAGACGCAGCGCCGCGCATAATAAGTAGCATCCGGCCGCACGCCATCCCCGCCAAGCGCCGCAAGCAAGCGCGTCAATAAAGGATGGCCCGGGCGGATCCGGGCAAATTCGAGTTGGCCGCGCTGCACCCGCGGATCGTAAAACAGGGTCGTGCCGAGCGAGCGTTCGCCCAGCGCCGAGAACAGCGGCCAGTCCTGCGCGGTCGCGCTCATCGGCACCACCGTGTGGCCGAAGACCACCGGCTGGCCGTCGCAGCGCAGCAGCACTTCGCGCTCCCACACGCGCTGGGGCCGATGCAGGCTGATCGCCGCGGCTTCGTCCGCCAGGCACAGATTAGTCGCCTGGCGCAGCTTCTGCACGCGGAACTGGCGGCTGTGCGCGATCAGGCGGGCGGTCAGGGAGCCGGGTGTGGCAAGCCAGTCACGCATCGCGGCGGGCGCGTGCACGCCGTCCGGATGCGCCAGCCAGCGCGCCCGGCGCAGCGAAGCCGGCCTCACGCTCCTTCCGATCCGGTGCAGAAGTCCAGCACCTCGTCGACGTATTGTTCGAATTCCGACACCGCATGGTCGCTGCCCTGGATCACGTGCTGGCGCGCCCCTGCGTAGTGGGCCACCATGTCGCGGTAGTCCAGCACTTCGTCGCCGGTGGCGGCCAGCAGGAAATAGCGTTCCGGGCGCGTGAGCCGCGCCACCTTCAGGTCGGCCAGCTCGGCGATGTATTCCTGCTTGAACTCGAAGGGTTCGTCCGAGTGCCAGGCCGTGGTCACGCCGACGTGGTGTTCCAGGTTCTTCAGCGGATCGACCGAGGGGTTGATCAGCACCGCGCGGCAGCCGAAGCGCTCGGCCAGCCAGGTCGCATAAAAGCCGCCCAGCGAGGAGCCGATAATGGCCAGCTTATTTTCCCCCTTGGCCTGATAGCGCTCGACCAGGGTCAGCACCAGTTCCATCGCCGCCTTCGGCGAAGCCGGCAGCTGCGGGCAGATCAATTCCTGGGCGCGGCCGAGCTGCGCCATGCGCTGGTGCACCACGCGCGCCTTGAAGGATTTCGGCGAGGAGCGGAAGCCGTGCAGATAAAGCACGTGCGCGTCTGCGAGATGCGGAGAACTCATTCCGCCAGCGCCTCCAGCAGCTTCTGGTGCACGCCGCCGAAGCCGCCGTTGCTCATCACCAGGATGTGGTCGCCCGGCTGGGCGGCCTGCACGATGGCTTTCACCATATAGTCGAGCTGGTCGAAGCTGTGGGCGATATTCCCCAGCGGCTTCAGGGCGTCTGCCAGCGACCAGCCCAGCGCCTGCTGGCTGCCGAAGCCGAACACCAGATCCGCATCCTTCAGGCTGCCCGGCAGCGCATCCTTCATCGCGCCCAGCTTCATGGTGTTCGAGCGCGGCTCGAGCACGGCCAGGATCCTTCCAGTGGTGCCGATCTTCTGGCGCAGGCCGCCGACGGTGGTGGCGATCGCGGTCGGGTGGTGGGCAAAGTCGTCGTAGACCGTCACGTCGCGCACCACGCCGCGCACTTCCATGCGCCGCTTGACGCTCTGGAAGCGCGCCAGCGACTCGATGGCCTGGGCGGGCGGCACGCCGACGTGGCGCGCGGCGGCGATCGCGGCCAGCGCATTGGTGCGGTTGTGGTGGCCGGTCAGGTCCCAGTGCACGGTGCCCTGCAGTTCGCCATTGAAGAGAACGTCGAAGCTCGATCCGCCGGGGTGCTCGACTAGGCTCCAGTCGGTGCCTTCGGATGCGCCGAAGGCTTCCTTTTCGCTCCAGCAACCGCGCTTGAGCACGCGGCTGAGCGAGGCCTCGTCGCCGTTCACGATCAGGCGGCCGACGCCGGGCACGGTGCGCACCAGGTGGTGGAACTGGGTCTCGATGGCGCCGATATCGGGGAAGATGTCGGCATGATCGTATTCCAGGTTGTTCAGCACCGCGGTCTTGGCGTGGTAGTGAACGAACTTGGAGCGCTTGTCGAAGAAGGCAGTATCGTACTCGTCGGCTTCGATCACGAAGAAGTCGGAATCGGCATCGCCCTGCAGGCGCGCCGAGATGCCGAAGTTCATCGGCACGCCGCCAATCAGGAAGCCCGGCGAATAGCCGGCATCGTCGAGGATCCAGGCCAGCATCGAGGTGGTCGTGGTTTTGCCGTGGGTACCGGCGACGGCCAGCACCCATTTATGACGCAGGATATGTTCCCCGATCCATTGTGGGCCAGACATATAAGCCAGGCCGCGGTTCAGGATTTCCTCGATCAACGGATTGCCTCGCGTCATCACGTTCCCGATCACGTAGAGGTCGGGATTGAGCGCCACCTGGTCCGGACTGTAGCCCTGGATCAGTTCGATACCCTGGGCTTCGAGCTGGGTGCTCATCGGAGGATAGACGTTGGCGTCGCACCCGGTGACGCGGTGGCCGGCTTCCTTGGCCAGGACTGCCAGACCGCCCATGAAGGTGCCGCAAATACCGAGGATGTGGATGTGCATGGTGATCGAGAAATTGACGAATGCACGATTTTACCCGACGCGATGCCATTTTCCGTTCAAGAGTATGATCACGGACATGATGCCAATGCCAAATGACGACCTCCAAACATTGCGCGGACGTATTGCTGCCATCGCCGCGCGCATGATTGCCCAGGATGGCGCCGACTATGCCACCGCCAAGGCCAAGGCCGCGCGCCAGGTGCTGGGCGTGGACCGCCCCTCCCCTAACTATCTGCCGGACAATATCCAGGTCGAGGACGAAGTGCGCCGCTACCAGGCCCTGTTCCAGGGACCTGCCCAGGCCGCGCGCCTGCAGGACCTGCGCATCGCCGCGCTCGAGGTGATGGAACAACTGGAAGAATTTCGACCCTACCTCACTGGCCCCGTCCTGAGCGGCAGTGCCGGCGAGCACGACGCCATCAACCTGCAGCTGTTCGCCGACAGCGCCAAGGAAGTCGAGATCTTCCTGCTGAACCGCAACGTCGACATCGACATCTCGGAAACGCCGCACTTCAAGGGCGGCCGCCACGAGCCGGTCGAAACCGTCAGCTTCCAGTGGAAGAAGGAGACGGTGCACGCCGAACTGTATGAAATGAACGACTTGCGCGGCGCCCTGAAGCCGCGCGCCGACGGCCGCCTGCAGCGCGTGGACGCCGCCGGCCTGCGTTCCCTGATGATCACCGACGAAACCCTCGAACAAGATGAATAAAAAGAATGTCCTCGGCTACGCCATTGTCGCGGCCGCCTTTGCCGTGTTCGGCGCCATCGCCGCCGTCAAGACCGAGTCCAAAGGACCGCTGACGACCAGCTATGCGCCCACCGACGGCCGCCCGCACACGGCGGTCAGCAATCTGTATGCACAATCGCTGAATGACCTGGCCGGCAAGCCGCAGTCGCTGGGCCAATGGAAGGGCAAGCCCTTGCTGGTGAATTTCTGGGCATCGTGGTGCGCGCCCTGCGTGCAGGAGATGCCGGAATTATCCGAACTGGCAGCCAGGGATGGCGGCAAACATTTCAATGTGATCGGGATCGGCATCGATTCGCCGGCGAACCTGAATGAATTCGTGAAGAAGACGAAAGTTGCGTACCCGCTTTATGTGGGTGGCATGAGCGGTACCGATCTGTCGCGCGAACTCGGCAATACCCATGGCGGTCTACCGTTCACGGTCCTGATCGGGCCGGACGGCCAGGTACGCAAGACTTACCTGGGACGGCTGAAATTCGAGGAGTTACGCGCAGATCTGAGCAAGCTGTAAGAAACAGGGCAAGACAGCGAACGGTCGTTCACTTATATTCCAGGCGCTTTATATCGCTTGCCAACACACAACGTTGGCGGCAAAATGCCTGTCTTTCGGGCAAACAGACGGTTTATCATGGCGAAAAAGCTACTGCTGCTCAATGGCCCCAATCTGAATTTACTGGGGACGCGGGAGCCTGCGGTGTACGGCGCTACCACGCTGGCCGACATCGAGCAGGCTGCCAATGCCCAGGCAGCAGGCGCTGGTGCAAGCATTGTTTGCTTCCAGAGCAACCATGAAGGCGCGCTGATCGACCGCATCCATGCGGCGCGGCAGGAAGGGGTGGACGCGATCGTCATCAACCCGGGCGGACTCACCCACACCAGCGTCGCCTTGCGCGATGCGCTGGCAGCAGTGGAGATTCCGTTCGTGGAAGTACACCTCTCTAATATTTATAAGCGTGAGGAGTTCCGGCACCACTCGTTTTTGTCTGCGATCGCGCAAGGCACGATTTGTGGACTGGGAGCCGATGGCTATCGTTTTGCCATCGACTTTGCGCTCAAAGAGCGTTAATCTACGTCAACTTCACGCATCCTGTGCGGACGCGCGCTAACCACCTGACGCACCGCATACTCAACAACAAATAATTCCAAGGGGTTTCACATGGATCTACGAAAACTCAAGACATTGATCGACCTCGTCGCCGAATCGGACATCGCTGAACTCGAAGTGACCGAAGGCGAAAGCAAGGTTCGCATCGTCAAGTCCTCCGCAATCCCGCAGAATCAGGTGGTCATGGTTCCGCCGCAAGGCGTGCAGCAATACTCGGCGCCGGCCGTCGCCGGTGCACCGGCCCCGGCCGCGGCCCCTGCGCCGGCAGCGCCGGCCGCCGAGACCGGCCACGTGGTCAAGTCGCCGATGGTCGGCACCTTCTACCGCTCGTCGGCCCCGGGCGCCCCGGCTTTCGTCGAAGTCGGCGCCAGCGTGAAGGAAGGCGACACCCTGTGCATCATCGAAGCGATGAAGCTCCTGAACGAAATCGATTCCGACATCTCCGGCACCGTCACCAAGATCCTGGTGGAAAACGGCCAGCCCGTCGAATTCGGCCAGCCGCTGTTCGTGATCGGCTAATATCAAAAAATCAGGGCCGTCTTCACGCAAGACGGCCCCTGAAGCTATTTCCTCCTGTTGTATCCGGCATCGCCGGCACTCACAGAAACACCGCATACCATGTTTGAAAAAATTCTAATCGCCAATCGTGGTGAAATCGCGCTGCGTATCCAGCGCGCCTGCCGCGAGATGGGCATCAAGACGGTCGTCGTGCACTCCGAAGCCGACAAGGACGCCAAGTACGTGAAACTGGCCGACGAATCCGTCTGCATCGGTCCAGCGCAGTCGGCGCAGAGCTACCTGAGCATGCCGGCGATCATCAGCGCGGCTGAAGTGACCGACGCCGAAGCGATCCACCCGGGTTACGGCTTCCTGTCGGAAAACGCCGACTTCGCCGAACGCGTCGAAAAATCGGGTTTCGTCTTCATCGGCCCGCGCCCGGAATCGATCCGCATGATGGGTGACAAGGTGTCGGCCAAGCAGGCGATGATCCGTGCCGGCGTGCCCTGCGTGCCGGGTTCGGAAGGCGCCCTGCCGGACGATCCGAAGGAAATCATCCAGACCGCACGCAAGATCGGCTATCCGGTCATCATCAAGGCCGCCGGCGGCGGCGGCGGGCGCGGCATGCGCGTCGTCCACACCGAGGCAGCCCTGCTGTCCGCCGTGCAGATGACCAAGACCGAAGCCGGCACTGCCTTCGGCAATCCCGAAGTCTATATGGAGAAGTACCTGGAGAATCCGCGCCACGTGGAAATCCAGGTGCTGGCCGACGAACACAAGCAGGCCGTCTGGCTGGGCGAGCGCGACTGCTCGATGCAGCGCCGCCACCAGAAGGTGATCGAGGAAGCACCGGCGCCGGGCATCCCGCGCAAGACCATCGAGAAGATCGGTGAGCGCTGCGCCGAAGCCTGCCGCAAGATCGGCTACCGCGGCGCCGGCACCTTCGAATTCCTGTATGAGAACGGCGAGTTCTACTTCATCGAGATGAACACCCGCGTCCAGGTCGAGCACCCGGTCACCGAGATGATCACCGGGATCGACATCGTCCAGGAACAGATCCGCATCGCCTGCGGCGAGCGCCTGCGCTTCAAGCAGCGCGACATCATGCTGTCGGGCCACGCGATCGAGTGCCGCATCAATGCGGAAGACCCGTTCAAGTTCATCCCGTCGCCGGGCCGTATCACCGGCTGGCATCCGCCGGGCGGCCCAGGCATCCGCGTCGATTCGCACGCCTACGCCGGCTACTACGTGCCGCCGCACTACGATTCGATGGTGGGCAAAGTCATCGCCTACGGCGCCACGCGCGACCAGGCGATCCGCCGCATGCAGATCGCGTTGTCGGAAATGGTGGTCGAGGGTATCCTGACGAATATCCCGCTGCACCGCGAACTGATGGTCGACGCCCGCTTCATCGAGGGCGGCACCAACATCCATTACCTGGAGCAGAAGCTGGCCCACAAGCCGGACCTGCCGAAGGGTGGCGCGATCGGCTCGAAGTCCGAGACCAAGGGTGATCAATGAGTTGGACTGAAGTCATCATCGAGATCGCGCGCGAGCATGCCGAGGCTTTGTCGGACGCCCTGATGGAAGCGGGCGCGCTGTCGGTCTCGGTGGAAGACGCCGACGAAGGCACCGCCGACGAAAAGCCGCTGTTCGGCGAACCGGGCATGGTGCCGACCGAGGCCGCATGGGATCACAGCCGCGTGGTCGCGCTGACCGACGTCGATGCGGACCAGGCGGCGATCGTCGCCGAAGCTGCTGCTGCGATCGGCATTGCGCAAGTGCCCTCGTTTACTACCCGTCCAGTGGCGGATGCCGACTGGGTGCGCCTGACCCAGTCGCAGTTCGAACCCATCCACATCGGCAAGAACATCTGGGTCGTGCCGAGCTGGCACGAAGCCCCGGATCCGAACGGCCTGATCCTCGAAGTCGATCCGGGCCTGGCCTTCGGCACCGGCAGCCACCCGACCACCCGACTGTGCATGGAATGGCTGGAAGCGCATCCGGCGCCAGGCAAATCGGTGCTGGACTACGGCTGCGGCTCGGGCATCCTGGCGATGGTCGCCAAGAAGCTGGGCGCCGCCGACGTGATCGGCGTCGACATCGACCCGCAGGCGATCGAATCGGCCAGGCTGAACGCGGAACGCAACCACTGCGAGATCGCCTTCCACGTGCCGGACGACTTCGTCGCGGCGAAGGGCGGTGACAGCCGCTTCGACATCGTGGTCGCCAACATCCTGTCGAGCCCCCTGAAGCTGATGGCGCCGATGCTGTCCGGCCGCGTCGCCCCCGGCGGTTCGCTGATCCTGTCCGGCGTGCTGGCGCGCCAGGCCGAAGAAGTGGCCGCGGCCTACGCCCCCTTCATCAAGCTGAGCGTCTGGGCCGAGCTGGACGGCTGGGTCGCTCTCCACGGCACGAATTAAGGGCATGGCGCTCGCCACCCAGTGCCCGCATTGCCACACCACGTTCCGGGTCGCCTCGGACCAGCTCAAGCTCCGCGGCGGCATCGTCCGCTGCGGCGCCTGCCAGAGCATTTTTGACGGCAGCGCCCACCTGATCGACCTGGACGCCCTGGCGGCCAGCAAGGAGCAGGCGGCGCAGGCTTCCGCAACCGAAGCTCCCGCCCCCGTCGCTGCCGAAGAACAGGGCGAGCAGCCCGTCTACACCCTCGATTTCGATTCCGGTAAAACCTTCGATTCGCTCGGCATCCTGCCGGAAGCGGCGCTTGACGCGTCTTCGCCTGCGCCGCGCGCGCAGGTGTGGCGGAATGGCGGCGGGCTGGCGTCCGCGCCGGATGCCGATGCCGACGAGGCGCCCGCAGCCGCTGCCGAGCTCGGGGCCGATGCCGTCGACATCGCCGACCTCGTGGCCGACGACCTGCCGCCAGCGCCGGAACCGGTCGCCGAAGCGGATGCGCCGGCTGCGGAAGAAGCGCCGCATGACGCCGAACCCACCGTGGCCGAGCTGGAACCTGAGCCGGAACCTGAACCGGCGTCCGAACCCGGGCCGGCCCCCGCGCGGGCCGACGCCGACACCGAACCGGCGCCCGCCGATCCCCCGGCATCCGCCTACGCGCCCGAGGGCCGCATCGAACCCAGCTTCGAACTGCCGGTCGACGAGGAACTGGTCGCCCAGCCGCTGCCCGACGACGAGCATGCCTACCAGGACGAGACGCCCGCAGCGCCTGGCATGAGCGCGGCCGTGGCCAGCGACGACATCCCCCTGCCCCTGCGCGCCTCGGCGGCCAGCAACGACAGCCTGGCGCCCGCCGCGGCGGCGCCCGCGCCGAAGTCCGCACGTGCAAAAGCGCTCGAAGCCCGCTCGCGCCGCTCCAAGCTGACGCCGACCAGGATCGACGCGCCCAAGCTGCGCGTCCCCGTCGCTGCCGAGGCCGACGAGCCGGAGTTCGTCAAGCGCAGCCGCAAGCAGGAAGAGTCGGGCCGCACCCGGCGCCTGCTGATGCTGGGCGGCGCCGCGCTGCTGGCCCTGCTGCTGGCGGCCCAGCTGCTGGTGGACTTCCGCAACGTGCTGGCGGCCCGCTATCCGGGCGCCAGGCCGGTCCTGAACGCCGGCTGCGCCCTGCTGGGCTGCCGCATCGGCCTGCCGATGCAGATCGAGAACCTGGCCATCGAGACCGGCGAACTGTCGACCCTCGGCGTCGACACGTACTCGCTCAACACGCTGCTGCGCAACCAGGGTAGCCTCGTGCAGGCCTGGCCCAGCATCCAGCTCGAACTCACCGACGCCAACGACAAGCCGCTGCTGCGGCGCGTGTTCGGCCCCGCCGAGTACCTGCCGCAAGGCGTGCCGGCCGCCGCCGGCTTCGGCGCACGCTCGGAGCAGCCGGTGCGGCTGAACTTCGCGCTCACCGGGCTGAAGCCGTCCGGCTACCATATGATCGTTTTTTACCAGGATCCACCATGACCAAGACTGCCCTGATCTGCGGCTCGATCGCCTTCGACAAGATCATGCAATACCAAGGCCGCTTCGGCGAAACCCTGCTGGCCGACCAGCTGCACCGCGTGAACGTCTCCTTCCTGGTGCCGACCCTGCGCACCGAGTTCGGCGGCTGCTCCGTCAACATCGCCTACAACCTGAAGATGCTGGGCGGCGATCCGCTGATCATGGGCACCATCGGCCAGGACGGCGGCGACTACCTCGAGCGCATGGAAAAGCAGGGCCTGGCGACCAACGCGATCCGCACCATTGCCGACGCCTACACCGCCCAGTGCTTCGTCACCGCCGACCTGGACAACAACCAGATCAACGCCTTCCACCCGGGCGCGATGCAGTTCTCGCACGAGAACAGCCTGGCCGACTACCTGCCGCTGCGCGTGGCGATCGTCTCGCCGGACGGCCGCGACGGCATGATCAAGCATGCGCGCGACTGCGCCGAGCGTGGCGTGCCGCTGATGTTCGATCCGGGCCAGCAGCTGCCGATGTTCAGCGGCGACGAGCTGCTGACCTTCCTCGACCAGGCCAGCTACCTCGCCTGCAACGATTATGAATTCGAGATGGTGATGGACCGTACCGGCCTGGCGCTGCAGGACATCGCGGCGCGCCTGGATGCGCTGATCGTCACGCGCGGCGAGAAAGGCTCGGACATCTACGCCGGCGGCGAGCATCACAAGATTCCGGCGGTGCCCGCAAGCAGCGTGGTCGACCCGACCGGCTGCGGCGACGCCTACCGCGCCGGCCTGCTGTTCGGCATCGCGAACGACCTGGACTGGCCGACCAGCGGCCGCGTGGCCAGCCTGCTCGGCTCGATCAAGATCGCCCATCAGGGCGGCCAGAACCACAGCTTCACGCCGCAAGAGATTGCGGACAGGTTCGAAGCGGCCTTTGGCTACCGCTTCTAAGAACTTCTCCCTCGTTTAGAAGAAGAAGGCCTGGCCCAGCAGGTACTTGAGAATCTGTAGCAGGATCAGCGCGACCAGTACCGACAGGTCCAGGCCACCCACCGGCGGAATCAGCCGACGCAGGGGCCGCAGCAGCGGGTCGTTGAGCGCGTGCACGAAAGGCGCCAGCGGCGCGTGCGGGTTGATCCAGCTGAAGATCACCTCGATGATCAACAGGCCCATGAAGCCGTAGATGATCCAGTTCAGGAAGCGGAACAGGGCGTACAGCAGGACGGTCTGGCCGCTCGCCCCCGCCAGCAGCAGCACGCAACTCGCCAGCAGCACCACCAGGAAGGCGCCGATCAGGCTCGCCCAGTCATAGCCGCCGACACCCGGCAGCACGCGGCGCAGCGGGCGCACCAGCCAATCCGTCAACGTGAAGGTGAACTGGGCCACCGATGCCGGCGGCCGCACGCGGATCACCTGCATCCAGAAACGCAGCAACAAGACGCCACCGACCACGCTAGCCGCGGTATCGACGATCAACTGAAGAATGGTCAGCACAAGCTCTCCTTAAAAAAAAACCGCTGTGTGAATCTCTCACACAGCGGTATTTTGCCTGAACCAGGCAGGATTGGGATTACGGACGGCTGCTGGTCGGGAAAGGCCATGCTGCCGGTGCGATCACCGATTTCGCTGCCGGCTGGGCCGACGAGCTTGCCGAGCCGCTGTCCTGCTTGGCTTCGGCTTTGGTTTCCGACTTGCTGTCGGCCTTGGCTTCCGGCTTGGCTTCCGCTTTCGCTTCCGGCTTGGCTTCCGGCTTGGCGTCGGCTTTCGGCGCGGCGGCTTTCTTCGCGGCCGGCTTGGCGGCCGGTTTGGCGGCGGCCTTCACTGCCGGCTTGGACTCGGCGGTTTTGGTGGCTGCGGTTTTGGTGGCCGGTGCTTTGGTGGCAGCAGTTTTGGTAGCAGCAGCTTTGGCCGGGGCTTTGGTTGCAGCAGCTTTGGTTGCAGCAGCTTTGGCCGGAGCCTTGGTTGCAGCGGCTTTAGCCGGAGCCTTGGTTGCAGCGGCTTTAGCCGGAGCTTTGGTTGCAGCAGCTTTGGCCGGAGCCTTGGTTGCAGCGGCTTTAGCCGGAGCTTTGGCAGCGGTTTTGGTTGCAGCAGCCTTGGCCGGAGCTTTGGCAGCGGTTTTGGCCGAGGCTTTAGCAGCAGTCTTGGTAGCAGCAGCTTTCTTGGCCGGAGCCTTGGCAGCGGTCTTGGTCGCAGCAGCTTTCTTGGCCGGAGCTTTAGCAGCGGTCTTGGTAGCGGCAGCTTTCTTGGCCGGAGCTTTAGCAGCGGTCTTGGTTGCAGCAGCTTTCTTGGCCGGAGTTTTAGCAGCGGTCTTGGTTGCGGCAGCTTTCTTGGCCGGAGCTTTAGCAGCCGACTTGGTTGCTGCGGCTTTCTTGGCCGGAGCTTTAGCAGCCGATTTGGTTGCTGCGGCTTTCTTTGCCGGAGCCTTAGCAGCCGATTTGGTTGCTGCAGCTTTCTTGGCCGGAGCCTTAGCAGCCGATTTGGTTGCAGCGGCTTTCTTTGCCGGAGCCTTAGCAGCCGACTTGGTTGCTGCGGCTTTCTTTGCCGGCGCTTTTGCAGCCGATTTGGTTGCAGCAGCTTTCTTTGCCGGCGCTTTAGCAGCCGACTTGGTTGCAGCAGCTTTTGCCGCCGGCTTAGCAGCCGATTTGGTTGCTGCGGCTTTCTTTGCCGGTGCAGCCGACTTGGTTGCAGCTTTCTTTGCCGGTGCAGCAGCTTTGCTTGCTGCGGCTTTCTTGGCCGGTGCTTTCGCAGCGGTCTTGGTTGCTGCAGCTTTTGCCGCCGGCTTTGCAGCCGGTTTGGCAGCAGCTTTAGCGGCCGGCTTTGCTGCCGGTTTCGCGGCGGCTTTCGCTGCCGGCTTGGCGGCTACTGCCTTTTTGGCGGCGGTGGATTTATCGGCTGCTTTTGCGGCCGGCTTTGCTGCGGTTTTCTTAGCGGCTGTTGCCATTTTATGTTCTCCTTCTCTGCGATGAGAAAAATACGCTACAAGGTTTGAACCCGTCCAACCCGTCTGCTTGGTCGGGCGAATTATTCATCGGCGCACACTCGCGTCTGCGTCAATGAATCCGGCACCAGCTGAACTGCTGCAACTCCTCAAGTCTGCAGCACTTCAGCTATCGTCGTCGCCGACGACCTGAAGACAAAAGTTCGTTGGTTCACTTCACTGTTCAAACCGCAGCCCGCAAGAGCGCGAAAAGAAAAAGCCGCCATGCCCGAATTAATTCAGGCAATGCGGCTTGTTCTTTTCGCGAAGCTTACGTGCATACTGAATGAATCAGCGTCCCATTTTTTGATCGGTTTGCCACCCGTTTAACGTGGTAAAAAAATCTACGTTCACGTTTTGACAAATTCAATCACGTAAAGTACACGAAAACCTTGTCAGTGCGCAACCCGCGCACAGTATTTTTCATGCCTTTCCGCTTGGACGAACTCTTATCGACGGCTTTCTATCGATCGTCGCGATAACTTTGATCCAATTCGTACTCCAGCTCCTTCAAAAAACAAGCGCGCATCGATCGCGCATTCCACATAAAAATCCAATTCTCATTACTCGCCCGCCGCGCCAATCCGCAGCAGATCCATCTTGCAAAGCCAGGCCAATCCGCGCAGCAAAGTCGGGCGGTCGCAAGGGCCCAGCGCGTCCAGCAATTCGTCCACCTGCATCGGCCGCGACTCGATCGAACCGAAGATCTGGCCGAATTCCTCCAGCGTCGGCAGCGACGATGCGGCGAAGCGGTTGATCCCCAGTTCGCGGTATTGGCGCAGCAGCGCGAGCGAGGCATCCGGCGCCAGCTCGACCATCGATTCCGGCGTCAACTGCGCGCTCGGATAGCTCGCGAACATCGTGAACGGATCGAGCCGGTCCGGCGCCAGCTGCGGCAGCGCCGGCGCCAGCACGGCATCCGCGCGGCGCCGCTCATCGAGCTCGCTCCACAGCGCACGGTAGCGCCCGAACACCACCTGCCAGTCGAACTCCTCGCGTGCGCGCCGGCGTCCGTTTTCGCCCATCTGCCGGCGCAGCCCCGCGTCCCTGATCAGGCGCTCGAAAGCCTGCGCGAGCTGGGCGCCGTCCAGCGCCACCGCCTGGCTGGTATGACCGCAATACTGGTCGTAACTGTCGACGCCATCGTCGTAACGCTGCGCGAGGTCAAGGCCTGCGCCTGCGCCGGGCATCACGGTCGCGATGCGGTAGCCGTCGACGCCCTCGCGCACCGTGTCCCGGTAGCCGTTCCAGTCGCTCACCACGCAGGGCAGACCGGCCGCCATCGCTTCCAGCGGCGTCAGGCCGAAGCTCTCCTGCACATTGTCCGACAGCGAAGTGAAGACGTCAGCGGCGGCCCAGGCGCCGGTCTGGCTGCCGGGTTCGCGGCCGTCGAGCACCGCCAGGCGCACCGATGGGCAGAGCAGCGCAGCGGCTTCGCGGAAGGCCTTCTCGATCGCCTCGTTGGCGAACCAGCCGCACAGGATCAGGTGCACCTGGCGGCCGTCCTTGCCGGCGCGCTCGAGCGCACTGAACATCTGCTGCGGATGCGCTTTCGCGTGGAAGGAAAGGCGGCCGAAGAACAGGAAGGCGACGTCGCCGTCTCCGATGCCGAGCCGGCGCCGCGCCTCGATGCGGCCGGCCTCGTCGAATTCGAAGTCGCGGCCATGCACGCCGAGCGGGATCAGCGGCAGCTGCGGCAGTTCGAAGCGCTCGGCGCCCAGGCGCGCGCGCAGGTACTCGGCCTGCCGCTCCAGCACCTGGCGCACGCTGTCGCGCACCACGCGCGAGGTGCAGATCACCGCATCCCAGCTGCGCAGCGGCGCCACCACCAGGTTGGCGATGCCGCTCATCACAGCGTGGGTGGCGATCGTGTGCGTGACGCCGCACAGGCTGTAGCGGCGCTCGCCCAGGCCGAGGCGGCGCCAGGCCAGGCGCTCGATCCCCGGGCCCGGGTGATACAGGGTGCCGAAGCGCTCCAGCTGCTGCGGCTTGCCGCGGCTCACCCACTCGACCTCGCCCTTGAAACCATGTTCGCGCAGCGCGCGCTCGCACTCGCCCGCCTCGGCCTCGCCGGCGGCAAAGCAGCCGACCGTCGCCAGCCCGCTCTGCGCGACGGCACGCATCAGCGCGGCGCCGGCCGCGTGGCGTCCCATCGGTTTCGGCCCGGCGGCGGAATAAGCCTCCGGGACGAAATGCAGTGCGAAGCGGTCCTTCATCTATCTTCCTCATGTGCGGGCCGCTGCAACGGCTGCAGCAGCTCGAGGTAGGCCGGCAGGCCGACCGATTCGAAATCGTAGTCACGCAACACCGTCTCGCGCCCGCGTAGTCCGACGGCAGCGGTCTCGTCGCGGCGCGCGATCAGTTCGAGTGCGCGGCCGGCCAGCGCCGCGGTGTCGAAGAAGCCGGTCAGGTAACCATTCTCGCCATCGCGGATCACTTCCCGCACCGGTCCCGTATCCGAACCGAGCACCGACACACCGACCGCCATCGCTTCCAGCATGGACCACGACAGCACGAACGGATAAGTGAGGTAAATGTGCAGGCTCGAGACCTGGAGCACAGTGCGGTAGCTCGCATATGGAAGCTTGCCGAGGAAATGCACGCGCGACCAGTCGACGGAATCTCCCAGTTCGGCGCACAAGGCGGCGCGGTAGCTGTCGAATCCTTCGGTCGGGCGCCGTCCGTAGCTGACGCCGTCGCCGCCGACCACCACCACCTGCAGGTCCGGATTGCCGGCCAGGAGACGCGGCAGGCTGCGCATGAAGACGTGGAAGCCGCGGTAGGGTTCGAGGTTGCGCGCGACGTAGGTCACGACAGGCTGCGCGCGGCTCAAGACCCGGCCGTCCGGCAGCGTCAGGCGCGCCTGCGGATCCGGCGTCAGGTAGGCGGTATCGATGCCCTCGTGGATGCGGCGGATCTTGTGGCGCAGCTCGGGCGGATGCGCTTTCAGCTGCCAGTCGGTCGGCGTCACGCCGTCGTCGGCGGCCAGCAGCGACTGCATCAGCACCGAATTCTTGATGCGGATGCGCAGGCCGTCGTCGAAGCTGGATGGGTATTCGGGATCGAAGCCCACGTCCAGTCCGTTGGCGGCCCACCAGAACTCGCAGAACACCACCAGGCGCGCACGCGGGAACACGTCCTTGACGAACAGTCCCTCGCCCCAGCCCGGATGGCAGACCACCACGTCCGGCGCCCAGCCCTGCTTCTTCAGCTCGACGAGGATGCGGGTGACGGCCTGGCCGCGCCGGATGCAGCCTTCGAAATGCTTCAGGTAGTGGTGGGTCTTCTCGCCCGGTCCTTCGGGCTTCGCGTAGGCGATCGTGCGGATCTTCGGTCCCAAGCTTTCGCGTGCGACCGCGGCCTCTTCGCCGATGGCGACGAGTTCGACGTCTGGCCTCGTCTGCAGGTAGCGAATCAGCCGGCGGAACTGGCCCGGCAAATTCTGATGGATGAAGAGGACGCGTAGCATGGCTGGCATCATAGCTTTACTAACAAGCCAGTGGCGCATCCCACGCACAAACTTCTGCACAAACTTCTGCGCGAATCGTGATCAGTGGTCTGCGATGGCGATGACGGACCACTGCACGTCGACGATCGGCGTGCGCGTTTCGCGGTCGCGGCGGTAGCTGTGATAGATGAAGCGGCCATCGCCGCCGCTGCGGCACATCGTGCATTCGGCCTGGACCGAGACACGTTCGACGCCGGCCTGTCCCAGCTGCCAGCGCACGATCGCGGGCAGGTCGAGCCGGTTCGCATTCGGCGCGACGGTCTCGCTCGGCAGGCCGGTGCGCTCGCAAAAGTCGTGGATCAGCGCCGCCGACACTTCATAACAGCAGGCGTGCGCCGCCGGCCCGATCGCCGCGCGCCAGTCGCCGGGATCGCCGCCGCGCCCGCGTACCAGCGCGGCAAAACGCTCGACGATGCCGGCATGGGCGCCGCGCCAGCCGACATGCAGGGCCGCGACTTCGCGTCCATCCCGCCGCGCCAGCAGCACCGGCACGCAGTCGGCGGTGGCGATTGCCAGCAGCAGGCCGGGACGGTCGGTCAGCATGCCGTCGGCTTCGCCGCAGTCCTCGTTCGGCTGGGTCGCAATGGCGATATGGGTGCCGTGGCGTTCGTGCTGGACCGGGCGCCGGGGCCAGTAGGCGGGAAACAGCTGCTGCATATCGTCGTGGCGGCGGCCGAAGCCGTGGACGATGGCTGGATGGTCGAGGAGCGGGCTGGTGAGCATGTCTGGGGCGGAAAAAGAAAAAGGCCCGCGAACGGGCCTTCGATTCTACCTGGGTAGCGCTTAATCCCAGCTCAGCGCGCCGCCGGTCTGGTACTCGGTCACGCGGGTCTCGAAGAAGTTACGTTCCTTCTTCAGGTCGATCATTTCGCTCATCCACGGGAACGGGTTTTCCTCGTTCGGGAACAGCGCGTCCAGGCCGATCTGGACGGCGCGGCGGTTGGCGATGAAGCGCAGGTAGCCCTTGAACATCGGGGCGTTCAGGCCCAGCACGCCGCGCGGCATGGTGTCTTCGGCGTAGCGGTACTCGAGCTCGACGGCCTTCAGGAACAGCTGCTTGATCTCTTCCTTGAACTCGGCGGTCCACAGCTGCGGGTTTTCCATCTTGATCGTGTTGATCAGGTCGATGCCGAAGTTGCAGTGCATGGACTCGTCGCGCAGGATGTACTGGTACTGCTCGGCGGCGCCGGTCATCTTGTTCTGGCGGCCCAGCGCCAGGATCTGGGTGAAGCCGACGTAGAAGAACAGGCCTTCCATCAGGCAGGCGAACACGATGATCGACTTCAGCAGCTTCTGGTCGTTTTCCAGGGTGCCGGTCTGGAACTGCGGATCGTTGATGACCTCGATGAACGGGATCAGGAACTGGTCCTTGTCGCGGATCGACGGGATTTCGTTGTAGGCGTTGAAGATTTCCTTCTCGTCGAGGCCCAGCGATTCGACGATGTACTGATAGGCGTGGGTGTGGATCGCTTCCTCGAAAGCCTGGCGCAGCAGGTACTGGCGGCATTCCGGCGCCGTGATGTGGCGGTAGGTGCCCAGCACGATGTTGTTGGCGGCCAGCGAGTCGGCGGTCACGAAGAAGCCGAGGTTGCGCTTGACGATGCGGCGCTCGTCTTCGGTCAGGCCGTTCGGGTTCTTCCACAGCTCGATGTCGCGCTGCATGTTCACTTCCTGCGGCATCCAGTGGTTGGCGCAGCCGGCCAGGTACTTGTCCCAGGCCCACTTGTACTTGAACGGCACCAGCTGGTTGACGTCGGTTTTCGCGTTGATGATGCGCTTGTCGTCGGCGTTTACGCGCTTGGCGACGTCGGCGGCGGTGGCGCCTTCCGGAGCGGCGGCAGCGGCCGGTGCGCTGGTGGTCGGTTCATCGTCCCATGACAGAGCCATGATGTTTTCCTTCTATATATAGTGTTAGCTTCAAAACCGTCGTCCCCGCGCAGGCGGGGACCCAAGTTGCGCGCGTCTCGACTGCGCTAGCAGAACTTGGGTTCCCGCCTTCGCGGGAACGACGAGTTAAATTACTGGCAGGCTTCGCACTCGTCG
Source organism: Massilia sp. Bi118 (assembly GCF_918697865.1). Lineage (GTDB taxonomy): Bacteria > Pseudomonadota > Gammaproteobacteria > Burkholderiales > Burkholderiaceae_D > Telluria. The sequence goes on along the minus strand of NZ_CAKKMV010000001.1, from coordinate 43,012 downwards.
AAACCGGCGTCGCCCGGACGCAGGTAGCAGGCCGCGCCTTCCACCACGTCCGCGCTGGCTGCCGGTGCTGCCGCCGGCGCTGCAGCCGGAGCCGCTGCCGCCGACAGGCCGCCATCGACCGGCACGGCGTTCAGGGCGCCGGTGCGGGTGGTCGACTTCTCCATGTGGGTTGCCGCCACGGTGCGCAGGTAATAAGTGGTCTTCAGGCCGCGCAGCCAGGCCAGTTTATAGGTCTCGTCCAGCTTCTTGCCCGAGGCGCCGGCCATGTAGATGTTCAGCGACTGCGCCTGGTCGATCCACTTCTGGCGGCGCGAGGCGGCTTCCACCAGCCACTTCGGCTCGACTTCGAAGGCGGTCGCGTAGATGTCGCGCAGGTCTTGCGGAGCGCGGTCGATGCGCGACAGCGAGCCGTCGAAGTATTTCAGGTCGTTGATCATGACCTCGTCCCACAGGCCGCGCGCCTTCAGGTCGCGCACCAGGTAGCCGTTGATCTCGGTAAACTCGCCCGACAGGTTCGACTTCACGTACAGGTTCTGGAAGGTCGGCTCGATGCAGGCCGACACGCCGATGATGTTCGAGATGGTCGCGGTCGGGGCGATCGCCACGCAGTTCGAGTTACGCATGCCGAACTGCTTGATGCGGTTGCGGACCACGGTCCAGTCCATGGTCTCGGACGTATCCTGCTCCAGGTAGCCGCCGCGCTCTTCCGCCAGCAGCTTGATCGAGTCCTGCGGCAGGATGCCGCGGTCCCACAGCGAACCTTCGTAGGACTGGTAGCGGCCGCGCTCTTCGGCCAGCTCGGTCGAGGCCAGGTAGGCGTAGTAGCAGACGGCTTCCATCGAGCGGTCGGCGAATTCCACCGCCTTGTCCGAGGCGAACGGCACGCGCATCATGTGCAGGCAGTCCTGGAAGCCCATGATGCCCAGGCCGACCGGACGGTGGCGCAGGTTCGAGTTCTTGGCCTTGTCGACGGCGTAGTAGTTGATGTCGATGACGTTGTCCAGCATGCGCATCGCGGTGCGGATGGTCTTCTGCAGCTTGACCGCGTCCAGGCCGTCGCCCTTCATGTGGGCCGGCATGTTGACCGAACCCAGGTTACAGACGGCGATTTCCTCGGCGTTGGTGTTCAGCGTGATCTCGGTGCACAGGTTCGACGAGTGCACCACGCCCACGTGCTGCTGCGGCGAGCGGATGTTGCACGGATCCTTGAAGGTGATCCACGGGTGGCCGGTCTCGAACAGCATCGACAGCATCTTGCGCCACAGGTCGAGCGCTTCGATTTTCTTGTACACGGTCATTTCGCCGCGCGCTGCCTTCGCCTCATAGCCCAGATAGGCTTCCTCGAAGGCCTTGCCGACCTTGTCGTGCAGGTCCGGCGCTTCGGACGGCGAGAACAGGCTCCACGAGCCCTTCTCCATCACGCGCTTCATGAACAGGTCCGGAATCCAGTTCGCGGTGTTCATGTCGTGGGTGCGGCGGCGGTCGTCGCCGGTGTTCTTGCGCAGGTCGAGGAACTCCTCGATGTCCAGGTGCCAGGTTTCCAGGTAGCCGCAGACCGCGCCCTTGCGCTTGCCGCCCTGGTTGACCGCCACGGCGGTATCGTTCGCCACTTTCAGGAACGGCACCACGCCCTGCGATTTGCCGTTGGTGCCCTTGATGCGCGAACCCATCGCGCGGACCGGGGTCCAGTCGTTGCCCAGGCCGCCGGCGAATTTCGACAGCAGCGCGTTTTCCTTGATGCCGTCGTAGATATCTTCCAGGTCGTCGCCGATGGTGGTCAAGTAGCACGAGGACAGCTGCGAGCGGCGGGTGCCCGAGTTGAACAGGGTCGGGGTCGAGCTCATGAAGTCGAAGCTCGACAGCAGGTTGTAGAACTCGATCGCGCGCGCTTCGCGGTTCTCTTCACGCAGCGACAGGCCCATCGCGACGCGCATGTAGAAGGCCTGCGGCATCTCGATGCGGGTTTCGCGGATGTGCAGGAAGTAGCGGTCGTACAGGGTCTGCAGGCCGATGTAGCCGAACTGCAGGTCGCGGTCGGCGACAATGGCCTTGGCCAGCTTCTGCAGGTCGAACTTGCCCAGTTCCTCGTCCAGCAGCTCGGCGTCGATACCTTTGGCGATGTATTGCGGGAAGTAGGTGATGTACTCGGCGGCGGCGCCGGCTTGCGGCACTTCACGGCCGAAGACTTCCTTGCGGATGGTGTGCAGCAGGATGCGCGCGGTGACCTGGCTGTAGGCCGGATCCTTTTCCATCAGGGCGCGGGCGGCCAGGATGGCCGACTTGTGCAGCTCTTCGACCGGCACGCCGTCGTACAGGTTCTTGACGGTTTCGGCCAGGATGGCGTCGGCGTCGACGTGCTTTTCCAGGCCCACGCAGGCGGCGCCGATCAGGGACACCACTTCGTTCATGTCCAGCGGACGGCGCACACCGCCGTCGACCACGGTGAACTGCGGGGTGTCGGCCTGGGTCGCGCCCGAGGCTTCCTTGGCGGCGCGGCGCTCGTCCATGCGCTTGGCGCGGTACAGCACGTATTCGCGCGCGACGTCATGCTCGCCCGAACGCATCAGGGACAGCTCCACCTGGTCCTGCACATCCTCGATGTGGAAGGTGCCGCCGTTCGGCTGGCGGCGCACAAGCGCTGCAACCACGTTGTTCGTCAGCTGCTCGACCAGTTCACGGATGCGCGCGGACTCGCGGGCACCTTCGCCGTTCACGGCGAGGAAAGCCTTGGTCATGGCGACGGCGATCTTGCTGGGAGCGAACGGTACCACGGCGCCGTTGCGGCGGATGATGCGGTAGTCGTTATTGGCGACCAGCTCGTTGATGGAGATGTCCGAAGATGTTTGCATTGAGCCTCCCGGGATGGCTGCCGCCACCGACTGATAAACGATGAATGCCAACTGTGCAAAGTTGGCAGCCTAATAACTTTTTGAGAATAATAAAGAGGAGAAGCCCGTTCTAAAAAAGCCTGCAACCGGCCCTCCTCTGCTTGGCTGGCTCCTGCCACTGACTACTAGATATAGTGTTGGAGCGCCGTATGAACCTAAGTATAGTCGATATTCGGAAATATCAAAGACCCTGCTGAGCGGATTTTTTTCGAGCGCCGCGCTTGACTTTTGCCAAGGCGAATCATTCCGGGCCTTGGGATGAAAGTGAGCACTAACATAAGGTTTTGAGGGCGCCACGCTGCTGTCGTTTGGCGCGCCAGGTGCTCACAAATAGGGCATGCTGCGATGGCGAAAAGACAACAGCACATGAGCCAGGTCAAAGGTCTTATGGTTCCGGCGCGTGGATGTCCAGCTTCTGCATCTGGTAGCGCAACTGCCGCACGCTGATGCCCAGCAGGCTGGCGGCCTGGGTGCGGTTGAACTGGGTCTGCTGCAGGGCGCGCTGGATGATGTCGCGCTCGATCTGGCAGAGGTAGTCCGGCAGGTTGCTGGGCAGCTCGCCGGCGCCCAGCGCGGGCAGGCTGTCGGACGGCGCCGGCGTGGGCGCCATCGGCGCCGCCGCGGCGGGTGCGGCCTGCACTGCAACCGGCGCGGCTGCCGGCACATCCACCGGCGCGGCGGCAGCTTGCGATGGCGCCTGCGGCGCCGGCGTCTCGCCCTGCCCGGCCAGGCGTGCGCCCTTCAATGACAGGTCGCCGACTTCGATCACGCCGTCGTTGGCGAAAGCCAGCGCGCGTTCCAGCACGTTTTCCAGCTCGCGCACATTGCCGGGGAAGGCGTAGCCGCGCAGCGCATCCAGCACGCCGGCGCCCAGGCGCGCATTGCCCGGTCCTGCCAGGCGCACCAGGATGGCGTCGGCCAGCAGCGACAGATCGTCGAGGCGCTCGCGCAGCGGCGGCAGGGTCAGCTCGATCACGTTCAGGCGGTAGAACAGGTCCTGGCGGAACTGGCCGGTCTCGACCAGCCTGGCCAGGTTCTTGTGGGTGGCGCTGATGATGCGCACGTCGACCGCTTCCTCCGCCGTGGCGCCGATCTTGCGCACGCGCCGCTCCTGGATCGCACGCAGCAGTTTCACTTGCATCGCCAGCGGCAGGTCGGCCACCTCGTCCAGCATCAGCGTGCCGCCGTTCGCGGCCTGGAAGAAGCCGTCTCGCTCGTCGGTGGCGCCGGTGAAGGCGCCCTTGCGGTAGCCGAAGAACTCGGCCTCCATCAGCGCTTCCGGAATCGCGCCGCAGTTCACGGCCACGAAGGGCTTGCCGGCGCGCGCGCTCTGGGCGTGGATCTCGCGTGCCGCCAGCTCCTTGCCGCTGCCCGATTCGCCGTTGATGGCGATCGGCGCCTGCGAGCGGGCCAGCCGCCCGATCTGGGCGCGCAGCGCCTGCATCGCCTGCGAACGGCCGAGCAGGCGCGAATTGCTGCCATCGTCGCCGGCTTCCGCATCCTGCGCCGCCTGGGCCGCCGGCTTCTCGGACAGGCGCAGCGCCGAACGCACCATGGTGCGCAAATCGTCCAGCACCACCGGCTTGGAGACGTAGTCGAAGGCGCCGGCCTTCAGCGCGATCACCGCGTTCTCGGCGCTGCCGTAGGCCGTGATCACGGCGATCGGGGTGCCGCGCCCGGCGCCGGCCACCTCGCGCACCAGCTCCAGGCCGGTGCCGTCGGGCAGGCGCATGTCGGTCAGCACCAGCGCGTATTCAGTCTGGCCGAGCAGGGATCTCGCTTCGCGCACGGTGGAGGCGCTGTCGACGTCCAGGCCCATCTTGACCAGGGTGATCTCGAGCAGCTCGCGCAGGTCGGCTTCGTCGTCAACTACAAGGATGCGGGGAGAACTCATATATCTATATAGAGAAGGTGATCACGAACCGTCCCGGCGCATCGAAGCCGGCGGGACCGTCCACCCGGTATTCGTAGTCGAGCATGGCGCCGTTGTTCAGGCACAGTTCGCGCGCCAGGTAGAGCCCAAGGCCGGTGCCCTTGCTCGAGGTGGTATAGAAGGGCTCGAACAAATGGGCTCGTACCTCGGCCGTGATGCCCGGGCCGTCGTCCTGCACGTGCAGTTCGACGCGGCCGGTGGCATCCAGCACGGGGAACAGCCGGATGCTGGCCGGCTTGCCGCTCGCGTAGCGGATCGCATTGCCGAGCAGGTTGACCAGCACTTCGCGCAGGTGCAGGCCGTCGAAGCGCACGGTGCGCTTGCCGGCATCGCCGATCCACACCATATTATCGGCCAGGCCATGGGTTTCCGTGAATTCGGCTTTCAGCTCTTCCAGGAAGGCCTTCAAATGCACCGGCTCGCCGCCCGGCTGCACCTTGCGCGACAACTTGAGGATGTCCTCGACCATGCGGTTCACGCGCGCCACGTTGTCGCCGACGATGCGCAGCAGGCGGGTCTCGGCGGGGCCGTTCAGGTCCTCGGCCAGCAGCGAGGTCGCGTGGCCGATCGCCGACAGCGGGTTCCTCACCTCGTGCGCGATACTGGCCGTCAGCCGTCCCATCGAGGCCAGTTTCAGCTGCTGCGCCTGGTTTTCGATGGCGCTCACGTCCTGCATGAAGATCACGCTGCGCTCGGCCGCACCAATCGGCGTGTCGACCCGCGCGAAACGCAGCTTCAGGTGCACCGGCTGGTCGAGGCGGCCGCGCACCGGTCCGCCCTGCTCCTGCCAGCGCTTGATGGTGACGTGGGCGTCCGCGGCGCCGGCCGCGAGCCAGGCTTCGAAACCCTGGGCCACCGGCTCCAGGGCCGCGATATCGGCCAGTTTGAAATCGTTGTCGGCTTCCAGGCCCAGCATGCGGCGCGCCGCCGGGTTGCCGCTGAAAACGAAGCCGTCGCGTCCTACCACCAGGATGCCGTCGCCGACGTCGTCGACCACGATGCGGTAGACCGCCTGCTGGACCCGCAGGTCGGCGCCGCGCTCGGCCACCAGCTCTTCCTGCCGGATCAGGCGCGCCGCCAGCCGGCTCACCACCACCACCACGGCAAAGAAGGCGGCGCCCATGATCCCGACCTGGAACAGCGGCGCTTGATCCTCGCTGAGGAAGATCCGCCAGGTGCTTTCGGCCAGCATGAACAGGGTCGCGAGCGAGGCCGAGAACAGCGCCAGCACCAGCGGGGCCAGGATCGCCGCCCCGGCCAGCGGGAACAGGTAGAGCAGCCCGAGGCCGCTGCGGGCGCCGCCGGCGGCCAGGTAGAGCAGTGAGATGGCGCCGATGTCGACCAGGATCTGGCTGGACAGCTGCAGCAGGAATCGGTGCCGCCAGCGCTGGGCGATGGCGGCGAACAGCAGCGCCGCCGCTACGTACGCGATGCAGGTCTCGGCATACGCCGCGCCGGCCATGTGGCCGCGGCGCGCGTCGTAGGTCAGGTAGACCAGCAGCACCAGCGTGATCACGATGCGCGTCACGGTGAAGGTCTGGAGCGAACGCCAGAAGGTCTCCCGCGACGCGGCGGACAGTGGCTGCCAGGGCGCCATGCGCCTCAATCAGGACGAGATGACGCCGGCAGGCGCGCGTGCGCCTGGCTGCAGTAATCCTGCCCGCCCTCGTGCACCGCTTCCGAAGCCGGGAAATAAATGCCGCAGTGGGCGCAGTTGGTCATGCGCTCGGATTCCTCCACCCGGGGCTGGGCGCGGGTGGCGCCGCCGGCAGGCGTGCCGCCCTGCCCGGCGTGCGGGTCGAATCCGCGCGCGGCCACCGCCGCCCGCAGCTTGCTGCGTACCGCCATCACCACCAGGATGATGAGCGCAATCCAGAATAACAGTCGCGTCATGTAAACCCCCGGTGCAGAACGACTTCAAGGACAAAACGGCTGCCGACATAAGCCAGCGCCAAGGTAGCGAATCCCGCCAGCGTGAAGCGCAGCGCGGTCTTGCCGCGCCAGCCCCGCCAGCGGCGTCCGGCCAGCAGCGCGGCGAACAGGAGCCACGACAGCAGCGCGAACACGTTTTTATGATCCCAGCGCAGCGCGCGCCCGAACAGCTGTTCGGAGAACACGATGCCCGACAGGACGGTCAGGCTGAGCAGGACAAAGCCGATGGCGATCATCCGGAACAGCAGCTTTTCCATGGTCAGCAGGGCCGGCAGCTGGTCGATGGCCGCGCCCAGCCAGCCCTTCCTGGCATTGCGGGTATGCAGGCGCGTCTCCTGCAGCGCCATCAGCACGGCGTGGAAGGCGGCGATGGTGAGCGTGCTGTAGGCCATCACGGCCACGGCCACGTGCCAGCCGAAGGCGGGACCCTGCATCGTCATCAGGCTGCCCGGGAACAGCGGCGGCAGCAGGCTCGATACGGCCGCGCAGGGCATCACCATGCGGCGCATGCCGTCGAGCGCGAAATTGCGGTTCTCGAGCCACCAGGCCGCCACCGAAATCCACAGCGCGGCCGACAGCATGAAGGCGAAGCCGACCCGCAGCGCGCCATTCGCCAGCATGTCCGGCCACAGCGCGGACCCATGCAGGACCCACGCCAGCGCGGTGACGCCGGAAATGACCGCGCCCCGCGGCGACGGCAGCAGGGCGCACACCGCGTACAGGATGGCTGCGGCGATGAATAAGGTGGTTTGCATAGGGGCGAGTCTACACTATCCGGACGTTTACCACGTCGCCCCCGCGAAGGCGGGGGCCCAAGTTTTGCATGAGCTAACGGAACGCCAACAAACTTGGATCCCCGCCTTCGCGGGGACGACGAGTCGGCTCAGTCGACCGCGGCGGCTTTGATTTCCGCTTCGTGATGCCTTTGCTGCTCTTCCATCACCAACTGCCCCAGCTCCCGCTTGAGCGCATTGAACTCCGGCGCCGCCGGATCCCGCATCCTCGGCAAATCGACCATGATGTCGCGCTTGACCGTGCCCGGCCGGTAGGTCATCACGACGATGCGGTCAGCCAGGTAGATCGCTTCTTCGATGCTGTGGGTGACGAAGATGACGGTCTTCTTCAGCTCGGCCCAGATGCGCAGCAGCTCGTCCTGCAGGTTGCGGCGGGTCAGCGCGTCGAGGGCGCCGAAGGGTTCGTCCATCAGCATGATCGGCGAGTCCAGCGCCAGCACGCGCGCGATCGCGACCCGCTGGCGCATGCCGCCCGACAGGTCTTTCGGATAGCGCTTGCCGAAGTCTTCCAGCGACAGCAGTTTCAGCAGCTCGGCCACGCGGGCGGCGATTTCCGGGCGGGCCATGCCCTTGATTTCCAGCCCGAAGCCGACGTTCTGCTCGACCGTCATCCACGGGAACAGCGCGTATTCCTGGAATACCATGCCGCGTTCCGGCCCCGGTCCCACAACGGGCGCCCCGTCCGCCGTGATGCTGCCCCGGGTCGGCGGCGCGAAGCCGGCGACCGCGTTCAGCAGGGTCGACTTGCCGCAGCCGGAAGGGCCGAGCAGGCAGACGAACTGCCCGCGCGGGATCTCGAGATCGATGTTCTCCAGCGCCACCATGCGGCGGCCGTCGGTCTCGAACACCTTGCTGACGTTTTCAATGACGATATGCGCGTTCATGCTCAGTGCTCCGATCAATGCTCCAGGCCGCGGTGCCAGCGCAGCAGGTAGTTGTTCAGCAAATTCATGGCCCAGTCGATCGCCAGGCCGAGGATGCCGATGCTGATCATGCCGGCGATGATCTTGTCGGACCAGAAGTACTCGCGCGCCTCCAGGATGCGGAAACCGAGGCCGTTGTTCACCGCGATCATTTCGGACACGATCACCACGATGAATGCGGTGCCGACGCCGATCCGCATCCCGGTCAGGATGTAGGGCACGGCGGCCGGCAGGATCACGCGCATGAACATGGTGGAGCGGCCGGCGCCCAGGTTGCGCGCCGCGCGCAGGTAGATGCCGTCGACCTGGCGCACACCGGCGATGGTATTCATCAGCACCGGGAAGAAGGCGCCGATCGCGATCAGGAAGATCGCCGGCGGATTGCCCAGCCCGAACCACAGGATAGACAGCGGGATGTAGGCGATCGGCGGGATCGGGCGCAGCAGCTGCACCAGCGGATTCATCCAGGCATACACGATGCGGCTCGCGCCCATTGCCAGGCCGAGCGGCAAGCCAAGGCCGGCGCCGACCGCGAAGCCGACCACCACCCGGTACAGGCTGCCGAGCGAATCGACGATCAGCTCACCGGAAAACGCCCAGGCCAGCTTGCTGCCCTCCGGGTTGTTCTCATGCCAGGTATTGAAATCCTGCAGCGGCATGAGGTAGGCCACCCACTTGTTCCACACCGCCAGCGGCGACGGCAGGATGTTCTCGTTGACCCATCCCATGCTCGCCACCCACTGCCAGATCCCGATCGCGATGACCGGCACCACCAGGCCGACCGCGATGTCCTTGCCCCGTTTCTTCACCATCCAATGCCTCCACTGCGTGCGCGTGGGCACGGGGTGCCCACCCTACCGCTCCGTAGGGTGGGCGGCCTCCGCCCACGCATGACGTTCACATCGTGATTATTTGACGCCCAGGCTCTTCTTGGCCTCTTCCAGCAGATCGGTCTTGACCCACTCCTTCGCTGCAGGCGGTTTGGCCATGCGGCCGACACCGGTCTTGTGCATGATGTCGGTGGTGATCTGGATGTGCTCGGGCGTGATGTCGTAGGTGTACTGGGCGTTGTCCATCGCGTCGCGGAAGTCGTCGCTGGTGATCTGGCCCTTGAACACGTTCTCGCGCACGTACTTCTCGGCCAGCGCCGGATCCTTGATGAAGGTGCTGGTGGCCTGCACGAAGCAGCGCATGAATTTCTCGGCCAGCGGACGCTTGGTGGTGTAGAACTTCTCGGTCATGACCATGGTCCGCACCGGCGAGCCGATCGGGGTGTCGTAAGGCTTGATGATCTCGGTGCCGAAGCCCTTGTTGATCGCCTGCGAAGACTGCGGTTCGGACTGCATCATGGCGTCGATGTTCTTGCCCAGCAGCGCCTGGTTCAGGTCGGCGTAGGCCAGGAACACCAGCTGCACGTCCTTGCCCGGCGCGGCGTCGGCGGTCAGGCCGACCTTCTGCAGCTCGGCCATCAGCAGCACTTCCTGGATGCCGCCGCGGGTCACGCCGACCTTCTTGCCCTTCAGGTCCTTGACGCTCTTGATATTGCTGCCCTGCCCTGCCACCAGGCGCGCGCCGCCCTTGGCGAAGCCGGCCACGACATAGATCGGCGCATTGCCGGCGCGGCCCGAGATCGCCGCTTCCGAGGCGGTGGTGCCGACGTCGATTTCACCGGCGATGATCGCCTGCATCACGTCCAGGCCCTTGGCGAACACACGCTCTTCGACCTTGATGCCGCACTTCGGTGCGATCTCCTTGATGTACGACACCGCGCCGTAGTGCGCGAACTTGAGGTTGCCGAGGCGGACCACCTCCTGGGCCTGGGCGCTGCCCGCGGCCAGCAGGGCGGCGATGAGGAAGGTCTTGCCGAACACTTTTGTTGTCATGCTGTCTCCGTTGTGTGTCGAACTGCGAAACCGTATATTTCAATGAGGCTATAACGTTAATGAACGGATTGTCAAACCGTACAATTACTTACTTACCAAGTATCAAATACACCGACCAAGAATCAACGTTTCCATTTGACTTTTTCGCTTGCGCAGCTCCCAGACAAGGTCTTGACGGGCAAAAACATGCCCCGACATGCGGTAAAATGGCGGTTTGCGCCCAATCACAATCTAGGTAGAACACACCATGCTGGATAACCTGACCCAACGCCTTGCCAAGGTCGTCAAGACGATGCGCGGCGAGGCGCGCCTGACCGAATCGAACACCGCCGAGATGCTGCGCGAAGTGCGCCTGGCCCTGCTCGAGGCGGACGTCGCGCTGCCGGCCGTCCGCGAATTCATCGCCAAAGTGAAGGAAAAAGCGCTGGGCGAAGAAGTCATCGGCTCGCTCTCTCCCGGCCAGGCCCTGGTCGGCGTGGTGCAGAAGGAGCTGGCGGCCCTGATGGGCGCCGACCTCGGCCCCGAGGCATCCCAGCTCTCGTTCGCCCAGCAGCCGCCGGCGATCATCCTGATGGCCGGCCTGCAGGGTGTGGGTAAGACCACCACCACCGGCAAGCTGGCCAAGTACCTGAAGGAACAGAAGAAGAAGGTCCTGACCGTTTCCGCCGACGTCTACCGCCCCGCCGCAATCGCGCAGCTGGAGTCGGTCACCAAGCAGGTCGGCGCCGACTTCTTCCCGTCCACCGCCAGCGACAAGCCGGTCGACATCGCCCTTGCCGCGCTGGACTGGGCCAAGAAGCACTACCACGACGTCCTGATCATCGACACCGCCGGCCGCCTGGCGATCGACGAAGCGATGATGCAGGAGATCGCCACGGTGCACGCCGCGGTCAAGCCGATCGAGACCCTGTTCGTGGTCGACGCCATGGTCGGCCAGGATGCGATCAACACCGCCAAGGCCTTCAACGAAGCGCTGCCGCTGACCGGCGTGATCCTGACCAAGCTCGATGGCGATTCGCGCGGCGGCGCGGCGCTGTCGGTGCGCCACGTGACCGGCAAGCCGATCAAGTTTGCCGGCGTGTCCGAAAAGCTGGACGGCCTGGAAGCCTTCGACCCTGCCCGCATGGCCAACCGCGTGCTGGGCATGGGCGACATCCTGGCCTTGGTCGAGGAAGCGCGCAAGGGCGTGGACATGCAGGCCGCGGCCGACATGGCCAACAAGATCAAGTCGGGCGGCAAGTTCGACATGAACGACTTCAAGGCCCAGCTGACCCAGATGAAGAAGATGGGCGGCATGTCCGGCCTTCTGGACAAGCTCCCGGCCCAGTTCCAGCAGGCCGCGGCCGGCGCCAACATGGACCAGGCCGAAAAACAGGTGCGCCGCATGTGCGGCATCATCGACTCGATGACGCCGCAGGAGCGCGCCAAGCCGGAACTGATCAAGGCCAACCGCAAGCGCCGCATCGCCGCCGGCGCCGGCGTGCAGGTGCAGGAAGTGAACCGCATGCTGACCCAGTACGATCAGATGAACACGATGATGAAGAAGCTGAAGGGCGGCGGCCTGATGAAGATGATGCGCGGGATGAAGGGCATGATGCCCGGTATGCGCTGATTTATAGGGGTTTTAGGGCTTGTAAGAGTGAAAAAATTTCGAAAAAGACTTGCATGAACACTAAAACCCTACCAATATAAGCCGGTGCGTACATTGCGCAATTTTCCATGTGTTCCGATTAGGAGGCTTGAAGATGGCAACAGCCAAAAAAACCACCGCAGCGCCGGCCAAGAAAGCCGCCGCCAAGCCGGCCGCAGCGGCGAAGCCGGCAGCTAAAAAAGCAGCAGCTCCTGCCAAGGCAGCAGCACCGAAAGCAGCAGCAGCAAAGAAGCCGGCAGCAGCGCGCAAGCCCAACGCCGCCTTCATGAAAGAGATGACCCCGTCGGCGACCCTGGCCGCAGTGGTGGGCAACAAGCCCCTGCCGCGTACCGAAGTCACCAAGAAAGTCTGGGACTACATCAAGGCGCAAAACCTGCAGGATGCTGCAAACCGCCGCATGATCAACGCCGACGACAAGCTGAAAGCCGTCTTCGGTGGCAAGGCCCAGGTATCGATGTTCGAGATGACCAAGCTGATCTCGGATCACCTCAAATAAAAAAGACACAGGCCGCCCCGCTGGCCCGATACCAGTCCAAATGAAAAGCCCCGGTTTTGCCGGGGCTTTTTGTTTGTGCCGTCGCCCCCGCGCAGGCGGGGGTCCAAGTTTGGCGAGTCGCTACGAACTTGGATTCCCGCCTGCGCGGGAACGACGAGTTAGAGGCCGCCGGCCGCCTTCATCAGCTCGAACACCCGCGTATTCTCGATCGTCCCCTTGAACGGCGCCGAGCCCGCCCCCACCGCGTACAGCTTCACATCGCCGCCGCCATGGCCCTCGCCGGACAGGCGCACGCCTGTCTCCTGGTGGTAGTCGAGCGCCTGTGCGCGGGCGTCGTCGACGTCGGCGCGGGCGTCAAGCCGGTTCGGGCCGCCGCCGTAGACCAGGGTCGTGTAGGTTTTGCCGTCGGCATCGCGCGCCGGCTGGCCGGTCGCGATGTCGCGCACGATGCCGAGGATGGGATTGCCGCGCTTCGGATAGCCGTTCATCACCATCGTGTGGTCATGGTCGGCCGTCACCACGATCAGGGTGTGCTCCAGGCCCGGATCGATCTGGCGCATACGGTCGACGGTCGCCTGGATCGCGTTGTCGAAGTCGACCACCTCTTCCAGCGCATTCTTCGCGTTCGAATCGTGCAGCGCGTGGTCGATCTTGCCGCCTTCGACCATCAGGAAGAAGCCTTTCGGGTTCTTCGACAGGAGCTCGATCGACTTAACCGCCATCTCGGCCAGGGTCGGCTGGGTGGGCTTGCGCACGGTGGCGTAGTCGAGGTGGCTGTCGGCGTAGATGCCGACGAACTTTCGGTTCGGCAGGGCCGACATCATGTCGGCGCGGGTTGCGGCCACGAAGTAGCCGCGCGCCTTGAACTCGGCCAGCAGGTCGCGCCCGTCCGCGCGGCCTTTCGGATTGGCCTTCGCATCGAAGGGTGTGAAGAAGGGCCGGCCGCCGCCCATCAGCACGTCGACGCCGTCCTTCAGGCGCTCGTTGTAGCCGGCGCCGCCTGGTACGATCTGCTGCGCGATCGTGTACACCGTGTTGCGGTTGCAGATGTGGGCGAAGGTCGAGGCCGGGGTGGCATGGGTCAGTTCGGTGCTGGTGACCGCGCCGACGGAACGGCCTGCAGCCTTGGCCAGTTCCAGCATGGTCATCGGCGCCATGCCGTCGCTTTTCTTCTCCCCTTCGCCGCAGCGGTCCACCGTCGGGTTGCCGTTCGCGTCCTTGCCCGGCGACTGCGGCTTCGCGTCCTTCAGCGAGATCACGTCGTTGTTGATCTTCACGCCGGTCATGTAGGCGCCCATCGAGGGCGCGCTGTCGGTGACCATCGCGTTCGCGGAATAGGTCTTGATGCGCGCGGTGCGGTCGAGGCGCTCGAAGTTCAGCAAGCCCTCTTCCTTGTATTTGTAGATGCGCGCGGCCGTGATCGTGGTCGGGCCCATGCCGTCGCCAAGGAAGAAGATGATGTTCCTGGCCGGGGCCTGTGCAAAGGCCTGGGAGCTGAATGCGGCCGCCAGCAGCGCGTAGAGTCGGATTGTTTTCATCGTGATGTCCTTGCGCCGCTTACCAGCCGGCCGCTTCCTTGATGAGCGTGAACACGCGGGTGTTGTCGATGGTGCCGCGGAAGACTTCCGCGCCGGCGCCAGCCGCGCCCAGGTAGACGTCCGCGCCGCCGTGGGTTTCAAGCTTCATGCGCACCGCTGCTTCCTGGTGATAGTCGTCGGCGCTGACGATGGCATCGGTGAGGCCGGCCTGCGATGCGCGGCTGCCCTGCACCCGGTGTTCGCCGGTGCCGAAACCGAGGATGGCGTAGGGCGCGCCGTCCTTGTCCAGTTTGATCTTGCCGTCCGGGAGGCTGCGCACCAGGCCCAGCACGCCGGGTTTGTCGGCCGTCGTCGGACCGCTGCGCGGCGAGTAGCCGTTGATCAGCAGGGTGTGGTCGTGGTCGGCGGTGGCGACGATCAGCGTGTGCTTCAGGCCCGGATCGGTCTTTCGTACCTCGTCGATCGCGGCTTTCAGCGCGGCGTCGAAGGCCGCGGTTTCCTGCAGCGCGCGCTTGGCGCGGGTACCGTGCAGGGCGTGGTCGATCAGGCCGCCCTCCACCATCAGGAAGAAGCCTTTATCGGCGCTGCGCTGGCTCAGCAGCGAGACCGCCTTGCGCGCCATCTCGGCCAGGCTGGGCTGCTTTGCCGGATCGCGTTCGGCGTCGTAGGCCAGGTCGTCCTGCGCGAACAGGGCGACGGCGGGCTGGCTTGCCGGCGCCAGCGCCGCGAAGCCGGCCGCATCGTTCGCCACGCGGTAGCCGCGCGCCTGCAGTTCGGCCAGCAGGTCGCGGCCGTCGCTGCGCTTGCCGCCGGCTGCGGCCGGCCTGAAATACTGGGCGCCGCCGCCGAACACCAGGTCGATGCCGCCGCCCAGTGCCGCGTTGTAACCGGCGCCGCCCGGCACCATCATCGCCGCGATCTGGTTCTGCAGCTTGCGGTGGCAGGCGTGGGCATAGGTCGCGGCCGGGGTGGCGTCGGTGACGCTGGTGGTGGTGACGATGCCGGTGGCGAGACCGCGCGCTTTCGCCAGTTCCAGCAGGGTCGGCACGGATTGTCCATTCGTGCAGCGGCTACTGCCGTCGGCCGCCGGCGCCATCGCGCTGGTGTCGCCCGACATCGAGATCACGCCGTTGTTCTGCTTCACGCCGGTCATGTAGGCGGACATCGAGGCCGCGCTGTCGGTCACCTGGGCGTCGTTCGAGTAGGTCTTGACGAAGGCCGATTCGGGCAGCGTGTCGATGGTCAGCTCGCCGCTTTCGCCCACCGCGTAGATGCGCGCGGCGGTCAGGGTGTTAATGCCCATGCCGTCGCCGAGGAAGAAGATGACGTTGCGGGCGCGGTCGCCGATGTTGTCGATGCGGCGGGCCTGCAGCGTGCCTGCAGCGGACGGCGGCGGTGCAGTCGCGCAGCCGCTCAGCGTGGCGGCGCCGCAGGCCATCAGTACGCCGGCGGCGAAGGTGGTCAATCGCATGCTTGCTTGCTCCCTGGTGAGGAAAGCAGGCAGTCTATCCGATAAAAGGACGCAAGAGCAGATGCAGCCCGAGGACAAACAAACCGATGAAGAAGCAGCGGCGGAACAGCGCGGGCCGGATGCGGCCGCGGATCCACTGGCCGAGCATCATGCCGGCCAGCGCCGGCGCCAGCGCGACAAAGGACAGTCCGGCCGCCTGCACCTGGAACTGCCCGGCCAGCAGCAGCGAGGCCGCCAGCGCGACGGTGGAGGTCGTGAAGGCCAGGCCGAGCGCCTGTACCAGCGCATCGCGTTCCAGCTTCAGGCCCTGTAGATAGGGCACTGCCGGGATCACGAACACCCCGGTGGCGGCCGTGACCGCGCCCGTGACCAGCCCGACCACCGGAGACGCCGCGCGCTCGCCGCTGGGCGGCACGTGCAGCGTGAAGGATGCGAGGCCGGCCGCCGCATACATCATCAGGGCGCCGCCCAGGGCCGTCACTGCATCCGCGGAGGCGCTGGCCGG
Organism: Massilia sp. Bi118; assembly: GCF_918697865.1. Lineage (GTDB taxonomy): Bacteria > Pseudomonadota > Gammaproteobacteria > Burkholderiales > Burkholderiaceae_D > Telluria. The sequence continues at coordinate 26,998 of NZ_CAKKMV010000001.1, read as the reverse complement.
CAGCAGCATGCCCCCTAGCAGGGTGCCGGCGACGATCCCGGCCAGCATCGGCCACAAACGGCGCGCGAGCAGCCCCGCCGAGGGACCCGCGGCCAGCTGCCAGACGTTCGTCACCAGCGAAGGCACGACCAATAAAGCGGCCGCCTCGCGCGGCGCCATCATCATCCCCAGCAGGCCGACCGCGACCGTCGGCAGCCCGAGCCCGACCACGCCCTTGACCAGGCCGGCGAGCACGAACACCAGTGCGATCAAGGCCAAATCGGCCGGCGCGTGGGCGTGTAAGATAGAAAGAAGAACGTCCATGCCGAGAATTCTGACGCATCGCAGGCGCTGACAGAATGAGGGATTACCGCAGTCAGCCTTCGGAATATCCGAAGGCTAAATCGAAAGAGAACAGATGAGATTCGACCTGGTCGACATGCAGCTCTTCCTGCACGTGGTGGAAGCCGGCAGCATCACCGGCGGCGCCACGCGCGCCCATTTGTCGCTGGCCTCGTGCAGCGAACGTATCCACGGCATGGAAGCGACGCTGGGTGTGCCCCTGCTCCTGCGCGGGCGCCGCGGCGTGACGCCGACGCCGGCCGGCGAGGCCCTGGTGCGGCATGCGCGCCTGGTGTTCCAGCAGCTGGAGCGCATGCGCGCCGAACTGGGCGACCATGCGGAAGGCTTGAAGGGCACGGTGCGGCTGCTGTGCAATACGGCCTCGCTGAGCGAATACCTGCCGGACGCCTTGACCGGCTTTCTGGCGCGCCATCCCCACGTCGACATCGAACTGGAGGAGCGCACCAGCCACGAGGTGGCGAAGGCGGTACGCGAAGGCGCCGCCGATGTCGGCATCCTGGCGGACGCGGTCGACCTGTCGCAGCTGGAGAGCTTCCCCTTCCGCACCGACCGCCTGGTGGCGGTGGCCACGCCCGAGCTGGCGCAGGTGCTGTCGCCGGACGGGCGGCCGGTGGCCTTCGTGCGCCTGGCCGACTTCGACCAGGTCGGCCTGGCCGGCGACAGCGCCCTGTCCAACTACCTGGAACTGCAGGCGCGGCGCCTCGGACGCAGCCTGCATGCGCGCGTGCGCCTGCGCGGCTTCGAGGCGATCTGCAGGATGGTAGAAGCCGGCGTCGGCGTCGGCATCGTGCCCGAGCCGGCGGCGCGGCGTTGCGCGCAGTCGATGAAGATCACGGTGCTGGAGCTGGCGGATGCGTGGGCGCCGCGGCAGCTGGCGATTTGCGTGAAGAGTTTCGAGGCGCTGCCCAGGCACGCGCAGCAGCTGGTCGATGCGTTGCGGGCCTGAAAATCAATTCAACGCGATGGCGGTCGACGCCGCCTTGAAATCCCAATTCTTCCAGGCCGCCAGCACCGCATTCGGATACTCCGGCCGGCCGCGGCTGCCGTTGTAGCGTCCCAGCGCCAGGTAGAGATTGCCGCCTTCCATGTCGATGTACATGCGCAGGATCGAGCAGCCGTAGCGCAGGTTGGTCTGCATGTCGAACAGGGCGCGGCGGTTGGAGTCGCCGATCACCTTGGTCCAGAAGGGCATCACCTGCATGTAGCCGCGCGCGCCGACGATCGACACCGCGTACTTGCGGTAGGCCGATTCCACTTGGATGAGACCCAGCACCAGCCCCGGATCGAGGCCGGCGCGGGTCGCTTCGTACCAGGCCGACTCGAGGAACTCGGTGCGGACCTGGTTGTCCGGCAGGCGGCGCTTCAGGCGGCTCGACATCGCATCGAACCACTGCTGATAGCGCGCCTGGGCGTTGGCGTCGCGGAAGACAGGCTTGGGCGGGCGGCCGTCGCGGATCGCCCGTTCGAGCGCCAGCCGGACCGAATCGGCCATGGCTTCTTCCTTCTGGTTGCCGGCATGCGCGGCTGGGCTCAACAGCGCACTGCTCAACAATAAAGCGGCAAACAGCGCGGAGCCGAGCCAGGCCGAGGCCTGGCGAATCAGACGTGCCAGCATCACTTGCCCAGTTTGCCTTTGACGAAGCCGACCATGTCCGCAGCCGGGACAGCGCTCGCTTCAGGATCGCGGCGGCCCTGGTATTCCAGGTTGCCTTCCTTGAGACCGCGCTCGCCGATCACCACGCGGTGCGGCACGCCGACCAGTTCCCAATCGGCGAACATGGCGCCCGGACGCAGGCCGCGGTCGTCGACGATGACGTCGACGCCGGCCGCCTGCAGCTCGGCGTACAGGCGGTCGGTCTCCGTCTTCACCAGCTCGCTGCGGTCGTAGCCCATCGGGCACAGAACGATCTCGAACGGCGCGATCGCGTCCGGCCAGACGATGCCCTTGTCGTCGAAGTTCTGCTCGATGGCGGCGCCCAGGATGCGGGTCACGCCGATGCCGTAGCAGCCCATCTGCATCGGCGCCGGCTGGCCCTTCTCGTCCAGGTAGACGCAGTTCATCGCGGCGGAATAGGCGGTACCGAGCTGGAACACGTGGCCCACTTCGATGCCGCGCTCGATCGCCAGCACGCCCTTGCCGTCCGGCGAAGCGTCGCCCTCGACCACGTTGCGCAGGTCGGCGACGACCGGCTCCGGCAGGTCGCGGCCCCAGTTGGCGCCTGTGAAGTGGTACTCGGCTTCGTTGGCGCCGCAGACGAAATCGGCCATGTTGGCGACCGTGCGGTCGGCCACGACGTTCACCGGCTGTTTGGCGGCGATCGGGCCCAGGTAGCCCGGCACGCTGCCGTAGGCTTCCAGGATCTCGGCTTCGGTGGCAAAGCGGAAGTTCTTCAGGCCAGGGACCTTCGAGACCTTCACTTCGTTCAGCTCATGGTCGCCGCGCAGCAGCAGCAGCCAGTTCTCTTTCGTGAGCTTGCCGTCGACCTCGTTTTCGACGGTCAGCGCGATCGACTTGACGGTCTGCGACAATTCGAGGCCCAGCAGCTTGGCCACCTGCTCGCACTTGGTGGTGTTCGGGGTCGACGTTTTGGTAAGCGTTTGCGTGGCCGCGCCGCGCGAGGCGATCAGCGGCAGCGCCTCGGCCGCTTCCATGTTGGCGGCGTAGTCGGAGCTCGGGCAGTAGACCAGCGCGTCCTCGCCGGTGCTGGCGATCACGTGGAACTCGTGCGAGCCGGTGCCGCCGATCGCGCCGTTGTCGGCGGCGACTGCGCGGAACTTCAGTCCGAAGCGGTTGAAGATCTTCACGTAGGCGTCGAACATGGTCTGGTACGAAGCCTGCATGCCGGCGACGTCGCGGTCGAAGGAATACGCATCCTTCATGGTGAACTCGCGGCCGCGCATCAGGCCGAAGCGCGGACGGCGCTCGTCGCGGAACTTGGTCTGGATGTGATAGAAGTTCAGCGGCAGCTGGCGGTAGCTCTTGACCTCGGTGCGCACGACGTCGGTCACGACTTCTTCCGAGGTCGGCTGCAGTGCGAAGTCGCGGCCATGGCGGTCCTTCAGGCGCAGCAGTTCCGGGCCCATCTTGTCCCAGCGGCCCGTCTCCTGCCACAGTTCGGCCGGCTGCACGAGCGGCATCAGCAGCTCGATGCCGCCGGCCTTGTTCATTTCTTCACGGATGATGGCCTCGACTTTGCGGATCACGCGCAAGCCCAGCGGCATATAGGTATAGATGCCGGAGCCGATGCGCTTGATCATCCCGGCCCGCATCATCAGTTTGTGGCTGACGATCTCCGCGTCGGAAGGCGCTTCTTTGAGCGTTGAAATAAAAAATCGTGAGGCGCGCATATCGATGAATTCTTTTTAAAAAGAGAGGGTTATAATCGACCTAATTTTAAAGGATTAGCTGGCCGATGCATCCAATCTTTATACAAATGGCTCCGAAAGAAGTGGTGCATGCCGTTGTTCCGATGCGAGTTAACGGCAGAGACCCCAGGAACCGTAAGTAAAAATATAAGAGAGAAGACCAAGGCTGGCAGAAAGTTTCGAGGTGAATCATGCTCGATCGTGAAGGGTTCCGCCCCAACGTCGGCATCATCCTGCTGAACGCCAACAACGAGGTGTGGTGGGGCAAGCGGGTGCGCGAGCACTCATGGCAGTTTCCGCAAGGGGGTATCAAGTACGGCGAGACGCCCGAACAGGCGATGTACCGCGAGCTCGAGGAAGAGATCGGCCTGCGCCAGGAGCACGTCAAGATCGTGGGCCGCACCCGCGACTGGCTGCGCTACGAAGTGCCGGATCACTTCATCAAGCGCGAAGTACGCGGCCATTACCGCGGCCAGAAGCAGATCTGGTTCCTGCTGCGCATGGTCGCGCGCGATAACGACGTCAACCTGCGCCTGACCGACCATCCTGAGTTCGACGCCTGGCGCTGGCACGACTACTGGGTGCCGCTGGACGTGGTCATCGAGTTCAAGCGCGATGTCTACCAGCGCGCGCTGCAGGAATTGTCGCGCTTCCTCACCTGGCCCGCGGGCGGCCAGGGCGAGCGCCGCCATGCGTCGCGCTACCTGCGCCAGCCGCACGAGCGGCGCAGCCAGGAAAGAAGCAACGGCGGCAACAACGGCGCCGGGAATGGCAACAGCGGCGGCAATGCCCAGGCCGGCAACAGGCAGGTCGCCAACGCCAGCAGCAAGGCGGTGGTGGCGGCCACCAAGGCCATTGCCGACGCGTCCGGGAGTTCCAAGCTGGTCATGGTGCGCGATAAAGAGTAGTCGTCGTAGCGTAAAAGCAACAAAATAGAAGGCGAGCGTGTCGCGTAACCGACACGCTCGCTTTTTGACATTTAAAGCTTGCCATATTTACAAAGTTGCATTGTAGAATCTTTGCCATGATCCCGACTCCGCTCATCCAGGCACATTTCCGCGTGCTGGCCTTGTTGGCCCTCGCCCTCCCTACCCTCTCCCACGCCGCCGGCGACGCCGGCAGCTGCCGCTACGTCCCGGTGGCCAAGCTGCCGATCACGTATACGGATGCCAGCCACCGCGCCATCGTCACGGGCGCCGTCAATGGCAAGCCCGCACGCATGATCGTCGATACCGGCGCCTACCGGACCTCGCTGTTCCGCGCCGGCGCCGAGCGCCTCGGCCTGCCCCTCGACACCACCGGCAAATATTCGCGTGGTCTCGGCGGCGCCTCGGTCAACTACGTCGCCCGCGTCGACGATTTCTCGGTCGGCATCGCCCACAGCGGGAAGGCGCCCATCAATGTCATCGGCAATGCGAGCCGGATGGACGGCGACGCGCTGGTCGGCGTCGACTTCCTGCTGCAGACCGACATGGAGCTCTCGCTGGCGGACAACTACCTGCAGTTCTTCCGCGCCAGCGGCTGCGGCGACACCTACCTGGCCTACTGGGACAGCAATGCCATGGAAATCCCCTTCAGCGGCAAGGAAGAACGCTCCAACAAGCCCTTTGTGACGGTCGAGCTGAACGGCGTGAAGCTGAAGGCGGTACTCGACACCGGCGCGCCGCACAGCAGCCTCACCCGCCATGCCGCCGAACTGGCCGGCATCCGCATCGACGACCCGGGCGTGCGCAAGGGCGGCAAGACCGGCGGCATCGGCGACGAGCGGGTCGACACCTGGTTCGCCACCTTCGACAGCTTCAGCATCGGCCAGGAGAGCATGAAGCATGTGGAACTCGCGGTCCACGAGGATGCCTCGGTCGGGCGCCTGCCGGTCGACATGCTGCTCGGCGCCGACTTCCTGCGCACCCACCGCATCCTGTTCGCGATGAGCCAGGACCGCCTGTACATGAGCTACCTGGGCGGCGATCCCTTCCCGCCGCGAAGGGCGCCAAAAGCGCCGTAAGCGCCGCCGCGTTACAATGGTGCCTGTTTTGTTTGCAGGCACCCACCATGTTCACCCCCTCCTCCAACGACGTCCGCCGCTTCTTCTGCGAAGCCTGGCGCAAGCGCCGCGCCGGCGAAATCCTGACCCCGATGGACGCCATCGCCGCCGACTGGATAGACCAGCATCCCGAATACCACGATGCCCTGATGGATGCCGACGACGCCGTCGCGCGCGACTACTCGGTCGAAGGCGGCCAGCCGAATCCCTTCCTGCACCTGTCCATGCATTTGTCGATCGCCGAGCAGGTCTCGGTCGACCAGCCGCGCGGCATCAAGGCCGCGCACGATGCGCTGGCCGCGCGCATCGGCGAGCACGACGCCCACCACGAGATCATGGAATGCCTGGGCGAGATGATCTGGACCTCGCAGCGGAGCAGCCTGCCGCCGGATGCCGAGGCCTATATCGACTGCGTGCGCCGGCGGGTGCGCTGATTCGGCAGGATATATGCACATTGAATTGCCATAAATGAAACTTTCCTCATAGAATTTATGGATGAACCCTATCTTGTGCCGCGCGCTTGCGCGCCTGAGCCTGGGCGCGGCCTGTGCCCTCCTGCCCCTCACCCACGCCGCCGCTGAACCGGCCAAGTGCCGGTACACGCCGATCGGCAAGCTGCCGCTCCGCTACAGCGGCCCCGGCCTGGAAATCACGACCCAGGGCATCATCAACGGTACGCCGGCCGAGCTGCTGGTCGACAGCGGCGCGTCCCAGACCTATCTTACGCGCACCGGCACCGAGCGGCGCGGCATCCGCGCTTATGCGACCGGCCGCCGCGCCACCGGCATCGGCGGCATGTCGCCCATCTACGCCTCCATCGTCAACGAATTCATCGTCGGCCCGGTGCGCGCGGGACGCAGCAACATGCCGGTGCTGGGCAGCTTCGGCTACACGCCCTCCTACGACGGCATCCTGGGCGCGCCCTTCCTGTTCCAGACCGACGTCGAAATCTCGCTGGCGGCCAAGGAGCTGATCTTCTTCGTGCCCGAAAACTGCGGCGGGACCTTTCTCGGCTACTGGGGCGGCAATATCAGCGCGGTGCCGCTGCGGCGGCATAACCAGAACCACATGAATCCCCAGTTCCTGGTGCGCATCAACGGCAAGGAGCTGGAGGCGATGATCGACAGCGGAGCCGCCGTCAGCTCGATCACCAGCCACGCCGCCAGGCGCCTCGATATCCCCTTCGATACCCCCGGCGTGGCGCGCGGCGGGGACCTGGTCGGCGTCGGCAACTACACGACCTCGCGCTGGTACGTGACGGTCAAGAGCTTCCAGCTCGGCGACGAAACCGTGGAGAACGCCGAGATGGCGGTGGTGGATTCCGGCCTCAATGACGTCGACGTGACGCTCGGCGCCGACTTCCTGCGCGCGCACCGCGTGCTGTTCGCGATGAGCCAGACCAAGCTCTATTTTTCGTACGTGGGCGGCGAGCCCTTCGGCCAGCGCCGCACGCTCGAGCCCTGGGTCGTGGCCGAAGCGGAGAGCGGCAACGCCGATGCCCAAATGACGCTGGCCGAGGCATATGCAGGAGGAAAGCTGGTGCCGCATGACGACGCACGCGCCTTCGACTGGCTGGAAAAGGCGGCCAAAGGCGGCAGCGCCCACGCCAACCTGCTCACCGGCCGCCACCTGGTGCAGCGCCAGGACTACGCCGCGGCCGCGCCGCGCCTGCGCACCGCGCTCGACAAGCTGCCGGCCGAGCGCGACGGCGCCCTGCTGCTCTATGTCGCCCGCGTGGGCAGCGGCCAGGCGGAGCTGGCGAAATCCGAGCTGACCGCGACCTTCGCGCGCAGCGACGGCGACGAATGGCCCAGGCCGATCGCCGACTTCTATCTCGGCACACTCTCCGCCGACAAGCTGCTGGCGCAGGCGGCCGACGACCGCAAGGAGGGCAAGGAACGCCGCTGCACGGCGCTGTCGGCGATGGGCGACTGGCACCGGGCGCATGCCCAGCCGGACCAGGCGAAAGCGCTGGATGCGCAGCTGAAGCTTGCGTGCGGCGAGTAGGTGGGCACGCTCGTGTTGAGGCCCCCGGCCTCAACACCCCACCCTACGTATTTAGTCCAGCTTGTCGTCGGCCACGCGGTAGCGCGGGTCTTCCGGCAGGCTGACTTCGATCATGTCCTTCGCACGCTCCAGCAAGGAGCGGCAATCGGGGCTCAGGTGGCGCAGGTGCAGGCGCTTGCCCACGCTGCGGTAACGCTCGGCCAGCGCGTCGATGGCCTGGATGGCCGAGTGGTCCGCCACGCGCGCGCGGCGGAACTCGACCACGACGTCCTGCGGGTCTTCTTTCGGGGTGTACAGTTCCTGGAAACCGGCCACCGAGGCAAAGAACAGCGTGCCTTCCAGCTCGTAGACCTTCCAGCCCTGTCCATCCACATTCGTGGACACGCGGATCTGCCTGGCGTGCTGCCAGGCGAACACCAGCGCCGAGACGATCACGCCCACCACCACCGCCGTCGCCAGGTTGAAGGCCAGGGTCACGCCGGCCACCAGCACGATCACCAGCGCATCGGCGCGCGGCACCTTGCCGAACAGGCGGAACGTGCCCCACTCGAAGGTCTTTTCGCAGACCACGAACATCACCCCGATCAGCGCCGCCAGCGGGATCTGCTCGATCACGCTGGAACCGAACAGGATGAACGACAGCAGGAACAGCGAGGCCGCGATGCCCGACAGGCGGCTGCGGGCGCCATTGCCGATGTTGATCATGCTCTGGCCGATCATGGCGCAGCCGCCCATGCCGCCGAACAGCGCAGTGACGATGTTCGCCGCGCCCTGGGCCAGGCTCTCGCGGTTCGGCTGGCCGCGCGTGTCCGTGATCTCGTCGATCAGGGTCAGGGTCAGGAGAGTCTCGATCAGGCCGACGCCGGCCAGCACCAGCGAATATGGGAACACGATGCGCAGCGTCTCCAGGTTGAAGGGGACGTCCGGGATGTGGAAGCTGGGCAGGCCGCCGGCAATGGAGCCGAGCTGGCCGACGGTTTTGGTGTCGATGTGCAGGAAGTGGGCCAGCAGCGCCACCGCCAGGATGCCGACCAGCGTGGCCGGCACCGCCTTGGTGATCTTCGGCGTGATGTAAATGATCGCCATCGTCAGCGCCACCAGGCCGAGCATGGTCCACAGCTGCGGGCCGCTCATCCAGCCGCCGCCATCGGCTGCACTGAGCTTGAAATGCTCAAACTGGGCCACGAAGATCACGATCGCCAGGCCGTTCACAAAACCCAGCATGACCGGATGGGGCACCATGCGGATGAATTTACCGAGCCGCGCCAGCGCGAACAAGATCTGCAATACGCCCATCAGGACGATGGCGGCGAACAGGTATTGCGCGCCATGCTGGACCACCAGCGCCACCATGACCACGGCCAGTGCGCCGGCGGCGCCGGAGATCATGCCGGGACGGCCGCCGAAGGCCGAGGTAATGAAGGACACCAGCACGGCGGCGTACAGGCCGGTCAGCGGCGACACGTGGGCCACCAGCGCAAAGGCGATGGCTTCGGGGACCAGCGCCAGCGCGACGGTCAGGCCGCTCAGCAGGTTGGTCTTGATATGGGAAGGCGAGACAGTGGACAAGGCGGACTCCGGAAAAAGCAAGGTCCGCCGGCACGGGCCGGCGGACCTGAGAGACCGCTATTTTACTGTGTACAGCTTATTTGCGGACAACCAGCGGGCCCGGAAGGCTTTGCAGGTAAGCCGCGATGTCGACCATGTCGCGGTCCGACAGCGGCTGGGCCATGCCGGCCATGATCGGGTTGTTACGGCCGTTCATGACCTTGTCGCCGCGCTTGTAGGCGGTGAGCGCGTGCACCAGGTAGTCGGCGTGCTGGCCGGCCAGCTTCGGGTAGCTCGGGTCGATCGGGGTCTTGTAGTCGGCGCCATGGCAGGACGCGCAGTTGTATTTCTTGGTCAGCTCGGCGCCGCGTGCGGTGTCGCCGCCGGCAAAGGCGGACGCGGACACCGACAGGGCTGCGGCGCAGGACAGGGCAAGGATGAGTTTATTCATGGCGTCCCGGGCTCATTTGGTGGGCGTGGCGGCCGTCTGCTGCGAATAGTAGGCGGCGATGTCGGCGATGTCCTGGTCCGACAGCACCTTGGCGGTCGGGGTCATCTGCGGATGCTTGCGGTCGCCCTTCTTGTAGGCCTGCAGGGCGGCTTCGATGTATTTGGCGGACTGGCCGCCGATCATCGGCACCTGGTAGACCTCGGGGAAAGCGGTCTTGTATTCGGGGATGCCATGGCAACCGATGCACTGCTCGATCTTGTTGGGAGCTGCTTTCGGATTGGCGACGATGTCGGCAGCGCCCGCGACGCCTGCCGCGCCGGCAGCGGCGGCAAACATCAGTACTGCTAATGATTTTTTCATGATTGGGAATCGTAAGGTTGAATCGGAACCGCAACTGCCCAAAAACTTAGCATTTGTACTACGAAGAGCCGATTCTATATGAAGAACATGACTCAGTCTACAGAGCAACATATTCCGCGTGGGTCAGGCATCTGACATATACTCGATCTCATTCCCTAAAACGACCGCACGCCCATGCACGCCTCCCAACGCTTCGAAGGCAGCGACAACTACGTCGCCACCGATGACCTGAAACTGGCGGTGAACGCCGCCCTCACCCTGGCCCGCCCGCTGCTGATCAAGGGCGAGCCCGGCACCGGCAAGACCATGCTGGCCGAGGAAGTGGCAAGCGCGCTGAACATGCCGCTGCTGCAGTGGCACATCAAGTCGACCACCAAGGCGCAGCAGGGCCTGTACGAGTACGACGCCGTCTCGCGCCTGCGCGATTCCCAGCTGGGCGACGAGCGCGTGCGCGACATCCACAACTACATCGTCAAGGGCGTGCTGTGGCAGGCTTTCACGGCGCCGGAGCCGGTGGTGCTGCTGATCGACGAGATCGACAAGGCCGACATCGAATTCCCGAACGACCTGCTGCGTGAACTCGACCGCATGGAATTCTATGTGTACGAGACCCGCGAGATGGTGGTGGCGAAGCACCGCCCGCTGGTCATCATCACCTCGAACAACGAGAAGGAACTGCCGGACGCCTTCCTGCGCCGCTGCTTCTTCCACTACATCAAATTCCCGGACCGCGAGACGATGGCGGAGATCGTCAAGGTCCACTACCCCAAGCTGAAGCAGGAACTGCTGGCGGCAGCGCTGGAAAGCTTCTTCCAGCTGCGCGACGTGGCGGGCCTCAAGAAGAAGCCGTCGACCTCGGAATTCCTGGACTGGCTCAAGCTGCTGCTGGCCGAGGACATCCCGGTCGAGGCCCTGCGCAGCCAGGATGCGAAGACCATCGTGCCGCCGCTGCACGGCGCCCTGCTGAAGAACGAGCAGGACGTGCACCTGTTCGAGCGCCTGGTGGCGATGGCGAGGCACAACCGATGATCCGCGTCGACCCCGTCACCCTCGAATTCAACGGCGTGCGCCTGGAGCCGCTGGCCCTGCACCACGCCGACGGCCTGCGCACGGCCGCCGCGGACGGCGAGCTGTGGAACCTGCGCATCACCTCGGTGCCGGCGCCGGAAGAGACCGAACGCTACATCCGCAACGCGCTGGAGATGGACAATCGTGTCTCTTTCGCCGTGATCGACGTCGCCGGCGGCACGGTGATCGGCACCACCAGCTACCATGACATCATGCCTGCGATCGACCGCGTCGAAATCGGCTGGACCTGGTACGCCCGGAGCCGCCAGCGCAGCCACGTCAACACCAGCTGCAAGCTGCTGCTGCTCTCGCACGCCTTCGATACGCTCGGCTGCGCGGTGGTCGGCCTGCGCACCGATAACTTCAACCACGCCTCGCAGGCGGCAATCGAGCGCCTCGGCGCCAAGAAGGATGGCGTCATCCGCCACAGCGCCCTGCGACGCGACGGCACCGTGCGCGACACCGTCATGTACAGCATCCTGCGCGGCGAATGGCCCGAGATCAAATCGCAGCTGCACTATCGTCTGAGCCGTCACGCCGAGAGCTGAGCGATGCTGATCGGTTTTTTCTTCGCCCTGCGTGACGCCAAGGTCCCGGTCACGATCAAGGAATTCCTGACCTTGCTGGAAGCGCTGGAGAAGAACGTGATCGCGCCCTCGCTGGACGCGTTCTACTATCTGTCGCGCCTGACCCTGGTGAAGGACGAAGCCCACTTCGACAAGTTCGACAAGGCCTTCGGACTCTACTTCAAGGGGATCGAGGCGGTGTTCGACGCCAAGGCGGACATCCCGCTCGACTGGCTGATCCAGCGGCTGGAGCGCGAGTTGACGCCGGAGCAGAAGGCCGAGCTGCAGAAGCTGGGCTACGACAAGCTGATGTCGCGCCTGGCCGAGCTGCTGAAGGAGCAGAAAGAACGCCACGAAGGCGGCAGCAAGTGGATCGGCACCGGCGGCAGCTCGCCGTTCGGGAATGGCGGCACCAATCCGGAAGGCATCCGCATCGGCGGCAAGAGCCGCAACCGCACCGCGGTGAAAGTGTGGGAGCAGCGCGAGTACAAGGACTACGATGGCGAGCGCGAACTGGGCGTCCGCAACATCAAGGTGGCGCTGCGCCGCCTGCGCCGTTTCGCCCGCACCGGGGCGGCCGAGGAACTGGCGCTGGACGACACCATCCGCTCGACCGCCAACAACGCCGGCTGGCTGGACATCAAGATGCAGCCGGAGCGGAAGAACCGCATCAAGGTGCTGATGCTGCTGGACGTCGGCGGCACCATGGACGACCACATCGAACGCACCGAGGAGCTGTTTTCGGCGGCGAAGACCGAATTCAAGAACATGGAGTTCTTCTACTTCCACAACTGCGTGTATGACTACCTGTGGAAGAACAACCGCCGCCGCAGTTCCGAGCGCTTCCCGACCTGGGACGTGCTGCGCAAGTACCCGCCCGACACCCGCGTGATCTTCGTCGGCGACGCCACCATGAGCCCCTACGAGGTGCTGGCCCCGGGCGGATCAAGCGAGTACAACAACGAGGAAGCCGGCGCCGAATGGCTGGCCCGCTTCTGCCACGCCTTCCCGAAATTCGCCTGGCTGAATCCGGAGCCGGAGAGCTTGTGGCAGTACCGGCAATCCATCAGCGTGATTCGGCAGATCATGAATAACCGGATGTTTCCGGTGACGATAGATGGGTTGGAACGCGCGATGCGATTGTTGAGCAAGTAATCAGGCGCGTGTCTGGCTCGCGTGGCGCACAATCAGCAGCCCCACGATATCGATCCACGCATGCACCAGGATCGACGCAATCAATCCCACATACTCGAACACGAAACCCAGCACCACGCTGCCGGCAAACACGCTGGCCGCCTGCGCGATCGCCGCGCCGTCCAGCTTGCGGAAGCGGTACACCGGCACGTGCGTGAGCAGGAACAGCAGCGACACGATCCACACGCCCAGCAACGGCTGCAGGGCCGCGCGGAACAGCACCTCTTCGCCGATGGCGGCGGCGATGCTGATCCACAGCGGATTCAGGCCGCGCAGGTCAAGCCGCGCGTAGCTTTCGACGGTCCTGGCACTGGAGGCCGAACTGGCCGTCAGCTTGAACAGCAGCCAGGACACCAGCGCCGCGACCAGCGCCAGCACCTGGCCGACCAGCAACTGGGTCAGCGGCCCGGCGGGACGGCTGAAAATCGTGAGCGGTTGCGGCCGGGTGAACCAGATGATGGGGGCGGCGATCAGGCAGAACACCAGGCAGGTCAGCACCTGGGAAGCAAGACGGATGGGGGCGCGGGCGCCGGTCTGGGGCGGTGGTGTTTCGATAGGCGGGGTTTGGTTCATCCCGCCATTTTATCGCAGCGCACACGCCCCGCTCTTCCAGTCTTCCTACACGCAATCGTGCGCGCGGCAGCCTCTTGTAGAATCGGCTCGTACATCATGCCATTTTGACAAAAGGAGCGTGCATGCCGGACCTGTTGGCGATCCTGAGCAGTCTGTCATGGCCGGTCGCGATCACGCTGGCCTGGCTGGCCGCTGAATTCGGTCAGCGCTGGACCGGCTTGCCGCGCATCAGCTTCTATGGCCTGGTCGGCTTCCTGCTGGCCGCGCCCCAGCTGGGCGTGCTGCCGTCGGCCGAGCCCGGCACTGCGCTGCTGGTGGCCGACGTCGCCTTCGGCCTGATCCTGTTCGAGCTCGGCTACCGCATCAACCTGCGCTGGCTGCGCACCAACCCGTGGATCGGCGTGTCCGGCCTGGCCGAGGCCCTGCTCACCTTCCTCGCCGTGTACTACATCGCCAGGGCTTTCGGCGTGGCCGTCATCAACGCCCAGATGCTGGCTTCGCTCTCGATGGCGACATCGCCGGCCACCGTGGTCCGCGTGATCAACGAACAGAAAAGCTCGGGCCAGGTGACCGAGCGCGCCCTGCACTTGTGCGCGCTGAACTGCGTGCTGGCGGTGTTCGCCTTCAACGTCAGCGTCGGCCTGTGGATCTTCCGCACTTCGGAGGACCTCGGCGATGCGCTCTGGAACAGCCTGGTGGTGCTGGCCGTTTCCGCGTTTTCCGGCGCGGTGTTCGGCCTGATCGTGCCGGCCGTGCTGCGCGTGCTCGGCAAGCCGGCCCAGGACGCCACCGTCGCCTTTTCGCTGGCGGTGGTCCTGCTGGTCTCGGTCACCTACACGCTCGGCCTGTCGCCGGTGGTCGCCACTCTCGCCTTCGGCCTGATGGCGCGCCACCGCCGCATCGCCTTCAGCCAGGCGCAGCGCAACTTCGGCGCCCTCGGCGAGCTGCTGACCGTGGTGCTGTTCGTGTTCGCCGCCTCCACCCTGGACTGGCAGAAGATCGTGGCCGGCGGCGCCATGGCCGTGGCGCTGGTGCTGGCCCGCCTGCTGACCAAGCTGCTGGGCGTGATGGCCTTCGCGCACCTGGCCGGCATTTCCTGGCGCAAGGGCGCGCTGACCGGGGTCGCGCTGGCGCCGCTGTCGGTGTTCGTGATCCTGCTGCTCGAGCATGCGCGCCACGCCGGCGTGCAGGTGGTGGATGAACTGCGCGCGATTGCCGCGGTGACCATGCTGCTCGAAGTGTTCGGGCCCATCATCCTGCAGCGCGCCCTCGTGTGGGCGCGCGAAGCACCGGAGCCGCGCCATGCCGCTTGAAGCCTTCGCCACATCCGACGCCCTCAGCTTCGGGGTCGAGCTCGAACTGCAGCTGGTCAGCCTGTCGGATCTGGACCTGACCCCGGCCAGTCCGGACCTGATGCATCTCCTGAAGCGCAAGCCCTTCCCCGGCAACGTGACGCCGGAGATCACCGAGAGCATGATCGAGATTAATTCGAGCGTGCAGACCCGCTACCGCCCGCTGCTGGCCGAGCTGCTGGAAATCCGCGACACCCTGGTCGCCGCCAGCGACATGCTCAACATCGGCATCGCGGGCGGCGGCACCCACCCTTTCCAGCACTGGTCCGAGCAGCGCATCTCCTCCAAACCGCGCTACCAGGAACTGTCGACCCTGTACGGCTACCTGGCCAAGCAGTTCACGGTGTTCGGCCAGCACGTGCACATCGGCTGCGCCCACGGCGACGACGCGCTCTACCTGCTGCACGCGCTGTCGCGCTACATCCCGCACTTCATCGCGCTGTCCGCCTCCTCGCCCTTCGTGCAGGGTCACGATTCCGGCTTCGATTCGGCGCGCCTGAATTCCGTCAGCGCCTTCCCCCTGAGCGGGCGCGCGCCCTTCGTCCTGAATTGGGACGAGTTCGCGAACGTCTACTTCGCGAAGATGGAGCGCACCGGCATCATCAAGAGCATGAAGGATTTTTACTGGGACCTGCGCCCCAAGCCGGAATACGGCACCATCGAACTGCGGGTCTGCGACACCCCGCTGACGGTGGAACGGGCGGCGGCGCTGGCGGCCTACCTGCAGGCGATCTGCCGCCATCTGCTGGAGCGTCGCGATCCGCCACCGGTAGAGGACGATTATCTCGTCTACAACTACAACCGCTTCCAGGCCGCCCGCTTCGGCCTCGAAGGCGTGATCACGCATCCGAAGACCTACGAACAGCTGCCGCTGCGCGACGACATCCTCGCCACCCTCGACCTGATGGAGCCGCACGCCCAGGCGCTGGGCAGCGTCGAGGCGCTGCTGCACCTGGCCGAGGCGGCGTCCGGCGGCAGCGATGCCGCCTGGCTGCGCGCGCAGTACGAGCGCCAGGGCAGCTGCGAAGGCATGGTGAATGCGGCGATCCAGCGCTTCAGGGGCGAGCGCCGCCTGCGCTGAAGCGCCGCCGCTTATTTGCCGCCTACTTCATCATCGCCGCCTGGATCTTCTTCGCATGCTCCAGGTGGGCGACGAAGGCCGGGCGCGTCTTCACCAAGGTGTCCTTCAGCTCGGCGTTCTGCGCGCTGGGGATCAGGGTCTTGTCCATCGCGTCGATGACCGCCTGGTGGTACTCGACTTCGTGGTCGATATAGGCTTTATCGAAATCCTTGCCTTTCAGCGGCTTGAGTTTCGCCATGTTGTCGGCCCCGCCCTGCTTCAGGGTTTTACTGAGATCGCTTTCCGTCGGCGTCACCTTCAGCTTTTTCACCAGTGCGCCGGCCTGCTTGTTCACGGCCGTGTGGTCGGTCACCATCTGCCTGGCGAAGGCCTTGACCTCGGCGTCCGCGGCCTTCTTCTGCGCCAGCTTGCCGGCATTGATGTCGACGCTGTTGGCGGCGACAACGATGCCGGCGATCTGCGCGTCGTCCGGCGTCTGCTGCGCGAAGCTGGCGCCGGCCAGGGCGAGCGCGCTGGAGATAGCTGCGGTAACTAGCTTGTGAGACAGGGTGCTCATAAAACCTCCTCGGATTGGCATGATGAAGGGGCATTTTTGTTCAGAGCGGCGGCACCACGCCGGCAAACTTCAGCAGGTCCGTCATCCGGAAGTCGCCGGGCGTGCTGGAAGGCAGGGTCGGCCGCCAGCCCGGCTGCGCCCGAAGGTAGGCGCCGCTGTCCTCGCGCAGCAGGCCGACGAAGACTTCGCCGACGATGTCGCCGCCGACCGGGCCGAGGCGCTGGCCGCTGGCCATCACTTCCGCCTCCTTCAGCACGTAGTAGAACAAGGGGGTCGAGGTATCCATGGTCGTCCTGCTGTCGAGGGCGTAGGGCGCCAGTTCATGCAGCTGGGCCGGCGTGAGCACCGGCACCCGCAGCTTCCTGGCGATCGCCTGCCCGGACGGGATGCCGAAGTTCACGGCGCGCGTGAGGCTGCGCGCCGGCAGCGACTGCAGCCCGTCGCTCGGCAGCCCGGGCGAAGGTCCGCGCGAACCCGGCAGCGCCATCAGCGGCGTGGACAAATGGGTGTCGATCAGCTTGTTGTTGCGGACATTGCCGTCGCCAAAATCGAAGAAGGTTTCCCAATCGATGAAACGGCGCGGCGCGCGCTTGCCGCCGCGCAGGTCGCCGGGGTCGGCCGCGGCGGGGTCCTGGCTGTCGTCGAAGATGAACAGGAACAGCGGCGTGCCGCCCGTCGCCGAGAAATTCAGGCGGTAGCTCGGCCGCACCTGCGAGTGGCCGAAGCGGTAGGCGGCGGCCGCGAACTCGATCGGGATGCGCGGCATCGATTGTCCATCGGCGGCCTGGAAGCGGTTTACCGCCGCCTCGGGGTGGTAGAACTGCGGCCCATCGCGCAAGATTCTTGCCAGCAGGGTCGGCCCTATCGTTTTGGGCAGGAATTCATGCAGGATGATCCACTGGTAGTGCCAGGTCACGAGGCGGCGCGCATCGCGGAAGATGCGGTCCGCGGACGCGCCCTGGTAGGCCGGCTGGGCTGCCAGCCAGTCGGTGACGGCGTTATGGAAAGACAGGAAGGCCACCTGCATCTGGCTGATGACGCAGTTTTCGTCGTTGCGCGATTCGGCGACGATGGCATTGGCGGCGCCATCGCGCGGCACGTCGAAGCGCACCGCGTTATGCCGCGACACCGTCTCCGAACCGGGGATGGCCTGCAGCCTGAACTTGATGCGGCCGGAACTGGTGTCGTACAGCTGCGGCGAGCGCTGCGGACCGTCGCCGTAGACCGAATCGAGGTCGAAGGCCGCGGTGCGGAAATTGATTGTCCTGAGCGGATCGACGTTGGCATTCAGCGCCGACCTCTTGTCGAAGGTGATGTCGTGGTCGAGGAATTGACCGAGGAAGGTCATGCCGGCCGTCATGCTGGGGTTGTCCCGGTTGACCGGCCCGGGATCGGTGATCGAGGCGACCGGGTCGGTCAGCTGGTCGTGCGCATCGAGCAACCCGCCTTGCGCGGCGAGCAGCTGCACCGCCTTGCGCGCATCGTTGGTCTGCTGGGAAAACGGAGATAGATCGGGAAACATCCTTGTGAACACATTATCCGGATGCGGTGCGGCCGCGGGGTGCATCGCCGTGACCGTATCGGCGACCGACATGGTTGCCATCGACCAGATGCCAAGCAGGGTCGCCAGTAGAAATGCAAACTTCTTCATCACTCTCCTCCTTATGTTGAACCCGCGCGGATGCAACAGACGAGCGAAATCCTGGCTGGGCAATGATTGCCAGCCTGCTGGTAACTGAGCAAGGGAAATGGACGCGGGTTATAAGCTCCGAAGTATCGACGATGACAAGCCGAAATCAATCGTATTTACATGGTGTGCTGTAGGAATAAGGCGCGGCAAAAAGAAATGGTTTTAAGGAAGCGCCGCATACCAATCGGCGTAGGGCGTGTTGGCGGCGAGGCGCCGGTTGAAGTCGGGGGCGCCATCGCTCCACCACACCGGACCTCGCTCGCCCAGTGCGCGCTTGGCCTCATCGACCGCGGCGCGGGCCTGGCGCTCCGCTTCCGCATCGCCGGCCTTCTTCGCGACGCCGACCTGGCGGCGCGCCTTCATCAGTTTGTCGACCAGTGCCTGCTTTTCTTCGGGCGCGAGCGCGGGATTGGTGGTGCGCCACAGGCGGCCGTCGACCACGAAGTAGCGGCCGTCCGGCGTGACTGGATATTGTCGGGAGGATGACATGCGATTACTCTAGCATGTCGAATTTGCCGCGCCCCGTTCGTCGTAGCATCAGAGGGACCTCCTCTGCCAACGATAAGGAGACATCATGTCCACGAATACTGTTGATTTGCACCGCGTCCTGAAATCCAGCGCCGACCGCGTCTACCGCGCCTTCACCACCGCCGGCGCCTTCGCCAAATGGCTGCCGCCACATGGCTTCATCGGCACCGTCCACGAGATGGACGCCCGGGTCGGCGGCCGCTACCGCATGTCCTTCACGAATTTCACCACCGGCCATGGCCATTCTTTCGGCGGCGAATACCTGGAACTGGAACCGGGCCAGCGCCTGCGCTACTCGGCCGAATTCGACGATCCGAACCTGCCCGGCCGCATGCAGACCACGGTAACGCTGCGTGAAGTGTTCTGCGGCGTCGAGGTGAAGATCCGGCAGGAAGGCATTCCGGCCGTGATTCCGGCAGAGGCCTGCTACCTGGGCTGGCAGGAGTCGCTGGAGCTGCTGGCCAAGCTGGTCGAGGCCGAGATCAGGGATTGATGATCAGGGAGTGATGCGGAGGCGCGGGGCGTCCGCCGGCGCCTCGTCCCGCTCGCGCAAGCCGTAATCGCGCAGTACCTCGGCCACGCGCAGCCGGTAGTTGCGGAACACGCCCTGCCGCCCGCGCATTTGCGCTTCGCGGTGCGAGGCCAGGTTGCGCCAGCCTTTGACCGCATCTTCATCGCGCCAGAAGGACAGCGACAGGAGCGTGCCCGGCCGCGACAGCGACTCGAAGCGCTCCACCGAGATGAAACCATCGATGGCTTCCAGCTCGGCGCGCAGCACGGCGGCCGTATCCAGGTATTCCTGCCGATACGCGGGATCCGGCTCGACTTCGAAGATCACGGCGATCATCGCAGCGGCTCCGGGTGTAAAGTCCCTTCGACCAGTTCGGTGAAGGTCCGTTCTTCGCGCAGGATGAAGCACTGCTCTTGCGCGAAGGCGAAGTTGGCGCGCGCCTCCTCATCGAGTTTCAGGCGTGCGCGATAGGCTTCGTAGGCGGCCAGGCTGTCGAAGCCGACCAGGCCCCAGGCCTCGTAGTTCGTGCCCTCATGCGGCAGGAAGTAGCCGAGCAGGCTCCCGCCCAGGCGCGGGATGATGCGGCCCCAGTTTTCCGCGTAGCGGCGGAACTGTTCTTTGCGTGTGGGGTCTATTTCGTAGCGGATGAAGCAGGTGATCATGTGGCCTCCTTGGTGATGAAGGTGACCACATTAGCCCTTTGCCCCGCGACGATGCTTCGGTTAGGATCGAAGCATGCGAGACGGACCGAATATCACGAATATCGCCGCCATGATCGGCGACCACGCGCGCGCCGAGGTGCTCACCGTCCTGATGAGCGGCATGGCGCTGACCGCGACTGAACTGGCCGACGCCGCCGGCGTCACGCGCCAGACCATCAGCACGCACCTGGCCAAGCTGGAGGATGCCGGCTTGCTCAGCGTCGAAGCGCAGGGCCGGCACCGCTACTTCCGCATCGCCGATGCCGAGGTCGCCCAGCTGCTCGAATCGCTGATGGGCGTGGCTTTCGGCACCGGCGCCGTGCGTGTGCGCTCGAGTCCGCGCGAGCCGGCGCTGAGGAAGGCGCGGGTCTGCTACGACCATCTGGCCGGCGAGCTGGGTGTTCTTGTTTATGAAAGCCTGGCGCGGCGCGGTGCGTTTGCGCTGGACGCCGACGGCGTCGCGCTCACTTCGCAAGGACAGGCGCTGGTGCGCGCCCTCGGCGTCGACACCGGCAAGCTGCCGGCCTCGCGCCGCCCCTTCTGCCGCACCTGCCTGGACTGGAGCGAGCGGCGCCATCACCTTGCCGGCCAGCTCGGCACCGCCCTGTTGGACCGTTTTCAGCAACTGGGCTGGGCCAGGCGCGTGCCGGACTCCCGCGTACTGGCTTTTACGCCGGACGGCGAAGCTGCCCTGCGCGCCTGGCTGGGCTGATTCCTTTCCGCCTCAGCTTGCCAGCGCCGGCGCCTTGAACGCGCCCGGACGCAGAATGCGCGACAACAACGGCCGCTTGACCGGCACAGGCATGCGGCTGTCGACCAGGTCTTCCCATTTCACGCGCAATTGCTCGCAGGTGGCGCGCAGCACCGGCTCGGCATCCGGCAGGCGGGCCAGGGCGTCGAGGTGGCGTTCGATCACGGCGGCCAGTTTCACGCAGGGGCCTTCGTCTTCGGGGTTCGCGGCGGGTGCGCGCGGGGTGCTGCGCAGCGTGTATTGCGACATCAGGTGCAGCAGGGCCGCGACCAGCAGGGCGTGGCGGGTGCTGGGGGTGCCGGATGCGGGGGTATCGTCCAGGAAATCGTCGTCCATGTGGCCTCCTTGTCTTCATGAGAATGATTCTCATTTAGATTATGGAGATACTTGGAAAGCTGTGCAAGCATATTCTTTCGTCGTTCCCGCGAAGGCGGGAACCCAAGTTGCGCGCGCTAACGAAACGCATGCAGAACTTGGATCCCCGCCTTCGCGGGGACGACGAGTCAACACTTAGAGCCTGGTCTCCCTGGCCGCCCTCAAAAACTCATCCAGCACCGGCGTACAATCCAGCAGCTCCGTCCCCTTCGCCCGGTGGAACTCCGGATGCCACTGCAGCCCCATCACGAAGGGCGCCCTTTGGTAGCGGATCGCTTCAATGATGCCGTCCGGGTCGGACATCGCCTCCACATGGATATCGCGCCCCAGGTCCTTGACGGCCTGGTGGTGGATGGAGTTCACGATCGGGCGCTGCTGGTCGGGGAACATCTTGCCCAGCGAGGAGCCGGGCGGGAACACGATGGCGTGGCGGTGGGCGTCGTAGTCTTCGTGCACGTGGGCCAGGGCCTCGGGCACGTTGGTGGCAACGTCCTGGTAGAGGGTGCCGCCGAAACCGACGTTGATCAGCTGGCAACCGCGGCAGATGCCCAGCACCGGCTTGCCGGCGTCGACGAATTCATGCAGCAGTTCCAGCTCGTACACGTCGCGCGCGCGGTCGCCGTTCCATTCCGGGCGCGTGGGCGACTCCGCATAGGTCATCGGCGAGACGTCCGCCCCGCCCTGCAGCACCAGCCCGTCCAGGTGGCGCGCGTAATGGCGCATGGTGATGTTGGAGGGGTGCAGCAGGCCGCCGGTATTCACGGTCGGCACCATGAAGACCAGCACGTCGCGCGACATCACCCATTGTGCAATCGATTCCTCGAGGTATTGCAGGTTCTTGCTGCGCAGGCCGACCGAGCCGGGCTCCGGATGGAAGATGCGGGCCGAGACGCCGATGCGCAGCGTGCGCCGCATGAAGTCGCGGCTGAAGCGGTCGCTGAGGGCGCGCCAGCGCGAGCGCAATACGCGGCCGGCCAGGTTCAAGGGCGTATCGCCCTGCCGCAGGTAGCGCGAGCCGCTGCCGCTGGCGCGCCGGTCCGGCACGCGCGGCGGGCCGGCAGTTTCACGATTTTCATTATGTTCTGCCATGCACTTAAATATAGCCCGGCCATTGGCCCGCACGATTCGCATTTACAGATTCTGACGATTCAATGCTTGCAAACTTCCGCGCTACAGGCAAAAATACTGTATTTCCATACAGTGTTGCGCCAAGCACTCTTCCCAAAACGCGCGTAAGCACCGACACTGGCGCCTTTTGCCACGTCGTTTGGCGACCTTATTGCCGCGCGACAAGATAGAATGCGCAGGCATTCGATTACACAAATACAGCATGGCCACCAAGAAAACCGCAACCGATTACAGCGAATCATCCATCCGGGTCCTGAAGGGGCTGGAGCCCGTCAAGCAGCGCCCGGGCATGTACACGCGCACCGAAAACCCGCTGCACATCATCCAGGAAGTGATCGACAACGCCTCGGACGAGGCGCTCGGTGGTCACTGCAAGAACATCGCCGTGACGATGAACCCGGACGGTTCGATCACGGTCGAAGATGACGGCCGCGGTATCCCGGTCGGCATCCACCCCGAGGAAGGCGTCTCGACCGTCGAGATCGTGTTCACGCGCCTGCACGCGGGCGGCAAGTTCGACAAAGGTTCGGGCGGTGCCTATGCCTTCTCGGGCGGTCTGCACGGCGTCGGCGTGTCGGTCACCAACGCGCTGTCGAAGCGCCTGGAGATCACCGTCTGGCGCAAGGACGACCAGGGCAACGGCGTGCACAACCTGGCCTTCGAAGCCGGCGACGTCGTCGAGCCTCTGAGCTCCGTCCCGCCCGAGCGCGGCGGCAAGAAGAACGGTACCCGCGTCACCGCCTGGCCGGACGGTAAATATTTCGACTCGCCCAACATCCCGATGACCGAGCTGCAGCGCCTGCTGCGCTCGAAGGCCGTGCTGCTGCCGGGCGTGACCGTCACCCTCACCAACGCCAAGACCGGCGACGTCCAGACCTGGCGCTACGACGAAGGCCTGCGCGGCTACCTGACCGAAGCCCTTGCACAAACCGTGGGCCAGGGCCAGACCGTGATCCCGCTGTTCGAAGGCGCGCAGTACGCCGCCGCCGGCGATGAGGGCTTTGCCGAAGGCGAAGGCGCGGCCTGGGTCGTGGCCTGGACCGAGGAAGGCGCCGTGGTGCGCGAATCCTACGTCAACCTGATCCCGACGGTCAGCGGCGGCACCCACGAATCCGGCCTGCGCGACGGCCTGTTCGGCGCGGTGAAGAATTTCGTCGAGATGCATTCGCTGCTGCCGAAGGGCGTCAAGCTGCTGCCTGAAGACGTGTTCGCGCGCGTCTCGTTCGTGTTGTCGGCGAAGGTGCTGGACCCGCAGTTCCAGGGCCAGACCAAGGAGCGCCTGAACTCGCGCGACGCCGTCAAACTGGTCTCGACCTTCACGAAGCCGCCGCTCGAACTGTGGCTGAACCAGCACGTCGACTACGGCAAGAAGCTGGCCGAACTGGTGATCAAGCAGGCGCAAAGCCGCCTGCGCTCGCTGCAGAAAGTCGAGAAGAAGAAGTCCTCGGGCGTGGCCGTTTTGCCGGGCAAGCTGACCGATTGCGAATCGACCGACATCACCCGCAACGAACTGTTCCTGGTCGAGGGCGACTCGGCGGGCGGTTCCGCGAAGATGGGCCGCGACAAGGAATTCCAGGCCATCCTGCCGCTGCGCGGCAAGGTGCTGAACACCTGGGAAACCGACCGCGACCGCCTGTTCGCCAACAACGAAATCCACGACATCGCGGTGGCGATCGGCGTCGATCCGCACAGCTCGGGCGACAATCCCGACCTGTCCGGCCTGCGCTACGGGAAGATCTGCATCCTGTCCGATGCGGACGTCGACGGCTCGCACATCCAGGTCCTGCTGCTGACGCTGTTCTTCAAGCACTTCCCCGCCCTCTTCAACCACGGCCATGTCTGCGTCGCCCGTCCGCCTTTGTTCCGCGTCGACGTGCCGGCGCGCGGCAAGAAGCCGATCCAGAAGCTGTACGCGCTGGACGACGGCGAACTGCTGGCGATCGAGGACAAGCTCAAAAAGGAAGGCCTGAAGGAAGGCGTGTGGAGCATCTCCCGCTTCAAGGGCCTGGGCGAGATGAACGCCGAGCAGCTGTGGGAAACCACGATGAACCCGGACACCCGCCGCCTGCTGCCGGTGGCCTTCGGCGATTACAACCTGGCCGAATCGTCGGCGCGCTTCAACATGCTGATGGGTAAAGGCGAAGCCGCCGCCCGCCGCGCATGGCTGGAAGAGCACGGTAACGAAACCGAAGCCGATATCTGATACGAACGAACATGACGCAAGCGAACCTTTTCGAACAACAAAACGAGCCGGCCGGCGACGACGCCGAAACGCTCACCCTCTCCACCTTCGCCGAGCGCGCCTACCTGGACTACGCGGTCTCGGTCGTGAAAGGCCGCGCGCTGCCGGACGTGTCCGACGGCCAGAAGCCGGTGCAGCGCCGTATCCTGTACGCGATGAACGAACTGGGCCTGGGCCCGACCGCGAAACCGCGCAAATCCGCGGCCGTGGTCGGCGACGTGCTCGGTAAACTCCACCCGCACGGCGACCAGTCCGTGTACGACGCCCTGGTGCGCATGGCCCAGGACTTCTCGCTGCGCTACCCGCTGATCGACGGCCAGGGCAACTTCGGCTCGCGCGACGGCGACGGCGCCGCGGCGATGCGTTATACCGAAGCCCGCCTGACCCCGATCTCGCGCCTGCTGATGGACGAAATCGATATGGGCACGGTCGACTTCCAGCCGAACTACGACGGCTCGGTCCAGGAACCGCGCACCCTGCCGGCGCGCCTGCCGATGCTGCTGCTGAACGGCGCCTCCGGCATCGCGGTGGGCATGGCGACCGAAGTCCCGTCGCACAACCTGCGCGAGGTGGCGGCAGCGGCGGTGGCGATGATCCGCAATCCAAAGATCACCCACGCCGAGCTGATGACGCTGATCCAGGGGCCGGACTATCCGGGCGGCGCCCAGATCATTACTCCGGCCTCGAACATCGCCGACATCTACGCCACCGGCCGCGGCTCGCTGAAAGTGCGCGCGCGCTGGAAGATCGAAGAACTGGCGCGCGGCCAGTGGCAGGCGGTGGTCACCGAACTGCCGCCGGGCTGCTCGTCGCAGCGCGTGCTGGAAGAGATCGAGGAACTGACCAACCCGAAGCTCAAGCCCAACAAGAAGACCCTGCTGCCCGAGCAGCTGGCGCTGAAGCAGACCATCCTCGGTTCGCTCGACGCCGTGCGCGACGAATCCGGCCGCGAGGCCCCGGTGCGCCTGGTGTTCGAGCCGAAGTCGAAGAACCAGGACCAGGCCGAGTTCATGCTGATGCTGCTGGCGCATACCTCGCTGGAGAGCTCGGCGCCGATCAACCTGGTGATGATCGGCGGCGATGGCCGTCCGCGCCAGAAGGGCCTGTCCGAGATCCTGCAGGAGTGGATCGACTACCGCTTCGTGACGGTCCGCCGCCGCACCGAGTTCAGGCTGGGCAAGGTCAACGACCGCATCCATATCCTGGAAGGCCGCGAGACCGTCCTGCTGAACATCGACGAAGTCATCGCCATCATCCGCAATTCGGACGAACCGAAGGCCGCGCTGATCGAGCGTTTCCGCCTGTCGGACCGCCAGGCCGAGGACATCCTCGAAATCCGCCTGCGCCAGCTGGCGCGCCTGGAAGCGATCAAGATCCAGCAGGAGCTGGCCGAACTGCGCGGCGAAAAGGAAAAGCTCGAGGACCTGCTCGAGAACACCTCGAGCATGAAGCGCCTGGTGATCCGCGAAATCGAAGCCGATGCGAAGCAGTACGGCGACGACCGCCGCACGCTGATCGAAGAAGCGCAGAAAGCCGTGCTCGAACAGAAAATCATCGACGAGCCGGTCACCGTGATCGTCTCCGAGAAGGGCTGGGTGCGCGCGCGCACCGGCATCGGCCACGATCCGGCGCAGCTCACCTTCAAGGCCGGCGATTCACTGGGCAAGGTCTTCGAATGCCGCACCGTCGACAACCTGCTGTGCATCGGCGACAACGGCAAGGCTTATTCCGTGCCGGTGGCCGCGCTGCCGGGCGCGCGCGGCGACGGCGTCCCGATCACGACCCTGGTCGACTTGTCGGGCGGCGGCCGCATCCTGTACTACTTCGCCGGCAATGCCGACACCCGTCTGCTGCTGTCGACCACTGCGGGCTTCGGCTTCATCGCCAGGGCCGGCGACATGGCGACCCGCCTGAAGGGCGGCAAGTCCTTCATCACGCTGGACGACGGCGCCGTGCCGCTGGCTCCGCGCGTGGTGACGGACAACGCCGGCGCCATCGCCTGCCTGTCCGAAAAGGGCCGCGTGCTGGTGTTCGGCATCGACGAAATGAAAGTGCTGACGAACGGCGGCCGTGGCGTGACGCTGATGGAGCTGGAGCCGAAGGAAAGCCTGCTGGCCGCACAGCCGATCAGCCCGAAAGGCCTGAACGTCAACGGCACCTGGGCCGGCGACAAGCCGCGTACCGTGGAGCTGTTCGGCGTCGGACTGGAGCCGCACTTCGGCAAGCGGGCGCGCAAGGGCAAGCCGCTGTCGGCGAAGTTGAAGGCCAAAGATCTGGCGATGCGCGACGCTACCTGACCGTCATTCCGGGCATTGCCCGAAATGACTTCCCGCGAAGGCGCACTGCTGTCCAAGATAATTGACAGTTGAGCTGGTAGTAGACCATCGGAAAGGAGTTGCAGGTAAAGGTTAAGGGTACTAAAACCCTGAGTTCTCATGCTCACAACCTAAACCTGCAACCATGTCTACGATAACCACTTTCCAGGCGCTTTTAAAGGGTCTTCCACGCGCTGTGTTCAATCGTTGTGTCGAGCGACACAACGCGGACAAGGGGTGCAAGCGCTT